>NZ_JBXAQH010000009.1:0-986 GCF_058807035.1 Brevundimonas sp. GW821-FHT12E07 | reverse complement strand
TAGTTCGTGAAGAACGGCGTGTGACGGCCGCCTTCTTCCTTGGTCAGGATGTAGGCTTCGGCAAGGAACTTGGTGTGCGGGGTGATCGAACCCGGCTTGCACAGAACCTGACCGCGCTCGACGTCTTCACGCTTGGTGCCGCGCAGCAGAACGCCGACGTTGTCACCGGCCTGGCCCTGGTCGAGCAGCTTGCGGAACATTTCCACGCCCGTGCAGGTCGTCTTCTGGACCGGACGGATGCCGACGATTTCGACTTCTTCACCGACCTTGACGATGCCGCGCTCGACGCGGCCGGTCACGACCGTACCGCGGCCCGAGATCGAGAACACGTCTTCGACCGGCATCAGGAAGGGCAGGTCGACCGGGCGTTCCGGTTGCGGGATGTAGGCGTCGACGGTTTCCATCAGCGCCAGGACGCGTTGTTCGCCGATTTCCGGGTTCACGCCGTCGGTCGCGGCCTTGGCCGAACCCATGGTGATCGGAATGTCGTCGCCCGGGAACTGGTACGACGACAGCAGCTCGCGCACTTCCATCTCGACCAGCTCGAGCAGCTCGGCGTCGTCGACCAGGTCGACCTTGTTCATGAAGACCACCAGGGCCGGCACGCCGACCTGACGGGCCAGCAGGATGTGCTCGCGGGTCTGCGGCATCGGGCCGTCAGCGGCCGAAACCACCAGGATCGCGCCGTCCATCTGCGCGGCGCCCGTGATCATGTTCTTCACATAGTCGGCGTGGCCGGGGCAGTCGACGTGGGCGTAGTGACGGTTGGCCGTCTCATATTCCACGTGCGCGGTGTTGATCGTGATGCCGCGGGCCTTTTCTTCCGGCGCGGCGTCGATGTCGGCGTAGTTCATCGCCTTGGCGCCGCCGGCCTTCGCCAGCGTCATCGTGATCGCCGCCGTCAGCGTCGTCTTGCCGTGGTCAACGTGACCAATCGTGCCGATGTTGCAGTGCGGCTTCGTGCGTTCGAACTTTTCCTTGGCCAT
>NZ_JBXAQH010000008.1:2500-5460 GCF_058807035.1 Brevundimonas sp. GW821-FHT12E07 | reverse complement strand
CGTCGGGTTGGCCAGAACGCAAAACGCCCCCGGGCTTTTGGCCAGGGGGCGTTTTGTTGATGTTTGGGTGCGGGAGCAGGATTTGAACCTGCGACCTTCAGGTTATGAGCCTGACGAGCTACCGGGCTGCTCCATCCCGCGGCAAACGGTCGAGTGAAGGAAGGTGTTCGAGAGAGAGCTCGTGTTGAGCTGTTCCTACAGTTTGATATCCGCTTGGTAGACCCGGCGGCGACCTACTCTCCCACGCCTTGAGACGGAGTACCATTGGCTCTGGAGGGCTTAACGACCGAGTTCGGGATGGGATCGGGTGGGGAACCTCCGACATAGCCACCAGGTCAACCAAGCGGATATCGTACTGTAAGAGAAGACATTGTCGTATTCGAAAATCGAATGAGTTTTGCTGAGAAACGATCAAGCCGATCGGATTATTAGTACCAGTAAGCTTCACACGTCACCGCGCTTCCACACCTGGCCTATCAACGTGGTAGTCTTCCACGATCCTCAGCGAAGCCTTGTTTTGAGGTTAGTTTCCCGCTTAGATGCTTTCAGCGGTTATCTATTCCATACTTAGCTACCCTGCTGCACAGCTGGCGCCATGACAGGTACACCAGAGGTATGTCCATCCCGGTCCTCTCGTACTAGGGACAGATCCTCTCAAGCTTCGAACACCCACGGCAGATAGGGACCAAACTGTCTCACGACGTTCTGAACCCAGCTCACGTACCACTTTAATCGGCGAACAGCCGAACCCTTGGGACCTGCTCCAGCCCCAGGATGTGATGAGCCGACATCGAGGTGCCAAACTTTGCCGTCGATATGGACTCTTGGGCAAAATCAGCCTGTTATCCCTAGAGTACCTTTTATCCGTTGAGCGATGGCCCTTCCACTCGGGACCACCGGATCACTATGGCCGACTTTCGTCTCTGCTCGACTTGTCAGTCTCGCAGTCAGGCGGGCTTATGCCATTGCACTCGACGACCGATTTCCGACCGGTCTGAGCCCACCATCGCGCGCCTCCGTTACACTTTAGGAGGCGACCGCCCCAGTCAAACTACCCACCACGCCATGTCCCGGGACCGGATAACGGCCCTCGGTTAGACGTCAACG
Organism: Brevundimonas sp. GW821-FHT12E07; assembly: GCF_058807035.1. Taxonomy (NCBI): domain Bacteria; kingdom Pseudomonadati; phylum Pseudomonadota; class Alphaproteobacteria; order Caulobacterales; family Caulobacteraceae; genus Brevundimonas; species Brevundimonas sp. GW821-FHT12E07. Next base: position 4,353 of record NZ_JBXAQH010000008.1, on the reverse strand, counting down.
ACAGTAAGGGTGGTATTTCAAGGATGGCTCCACCGGTGCTGGCGCCCCGGTTTCATAGCCTCCCACCTATCCTACACATACGGTCGCTAACGCCAAGGCGAAGCTATAGTAAAGGTTCATAGGGTCTTTCCGTCTGACCGCGGGAACCCCGCATCTTCACGGGGAATTCAATTTCACTGAGCCTATGCTGGAGACAGTGGGGAAGTCGTTACGCCATTCGTGCAGGTCGGAACTTACCCGACAAGGAATTTCGCTACCTTAGGACCGTTATAGTTACGGCCGCCGTTTACCTGGGCTTCAGTTCGACGCTTTCACATCTCCCTTTAACCTTCAGGCACCGGGCAGGCGTCAGACCCTATACGTCGCATTGCTGCTTCGCAGAGCCCTGTGTTTTTGCTAAACAGTCGCTACCCCCTGGCTTGTGCCACTCTGCAGAGGTTGCCCTTAGCAGAGTCACGCTTATTCCGAAGTTACGCGTGCAATTTGCCGAGTTCCTTCAGCATAGTTCTCTCAAACGCCTTGGTATGCTCTACCTGACCACCTGTGTCGGTTTCGGGTACGGTCTCTGCTGGAGTTATTTCCAGGGACAACTTCCCTGCCAGGACAATCCAATAAGCCCTGACAAGTTGCGCCATCCGTCACTTCCAGCTGGTGCAGGAATATTTACCTGCTTCCCATCGACTACGCTTTTCAGCCTCGCCTTAGGGGCCGACTAACCCTGCGCAGATTAGCTTTACGCAGGAACCCTTGGTCTTTCGGCGGGAGTGTCTCTCACACTCCTATCGTTACTCATGTCAGCATTCTCACTTCCGATACCTCCAGCCAGGCTCACGCCTGACCTTCACCGGCTTACGGAACGCTCCGCTACCGCGCACATAAAGTGCACCCATATCTTCGGCGACTGGCTTGAGCCCCGTTACATTTTCCGCGCAGGATCGCTTGATCAGTGAGCTGTTACGCTTTCTTTAAAGGATGGCTGCTTCTAAGCCAACCTCCTGATTGTCAAAGCAATCCCACATCGTTTCCCACTTAGCCAGTACTTGGGGGCCTTAGATGATGGTTAGGGTTGTTTCCCTTTTCACGACGGACGTTAGCACCCGCCGTGTGTCTGCCCGATAGTTCTCTTAGGTATTCGGAGTTTGGTTAGTATTGGTACCGCTCGCGCAGCCCGCAACCATCCAGTGCTCTACCCCCTAAGGAATTCGTCGGACGCTCTACCTAAATAGATTTCGCGGAGAACCAGCTATGTCTGGGTTTGATTGGCCTTTCACCCCTATCCACAAGTCATCCGAGAATTTTTCAACATTCACCGGTTCGGTCCTCCAGTAAGTGTTACCTTACCTTCAACCTGCTCATGGATAGATCACCCAGTTTCGGGTCGTCATACGTCGAACTTAGCGCCCTGTTCAGACTCGCTTTCGCTGCGCCTACACCTAACGGCTTAAGCTTGCTCGACACATGAAGTCGCTGACCCATTATACAAAAGGTACGCCGTCACCTCGCTTGGAGGCTCCGACTGCTTGTAGGCTTCCGATTTCAGGATCTGTTTCACTCCCCTTGTCGGGGTGCTTTTCACCTTTCCCTCACGGTACTTGTTCACTATCGGTCGTAGAGGAGTACTTAGGCTTGGAGGGTGGTCCCCCCATGTTCAGACAGGATTTCACGTGTCCCGCCCTACTCGAGTCTCTTGCTGTTTGACGCCTACGGGGCTTTCACCCGCTATGGCCGACCTTTCCAGATCGTTCGGCTTTATTTCACAAGAGCACTGGCCTGGTCCCGGTTCGCTCGCCACTACTACGGGAGTCTCGGTTGATGTCCTTTCCTCCGGGTACTGAGATGTTTCAGTTCCCCGG
>NZ_JBXAQH010000007.1:0-48905 GCF_058807035.1 Brevundimonas sp. GW821-FHT12E07 | reverse complement strand
CCGGCGGCGGCCGCGGGGACGGCGGCGTCGGTCGCGGCAGGGGCGGCGGCCGGAGCGGCGGCGACGGCCGCGGCTGCGGCGGCGTCAGCCTTCGCCGTCATCGAACCGCCCTTGGAAACCACCCAGCGCTCGAACTCGGCTTGCGAGACCACGCGGATCTCGATGGGCATGAAGGCGTGGTCGTCGCCGCACAGTTCGGAGCACTGGCCGTAGAAGACGCCTTCGCGCTCGGCGCGGAACCAGGTCTCGTTGACCCGCCCCGGGACGGCGTCGGTCTTCAGGCCGAAGGCCGGCAGGGCGAAGGCGTGGATCACGTCGGCGCCGGTGACCAGCACCTTGACCACCTTGCCGACCGGCACGACCAGCGGCTCGTCGGCGGCCAGGCGATAGAGGTCATGCGGCATGCCGCGCTTGGCCAGTTCAGCCTCGGGCAGGACGTTGGAGACGTATTCCGCGATGCCCTGGTCCGGATATTCATAGGCCCAGTTCCACTGGTTGCCGGTCGCCTTGATGGTCAGGTCGACGGGCGGGGTGTCGTGGTAGGCGAACAGAAGGCGGAACGAGAACAGCGAGATACCGACCAGGATCAGCACCGGAACCACGGTCCAGACGATCTCGATGGCGGTGTTGTGGCTCCAGCGCGCCGGAACCGGATTGGCCTTCTTGTTGTAGCGGATGACGATCCACACGATCAGCGCCAGCACGAACAGACAGATCGCCACGATGATCGGCAGCAGGATGACGTTGTGGAACCAGATGGCGTCATGCTTCAGCTGGGACGCCGCCGGCTGCAGGTCGATGCCGTTCGGCGTGGGCTGACCCAGACGGTCTTGCGCCCAGGCCGGCGCCGACAGGACGGCGAAGGCCGCCGAGGCCATCAGCCCGCCGACGGTCCTGCGCATACGCGCCGTATTTTGCCGCAGCCCCAATCCCATCCCTGGACCCCCAATAAACCTATTCGCAACAGGCATTTGCGAGCGATTCGCAACGCCCGCCGCGCTCTCTGAACACGGCGCTCTGCCGGTCCTTATCGGCTCGTTTGGCGCTTGCCAAGCGGTCGGCGCCGCGAAGAAGCCACACAGTCATCAGGGTGGATGATTAAATCGCAGTCATGTTTAGACAGCTACCTTGCGACGCACGATACCTTGTCATAGTCTCTCCTCATCGAAGGAGGACACGACGTGCCCGAAACCATAGAGATCCAGTTGAAGAAGGGGGTGCTGGGACTGTGCGTCCTGGCCCTCCTCAAGCGAGGCGACAGCTACGCCTATGAGATCGCCAGCCGCCTGTCGGACGCGATCGACATGGGCGAGGGCACCATCTACCCGCTGATGCGGCGGATGCAGTCCGACGGCCTGGTCGAGACCTACCTCGTCGAATCCAGCGCCGGCCCCTCGCGCAAATACTATCGCCTGTCCGACGCCGGTCGCGAGGCGCTCGCCGTCCAGACCGCCGACTGGAAGACCTTCACCGACGCGGTCGACGCAGTGCTCAACGAGGCCCCGCTGACCCCCGTGCCTGAAACCCACCCCACGACTGGAGACGTCCAATGACGCGCGCCGACTTTCTCGCCCGATTGAAGCGGGGCCTGGTCGGACTGCCGACCTCGACCGCCGCCGACATCCTTAACGACTACGAGGCCCATTTCGACGACGGCAAGGCCGCCGGCCGCTCCGAGGCCGAGGTCGCCGAGGCGCTGGGCGACCCCGACCGTCTGTCGCGCGAACTCAAGGCCGAGGCCGGGGTCAAACGCTGGACCCAGGAACAGACCCCGTCGGCCGCGGCCGGCGCCGTCTTCGCGGTCCTGGGTCTGGGCGCGATCGACATCATCATCCTGCTGCCGATCCTCATGGGCGTCATCGGAACCCTGTTCGGCTGCTTCGTCGCGGTCATCGCCCTGTTCGGCTCGGGTCTCGGGGTGATGGTCGCCGGTCCCTTCGCAGGCTTCCCCGGCGGCGGCCTCGCGGCCTTCTTCATCGGCCTGGGCCTGATGGCCTGCGCCGTCACCGTCGGCGCCCTGCTGTCGATCGCCACGATCCTGCTGGTGAACGGCCTGATCTGGTTCGCCCGCCTGCACTACCGGCTGCTCAAGCCGGCCCTTGAACCCCACGCTGTCAACTCGACCTCGGGAGAACCGGCATGATCCGCACCCTTCTCGTCATCGCCGGGGCCGCCTTCGTGCTGGCCCTGGCCTCCATGGCCGGCGGCGTCGCCATCGGCGGCCGCGACATGGCCGCCCACGGCTGGAACTGGACCTTCCCGGGTCACGGCGACGGCGGCGACCTGATCATCAGCCGTCAGGACGGAACCGAGGCCCAGGAGGTCACCCGCACCCTGGCCTGGGCCGGCGGCGACAAGCTGGTGGTCGACCTCTCGGCCGACGTCGAATACGTCCAGGGCGATACCCCCGGCATCACCGTCAGGGGCCCGGCCGACCGCGTCGACAAGGTCCGCATCCAGGGCGACCGGCTGGTCTGGGTCGGCGACGAGCGCAACGAGGACGAACGCATCGTCTTCGGGCGCCGCGCCAACGGCCGCGGCATCTGGGTCGACAGCGGCGAGGTCCACATTGTGGTCACCGCTCCGGCCGTAAAGATCTTCGACCTGCGTGGTTCCTCGGACCTCACGGTCAAGGCCTATGACCAGCCGACCCTGACCATCGATTCCTCGGGCAGCGGAGACTTCCGCTTCTCCGGCGCCACCAAGGCCCTGGAGCTGACCGTGACAGGTTCGGGCGTCGGCGATCTGACGGACCTGCTGACCACCGACGCCACGGTCGATATCTCCGGCAGCGGCGGCGCCCACATCGCCCCGACCGGTGCGGTGGTGGCCAATCTCTCCGGCTCCGGCGACCTTGACCTCGTCACCTCCCCGGCGACCCTGCGCCAGTCGATCACCGGTTCCGGCGACGTCATCCAGGACTAAACCGCCCGGTCCAGCCTTCCGATCCCCCTTCCGCCCGCCGGGAGGGGGATTTTCTTTTGCGCGCCGCCTGTCTCGCTGAACCGCCCGTGACGAACCGGCCCGGGCGTCCTATCTATCGGCCATGACCGTCCACACCTCTCCGCCCCCGATCCTCGAAACCGCCGGAGTCGATCCGGCCGAGGCCCTGTCGATCCTTGAGGGCGCCCTGGTCGGCGCCGACGACGGCGAACTGTTCCTCGAGCGGTCGGAATCGGAATCCCTGGTGTTCGACGACGGCCGGTTGAAGTCCGCCGCCTATGACGCCTCCGAGGGCTTCGGCCTGCGCGTCGTCGCCGGAGAGACGGCCGGCTACGCCCACGCCAACGAGATTTCCGCCGCTTCCCTGCGCCGCGCCGCCGACAGCGCCGCTCTGGCCAAAACGGGTCATGCCGGGGTGACCGCCGAAGGACCGCGCGCCACCAATCAGAAGCTCTATGACGAGGTCGATCCCCTCGCCTCGCCCGCCTTCTCCGACAAGATCGCCCTGCTGGCCGAGATCGACGCCTGGGCCCGGGCCCGCGATCCGCGCGTGGTCCAGGTCTCGGCCTCCCTGATCGGCGAGCGTCGCGCCATCGAGATTCTGCGCGCCGACGCCATGACGGTGCGCGACATCCGCCCGCTGGTCCGGTTGAACGTCTCGGTCACGGTCGAGAAGGACGGTCGCCGCGAAAGCGCCTCCGCCGGCGCTGGCGGCCGCACCGGCTTCGAGGCCTGGGTGGCGCCTGAGCGCTGGCAGGCCCAGGTCGACGAGGCCCTTCGTCAGGCCCTGGTCAATCTCGAGGCGGTCGATTGCCCGGCGGGCGAGATGGACGTGGTCCTCGGCGCGGGCTGGCCCGGCGTCCTCCTGCACGAGGCCATCGGCCACGGCTTCGAGGGTGACTTCCACCGCAAGGGCTCCTCGGTCTTCACCGGCATGATGGGCAAGCGGGTCGCCGCTCCCGGCGTAACCGTCGTCGACGACGGCTCCATCGCCGGTCGCCGGGGTTCGCTCAGCGTCGACGACGAGGGCACCCCGACCTCGCGCACCGTCCTGATCGAGGACGGCATCATGGTCGGGTTGATGAACGACCGCCTCTCGGCGCGACAGCTGGGCCAGCGCGCCACCGGCAACGGCCGCCGCCAGTCCTTCGCCCACATGCCCATGCCGCGCATGACCAACACCTTCATGGAAGGCGGCAAGGACAAACAGGCCGACATGATCGCCTCGACGAAGCGCGGCCTCTACGCCGCCAATTTCGGCGGCGGCCAGGTGGACATCACCAACGGCAAGTTCGTGTTCCAGTGCACCGAGGCCTATCTGATCGAGGACGGCAAGATCACCGCCCCGGTGCGTGGCGCGACCCTGATCGGCGACGGCGCCACGGCCCTGACCAATGTCACCATGATCGGCGACGACTTCGCCTTCGATCCCGGCGTCGGCGTCTGCGGCAAGGCCGGACAGGGTGTGCCCGTCGGCATCGGCCAGCCCTCGCTCAAGATCGGCGGCCTGACCGTCGGCGGCACGGCCGTCTGACGCATCACTGTTCCGGAACCGGTCGGGGGCGGCCGGGTTTCGCAATCGAGACGCCCCGTGACGGCGCCGTGAAGGCGTGAAGGGAAGAGGCCGATGACCGGCAAGGAAGTGCTCGACTATCTCAGCCAGCCCAAGGCCCGGTGGATCATCGCTGGCGTCGTGGTCGTCGCCGCGCTCGGCCTCGGCGGCCTGATGCTGGCGGGGGGTGATGACGAAGCCCGCGCCGCCGGCGGTCCCGGCCTGAACATCTCGGTGGTCGCTCCCGTCGAGCCCGACGTCGCCCCCGGCGGCGTCATGGACGTGGGCCAGCTGAACAACGGCTTCGACGGCAAGATGCCCGAGGCGCAGCCGGCGTCCACGGACGGCGCCCCGATCGACGACTTCCACGCCGAACAGCCCGCCTATGTCGAGACCGGCCCGGCCCCCATGCCGCCACCCCAGCCCTCTCCGAGACCGGGCGAAGAGGTCCATCCCTATCTGGACCGCGACGCCGTCCCGCCGCCGGTGAAGAAGCCCGCGCCGACGAATCCGAACTCGGGCCTGTTCTACTAGCGCTGATCCTCGCGCCAGATCGGGCCGTGGATTTCCAGCCCCTGGGCCTCCAGCTGGTCCAGCACCCCGCCGGGCTCGGCCAGGATGCGTAAGGGGGCCACCCCCATGGTCACCCCGCTCTGTGTCAGCGCCAGCTTGGTCGCATCGGCCCACTGGCCTCGCAGGACCGGAGCGATCTCCGGATCGCCCGTGGGCCAGCACAGGTTCAGGGCCGTATCCAGAGGCGTGGCCAGCACTTCGGGGACCTTCAGGCCGCGCCAGGCCTCCATCCGCGCCCGTGTGCCTGCGGGCCCCGCCTCCGCCGCCCGGATCGAGGCCTCGACGCAGGGGACATAGGTTTCGGGCGGCTGGGTGATCAGATTGTCGATCAGTTCGTCGCCGCGGACGATCCCGACCGGCTCGCCGTCGATGTGCGCCTGACGCGCGGCCCGGCGGACCGCGTCGGCGGCCCCGCGACCGCGCCGGTCAAACCCGGCCTGTTCCAGAAGGTCGAAGCTGAGGAGGACCAGGCTCTGGCTGCGCCAGCTTTGATCCCGGTCGCCGGCCCTGAGCGCCGTCAGCCGCGCCTGCATTTCGGGGGACAGATAATCGGCCGTGGTCTTGCCCTTCGGCAGGTTGCCGATGGTCCGGATGCGCCAGATAAGGCGGAAGATGTCGCCGAGGGAGACCCGCCCCTCTTGCGGATAGAGGATGCGCTGCGACCGGGCCGTCGCCGCCTCCAGCGCCTCGGGTCGCCATTCGAAGTCGCGCGGCACGCCGCTGAGATGGCCCACCAGGATGACGGTGCTGTCGCCGCTGGTGATTTCCCACATCGGCGCCCCGGCCCGGCGGGCGACCACCACGACCTCGTCGACGGTGTCGACCTGCTCGTCCTGGGCGGGCGTCGTCTGGGCCATCGCCATGGGCGCGGCGGCGAGGCCTGCGCAAAGCGCGAACACTGAAATCAAGCGAGGGAATGTCATCATGTTCGAATAATGGCCTGATGATTACAGAACATCCACATGACTTTCCTGTAATGATGGAGACGATTTAATCCACCTTTCAGCCTTGTAACTGGAGACAGACAGCCTGTCCCTCCAAAACCCTCATCACGAAAGAGGGGAACCCCAGGCGATGACCAAGACAATCCTGCTGGCCACTACGGCCCTTATCCTGAGCGCCGGCGGCGCTTTCGCCGGAACCGATCCCCAGGTCGCCCAGGCCCCGGTTCCGACCGGCCCGACCCAGGCCGGCCCCGGCGTCGCCCCCCTGGCCGATGCGACCCAGCGCGGGGTCCTGGTCTTCACTCCGGACTTTTTCGCCGAGCAGCGTCCGAACACGGCGCTCGACATGGTCAACCGCGTGCCGGGCTTCTCGGTCGATGACGGCTCCGGCAGCCGGGGCTTCGAGGGCGCGGTCGGCAACGTCCTGATCAACAACGCCCGCCCGGCGTCCAAGAACGACACCGGCTCCAACGTCCTGTCGCGCACCCCGGCCAACCGGGTCGAGCGCATCGAACTGGTCCGCGGCGGCGCCGCCGGCATCGACATGCAGGGCTATTCGGTCGTCGTGAACGTGATCCTGAAGAGCGGGACCAGCCACCAGTCGATCCTGACCTACAACAACTATCTGTTCGAGGGCGGCCACGACGTCCACGGCGGCAGCTATCAGTTCACCGCCACCAACGGCGACCGCAGCTGGGGCGTGACCCTCAGCGACGGCATCGGCAACAGCGATTCCAACGGCGTCGGCCGCGTCGTTCGTCGTGACGCCAACGGCAATGTGACCCGCGACGAACACGTCTTCACCGACGGCTACGGCGGCGGCAACAGCATTCGCGGCAACTATGCGGGGCCCTTCGCCGGCGGCAAGATCGACCTGACGGCCCGCCTCGGCATCAACGACTGGCACGGCGTCCAGACCCAGACCTCGGCGACCGTCCTGCGCGACAGCCGCGACGATCAGGACAGCACCTCGGGCGAACTCGGTCTGGTCTACACCCGGCCGCTGAACGCCCGCTGGACGGCCGAGGCCCGGCTGATCCACCAGTACGAGGACTTCGACAACACCTCGACCAGCAACGCCACGTTCAACGGCGTTCCCGATCCGGAACAGGCCTTCACCGCCAGCGGAAACTCGTCGGAGAGCATCCTGCGCGGCCTGGTCCGCAACGAGCGCTCGCCGGCCCTGACCTTCGAGGCCGGCGCCGAGATCGCCTACAACATGCTGGAGGTCGAACAGGCCTTCACCGTCGGCGGGACCAACATCCCGCTGCCCTCGGCCTCGGTGAAGGTCGAGGAGACGCGCGGCGAGGCCTTCGGCAAGGCGACCTGGCGCATCCATCCCGACCTGACCCTGGAAGGCGGCCTGCGTATGGAGGCGTCGACCATCAGCCAGTCGGGCGACGCCAATCAGGAGAAGAGCTTCTTCTTCGCCAAGCCGCGCTTCCTGGCGACCTGGACGCCCCGGCCCAACAACCAGTTGCGCTTCCGCTTCGAGCGCGAGCTGGGCCAGCTGGACTTCGGCGACTTCGCCGCCTCGGCCGACCTGAACGACGGCAATGTATACGGCGGCAACGTCGATCTCGAACCGGAGCAGCGCTGGATCTCGGAACTGACCTATGAGCGCCGCTTCTGGGGCGAGGGCATCGTCTCCATCGGCTATCGCCACGACAGGATCATCGACGTGATCGACAGCCTGCCCCTGCCCGGCGGCCTGTCGGCGACCGGCAATATCGGCGACGGGACCCTGGACCAGTTGTCCGTGAACATCGTCGTCCCGATGGACAAGCTGCACATCCCCGGCGGTCGCTTCACCTTCCGCAACGACTGGAACAAGACCGAGGTCACCGACCCGACGACCCAGGAGTCGCGGCCGATCTCCGGCGTGCGCGCGAGCCAGGCCAATATCGGCTTCTCGCAGGACATCCACTCCTGGAAGACCCAGTGGGGCATCAACATCCTGCCGCGCCTCGGCCAGAAGTCGTTCTATCCGGACCAGGTCTCGGGCTGGCGCGGTTCGGGCTACTATGAGGCCTTCATCGAGTACAAGCCGACCACGACCCTCTCGATCCGTGGCCAGCTGAACATCTGGGACGACTTCGAACCCTATCGCACCGTCTATTCCGACCGCGCCGCCGGAACGGTCCTGTTCACCGAGGATCGCCAGATCGACCCGCGCACCTTCTGGTCCTTCCGCGTCAGGAAGACTTTCTAGAGGGGGAGCGCCTTCGCCGCCGCGCTAACGCTCGCGACACGGTCGCTCGCTGCTTGAGCGCAAAAGACAAAAGGGGCGGCGTCCGCAAGGACGCCGCCCCTTTCATTTGGTCGATGACCCCGATCAGGCCGGGGTTGAGTTGGCCGGGTCAGCGATGTTGCCGTCCTCCTGACCACGGTCGGTCAGGGTCGGCCCCGGGTGGTTGGACGCGTCATTGGCCCCATTGGACCAGCCCTTGATGAAGAAGCTGAGCACGATGAAGAAGACGCCCAGACCCATGCCCCACAGGCCCAGCAGGCCGAAGACGTGAAGCGAGGTCGCAAGCGCCGCCCCCGGGTCCAGCACCTCGCCGCCGACCGTCTCGGTCGAGGCGAAGCCGGCGATGATGCCGCCGACGAACTGGGCGATGGACGAGGCCAGGAACCAGACGGCCATCATGAAGCTGACCACCGCCGGCATCGACAGCTTGGTGATCTCCGACAGGCCGACCGGCGACAGGAAGAGCTCGCCCGTCGTGTGCAGCATATAGAGCAGGCCCAGCATGACGATCGGCACCTGGAAGGCCGAGTTGGCCATGCCAGCGCCCCAGACCACCACCATGAAGCCGAGGCCGACCTGGATCAGCGCCAGGCCGAACTTCAGCGTCGGATTCGGATCCATATTGCGCTTGCCGAGGAAGGCCCACATCGCGGCGAAGACCGGCGCGAAGATCAGAATGAAGCCGGCGTTGAACGACTGGGTCTGGGACGAGGTCATCGTCGTGTCGATCCAGTTGGCCCCGGGGGTGATTCCGGCGGCGGCCAGCTGGGCCGGGGTGCCGAAGACGAAGCCGAGGAACTGGGTCGCCTGCGGGAAGAGCAGCAGGTTGACGTTGCGGTCGGCGAACAGGCTGAGCGAGCTGCCGGCCTGTTCGAACAGGGTCCAGAAGATGACCGCCCCGGTGATCAGCACCACCGCCAGCATCATCCGCTGCCGCTGCGCCCAAGTCTTGCAGACGGCGACGAGGATATAGCCGATGAAGGCCAGGGAGGCGAGGATCGAGACGCTCAGCGCCGTGCCGACGATGGCGCGGTGCTGGATCAGGAAGAAGATCGGGATCACGCCCAGGATGCCGCCGATGTAGATGATCCATTCGCGGTTGATCGGACCCAGAACCGGCTTGGCCAGCAACTCGGGTTTCGGCGGTTCGGCCCGGCCCAGCAGCAGTTTCTTGCCGAGGACGAAGACCACGAAGCCCGCCGCCATACCGACGCCGGCGAGGCCGAAGCCGTATTCCCAGCCGAAGTTCTGGCCCAGATAGCCGCACAGGATGGCGGCCCAGAACGAGCCCAGGTTGATGCCGTAGTAGTAGAGGGTGAAGCCGGAATCCCGGCGCGGGTCGCCCTGCTCGTACAGCTGGCCGACGATCGTGGAGATGTTGGGCTTCAGGAAGCCGACGCCCATGATGATCAGGGACACCGCCAGATAGAAGACGTTGACGCCCAGGGGATCGGTGTTGGTCCTGGTCTCATAGGTTCCGGCCGGAAGGACCGCGGGCAGGGACGCCGTCGCCGGCAGATCCTTGATGGCGATGCCGCCGCCCTCGGCGCCGCCGAACTTGTAGGTCTTGCCGTCGATCCGGATGCCGACCTCGCGCGCGTCGCCACGTCCCTCGGACATGATCGAATAGACCGCGCTGGTGGGCTTGTAGGTCAGGGTCTGGGTCGAATCCCGGCCCTCATAGGCCATCATCCCGTGACCTGCGACCAGCAGCAGGGCGCCGAAGGCCACGGCCTTGCGCGTGCCCAGGAACCGGTCGGCCAGGATGCCGCCCAGCAGGGGCAGCAGATAGACCAGCGAGGTGTAGGAGCCGTACAGCGCCGTCGCCTTGCCGTCCTCGAAGAAGAAATGCTGCGTCAGATAGAAGACCAGCAGGCCGCGCATGCCGTAGTAGGAAAACCGCTCCCAGCCCTCGGCGAAGAACAGGACGATCAGTCCCTTCGGATGGTTTTTGAGGATCTGGTAGAGCACGGGAATCCCCGTGAGCAGGGTGATGATCAACCCCGCCAGAATTACGATATTGGTCATGCCAACCCTTTGTACTCCGGGCGCCGGGGCGCCCGCATGACGTCATGTGAAGAGCGCGCGCGTCTGCGTCGCATCGCCCCGCCCCCTTGCGAAGGGCGGATAGGACCACCGGGAAAGAGGCTTTACAAGTCGTAACCCCGTGTGACCTTCGGACGCTGAGGCCGGACGGCAGCCTGACAGCGTCAGTGAAAGTCCCGCGATCCGGGCAGGATGCGCACGTCGCGGGGGTGGCGGCGGCGGTTGGGGTTGCTGGGCGAATGGCCCGATCCGGGGGCCGGATCGGGCGTGATCTGGTCGTCCTCGCTGATGTGGCCCAGCATCGGGGTCCAGTCGATCAGGTCCTCGACCACCAGATGGCTGACGCCCTCGGCGCGCTGGATGCGGCCCTTCGCCAGGATCATCCGCGCGCCCATGGCGACGGGCCTCAGCCGCTCGAAGACGTCGGGCCAGACGACCAGATTGGCCACCCCGGTCTCGTCCTCCAGCGTCAGGAAGACCACCCCCTTGGCCGACCCCGGCCTCTGGCGGACCAGGACCACCCCGCCGACCGCGACCCGCCGACCCGCCGGGGCCGACTGATAGTCGAGCGCCGTCAGGGCGCCGGCCTGCCTCAGCCGCTCGCGCAGGAAGGACACGGGATGGCCCTTCAGCGACAGGCGGATGGTCTGGTAGTCGCCGACCACCTCCTCGCCCGGGCTCAGTTCCGGCAAGGCCTCGGGCGGACGGCCGTCGGCCTCGTTCAGCCCCATGGCCGCGAACAGGGGCGCGCCTGTAGCGGGCGGGGCGCCGCGCGCCGCCCACAACCCCTGTCGCCGCGACAGCTTCAGCGACCCGAAGGCGTCCGCCTCGGCCAGCTTGTCCAGCGCCGACGGCGGCAGCTTCGCGCGGAGGCGCAGATCTTCAAGGTCGGCGAAGGGAGCCAGGGCACGCTCCTCAGCGATTTGCAGGGCCCAGGCCTTCTTGAATCCGTCGATGGCGCGAAGGCCGAGGCGGAGGGCGCGACGCGTCTGACCGTCCCGCGCCTCCAACGTCGCGTCCCAGTCGCTGGCGTTGACGTCGGGATGCCGCACCTCGACTCCGTGCTCCCGGGCGTCACGAACCAGCTGCGCCGGGGCATAGAAGCCCATCGGCTGGCTGTTCAGCAGGCTGGCGGTGAATACCTCGGGATAGACGCACTTCACCCAGGCCGAGACATAGACGAGCAGGGCAAAGGAGCAGGCGTGGCTTTCCGGAAAGCCGTACTCCCCAAAGCCCTTGATCTGGTCGAAACACTTCTGGGCGAACTCGGGGTCATAACCCCGCGCCTTTAGCCGTCCGACGAAAATCTCCTCATAGGTCCCGATGGTGCCCATGTGCCGGAAGGTGGCCATGGCGCGCCGCAAACCGTTCGCCTCCTTGGGCGTGAACTTCGCGGCATCCATGGCGATCCGCATGGCCTGTTCCTGAAACAGGGGGACCCCCAGCGTCTTGTCCAGCACAAGCTTCAATTCGTTCGGGTCGCCGTGCTCCGGCGCGGGATGGGGATAGTCAATCTGATAGGGCAACCCCGCCGCCTCGGCGGCACGCCGCTCCGCCCGACGCTTCAGATAGGGATGAACCATATTGCCCTGAATGGGGCCCGGCCGAACGATCGCCACCTCCACGACCAGATCGTAGAACTCCCTCGGCTTCAGTCGGGGCAGCATGGCCATCTGGGCCCGGCTCTCGACCTGGAAGACGCCGAGCGAATCCCCGGTCTGGAGCATGTCATAAACCGGCTTCTGCTCTGCCGGGACCGTATGAAGCTCGAAGACCTTCCCGTAGCTGTCCTCGATCATCCGGAAAGCCCTCTTCAGCGCCGTGAGCATCCCCAGCGCCAGCACATCGACCTTCATCAAGTTCAAATAGTCGATGTCGTCCTTGTCCCATTCGATGAAGGTCCGGTCCGGCATGGCCGCGTTTCCGATAGGGACGATCTCCACGAGCGGCATCTCGCTGAGTACATAACCTCCGACATGCTGGGACAGGTGGCGGGGAAACTTGATCAGTTCGGCCGTCAGTTGCAGCGCCAACGCCATGCGGGCGTCGTCGCGGCTGAGACCCGTCCGGTCGACATGATCGTCCTTCACCGCATCGCCGTATGACCCCCAAACAGTGTCGGCCATCCGGGCCGTGACGTCCTCGGTGAGACCGAGCGCCTTGCCCACGTCGCGGATCGCTGACCGGGGGCGATAGTGGATGATGGTCGCCACGATGCCCGCCCGGTCGCGGCCGTAGCGCTTGTAGACATACTGCATCACCTCCTCGCGCCGCTCGTGCTCGAAGTCGACGTCGATGTCCGGAGGTTCTGTCCGGTCAGCGGACATGAAGCGCTCGATCAGGACGTCCTGTTCGGACGGATTCACATTAGTCACGCCCAGGCAGAAACAGACGATCGAGTTCGCTGCCGATCCACGCCCCTGACACAGGATTTTCCGAGGCTCCCGGCGCGCCCAGTCGACAATGTCGTGCACCGTCAGAAAGTAGTTCGGGTATTTCAGCACCTTGATCAGCTTCAGTTCGGCGACGATCTTTTTCCGCATGTCCAGCGGCACCCGCCCGTCCCTGCTCAGGCGTTCCCGCGCCCCCTTGAAGGTCAGCCGGATCAGACGGCGCTGGGCCGTCCATCCCGGCGGCACGGGTTCGTTCGGATAGCGGTACTCCTCACGCAAAACCTTGAGTGAGAATTTACAGGCCCTGACCACCTCCATCGTCCGCTCCAGCGCGAACTCATAACCCCGGAACAGGCGGGCCATGGCGGCCGGACCGCGCAGGTGACGTTCGGCGTTGGACTGGAGCCGGACGCCTGCGGCGTCGATGGTGGTCCCCTCGCGAATACAGGTCAGGACGTCCTGAAGCGGTCGGCGATCCGGCTTGTGATAGAGGACGGCGTTGGTGGCGATCAGGGGCGCGCCGGTGCGTTCGGCCATGGCCGCCAGCCGGTTCAGTCGCGCCCGGTCGTCGCCGCGCCACAGGGGCTGGGCCGCCAGATAGAGGGTGTCTGGCCAGCGCGTGCGCCAGTCCTTCAGCCGCGCCTCGAAGGCGGCGTCCGGGACGATGGGCGCCACGGCCAGGGCGATCATCCCTTCCCCGAAGGCCAGGGCCTGATCGAAGGTCAGCCGGGTTTCGCCCTTGGTGGTGCGCTCGAGCGGTTCCTCCGGGTCAGCCGCCTCATGGGCCTCGCCGCCGGGAAAGCCGATGACGTTGGAAGGCGGGGCGACGACCGGTTCGTCGAGGATCTCGCTCTTGCCGAGCGTCAGCAGGCGGCACAGCCGGCCATAGGCGGCGCGGTCGCGTGGGAAGACGATCAGGTCGGTCCCGTCGAGAAAACCCAGTCGGCAGCCGACGACCAACGGCACGTCATACTCTTCCGCCCCCATCAGGGCCCGCACCATTCCGGCCAGGGTGTTGCGGTCGGCGACGCCGACGGCGGCGAGGCCAAGAGCCTTCGCCTGCCACATCTGTTCGCCCGGATGGGACGCCCCCTCCAGAAAGCTGAAATTGGTCATGACACCAAGCTCGGCATACTGGCCCGACCAGCCGGAAGCGCCGCTCACGGGAACATCCCGTGCATCCACCAGGACGGCGCGCGCTCGTCGTCCGCGCCCGAATACTCCCGGCCGTAAAGCCCTTCGCGGAACAGCCAGTAGCGCAGGCCCTGATCGTCCTCGACGCGGTAATAGTCGCGGGTGCGCGCCTCCCGGTCTGGCGCAGGCGGGCGCCACCATTCGGGCGACAGACGTTCGGGGCCGTCGGCGCGGGAGACGCGGCGCGCCAGACGCCGCCAGGTGAACAGGGCCGGCGCGCCGTCGGGCAGTTCGGCGATGGCCTCGACCGGCTCGGGCGGATCCAGCAGCAGGAGGGGGCGATGACGCGGATCGGCGTCAGCGACGTCGGCGTCCGGCCGCACCGTCTTCTTCAATCCCAGGGCGGGTCGCCAGCGCTCGGCGCGTTCGGGCAACCACGACCCCTGCGGCTCGGCGACCCGCACCGCCCTCTCGCCCAGCCGGGCCGAGAGCCGGTCGATCAGGGCGGTCAGGCTTTCGGCGTGGCGCGCGGCCGCCTCGTCCTCCAGCGAGACCTGATGCGGCTTCATCGGTTCGGTCAGATCGGCCGACAGCATCAGGGCGTCGATGCCGAAGCCGAGGTCGAGCCGCTCCACCCCGCGCTCGCGGAACAGGCGCATCCAGACGGAGACCTCACGCCCCGGCAGGCCCGACTTGATCGTCAGCGAGGTCGTCCGGCCGTCAGTGCGAAACCCCGTCAGGGTCAGGATGCGCGCACCCTGTCCGTCCTTCTCGAGGGCGGCGGTGAGGTCGGCGGCCAGCTCCGGCAGTCGCCCCTCGACCCCGGCGATGTCGCACAGGGGTTCGGCATGGGCCTCCCAGGCCCGATATTTCGGAGAGGGGCGCGTCGGGATCAGGCCCTCGGCGGCCAGACCCAGGGCCTGATCCAGCCTCTGGACCAGACCGACGCCGGCCCCGTCGCGGAAACGGCGGGCGAGGCCGGCGCGCGGCATGTCATAGAGGTCGCCGATCCGCTTCAGCCCGAACCGCCGCGCCTGCCTGAGCGCCGCCGCCTCGATGCGCAGGGCCTCGACCGGAAGGGCGGCGAGAGCGTCCCGCGTCCGGCCTTCCGGAACCACCTGATGCTCTCGTCCCCATCTCGCCAGGCCCCAGGCGGCGCCGGGCGTGGGGGCCAGGGCGACGCGGGCGCGGACCCCGGCCTGGGCCAGCCGCGCCTCCATCCCGGCCAGAAGCGCCAGCTCGCCGCCGAACAGATGACCGGCTCCGGTGACGTCGAGGAACAGCCCCTCCATCCCCTCCTGCCCGATATCGACGACCACCGCCGGGGACCAACGCTCGGCCCAGACGGCCAGCCGCTCCAGCGCCGCGCGATCGGCGGCGAGGTCGGCGGGGCGGCAGATCAGGGTGGGCAGGACGGCGCGGGCGTCGGCCTGGGTCTGGCCCGCCGACAGACCCGCGGCCCGCGCCGCTGCGTTCAGGGCGTGTAGAACCGCGCCCCGAGCGGTGCGCGCGATCAGGGCGAAAGGCGGCCCGTCGTGGGTTCCGACAGGCTGCTCAGGCGGCGAGACCCGTCCGGCCCCGTTCGCCCAGACCGTCACCGGCCAGTCGATCAGCCAGACGGAGACGATGCGTCTCATCATCCTGCTCCAGTTTCCAGACACCCGGCCGTTCGGACCGACTGCGGGTCAGTTCGGCGGCGAGGGAAAAGCCGCCCGGCGACCGGGAGTCGTCGGGATTGGCCGCACTCTTCAGGGTTGTGATCCGCCACCGGCGGCGCGCGGCGCTGAGCCCGCCCTCGGTCTGTCTGAGAAGCACCCCGACCGCCGCCCCGTCGCGGGCCGCGAACTCCAGCCGCCGGGTCTGGGCGAGCGACGCCGCCTCGACCGTGGCCAAAGCCGCCGAGACCGCCCCGGACCTCAGGGCCTGCTCCATGATCCACAGAAGCTCCCCCTCGGTCCGGCCCTCCGTCAGGATCAGGCCCGCTCCTCGCCCGTCCAGCCCCGCGCCGCGGAAACCGGGGCCGTAAGGCCGTCCCTGCTCGCCCGACCACCGTCGGCCCGACGCCAGCAGCACCGGCCGTGTATCGGTCTGCGGCAGTCGCGACAGAGCGAAGGCGAAGGCCCCCGCCATGTCCCGGGTCCCGACCGCGCACACCTCTTCCAGCCCTTCGGCGAGGGCGGGCCAGGCGGAAAAGCCCGGAAGGGTCTGCAGGGGAGATGATGTGGACATGAGATGATCGAACCTGAATGTTCATTATTTGTTCCGGTCGATACAGAGTCAAATCCTGAATCGTTTCGCGTGAGAGGGAAACGGTCGTACAATCCTTGGTTGTTACAGATCGGCCCCCTGTGGTGGCCCGCCCCATGCAGTGTGGAAACGCCGACACCCCCGCCGTCCCGCATCGGGAAGGATCTGTCCGATGAGCCTGCGCCCTTTCGAACCCGACGACTATTCCGCCGTCAACGCCCTGCACCACGACGTCTGGTGGCCGGAGCGTTCGGCGGCCGGCTGGAACTGGCTGGCATCCAATCCTGCCCGGCTGGACATCGGGGCGCCCTCGGGCTGGGTCGTCCCCGGAAGAGACAGTCAAGCCGCCGCCTTCATGGGCAATCTGGTCCAGCGGGTGTGGAAGGACGACCGGCTGCACCATGTCGCCACAGGATTCTCCGTCATCGTGCCCCGGGCCGTTCGGGGCCAGAGCCGCGCCCTGATCCGCGCCGTTCTGGATCAGCCCGGCATCGCCGCCGGCTATACTCTGAACGCCAATCCCAAATCGGCGCCCCTCTACGCCCGCCACGGCATGCGCGCCTGGCCACAGAGGACCAGCAGCCTGAAACTGTCCTGGATCGTCGATCCGATCGACTGTCTGCGCGGGCGGCTGATGCGCGAAGCCGTCAAGCGGGCGCCGCATCTGACCGACCCGTACCGCGAGCGCTTCCTGCGCTCCGACCGCGCCCTGGGCCGGGCGCGGCCACCCCGGTTTCCGTCACTGGTCTCGACCCTGACCGACCTCTCGAACGGTTCGCCCTATGACGACTTCTGGCGGGCGTTGAAGGCCGAGGGGCGAGCGGTCGCGGATCGCAGTCCGGAAATCCTGCGCTGGCGCATCGCCGATCCCGACCAGACCGAGCCGCCCGTGCTGCTGGCCTATACCCGCGACGGCGCCTTGACCGGCTATGCGATGGCCGTCCTGGCCAAGGCGACGCCGATCGAGCCGATGTTTCTGGAAATCCTCGACCTCGTCGCCCTCGAGGATGAACCCCACGCCATCCCGGCCCTGATGCGCGCCCTGGTGGATCAGGCCCGGGCGCGCGGCGCGGCCAAGGTGCGGCTGCAGGTCGTCAACGAGGAGCTGAAGCGTCGTCTCGGCGCCTGGGCCCTCGGCGCACGCCATGAAGGCGGCTGGGGTCACGGCCATGTGCGCTTTCGGGGCGAGGCCGGGTCCGGAGATCTGGCCACATGGTCGCCGACCCCCTTCGACGGCGACCATGGCTTCTGTCAGCGCCCGGCCCCAACCCGCCACAGACGATGGGCGGCGGATGCGGATATCAGGCTCTAGGGACGCGCCTTCAGTTCGTCGCGGATCTCGGTCAGCAGCAGTTCGGTAGGGGTCGGGGCCGACGGCGCCTCGGGAGCGGGATCGGCGGCGTTCTGGCGACGCAGCTGGTTGATGCCCTTGACCAGCATAAAGACCACGAAGGCCACGATGGCGAACTGGATCACCGTGTTCAGGAAGGCGCCGTACTGGATCGAGACCTTTTCGATTTCCACGGTCGCCGGGTTCTCGGGCCGCAGAACCCATTCCAGCTTGGAGAAGTCGATGCCGCCGGTGATCAGGCCGATCGGCGGCATGACCACCTGATCGACCAGACTCTTGACGATGGAGTTGAAGGCCGCGCCGATGATCACCCCGACCGCGAGGTCGACGACATTGCCCTTGATGGCGAACTCGCGAAATTCGGAAACCAGGCTCATCGGTCTGTCCTTGTCAGTCAGCAGAAATCAGCCGCCGGAGCGGTTGCTGAAGACAATGGAAACCGTTTTGCCTGCGTTTTCAAGCCGCAGGCAGCAGGATCAGGCGTCGCCCGACGCGTTGAGCCGCTCGCGCAGCTCCTTGCCGCTCTTGAAGAAGGGCACCGACTTGGCCGGCACATCGACGGTCTCGCCGGTGCGCGGATTACGGCCGGCGCGGGCCGGACGCGAACGCACGGAAAATGCGCCGAAACCGCGCAGCTCCACGCGACCGCCTTCTGCCATGGCCTCGGTCATACGGCCCAAAACGACATTGACCACTCGTTCGACCTCAGCGTGAGTGAGGTGAGTGTTCTCGGCCGCCAGCTTCTCGATCAACTCTGACTTGATCATCCGTTTCAAGGCCCCCGCCCTGTCTTGTTTTGCCCTTCCAGAGGCGTTTGAGCCGTCAGATACGCGACAGCGAGTTCCACCCTAACTCTCGTGCGGCTGGTGAAAAAGCCCTCATGAGCAAAAGGGGTCCGCAAAGATCATTAATTGTACGCAATCAGACACGGGGCATTGATGCTTGATCGGCAAAGAAAAAGGCGGCCGGATCGCTCCGGCCGCCTCCATTCTTTTCCGAAAGGACTAAACTCAGTCCTTGCCGGCCTTCTCGCGCAGGGCCGCGCCGAGGATGTCGCCGAGCGAGGCGCCCGAGTCCGAAGACCCGAACTGCTCGATGGCTTCCTTCTCGTCGGCCATTTCCAGCGCCTTGATCGAGACCGAGACGCGGCGCGAGGCCTTGTCGACGGCGGTGATCTGGGCGTCGACGCGGTCGCCGACGGCGAAGCGTTCCGGACGTTGCTCGTTGCGGTCGCGGCTCAGGTCCGACTTGCGCACGAAGCTGGTGACCGGAGCGTCGTCTTCACCGAACTTGACCTCGATGCCGCCCGACTCGATCGCCGTGACGGTGACGGTGACGGTTTGGCCCTTCTTGTAGGCGTCGCCTTCGCCGACCGGATCGCCGCCGAGCTGCTTGATGCCCAGCGAAACGCGTTCCTTCTCGACGTCGACGTCCAGGACCTTGGCCTTGACCATCTCGCCCTTGCGGTAGCGCTGGATGGCTTCTTCACCCGAGACCGACCAGTCGAGGTCGGACAGGTGCACCATGCCGTCGATGTCGTTGTCCAGGCCGATGAACAGGCCGAACTCGGTGGCGTTCTTGACTTCGCCCTCGACGGTCGAACCGATCGGGTGAGCGGCGACGAAGGCGTCCCACGGGTTGTCCTGGGCCTGCTTCAGGCCCAGCGAGATGCGGCGCTTGGAGGCGTCGACGTCCAGGACGACCACGTCGACTTCCTGCGAGGTCGAGACGATCTTGCCGGGGTGGACGTTCTTCTTGGTCCAGGACATTTCCGAGACGTGCACCAGGCCTTCAACGCCGGCTTCCAGCTCCACGAAGGCGCCGTAGTCAGTGATGTTGGTGATGCGGCCCGTGTACTTGGCGCCGACCGGGTACTTGGCTTCCACGCCGTCCCAGGGGTCCGACTGCAGTTGCTTCATGCCCAGCGAGATGCGCTGGGTGTCCGGGTTGATCTTGACGATCTGGACCTTGACGGTGTCGCCGACGGCGAGGACCTGCGAGGGGTGCGAGACGCGCTTCCACGACATGTCGGTGACGTGCAGCAGGCCGTCGATGCCGCCCAGGTCCACGAACGCGCCGTAGTCGGTGATGTTCTTGACGACGCCGTCGCGGACTTCACCCTCTTGCAGCTGGCCGACCAGCTCGGTGCGCTGTTCGGCGCGGGCTTCTTCCAGGATGGCGCGACGCGAGACGACGATGTTGCCGCGCGGACGGTCCATCTTCAGGATCTGGAACGGCTGTTCCTTGCCCATCAGCGGGCCGACGTCGCGGACCGGACGGATGTCGACTTGCGAGCCCGGCAGGAAGGCCGAGGCGCCGCCCAGGTCGACGGTGAAGCCGCCCTTGACGCGGCCGACGATGGCGCCGTTGACCGGCACGCCTTCGGCGAAGACGACTTCCAGACGAGTCCAGGCTTCTTCGCGGCGAGCCTTGTCGCGGCTGATGACGGCTTCACCCAGGGCGTTCTCGACGCGCTCGAGGTAGACTTCGACGTCGTCGCCGACCTTCGGGATCACGGCGCCTTCGCCGATGCCGAATTCACGGGCCGGGATACGACCTTCGGTCTTCAGACCGACGTCGATGATGATGATGTCCTTTTCGACGCCGACGACGCGGCCGTGAACGACCTGGCCTTCGCCGAGGTCGCGGCCCTGCAGTTGTTCGTCGAGCAGCGCGGCGAAATCGTCGCGCGAGGGGTTGTGGGTGTCAGCCATGAAGCTCTGATATTTCCGAATGGGTTATGGCGCGTGACCGGACGGCCCCGCGCGAGGTGGAACAGAAGTTGGGAAGTCGTCTGGGATACGAGGCCTTCAGGGAAGACCAGAGCGCCCGCGGAAGCCGAGGATGGAGCGTTGGATTTGTCCGTCAGGACCGATGGCCTAACGGGCGCGCGCCGCCTCGACGATACGGCGGGCCGCATCGAAGGCGGCCTCTATATCCATTTCGGTCGTGTCCAGCAAGACCGCGTCCCCGGCCTGGACCATGGGGGCGGCGCCCCGGCCGGCGTCACGTTCGTCGCGTTTGACGATATCGGCCAGCATCTCGTCGAAACCGATGGCGTCGCCCCGCGCGGTCAGCTGTTTCCAGCGGCGGGTGGCGCGGGTGTGCGGCGTCGCGGTGATGAAGAGCTTGGCCGTGGCGTCCGGGGCGATGACCGTGCCGATATCGCGGCCGTCCAGCACGGCTCCGCCCGGCTGGCGCGCGAAGGTCTGCTGCAGGTCCAGAAGCGCGGCGCGCACACCCGGATGGCCGGCGACGCGGCTGGCGGCCTCTCCGGCCTCGCCCGTGGTCAGGCGAGGGTTGTCCGACAGGCCCGCGACCTCCAGCGACCGGGCGGCGACCTCGGCCGCGGCCGCGTCGTCCAGCGAGCCGCCGGCGTCCAGCACCTTCAGCCCGACGGCGCGGTACAGCAGGCCCGTATCCAGATGCGGCAGGCCGTATTCGGCGGCCAGACGGGCGGCGACGGTTCCCTTGCCCGAGGCGGCGGGTCCGTCGACGGCGATGATGAGGGAGGGCGTAGTCACCGTTAACCGATAGACCCGCCAAGGCCGTTCATCAAATCGACGAAGCCGGGGAAGCTGGTGGCGATCATGTCGGGCTCGTCCACGGTCACGGGCGCGGCGGCGGCGAGGCCGAGGACCAGATGGCTCATGGCGATGCGGTGATCGTGGGCGGTATGGACCGTCGCGGCCCCGGGCACGGGACCACCGGTCACGAGGAAGCCTTCCGCCTCCTCCTCGACCGCGACGCCGCAGGCGCGCAGGCCGTCGACCATCAGCTTGATGCGGTCGCTCTCCTTGACCCGCATCTCGCCCACGCCGCGCATGACCGTCACGCCCTCGGCGAAGGCGGCGGTGGCGGCCAGGATCGGATATTCGTCGATCATGGAGGCGGCGCGCTCTTCCGGCACAACCACGCCCTTGAGCGCCGAATGACGGGCGGTGATGTCACCGACCTCTTCACCACCGCTCTCACGACGGTTGGCGATGGTCAGGTCCGCGCCCATCTCGATCCAGGTGTCGAACAGGCCGGTGCGCAGAGGGTTGAGCATGACGCCCTCGACCGTCACCGACGATCCCGGAACGATCAGCCCCGCCGCCAGGGGGAAGGCCGCCGAGGACGGATCGCCCGGCACGGCGACGGCGGTGCCGGTCAGGGGCTGGCCGCCCTTGAGGCGAATGATCCAGCCCTCGCCGACCTCCTCGATGTCCACCACCGCCCCGAAGGCGCGCAGCATCCGCTCGGTGTGGTCGCGGCTCTTTTCCGGCTCGGTGACCGAGGTGACCCCCTCGGCGTTCAGCCCGGCCAGAAGGATGGCCGACTTGACCTGGGCCGAGGCGACGGTCTGGACATGGTCGATGGCGGTCAGGGTCCCGCCCGTCAGGGTGGCGGGCAGAAGGCCGGCCTTGCCGCTCCAGTCGAAGGTCGCGCCCATGCGGCTCAGGTGATCGGTGACCCGGCCCATGGGACGGCCGCGCAGGGAGGCGTCGCCGTCGAAGGTGGCGGTGATCGGATAGCCGGCCGCGGCGCCCATCAGCAGGCGCACGCCGGTGCCGGCGTTGCCGCAGTCGATGACCGAGGCGGGCGTCTCGAAGCCACCCTTGCCGGTGACGCGCCACTTGCCGCCGCCCAGCTGTTCCACCGTCGCGCCGAAGGCCTCGGCCGCGCGGGCGGTGGCCAGGACGTCGTCGCCTTCCAGCAGACCCTCGACCTCGGTGACGCCGGTCGCCATCGCGCCCAGGATCATCGACCGGTGGGACATGGACTTGTCGCCGGGCGCGCGGACCGTTCCGGTCAGGGCCGAGCCGGGCTTCGAGGTCAGATGAGAGGCGGAAGACACCCGCTTGGGCTCCGGAAACAGGAAGGATGGAGGGGGTGGGCCCCATGATCGCGACCGCACCGCAGCCGCCGGGACCAAAGAGGGCTTTTGACAGCGAGCCCCCACAGTGGCAAGGGACGCGACCGAAATCCCCACACCCAATCAAAGGCTCCCCTCACGTGGCCGATCCCCAACTTGGCGCCAAGCAGGTCTGTCCGAACTGCCAGGCCAAATTCTACGACCTGAACCGTCGCCCCGCTCACTGCCCGAAGTGCGACACCGAATTCGATCCGGAAGAAGCGATCAAGCTGCGCAGCCGTCGCGGCCGTCCGGGCGGCTACGCCGCTGACGACGCCGAGGATCAGGTCGACGAGAAGAAGGTCTCGGACGACGAGGATGAGGAAGAAGACACCGCAACCCCGGAAATCGACGAGGAAGGCCACGAGCCGATCCTGACGCCGGACGACGAGGACGATGTGGTCACCGACCCGTCGGAAGAAGCCGGCATGGGCGCCACCGACGGCGACGACGATGTCCTGGCGGACGATGACGACGACTCCGTCCCCTTCATCGAGGACGAAGACGACGACGCCTTTGACGAAGACATCGCCAAGGGCGGTGACGACGACGATCTCTGATCGAACAACGGACTCCGGAAGCCGCCGAACGGCGGGCTTCCGGAACATCCGGAGGCGGTGAAAATAAAATCAAAATCGGGGTTGATCGGAAAATCGCCCTGACATACTAACGCCGCCTCGCCGGGGACCACAGGGAACCGGACGACACCCACCGGGGGATCAAACCTTCGGAACGGGGCTTTAGCTCAGCTGGTAGAGCGCTTGCATGGCATGCAAGAGGTCAGCGGTTCGACTCCGCTAAGCTCCACCAAATTCCTGGGGGCCGACAGCATCGCTGTCGGCCCCCTTTGCTTTTCCGCACCAGCCTCAGACCGCCCCCTCTAGACAGACCGGCCGCGATCCAGCGTCAGCACGGTCTCCGCCAGGGCGGCGACGTCGCGGTCGTCGTGAGACACCACAATCATCGGCGTCTTCACCGTATCGCGCAGCTTCACCAAATAGGGGATCAAGGCCTGACGCCGGGCGTCGTCCAGACCCGCGAAAGGCTCGTCGAGCAGCAGCAGGCGCGGACGGGGCAGGAAGGCGCGGGCGATGGCGACGCGGCGCATCTCCCCGCCCGACAGTCCGGCGGGGCGGCGATGCTCGAATCCTTCCAGATCGACCAGTTTCAGGGCCTCGGCGACCGACATCGGGTTGGCCGCCCAACGCGTCCCGAAGGCGACATTGCCCCCGACCGACAGATGCGGGAACAGCCGCCCGTCCTGAAACACATAGCCGAGGCCGCGCTTATGCGCCGGCGGGGCCAGACCCATGGCCGTATCCACCAGCGTCCGGTCGTCGACGGTCAGCCTGACTTCCTCGGCCGGGATGAGCCCGGCCAGCCCCTGTAGAAGGGTGGTCTTGCCCGCCCCGGAAGGACCGATCAGGGCGACCGCCTTGCTCGAGGTTTCGAAGGCCGCGTCGAGGTCGAAGTCGCCGCGCCGGGTGCGAACCCAGAAGGACAGGCTCATGCGCCCCTCCGGGCCAGGGCGCGGCGGTTGATCCATTCGGCGACCACCAGAGCCCCCACGGAGACCAGAACCGACAACAGGGCCAGCCGCAGGGCCGCCTGTTCCCCGTCAGCGCGCTGCAGTACCGTATAGATGGCCACCGGCAGGGTCTGGGTCTCGCCGGGAATGGCGCCGGCGAAGGTCACGGTCGCGCCGAACTCCCCGAAGGCCCGGGCGAAGCCCAGCAGGGCGCCCGCGACCAGCCCCGGCAGGGCCAGGGGCAGGGTGACGCGCCAGAGGACCTGCAGGGGCGGGGCGCCGAGGGTGGCTGCCGCCTGTTCCAGCCGGGGATCGACCGCCTCCAGCGACAGCCTGAGAGGCCTTACCACCAGTGGCAGGGCCATGACCCCGGCGGCCAGCGCCGCGCCGGTCCAGTGGAAGGCCAGGGTCACCCCGAAGACGTCATGCAGCCAGCCTCCGACCGGCCCGCGCACCCCGAAGACGATCAGCAGGGCCAGACCCGTCACCACCGGCGGCAGGACCAGAGGCAGGTTGACCAGGGCCTCGACCAGCCATTTCCCCGGAAACCGTCCCCGCGCCAGCAACAGGGCCAGCCCGAGGGACACGGGGACCACGCCCACGAGTGACGCAGCCGCCACCTTCAGCGACAGCCACAGGGCCTCGGCCTCGAACGGGGTCAGGGGCGAGAACACGTCAGGCGCCTCAGGACAGGGGCTCGAAGCCGTGGCGACGGAACACCGCCCCCGCCTCCGGAGTCTTCAGCCAGCGCAGGAAGGCGGCCGCGGCCGGCGGGGCGTTCGGGGTCAGGGCGGCCGGATAGACGATCTGCGGCTGTTCGGCGGCGGGCGGCTCCTCGACCACCCGGACCGCGTCAAAGCCCGTCGCGTCGCTGCGATAGACGACGCCCAGCTGCGCCTCGCCCCGCGCCACGAAGCCGCGCACGGCCCGGACGTCGGCGGCGGTGACCAGAGACGCCTGCAGTCCGTCCCACTGGCCCTTCGCTTTCAGCCAGTCGCGCGCATAGGCGCCGGCCGGAACACTGTCCGGGTCGCCGATGACCAGTTTGCCGCCAGTCCGCTTCAGCCAGTCGAGCGGTTCGCCCTCGATCCGCGCATCAGGAGACGCGACCAGAACCAGACGGTTGCCCAGAAGGTCCAGGCGGCTCGGCGCGGCGATCCGGTGCGCGGCCGCCAGCCGGTCCATCCACGGACGGTCGGCCAGAATGACGACATCGGCGGGCGCCCCGGCCTCGACCTGACGCGCCACCTGCCCGCTGGCGGCGAAGGACAGGCGCACGGCTTGCGCCGTTTGCCTCTCATAGGCCTCGGCCAACTCGCCGAGCGCATCGGTCAGGGAGGCGGCGGCGAAGACCGTGACAGGAGGCGACGGCCTGGAGGCGGGCGGCGGCGAACAGGCGGCGATCCCCAGACAAAGCTGGGCCGCCAGCAGCAGGCCGGTCAGGGCCGAACGGCGCGAAACTCCGGTCATGGATGAGCCGGGGGGACAGGGAAACGCAGGATCTGCATCGCGGTCACCTGACGCACCGATCGGGCGGGACGCAGGTCGCCCTCGGCCACCAGCCGGAACGGTCCGTCCTCGACGGTCAGGGGCGCGCCGTCGACGGTGTCGGCGAGAATGATCCGGTTCGCCCGCGTCCCCGGGTCCAGCTCGGCCAGGCCGAAGACGACCGCATAGCCGTCGGCGGCCCGCACCACGACCGCCTGGGCCAGGGCCGGGCCGCGCAAGGCCGGACCTGTCTCCACCCCCGCCGGCTTGAGCACGTCGATGAGCAAGGGCCCTTGGAAGACATGGGCTTCGCCATGGATCGTCAGCGGGACCGAGACCCGGGGCAGGGCCGCAATATCCGACGCCTCCAGCATCCGGGTCGCGCCATCGACCCCTGTCAACCAGACAGGCTGGTCTGCAGATTGAGCCGCCGCCGACCCGGCAAGGGCGGCGCAGAAGGCGAGACCGGCGAGCAGAGAACCGCGATTGAACATGGCGCTGACTCTAACCTACCGGACGCAGGATTTCGACGACCGCGCCCAGCGGCGCCGCGGGGGCGAACGGGGGGCGGCGAACCAGAACATCGGCCTGGGCCATGACCGAGACCAGCGAGGAATCCTGATTGGGGAAGGGCGTCACGCGCCGCGCCCCGTCCCGCCCCGTCTCGATCCGGGCGCGCATATAGTGGTCGCGCGGCCCGTTGGACGGCAGGGGCTCGGCGAGGATCGCGGTTTCGAACCCCGTCTCATCCGCTCCCCCCTGCAGCGCCGCCAGCACCGGCCCGAGAAACAGTTCGGCGCAGACCAGGGCCGAGGCCGGATTGCCCGGCAGGCCCAGCACCGGCCGCCCGTCGGGCAACAGGGCGAACCAGACCGGCTTGCCCGGCCGCATGGCGCAACCCTCGACGTGAAGCTCGGCCCCCATCGAGCGCAGCGCCGGCTTGACCCGGTCATGGTCGCCGACCGAGGCGCCGCCGATGGTGACCAGAAGGTCGAAGGTCACACTGCGGATCAGGGACAGGATGTCCGCCTCCTCGTCCCGCGCGGGCCGCAGGGCCTTGGGCACGCCGCCCTGTCGCGCCACGAAGGCGGCGAGCGCGGGCGCCCCTGCATTATAGATCTGGTGCGCCCCCGCCGCCCGGCCGGGCTCCACCAGCTCGTCGCCGTTGGGCAGGATGGCGACCCGAGGCCGCCCGCCGCACACCACCCTGGCCCACCCGGCCGACGCCGCCAGCGCCAGCCGCCACGGATTGAGCTTCAGCCCGGCCTCCAGCAGGACCTGCCCCTCGCGGAAGTCGCCGCCGCACGGCCGCACATAGCTCGCGGGACCGCGCCCGGCCTCCAGCACCACCTCGTCGCCGTCGCGCCGGGCCTGTTCCTGAACCACGACATAGTCCGCGCCTGCCGGCAGGGCCGCCCCGGTGAAGATCCGCGCCGCCTCGCCCGGTTCGATGGCCAGCTCGGCCTCGCCTCCCGCCGCGCTCTCGCCGACGATGCGCAGCCGGGCGCCCCGCGCGACATCGGTCGCCCGCACCGCCCAGCCGTCCATGGCCGAGGCGTCGAACGGCGGCTGGTGTCGCAACGCCCGGACGGGTTCGGCCAGCCGACGCCCGTCCGCCTCGCCGAGCGGCACGGAGGTGGACCCCAGCGGCGCGACCGCCGCCAGCATCGCGGCCCTCGCCTCTTCCACGGTCGGCAGCGTCATGCGCGGGTCCAGTCGCCGGACGCGCCGCCGGATTTGGCGACCAGCGCCACCTGTTCGATCACCATGCCCCGGTCCGCCGCCTTGAGCATGTCATAGAGGGTCAGCAGAGCGACGCTCGCCGCCGTCAGGGCCTCCATCTCCACCCCGGTCTGCCCCCGGGTCCGCACGGTGGCTGTGACCTCCAGACCCGCCTCGTCCGCGGTCGGCTCCACCGAAACCTTGACCGAGGTCAGCATCAGCGGATGGCACATCGGGATCAGGTCACTGGTCCGCTTGGCCGCCATGACCCCGGCGATCTCCGCCACGGCTCGCACATCGCCCTTCCTGCCCTCTCCGGACAGAGCCAGGGCGAGGGTCTCCGGCGCCATGACGATGCGGCCGTGCGCCGTCGCCTCGCGCGTCGTCTCGGCCTTGCCGGAGACGTCGACCATCCGGGCCCGCCCGTCGGCGTCGATATGGGTCAGGCGGGAGGGGTCGTCCGGCATCATCGCTCCAGCAGCCGGGGCATCAGCTCGACCATGTTGCAGGGCCAGTGGCGGCTGTCGAGTTGCCAGCGGATGACCTTGTCCCAGCCGTCGCGCACCGCCCCGTTCGAGCCCGGCAGGCAGAAGACGAAGACCCCGTCGATGATCCCCGCCGTCGCCCGCGACTGCAGGGTGGACAGACCGACCGTCTGGTAGCTGACCTGATGGAAGATCACCGAAAAGCCGTCGATCCGCTTGTCGAACAGGGGCTCCAGCGCCTCGGGCGTCACGTCGCGGCCGGTCAGGCCGGTGCCGCCGGTGGTAATGACGACGTCCGCCGCCCCGGCCGAGATCCACGCCTTCACCTGCGTCCGGATGGCGCCGATGTCGTCCGGGACAAGGCCCCGCGCCGCGCAGACATGGCCCGCCGCGACGATCCGGTCGGCGAGAATGCCGCCGGAGGTGTCGCTGTCTTCGTCGCGGGTGTCCGACACCGTCAGGACCGCGATCCGCACCCGTGTCAGCGGGCCGTCGATCAGCTTGCCGGCGGGCGCGGGAAGATCGGGAAGGGGGTCGGTCATTGGGTCTCCCAGCGGGCGAGGTCGGCGTGGTCCTGATCGCGCGGCTCGATCCAGCGGGCGCCGCTCGGGCCCTCTTCCTTCTTCCAGAAGGGCGCGCGGGTCTTGAATTGGTCCATCAGAAAGTCGCAGGCCTCGAAGGCCGCCCGCCTGTGGGCGGCGGCGACGGCGACGAAGACGATCGGCTCCCCCACCGCGATCGGGCCCCAGCGATGCACGGCCAGCACATCCTGGACCTCGAACCGCTCACGCGCCTCGGCCTCGATCCCTTCCATGACCGGCTCGGTGAAGCCGGGATAGGCGTCCAGCACCAGCCGCTCGACCCCGACGTCCGCGCGGGTCAGGCCGGTGAAGCTGGCCACGGCCCCGGTGGCCTGACGCCCGTGCGAAAACGCGTCCAGCAGCTCTCCGGGCGACAGGGGCGCGGTCTGGATGCGGATCATCTCACCCCCCGCTGACCGGCGGCCCGAAGGCGATCTCGTCCGTGGCCTCCAGCGGCAGTTCGTCGCCGCGCTCGCTCCGGTGCAGCATCAGGGCGTTCTTGATGACAAGCGTCGTCGTGTGATCCAGCCGCTCGGCCAGACCCGGATGGTCCGCGACCAGCCTCGCCTTCAGCGCGCCCAGGGTCGGGACGTCGATGACGCTCTCGCTCCAGCCGGCCAGATCGCGGAAGACCCCGAACAGTTTCACCGTCGCCATCGTCAGCCCCCCGTCATCGACATGGGCCGCGCCACGGCGGGCGCCGCCCCGGGCCGGTCGATCTGGAAATCATGCCCCTTCGGCTTGCCGAGAATGGCCACGCGGATCGCCTCATGCAGGGGCGCATCTTCGTCCGGGCTCGCCCGCAACACCGGCCGCAAGGCCACGCCGTCCTCGCGCCCCAGACAGAGGACCAGATCGCCGGTGCAGGTCACCCGCACCCGGTTGCAGGCCTCACAGAACTGATGGCTCATCGGGGTGATGAAACCGAGCGTCCCGCCCGTCTCCTCGACCCGGACATAGCGGGCAGGGCCCGCCGTGCGCCGGACCGTGGGCGTAAGGGTCCAGCGCGCCTCGAAGTCCGCGCGCACCGCCGACAGAGGCAGATACTGATCCGTCCGGTCGGCCTCGATCTCGCCCAGGGGCATGGTCTCGATCAGGGTCAGCCCCATGCCGCGTCCGTGCGCCCACCGCACCATCCCGGCCAGTTCGCCGGCATTGTCGCCTTTCAGGGCCACGGTGTTGATCTTGACCTCCAGACCCGCAGCCTGGGCCGCGTCCAGCCCGGCCATGACCGGCCCCAGATCCCCGCCCCGGGTGATCCGGCGATAGAGGGCCGGGTCCAGCGTATCGAGAGACACATTGATCCGCCGCACGCCACAGGCCGCCAGAGCCTCGGCATGGGCCTCCAGCCGCGTTCCATTGGTGGTCAGGGTCAGCTCCTCCAGCCGCCCGCTCGCCAGGTGCCGCGACAGGGACCGGACCAGATCCATGAAGCCCTTGCGCACCAGAGGCTCGCCGCCCGTCAGCCGCAGCCGCCGCGTCCCCAGATCGACGAAGCCGGTGCAGAGCCGGTCCAGTTCCTCAAGGCTCAACAAATCCCGGCGCGGCAGGAAGGTCTGGCGCTCGGCCATGCAATAGACGCAGCGCAGATCGCAACGATCGGTCACCGAGACCCGCAGATAGTCGATCCGCCGCCCAAACGGGTCGATCAAGGCCTGTCTGGCCGGCGCGCCGGAGGGGATGGACTGGAACAGGACCGTCACCTCACTCGCCCTCCCCCGCCTCATGATCCGCTCCTTTCGCCCTTGCATGCCTGACATCGCACTTCCGCCCCCCGCATGAAACCTCGGGCGTTACGGATATCGACCGGCGCCATGGATCGGGTACGCCGAAAAGCGATCCGGGGTTTCATCGGTGTACGAGCCTTTTCAGAACGGTTGTTCCCTCCCGCGTGCTGGCGCCCGGAAGACGGGTCCGGCCATTGTCCCGGGGTTGCCCACCGGCCCGGGACCCGGCAGAGAGAAAACATGCCGAAACTGACTTCCGTCGACCCCGCCTCATTGGACAGGCGATCCACGCGGGCCGACGACCTGATCCAGGCGTTTCTGGAGCAGATGGCCGTGTCGGGGGTGGCGGGAGCCACGGCGCGGGCCGTCGCCGCGCGTGCCGGGACCTCCGCGTCGGCGATCAATTATCACTTTCAGTCCCTCGAACGCTTGTACGGCGTCGCTCAGCAACGCGCCGTCGCCGAGACCCGGGTCTGGCTGCGTGAGCGCCTGGCCGAGGCGGCCGCGGGCGCGCCCTGGACGCCGGCGGGATTTCCGGCCTTCGCGACAGCCGTCATCGATGACTGGTGCGCTCGAAAACGCGTCCTGGCCCAGGCCGAGGCCTGCGACACCGTCGCTGCGACCTGGTGGGTCTCGGCGACGGCCGACCAATGGATGGGTTTGTGGGAGACCTTCTGGGCCGCCGCCCTGGCGCGCTTTTCCCTGTCCGCCGATCTGGCGCCGGTCGCCGCGGCCGTCCTGCAGTCCGAGCGCTTTGGACATCTGGTTCGTTGGCGACCGCTGCATGACCGGGCCGGCCTCGAGGAGGTCTGCACCCGGCTGACCGCCCGCCTCTCCGGCGATCCCGAACTGCTGGCCCGGCCGGCGCCCTGGCGCGAAGCCGCCGAGGCCCTGTCGCAACGCACAACCATCTTTCCGCCGCTGACGGGCGCGGCGGCGCGCATCGCCGGGGCCGTGGTGTCGGCGGTCGATGAGGCCGGAGAAGGCGCCCTGACTCACCGTGCGGCCGCGCTTGAGGCCGGCCTCAGCCTGGGGGCGGTGACCCACCACTTCCCTACCCGCGCCGCGCTTATGACGGCAGGCTACGCCTCGGTCTATGAGGGCATCGTCAGCAGCGCCGAGCGCTGGGGCGCCATGACGGCCCAGCACGACGACCTCGGGCGGCACATACTGGCCTTTCTGGAGATGGGTCGCGCGGCGCCGCGGGTGCGCGCCTTCGAGACTTTCTTCTTCGCCGCCACCCGGGATCCGGCCCTGGCCGACTTCGCCGCCCGGGTGCGCTACAGCCGGGGCTCCACGACACTCAGCTACCTTGGGCCGGTCGCGCCGCAACTGACCCGTATGGACGCCCTTCTGCTGTCGCACTGGATCACCGGTGCGGCGCGCCGGGTCCTTTGCGATGCGGAGGGCGCGCCCGAGGTGCACCAAGCCATTCCGACCTTCGCGGCCATCCTGTTTCCGCGCGCCTGAGCGCGTGGGCGCCGCGCGCTCGGACCGGCTCCCGAACTGCTGGTGTGGTTCTACGGAGGCATTCGGTCTTCTCCCCCTCCGCGTAACCGCTTACAAAGCCTGTAAAACAAGAACGACAGGCAGGAACACATGGCCGACGTCCGGCTCAGCGGCATCCGCAAGAATTTCGGCGCGACCGAGGTCCTGCGCGGCATCGATCTCGACATCCAGGACGGGGAGTTCGTCGTCTTCGTCGGCCCGTCGGGCTGCGGCAAGTCGACCCTGTTGCGCACCATCGCGGGCCTCGAGGACGCCTCCGCCGGCGACATCGCCATCGGCGACAAGCGGGTAAACGACCTCTCGCCGTCCGACCGCGGCATCGCCATGGTCTTCCAGTCCTACGCCCTCTATCCGCATATGTCGGTCTACGAGAACATGGCCTTCGGCCTGAAACTGGCCAAGACCGACAAGGCCGAGATCGACGCCAAGGTCCGCGCGGCCGCCGAGACCCTGAACATCACCGACTACCTCGACCGCAAGCCCAAGGCCCTGTCCGGCGGCCAGCGCCAGCGCGTCGCCATCGGCCGCGCCATCGTGCGCGAGCCCGAGGTCTTCCTGTTCGACGAGCCCCTGTCCAACCTCGACGCAGCCTTGCGCGTGCGCATGCGCTATGAGTTCGCCGGCCTGCACGAGCGGCTCAAGACGACGATGATCTACGTCACCCACGACCAGATCGAGGCCATGACCCTGGCCGACCGGATCGTGGTCCTGAACGGCGGCGTCATCGAACAGGTCGGCTCGCCGATGGAGCTCTATGAGCATCCGACCAACCTTTTCGTCGCCGGCTTCATCGGCAGTCCGAAGATGAACCTGATCCCGGCCGAGATCGCCATCGTCGGCAAGGGCGGCGCCTCGGTCACCCTGCCCGGCGGCGAGACTGTCCGTGTCGACGTCGACGCCTCACGCGCCCGGGCGGGCGACACGGTCACCCTCGGCGTTCGCCCCGAACATCTGACCCTGTCCGGCAAGGCCAACGTCCTTTCCACGAAGGCCGCCTTCGTCGAGACCCTGGGCCACGCCACCTATGCCTATGTGAACCTGGCCGGCGCCTCGGAAACGTTGACCGTCCAGCTCCCCGGCGACATCCGCCCGGCCATGGGCGACGCGATCAAACTGCATGTCGCCGCCGATCAGGCCCACCTGTTCGATGGGGACGGCAAGGCGTTTCAGCGGCTCGGCTAATCTCCTCACCATCGCTTTGCGATGGGGAGGTGGCTCGTAGCGAAGCGAAGAGACGGAGGGGGTTCTTTCAGGCCTCTCGACCCCCGCGACTGAGTCAGATGGAGAACCCCCTCCACCACCCGCCAAGCGGCGGGCGGTCCCCCTCCCCACGCTACGCGTGGTGAGGAGAGACGCTACCGAAACTCCACCCGTCTCGCCCCGGCCGGGATCACCACCTCGCGGCCCTTCCACTCGCCGCGTCGACCGTCGATGCGTGGACGCGGCGGCAGGTCCACCCCGTCCGGCCACTGCACCACGAAGCCGCCCGGCGGCGTCACGCCCGGCGCGATCGTCAGCACCCTGACGGTCCCTTCCTTTTTGAAGTCGTAGGTCAGCGATCCATAGGCCGTGCGCACCTCACGCACCCCCACCCCCGTCGGCGCATCCACCCAGTCCAGCGGCAGGCCCGCCGCCAGCACCAGGGCGTGGTCGGCGTCCCGCTCATAGACGAACAGATCGAGCGCCGAGCGGATGTAGTCCGAGCTGATCCAGGCGTGCGGCATGTCGCCGATGAAGCGCGGCTCGCGCAGATCGCGCCCCACCACCTCGGCCCAGCCGTTCCAGGCCTGGGGCCTGCGGTCGGCGAAGAAGAAGTCCAGCGCCCGCATGGCCCGGTCCCTCTGACCCAGCCGCACGAAGACCCCGACGTTCCTCAGCTCATAGGGGGTGTAGTCCTTCCAGGCGTTGCGGTTCTCCTGCCGCGCCGTGAAATTCTCCCAGTATTTCTCGAACGTCCGCTTCATCAGCCCCTGCGGCAGGTCCGCCTGCGCGCCCGCCGGCGACAGGGCGATACTGGTCGAGGTGGCGTCGAAGTCGCCCCGGTCGGCCGCCCCGGCGATGAAGTCGATGTGGTGGCGGATGGCCGTGCCGGTGATGGCGTTGCGGATATCGGTCTGGAACTCGTCGCGCGCCGCCGCGAAGCGCTGGGCGGCCGCCGTGTCACCGAGCGTCTCGGCGATGAAGACCGCGTCCTTGTAGCCCAGCAGACCCCAGAAATCGTCCCAGAAGCTGAAGGCCGCCTTGTCCGAATAGCCCTCATGGCTGATCGTCGGCGGCAGCAGGCCGTACAGATGCCGCGTCTCCCGCGTCCGGTTGGCCGGAACCCGGGTCGAGGCGCGCAGCCCGTCCATATAGGCGATCGCCGCCTGCACCTGCGGCCAGACCGAACGCAGCAGGGCCTCGTCATGGGTGTAGCGATAGGTCTCGGCGGCCAGGAAGATGAACTCCCCATGGCTGTCGTTCTCCGGCACCGGATCGGCGCCGCGCTGATCGACGCAGCACGGCACCTTGCCGTCACTGAACACATAGGGCGCATAGAAGCGCAGATAGTCGGCCGACAGATCGGCATGGCCCAGCCGGTCCAGCCCCTCGGCCATCATGGCCCCGTCGCGGATCCAGCTGCGGTTATACGACCGCGTCCCCGGCTGCAGCCTCGGCCCCTGCCGCGACATCAGCATATGGGCCAGCGAGGTCTTCATCGTCTCCGCGATCCGCTGCCCCTCGGGCGGGGTGATCAGATCGAACCGGTTCAGCTTCTCGCGCCAGCTGGCCGCCACTGACGCCTGGAAATAGTCGACTGAGGCGGTCGGATCGGGGTTCGAAATCGGCACGGACGGAACGCCGCCCATCGGGTCGAGGTTGGTGTAGAAAGACAGGGTCCGCGTCTCGCCCGGCTTCAGGCGAACGTCATAGATCGCGGCCACCGCCGCCAGGCCCGACGGATCCGTCACCGTCCGGGTCGAGGTCGGGGCCCGGGTCAGCAGGCTCTGGGGATCGGACCCGGCCTCGAACGGCGCCATCGCCACCCGATCCGGCTGAGCCGCGAAAACGACCTCGCTACTGCCTTCGGGCACGCCGGGGGTCTGGTCCAGAAGCGCCGAGACGCCGGAATACAAAATCTCGTGGACCGGGCTGGCCCCGCCCGGCGTGGTCAGGAACTGGCTCGGGCCATTGACCTGCGTCGGCCGCGCCATCAGGGCGAACTGCAGCACCTGTTCCCGGCCCGAGGTGTTGGTCAGGTCGTATCGCCCGATCAGCGCGCTGTGGCCCGGGTCGCCTTGGGCGATCGCCGTCACCTTCAGCGTCCAGCCCTCATGGGTCCAGGTCACCGTCGGGATCGGCAGATAGCCGTCCACAAGCCCCTGTTCGATCCGCACGTCGGCCCAGGTGACCAGACGGCCGTTGTCCAGCACAAAGGGCTCGACCGACGGCCCGCCGCGCCTCAGCTCGATGGCGCCGTCTTCCGAGATCAGCCCGCTCTCGCCGCCCCCGTCGACGCCGACCAGCGTCCAGTAGGGCTGTTCCCCGACGAAGCCGCGCGGATAGAGGCCGCGCCGGCTCTGCCGCGCCACCGCACTCAGGAACGCCGTCTCGTCCTTGCCGAACGCCAGCGGGTCAACGGTCACTTCCGACAAGGCATACGACGTCTGCGCCGCATCACGCCCCTGCCCGGCCCCCATCTGGGCACCGGTCCGCGCCTGAATGGCGGGCGGCGCCAGAAGGTCGAACCGCAGGAAACGCGCCGAGGCCTCGGGCGTGCGCAACCAATCCGTCCCGCCGTCGCCCTGATCGACCTGGGCCAGGGCCGTCCAGACCTCGCCATCCGAAGACGCCATGACCCGGTATTTCGCCGCCGACGACCGCTCGGCCCACTTCAGCGTCAGCCCGCCGAACTCGCGCTCATAGCCGAGGTCCAGCGTCAGGCTCTGCTCGCCCTCGGCGGTCGAACGCCACACGGTCTGTGGGTCACCATCCACACTGCCGGACGCAATTGAGTTTCCATCTTCACTCGTCGCCGTCGCCAGAGGCCGCGGCGGGACCGCCGGCTCGGGCGGCAGCTCACGCAGTGTCAGATCGTCGACCTCGATGAAGCCCTTGCCC
Organism: Brevundimonas sp. GW821-FHT12E07; assembly: GCF_058807035.1. Lineage (NCBI taxonomy): Bacteria > Pseudomonadati > Pseudomonadota > Alphaproteobacteria > Caulobacterales > Caulobacteraceae > Brevundimonas > Brevundimonas sp. GW821-FHT12E07. The sequence goes on along the minus strand of NZ_JBXAQH010000007.1, from coordinate 13,433 downwards.
CCCTCGCCCGCCGTGACCACGAACTCGATCCGCTCGGCGCCCCTGAAGGCATGGTCCGGGTTCGGCCCCCAGGCCCACGACACCTGCCGCTTCTTGATCACGAACTCGGTCCAGCCGTCGGGGAAGGTGTAGCGCGTCGTCTGGCGCCAGTGGACGTTCTCGGCGCTCGCGTCGGTGAACTTGACCTCGAAGGTGTTCGACGGCCCGGCGCCCCGCACCCGGAAACGGATCTCATAGTTGGCGGGCGCGGTGAAACTTAAGGGGCGCGCCGCGAAGGCGTAACCCGACTTGCCGTTGAAGTCGTAGTCCAGCCGCATGGCCTTGCCGCCGCCATGGCCCTCGACGGACGAGATCGCCGACGACACATCCGTCGAGGCGTCGGCCTTCCACGGCGTCAGATCCTCGAAATCGTCCAGCACCACGGGCGCGGGCGTGGTCGGCGGCGCCTCGACCGCGGCCGGAATGTCCTGCACCGACACGATCGGCGTCTGGGTTTCAGGGCTTTGCGCGAGCGACGGCCCGGCCAGCAGCGCCAGAACTCCAAGGACCATCGCCGTCTTACGCATACCCACTCCGCTCAACCCTTCACGCTCCCCGCCAGCATGCCGCGGATGTAGTAGCGTTGCAGCGCCAGGAAGAGCACCAGCACCGGCGCCACCGTGATCACCGCCCCGGCCATCATCATCTCGGCGTCCTGCACATGCTCGCGCGACAGGGCCGCCAGCGCCACCGGCAGGGTGTAGTTCGACTGGTCCGTCAGGATGATCAGCGGCCACAGGAAGTCGTTCCAGCTGCCGAGGAAGACGAACAGCGCCAGGGTCACCAGAATGGGCGTCAGGGTCGGCAGCACCACCGAGCGGAAGATCCGCCCCTCCGACGCCCCGTCGATCCTCGCCGCCTCCAGCATCTCCTCCGGGATCGACAGCGCATACTGACGCACCAGGAAGATGCCGAAGATCGAGGCCAGCCACGGCACCAGCGCCCCGGCATAGGTGTTCACCAGCCCCACCGACTTCAGCATCAGGAACAGCGGCAGGGTGCCGATCTGCGCCGGGATGACCAGCGCCCCGATCAGCATCTGGAAGATCCGGTCCCGCCCCCGGAACCTCAGCTTGGCGAAGGCGTAGCCCGCCGGCACCGTGAACCCCAGAGCCAGCAGGGTCGCCAGCGTCGCCAGCGCCAGGCTGTTTCCCATGTATCGGCCCATGCCCTGATCGACGAACAGCTCGCGGTAATGCGACAGGGTCCAGACCCTGGGCAGCAGCGGCGGCGGGAAGGTCGCCGCCTCCCCGGTCGACATGAAGCTGACCGAGACCATCCAGGCGAGCGGGAACAGGACCACCAGCCCGATCAGGGCGACGGCGACATTGAGAAGAAGAACCCGCAGCTTCACGTGTGGTCTCCCCCCAGCTTCCGCGACGCCCACAGCTGCACCATCGTCACCGCGAAGATGCACAGGAACAGGATGAAGGCCACGGCCGAGGCGGACCCCAGGTTCCACCATTTGAAGCCCTCTTCGTACATGAAGTAGAGCACCGTCACGGTCGACTGGGCCGGTCCGCCCTGCGTCATCACATAGGGCTCGGCGAACAGTTGGAAGAAGCCCGCCACCGAGATGATCGAGACCAGCAGAAGCGTCGGCGCGATGGCCGGCAGGGTCACGTGCCGGAACTGTTTCCACGGCCCCGCCCCATCGATCCGCGCCGCCTCATAGAGGTCGTCGGGCACGGTCTGCAGCACGGCCAGGAAGATCAGCATATTGTAGCCGAAGATCTTCCACACCACGAACATCAGGATGGCCGGCACCGAGGTCGCCGGGCTCCCCAGCCAGTCCACGGCCGGCAGGCCGACCGAGGTCAGGATCCAGTTGATCACCCCGTACTTGGTATGGAGCATGTAGTTCCACAGCACCGCCGTCGCGACGAGCGTGGTCACATAGGGGGCGAAGAACACCACGCGCCAGATCGGCCGCCACCTCACCGTCCGCGCGTTCAGGATCACCGCCGCGAACAGCGACGCCGCGATGGCCAGGGGCACGCCCAGCACGCTGAACCACAGGGTGTTCTTCATCGCCCCCCAGAACAGCGGATTGGTCAGCAGCCGCTCATAGTTCTGCAGCCCCACGAAGCGCAGGTTCTTCAGATCGGCCAGGGCGTAGATATCGAAGTCGGTCAGGCTCAGCAGCAGGGCCGCGATCACCGGAATGGCGAAGAAGACGGCGATGGCGATCAGCGCCGGCGCCACAAAGCCCCAGGCCGCGCGCTCGCGGGCGGTGATGGTCGTGCTCATACCGCCCTCCCCTGTTCGATCATCCAGCGGCGCTTTTCCAGCAGCCGGTCGGCGCGGCGGTTGATCTCGGCGCCTGCCGCGGCGGGCGTATATTCGCCGCGCACCATCCGTTCGGCGACGATCTGCATCTCGGCCGAGATCCGCTCCCACTCGGGCACCTTGGGAAGGGGCTTGGCGCGACTCAGCTGGCCCTTGAAGGCGGCGATATAGGGGTCGTTGGCCACCTGGGGCGCATTCCAGCCCGACTGCCGCGCCGGCAGATCGCCGGTGATGACGTTGAACCGCGCCTGCACCGCGGGCTCCGACAGATAGCGGATCAGCTTCCACGCCGCCGCCTGCTTGTCCGAGCTCTTGAACACCGCCAGCGACGATCCGCCCGGCGCCGAGGCGCCCGGCCCGCGCGGCCCCGGCACCCCCGCCGTGGTCCAGTGCGGCTGGATCGCCGGCTGAAGCTTGGCCTTCATGTCCCCGATGGTCCACGGGCCGCTGAAATAATAGCTGAAATACCCCCGTCCGAACTCGGTCCAGACATTCGAGATCTGCGTCGAGGACGCCAGCGGCGCCAACCCCTCGTCGAACAGGCTCTTGTAGAAGGCCAGGGCCTCCACGAACGACGGACTGGCGAAATTCCCGCGCGTCTCATTGTCCCGCAGCAGCGGATCGTCGCCCTGCAGGCCCAGGGTCTGCAACTGCTCGAACTCGTTCACGGGCAACAGGATGGCGTAGTTGCCCTCCCCCGCCGCGCGCTTGACGGCGTGCATGGACTTTTTCCATTCGGCCCAGTCCTCGGGCACGGCCTCATACCCGGCCTTGGCCAGAATATCGGAGCGATAGAAGAGCAGCCGCGTATCGACATACCAGGGCGTGGCCATCGCCTTGCCGTCGATCATCATCGTGCCCAGCACGGCGCCGAACTGGTCGGTCTGCAGGTCCGCCGCCTCGGCCGGAACCGGTGACAGGGCGCCGATGGCCGTCAGCTCGCCGATCCAGGTATTTCCCACCTGACTGATGTCCGGCAGCGACGCCCCGGCATAGGCGGTGAGCAGCTTCTGGTGCGCCGAGGTCCAGGGCTGGGCCTGCACCACCACCTTGATGTCCGGGTTGCGCCGCTCGAACTCGGGCAGGATCTGGCCGACATTGGTCGCCTCATTGCCCATGGCCCAGAACTGCAGGACCGTCCGCCCGTCATTCCGCCCGCACCCGCTCAGCGCCGCAGCCCCGCCCGCGAGCAGGCCGAGCGCCATCCGCCGGTCGGGCGCGAATTCTCTCATGACGCCAGCCAGCCGCCGGTGAACCCGGCCTTCTCCAGCCCGCGCCTCAGATTGGGCTCGCCGTGCATGTGCCGCCAGATCAGCTCCGAGCGATGGTTCTCGATCATCATCACGATCGGCCCCTGATCGATGCCCAGATAGTCGCCGTCGACCCAGCACAGACCCGTCTCGATCCGCCCATGCTGCAACGGATGCTCCAGCACATTCAGGGTCGGGTTGAAGCTGTCGAGGAAGCCGTACTGGGTATAGATCGCCGAGCCGTACTTGGCCTTCATCGCCTTGATGCAGGGCACGACGATCTCGGGCGCGAAGGCGATGGAGGCCGCCGCCGCCGTCGGGGCGATGGTGCCGTCGTCCCGGTCGCCCGGCCCGCGCGCGGAATAGCTGAAGAACTCGCGCTCGACGCCGTCGATCGTCTGTTTGAAATCGCCCGGCCCGTCGCAGGCCGTCAGGCCCCAGATCTCGGACGAATAGCCCCAGTTCCCGACGTTGTCGGTCGCATACTGCTTCTGGGCGTAGACGGCCCGGCGGCTGTTCTCGAAATAGTCCAGGGTGTCGCCGCGCATGGCCGACTGGCCGCGCATCCAGGCGTCGCGGATGCCGCGGAAGTCCACGAACATATGGCTGTACTGGTGCCCGAACAGCGGGGCGAATTCCAGGTAACGGTCGGTCTCGCGCTCGACGAAGCTGCGGTCGTAGCTGGTCACCCACTCCGACCAGACCCCGGCGTCCACCGGGTGGGTCGGGCTGCCCATGGCCATGAGCAGGATCAGCATCCCCTCGTTGTAGACATACCAGTCCGACGGGATGAAGCCGGTGTCCGGATGCCAGCCCATGGTGATCCGGTTGGGCCGCACCACGGCCCAGGGCCATTCGATGCGCTCATAGATGGCCTGGACCCGGTCGCGGATCTCGCGCTCCTCCGCCGTGTCGCGGTCGAAGTAGCGGGCGGCGAACAGCATGCCGGCGACCAGCAGGGCCGTGTCGACCGTCGACAGCTCGGTGCGTCCGAAGCGCAGCCCGCTCTCCATGTCGAGGAAGTGGTAGAAGAAGCCCTTGTAGCCCGCCGTGCCCTGCTCGCCCGGCCCCTGCGGCAGCTCCCAGAAATAGCGGACCGTGATCAGGGTCCGCTCGCGCGCCTCGGCCCGGCTCATCCAGCCGCGCTCGACGCCCGTCGGCCAGCAGCTCAGGGCGAAGCCCACCGCGGCGATGGAGCAGAAGGATTTGGTCGGCCAGCGGTCGGGGGTCAGCCCTGTGCGCCGGTCGGTGACGTCGACGAACCACTGGAAGGTCCGTCGTTGCAGTTCGTCGATCTCGGGATCCAGCCGCTTGACGGCCGGCAGTCGCACACGCTGGGCCGCGAACGCGGGAAGCGCCGCGACCGAAGCGGTGGCGGCGACGGAGCCCATCAGAAACAGACGACGATCCATGGGGGACTCCTACGCGAAATCAGGCACGAACGGGGGACGGAAAAGAAAAAACCGCCCCCTGCGAACAGGGGGCGGCGCAGTCTCAGGGGAGTATCAGAAGCTGTAGCGCGCCCCGATCTGGAACGACCGCGTCGGGAACAGGACCGAGCTCGGGTTGCCGAAGTTGGCGTTCGGGCTGGTCGCCGAGCCGGTGCCGCCGTCGAAGCCGCTGTAGTTCTTGAAGTTGAACACATTGATGGCGTCGACGTAGACCTGAACCTGTCCGCCGCCCCAGACCGGCAGGTTCTTGGCCAGGCGCAGGTCCAGATTGCGGTAGGCGAAGGCGTTCGGAATGAAGAACTGCTCCTTCTCCGGATAGGCGCCGTACGGGCGGTAGACGAAGGCCGGACCCGTGCCGTCGAACACGTCGAACGGCGTGCCCGAACCGAGGGTCAGGATGCCCGACAGCTGGAAGTCGAAGGGCAGGTCGACGATGCCGTTGGCCACGATGCGATGACGCTCATCATTGGCCGACGACCGTTCCGGCGAGGTCTCGACGCTGAAGCAGTCGAAGCAGAAGTTGTCGTTGCCGCCGTTCTGCTTGGAGCTGGACAGGGTGTAGGCGATGTTCAGGCCCCAACCCGAGTCCCGCGTATAGTTCTTGTCCAGCTTGACGTAGAGCGCCTTGAAGGTGCGCTCCTTGTTGTGGTCCGACACCAGATAGGTGCGGTACGGGTTCGCCGCGCCCGGCGAGCAGAAGCCGCCGTTGTCGCCGAAGCCATTGCCCTGGGCGCCCGTGGTCGCCTCGCGGCAGCGGTTCAGATACTGCCAGGTGAACTCGTTCTCGGTCTTGCCATAGGCCAGGGTGAACTCGGCCTGCCAGTCGCCGAAGCGCTGGCGAACGCCCAGATTGAACTGGTCGGTGCGCGGCGGCTCGAAGTCGTTCCTGAGCAGGAAGGCCTCGCCCTTGGCCGGAATACCGGCCAGGAGCGCGTCCAGGCCCGCGCCCGTCGCATAGGACGGATTCCACAGGAACGGGTTGGCCGCGCTGCCGTTCTGAACGGCCCCGGCCGGCACCGAGGCCGCGAAGAAGGCGTTCTTGGTGTTGTCGAACGGCTTGGCGATCTCGTCGAACGAGAAGTTGAAGTTGACGCGGTCATAGTAGCGGCCCGCGCCGCCGAAGATCACCGTCGAGCGGTCGCCGAAGATGTCGTACGAGAAGCCGATCCGCGGCTGGAAGGCGTCCTTGAACGGCGAGCGGTTGTTGCCGGTCGAGATGTAGTCATTGATGTTGAACCAGCTCGGCGCATAGCCGGCGGGCTTGCCGCCGTCGGTGGAGGCGATCCACTGGTTCAGACCCGCCACGACCGAGGCCGGCGTGACGTAGTTGTTGTTGTTGGCGTTGTCCTCATAGTCCCAGCGGATGCCGAGGTTCAGCTCCAGCTTGTCGGTCAGACGCCAATCGTCCTGCAGATACAGGCCGTACACCTTGTTGGTCAGGTCCACGGTCGGGAAGGCGTTGCCCAGTTGGACCCGGTACGGAATCGCGGCGTTGCCGCTGGCCGTGCCGTTCAGGTCGAAGAAGAACTCCGGATTGCGGCCGAACTCCTTGTCGACGGTGTAGTTCTGGTTCGAGAATTTGGCGCCCAGCTTGATGGTATGGAAGCCGTGGAACTCGACCTCGTTGAAGGTCAGATCGTCGCGAACCGTGATCGCTTCGTCGGTGATATTCTGGCGCGTATTGGCGCCGCCCAGGTTGATGATCGCCACGCCGCCGAACGGATCATAGCCGCTTTCGAAGATGCGGTAGCTGGCCCCGGGCGTGTCGAAATTGGCCGCCGTGGGGTTGTAGTTGTAGTCCCGGTAGTCGACCGCGAACTCGTTCAGGAAGCCCTGCCCCTGCCATTGGTAGCGGAAGTTGGCGCTCTTGGTCGTCTGTTGCAGGCCGGTGGCGCGATCGAAGGAATTGGCCCCGCCGACGCCCGTGGTGTCGCCCTCGTCGCGATAGGTGACGCTGAAGTCAAACTGATGGCCCTCGACCGGCTGGAAGCTCAACTTGCCGAAGACGAGGTCTTCCTCGAACGGCGTAGCGAAGGTGCCGAGATACTGGGCGAACTGCGTCTGGTAGGCCGGCGTCTGACGCCCCAGGTTCACGACCGCAGCGCGGTTCTCTTCCTTGTGCTCATAGCTGGTGAAGAAATGCAGTCGGTCGCGGATAATCGGACCGCCGAGGGCGAGACCGTATTGCTCGACACGCAGATCGGGCTTGGGATCGCCCCGGCCGCGCGAGAACTGGTCCTGGGCGATCATATCCTGGTCGCGGTAGGTGCCGAAGATCTCGCCGTGGAAGTCGTTGGTGCCCGACTTGGTCACGGCGGTGATGATGGCCGCAGAGGCCTGTTCGTACTCGGCCTTGAAGTTCTGGCTGACGACGCGGAACTCCGAGATCGCCGCCTGCGGGAACGGATTGCCGCGGCTGTCGTCCTGGCCGACGATGCCGCCCGAGATGACGTTGGACTTCAGGCTGGCGCCGTCGATGAAGGCGTTGACCGCCTCCGCGCGCTGGCCGCCGGCCGTAATCGTGACCTCGGACTCGTTGGTGGACACCCGCACCCCGGGGGCCAGGGCGGCGAAGTTCAGGAAGTTGCGGTTGATCTGCGGCAGGACCTGGATCTGCTGCGTCGTGACGTTGGTGGCGCTTTCGGGCGTCCGCACCTCGACCAGACGGCGGCCGGTGACGACCACATCGCCGACCGAGACGGCGTCCGACGACGCCGCGGCGGTTTCCGTCGCGACGGTCAGGTCCAGGCTGCCGACCTGGCCAACGCCGATGCTGACGGTGTCCGAACCGGTCTCGCCCTGGGCGGTGGTGGCGGTCACCTCATAGGTGCCGGGCCGCAGACCCGACAGGGTATAGCCGCCGTTGGCGTTGGCCGTGGTGCGGCTGGTGAAGCCGGTGGAGACCTCCCGGGCGACGATGGTCGCGCCCGGCTCGGCGGCGGCGCCGTCGGTGACCGAACCCCGGACGGTCGAGGTGGCGTTCTGGGCCGAGGCCATGCCGGCGGAACCGAGCAGGGCTGCGAAGGCCATCGCCGAGGCGCCCATGACGAGCGCGCGGTTGCGAGAGCGAGTGTTCATCCTAGACATCCTGGATCTCCCCCATGAGAATTTCGCCCGGCGCGGTGGGTTTTGCCTCCGCCGGGGATGATTGGGCCGACGCATCGGCCGTGCTTGATCCGCGCACGACCAGGGTCGGGCGGAGGATTTCGTTGTTGGCTTCTTCGCTCTCGGGCGACTGGATCAGGCCGACCAGCCGCTCAACGGCGCGCTTGCCCAGACCCGCGATGTCGATGCGCAGGGTGGTCAGGGCGGGTCGCACCAGTTCGGCGATCGGCACGTCGTCGAACCCGACCACGGCGACCTCCTCGGGACAGCGGACGCCCGCTTCCTGCAGGGCCAGCAGCGCGCCCACGGCCATCATGTCGTTGGCGGCGAAGATGGCGTCGGGCCGATCGCCCGCGGCCAGCATACGCGTCACGGCGCGGTGGCCGGAGCCCTGGGTGAAATCGCCGTCCAGCACCTGGGCCACGACGCCCGATCCGGCGAGGGCCTCGGCATAGCCCGCCAGCCGCGCCTCGGCCTCCAGGTTGCCCGAAGGGCCCGAGATATGGGCGATGCGGCGCCGGCCCAGGCCCAGCAGATGCTCGACCGCCGTCATGGCGCCGGCGCGGTTGTCGATGACGATCGAGGGCCGGGCCGCGTCCATCGCCCCGCCGTTCATCAGCAGCACCGGCATCCGCCCGGCGAGGCTGGCTGTCAGGCTGGCGGCGTTCAGATAGGGCGACAGGACGATCAGCCCGTCGACGCGGCCGCGCATCGAGCGCACGGCGGCCGAGACCTCGTCGGCGTCGTCGTGCGAGCTGGAGACGATCAGGTGCAGGCCGTGCGCCCGCGCCGCCACATCCATGCCGCGGATCAGCTCCGAGAAGAACTCCCCGAACAGGTCGGGCAGGATCACCCCGACCGTGTCGGTGCGGCTGGTCGACAGGCTGCGCGCGCCGGAATGGGGCACGTATTTCAGGACGTCGATGGCCTGGAGGACGCGCTGGCGGGTCGGTTCATTGACCACGCCCACGCCGTTCAGCACGCGCGACACCGAGGCCACGGACACGTCCGCGTGGCGCGCCACGTCGCGGATCGTCGCCGGCTTCACGCCGCGAGTCCGAAGGCTGAAGGCATGACGCCCGGTTGTCCCAACTGCGTTTCCCTGTCGCGACGATCGCACCGGCCCACTTATCGAAGGTCCGTCGATAAAAACGATGTAAGCGGTTACATGGCACACTAGCTATCGGCCCCGCAAGTGCCGTAGTTTGGTCACAACCCCAACCGTCGCAGTAATGCGGCGCCACAGGGTTCGGTTCCGTACCGTGCGTCACTGTGTCCCCCAGCTTTGCAGGCCCCTCCCCCGATGACCTCCAAATACCTGTTTCCAGACAATTTTCTGTGGGGCGCGGCGACCGCCGCCTATCAGATCGAAGGCTCTTCCATGGCCGACGGCGCCGGGGAATCCATCTGGGACCGCTTTGTCCACACGCCCGGAATGATGGCCAATGGCGACACCGGCGACACAGCCTGCGACCACTACAACCGCTGGCGGTCGGACATCGATCTGATGACCCGGCTGAACCTTCAGGCCTACCGATTCTCCGTCGCCTGGAGCCGGGTCATGCCCGAGGGGCGCGGACGGATTAACCCCGCCGGCCTCGACTTCTACGACCGCCTGATCGACGGCCTGCTGGAGAAGGGGATCGAACCCCTGTGCACCCTCTATCACTGGGATCTGCCCGCCGCGCTCGACGATCGCGGCGGCTGGCTGAACCCCGACATCGCCGACTGGTTCGCCGACTACGGCCAGGTCCTGTTCGAGAAGTTCGACGGCCGGGTGAAGACCTGGGGCACGATCAACGAGCCCTGGGTCATCGTCGACGGCGGCTATCTGCACGGCGTCCTCGCCCCCGGCCACCGCTCGGCCTATGAGGCCGTGATCGCCGGCCACAACGTCCTGCGCGCCCACGGCGCCGCCGTTCGCCGCTACCGCCAGGTCGGCCAGCACGACATCGGCATCATCCTCAATATCGAGCCCAAATATCCGGCCTCCGACCGCCCCGAGGACGAGGCCGCCCGCCGCCGCGCCGAGGCCCAGATGAACCGCTGGTTCCTCGATCCCCTGATGGGCCGCGGTTATCCGGAAGAGCTGAAGGAGGTCTACGGCGATGCCATGCGCGACTTCCCCGCCGAAGACTTCGACCTGATCGCCGAACCGACCGACTGGATGGGCCTCAACTGGTACACCCGCGCCGTCCCCGAAAACGCCCCGGACGCCTGGCCCGTTCGCGCCCGCCCGGTGAAACAGGTCCAGCACGCCCACACCGAGACCGGCTGGGAGGTCTATCCGCCGTCCTTCACCGACACCCTGGTGTGGCTGCATGAACAGACCGGCGGCAAGCTGCCCCTGATGGTCACCGAGAACGGCTCGGCCTGGTACGACCCGCCCCACGCCATCGACGGCCGCATCCACGACCCGATGCGCGTCGACTACCTCCAGAACCACCTCAAGGCCCTGCACGACGCCATTTCAAAGGGCGTCGACGTGCGCGGCTATATGGCCTGGTCCCTGCTCGACAATCTCGAATGGTCGCTGGGCTACGCCAAGCGCTTCGGCATCACCCACGTCAACTACGCGACCCAGGAACGCACCATCAAGGACAGCGGCCTGCTGTACGCCGAGGTGATCCGCACCAACGGGGGAGTGCTGGGGTAAGACCCAACCGATGGGCGCCGCTTCAGCCTGACGCTACCGAAGGCTTTCGCAGCCGTGTGGCGCCAGCCCTTTGGCGCAGGGCGTCACCAGATTCGCCAACGGCATTCCCCGACACGCCTCTGGAAAGGCGCGCCGGGGGGTCGGGGGGATGGTGTCAGAAGCGGTAGGCGACGCCGATGCGGAAGTTTCGGCCCGGCATCGGGGCGATGTCCTTAAGGAAGGAGGCGTGCTCGCGCGCCTCTTCGTCGGTCAGGTTCTTCGCCTCGGCGAAGATGGTGACGTTGCGGTCGGTTAGCGGACGCCAGGCGGCGGCCAGGTTGAGCAGGGTGTACTCATCCGTCGGCAGCTCCAGATCGGCGACCCGGTCCTGTTCGGCGACGTGGCGCACCTCGACCGAGGCGTCGAACGGGGTCGAGGTCCAGGCCAGACGACCGGTCACCGACCACGGCGGGATGCGGGCCGCCGGCCCCAGGTCCGTCTCGGCGTGGACGTAGTCGGCCGAACCTTCCAGAGCCAGCTTGCGCGAGCCGGTCTCCCACAGGGCGTAGGAGCCCTCGGCCTCGAAGCCATAGAAGGTCGCGTCGGTCTGGACGAACCGGAAGACCGGGAAGTCCTCGCCGTCGGCGGTATAGGTCGCGCCCGTCGGCCGCTCGTCGATGAAGCCGTCGTATTTCGAACCATAGACGTGCAGGTCGCCCGAGATTTTGCCGGCGTCGTAGTGGACGGTGCCTTCGAGGGTGTTGACCTTCTCGGTGTCCAGGGTCCGGTCGCCAGTCTCATAGGCGGCGGTGGCGACGTGCAGGCCGTCGGCAAACAGCTCGACCTCGGACGGCGCCCGCTCGTTGTGGGCCAGGCTCAGGCCGAGGAACAGGCCCTTGGTCGGACGCAGGAAGCCGGCGATCGAGGCCGAGACGTTGTTGAAGTCGCGCTCCAGCTCGGTCGTGTCGCCCAGCGGAACGGCCGAGACCGTGTGGCGGTCGTAGCGCAGCCCGCCCTCGAAACCGAACTGGCCGAGGTCCAGACGCTGGACGGTGTAGATCCCGCCCTCCTGGATGTCCGTGGTCGGGACGAAGGCTTCCTCGCCGATGGCCTCGAAGGTGCGCGACAGGCCCTGGGCGCCGATCGCGCCGTTCCAGGTGCCGCCGCCCAGCGAGCGGGGGCGCTGGACCAGATCCACGCGGCCTTCCTGACCGTCGGAGTTGAAGATGGTGCCGGGGGTGTCGGCGTCCTCAAACTCGGTGTGGGTGTATTCAGCGTGGCCGTAGTTGGCGCGGATCGTCTTGAACGGGCCGGCGTCGAAATTATACTCGCCGCGGACGTCCTCGCGGGTCTGGTGCAGCTGGATGAAGACGGTCGGCTCGGCGACGGTGCCGTATTCGCTGTCGGTGTCCTTGTAGGAGACGCCGAAATAGCCCTTGTCGGCGATGTACGCCCCGCCGACGCCCCAGGCCTTCAGATCGGTATAGGAGTTGGGCTGGGTGCCACCCGGACCGCGCGGCTCGCCGTCCTCGGCCGCCAGACGGGCCGAACGGGCGGGCGAGGGGATGTCATAGTCGTCGGTCGTGCGGCGCACCCCGTCGATGTTGAAGGCGAAATGGCCGGTCCCGGCGGTCAGGCGGGTGAAGATCGACTTGCCGTCGTCGACGGTCGAGGCCTGGGTCGAGATCACGCCCGACAGGCCGCCTTCCGGGACCTCGGTCGGGATGCGGCTGTCGATGATGTTGACCACCCCGCCGATGGCCGAGCCGCCGTACATCAGGGTCGAGGGGCCGCGCACCACCTCGATACGGCTGGCTTCGGCCGGGTCGGTGGCGACGGCGTGGTCGGGCGAGACCGAGGAGGCGTCGATCATCCCGATGCCGTTGGTCAGGACCTGAACGCGCGGGCCCGACAGACCCCGGATCACCGGACGGCTGGCGCCGGGGGCGAAGCCGGTCGAGCGCAGGCCCGGCTGGCCGGCCAGCATGTCGCCCAGCGACTGGGCCGGGGCCGTGGCCAGGGCCTGTTCGTCCAGCACCTCGGTGGCGATGGTCGAGGCGCGCTGGCTGACGCCGTAGGGCGAGGCGGTGACGACCACGTCGTCGACCGTGTCGGCCTGGTCCGGACCCGCGGACTGGGCGTAAGCGGCGCCCGCCCAACCCGTCGAGGCGAGGGCGACGGTCGAAACTGCTGACAGCAGGAACAGACGGGTGGAGGCGGAGATCGGAGTACGCATGAAGACCTCAAGTCGGGGGGAGAGCGCGACTGTTATGAGATAACATCACACACCGTCAAGAGCGCCTCGCCGGGGCGGGTGGAAATGTGGCCTCCGCGTCAGTGCCAACACAGGCGATCACGCACCCGTACGCCGCCGGGACAACCGACATGCAGATTCACAAGTCGTTGATTTTCCTTCTGTAAATCTCCCGGGGATTGAGACGCCAAGCCAGACTGCCGCTGAAGCCGTGCGGCCCCTCCAGATCGGACCCCACGTTCGTCGCGGGCCTGTAACGATCGCCCCAATGCCGTCGGACCTCAGAGGTCTGCCGGCACCGGAGTTCATCCACGCAGCGCTCCAGGACATCGGCGTCGGGTTGGCCAGAACGCAAAACGCCCCCGGGCTTTTGGCCAGGGGGCGTTTTGTTGATGTTTGGGTGCGGGAGC
>NZ_JBXAQH010000006.1:0-83525 GCF_058807035.1 Brevundimonas sp. GW821-FHT12E07 | reverse complement strand
GCTGAGCGCCGCCGCCCCCGCCCCGGCTTCTGCCCCGGCCAAGCCCGCCGCTCCCGCCCCGACCCCGGCTCCGGCCGCTCCGGTCGCCGCGGCACCCACGCCGGCTCCGACCCCGGCGCCCGCGCCGCGTCCGGCGCCTCCGGCCCGTCCGGTGGTCAATTTCGGCCAGCGCGTGCCCAAGGCCCAGCCCGCCCGCGCCCCGATCGACCGTCCGGCCTTCGGCGCCCGCTCGGCGCGTGAAGAAGCCATGGGCGGCGGCGAGAAGTCCTATACCGACCGTCCGACGACGTCGGCCCGTCCCGGCGGCGCCCCGGCCAAGCCGGCCGAGCCCGTCCGCTATTCGGCCCTGAACCCGCGTCCGGCTCCCGGCGCCGCCCGTCCCGGCGGTCCGCGCACCGGCCCCGGCGGTCGTCCGGCCCCGAACCAGCCCCCGGCCCAGGCCGAGGTCGCCCGTCCCAGCCGCGCCCCGGGCGTCGGCTTCGGTCGTCCGGCCAAGCCCGAGGACGATCGCGACAAGCGTTTCTCGGACGCCGGCAAGGCCGTCAGCCGTACGCGCGGCGAGCCCAAGCGCCGCGAAGGCCGCCTGACCATCCAGTCGGTCGCCGGCGACGGCGACACGGCCGAGCGGATGCGTTCGCTGGCCTCCGTGCGCCGCGCTCGCGAACGCGAGAAGGAAAAGCGCAAGGGCGGCTCCACCGATGCGCCGAAGACCGCGCGTGAAGTGGTCATCCCCGACGTCATCACCGTGCAGGAACTGTCCAACCGGATGGCCGTGCGCGGCGTCGACATCATCAAATTCCTGATGCGTCAGGGCCTGATGATGAAGATCAACGACGTCATCGATACCGATACCGCCGAACTGGTGGCCGACGAGTTCGGCATGACCGTCAAGCGCGTTTCGGAATCCGACGTCGAAACGGGCTTCCTGTCCGACGCCATCGACGACGAGGCGACCACGCCGCGCGCGCCGGTCGTGGCCATCATGGGCCACGTCGACCACGGCAAGACCTCGCTGCTCGACGCCTTGCGCACCACCGACGTGGCCGCGGGCGAAGCCGGCGGCATCACCCAGCACATCGGCGCCTATCAGGTGCGGACCAAGGACGGCCAGAAGGTCACCTTCCTCGACACCCCGGGCCACGCGGCGTTCAGCGCCATGCGGACCCGCGGCGCCAATGTCACCGACATCGTGGTGCTGGTCGTGGCCGCCGACGACGGCGTCATGCCGCAGACGATCGAAAGCATCCAGCACGCCAAGGCGGCCGGGGCTCCGATCATCGTGGCGGTCAACAAGATCGACAAGCCGGACGCCAACTCGCAGAAGGTCGTCAACGAGCTGCTGCAGTACGAAGTCATCTCGGAAGCCCTGGGCGGCGACACCCAGATCGTCGAGGTCTCGGCCAAGGCCAAGACCAACCTCGACGGCCTGATCGACGCCATCCTGCTGCAGGCCGAGGTCATGGACCTCAAGGCCGATCCGGAACGCTCGGCCGAAGGCGTGGTCATCGAGGCCAAGCTGGACAAGGGTCGCGGCCCGGTCGCCACCGTCCTGGTCAAGCGCGGCACCCTGAAGCGCGGCGACATCGTCGTCGCCGGCTCCGCCTGGGGCAAGGTCCGCGCCCTGCTCGACGAGCGCAACGCCCAGCTGACCGAGGCCGGTCCGTCCGTTCCGGTCGAGATCCTGGGTCTGGACGAGGCCCCGTCGCCCGGCGAACCGCTGGCCGTCGTGGAATCCGAGGCCCGCGCCCGCGAGCTGACCGAGTACCGCGCCCGCGTGAAGCGCGAAAAGGCGACCGGCGGCATCAACCAGGTCTCGCTGGCCGACATGATGTCCAAGCTGGGCTCCAAGAAGATCAACGAGCTGCCGGTCCTCATCAAGTCCGACGTCCAGGGTTCGGGCGAAGCCATCCAGGGCTCGCTCGAGAAGATGGGCAACGACGAGGTCCGCGCCCGCGTGGTCTTCTCCGGCGCCGGCGGTATCACCGAAAGCGACGTCACCCTGGCCAAGTCGGCCGGGGCCCCGATCCTCGGCTTCAACGTCCGCGCCTCGAAACAGGCGCGCGACCTGGCCGACCGTGAGGGCGTCGAGATCCGCTACTATTCGATCATCTACGACCTGCTCGACGATATGAAGGGCGTGCTCTCGGGCATGCTGGCGCCGCTGCAACGGGAAACCTTCCTGGGCAACGCCGCCGTGCTTCAGGTCTTCGACATCTCCAAGACCGGCAAGATCGCCGGTTGCCGGGTGTCCGAAGGCGTGGTCCGCAAGGGCGCCAAGGTCCGGATCATCCGCGACGACGTCGTGGTTCTGGAACTGGGCACCCTGCAGACGCTCAAGCGCTTCAAGGACGAGGTCAACGAGGTCCCGTCGGGCCAGGAGTGCGGCATGCACTTCCAGGGCTTCCAGGACATCAAGGTCGGCGACTACATCGAGTGCTTCACCGTCGAAGAGATCAAGCGGTCTCTCTAAGCGGGGGTCGCCTGGCGCCCGCGCTAACGCTCACGACGCGGTCGTTCGCTGCTTGAGCGCGGCGAAGGTCTGCTAAAAGAATGGCCCGCCGTTCCGAAAGGGGCGGCGGGCTTTTGCCAAGCTTCCGCCGCATAGTCCCGGGATGAAGCCGTCATGTCTCCTCGTCTGACCGCCCACCTGTTCGCAGTGATCGCCGCCGTCCTTGGGGTGTCCGCCTTCGCCGGCCCTGCCGCCGCCGGGACAAGCTATCTGGCCTACAACCCGTCCGATCGGATCACCACGGCCCTGACCCGTGGGGTGACGCTGGAGGTGCATCGCGGCCTGTTCGGCGCGGTGGCCATTCGCCGGATCATCTCGACCACCTCGCGCGGCTCGGCCGATATTCGTCGCGGCGGCCCTGATCAGGCCCGGCGCGCCCTGCCGGAGTATGCGGGCGAGACCACCGTCTACACCATTCCCTCTGACGGCGACGGCCGTCCCCTGGCCCGCGCCCTGTGCCCCGGAGCGGAGGAGACCTATCTGGTCGTCGGCCTGGTCCGGGCGGTGCGGCCGCTGAAGATGCATGCGGTCGGCCGCTGGGCCGACGGCCAGTATCGCCATTGCGTCGAGCTGTCCTACGACTATCGCGGCGAATGGGCCCTGCCGCCGCGCAGCGGCTTCGGCGGGGGCGACAACCCCCTGCCCGAGCGGCCGTAACGCCATGGGGATCCGGGGGGCTCTTCTTGCAGGCGTGATAGGGACGCTCGCCGCCCTGTGGACCTGGACCGCGCCGGGCGATCCGGCGTTGTGGCCGAAAGCGAGCGGGGAGGAGGGCGTGCCCCTCTATCTGCTCGACAACGGCTTCCACACCGACATGGTCGCCCCGCGCGCGGCGCTCATGGCCCGACCGGGGCCTCTTGCCGATGCGATCGCGACGCTCGGTCCCGGCGACTGGATTCTGATCGGCTGGGGCGACGCCAAATTCTATGTCGATCAGAGCCCGATCCAGTCGCGCCTGCCGGACGGCGCCCGCGCCTTCTTCCATCCGGGCAATCCGTCCGTTCTGATGCTGCGGCCCGAGACCGTCGCGCCCGAACAGGCCTTCCTGCCCGAGGGCCGCCGCCGTCTGGTGCTGTCTCAGGCCGGGTTCGAGGCCATGGACCGCCGCATCGAGGCCAGCCTCGACCTCTCGACCGGCCGTCCGCGCGTCGCCGCAACCCGCCCCGGCGACCCGGTCCGCTTCTTCGCCAGCCGCGAGACCTTCTCGATCCTGCACCTGTGCAATCACTGGGCGGGCGAGGTCCTGAACGCCGCCGGCCTGCCGATCCGCCCGGTCCAGACCCTCCTCTCGTCCGAGATCGGGCGTACCGCCGACCGGGCTTCCGGCTCCGCTTTACAGACGACTTCAACCGTCGCCAGATAGGCGGATGAACCGCCTCCTCTCCGTTGTTGTCCTGTCCCTTCTGACCGCGATGGCCGGCTGCAAACGGCCGGAAAAGGCCGTCGAGGCGCTGCCCGCCCCTGCGCCGGTCGCAGCCGCACCGGAGATCACCGAAGATCTGGACGCAAGGACGCTGGAAGGGTTGGCGTTCAAGGCGGCCTGGGGCGCGCCGCCGCCCGTGCGACGCCTCATGCCGGGCGCTTCGCGCAGCGGCGCGGAGGTGATCTATGCTGACGGCAAACTGGTGTCCCTCGGCGGCGACCGGTTCGCCTTCGTATCGCAGGGCAAGCTCAGCGACGCCGCCCATGTCGACGCGGGCGCCCTCTCCATTCACTATCTCAAACGGACAGACACCGGCTTCGAACGCCTCGGCGCATGGCCGGAGTTCAGGGTAGACGGGACCTTCGGCGCACCGCCGGAGTGGACGCTGCGAACCGATCTGACACCGGCGCCGGCCCTGCTCACCGAAGCCGGAGGCGTCTGGCAGGGCTATGCCTGCTCCTGGTCGGGTCTGATCGAACTGACGCCGGACAAGCCTGTTGTGCGTGTCGAGAGCTTCCCTGTCGCCTATGACGACAGCGGCGCCAGGATGGACGAGAAGGACGCCAGGGCCATGCAGGCCACGGTCCTGCCCGGAGACAAGGGCCGCAGTTTCGTCGTCCGCTACGCGGGCGATCGCAAGGCCGACGTAACCTACGCCCTGTCCGGCGACCGCTATGCGCCGACGACCAGGCCCGATCTGCTGACCTGCTGAAAACTGGACTTTGGAGTCCGAGGGGCCTAGACCGCCCGACTTCCCTTTTCGAAGGGCGCTTTCAGGCCGGGTCCGATCCCCGGCGAGCGACGAAGGATCCCCGCCATGAGCAACCGCAAGCCCAAATTCCAGAACGCCGGACCGACCCAGCGTCAGTTGCGCGCGGGCGAACTGGTCCGTCACGCCCTGGTCGAGATCCTGCGCGAGGAGGAGATCCACGACGAGGCGCTCAAGGAGGTGTCGATCACCGTCACCGAGGTGCGGCTGTCGCCGGACCTGAAACACGCGACCTGTTTCGTTGAGCCCTTGGGCGCGGGCGTCGATACGGCGCCGACCGCCGGGCACGAGAGCGAAATCATCAAGGCGCTGAACGCCCACGCCAAATTCCTGCGCGGTCAGCTGGGCCGGCATCTGGACATGAAGTTCACGCCCGACCTACGCTTCCGCCACGACGAAAGCTTCGACGCCGCCAGCCGCATCGACCGGCTGTTCGACGACCCCCGCGTCCGCGCCGACCTGCAGGCCCGTCACGACGAGGACGAGGAAGACTGATGCGGGGCTCAGGCCCCTTTTCAGGCCCGCTTTCAGGCCGTCAGGCCGAACTCGCCGACCAGAAATGCGTACCAGTCAGGCATGGCCGTCCTCAGCCGCTCGCGCGTGGACGGCGGTCGCGCCGCCCGGCCCCAAAGCGCGACCGAGCCGGTCATGGCGAAGAACTCATTGATGTTCGACAGCATATAGGCCTGCGCCGGCCAGTCGCCGCTGCGCTTCGCCTGATCAAAGGCGGCGACCAGATGCGGGTTGTCGCGCGCGCCGGCCAGCCGCCTCGCCTGATACACGTGCAGCAGCTCATGCAGCAGGACCGGGTTCTCGGGCGGCGACACCTCGTCGTTCAGGGTCAGGCCGTTGCGGTCGACGCGGCCGGGCATGTTGAGCGTCGGATCGACGGTCAGGCGCACGGTGCGGAACCAGGCCTTGATATCCTCTCGGATGTTCAGGCTCTCGACCAGATCGATCTGCTGGCGGATCCAGATCGCGACCGCCCCCCGGCGTTCCGGCCCCATGGCGCTCATGTCCACGGTGAAGCCGCGATGCTCGAAGACCTCTTCATCCCGCGCCCCGGTTCGGGCGAAGGCGGGCGCGGCGATCAGGGCCGTCAGGCCGGCGGCCAGCAGGCGGCGGGTCATCATCATCACGCGCGCTCCGGCGTCTCAATCCATTCCTCTTATACGGAGATCGGCTGATGGGCCGTCGCAAGAAGGGCGAGGTCGTCAACGGCTGGGTCTGCCTGGATAAACCCTTCGAGATGGGCTCGACCGACGCCGTGTCGAAGATTCGCCGGCTGTTCAACGCCCAGAAGGCGGGGCACGCCGGGACGCTGGACCCGCTGGCCTCGGGCATACTGCCGATCGCGCTCGGCGAGGCGACCAAGACCGTGCCCTTCATGATGGAGGCGCAGAAGGTCTATCGCTTCACCGTCCACTGGGGGATTTCGACCGACAGTATCGACCGTGAGGGCGAGATCATCGGCCGCTCGGACGTTCGTCCGTCGCTGGAGGCGGTCAAGGCGGCCCTGCCGGCCTTCGTCGGCGAGATCGACCAGACCCCGCCGCGCTTCTCCGCCATCAAGGTCGACGGCCAGCGCGCCTATGATCTGGCCCGCGACGGCGCCGAGTTCGAACTGGCCAGCCGCAAGGTGGTGATCCACGAGGCCGAGGTCACCGACATGCCGGACGGCGATCACACAGAGATCACCATCCGCACCGGCAAGGGCGTCTATGTCCGTTCGCTGGCGCGCGATCTGGCCCAGGCCCTGGGCGCCGAGGGGCATGTCTCGGCCCTGAGGCGCGAGCGTGTGGGGCCGTTTTCGGTCGAGAACGCCGTCACACTGGATTTCCTGACCGATCTGGTGCATAGGGACGCCGCCTTTGAAGGCCTGCTGCCCGTAGCGACCGCCCTGGACGACATCCCGGAGTTGGCCATTACGGAACAGGACGCCTTCTCGCTTCGTCAGGGACGACCGATCGTTCTGCTCCCCCGACAGGTCGAAACGCTCAAGAGCCGCCTTCGGGACGGCGACCGAACCGTTTCAGCCTTTCACGGACAGACCCTCGTCGCTCTCGGTCAGTTGCGGGCCGGCCGGCTAGAACCCGACCGCGTTTTCAATCTCTCCTGAACACGGTTCAGGGGCTCCAACCGGAGAACTCTCGATGTCGATCACTGCTGAACGCAAGAACGAAGTCATCGCCGACAACGCCCGCTCCGCCGGCGACACCGGCTCGGCCGAGGTTCAGGTCGCGATCCTGTCGGAACGCATCGCCAACCTCACCGAACACTTCAAGACCCACAAGAAGGACAACCACTCGCGCCGCGGCCTGCTCAAGATGGTCTCGCAGCGTCGTCGCCTTCTTGACCACCTCGTCAAGGTCGACAAGGCGCGTTACACCGCCCTGATCACCAAGCTGAACCTGCGTCGCTAAGGCGCGGAACACGGATCGAGATTCGAGGCGCGGGCCATGTCCGCGCCTCTTTCCGTAACTAACCACCGGCGCGCCGCCGGACGTACGGCGCAGACGCGAGGGCTAGAGACTAGTCCTCAATTTCCCGGACCCATCGCGATGTCGCGATCGATCCCCTGGACCGAAGGACTGAACACCCGACGCTCCGCCCCACTGATGGGACCCCGGCCGGAATACGCCGCCCGGGATACGAAAGACGAAACATGTTCGATATCAAACGCAAGACGATCGACTGGGCCGGCCGCCCGCTGACCCTGGAAACGGGCCGCATCGCCCGCCAGGCCGACGGCGCCGTTCTGGCCACCTACGGTGAGACCGTCGTCCTCGCCACCGTCGTCTACGGTCGCGCGCCCAAGCCGGGCCTGGACTTCTTCCCGCTGACCGTGAACTACCAGGAAAAGACCTTCGCCGCCGGCAAGATCCCGGGTGGCTACTTCAAGCGTGAAGGCCGTCCGACCGAGAAGGAGACGCTCGTCTCCCGCCTGATCGACCGTCCGATCCGCCCGCTGTTCGTCAAGGGCTTCAAGAACGAGACCCAGGTCGTCGTCACCGTCCTGCAGCACGATCTGGAAAACGATCCCGACGTCCTGGCCATGGTCGCCACCTCGGCCGCCCTGACCATCTCGGGCGTGCCGTTCATGGGTCCGATCGCGGCCGCCCGCGTCGGTTACATCGACGGTGAGCTGGTCCTGAACCCGACCATCGACCAACTGCCCGACTCGCAGCTGGACCTCGTCGTCGCGGGCACCGCCGACGCCCTGATGATGGTGGAATCGGAAGCCAAGGAACTGTCGGAAGACACCTTCCTGGAAGCCCTGATGTTCGCCCAGCGCGGCATGCAGCCGGTCATCGAAGCGATCATCGAACTGGCCGAACACGCCGCCAAGGAGCCCTTCGACTTCCAGGCCGAAGACCACTCGGACGTCGTCACCGCGATCCAGTCGCTGGTCGGCGACGACATCAAGGCCGCCTACACCCACACCGCCAAGCATGACCGCCACAACGCGGTCGGCGCCGCCAAGAAGAAGGCCGCCGAGGCCCTGGTGAAGACCGAAGAGAAGCCGGACGGCGTCGAATCGGCCAAGTTCGCCACCGCCTTCAAGGAATGCGAAGCCCACGTCCTGCGTCGCGACATCATCGACAACGGTCACCGCGTCGACGGCCGCGCCCTCGACAAGGTCCGCTCGATCGTCTCGGAAGTCGGCGTCTTCCCGCGCACCCACGGCTCGGCCCTGTTCACCCGCGGTGAAACCCAGGCCATCGTCGTCGCCACCCTCGGCACCGGCGAAGACGAGCAGTACATCGACGCCCTGACCGGGACGTACAAAGAGAAGTTCCTGCTGCACTACAACTTCCCTCCCTACTCGGTCGGTGAAACCGGTCGTATGGGCGGCGCGGGTCGTCGTGAAATCGGTCACGGCAAGCTGGCCTGGCGGGCGATCCGTCCGATGCTGCCGTCGGCGGAAGACTTCCCCTACACCATCCGTCTGGTCTCCGAGATCACCGAGTCCAACGGCTCGTCCTCGATGGCCACGGTCTGCGGTTCGTCGCTGGCCCTGATGGACGCCGGCGTGCCTCTGAAGAAGCCCGTCTCGGGCATCGCCATGGGCCTGATCCTGGAGCCGTCGGGCGAGTTCGCCATCCTGTCGGACATCCTGGGTGACGAAGATCACCTCGGCGACATGGACTTCAAGGTCGCCGGCACCCGTGACGGCATCACCTCGCTGCAGATGGATATCAAGGTCGCCGGCATCACCGAAGAGATCATGAAGAAGGCCATCGCCCAGGCTTCGGCCGGCCGCCTTCACATCCTCGACGAGATGGACAAGGCCATTGACGGCGCCCGCACCGAGCTCGGTGAGTTCGCGCCCAAGATCGAATCCATCAAGGTCCCGGTCGACAAGATCCGCGACGTCATCGGCACCGGCGGCAAGATCATCCGCGAGATCGTCGAAAAGACCGGCGCCAAGGTCAACATCGAGGACGACGGCACCGTCAAGATCGCCGCCTCGGACCAGGAAAAGATCGACGCCGCCAAGAACTGGATCCAGTCGATCGTGTCGGAACCGGAAGTCGGCACCATCTACTCCGGCAAGGTCGTGAAGGTCGTCGACTTCGGCGCCTTCGTGAACTTCTTCGGCGCCAAGGACGGTCTGGTCCACGTGTCGCAGATCGCCCTGGAACGCGTCGCCAACCCGGCCGACGTCCTGTCCGAGGGCCAGGAGGTCAAGGTCAAGTTCCTGGGCTTCGACGATCGCGGCAAAACCAAGCTGTCGATGAAGGTCGTCGATCAGGAAACCGGTGAAGACATCACCGACAAGATCAACGCCGAACGCGCCGAGCGCGGTGAAGCCCCGCTGACCGAAGACACCGGCGGCGGCAAGAAGCGCGAAGGCGGCGGCGAAGGCCGCGGTCGTCGCCCGCGTCGCGACTAGTCGCACGCAGCACTGCCGAACTGATCGAGGCCCCGCTGGAAACAGCGGGGCCTTTGTCGTTTCGGGAACGGGCGGCTATGGCTGGGCGATGGCCCCCAAAGCGATCCCCGCAGAAAAGCCCGACGAGGCCGACTACAGCCGCAGCATGGGCGGCAAGGCGCTGGGCGCGCGGCTGCGGCGGCTGTCCGAGCGTCTCGACGGCGACGGCACGCGAATCTACGCCGCCCGGGGTCTGGTCTTCGAACAGCGCTGGTTCGGGGTCCTGAACCAGATGGTGCTCAAGGGGGCGACGACCGTGGGCGAGATCGCTGCCACCATGCGCATCACCCATGTCTCGGTCAGCCAGGCCTGCCGCTCGCTGGAGAAGGCCGGGATCATCGCCTCGGCGCCCGATCCGTCCGACGCCCGTCGCCGTCTCCTGTCCCTGACCTCGGAGGGCTCGGCCCTCGTCGAGCGGATGTGGCCCCTGTGGCAGGCCTTCAACGCAGCCGCCGCCGAGATCAATGAAGAGGCCGGCGATGTGGTCGCGGCGCTCGACCGGCTCGACGATGCCCTGGCCCGCAAGTCCCTGTTCGACCGGATCAGCGAACGGATCGGCGACCTTCGTCCCGAGACCGATTGACGAATTAGGTAGCTGCCTACATATCTTCGTCCTCACCACACATGGGAGACGGACCGATGAGCTTCATGACCGACCGCCGGACGGTTCTCACGGGCGCCGTCGCCTTGGCCTGCGCGCCCCGCTTCGCTGCTGCGCAAGCCGTCCAGACCACTGAAGACGCCGTCGCCCGCCTCTATCGCAGCGCGACGGTCATCAACGGCAATCTGGTCGCGCCGTTCGACGACGCCGCGCCGCTGGCCGCCGCCGACGCCGCACAGGTGCGCGCCTCGGGCCTGACGGCGTTCAAGATGACCATCGGCGGCCCCGCTGGCGGCTACGCCGAGGTCAATGAGGACATCGCCGCCTTCGACAAGGCCATCGCCCTGAGCCCCGACGTCTATATGAAGATTGCCCGGGTCGAGGATTTCGCCGAGGCCAAGCGTACCAACCGGGTCGGTGTCATCTTCTCCTTTGAGGCCGCCGACATGCTGGACGGCAAGATCGACAACATCGACCATTTCAGCGGTCTGGGCGTGCGGGTCATGCAGCTCAGCTACAACACTGTCTCTCCCTTCGCCTCGGGCGTGATGGCGGCCCAGCCGTCGGCGGGGCTGACGTCTCTGGGCCGCGAGGCCGTGGCCCGGATGAACGCGGTCGGCGTCACCCTCGACCTCAGCCATGCCGACGAGGCCTCGACCCTCGCCGCGACGGCCGCCTCGACCCGGCCGGTGGCCATCACCCATGCCGGCTGCGCGGCCGTCCACGCCCACCCGCGCAACAAGTCCGACGCCGTGCTGCGCGCCGTCGCGGACAAGGGCGGCGTGGTCGGCATCTATGAGCTCAGCTACCTGTCCGAGGGGCCGGAGCAGCAGTCGCTGGACGTCTATCTGGCCCATATGCTGCACGCGCTCGACGTCTGCGGTGAGGACCATGTCGGCATCGGTTCGGACGCCATCCTGACCCCCTTCGACACCTCACCGGAGAGCATGGAGCAGTGGAACGCCTCCATCGCCGCGCGCAAGGCCGCCGGGGTCGCCGCCCCGGGCGAGGGCCGTCCCCCCTTCGTCGAAGGCCTGAACCGCCCCGATCGGGCCGAGGTCATCGCCCGAGCCCTGCTGCAGCGAGGCCAGCCGGTGCGGGTCGTGGAGAAGATCCTCGGGACCAATTTCCAGCGGGTGTTCGCCGAGACCTGGCGGGTCTGAAAACACAGCAAGGTTTGCACTGGACAGGATGTCGCAGGCCTTCCAGGGTTCGGCCATGACCTCTCCCGAGCCCCAGACCTTCTCGCCGCTGGAAAAGCGGGTGACGCTGATCGCCCTGATGATCGTCTTCCTGCTGTCGGCGCTAGACCAGACCATCGTCTCCACGGCCATGCCCAGGATCGTGGCCCAGCTGTCGGGCCTGGACCTCTATCCCTGGGTGACCA
Organism: Brevundimonas sp. GW821-FHT12E07; assembly: GCF_058807035.1. Classification (NCBI taxonomy): domain Bacteria; kingdom Pseudomonadati; phylum Pseudomonadota; class Alphaproteobacteria; order Caulobacterales; family Caulobacteraceae; genus Brevundimonas; species Brevundimonas sp. GW821-FHT12E07. Next base: position 71,900 of record NZ_JBXAQH010000006.1, on the reverse strand, counting down.
CGGCCTATCTGCTGGCGTCCACGGTCATGGTGCCGATCTACGGCAAGCTGTCGGACATCTATGGGCGTAAGCCGATCCTCGTCATCGGCATCAGCCTGTTCATGGCGGGATCGATGCTGTGCGGCCTGTCGGGCGAGTTCGGCGCCCTGCCGCTGCTGGGCGGGGGCATGACCCAGCTGATCGTCTTCCGGGCGATCCAGGGTCTGGGCGGCGCCGCCCTGATCACCTCGGCCTTCGCCGTCATCGCCGACCTCTATCCGCCGCGCGAGCGGGCCAAGCTGGGCGGGCTGTTCGGCTCGACCTTCGGTCTGGCCAGCGTCATCGGCCCGCTGATCGGCGGCTTCTTCACCGACCTGCCGACGGCCCATCTGCTCGGCTATGACATCGCCGGCTGGCGCTGGGTCTTCTACATCAACCTGCCGCTGGCGGGTCTGGCCCTGTTCATGATCCTGGTCGAGATGCCGCGCCTGACGCACCGGACGGGGGGCAAGATCGACTTCGCCGGCGCCGCCCTGCTGCTGACCACCTTCGTGCCCCTGCTGCTGGCCCTGAGCTGGGGCGGAACGGCGGGCTGGAGCGCGCCGCATATCCTGGGCCTCTTCGCCCTGGCGGCCGTGTCCCTGGTGGCCTTCCTGATCGTCGAGAGCCGGGTCACCAATCCGGTCATCTCGCTGAGCCTGTTCCGCAACCGCACCTTCGCCACGGCCAACCTCTCGGCCTTCCTGATGTTCATGGCCTTCATGGGGATGGTGTCCTTCCTGCCCCTCTATATGCAGCTGGGTCTCGGCCTCCCAGCGACGACCAGCGGTCTGGCCATGATGCCCCTGACGGTCGGACTGATCCTGGCGGCGACGGCCTCGGGCTTCCTCGTCAACAAACTGGGTCGCTACAAGCTGGTGATGATCTTCGGCGCCGCCCTGACGTCGCTGGCGGCCTTCCTGCTGTCCCAGACGCCGTCCGACGCGACCCTGTTCGACCTGATGTGGCGGGTGACCCTGCTGGGTCTCGGCCTCGGCCCCGCCCAGAGCGTTTTCAACCTGGCCTCCCAGAACGCCGTGCCGCGCGAGCAGCTCGGCGTGGCGACCAGCGCCGGACAGTTCTTCCGCCAAGTGGGCTCGACCGTCGGGGTGGCCGTGTTCGGCGCGGTCCTGACCCACAATCTGGCGGCGCCCCTGAGCCACCGCACGAACGCCGAGCCGACAGCACAGGTCCGGACGCTGTCGCTGGCCGATCTGGAAAAGCTGGCGCTTTCCTCCCGGGTTCAGGCCCAGCCGGGCGCCCCGACCGCCGCCGCCGTCGATCCGGCGGTGCGCGAGACGGTCACCGGGGCCATCCTCGGCGTCATCTTCGCCGGCTTTGTCGTCTGTCTGCTGGGTCTGATGGCGACTCTGCTGGTGCCTGACCTGCCGCTGGCGGCCCGGCCAAAGCCCGTCGACGGCCACACCTTGGGAGAGGCCCCCGGAGAGCCGCCGGCTGACCCTGCCTAGCTGACCCGGCTCAGGGGATCAGGCCGCGCACTCGGCCGGTTTGGTCTCGCCGGGACCGTACATGGCGCAGGAGCGGTCGATCTCGCCCTGGATGGCGGCGCATTCGTTCTGCGCATTGCACGGCGGATGGGTCGCGGGGCTGACGGCGATGCAGCGCTGGACCAGTTTCTCGGAGGCGGCCGCCCCGATGTCCTCGGCGCAGCTCTTGACCGGCGTCGGCGGGACCGGATCGGTGATCGTGGCCTCGGCTTCTTCCTGGGGCGGGGCATCCTCGGGCATGACGGGCGTCTGGGCCGGGGCCGAGACGGCGTCAGCCGTCTTTTCCGGGGAGGGCTGGCCGCAGGCCGACAGCAGGGGCGTGGCCAGCAGCAGGGCCGCCGACATCATCGCCAGAGAAGCCAGTCCACGCATCGGCACGCCTCCACAGTCATTCGAAGATCAGGGAACGGCGCGGACGATGCATCGATCCGCGCCGCTCGGCTAGCCCCTTCGAAAACCCGTGTTTCGGATTCCGGAATCCCTCGTGGGATCAGGCCTTGAGGGCCGCCTCCAGCGCCGCCTTCTGCTTCACGAACAGCTCGGCGCAGCCGATCTCGGCCAGCTGGAACAGACGGTCGAATTCGGCGCGGGAGAAGCCGCGCTTCTCGCCCGTAGCCTGGATTTCGACGATCGTGCCCGTACCAGTCAGGACGAAGTTTGAATCCGCCTCGGCGTTGGAATCCTCTTCGTAGTCGAGGTCCAGCACCGGCTCGTTCTCGAACACGCCGCACGACACGGCCGCGACCTGATCGAGGATCGGATTGGTCTTCAGCACGCCTTCCGACACCAGATGGCCGAGCGCCGTGGCCATCGCCACCCAGGCGCCGGTGATGGAGGCGGTGCGGGTGCCGCCGTCGGCCTGGATGACGTCGCAGTCGATGACCACCTGACGCTCGCCCAGAGCCTTCAGATCGACCACGGCGCGCAGCGAGCGGCCGATCAGGCGCTGGATTTCCTGGGTGCGGCCCGACTGCTTGCCGGCGGCGGCCTCGCGGCGGCCGCGCGTGTGGGTGGCGCGCGGCAGCATGCCGTATTCGGCCGTGACCCAGCCCTGGCCGGTGTTGCGCATCCAGCCGGGCACCTTGTCCTCGACCGAGGCCAGGCACAGCACCTTGGTATGGCCGAAGGTGACCAGGCAGGAGCCCTCGGCATAGCGGTTGACCCCGGTCTCCAGCGTCACGGCGCGGAGTTGCTCAGGGGTACGGTCGGAAGGGCGCATCGGAGGTCCTAGTCAGTGAAGGCTCGGCTGCTTATCCTGAAACCGTGAGCCTGTATGCCCCCAACCCGCTTCCGTTCGGAACGGCCCCTCTCGGGACCGGCGCCGGGCTGTCTGCGCTGGACCAGCGCGCGCGCGACATCTTCCGCCGCATCGTCGAGACCTATCTGGAGAACGGCGAGCCGGTGGGGTCGCGGACCCTGTCGCAGCGCGGCGTCTCTCTGTCGCCCGCCTCCATCCGCAACACCATGCAGGACCTGACCATGGCGGGGCTGCTGGCGGCGCCCCACACCTCGGCCGGGCGGATCCCGACCCATGCGGGCCTCAGGCTGTTCGTCGACGGCTTCCTCGAAATCGGCGACATCGGTCAGGAGGAGCGGCGCGAGATCGACGCGCGTCTGGCGGGGAAGGGCAGGGGCTTCGAAGAAGCCCTCGACGCGGCCTCGTCCCTGCTGTCCGGCCTCGCGGGCGGGGCAGGCATCGTCGCCTCTCCGGTGTCGGACGCGGGGGTGAAGCATGTGGAGTTCGTCGCCCTGGGCCACGATCAGGCGCTGGCGGTGCTGGTCGGGGACGACGGCACGGTCGAGAACCGGCTGATGCCCCTGTCGGCGGGGGTGACCCCCTCGACGCTGCAGGAGGCGTCCAACTTCCTCAACGCCCGGCTCCGGGGGCGGCCGCTGGCCGAGGCGCGCACCGAGATGCGGACAGAGCTGGACGCGGCCCGGCGTCAGCTGGACGCCACCGCCGCGCGTCTGGTCGAGGACGGTCTGGCGGCCTGGTCGGGCGGTCCGGACCGGGAGCGGTCCCTGATCGTGCGCGGCCGCGCCAACCTGCTGCAGAACCGCGAGACGGCCGCCGATCTGGAGATGGTGCGCGTCCTGTTCGACGATCTGGAGCAGAAGGAACAGCTGATCGGCCTGCTCGACGGGGTCTCGGCGGCGCAGGGCGTGCGCATTTTCATCGGCGCGGAAACGCGGTTGTTTTCACTTTCGGGTTCCGCCGTGATCGCGGCGCCCTATATGAACGGCCGACAGCGGGTTCTGGGCGCCATCGGCGTGATCGGACCCGCGCGACTGAACTACGCCCGCATCATTCCGTTGGTGGACTACACCGCCCGGGTGCTGGGGCGAATGCTGGACGGACAGGACACTTGAGCGACACGAACCAAAACCCCACCCAGGAAGAACTCGACGCCATCGAACGCGAAGAGGACGAAGGCGGCCCGGTCTCCGACGCCAACGACAGCCTGGCTCCGCTGGACCAGATCATCGCCGAGCGCGACGAGTGGAAGGACCGCGCCCTGCGCGCCGCCGCCGAGCAGGACAATCTGCGCCGCCGCACTGAGAACCAGCTGAACGACGCCCGCGCCTTCGCCATCCAGCGCTTCGCCAAGGACCTGCTGGGCGTCGCCGACAATCTGTCGCGCGCCCTCCAGGCAGCTCCGAAGGACGCCGACGGCGCCGCGGCCGGTCTGGTCACGGGTCTGGAGCTGACCGAGAAGTCGCTGCTGGGCGCCTTCGAATCCAACGGCCTGAAGCGCGTCGCGCCCGCCGCGGGTGAAGCCTTCGACCCGCACCTGCATCAGGCGATGATGGAACAGCCGTCGGAAACCGTTCCGGGCGGTTCGGTCATCCAGACCATGCAGGCCGGCTATGAGCTGTTTGGCCGCACCGTGCGCCCGGCCATGGTCGTGGTCGCCGCCAAGGGCTCGGGCCCCAAGGCCGCCGCCTCCGGCGCCTATGGCGAGGCCCCCGCGGCCAATGGCGGCGCCTTCGACGGCAAGGCCTGATTTTTGGGGCGCTATGTTCGCGACGCGGTCGCTCACGACTTGAGCGCCGCCGTATCAGGCGAACCCGCTTACGCTCGTGGTTGAAAAGGTTAAGGTCGGGGCATGTCCCTGACCGAGACCTCGACCGGCCGGCCGCGCGCCTTTTCCGATGTGATCGAGGCCCTGGCTCGTCGCCCGGGCGAGCGGCTGGCGCTCGGCGAACTGGTCGACGCCTTCGGCGACCGGGCCTTCGGGGCGGTGATGCTGTTGTTCGGCGTCCTGAACCTGATGCCCTGGCCGCCCGGCGGCACCACGATCACCGGCGCGCCCCTGCTCTTCCTGTCGATGGAGTTGGCCTGGGGGCGTGAGGCCCTGTGGCTGCCGGGCTGGATGGAGCGGGCGACGGTCAGTCGCGCGACCTTCCGCAAGCTCAGCGACCGCTTCATGCGCGCCATCCGCTTCACCGAACATCTGTCGCGGCCGCGCCTGCGCTTTCTGACCTCGCGCTTCGGTCAGGGCCTGATCGGCCTGGCCTGCGTCTTCCTGTCGGCGGTGCTGGTCCTGCCGATCTTCGGGGGCAACCTGATCCCGGCCGTCGCCATCACCTTCTTCTCGCTGGGGGTGATGCAGCGCGACGGTCTGGCGGTGCTGCTGGGCTGGATCGTGACCGGGATCACGATCGTCGTCCTCTTCCTCGCCTGGAAGATCATCGTCGCCGGCTTCGAGCACAGCTGGGAATGGGTGTCAGGTCTGTTCTGACCTCACTCGGGCCGCTCCAGCCCACGAGGCTTCTCGCTCAAGCAGCGAGGCCTCGCAGGCCGGGCGTTAGCGCTCTCTAGGAAGCGAGAGCCGCCTCGGAAGCCACGATGCGGCTGGCGGCGTGGACGACGGCGGCGATGCGCAGGGCCGTCTGGATCTGGGCGGCGGGAACGGCGTGCTTCTTCAGTTCGCCCTCGTGGGCGTCCAGGCAGGCGCCGCAGCCGTTGATGGCCGAGACGGCGGTCGACCACAGCTCGAAGTCAATCTTGTCCACGCCCGGATTGCCCAGGACGTTCATGCGCAGCCGGGCGGGGATGGTCTGGTACTCGGGGTTATGCATCAGGTGCAGGGCCCGGTAGTAGATGTTGTTCATGCCCATGATGGCGGCGGCCGATTTGGCGGCGTTCATGGCTTCCGGCGACAGGTGTTCGGCGGCCGCGACCTCGATGGCCTTGACGACCGGGGCGACGCCGATGGCGTGGGCCGAGGCGAGGAAGGTCCCCCACTTCTGCTGGTCGTTGAGCACGGTCTCGGAGGCGAGCGAGCCCAGGTTCAGGGAAATGTCCTTGGCGTAGGCGGGGATCAGGTCGCGGACGGCGTCGATCGACATGGTTTTTTCCTTCGGAAAAGGGGCGGCTAACGCTCGCGACGCGGTCGCTCGCTGCTTGAGCCGCAAGGCTTAGGTGGGGGCCGGGGAGCGCGCACTCAAGCCGCGCATGCCAGTCCTCGGGTAAGAAAAAGGCGGCGACGGAGAACCGACGCCGCCTCTTCATTCAGTCAGACCTGTCCGCTTACGCGGCCAGGGTCTCACCGCCGGCAGGGCGGTTGCAGGCGCACAGTTCGTCGGTCTGCAGGGCGTCGACGACGCGCAGGGTGTCGTCCGGCGCACGGCCGACGTTCAGGTTGGTGACATAGACGTGTTGGACGACGTTGTGCGGGTCGACGACGAAGGTCGCGCGCAGGGCCACGCCTTCTTCCTCGTTCAGGACGCCCAAGGCGCGGGCGAACTTGCCGCCGTTGTCGGCGAACTGCCACATCGGCAGCTTGTTCAGGTCGGCGTGCTCACGGCGCCAGCCGAGCTTGGAGTGCTCGTTATCGGTCGAACCGCCCAGGACGACGGTGTCGCGGTCCGCGAAGTCCTTGTTCAGCTTGGCGAAGGCGGTGATTTCGGTCGGGCAGACGAAGGTGAAGTCCTTCGGATAGAAGAAGATGACCTTCCACTTGCCCTCGAACGAGGTCTCGGTGAGGGTTTCGAACGCCGAAACGCCGCCTTCCTCGTGGGCGTTGAAGCCCGGCTTCACGCCGATGATCTTGAAGTTAGGCAGGGTTTCGCCGACGCCGAGCATGAGCAGTCTCCAGTAGGTTTGAAATGGACCGGCGGAGGGGAGGCCTCCGTCGCTGGAGCTCAAATGGTCTTTCGCAGCTGCGAAGTCAAATCGATCATTTCGCGCATGCGAATAAGATGAAGCTATACCGAAATGCCGCTTCCAAAGAAGACGGTTTTATAGATTTCCCAACTACCAATCACAAAGTTTATCGATTTTCCCTGCGTTCAGTGTGGGCATAGGGTCCCGTCCTCACCGACGATGGAGGACGTCATGGACGGCGAAAAGACCCCCACCCCGCTCAATGATCCGAAGAAGGAGCCCGCCGCCCTGCGTTCGCTTCTGGGTCGCACCAACCGCGACTGGTGGCCCAATCAGCTGACGATGGACATCCTGCATCAGCAGGGCAAGTCGGGCGACCCGATGGGCGACGACTTCGACTACGCCAAGGCCTTCAAGTCGCTGGACTATGCGGCGGTGAAGCGTGACCTGACCGCCCTGATGACCGACAGCCAGCCCTGGTGGCCGGCGGACTACGGCCACTACGGCCCCTTCTTCATCCGCATGGCCTGGCACTCGGCCGGCACCTATCGCACGGGCGACGGGCGCGGCGGCGCGGGCGCGGGCCAGCAGCGCTTCGCCCCGCTCAACTCCTGGCCGGACAACGGCAACCTCGACAAGGCGCGTCGCCTGCTCTGGCCGATCAAGCAGAAATACGGCTCGAAGCTCAGCTGGGCCGACCTGATGATCCTGGCCGGCAATGTCGCCATCGAATCCATGGGCGGGCCGGTGTTCGGCTTCGGCGGCGGCCGCGCCGACGTCTGGGAGCCCGAAAAGGACGTCTACTGGGGCACCGAAGAGAACTGGGTCGGCGACGAGGCCAACCAGACCCGCATCCGTCCCGATGACGGCGCGGCGCTCGAGGCGCCCTTGGCCGCCATCCAGATGGGTCTGATCTATGTGAACCCCGAAGGTCCGGGAGGCGTGCCGGAGGCCCTGCAGTCGGCCCGCGACATCCGCGAGACCTTCGCCCGCATGGGGATGAACGACGAGGAGACGGCGGCCCTGACCGCGGGCGGCCACACCTTCGGCAAGGCCCACGGCGCCGGCGACGCCTCCAAGGTCGGGGCCAGCCCCGAGGGCGCCGACATCGCCCAGCAGGGCATGGGCTGGCAGTCGGGCCATGAGAGCGGCATCGGCGACCACACCATCACCTCGGGCATCGAGGGCGCCTGGACCCCTACGCCCATCACATGGGACATGACCTATTTCGACATGCTGCTGGACCACGACTACGAGCTGGTCCGCTCGCCCGCAGGGGCCAAACAGTGGCAACCGGTCGGCAACCCGGAAGAGACCCTGGCTCCGGCCGCCCACACGCCGGGCAAGAAGGTCCCGACGATGATGACCACCGCCGACATGGCCTTCAAGGTCGACCCGGCCTACCGCGTCATCATGGAGAAATTCCGCAGCGACCCCGCCTATTTCGGCGACCAGTTCGCCCGCGCCTGGTTCAAGCTGTGCCATCGCGACATGGGGCCCAAGGCCCGCTACCTCGGCCCGGAAGTCCCCGCCGAGGACCTGATCTGGCAGGATCCGATCCCGGCCGCGACGGGGGCGGCGCTCTCCGCCGCCGACGTCTCGGCCCTGAAGGGCAAGATCGCCGCGTCCGGCCTCTCGGTCGCCGAACTGGTCTCCACCGCCTGGGCCTCGGCCGCGACCTACCGCGGTTCCGATCATCGCGGCGGCGCCAACGGCGGGCGTCTGCGCCTGTCGCCGCAGAAGGACTGGGCGGTCAACGAGCCCGCGAAACTGGCCAAGGTTCTCAAGGTCTATGAGGACATCAAGGCCGGGGCCGGAAACGTCTCCATCGCCGACCTGATTGTGCTTGGCGGCTCCGTCGGCATCGAACAGGCGGCCAGGGCGGCGGGCCATGCAGTGGAGGTCCCCTTCACCCCGGGCCGCACCGACGCGACCCAGGACGAGACCGACGTCGAGGGCTTTGCCGTCCTCGAACCGCGCGCCGACGGCTTCCGCAACTATCTACAGGTGCGGTTCAGCGTCCCGACCGAGGAACTGCTCGTCGACCGGGCCCAGCTGCTGGGTCTGACGGCGCCGCAGATGACCGTCCTCGTCGGCGGCCTGCGCGTGCTCGGCGCCAATGTCGGCGGGTCGAAGGACGGGGTCTTCACCGATCGCCCCGGCCAGCTGACCAACGACTTCTTCGTCAACCTGCTGGACATGAAGACCGGCTGGAAGAAGGTCGACGGCGAGGGCGACGAGACCTTCGTCGGCACCGACCGGATCACCGACGAACAGCTGTGGACGGCGACGCGCACCGATCTGGTGTTCGGCTCCAACTCCCAGCTGCGCGCCCTGTCGGAGGTCTATGCCGCGTCGGATGCGGGCGAGAAGTTCGTCAAGGACTTCATCGCCGCCTGGGTCCAGGTGATGAACGCCGACCGCTTCGACCTGTGGCGCGCCGATCTGGATCGGGCGGCGTAAGGCAGGCTGAGGAAGACACCGGATGTCTCCGCCGTGGCGCAGGTCGCGGCGGAGATTTTCCGCGTCTCTGGAAGTCGCACCATCGGTTACGCCGATTGATTTTGCTTCGGCGATAGGGAGCGCCTATGTCGGCTCCATGCTCCCCACCCTGCGCCAGCTCCAGTATCTGAAACTCTTGGCCGAGCATGCCTCGTTCAGCCGCGCGGCCGAGGCGGCTCACGTCAGTCAGCCGGCCCTGTCGGCGGGAGTGCAGGAGCTCGAGAAGATCCTCGGCGCTCCTGTGGTCGAACGCACCCGCGGCAATGTCCAGCTGACGGCCGTCGGCGCCGAGGCGGTCAGGCGCGCCGAGGATGTGCTGGCCCGCACAGAGGATCTGGTCGAGGCCGCCCGCAGCGCCGGTCGCCCGCTGTCGGGCCGCTTCCGTCTGGGCGTCATTCCGACCGTCGCCCCCTTCCTCCTGCCTGCCACCCTGCCGGGGCTGAAGGCCGCCTATCCGGGCCTGCGCCTTTTCATCCGTGAAGACCTGACCCCGCGCCTGATCGCCGGACTGAAGGCGGGGCAGCTCGACGCCGCCGTCATCGCCCTGCCCTATGACGCTCCAGGCATCGAACACGCTCGCATCGGCGACGACGAAATTCTCGCCGCCGCTCCCGCCGACCACGTTCTGGCCGCGCCGGGCGCCATTCAGTCGGGGGCGCTGAAGGGCGAGGACCTGATCCTGCTGGAAGACGGCCACTGCCTGCGCGACCAGGCGCTGGCCGCCTTCGACATCGAAGCGCCCAAGGGCGACGACGTCTTCGCCGCCACCAGCCTGCATACCCTGGTCCAGATGGTCGGCTCGGGTCTGGGCGTGTCCTTCCTGCCCCAGATGGCCATCAAGGCGGGTCTGGCCGATACGCCGTCGGTGGTGGTGCGCCACATACAGCCCCGCGCCGGCGCCCTGGCCCCCAGTCGCGAGATCGTCGTCGCCTGGCGCGCGGGCTCCAGCCGCGCCGCCGAGGCCCGCCTGCTGGCCGAGGCGATGCAGCAGGACTGATCAGCCGGCCTGAACGGCGACCCAATCGAACACGGCGCCGGGGGCCTGACGCGAAACCCAGCGGTAGCCGGTCTGGTCCCAACGGACGATGCGCGGGTTCAGATTGTCTAGGACGTAGTCGCCGTCGCTGGCGGCCATGACCAGAACGGCGTGGCTTTCGCCGCGCGGAGTCTGGACGATGGCGACCGACAGGGCTTCCGGGGACACGCCCGAGGCGATCAGTTCGCGGCGCTTGGTCAGGACATAGTCCTCGCAGTCGCCGCGAGCGGCGCCGGCCGACGGCGCTTCGCTCCAGTAGTCGTTACGGCCGTACTGGGCCTGGTCGGGGGTGTAGGCGATACGGGTGTTGGCGCGCGCGTTGACGCCGTTGACCTGACGCCAGGCGTCGGCCGTCATGTCCAGACGCTCCGGCGTGCGCGAAGCCATAATCGGCTCGGCGGTGCGGGGGGCGCTGTCATCCAGGCTGTCGCCAGAGACGGATTCGTTGATCGACTGATATTCCAGCTCGGCCTGACTGGCGGCCTGACGGGCCGTCTGGGCGCGCCAGCTGCGAACGGCAGCCTCACCGTCGCCGCCGAAGCCGTTCGACCAGTACAGGTTGGAAGCTTCGCGCTGGATCTGGGCGTCATCGGCTGCGCCCTGACCGGCGGTGCGGCATTCCGACGGTTGGCGACGGCAGAAATCCAGGAAGCCGGCGGGGGCGGCGACCGGGCGGCCGATCGTCTGGACGCGGGGCGTTTCGGCAGCGGCGGCGCCGGCGGCGAAGGACAGTACGGCAGCCAGAACGGGGGCGGCGAAGGCGGCGAAAGCGAAGGTCTTTTGCATGGCGCGGTCCGGGGGGAGAGACGTCAGTGGGCGGCCGCTCGGGCCGTGTTGATCGCGCTCTTAGAAGGGCTCCCGGAGGCCTGTCCGCCTAACTTAAGTGAGCCGAAATTTGCCGCTAAATGCCCGTTGTGACTGGGTTTTTTACAATCCGGGCCGAACTGTAACGGACCGAAAAATCGCACCGACGCCGGCTTCGGCCAAAAGCCCGAAAAATAGGCTTCATCGATATTTTCTGGTGCTTACAAAGGCTCGCCTTATGGCCGTCGGTGTTACATTCCGAGCTGCCGCCGCTGGCTGAAAAATCGCTGAACCGGCGGTTTCTGTGGCGGAGAAGTCACGATTTCTGACCCGCTCCCGAACCGGGCCGATCATCCCGGCCGGATTTCCGGGGCGGGAAACTTTCCCGAAGCGCGGCGTTATCGGCGTTCGATCTCGCGCTTTCGGAGAAGCCCGGATGTCCCGCCTTCCTCTTTCCCTTTCGGTCGCTGTTCTGGCTGGCCTCTCCCTGTCCGCCTGTGTGGGCATGTCCCGATCCGCGCCCGTGACGGCGCTGGATCCGGCGGCGGCCGCAGGCATGCGGGTCTCGGAGATTCGCCTGACCACCGACGACAAGGTCACGGTGCGTCCCGAGTTCGCGGGCATCTTCCGAGACCGGGTGCAGACCAAGCTCGATGGCTGCGCGACCGGAGGCCGGCCTTTGCGTCTTGAAGCCTCGATCAGCCGCCTTGATCGCGCCAATCCGGCTCAGGTCCTTTTGATCGGGGGGGCCAATGTCCTGCGCGGCCATGCGCGTCTGGTCGATCCCGCCAATGGCCGGGTCGTCGCGGAATACGACATCGGCCGCACCATCGTGGGCGGCAGGCTGGGCGTGTTCCAGATGGCCGAGAGCGAGGAGCAGCTGTCCGACGCCTTCGGATCCGAGCTCTGCGATCAGGCCTTCAAGGCCCGCTGAGCCCTCAGCGCAGGATTGAGCCGGGCAGGGCCAGGACCACGATGGCACAAAACAGGCTGGTCATGCCCAGCAGGAAGATGCGGTCGGCCCAGACCTCCAGCCGCGCGCTGAAGCGGCTGACGCCCAGCGAAAGATAGGACAGGAAACAGGCCGTCAGGAAACAGACCGCACCGACCCATGCGATCTCGTCGGCGAACGACTGGGCCGACCGGTCGGTCAGATGCAGGCCGGCGATGATCAGCAGGGTGATGCCCAGCAGATTGGACGAGACGTTCAGGATGTGCGGCGAGCGGTTCATCGCGATCTTCACTGAAACCCGTTTGCGGCGGAGTCCGGGCCGGTTCGTTTCAGCCGGGAATGACGGCGGTCGTATAGGGCGACAGCGTGCGCCAGCCGAGGGTGCGGTACAGGGCCTGACCCTCTTCGGTCGCCACCAGAGCGCCTTTCCCCAGCGACCCGGTCGCCGCCTCCAGGGCCCGCATGATCCGCCCGCCCAGACCGCGCCTCTGGTGCTCCGGCTCGACCATGATCCGGTCATAGACAACCCGATCGTCGACGATCACCGCCCGGCCGCATCCGGCCTCGGCGCCCGAGGGCGCGCGGACGGTGCAGAACACGACCGGGCCGCCTGGCCGGATGTCGGGACCGATCTCGATCCGATAGCCGTCATCGGAGGCGGATGCGCCCGTCATCACCCCGTCCAGCGTCATCAGGAAGCCCGGCGGGCGTAGCGTCCAGCGAGCGGGCAGCAGGGGGCGGACCGTCGCCTCATCGGCGCAGACCTTCAGAAAGACGTCCGGCTCCGTGATCGCCGCCGCGCGCCGGGCCAGGGCCTCGCCCGTCCCGGCGAACACGTATCGTCGCAGCTGGCCCTCGGCCCCGACCTCGATCCGCCAGCCGCCGTCGTCCCACTGGGGCGGCTCGACGCCCCGCGTCAGGGCCCAGCCCCGGGTCCAGAGAGCAAGAAGGTCGGAATCGGCGCTCATTCGGTCACCATCGCGGTTCGCGGGCAGGGCGGCAACGCTTCCGTCCGCGCGGCGTTCTTTGACCTCGCAATCGCGGCCCCGTGATGAACGGGGCTTCATCGGGGCGCCGGAATATGGTCAGGCTTGGGTCATATCGACGTCGCCCGGGATAGCCAGACTGGCGTCCATCGAAAACCATCCCGAACGGGAGGAAGAACTGACCATGACCGTTTCTCGTCGCGCATTTGCTTTCGGAACCGCCGCCCTTGCGGGTCTCGCCGCCCTGCCGGCCGCCGCGCAATCGGGGCTGTCCGCCGAAGATCGCGCCACGCTCCAGACCGCCCAGTCCTATCTGCAGAACCTGACTTCGGCCCAGGGGACCTTCGTCGAGACCGGCCCCAACGGCCAGCAGCGCCGTGGCCGCTTCTATTTGCAGCGGCCGGGCAAGATGCGTTTCGAATACACCGACCCCGCCGGCCTGCTGGTCGTCTCGGACGGCTATAACGTCAAACGCTACGATCCCCGGCTCGAGGTCTTCCGTCAGGTGCCGCTGGGGGCCACGCCCCTGTCGACCTTCCTCGCCCGCAATGTCCGTCTGGATCAGGGCGTGCGCATCGACCGGGTGACCCGGATGCCTTCGGGCGCCTTCGCCATCACCGCTCGCGACGGCTCGCGCCCCAATGACGGATCGGTGATTCTGGCCTTCGCCGGAAGCCCGCTCCGGTTGCAGGAATGGACCATCACCGATGCGCAAGGCGGCCGGACCCGCACCCAGCTGACCACCCTGCAGCCGGCCTCTGGCCTCGCCGCCAGCCTGTTCCAGCTGCGCGACCCCACGCGCCGCCCCGGCCGGAACTAGGCCGCAACTGACACGCGAGCATGACGGTTGAGAGGGTAGGCGGATGATTCGCGGATCGTGGTTCGACCGCAACGGCAAAGCTTCATAGTTTAGTGTTTGACCTTTTTTGTGAGGCGTGACACTTTGAGCACAGAGCGACGGCGGTCGCTCTTCCGCGTCGGACGTCATCCCCTCCCGATAGCGGCGTGTGAGAGAGAAAAACTTCAGCGCCCGGTACGCTCGTACCGGGCGTTTTTTCTTTGTTTCCAAGGGCGCTAACGCTCGCGACGCGGTCGCTCGCTGCTTGAGCGCGACAAGGGGCGGCATCGCGAGAAGAATGGCGCGTCGGGTTTAGCTTGAGTGTGCGCTGCCGCCCGCTAGAAGCGCCCCATGACCCTGCGCATCGCTACCTGGAACATCAACTCCGTCCGCCTCCGCATCGATCAGGTGGCCCGGTTCGTCGCCGAGAGCGGGACCGACGTCCTGTGCCTGCAGGAGATCAAATGTCTGGAGGACCAGTTCCCGCGTAACGCCTTCGCCGAGATGGGCATGCCGTATCTGCGCATCGCGGGTCAGAAGGGCTGGCACGGCGTGGCCATCGCCAGCCGCCGCCCGATCACTGACGCGCCCCAGCTCGATATCTGCCGCAACAAGCACGCCCGCGTCGTCTCGGCGGTGGTCGAGGGCGTCGAGATCCAGAATTTCTACATCCCCGCCGGCGGCGACCTGCCGGACCGCGAGCTGAACGAGAAATTCGATCACAAGATGGATTATTACGAGCGACTGACGGCCGAGATGGCGTCGCGCGATCGCTCCAAACCCCTGCTGTTGGCCGGGGACTTCAACATCGCGCCCAACGAGTTCGACGTCTGGAACCACCGCTATATGTCCAAGGTGGTCAGCCATACGCCGGGCGAGGTCGAGACCCTGTACCGGCTCCAGAATGCGGGAGGGTTCAACGACGTGGTCCGTGACGCCTTCCCCGAGCCGCAGAAGCTGGCCAGCTGGTGGAGCTATCGCGCCCAGGATTTCCGCAAGTCCAACCGCGGCCTGCGCCTCGACCACCTGTGGACCTCGCCCGGCCTGACGCCGAAGGTGATCCCGGGCAGCGCCAAGATCCACGACACCGTCCGTGAGTGGGAGCAGCCTTCCGACCACTGCCCGATCACGGTCGATCTGGACGTCTAGCCGATCGGCCTTACGGCTGCAGCCGGTATCCGCCCGCGTCGGTCAGCAGCAGCCGCGCCGCGCCGGGCTCGGGCTCGATCTTCTGGCGCAGGCGATAGATGTGGGTTTCCAGGGTGTGGGTCGTGACCCCGGCGTTATAGCCCCAGACCTCGGTCAGCAGCTCCTCGCGCGACACCGGCTTGGCTCCGGCGCGATAGAGATACTTGAGGATATTGGTCTCTTTTTCCGTCAGCCGGATCTTCTTGCCCTTGTCGTCGACCAGCATCTTGCCGGCCGGGCGGAAGGAATAGGGGCCGATGGCGAAGACGGCGTCTTCCGACTGTTCGTGGCTGCGCAGGTGGGCGCGGATGCGGGCCAGCAGCACGGCGAAGCGGAAGGGCTTGGTGACATAGTCATTGGCCCCGGCGTCGAGGCCCAGCACCGTGTCGGCGTCGGAATCCTGGGCCGTCAGCATGATGACCGGGGTGGCGACCCCGTCCTTGCGCAGCAGGCGGCAGGCCTCGCGGCCGTCCATGTCGGGCAGGTCGACGTCCAGCAGGATCAGGTCGGCGCGCAGTTCACGGCCCAGCCGGATGCCTTCGGTGGCCGTCGCGGCCTGGACCGTGCGGAACTCTTCATGGAGCGCCAGCTGCTCGGCCAGGGCCTCGCGCAGGTCGTCGTCGTCGTCGATGATCAGCAGGGTCTTGGGCGTGGGCATGTCGATAACAATGGCGAGGCTTGGGTGAATCGCCAAGGGCGACGGGGAAAATGAAGTCGATTCAGGCGATAGAGGGCGTCTCGAAAGAGTTTCGTTCCCCGAAAAGCGCCGTTCCGACCCGCACGTGGGTGGCGCCGAAGCGAATCGCCGTCTCGAAGTCGCCGCTCATTCCCATCGACAGGACCTTCAGGCCGTTGCGTTCGGCGATCTTCGACAGCAGGGCGAAATGCAGGCCGGGCGCTTCGTCGGCGGGCGGGATGGCCATCAGCCCTTCGATCTTCAGCCCATAGGTTTCACGCGCCAGGGCGATGAAGGCGTCAGCCTCCCTCGGCAGGATCCCGGCCTTCTGGGGTTCGGCGCCGGTATTGACCTGGACCAGCGTCCGCGGGCTGCGGCCCTGACGCTGGATCTGGTCGGCCAGGGCCCGGGCCAGCTTCTCGCGGTCCAGGGTCTCGATGACGTCGAAGAAGGCGACGGCGTCGGCGGCCTTGTTCGACTGCAGGGGGCCGATCAGCCGCAGTTCGAGGTCGGGCAGGGACCGGCTGCGCTCGGTCCAGCGGCTTTCGGCCTCCTGCACCCGGTTCTCGCCGAAGACGCGCTGGCTCGTGGCGAGGATGGCGTCGATGGCTTCGGGCGGCTGGGTCTTGGAAACGGCGGTCAGGATGACGGAGGCCGGGCCGCGGCCGACGGATCGGGCGACCTCGGCGATCCGGGCCCGCACCGCCGCGACGCGCTCGGCCACAGTAGACTGGGGCGGCAAAGCGGGGGATGACGACGGCATGGACGGCTCCGGAACCCTGTCGAACGAGGCGCGCATCCTGTGGGATGCAGCCCGGGGTCTAGCCCGGGAGACGGCGTCTGTCAGCGCGCCCCTGCTCTTCTTCACCGATCCGGAGCGGACGCCCGAGCCTTGGCGGACGGCCGAACGGCTCCCGATCGGAGCGGGCGTGGTCTATCGCCATTTCGGCGCGGCCGACGCCGAGCCTGTGGCGCGGCGGTTGAGGGCCATCGCGACCGAACGCGGCCTGATCCTGCTGATCGGTCTGGACGCCGATCTGGCCGAGACGGTCGGCGCCGACGGCGTCCATCTGCCGCAGCGGGCTCTGGGGCAGGCGGAGGTCTTGCGGGCGCGACGGCCCGACTGGTGGTTGACCGGAGCTGTGCATGCCGTGGACGCGGCGATCCCGGGCGCACTGGATGCGGTGGTGCTGTCGCCGATCTTTCCAGCGGGCGGCGCTTCGGCGATCAAGCCGCCGTTGGGCGTCGAGGCGCTGAAGGCCGTGGCGGCGCGGCGGCCGGTCTACGCCCTCGGCGGGATCCATGCGACGACCGTCGGCGCCCTGACAGGCTCGGGCGCGTGCGGCATCGCGGGCGTGGACGCCATTCAGAGCGCCTTCGCGGCCTGAAGCTTTAGAACTTGAAGATGGATTCCAGCCGGATGCGCGGCTGCGAGCGGCTGTCCGACTCGGGAGCGCGGGCGGGGTCCTGCTCGGGGCGGGCCACGCTGGCGGCGGCGCCGACGCTGAGGCGCGGCGTGACGCTGTAATAGGCGCCGGCCTCGACATCACCCCACTGGGTCTCGCGACCGACGGGCTGGTTGAGGTTGAAATTCAGGCCCCAGCGGCCGGTGTCGTACCAGCGCAGGCCACGGCGTGGGGCAGGCGGGTTGCCGCGTTGGGCGGCTTGAGCGGCCTGGGCCTCGGCGAGGGAAACGGCGGGCGCATGGGTCCGCGAACCGGCCGATTGGGCCGACGCCGTACCGGCCAGTCCCATCAGGGCCGCCGCGCTCAGAAGTCCTGCGAAGATCGCGCCGAACCGCATTTCCTACCCTTCAGACCCGGCTGAACCGGATCATCAAACCCTGAACCGGCGTTTTCGCCGTGAACCCGACGATTAGACATCGTGGGTCCGCCCGGTCAACGCAACGTGGTCGCCTCATCCGGGTTCCGCCGACTCTATTTGGCCCCTGTGGCGCTAGCGTCACGGGAATGGGGCGGAAACGGACGGACCTGTTTCACACCGGGACGAGCCGTTGAAACCGGCGGCGCGGGATGTCGGCTTTCGATACTGCAAAGATCACGGCGGTCTTCGCCTTGTCATCGCCCCTTTTGGGCGTGTTATAGAGCGTCGCAGCGGCCTCGACCCCCAATTCAACGGCGGTCAGAGCTGTCGCGCCCGCACGACATCTGTTCGCCCGTGGGTCGACGTCCAATCTGAACGGAGAATTCCTCGATGGCCCCCAATAAAGCGATGGCCAAGTCCATGGCACGCGGCGCCGTATTCGCCGCCATCGCGTCCGGCCTGCTGCTGTCCGCCTGTGGCGGCGTCAAGGTGCCCTTCACGGGCGGCCCCAAGCCCGCCAAGGCCAATACCCAGACCGGGATCGGCGTGAACGCCTATCTGTGGCGCGCGACGCTCGACACCCTCAGCTTCATGCCGCTGCTGACCGCCGATCCGTGGGGCGGCGTGGTCAATTATGACTGGTACATCAATCCGCAGACCCCGAACGAGCGCTTCAAGGCCACGGTCTTCATCCTCGACACCCGTCTGCGCGCCGACGCCCTGAACGTGACCGTGACCAAGGAAGTCAAGGACGCCTCGGGCGGTTGGACTGCCGCCCCCGTCGCCGCCCAGACCGAGACTGACCTGGAAAACGCGATCCTGACCAAGGCGCGCCAGCTCAACCTCGCCAACGCAAACTGATCGCGTAGCGATCAGTTTGCTTATTTAAGGGGCGCTATCGCTCGCGACGCGGTCGCTTGCTGCTTGAGCGCGCTCCGGACTGCTTTCGCCCTTCGCGTCGTTTCGGCGCGGAGGGCGTCTCTATTTTCCTTGGGCGTCGCCGCCCTTCGGGCTAATCCGGCGCGAGGGGCGTTTCACGCCTCGCCGTCTCTTCAGGATGCCCGTGGCCCGTTACGAACCGAAAACCGCCGAACCCCGCCAGCAGCAGCGCTGGTCGGATGCGAACGCCTTCGTCACGAAGGATACGGGGCGGGCGAAATACTATGTGCTCGAGATGTTCCCCTATCCGTCGGGCAACATCCACATGGGCCATGCGCGCAACTATGTGATGGGCGACGTGGTCGCGCGTCACAAGCGGGCGCAAGGCTTCGATGTCCTGCACCCCATGGGCTGGGACGCCTTCGGCATGCCGGCCGAGAACGCCGCCATGGAGCGCGGCATCCATCCCAAGGGCTGGACCTATTCCAACATCGCCACCATGCGCGAGCAGCTGAAGATGCTGGGCCTGTCGCTGGACTGGTCGCGCGAGTTCGCGACCTGCGACCCGGAATACTACGGCAAGCAGCAGGCCTGGTTCCTGGAGCTGTTCAAACGCGGCCTGGTCTATCGCAAGGACGCGGTGGTCAACTGGGACCCGGTCGACAACACTGTTCTGGCCAATGAGCAGGTCATTGATGGCCGCGGCTGGCGCTCGGGCGCCCTGGTCGAGAAGCGCAAGCTGAACCAGTGGTTCCTGCGCATCACCGACTACGCCGACGAGCTGATCGAAGGACTGAAGACGCTGGAAGGCCGCTGGCCCGACAAGGTCCGACTGATGCAGGAGAACTGGATCGGCAAATCCAAGGGCGCGACCCTGTGGTGGCCGATCGTCGAGGCGCCCGCCTTCCTGGAGTCGCAGCCTGAAGGCCAACCCAGCCACGACCGCGATCCGATCGAGGTCTACACCACCCGCCCCGACACCCTGTTCGGCGCCAGCTTCCTGGCCCTGTCGGCCGATCACCCGCTGACGAAGGCCATCGCCGAACATCGTCCGGACGTCGCCGACTTCATCAAGGCCTGCGCCCAGACGGGCACCTCGGAAGCCGATATCGAGAAGGCCGAGAAGCTGGGCGTGGATCTGGGCGTGCGTGTCCGCCATCCCTTCGACCCGGACAAGACCGTGCCCGTCTGGGCCGCCAATTTCGTCCTGTCGACCTATGGCTCGGGCGCCATCTTCGGCTGTCCCGCCCATGATCAGCGCGACCTGGACTTCGCCCGCAAATACGACCTGCCGGTGGTTCCGGTGGTCAAACCGGACGATGTCGAGACGATCGAGATCGGAACCGAGGCCTATGTCGGCCCGGGCCGCATCTTCAACTCGGACTTCCTGAACGGTCTGGACGTCGAGGCCGCCAAGGCCGCCGCCATCGCCCGGGTCGAGGAACAGGATCAGGGCCGGGCCGAGACCATCTATCGCCTGCGCGACTGGGGCGTCAGCCGCCAGCGCTACTGGGGCTGCCCGATCCCGGTCATCCATTGCCCGTCCTGCGGCGTCCAGCCGGTCCCGGCCGACCAGCTGCCGGTGGTCCTGCCCGACGACGTCACCTTCGACGTGCCCGGCAACCCGCTGGCCCGCCACCCGACCTGGAGGCACGTCAAATGCCCGTCCTGCCATCAGGACGCGACGCGCGAGACCGACACCTTGGACACCTTCGTGGACTCCAGCTGGTATTTCGCCCGCTTCACCGATCCGACGGCCGACGCCCCGATCGACAAGGCCGCCGCCGACCGCTGGCTGGCCGTCGACCAGTATATCGGCGGGGTCGAGCATGCGGTGCTGCACCTGCTCTACGCCCGCTTCATCACCCGCGCCCTGTCTGACGTCGGCATGCTGTCGGTGAAGGAGCCGTTCGCCGGCCTGTTCACGCAAGGGATGGTGGTCCACGAGACCTACAAGTCCCAGAACGGCAACTGGCTGGCGCCCGATCAGGTCGAAAAGCGCGACGGCCAGTGGGTTGATCGTGAACTGGGCCAGCCGGTCATCGTCGGCGACGTCGAGAAGATGTCGAAGTCAAAGAAGAACGTCGTCGCTCCGGCCGAGATTCTGGAATCCCACGGCGTCGACGCCGGCCGCCTGTTCGTCCTGTCGGACTCGCCGCCCGAGCGAGATGTGCAATGGACCCCCGGCGGCGTCGAGGGCGCCAGCCGCTTCGTCCAGCGCGTCTGGGCCGAGTTCGACGGCTATGACGCCTCCGTCGCCGGCGACGAGGCCACCAACGCCGCCCTGATCCGTGAGACCCACAAGGCCGTCAAGGCCGTGTCGGACGGGGTCGAGGGCTTCCGCTTCAACTCGGCCATCGCCAAGCTCTACGCCTTCCTGGCCACTGTGCGTGACGCCAGGGGCGCGGGCGGCGAGGCCAAACGTCAGGCCCTGTCGGCCCTGGCCCGCCTGATCGCCCCCTTCACCCCCCACCTGGCCGAGGAGTGCTGGTCGCGGCTGGGTGAAGAGGGAATGGTGCTGGACGCCCCTTGGCCCGTCTACGATCCGGCTCTTGCCGCCGACGACGAGGTGGTGCTGCCGATCCAGATCTCGGGCAAGCGTCGCAGCGAGATCACCGCCCCGCGCGGCGCCGCGAGCGTCGACGTCGAGGCCGCCGCCCTCGCCAACCCCGCCATTCAGGCCTATCTCTCGGCCAACGGGGTTTCGGTGAAGAAGGTGATCGTGGTCCAGGATCGCATCGTCAATCTGGTGGTCGGCTGATGGCGCGCGCCGTCCTTCTGGCCGTGATCGCGCTCGCCGGCGCCGCCCTGTCCGGGTGCGGCTTCACCCCCATGTACGCCTCGGGCGGATCGTCGACGATGAGCCGGATCGCGGTCATGGCCGAGGACAACCGTCTGGGCTACCGGCTGCGCGAGCAGCTGGAAGACGCCCTGGCCTGGGATCGGGGCGCCCAGCCGCCGCTGTATCGCCTGACCACGGTGACCGAACAGGCGCGCCGCCCGCTCGGCCGCCGGATCGACGACACCGCCACCCGTTATGAGCTGACGGTTCGGGTCGCCTGGACCCTGACGCCGACGGCGGGAGGCACGCCCCTGACCGGGTCCGAGACCTCGACCTCGACCTATGCCGCCGCCGACCAGCCCTATGCCGCCATCGCCGCCCAGCAGGACGGCGAGGACCGGGCCGCCGCTGAACTGGCCCGGCTGATCCGGATCGACATCCTGCGGGCCCTGTCGGACCAGTAAGCGGTCATGATCCTCGCCAAACGCCCGGACATCGACCGCTTCCTCGCCAAGCCCGAGCCGGGCATCCGGGCGGTGGTCATCCATGGCAAGGATCGCTCTGGGGTCGCCGAACGGGCCCAGGTCCTGTGCAAGGCCATCACCCCCGACCTGAACGACCCCTTCAACGTCACTGTCCTGACCGACAGCGACATCGACGGCGACGAGGCGCGTCTGGAAGAGGCCCTGACGGCGCTGAGTATGATCGGCGGCCGCCGCCTGATCCGCGTCAAGCTGGGGGGTGAAAAGGCCTCGGTCGACAAGATGCTGGCGGCGGCGCTCAAAACCCACTCCGACGGCGGCTTCAATCCCGACGCCATGCTGGTCGTCGAAGCCGGGGCGCTCGGCCGTGACTCGGCCCTGCGCAAGGCCGCCGAGACGGCCAAGGGCGCGGCGGGCATCACCTGCTACGAGGATGAGACCGGCGACGTGGCCCGGATGACGCGCGAGGCCCTGGCCGCCGACAAGGTCGGCCTGACCTCGGATGCGCTGGACCGGTTCGTCAGCCGCCTGCCGCGCGAACGCGGCCTGATGCGGCAGGAGATCGAGCGGCTGGCTCTCTATATCGGCCCCGGCTCGGGCCGGACCATCGATGTGGACGAGCTGGAAGGCCATCTGGGCGTCGAGCCCGACGCTTCGCTTCAGGACGCCGCGCTTCAGGCCTTCGGCGGCCGTCCCGCCCCGTCGCAGGCCGGTCTCAGACGTGCCCTGGCCGAGGGCGAGAGCGCCGTCATGGCCGTGCGTCAGGCCTCGATCCATCTCGGAAAGCTGCGCCGTATCAATGTGCTGCAGGGCGCGGGCGCCGGGGCCAAGGAGGCCGCCAAGGCCGCCGGGGTCTTCTGGAAACAGGAGGCCGAGATGCTGCGTCAGGCCCGCTCCTGGCGGCTGGAGGACCTCGATCAGGTCCAGGACAGTGTCAATGTCGCCGATGTCGCCACCAAGACCACGGGCATGCCCGAGGGCCTGATCGCCGAGCGGCTGCTGCTGGAAATCGCCGCCCGCGCGAGACGACTGGGTCTTTAGACTCTAGTCGAGCTGACGGGCTTCCTCGGTCAGCATGATCGGCACGCCGTCGCGGATCGGAAACGCCAGCTTCGCCGACTTCGACACCAGCTCATTGGCGTCACGGTCATAGGTCAGGACGCCGCGCGTCACCGGACAGACCAGCACCTCCAGCAGGCGGGGATCGACCGAGGTCGGGGTGTTGAAAGCGTCGGACATGGGCGGGCTCGGTCGGTGGTTGGGGCAGGCGTGCGTGATCTATGCCTTCGGTTTCGCGCCGTCACGCATTGATTTCCACGCGCCGATGAGCGGCTGACGCAGGCGAAACTGCTGGTGAGCCGATCACGTCCGCCCTAAGGCTACCGGTGTCATTTAGGGGCTGAAGCCATGCGTTGTCTCCTGAGCCTGCCGGTCATGATCCTTGTCGGCCTGATGTGGCTGGCTCCGTCCGCGACCCCGTCAGCGGCCAGGGCAGAGGACGCCGGGTCTCCGGCGGCCCAGACTCCGGCCAGACAGCGGCTGTTCGTCCTGACCGATATCGGCGGCGATCCTGACGATCGGGAATCGATGGTCCGGTTGATGACCTACGCCAACCAGTTCGACATTGAGGGTCTTGTCGCGACCAGGAACAGCAGTGGGCTGTTTCCGGACCTGATCACCGGGATCATCGCCGGCTACGGTCGGGTGCGCGACAACCTCCTTCTTCACGAGCCGGGATATCCGACCGCCGCAGCGCTGGACGCGGTGGTCGCGCAGGGGCCGGTGATTGATGGCGAGGCCGGCGTGGGGGGCGGCTTTGATTCGTCCGGCTCCGAGCTGCTGATCAAGGCGGTCGACCGTCAGGACGACCGTCCGCTCTGGGTGACGGTCTGGGGCGGCCCGAGCGTTCTGGCGCAGGCGCTCTGGAAGGTTCGGGCGACGCGTTCCCCCGAGGAACTGGCCCGGTTCGTCAGCAAGCTGCGCGTCTATGCCATATCGGACCAGGACGACAGCGGCCCCTGGATAAGGCGTGAGTTTCCGGATCTCTTCTACATCGTCAGTCCCGGTGCGACCTTTCACAAGTCGACCTGGATCGGGATCAGCGGTGACCGCTTCCACGGCCGTTTCGCCGGTGGCGACTATTCTCTCGTGACCAACGAATGGATCGACCGGAATATTCGGGGCAGAGGGCCGCTGTCGGACCTCTATCCCAACTGGAAGTTCCAGATGGAAGGCGACACCCCGTCCTTTCTGTTCCTGCTGGATAACGGCCTGAACGCGCCCGACCACCCGGACTGGGGTGGCTGGGGCGGACGCTACGAGCTCTACACGCCCCACCGGCAAAAATGGTTTCTGGCGGACGAGACACGGCCCATCTGGACGGATGCGACAGACGAGGTGCTTGGCCGCGACGGCGAATGGCACGACGACCAGTATGCGACCGTCTGGCGCTGGCGTGAGGCGTTCCAGAACGATTTCGCCGCACGGATGGACTGGACGATCAAATCCTATGCGCAGGCGAACCATCCGCCTGTCCCCCGCCTGGGCATGCCCGATCATATTCAGGCCCGACCGGGCGACCGCGTGGCGCTGAGCGCGACGGGATCGTCGGATCCCGATGGCGACGCCTTGTCCTATTCATGGTTCGTCTATGAGGAGCCGGGCACGCGAAGCATGTCAAACAACGTCTCCGGCGTGAAGCAGGAGGTTCAGGATGCAGACCAGCCGCTGGCCTCCCTGCTGGTCAAGACCAGCCGCGTTGTTCCTCCTGGCACGGGCACCATCCACGTCATCCTGGCGGTGACGGATCATGGCGCCCCGCGGCTGACGCGCTATCGGCGGGTCATCATTGACGTGGTGTCCAACGCGACGGCCCGCTGACTTTCGGAACGTCTGTCCCTACTGCATCGAGCTCGGCGTCTCGCCGTCGCCGGGCTCGGCGGCGTCGATCTGCATCAGGGCGGTCAGGGTCAGGCAGCGGTCGTCGAGCGTGGGGGATTCCAGCAGGGCCTGTTTTTCGGCCGGCTCGAAGGGCAGGGCCATGGCCAGGCTGTTGATCAGGGCCTCCTGGGGCGCGGCCTCGGCGGTGTCCCAGTCGATCTCCAGCTCGCGCCGCTCCAGATAGGCCTTGAGCGCGGTCAGGAAGGCGTCGCGGTCGAAGGGCTCGCCTGTCGGCACGGTCAGGTCGCTCTCGAACGGGGCGAAGGCGGCGCGGATCTGGCGATAGGGGGTCTGGCTGGGCAGTTCGGTCGTGACCCGGAAGCGGCAGACCCCGGTCAAGGTGATCAGATAGCGGCCGTCAGAGGTCTCGGCGAAGCTGGTGATGCGGCCTGCGCAGCCGACGGCGGTCAGGCTGGGCAGGCTGGCCGGGCCGCCCGAGGGCTGGATCAGGCCGATGACCCGGTCGCCCGCCATGGCGTCGTCGACCATGTTCAGATAGCGCGGCTCGAAGATGTTGAGCGGCAGCTGCCCGCGCGGCAGCAGGATCGCCCCGGGCAGGGGAAACACCGGGATGACCTGGGGCAGGTCCGCGGCCTTCACATAGCCCTGGGGCATCCGGCGTTCTTTCGGCTTACGCGAACAGGATCGAGGACAGGCGGCGGCGGCCGTCGCGGGCGACTTCGCTGGTCGCCCCGGCGGCTTCGAACACGGTCAGAAGCTGTTTGCGGGCGGCCTGTTCGTTCCACTCGCGGTCGGCGGCGACGATGGCCAGCAGGCTGTCGACCGCGCCCTTCAGATCGCCGGAAGCCGCCTGGGCCAAAGCGAGGTCGAAACGGGCCTGGTGGTCGGCCGGATCGGCGGCGACGGCGGCCTTGAGGGCGTCGGTCTCGCCGGCTGGCGCGCTGGAGGCCAGGGCCAACTGCGCGCGCACCCCGACGACGGCCGGTTCAGTCGAGTTGGCGGGGGCCATGGCGATGGTCTGGGCCGCCTGTTCGGCGTCGCCCTCGCCCAGATACGCCCGCGCCATGCCGGCGATGGCCTTCTGGTTCTCGGGCTCGATGGTCAGGGCGTGGGCGAAGGCCTGGGCCGCGCCGCCGAAGTCCGACAGGGTCAGGGATTCCTCGCCCAGCGACAGCAGCTGTTCGACGTCGGCGTTGACGCCCTCGCCGCCGGTCAGCTTGTCGATGAAGGCCTTGATCTGGCTTTCGGGCACGGCGCCCTGGAAGCCGTCGACCGGCTGGCCGTTGACGAAGGCGTAGACGGTCGGGATCGACTGGACCCGCAGCTGGCCCGCATAGGCCGGGTTCTTGTCGACGTCGATCTTGACCAGTTTCACCGCGCCCCCGGCGGCGCGCACGGCTTTTTCCAGCGCCGGGGTCAGGGTCCGGCACGGACCGCACCAGGTCGCCCAGAAATCGACGATCACCGGCCGCGAGCGCGAGGCCTCGATGACGTCGGTCATGAAGCCGGCGTCGGAGCCCTCGACGATCACATCGCCGTGACCGTTGGTCTCTGAATTCGCTTTCGGGTCGGCGAAGGTCATCAAAAGCCTGCTTTATCTGGAGTCGGGAATAACGCGGGGAGGCGTCAAATGGTCCCCGGAGGCGACAAACTCAAGGATTTCTCCCGCCGGAGGGTGTCACTCTCCTGCAACGCGAAAAATATCCGTGGTTTTCCTCTTATTGGGTGCAAGCCAAACCGCTCTGCTTCATGCTTCATTAAGGTCTGGGTGACTGGGGAGACATCAATCGTGAAATCAGTTCTGATCCTGGCGCTGGGCGCCACCACTCTCGCGGCGGCCGGCTCGGCCTTCGCGGGTGACAAAGAAGCCGCCGGTTATGCCACGGCGTCGGCCAACACGTCCACGATCATCGAGGGCGAACGTTGGGGCGGCGGCGCGAACATGACCGCCGTCAATCCTAACTGCGAATGCTCGGTCCCGACCGTCAGCGTTCCCTTCTACACCGTGCGTCCGCCCGCACCGCCGATCCGCGTCCGCGCGCCCGGCATGCGCATCTCGTCCGCTCCGGTGTTCGCGCCGTCGCCGGCGATCTACATCCAGGGCCCGCCGATCTACGTCGACGCCCCGCCGGTCCAGGTCGCGCCCGCCCAGGTTTACCTGGAAGCGCCCGACGTCCACGTCCGCCCGTCGGAAGTGTCCGTCGCTCCGCCGGAAATCCACTTCACGCCCGCTGGCCCGGATCATCCGGACGAGCACTGCTGCGACGTCGCTTCGCCGCCGTCGGCTTCCAACAACCTGCCGCCGCCCCCGATGGGCGCCGTGGACGGTGGCCCCGCCACCTATCCGGCCGCTCCGGCCCCGACCTCGGGCGGCTATGCCGCTCCGGCCGGTGGTTACCCCGCTCCTGCCGTCGGCAGCAGCTCGGGCTACTCGCAAGAGCCCGGCGAGCGCGGCTGATAAGACCTCGACCTTCGGGTCAGGTTACGAAACTGGAGCGGTCCGTCGAAAGGCGGGCCGCTCTTTTCGTTTTGGGGCGATGTGTCGGCGGAAAGTCCCTGGTCCCTGGTCCCTAGTCCCTCTGACCTCAGATCAGCGCGATGCTTTCCGCGATCGCCAGGGCGGCGGCGCGGGGATCGGCGGCGGCGCTGATCGGGCGGCCGACCACCAGATGGGTGGCGCCGTCCCTCAGGGCGCGGTCCGGAGTGGCGGCGCGGGCCTGGTCGTCCATCGACGCCCCGACCGGGCGGACGCCGGGGGTGACGATCAGGAAGTCGGGGCGACCGGCGGCGACGGCGATTTCGCGCACGCGGGCGGCCTCGTGCGGGCTGGCCACCACCCCTGCGATGCCGCTGTCCAGCGCCTGACGCACCCGATGCTCGACCAGCAGGGCCGGCGACAGGCTGTGGTCGTCGGCGATCAGGTCTTCGGCGTCCAGACTGGTCAGGACGGTGACGCCCAGCACCTTCAGGTCCGACCCGGCGACGCCGCGCGCCGCCGCGGCCATGACCTGCGGCCGGGCGTGGACGGTCAGGAGGTCGCAACCGGCCCCGGCCAGCACCGCAGCGGCCTTCTCCACCGTCGCGCCGATGTCGTGCAGCTTCCAGTCCAGAAACACCTTGCGCCCCTCGGCCTTGAGCTCGCGCGCCAGCCCCATTCCGTCCGAGGCGAACAGCTGCAGCCCGATCTTGTAGAAGCCGACGGCGTCCTCGATCCGGTCGATCAGGGCGCGGGCCTCGGCCGTCGTCGGGGTGTCCAGGGCGCAGATCAGTCGGGGATCGGGCGCGCGGTTGGGGTTCAGCGCGGTTTCCGGTGCGTTCGGGTCAAGCAGGGTCATCGACGGACTCGCGTTTCGCGGCTAGACCGGACGCAGAGGTGCGTCGGGCGGGGCCGGCGGCGGATTTGGGCTGAGAAACAGGCATGGACGCGCTTGATCTGGGGGTCAACCTGTTCGTGGCCCTGTTCGCCCTGGTCGACCCCATCGGCAACATCCCGATTTTCGCGGCGGCGACCGCCGGGGCCAACACCCGTCAGCGTCTGTCGGTCTCGGCCCTGATCTGTGTCTTCATCGCCCTCTTCCTCGCCTTCTTCTTCTTCACGGGCCTCGGGCTGCTGCAGTTCTTCGGCATCTCGCTGGCGGCCTTCCGTATCGCGGGCGGCATCCTGCTGCTGCTGCTGGGTCTCGACATGACCCGCGAGGACTTCCTGACCATGTTCGCCGACAAGGACGCCCTGGCCGACGCCAAGGATGTGCGCGGCTATGCCCGGCGCCGGTTCCAGAGGCTGATCGTGCCCTTCGCCATGCCCCTGCTGATCGGCCCGGGCGCCATCTCGACCATCATCATCCAGGCCGGCGAGGCCCAGAAGCTGGGGCCGACCGGCACGGTCGCCGGTCTCGTCGCCATCGGGGCGGCGGCTCTGGCCACCTTCGTCACCTTCGCCCTGACCGGACCCCTAAGCCGAATTCTCGGCGAGATCGGGATGGCGATCATCGTGCGGGTGCTGGGCCTGATCCTCTGCGCCCTGGCCATCCAGTTCATTCTGGCGGGTCTCGGGGAGGCCATTCCGGGCATGTTCGCGGGCTCTGTGACCTCGCCCTACCCCAGCGGACACTGAAGAAAAACGCCGGTTTCGTCCGGAATCGGACGTTATAACCAAGGTCGGCCTTTATTGTGCGCCGCACATAGGCCTAGCGTGAGTGAAGTACGCAAACAGGCTTTTGGTTCCGGAAATGCTCGGCGAGGTCGTCACCTTTCTTCATCGCAATGCGCGGGTCGTCATTCTGGCGCTCCCGGTGGCGATGATCTGCGCGGGCGCTGCGCTCGCGGAGAGCCTGCACCACATTCACTGATCGGGCGCTGATCGGGCGATCAGATCCGTTTCAGGCGTTTGGCGTGTCCGCCGATGATCTTCAGCGCGAGACCGTCGGGCAGCAGCTTCGGGATCGCCGCCAGAAGATTGTTCCGCCAGCCCGGAACCACGCGCGGCCGGTTGGCCTCCACCGCCGCATAGCCGACCCGGGCGACATGGTCCGCGGTCTGCCACATCCAGGCCGGATAGGCTGAGGACACCTCCTCGCGGCTGCCGTTGACGTCGTGGAACTCGGTCAGGGTATAGCCGGGGCACAGGGCGGTGACGTGCACTCCAGTCCCGGCCAACTCCAGATGCAGTCCGGCAGAAGCCTTGATCAGGAAGCTCTTGATCGGCCCGTACAGGGTGTCTCCGCCCGTCGCCGGCATCAGCCCCGCCAGAGACGCCACGTTCAGCACCCGACCGAACCCACGCTCGACCATGCCGGGCAGCAGCAGCCGGCTCAGGGCGATCGGGGCGGTCAGCATGACGTCGATCATGGCGGCATGCTGATCAGGGCTGGTCGAGAGGAAGCCCGTCGTGCGGCTGAAGCCCGCGTTGTTGATCAGGCCGTCGACGGTCAAGCCGCGCTGTTCCAGGGTCGCGGCCAGCCGGTGCGGGGCGTCCGGATCGGCCAGATCCGCGGTCAGGACGGTGGCCGTCACGCCATGATCGACGGTCAGTTCACGCGCGAGGGCTTCAAGCGGGACCGCGCGCCGGGCCACCAGGATCACGTCCCAGCCCTTTTCCGCATAGACCCGGGCCAGGGCCGCCCCGATGCCGGCCGAGGCGCCGGTGACCAGAACCGTCCGCTTCACGGGCCGCTCAGGCCGCGACGGGGCAGGATGCGTGGGGCGCGAAGGCGGCGAGGGACTCAGGCGCCTCGGCCAGCAGATCGGCGATGGTGATCCGGCTCAGGGCCTCATGGGCGGCGCTGTCGGCGGCGGTCAGGGCGCGGGCGACCTGACGCGGAATATGTTCGCTGACCGGACAGCCCTTGGCCCCCTGAGGCGTCGAGCCCAGATGGGCGCAGCCGTTGACGGCGCGCAGCACCTGATCCAGCCGGATGTCCTCGGGCCGGCGCAACAGCCAGCTGCCGCCGGACGCGCCGGGACGGGTGGCGATCAGCCCGGCCTTGGCCAGAAGGGCGGTCACGCGGCGGATCACCACCGGATTGGTCGGGATCGAGGCGGCCAGGATCGCGCTGGGCATGGCGCGCGCCGCATCATACGCGTCCTTGTGGGCCAGATAGGCCAGGGCGTGGGCGGCGACGGGAAAGCGTTGGCTGTCTGACATTTTGGCTCTGTTCCAGCCCCCAAGGTAAGCGTTCCGGGGCGGATTCACAAATCGGAGGCCTGGATCGGGAGAACACGGTGCAACTGAAACCGGTGTCGCACGATTGAACCGGGCGCGGAATGAGCCTACAGGCGCTCCGCTTTGATGGGCGCGCCGATCGCGCAGCCCGGAGGATATTCATGGCTGGGGATGCTCCCCGAGGCGACGGCGCTCCCCCCGCTCCGCCCACCTCGAACACTGAAATGACCGGCGCGGCCGGTGCGTCCGCCGTGTCTGCGAACGGGGCGCCCGCCGCCCACGGCCACGGCCACGCCGGCTTCTGGGGTCTGACCATCGGCGCCATCGGCGTCGTCTTCGGCGACATCGGCACCAGCCCGCTCTACGCCCTGCGCGAAGCCATCGCCCATGCCCAGTCGGGCGTCGGCGGCGATCTGGCCATCGTCGGCGTGGTCTCGCTGGCCTTCTGGGCCCTGATGATCGTGGTGACGTTCAAATACGTCATCTTCCTGATGCGCGCCGACAACAAGGGCGAGGGCGGGACCCTGGCCCTGATGGCCCTGGCCCAGCACGCCGTCGGACGGCGAAGCGCCTGGATCTTCATCCTCGGCGTCTGCGGCGCGGCCCTGTTCTACGGCGACGGCATCATCACGCCCGCCATCTCGGTGCTTTCGGCCATCGAGGGCGTGAAGGACGCGCCGGGCGTGGGGACCTCGCTCGATCCCTTCATCGTTCCGATCGCCGCCGCCATCCTCGTCGGCCTGTTCCTCGTCCAGTCGCGCGGCACCGCCGGTCTGGCCAAATTCTACGGCCCGATCACCGCCATCTGGTTCCTCAGCCTCGGCGTCATCGGCCTGATTCATATCTTCGACGACCCCAGCATCCTGCGCGCCCTGTCGCCTCACTACGGCGTCATGCTGCTGCTGGACGACGGCTTCCTCGGCTTCATCATCCTGGGCTCGGTCTTCCTGGCCGTGACCGGGGCCGAGGCCCTCTATGCCGACATGGGGCACTTCGGAAAGGCGCCGATCCGCGCCGGCTGGCTCTGCTTCGTCCTGCCCTGCCTGACGCTGAACTATCTGGGGCAGGGCGCGATGATCCTGTCGCACCCGGGCGCCGCCGATAACCCCTTCTGGGCCATGGTGCCCGAGCTGGCCTACTGGCCGATGCTGGGTCTGGCGACCGTCGCCACCGTCATCGCCTCACAGGCCGTGATCACCGGCGCCTTCTCGGTGACCCAGCAGGCCGTCCAGCTGGGCCTTTTGCCGCGCATCGACATCCGCTTCACGTCCGAGACCCAGGCCGGCCAGATCTTCGTGCCCGCCGTGAACACCTTCCTGATGGTCGGGGTCCTGACCCTTCTGGTGGTCTTCCAGAGCTCGCATAACCTGACGGCGGCCTACGGCGTCGCTGTCACCGGCGTCATGCTGATCAACACCCTGATGAGCTTCCCGGTCATCACCAAGAAGTGGGGCTGGTCGATCTGGGCGACGCTCGCCTGCCTGATCCCGTTCGGCTTCATCGACACCGTCTTCCTGACCTCGAACCTGCTCAAGATCCCCGACGGCGCCTGGCTGCCGCTGGTGCTGGGCGCGGTCCTGATCCTGATCATGTGGACCTGGACGCGCGGCTCGCAGATCCTGACCGCCAAGGCCAAGAAGGACAGCCTCCCGCTCACCGACCTGATCGAGATGCTGCGGGCCCGCCCGCCGCACCGTGCTCCCGGCACCGCCATCTTCCTGACCTCTGACCCGGACGTCGCCCCCGTCGCCCTGATGCACAATCTCAAGCACAACAAGGTGCTGCACGAGAAGAACGTCATCCTGACGGTGCGGACCACCGACCGGCCGCGCGTGCCGGATTCGGAGCGAGTCCTGATGGAGCCCATCAACGAGGACTTCAAGAAGATCACCCTGAGCTACGGCTTCATGGAGAGCCCCGTGGTGCCGCGCGCGCTCGGCCTGTGCCGCAAACAGGGGCTGAAGTTCGACATCATGTCGACCAGCTTCTTCCTCGGCCGCCGCTCGGTCATCCCCTCGGCAAGCCAGGGCATGCCCCTGTGGCAGGACAAGCTGTACATCTTCCTGATGCGTAACGCCGCCAACCCGACGGACTTCTTCCACATCCCGCCCGGACGCGTGGTCGAACTCGGCACGCAGGTGTCGGTTTGAGCGGGGGCACTCCCAAGGGGAAAGACTCCGGCGCGCGCGGTCGTCGCCTCGCCGACAAGGCGCGCGGTCCGCGTCGTGAGCCCAAGCCGCAGGTCCAGACCGCGCCCGACGATTCCGTCGACATCGGCGTCGAGGCGCGCGTCGCCGCCGGCGTCCTGCTCAACGCCGCCCTGGTCCGCCGCGGCGGTCTGGACGAGGCCCTGGCCCTGCCCGCCGTCACGGCCCTGCCGGGCCCCGACCGCGCCTTCGCCCGCGCCGTGGCCATGGCCGCCCTGCGCCGTCTGGGCGAGATCGACCAGATTCTCGACCGTCGCCTGCAGAAGCGCCCGCCCGAGGCGGTCCGCACCCTGATGCGCATTTCCCTGGCCCAGACCCTGGTGCTGGAGACCCCGGCCTTTGCGGCAGTCTCGACGGCGGTGAAACTGGCCGAGCGCGATCCCAAGACCCGGCCCTACAAGAACCTCGTCAACGCCGTCCTGCGCGGCATCGACCGCGAAGGTCCCGGCCTGACCACGGCGGAATCCAACCTGCCCGAGTGGATCGCCGCCCGCTGGAAACAGATCTATGGCGAACAGGCCCTGATCGGCCTGGCGCTGGCCGCCCGCGAGGAACCGCCGACCGACCTCAGCCTCAAGCCCGGTCAGGACGCCGCCGCCCTCGCTGAAGCCGTTGAGGGCGAAGTTCTCCCCGGTGGATCGGTCCGCACCGGCAAACGCGGCGACGTCGCCGCCTGGCCCGGCTTCGAGGACGGGAGCTGGTGGGTCCAGGACGCCGCCGCCGCCGTGCCCGTGCGCCTGCTGGCCCCCAAGGCCGGCGAGACCGCGCTCGACATGTGCGCCGCCCCCGGCGGCAAGACCCTGCAGATCGCCGCGACCGGCGCGACCGTTCAGGCGCTGGACCGCTCCGACTCTCGCCTCAACCGCCTGCGCCAGAACCTCGCCCGCACCGGGCTCGAGGCCACCATCGCCGTCATGCCGGCGGAGGACTGGCTGGACAGCCGGACCTTCGACGCCGTCCTGCTGGATGCGCCCTGCACCGCCACCGGCACCTTCCGCCGCAATCCGGAAGTCCTGCGCGCCACCAAGCCGGCGGATGTGGGCAAGCTGGCCGACGTCCAGCACCGGCTGCTCGACGCCGCGGCCGAGCGCGTCGCCCCCGGCGGCCGGATGGTCTACTGCGTCTGCTCGCTGGAGCGCGAAGAGGGCGAGACCCAGATCATCGCCTTCCTGCGCCGCAACCCCGCCTTCCGCACGGTGAAGGCCGATCCGGCCGCCGTCGGCGCCCCGGAGGAAGCCCTGACCCCCGAAGGCTGGCTGCGCATCCTGCCCTCCATGTGGGCCGAAAACGGCGGCCTCGACGGCTTCTTCGCCGCGAAGCTGGAGCGGGTCTGAGCAGGTTCAGCTTCGGGGGAGCCTTGCTCCCCGGCGCGACCCGCCGTATCCCGTGCGCATGACCGCGCCCCTGATCTGTCCGTCGATCCTCGCCAGCGATTTCGCCAAGCTGGGGTCTGAAGTCGCCGCCATCGAGGCGGCAGGCGCCGACTGGGTCCATGTCGACGTCATGGACGGCCATTTCGTGCCCAACATCACCATCGGCCCCGACGTGGTGAAGGCCCTGCGCCCGCACACCAAACTGCCCTTCGACGTCCATCTGATGGTCGCCCCCGTCGATCCCTGGCTCGAGGCCTATCGCAACGCCGGCGCCGACATCCTGACCGTCCATCCCGAGAGCGGGCCGCACCTGCACCGGACCTTGGGCCGGATCCGTCAGCTGGGCGCCAAGGCGGGCGTGGTGCTCAACCCCGGCACCTCCCTGAGCGTGCTCGAGGATGTCATCGAACTGGTCGATCTGGTGCTCATCATGTCGGTCAATCCGGGCTTCGGCGGCCAGTCCTTCATCGATAGCTCGCTGCGCAAGATCGAGCGCGCCCGGGCCCTGCTCGACGCCGCCGGATCGAAGGCCCATCTGCAGGTCGACGGCGGGGTCACCGCCGCCAATGCGTGCGCCTGCGTCTCCGCGGGGGCCGACGCCCTCGTGGCGGGCACGGCGGTCTTCAAGGGCGGCCCCGACGCCTACGCCGCCAATATCGCCGCGCTGAAGGCCGCGTGAATCCGCTGGGCCCCTTCGCTCCCCGGTCCGCCGAGGCCGAGGGTCCCGCGCCCGGCGCCATTCCGGGGCTGAGAGGCGCGCCCGTACGCACCCCGATCCGCTCCGGCGGCCCCCATACCGGCCCGACCATGTGGCCCGCCATCCTCGGCCGGCTGCTGACGCGCCAGATGTGGATCGAGCTCTATGGTCTGCCCGGTTACGGCCTGACCCTCGCCGGCGCCCTGAGCGGGGGCAAGGCGACGGCGCTCGCTGCCACCCCGCGCGACTTCCGCCCCGCCGATGCGGCGCTCGGCAAGTCCGTGCTGGACGGCCGCTTCACCCTGGCCGGTGTCAGCCTCGAGGTCGCGGCGCCCGAGGATCCGTGGGACCGGCCCAGCCCCTCTCGCAGCTTCGCCGTCGACCTGCACGCCTTCGCCTGGATGCCGGCCCTGATGCTTCAGGGCGACCGGGGCGCGCGCGAGGCCCTGCGCCTGACCCTGGCCTGGGCCGATCATTTCACCCGCTGGTCGCCCTTCGCCTGGGACCCGGCCGTCCTCGCCCGTCGCGTGTTCAACCTGTCCTGCGCCGCCCGTCGCATGGGCGCCGTCGCCACCGAGGCCGAGCGGCTGCGGCTGTGCGACATTCTCGCCCGTCAGGGGCGTCAGCTGCTGCGTCCGCCCGGCGGGCTGGCGGGCAAGGCCGAGCGGATGATCGCCGCGGCCCTGGCCGGCTGCGTCCTCGCCGGACCGCCGGGGGTCTCGATCCGCAAGGCGGCGCTGGGGCGCCTGAATGGCGCACTGCGCGTCACGGTCCAGGGCGACGGCGGCCACGCCTCGCGCAATCCCGAGGCCGGGCTCACCCTGCTTCTCGACCTGCTGACCCTCGACGACGCCCTGTCCCAACTGTCGGAGCCCCTGTCCGAGGCCGCCGCCGGGGCCATCCAGCGCCTGACCTCGGCCCTCAGGGTCCAGACCCTGCCCGACGGCCGTCTGACCAGCTTCCAGGGCGGCGGGCCGTCGAAGGCTGATCTCGTCGCCGCCGCCCGCGCCCATGACGACTGGACCCAGACCCCGGCGGCCCAGGCGCCGCTCGCCGGCATCGTCGGCGGCCTGCGCCGCATCCACGGCTCGCTGCTGACCGTCGTCGCCGACACCGGGACCTTGTCGCACGGCGCCTGGGGCGAGGCCGCCTGCGCCCAGCCGCTCGCTCTGGAGGTCTGCTGCGGCAAGGACCGTCTGATCACCGGCTGCGGCTGGACGCCCCGCGCGGGCGACCGTCAGGGCCTGCGCCTGACCCCGGCCCACACCACCCTGACGCTGGGCGAGATCTCGCTCGGCGATCCGCTGGGCGGCTGGAAGGGCGATCTTCTCGGCCCGCGCATGATCGGCCGGCCGATCCATGTCACCAACGAGCACCGCGAGGGCGACGGCGCCGTCTGGCTGGAACTGGAGCATGACGGCTGGGCCGTGCCCTTCGGCCTGCTGCACCAGCGCCGCCTCTATCTGGACCAGCGTCTGGACGAACTGCGCGCCGAGGAACGGCTGCACCCGGCCCCGGGGCATGAGGAGGACGTGCGCGCCATCGCCGCCCCCTATGCCGTCCGCTTCCATCTGGAGCCCGGCGTTCAGGCCTCCCTGGCCCGCGACCGCCGCTCCATCCTGCTGCGCGGCCATTCCGGGCGCGGCTGGTGGTTCCGCACCGACGGCCCCGACGTGGCCATCGAGCCCAGCGTCCATATCGACGACGGCCTGACCCGGCGATCCTTGCAGATCGTCGTGCGCGGCTCGGCCCGCACCGACGCGGAAACGAAAATCCGCTGGAAGCTCAGCCCCGCCGGCGCCGCGGGCGATCCGGTCTAGGACGTCAAAGTCGGGCGATCCGGGCTGTTTCTCCCCCTCGGCGGGTGACGCCCCGGTTCATGAGTGTTAAGGGCGCGCGCAATCGCTCCCCGATTCTCCCGACCCGGACGAAACCCATGCCCGCAGCCCCCGATTTCCCGCCCGCGCCCGACCGGGTGAAGCCCGTCCGCGCCCTGATCTCCCTGTCCGACAAGGCGGGTCTGGAAGAGGCGGCGCGCGCCATGCACGACGCGGGCGTCGAGCTGGTCTCCACCGGCGGCACCCGGGCGGCGATCGCGGGCTTCGGCCTGCCGGTCAAGGACGTCGCCGACCTGACGGGCTTCCCCGAGATGATGGACGGCCGGGTCAAGACCCTGCACCCCGTGGTCCACGGCGGCCTGCTGGGCGTGCGCGACGCGGCCGAGCACAAGGCGGCCATGGATGAACATGCCATCGGCCCGATCGATATCGTCTGGATCGACCTCTATCCGTTTGAGTCGACCGTCGCCTCGGGCGCCGGTTTCGACGCCGTGATCGAGAACATCGACATCGGCGGCCCGGCCATGATCCGCTCGGGCTCCAAGAACCACGGCTATGTCGCCGTCGCCGTCGACGCGGAGTCCATCGCCCTGATCGTCGAGGCCCTGAAGGCCGACGGCTCCACCGATCTGGCCCTGCGCAAGCGCCTCGCCGCCCGCGCCTTCGCCCGCACCGCCGCCTATGACGCCGCCGTCTCGGGCTGGTTCGCGGCTCAGCTGGAAGACGCGGCCCCGGCCCGCAAGTCGATCGCCGGTTCGCTGGCCCAGACCCTGCGCTACGGCGAGAACCCGCACCAGACCGGCGCCTTCTACCGCACCGGCGAGGCTCGCCCCGGCGTCGCCCACGCGACCCAGATCCAGGGCAAGGAACTGGGCTACAACAATATCGCCGACGCCGACGCCGCCTATGAGCTGGTCGCCGAGTTCGAACAGCCGGCCGTGGTCATCGTCAAACACGCCAACCCCTGCGGCGTCGCCGTCGGCAAGGACCTGTCCGAAGCCTATGCCCGCGCCCTGGAATGCGACGCCGTCTCGGCCTTCGGCGGCGTCATCGCCGTCAACCGTCCGCTGAACGGCGCCGACGCCCGCGCCATCACCGACATCTTCACCGAGGTGGTCATCGCCCCCGGCGCGGATGAGGAGGCGAAGGAAATCTTCGCGGCCAAGAAGAACCTTCGTCTGCTGATCACGGACGGTCTTCCGGACCCGCACGGCGCGGGCGAGGTCTTCCGCTCGGTCGCCGGCGGCTTCCTCGTCCAGAGCCGCGACCGCAGCCTGATCAAGCCTTCGGACCTCAAGATCGTGACCCGGCGTCAGCCGACCCCGACCGAGATCCAGGACATGCTGTTCGCCTTCACCGTGGCCAAGCACGTCAAGTCCAACGCCATCGTCTATGCCAAGGACGGCCAGACGGCGGGCATCGGCGCCGGCCAGATGAACCGCCGCGACTCGGCCCGTATCGCCGCCATCCGCGCGCGTGAAGCGGGCGAGGCCAAGGGTCTGGCCCATTCGCTCGCCGAGGGTTCGGCCTGCGCGTCGGAAGCCTTCTTCCCCTTCGCCGACGGTCTGCTGGAAGCGGTCGCGGCCGGCGCCACGGCGGTCATCCAGCCCGGCGGCTCCATGCGCGACGCCGAGGTCATCGCCGCCGCCGACGAAAAGGGCATCGCCATGGCCTTCACCGGCGTGCGGGTGTTCCGGCACTAAGGACCTAAATCCTCCCCCATCGGGGGAGGTGGCTCCGAGCCCTTGCGAGGAGACGGAGGGGGCTCAGGCCAGATGCGGTGTCCGCAGTTGGCCCCCTCCACCCCTTCGGGGTCCCCCTCCCCCGATGGGGGAGGATCCACACAGCAAAACGGCGGCCCGATCGGGCCGCCGTTTTTCGTTTCAGTCTGGAGGAGCGTCTTATCCCTGCGCGGGACGCAGCCCCTGCACGTCGGCCTGCATGGTCGCCGGCTTGCGCTCGCCCCCCTGGGCGATGATGCGGTCGATACGGGCCTTTTCGGCGCGGAAGGCAGTCAGGTCGGCGCCGGCGAGAACGGTGCCCTCGGAGGTGCGGACCGAGGCCGGATTGATCCGTTGACCGCCGCGCCAGATTTCATAGTGCAGGTGCGGGCCGGTCGAGGCGCCGGTCGTGCCGACATAGGCGACGATCTGGCCCTGCGACACGCGCTGGCCGGCGCGGATGCCCGAGCCGTAGCGCGACAGGTGGCCATAGCCGGTTTCGAGACCGTTCGAGTGGCGGATACGCAGCCAGTTGCCGTAGCCGCCCCAGCGGCGGGCCTCGACGACCACGCCGTCGGCGGGGGCCACGACCGGGGTGCCGGTCACGGCCGCATAGTCCATGCCCTGGTGCATCTTGCGGAAGCCCGACAGCGGGTGGACCCGCACGCCGAAGCCCGAGGAGATGCGGCGGAAGGTGGCCAGCGGCGCGCGCATGGCGGTGGTGCGAAGGTTCTTGCCGCTGGCGTCGAAATAGGCGGCCTCACGGACGCCGGCGGGCTTGAAGCGATAGAAGGCCTGGCCCTTGATCTCGGCGTACATCAGGTCGCCGGTCGAGACCGTGCGGCCCTGTTCGGTGACCGAGCGGTCGAACACCAGGGTGAACTCGTCGGCGCCGCGCACGTCGCGGCGCATGTCGACCTTGCCCGAGAAGACCTGGGTGGCGCGACGGATGATGGCCGAGGTGGCCCCGAAGGCGCCGGCCGAGGAGGCCAGCGAGGAGTTCACCGCGCCGTGGGCGACGACGATCTCATGGGTGACCTTCTCGTCGAGGGCGCGCAGGCGAAGGGCGCCGTCGAAGCTGCGCGACACGGTCAGCTGGCTGGCCGGGCCCGTGCGCATGGTCAGGCCGATCAGTCGGGCCTCGCCCATGCCGCCGCGCGGCTTGGAGATGGCGGTCTCGAACTTCAGGCCGGCGCGCAGGTCGGCCAGGTCGAAGGCGTTGGAAATGGTCTCGGCGACGGCGTGGGCGTCGGCCTCGCCGATGCCGGTGCGGCGCACGGCCTGTTCGAAGGTCTCGCCCTTGCGGATCTGGACGTTGACGGCTTCCGGGGCGGTCAGGCCTTCGGGGGCGTTGGCCGAGGCGAAGGCGCGCGCCTCCAGATTGGCCACCTGTTGAGAGGTCAGTTCGGGAACTTCCGCCGCCAGAGCGGGTTGATAGACTCGACCGGCCAGCATGGCGACCGTCAGCGCAGCGGCGGCGGTCAGCAGATGCGGTGCAAAACGCGTCGGTTGGCGGCGTGGATCGAACTGAGCCATCGGTCCCCAGGAAATGACGACGCCCGATGGCGCCACGCAACAGTATGCAAGGATCGCGCCCGGTGTCCCCCGGTGTCGCGAGACAAGCCGTATAGCCTGCTGGTGTCACAATGGGAAGCAGTCCGTTACAAACGGTTAACAGGTGTGAATCCCGCCTGTATTCCCGATATTCCGGGCGTTTTCGCCGAACACGCGATCAGTCTATAACCAAAGACATTCAGCTGAGCCGTTTCGCGCAACTGACAGTAGTTCAGTTAGACTAAAGGTGTTTTCAAGGTCACAGCGCGTGGCCTCAAAGCAACTCAAGTCCCTGCGAGGCGCTCGCAGAAACCACTCAAACAATTTTACGTTCAGGCGCGATTTCGCGGCCCGGCGTACGGGGTTCGGCCCTGTGAGCCGCCTCTACCCTGTGCGAAACTGGATCATGTCCCGCCTCGTCTCACCATTCTGGCCACGGCTCTGGCGCCTTTCGGGGGCCGTCGGTCTGGCCTGCGCGATCGCGGCCGTCTGCACCCTCGGCCTCGCCTGGTTCTGGCGGTTGATCGGCGGCGGCGCCCTGTCGATCCACGGCTGGATCGCCATGGGGTTGGGCATCCTCGGCACGGTGGCGCTCAGCTGGACCCTGATGAGCCTCGCCTTCCGCTCGGACCGCGAGGGCTGGGACGACCGCGTCGACAACAGTCTGGATCCCGGCCGCGACGAGAACCGGTCGAAGGACGACGACGACCTGATCTATTAGGCGACGATCAGGCCGCCATCTGGGGCCTCAGCCCCAGCGCCGGGGCCAGCAGGCCTTCGGCCAGGGCCCGCACCACCGGCACGGCGACCGCGTCCCCCATCAGCTTCAGCGCCGCGCTTTCGCTCGACGGCAGGCGGTAGGTCTCGCCCAGCCCCATCAGCCGGGCCGTCTCGCGTCCGGTCAGGCGCCGCGCCCGGATCGCGCCCGCCTCGCAGACCAGCACATATTGACGCGACGATCCGCCCGACGGGGTGCGCAGACAGCCGGCCAGCCCGTCCAGCCGCAGCTCCAGCCGCTGGACCTTGATCCCGTTCTCGGTGCGCACCCGGCGGAAGGCCGCCGCCACGCGGCGTTCGCCCGAAGCCAGGGCCGCCTCCAGCCGCGCCCGGTGCAGGGGCGCCGCCAGGTCCAGCAGGTCTCTGGTCTGGCCCGCATCGAACCAGTCGACGGCCGCATCCGGCTCCAGCACGGCGGCGAGGTCCAGGTTGCGGCGCGGCGGGGCGGGCAGGGACCACCAGGCCCAGTTCGCCTTCACCGCCTCGGGCAGGCGGTCACGGGCTGCGATCAGGCGCGGCGAGTGGAAGACGCCGGGCCCTCTCGTCTCAAGCACCGCCATCTCGGCGCCCGCGTCCTTCAGCCCCACGATGAACAGCCGCGGCCGCGACTGGGGCAGCCAAAGCCCGGCGTCCATCTCCAGCGCCCCGACCCGATATCCGCCTTCGCCCAGCGCCTGGCAGACGGCGGCGAAATCCTTGCCCCCGGCCGAGGTCAAAAGGCCGACGACATTCTCGATGACGATCGCCCGGGGCGCCCGTCCCTCGTCGGCCAGTCCCTGCATCAGCCGCCAGAAGCCCCAGAAGGCTCCGGACCGCCGCGCCTCCAGCCCCCCGCGCGCGCCGGCCAGACTGACGTCCTGACAGGGGGACGAGGCCCAGCACAGATCGGGCGCGCCCGGCAGGTCGGCGGGGCTCAGGTCCCAGACGTCGCCCACGTGCAGCGGAACCTCGGGGTGATTGGCGCGAAAGGCGCGGGCCTTGGCCGGGTCGATGTCATTGGCCAACAGGGTGTGAAAGCCGGCGCTCGCCAGCCCGATCCCCGCCAGTCCGCCGCCGGCGAAGAACTCCAGCACGCCGCCCTCGATCGGGCCTGCCGTCCCTGTCCTGTCCGCCCGAATCGTCATGAGCGAACTCTAGGCGCCCCCGAGAGTCTTGACCACTTGACCCAAGGGGGCGGGTGGCGCCCATAACCGGGCCTCTGGAAAGGACCCGATCGATGCGCCCCATCCTGTTCGCCGCCCCGCTCGTTCTGATGGCCGTCGCCTGTTCGCAGGGCACGACCGAGAAGACCGAGGCCCCGGCCGACGCCCCGACCCCGGTCAGCCTGGGCGGCGTCGATCTGAACCAGCCGCTGCGCGCGCTGGGGACAGAACCCTTCTGGAGTGTGGAAATCACCAGGGACGCCATGGTCTATACCGGCGTCGACCGCGACGAGCAGCGTGCGGCCAACCCCCAGCCGGTCGTCCAGGGCACCACCGCCGTCTATACCGCCGCCACCGAAGACGGGGCCGAGATGGTCGTGACCCTGATCGCCACCGAATGTTCGGACGGGATGAGCGACCGCCTCTATCCGCTCACCGCAAAGGTCGAGATGGGCGAGGTCAGCCTGACCGGCTGCGCCGCCTCCCAGGCCTTCCTGAACAGCCAGCCCCCCGCCTGAACTGCAAACGGGCCTGACCGCCTTCAGCCTTCGCCAAGGAGGGCGCGGGCCCCGGGCACAGTCTTGAGCGCATCGCCCACCAGATCCTCGCCGGTCGAGGCCCTGACCTGGTCTCGCACGGATCTGAGCGTTCGTTTGACGTCGACGCGTTCCAGGCCCAGCTCTTTCAGGCGGTCCATAAGGCCGACGGCGTCGGCGACGACGGCGCCCGACAGGCCGCCGGCAGCCTTGAGCAGCCCTCCGAAAAGACCGGGTTTGGGCGGACTTGCCTCCGCGGAACGGGCGAGGGCCGCCGCACCAGGCATGGCCGCGAGCGCGGCCTCGACGGCTTCGCTGTCGGCGTGTTTGACGAGAAGACCGAGCGCGCCCGCGACGACCGCCAGCGCCTGGGGCTGGGTGATCTTCGCCCGAACGGCGGCGCGGGCGATGATGAACTGTATTGCGATGAGGGGGCGATCGGGCGCCCCTTTAACGGTTCTCAAAGTTCAACATCCCATACTCATGGCATGACCCAGACGCACAACACCGCCCAGGACCGTCCGGTGGATCAAGATTTCGCCGACCATCTGGTGCAGGCGAACGGGGCTCCGACTGACCTGCGCTCCTTGACGGCCCTGCGCTTCATGGCCGCCATGTGGGTCGCCGTCTACGCCTTGTGGGACAATCTGGCGGTGACCTTCAAGCCGGCGGTGATCGCCAAGGGCTATCTGGGCGTCGAACTCTTCTTCGTCCTGTCGGGCTTCATCCTCTGCCACGTCTATCTGGCCCCCTTCGGAGCTGGCGCGGGGGACAAGCGCTTCAACTACCGTGAATTCCTCTGGGCGCGGATCGCCCGGGTCTATCCGCTGCATATCGCCACCCTGCTGGCCGTCATGGCCCTGGGCTTTGCGGCCCTGTTCGCCGGGATGAGCATCGACGGCAGCGTCATGAGCTGGGCTTCCCTGCCCGCCAACCTCTTCATGGTCCACGCCTGGGGTCTGGCGCCTGAGGCCGGCTGGAACCATCGCTCCTGGTCGATCTCGGCCGAATGGTTCGCCTATCTCGCCTTCCCGGTCTTCGCCTTCGTCGCCTGGCGCCTGCGCCGTCGGCCGGTCATGGCCGTCGCCGGCGCCCTGGTGCTGCTGGCTGGTCTCTATTTCGTCTTTCCGCGCCTGGCGGGCTTTCCCCTGACCGAGGCCACGATCGCCTGGGGCGCCCTCAGGATCGTGCCCTGCTTCGCCTATGGCTGCGCCCTCTACCTGGCCTTCCGCCGCGCGCCGCTCGCCATGCCCGGACTCATTGCCGCCACCGCCGCCGCCTTGATGATCGCCGCCGCCGCGCTTCAGCTGTGGGACGGGATCATCGTCGCCCTCGCCGGCGCCCTGATCCTGGGTCTGGCCAGCCTGCCCAACGCCCGCGCCGGCTGGATGGCGTCGAAGCCCGCCGTCTATCTCGGGGAGATCAGCTATTCGGTCTATATGGTCGTGGTGCCGTGGCAGCTGCTGGCGGTGAACCTGGCGGCCAAGCTCACCAACGCCCCGGACAAGCATCTTCACGTTTTCGTGTGGTTGGCGATCGTTCTGGCCCTGCCGCTGGTCGCGGCCGTGTCCTACCACCTCGTGGAATTCCCCGCCCGGCGGGCATTGAAGGGGTTGGCGGCCGGTCGTCGCACTGCAGCAAAGCTCTCTCGCAGCGCACAATCACTCGCCTGAAAGTCGGGGTTTCCCCTGAGAGGCTAATCGTCTACCCAAGGGTCGGGCGTAACAATCGGACACATAGACGGCATGAAGAAACGGCTCGCCGCCGCTGTGGTTGCAGCGTCTCTCGGATTCTTCGCGGTCGGCGCCACGCCGTCCGCGGCCCGCGCCGACGATCCCTACTGGCAGTGCGTGACGTTCGCCCGGATGTTCTCGGGCATCCAGATCTTCGGCGACGCCTGGAC
Source organism: Brevundimonas sp. GW821-FHT12E07 (assembly GCF_058807035.1). Classification (NCBI taxonomy): domain Bacteria; kingdom Pseudomonadati; phylum Pseudomonadota; class Alphaproteobacteria; order Caulobacterales; family Caulobacteraceae; genus Brevundimonas; species Brevundimonas sp. GW821-FHT12E07. The sequence goes on along the minus strand of NZ_JBXAQH010000006.1, from coordinate 28,004 downwards.
CTGGTGGTCGCAGGCCGTGGACAAGTTCCGCACGGGCCGAGCGCCGGAAACCGGCTCGGTCCTCGTGTTCCGTCCCGAGGGCCGCATGAACAAGGGCCACGTCGCCGTCGTCTCCGACATCCTGACCGATCGCGTGATCCGCGTGACCCACGCCAACTGGGGCGGCAGCCGCGGCAAGGTCGAGGAAAACGTCACCGTCGTCGACGTTTCCAGCCAGAACGATTGGAGCGAGGTCAAGGTGTGGTACAGCCCGGTGCATGACCTCGGCACGACCGTCTATCCGACCTACGGGTTCATCTATAACGGCGCGCGCGACGCCTTCGACGGCGCCCGCCAGATGGCTGCGACGGACGCCCCGGCCGCTTCCGTCGGCGCTCAAAACTAAAGTCCACACAGGCGGCGTGGCGTGATCCGCGTCTGTCACGCCGGCAGCGGGGTCTGCGAGCCCGTTCAGGGCCCGATCGCAGACTGGACCCTGCCCCCCGACGCCCTCTGGATCGACATGGTCGCCCCGACCCCGGACGAGGACCGGGCGGTCGAAAAGGCGCTCGGCCTGTCCGTCCCCACCCGCGATGAAATGGCCGAGCTGGAGGCCTCCAGCCGCCTCTATCGTGAGAACGGCGCCACCTATGTCACCGCCGACATCATCCACAACGGCGACGCCGACACCCCGACCATCGACCCGGTCACCTTCGTCCTGACCAAGGGGCCGCTGGTCACCATCCGCTATTTCGACCCCAAGCCCTTCACCATGCTGGTCGACAAGATGGAGCGCGAGCCCAATCTGTGCTCGAGCGGGGCGGACCTGTTCCTGAACCTGATGGAGGCGATCATCGACCGGGCCTCCGACATCCTGTCGGTCAACGCCAACAAGGTCGACGCGGTCGCCAACCATGTCTTCGCCGAGGGCAAGCCGGTCGGCTTCGAACACCTGATCACCAAACTGGGCCGCGCCCATATCGCCAATGCCCGGATCGAACAGTCCCTGGCCGGCCTGTCGCGCATCTTCGTCTATGTCGCCTCCGACGAACGGATCGACCACGTCCCGGACTCGCGCGAGCACCTCAAGTCGCTCAGCGGCGACGCCGCCAGCCTGATCGCCCACAACCAGGCCGTGGCGGCGGGCATCAATTTCCAGCTCTCGGCGGCGCTGGGGATGATCAACATCCAGCAGTCGTCAATCTTCAAGGTCTTCTCGGTCTTTACCGTGGCCTTCCTGCCCCCGACCCTGATCGGCGCCATCTACGGCATGAATTTCGAGCACATGCCCGAACTGCATGAGACCTGGGGCTATCCGGCCGCCCTGGTCGCCATGGTCGCCGCCGCCGCCTTGCCGCTGCTGTGGTTCAAGCGGAAGGGCTGGCTCTAGGCAGGGACCAGCGAAGAGGGACCAGGGATCAGGAAGCGGGAGACAGACGTGGGCCAAGGTCGCACCCTGGTCCCTATCTCTCCGGGCGGATCGAGAACTGGAAGGCGACCAGGCCTTCGGCGACATCGCGGTCGATGCCGGTGCCGCTGTGGATGCCGTCGGCCTTGAGCTCGCGATAGACGACGCCGAACGAGGTCTGCATGTCACCGCGGCGCATGGCCACCCCGATCGAGGCGTCGCCGAGGAAGGACGAACTGCGTTCCTGGCTCATGCCCGAGCGCAGATAGTCGCCGTCGCGGTTGCGGGCGAAATTATAGCCCACGGCCCGACCCGAGCCTGCCGCATAGAGATACCAGCGCGACCGCTGGCCGAAGGCGCTGGAGCCGCGCGGCACCAGCCGTTCGATGTCGGAGCCGATCTTCAGCGTCGCGCCCGCCTCGGCCGAGCCGCCCTCGTCGCCGACGCCGATCCCGGCGTGGGGCGTCAGGCTGACTTCCAGACCCGAGGCCGTATAGCCCCGCGCCACGGGCCAGCCGCGCGTATAGGTCACGTCATAGCCGTCGACGGCGAAGTCTGAGTCGTCATGCAGGGTCGGGGGCAGGGGGGAGCCGTCGGCACGCCTCAGGGCGCCGTGGGTCGTGACCCGCAGCCTGTCCGTATAGCCCTCGCCCTCGCGCCAGAGGTCCGAACGGCTGGTCGCCGCGAAGGGCGAGACGCGTTCCGCGGCCGGGGCGTAGCGGTTGGTCGGATAGTCGCTCTGGAAATCGATGGAGGGGCCGAAGCCGGAGGCCGGCCCGGTGGGCGCGGCGTAGGATTGCTGGTTCAGCCGCGCCGTCTGCGAGGGCGTTCCGGCTCGGCTGACGGGGGCGCCGCTGACCGGTCCGCTGACGGGAACCAGAGGTGCGGCGGTGCGAATGACGGGGGCGGAAGCGGGCGCGCCTTGCTGATGCAGGGCCTGGACTTCCTGCGACCGGGCCCATTCGGGGGTCAGAGTCGATTGGGCGAACGCCGGGATCGCGGAGACCCCGAAGACTGCCAACCCCACAATGACACTACCGAAACGCTTCAACGGTCCCCTCACAGCCGTTAACGTCTGCCACCCTGACTCGAATCCGGGCCGACGCCAAACGACTTTTTCACGACACAATCCTGACACCCGACCAACGCGGGTGTGGAGCGGTCGGTTCCCGGAGGGAGGGGTCCGGTCGATTGCCGATGCGCCGGAGGTCTGTTCCCCACCCCCGGCTCAGGGCGTCATTCAGGCCTTACTGGCAGGCCAGGCACTCGTCATAGTCGGTGCGGGCGGCCGAGAAGAGGTCGGGCTGGTTCGGATCGACCTCGGTCCCTTCGGCCTCGGCCTTGTCGTCGGCGCCGGCGAAGGCCGCGCGCTGGACCGACTTGGACCGCAGGTAATACAGCGACTTCACGCCGGTCTCCCAAGCGCGCCAGTGCAGCATGTGCAGGTCCCACTTGTTGACGTCGCCCGGGATGAACAGGTTGATCGACTGGGCCTGGCAGATTTCCGGCGAGCGGTCGGCCGACAGTTCCACGACCCAGCGCTGATCCAGTTCAAAGGCGGTCTTGAATATCCCCTTCTCGTCGTCGCTCAGGATATCGAGGTGCTGGACCGAACCCTCATGCTCGAGGATCGAGGACCAGACGCCGGCGGTGTTCTGGCCCTTGGCCTCCAGAACCTCTTCCAGATAGGGGTTCTTGACCGCGAAGGAGCCCGACAGGGTCTTGTGAGTATAGATGTTGGCCGGGATCGGCTCGATGCCGGCGCTCGTGCCGCCGCAGATGATCGAGATCGAGGCGGTCGGGGCGATGGCCAGCTTGTGCGAGAACCGCTCCATGACGCCACGCTCGGCGGCGTCCTCGCAGGCGCCCTTCTCCTCGGCCAGCAGACGGCTGGCCTTGTCGGCCTCGCGACGCAGGTGCTTGAACAGGCGCATGTTCCACGACTTGGCCATGGCGCTTTCGAAGGCCACGCCCTGCTGCTGCAGGAAGGAGTGGAAGCCCATCAGGCCCAGGCCCACCGAACGCTCGCGCTTGGCCGAATAGACGGCCGCCTTCATTTCTGGCGGGGCGCGGCGGATGAAGTCCTCCAGGACATTGTCCAGGAAGCGCATGATGTCCTCGATGAAGCGGGGCTCCTCGCGCCACTCCAGGAATTTCTCGGCGTTGACCGACGACAGGCAGCAGACGGCGGTGCGGTCGATGCCCAGGTGGTCGCGGCCCGTGTGCAGCATGATTTCCGAGCACAGGTTGGACTGTTTGACCTTCAGGCCCAGGTCCTTCTGGTGCTGCGGCATCTGCCGGTTCACCGTGTCGGAGAAGATCAGATAGGGCTCGCCGGTCTGCAGGCGGATCTCGAGGATCTTCTGCCACAGCGAGCGGGCGTCCACGACCTTGAGCACTTCGTCGTTCTTGGGCGAGCGCAGGCCGAACGAGCCGCCGGCCTTCACGGCCTCCATGAACTCGTCGGTGATGTTGATGCCGTGGTGCAGGTTCAGGGACTTGCGGTTGAAGTCGCCCGAGGGCTTCCGGATTTCGAGGAACTCCTCGATCTCGGGGTGGTGCACGTCCAGATAGACGGCGGCCGACCCGCGGCGCAGCGAGCCCTGCGAGATCGCCAGCGTCAGCGAATCCATCACGCGGATGAAGGGGATGATGCCCGAGGTCTGGCCCGCGCCCTTGACCTTCTCGCCGATGGAGCGGACGCCGCCCCAGTAGGTGCCGATGCCGCCGCCGTTCGAGGCCAGGGCGACGTTCTCGTTCCACACGGACTGGATGCCGTCCAGCGAATCGCCGACCGCGTTCAGGAAGCAGGAGATGGGCAGACCGCGGTCCGCGCCGCCGTTCGACAGCACCGGCGTCGAGGGCATGAACCACAGCTTCGACATATAGTCATAGACGCGCTGGGCGTGGTCGGCGTCGTCCGAGAACGCCGTCGAGACCCGGGCGAACATGTCCTGGTAGCTCTCGCCCTTCAGCAGGTAGCGATCCTCCAGCGTCTTCTTGCCGAAATCGGTCAGCAGGTCGTCGCGCGACCGGTCCAGTTCCAGCGACCGAACCACGGACAGCTGCGGACGCGTGGCGTCCGTTTCGCCGGAAAGCGTAGCGAATTCCGTGGTCTTGTAAGCCTCTAGGCCAGCCATGATCGTCAACGTCCTGAACAAATGCGCAAGTGAAGCCGCTCAGCGCCGGGACACATCATCTAGTGGCCAAAGCGCTCCCCGAGCCCACATATAGGGCGCAGATGCCTAACGAGCCGTCAACGTCTTGACGCTCACTTCTCAGGCGAATCAGACGAAAGACAGGGGGCAACGCTGTGGAAAGCGTGCGTGAAGGCCGTGACGCGGGGATGACGGGGGAGGCTTCGCCGGAATCACGAACTCGTGAATCGAATCGGCGCCTGAATCGACAGTGAAAAGTTTCCGGAACGGCGCCCCAGCTTGACCGTTCACGGACCATGCCGACACCAAATGTGATCCCCTTCGCACGCCGCGCCCTGACCCTGGCGCGAACCGAGATCGCGGCCCTCGCCGCATTCGCCATCATCGCCCTGTGCGCCGCGACCTTCGCCGATCTGGCGGAGGATTCGCGCGAGGCCGACAGTCAGGGTTTCGACCTGGCGATCCTGCACGCGCTGCATCCCTATGCGAGCGATCCGGCGCGCCCGCTGGGACCGCCCTGGGCCGGGATCGTGGCGGCCGACATCACCTCCCTGGGCAGTACGGCGCTTCTCGTCCTGTTCGCCCTGATGGCGGTCGGCCTTCTGCTGATGCTGCAAAAGCGGTTGTCGGCCCTGTTGCTGGTCGTCGGCCTGGCGGGCGGGCTGGCGCTGTCCGAAGGGCTGAAGGCGGTGTTCGAGCGGGCGCGACCGCCCGTGGAGTATCAGAGCGTCCACACCCTCAACGCCAGCTTCCCGTCGGGCCACGCCCTCCTGTCGGCGGTCTTCTATCTCAGCCTCGGCGTCATGCTGACGCGCGCCTTTCCGCGCCGACGGCTCAAGGCCTACGTCATGGGCATGGCGATCGTGATGACCTTGCTGGTCGGGCTCAGCCGCATCTACCTGGGCGCCCACTGGGCCACGGACGTCTTCGCCGGCTGGAGTGTCGGCGCCGCTTGGGCCATGGCCCTGTGGCTGGTCTCCTACGCCGTCGCCCGGCGCCAGCAGCGTCACCATGCGGCGCTTCAGGATCAGGCGGCGCCTGCGGTCGAGGCGCCGGCGACTTGAGGCCTGAAAGGAAAAACGGGCTCCGCACGGCCTGACAATCCTCGTGCGGAGCCCATTCCGTCCGGGGTGGGGCCTCCGTGCGGTGACTGAAAGCTCCGCCATTCCGCCCCGCCCGCCAATGGGGTCAGACGTACCACTCCGAATGGAGGGGGGCTGAAGCGGCTCCCGGCCCTCCCTCCCGAACTTGCGAGTCGCTCTCGCTTGCCTCGATGCTGCGCCGCACCGTAAAGGCCGCCCTGTCATTGGGGAGTAGCCGCCCGCATCTCCAGCGGGGCTCGCGTCAACAGACTTCGGTTCGCTTCGGCGCATCGATGGCGCGGACAGGATTCTCTCGACCCTCAAGCAGCGAGGCGCCGCGCGCCGAGCGATAGGGTCAAAGGAATCCCTGGCAAGACCTTTGGCTTTCGCGCTGGCGAACCTCTGCGGGGTCGTCTGGCGTGCGAGCCTTTCGTCTTGTCCACGACCCCGCCCGAGTGACGACCCATGGAACCCATCCTTATTTCGACCGGCCTGGTCGCGATCGCCGAGATCGGCGACAAGACCATGCTGCTGGCCATAGCCCTGGCCGCCACCTGGCGACGGCCCGTCCCCATCATCCTCGGCATTCTGGTCGCGACCCTGTTCAACCATGCGCTGGCGGCCCTCGCCGGCACACTGGCCGCCCACTACCTGTCCGGCCCGTGGATGAAGTGGATCATCGGCTTCGCCTTCCTGGCCTTCGCCGGCTGGGCCCTGATCCCCGACAAACTCGACGAGGACGAAGGGACGGTGAAGCCGCATCGTACCTCTCTGGCCATCTTCTGGGCCACCACCGTCGCCTTCTTCCTCGTGGAGATGGGCGACAAGACCCAGATCGCCACGGCGGGTCTGGCCGCGCGGTTCGAGAACCTGCCTCTCGTGGTCATTGGGTCCACGCTCGGCATGATGCTGGTCAACGGCCCGGCGGTCTTCATGGGCGAGGCGGCCGCCAAACGCCTTCCCTTGAAGTATATCCGCATGGCGGCCGCGGCCGGTTTCGCCCTGACGGGCCTGTGGATCCTGATCGCGGGGTAAGGTGAGCGAACCGCTTCTCTCGATAGACGACGTCTCGGTTACGCGCGGCGACGCGGTCCTGCTGGACCGCGTCAGCCTCTCGGTCGCCGCTGGCGCCCACACCGCCATCCTCGGCCGCAACGGCTCGGGCAAGTCGACCCTCGTCCGGCTGATCGCCCGCGATCTCTATCCGGCCGGGGGCGGAGAGGGGGTGCGCATCTTCGGCGAGAGCCGCTGGGACGTGTTCGAACTGCGCAAGCGCCTCGGCATCGTCTCCCCGGCGCTGCACGCAGACCTCGCGGGAGAAGAGTCTCTGGAGGTGATGGACGCCGTCCTGTCCGGCTTCTTCGCCGCCCGGGGGCTGTGGCGGCATCACAAGGTGTCGCCGGAGATGCGCGCCGCCGCCGTCGAGGCGCTGGAGCGGATGGGCGCCTCAAACCTGATCGGGCGGCGCATGGCCACCCTGTCGACGGGGGAGGCGCGCCGCGTCCTCATCGCCCGCGCCCTGGTCCACCGCCCCCAGGCCCTGTTGCTGGACGAGCCCTGCGCCGGCCTCGATCCGGCCACGCGCCGCCGCTTCCTCGACGCCCTGCGCGGCGTGGCGTCTTCCGGGACCACCCTCATCATGGTCACCCACCACGTCGAGGAGATCCTGCCCGAGATCGACCGGCTGATCCTGCTGCGCGAGGGGCGGGTGCTGGCGACGGGGACGAAGGCGGAGGTGCTGACCGATCCCGTCCTGACCGACCTGTTCGGCTTGGAAACGACGGTCGCGCGGCGCGGCGACTGGTATCGCGCCGATCTGGACTGACCCGTCTCTCTAGGCCGACCCGCTGACCCCGCGCGGCCCGTCGTCCTCCCCCCAGGTCCGCCAGCGCAGCATCCAGTCCTCGCCCTGCCGCAGCAGGGTTTCGCGCGCGGTCAGGCTTTCCTCGCGGATGGCGCGCTCGAAACAGCGGCGGGCGCGTTCGCGGCATTGTGTGGCGGTCAGGGGCGGTTCGTGCATGGCGTCGAAAGGCGGCGGCCTTTTCCTTGTGCGACCCGGCGGCGGAACCCGATCGCCTGCAAAACCCGGTCAATCCGCCCCGGGTTCCACCTGAGCGCGATCCCGGGGTGGTAAACAGCTGTCATCACTCAAGGCTATGGGCGCCTCCATGGAAACCGTGACGGTTCCCCTCCCGGCCGTTTCCGGGCTAGGAACGGCCCGCACGCAGAACGGACTTTCTCGATGACGACCTTCGCCCCCTTCTCCGACTGGCTGGCCGGCCAGGATGCGCCCGAGGCCCTGAAGACGGTGGTCGCGGCGGTGGCGGAAGAGTGCGTGGCCATCTCCCGCGTGGTGTCGCTGGGCGCCCTGGCGGGGGCTCTCGGCGTCGCCGGCAGCGTCAACGTCCAGGACGAGGAGCAGAAGAAGCTCGACGTCATGACCAACGACATGCTGACCGACCGGCTCAAGGCCTGCGATCCCGTCGCCGCCGTCGGTTCCGAGGAGATGGACCTGATCGAGCCCACCGGCCGTCAGGGTGGCTATCTGGTCACCTTCGATCCGCTGGACGGCTCGTCCAACATCGACATTAACGCCCCCGTCGGCACCATCTTCTCCATCCTGCCGGCGCCCGGGGGCCGCGCCCCCGCCGAGGCCGATTTCCTGATCGGCGGCCGTCATCAGGTCTGCGCCGGCTATGCCGTCTACGGCGCCCAGACCATGCTGGTCCTGACCATCAACGAAGGCGTCACGGGCTTCACCCTCGACGATCAGGGCCAGTGGCGCCTGACCCATCCCGACATCCGCGTGCCCGCCGACACGAAGGAATTCGCGATCAATATGTCGAACCGCCGCCACTGGGCCGAGCCGGTGCGGCGCTATATCGACGCCGCCCTCGCCGGCAAGACGGGCCCGCGCGGCAAGGATTTCAACATGCGCTGGGTCGCGGCCATGGTCGCCGACGTCCACCGCATCCTGATGCGCGGCGGCGTCTTCCTCTATCCGTGGGACCAGCGTGAGCCCGACCGCCCCGGCAAGCTGCGCCTGCTCTATGAAGGCGCGCCCATGGCCCTGCTGATCGAGCGGGCCGGCGGCAAGGCCACCACCGACGGCACCACCCCCATCCTCGACGTCGTCCCGACGAAGCTCCACGACCGCGTCGCCGTCGCCCTGGGCTCGGCCAATGAGGTCGACGCCATCGCGGCGGCCTGACCGCCTTTCACGGTCCTGTGTTTCAAAACTGGAACAATGACACCGTTGGCATCTGAAATTTAACTTCTGCGTGCGATCAGTGCCTTAGGTTCGCAGTTGGGAGGGACCGGATGCACGGTCGCTGGCGACTGTTCAGACATGACGCGGGGCAGGCCTCGGGGCCGCCGCCCTGGGCCTATGTGGCGATGTTCGCCGCCTGTGTGCTGGTCGGCATCTGGAGCGCCCGGACCTACAACGCCGTGGTCATCTGGCCCGCCAATGGCGTCATGCTGGCCGCCGCCCTGCAGTTGCACAAACGTCAGGCGATCCGCGTCCTGGCCGCCTGCTTCGTTCTCAACATCATCGGCAACGTCGTGCGCGGCGATCCCCAGCCCTTCCTGTGGCTGAACGCCGTGCTCAATCTGGGCGAGGCCTGCCTGGCCGCCCTGATCGCGCGCCGGGTCTGCGGCGCCGCCCTCGACCTGCGCCGGCCCAAGCGCCTGGCCAATTTCGCCCTGATGGCGGTGGTCCCGGCGGTGCTGATGTCAGCCTTCGCCATCCTCAGCGTCGTCGCCCCGATGCGCGACTACACCCTGCCGATCTTCCTGTTCACCCTGCACCGCTTCTTCGACATGGAGACCCTGGGCCTGCTGCTGGTGGCGCCGGCCCTGCTGCTGATCGCCAAGTCGCACCGTTTCCGCTCCACCGCCCCGGCGGGCCGGATCGAGACGGCGGGCCTCGTCACCCTGCTACTGGCCGTCACCGCCGCCTGCTTCTTCCAGAACACGGCGCCGTCCGCCTTCCTGATCTTCCCCTTCCTGCTGCTGGTCTCGTTCCGCACGGCCCCGACCTGGGTCGCCGTTTCGATGGTCGGGGTCGCGATCATCGCCGCCGCCGCCACCGTCACCGGCCACGGCCCGGTCCTGATGACCCGCCTGCCGCACATCGCGGGGCTCGAGGCCGTCCCGCCCCTGCTGCGCCAGCTGACCGTCTATTACATGTTCCTGCTCGGGGTGATCGTCACCGCCCTGCCGGTCTCGACCGCCATGTCCGAGCGCCGCCGTCTGATCCAGCGTCTGGAGCGCCGCAGCGACATCGCCCAGCAGGCCCGCCGCCGCGCCGAGGAGGCCGACGCCGCCAAGTCCCGCTTCCTGGCCCTGATGAGCCATGAGATGCGCACCCCGCTGAACAGCGTCACCGGCTATGCCGAGGTCCTGATCCGCCGCCCCGACCTCGACCCCGTGGCCGTCGACCAGCTGGGCCATATCCAGCGTTCGGGCGACGCCCTTCTGATGCTGGTCGAGGATGTGCTGGAGATTTCGCGCGGCGACGACGCCCTGTCCCTCGCCCCGCTCTGCCTGTCCGACGTCATCGCCGTCGCCGCCGCGCCCAGCCGGATCGCGGCCGAGGACAAGGGGCTGAGCCTGACCGTCGACATCCGCCCCGATGCCGCCCTGATGTTCACCGGCGACCGCCGCCGCCTGCGGCAGGCCCTGCATCACCTGATCTCCAATGCGGTCAAATTCACCGAGCGCGGGACCGTCTCCATCTTGGCCGACCGGATCGACGGCGAAGTCCTGATCGCCGTCACCGACAGCGGCTGCGGCCTCGACACGGCCGGCGCCGACCGCCTGTTCGAAGCCTTCGTCCAGGGCGACGATTCCATCAGCCGCACCCATATCGGCGCCGGCATCGGCCTGAGCCTGGTCCAGCGTCATGCGGCCCTGATGGGCGGTTCGGTCGTGGTCGACAGCCGCCTCGGCGACGGCGCCACCTTCACCCTGCGCCTGCCGCTGGAACCGGTCGAAGGCGCCGCCGCCCAGACGCAGACGCGCGCTACGCCCGCCCCGGCGGAAATCGCCGAGGACGACGACTATCCCGCCGCCGCCCCCCGCATCCTGGTCGTCGACGATCACCCGGCCAACCGCGAGGTCGCCCGTCTGATGCTGGCCGCCGTCGGCTGCGAGACGGCCGAGGCCTGCGACGGCGACGAGGCCATCGCCATGGCCGCGACCCAGGATTTCGACCTGATCCTGATGGATGTCCGCATGCCGCGCGTCGACGGTCTGGCCGCCACCCGCGCCATCCGCGCCGCTGGCAACACCGTGCCGATCCTGGCCGTCACCGCCGACGCCATGCCCGAGGACGCCGCCCGCTGCCTCGCCGCCGGCATGGACGACCACCTGCCAAAGCCCATCTCCCACCACGCCCTCTATGCGGCGATGGAGCGGCTGCTGTCCGGCGACCGCGCGGAGCCTGCGACGGCTGAGGAAGCCGAAGCGGCCTGATGCTGCGGCTCGAGCGGGCATCGGCGCTGGTCTGGCTCGTCTCGCTTCTCTCCCTGCTGATTCTGGCAGGCTGTTCCTCGCCGCCCGCGCCCGACCCGGCCAATCGTCTCCCCCGTCCGGTGCTCACCACGGTGACCTATCTGGGCGCGTCCGGCGTGCTGCAGGTCCGGACCTACAGGACGGCCATCAGGGATTCGGGCGACTTCCTCGATCCTGAACCTCTCGCGCGACTACGGGCCGTGGCCCGAACCGGCGCCGAGGTCGCCTATCGGGATCATGACGCGCGCTTCGGCGGCGGGGAGGCGTTCCGTCGTTTCGTCCGGCGGTCGGACGGACTGATCGTGCCGGGCGCCCTGACGCCCCTGGGGCCTGTGGCGACGATCGAAACCCAATGGCCGCCATTCGACCCGGGCTTCGGCGGGCCTAGCTTCCTGACCCCGGGGTGCATTCCACATGGGGTCGCGCACCTTCGCCATGGCCGTGCGCGACGAGAGATGCACCGACGGGTGCCTGTTCGAGGATCGTTGGCATGCGGCGGGAACCTCGGCGAGCGTCGCGCGGCCCGAGGTCGTGGCCCCGGCCCTGAAAGGCTGCGTCTTCGTCTTTCGCTACCTTGTCTGCGACGTGCCTCCGGATGTGGTGGCCTTCGCCATCGAGGAACAGCTGGGCGATGCGCGGTCGTTCTTCGTCATCTTCGACCTTGCCGCCATCCCGTCGGAGCAGGACCCGCAACGCTGTCTGAACATGCGGATCACCGACCAGCGGAAGTTCGATCACTATTCAGAGGTGGACGTGAATTCCGGCGCCTGCATGGAGCGCGTCCGCGACCTGGTCTTCCGCAGCCGGTCCGAGCGCCCTCCCGTCGAGGCGCCCGGCTTCAGCCTGACGGACGAGATCTAGCGCTCTTCCCCCTCGGCGAACGGCCAGCGTCCGCTCCAGAAGGCCTCCAGTTCCGGCAGGTCATCCACCCGCCTCACCACCTCGGCCATCCTCGGTGCGACCTCGGCGAAGCGTTTGCGGCGCGGGCTCCAGCGGCTGACGGCGGTGACATAGAGGTCCAGCACGCTCACCCGATCGCCCATGAGGAAGCCGCCCGGTTCAATCGTCGGCGCGATCTGGCTTTCCATCGCGGCCCAGCAGTCGGCGACCCGCTCCGAGGTCCGTTTCAGCATCAGCTTCTGAACGGCCTCATCCTCCCCGACCAGCCGCGAGGGCACGTCGCGCACCCAGTACATCGAATAGATGGCCGCCGGGATGAAGCTCATCCAGCGCAGGAACTGGCCCCGGCGCGCGTCGCCGGGCCCGGGCGCCAGCCCCGGCTCCGGATGGCGTTCGGTCAGCCACAGCAGGATGGCCGCGCTCTCGGTGAGCGTCTCACCGTCCGGGGTCATCAGGGCCGGGATCTGCCGCATGGGATTGACCACCGCGACCTTGTCCCGCTCGGCGTCGCTCTCCCAGGTCACCGCCTCGATGACCCGGAACGGCTGCTTCATCAGCGTCAGCGCCGCCTCGACCGGCATGGAGCCGGATCCGGCCGCGCCATAGACCACATACTCTCCGGTCATCCTCGCCTCCCTGTCTGCGCCCAGTCTAACGCCGTTTCGACGGTTCGGGCGCCGGGCCGATTTGGCCGACGCGCGCAATTCGCCGCGCCAATGCCGGTGAATTCCCGGGTTTGCGCGTTTCGAAGGCCCTTCGGCGCGACCGGGCCGGAGGCGGGGCGATGATCGGATCATGACCCAGTCCGACACTCCCGCCCGACCCGCGTCCCGCACGCCTCCCGAAATCTGGGCGGCCGCCCGCGACGACTATCTCGCCGGCGACAGCGCTCCGGTCGTGACCGAGCGCTACGGCTTGTCCCTGCGCAGCTTCCAGCGTCGCGCCGGAATCGAGGGTTGGCGACGCGCGGACATTTCCGTTCCGTCTCCGCGCGACGCCCCGATCTGGAGCAGGGGCCTGACCAAGGCTCAGCTCATCGAGATTCATCCCGAACTTGGCGATATCGAGGAGGCGCGCGCCGAGGAGGTCTTCCAACTCCTGTTCGAACCGTCAGCCGTCGATCTCCGCCGTTTCGCCTTCCGCCGTGCGGCGGAGCTGGCCGCTACCGATTCGCCGCGTCAGGCGCTGGTTTGGATGCGGCTCGTTCAAATGCTTGACCGCCCTGGCGAACGGATTGATCGGGAGAGTTCGGTCTTCACCCCGGTCGATCATCTCCGATCCGCCTTCCTGCGCCGGATGGAGGCGGACTTCGGGCCGGGCGACGATGCAGTAGAGGTTCCACTCACGGAGTGAAGTGGCGGTGTTTGGCGGTGTGGCGGTGTTTTTCGGACCGCCAAACGGCTCAGCTTCCGGTTCGGACGGTCCCCAAACCATCCCCAGCCCATCGTCTTAACCTTTGGATAAACACGCTAGATATAGCGTCTCGTACGAAAGTGATCGCAACATAGCCGCTTTGGGTCTTGGCGCCGTGGCGATCAAACCGCATGGTGAATCCCAGTCCACGGAATCGTTCGAAAGCCTCCCCGATGAACGCGCACGCCATCATCAAGCCCGGCACGCCCGGCCTGCTGACCTCCTCGGCCGCCTACAAGCCGTTCCGCTATCCGTGGGCCTTCGACATGTGGAAGAAGCAGCAGCAGGTCCACTGGATGCCCGAGGAAGTGCCCCTCGGTGAGGACATGAAGGACTGGGCCGTCAATCTGAACGACAAGGAGCGTAATCTGCTGACGCAGATCTTCCGCTTCTTCACCCAGTCGGACATCGAGGTCGCGGACAACTACATGGAGCGCTACGGCCGGGTGTTCAAACCGACCGAGGTCAAGATGATGCTCTCCTCGTTCGCGAACATGGAGACCATTCACATCGCGGCCTATGCCCTGCTGCTCGAAACCATCGGCATGCCCGAGAGCGAGTTCGGCGCCTTCATGGAATATGAGGCGATGCGGGCCAAGCACGACTACATGGGCCAGTTCGGGGTGGAGACCGAGGCGGACATCGCCCGGACGCTCGCCATGTTCGGCGGCTTCACCGAGGGGCTTCAGCTGTTCGCGTCGTTCGCGATGCTGATGAACTTCCCCCGCCAGAACAAGATGAAAGGCATGGGCCAGATCGTCAGCTGGTCGGTGCGCGACGAAAGCCTGCACTGCGACGGCATCATCAAGCTCTACCACGCCTTCAACAAGGAAACGGGCTGCGTCACCCCGGCCGTCGCCGACGACATCGTCCAGTGCTGCGAGACCGTGGTCGGTCTGGAAGACAAATTCATCGACCTGGCCTTCGAGGCCGGCGAGGTGAACGGCATGACGCCCGAGGACATCAAACAGTACATCCGCTTCATCGCCGACTGGCGCCTGCGCCAGCTGAAGCTGCCCGAGCTCTACGGCATCAAGGAAAACCCCCTGCCCTGGCTGCAGTCCCTGCTGTCGGGCGTGGAGCACGCCAACTTCTTCGAAGCCCGCGCCACCGAATACTCCAAGGCCGCGACGCAAGGCAGCTGGCACGGCGCCGACGGCGTCTGGGGCGAGTTCGACAAGATGATGGCCCGCCGCGACATGAGCCACGTTCCGGGATAGGCTTTACTCACCCTCTCCCTGCGGGAGAGGGCTTGAGCGCACGGCGGCTTTGGCCGTCGTCCTTGCGCGAAAGGGTGAGGGGCTCCAGCGTGAACAGGTGAGGGCATAACCCCTCACCCTCCCGCCGCCCCGCGTCGGGCCCCTCCCTCTCCCTCCGGGAGAGGGGAAAGGACAGCAGATGACCCCTTTGAACACCGCCCTCATCGGCTACGGCTTCGCCGGCAAGACCTTCCACGGCCCGCTGATCTCGGCCTGTCCCGACCTTCGCCTCCACACGGTCGTCTCGACCCGGCCCGAGGCCGTCCATGCCGACTGGCCCGAGGCGCGCGTCGTCCCCGACCTCGCCACGGCCCTCGCCGACCCCGATATCGATCTGGTGGTCATCGCCACCCCCGACGCCCTCCACGCCGAACAGGCGCAGGCCGCGCTGAACGCCGGCAAGGCGGTGGTGGTCGACAAGCCCTTCGCCCTCAGCCTCGACGACGCCCGCCGCGTCGTAGACCTGGCCGAGCGGAAGGGCCTGTTCCTCTCCGTCTTCCAGAACCGCCGCTGGGACGCCGACTTCCTCGCCCTCAAGGCCGGGATCGCCTCGGGCCGCCTCGGCCGCATCGTCACCTATGTGAGCCATTTCGACCGCTATCGCCCCGTGGTCCGCGACCGTTGGCGCGAGGCCCCCGGCGCCGGGGTCTGGCAGGACCTCGGCCCCCATCTGATCGATCAGGCCCTCAATCTGTTCGGCCGCCCTCAGGCGATCAGCTGCGACCTCGCCATCCAGCGCGACGGCGGCCTGTCGCCGGACCGGGCCCATGCGACGCTGCGCTATGACGACGGCCTGCGGGTCGTGCTCAACGCCGCCATGCTGATCGCCGCCCCCGACGTCCGCTTCGCCGTCCACGGGACGAAGGCCAGCTTCCTCACCTCGGGCCTCGACCCGCAGGAGGATCAGCTGAAAGCCGGCATGGCTCCGGGCGCGCCCGGCTGGGGCGTCGATCCCTCTCCCCCGACGATCGTCGAGGGTGAGACGGGCGAACGCACCTCCGCCCCCGGCCCCGCTGGCGACTATCCCGCCTACTACTCGGCCGTGGCGAAGGCCGTGCGCGGCGAAGGCCCCAACCCGGTCCCGCCGTCGGAGGCCCTGATGGTCATGGAGGTGCTGGAGGCCGGCATGATCAGCAGCCGCGAAGGCCGGGAGGTCGCCCTCTAGATCCCGGCGTACCATTCATAGCCGCGGTCGGGCCAGTAACCGCCCTTGCCGCCCTCGATATGGTCGAAGCTCGTGACCGCCTCTATCCGCCTGATGTACTTCGCGTGCTTGTAGCCCAGCTGCCGCTCGACCCTCAGCCTCAGGGGCGCGCCGTGCGGGACGCCCAGGACCTCGCCGTTCATGTCGTAGGCGAGGATGGTCTGGGGGTGGCGGGCGTCGATCAGGTCGATGCTCTCATAGTACCGGGGCCCGTCCTCGGTCTGGGTCAGGGCGTCGAAACAGTGGAAGACGATGTATCTGGCCTCTGGCTTGAGGCCGGCCTCGTCCAGCAGGGCCGACAGCTTCGCCCCCGACCACTGGCCGATCGCCGTCCATCCCTCGACGCAGTCGTGTTTGGTGATCTGGGTGCGGGCGGGGCGGGTCCGGAGCTCGGCCAGCGAGAGGCTCAGGGGCCGCTCGACCAGACCGCCGATCTCCAGCCGGTAGTCGGCGAAGCCGTTGGCCTTGAGCGCCAGATAGTCGGCCGCCGCCGGGTCGATGGAGCCGTTGGGCCGGAAGTCGCGGGAGATCTGGCTGGGTTCGTACTCCGGGGCCAGGGCGTCGCGGGGCAGGATCAGTCGTTGGGCCGCCTTCGTCAGGCTCTCGGCCGAGACCAGCAGCCGGGTCCCCAACTGCGACCCGCGCTCGCAGGCCGACAGGGCCATGACTCCGGCGGTGGCGAGCGCCCGGACCAGCCAGCTGCGGCGGCTGAGATTACTCACGGTCGGCCTCCTCATTGGAAGGCTCGATCACGAACCAGCCGGTGATCATGGCCCGCATGTTGTTGAACAGGCCCGTCCAGATCACCAGCGCCACATGGACCAGAAGGAAGAGGAGGATCAGGCTCGCCGAGATGAAATGCAGGGTCCGCGCCGACTGCCGCCCGCCCATCAACTCCAGCAGGATTCCGCCGATGGCGTTGAAGCCCGGCGACATCGACAGACCCGTGATCAGCATCATCGGCAGGACCACCAGCACCATCGCCGCATAGGTCAGCTTCTGGATGACATTGTAGGCCCGGGCCTCGTCATCCTTGGGGAAGTGCAGGCGGGCGTGTTCCTTCACCGAGGGCCAGAAGCCTTTCAGGTCCTGCCCCGTTGGCCAGAGCCGCGTCTGGAACCGCCGGGTGATGAAGCTGAAGGCCAGCCAGACCAAGCCGTTGATCACGAACAGCCAGGCGAAGAAGAAATGCCAGCGCCGGGCGGTCGCCAGGTCCCGGCCCTGAGGCAGCAGCAGCCAGTCGGGGAAGGTCGGGATGTCCAGCCACGGCTCGGCGAAGGTCGACTTCAGGCCCCAGTAGAGATGCGGATGGGCCAGAAGGATGTTGGCCCCGCTCATCAGCAGGACGATCACCGCCGTCGCATTGATCCAGTGCCCGACGCGGACCCAGATCGGATGCCGGTACGTGTCGGTGCGGCCACCCGGCAGCGGACGGTCTTCATGGGATGTGGAAGCGGGGGCCGGGGCCTCGGCGGGTGCGTCGTCGACAGTCTGATCCGTCATCGAGGCCTCCCTGCCCGTGCGTCTTCGAAGACTACGCCGGGATGCCGAAGGAGGTTACCCCTATTCGTCTTCCCCGAAGCGGGTGGCGACCAGTTCGTTCAGGGCCTCGATGGCCTCGGCGGCGTCGGCGCCCTCGGCCGAGATGTCGATGGTGCAGCCGTTGCCGGCGCCCAGCATCAGCAGGCCCATGATCGACCGGGCGTCCACCGTGGTGCCGTCGCGCGTGACCTGGATCTCGGATTCGAAGCTGGAGGCCAGCTTGACGAACTTGGCCGAGGCCCGGGCGTGCAGCCCCCGGGTGTTGCAGATGTTCGCGGTGGCCGAGGATGTGGGCATGCAGGGATCCCTATTTCTCGCCCGCCAGAACCCAGGAGGCGACCGAGATGTATTTGCGTCCGGCGTCCTGGGCGTGAGCGACGCAAGCTTCCAGCGTCTCGCGCCCGCGCACGCTGGCCAGCTTGATCAGCATTGGCAGGTTCAGTCCGGCGATGACCTCGGCGTGGGTCTGTTCCATCACCGAGATGGCGAGGTTGGACGGGGTGCCGCCGAACATATCGGTCAGCAGGATGACGCCCGAGCCGTCATCGACGGCGGCGGCCGCGTCGACGATGTCGCGCCGGCGGCGCTCCATGTCGTCTTCGGGGCCGATGCAGATGGCCGCGACGCCCCGTTGAGGGCCTACGACATGCTCCATGGCCGCCAGGAATTCGGAGGCGAGCCCTCCGTGGGTGACGATCACCAGCCCGATCATGAAGGCTTCACCAAACTACGCCCCCCGGCCGCAAGTCTCGCGTCTGTCCGCCGGGAAGGGAGCCCCGACCGGACCGCAAGCGGGCCTAGATAGAGGAAACCGGCGCCGGTTTAAAGCGGTGCGACATCAAGCCCCGCGAGTGTGGCCTTCAGGGCCGCCTCCACGGTGTTGGCGGCGGACACCGGGCGGGTGTCCAGAACCAGGCGGGGCAGGGTCAGGCCGCAAACGGTCGTGGTCTCCGGCAGGGGCAGGCGTTCGACCGGCTCGGGCCCGCAGCGGACCACCAGGGCGATCCGGGCGAGGGGGCGTGCGGACGAGGGGACGATGCCCAGCCCCCGGGCCTCGATCCGACCGGCGATGCGCTCGGGCGCCCTGGCCCAGACCGCGCCGCCCGAGGCCCAGACCTCGCAATAATCGTCGGCGACCAGCCGCCAGCCGAGACCGATCAACCGCAGGGCGAGGTCGCTCTTGCCCGAGCCCGAGGGCCCGGTCAGCAGGACCCCGCTCCAGCCCCCACCCGCACCGGAAAGGGGGCCGAAGCGGGCGACGGCCGTGGCGTGGATGGGGCCAGTTTGGGGGGAGGTCATGGAAAGACCTTAGCCGCGCCGGATGACAGCCAGATGGGTGGTCGGCAGATCGACCCGGAAGCGGGCGCCGGCGACCGAGCCGTCGGCGGCGAGGCGGTTCTCGGCGGTGACGCGGCCGCCGTGGGCCTCGACGATCTGGCGCACGATCGACAGGCCCAGGCCGGAGTTCGCCCCGAAGACCGTGCCCTTGGGCCGGGAGGTGTAGAAGCGTTCGAACACGGTCTCGAGGTTGTCGGGCGGGATGCCGGGACCGTCGTCGTCGACGGTCACGCTGAGCGCCCGGGTCGGATCGGCCTCGTTCCTGTGCAGTTCGACGCGGACCTCGCCGCCCGTCGGACTGAACGAGCGGGCGTTGTCGATCAGGTTGCGGAACACCTGCCCCAGCGGCCCGTCGCGGCCCAGCACCCGGGTGTCGCCGGTCCCCGGGGTCAGGACCACGCTCGCCTCGCCAGGCTTGGCGGTGGTCTCGTAGATGCCGACGATGTCGCCGATCAGGACGTTGAGGTCGATCGGCCGCGGACGGTCGCGCGACAGTTCGGCGTCGAGCCGCGAGGCGTTGGAGATGTCGGTGATCAGCCGGTCCAGCCGTTTGACGTCGGCCTGCAGCAGGGCGGTCAGCCGGTCGCGCTGGCTCTGGTCCTTGACCAGATCGAGAGTTTCGAGCGCCGAGCGGATCGAGGTCAGGGGGTTCTTGATCTCGTGCGAGACGTCGGCGGCGAAGGCCTCGATGGCGTCCATCCGGTCCGAAAGGGTCTCGGTCATGCTCTCCAGCGAGCGGGCCAGGTCGCCGATCTCGTCCTTGCGGCCCTCGAGGTCGGGCAGGGAGATGGCGCGGGCGCGGCCCTGTTTGACCTCGTCGGCAGCGGCCGAGAGCCGCATCACCGGCCGGGCCACGAACAGGTGCAGCAACAGCGACGCCAGCAGGTTCACCGCCAGGGCCACCAGGGCGAAGGGCGTCAGGGCCCGGCGCTGGGCCCCCAGAATCTCGTCGACGTCGCCGGCCTCCAGCGTCAGGACGCCCAGAATCTTTTGCACGTGGCGAACAGGGATGGAGACCGAGACGACACGGTCCCCGGTTTCCGACAGGCGCACCTCGGCCTGGGGTTCGCCCTTCAGGGCGCGCTCGACCTCGGCGGTGAGGGCGGCTTCGGCCTTGCGGACCGTGGCGGCGTTGCGCTGATCGGCCTTGGCTGTATCGGGCGCGGGCGTCCCGGCCGGCCGGGCCGGGGGCAGGGGCGCGCCGGGGATGGTCTCGGTCACCGTGTAGCTGTCGAGGAACAGCAGGCCGTCGGCGTCGTAGAGGCGCGCCCTCTGGCCTTCGGGAATGAAGATGTCCCGCAGCAGGCCCGGGGTCTTCTCGATGTTGAACTGGGGGATCGGCTCCCCGACCGTATATTCCTTGTCCGCCAGCACATTGGCCAGAAGCTCGGCCTGGGCGATCAGGGTTTCCTCGCGCGCCTCCACCAGGCCGCGCCGCCATTCGTTGAGCAGCAGGGCGCCGCCGAACAGGATCAGCAGGCTGAGCAGGTTCAGGACGAGAATCAGCCCGCCCAGCCGCGATCCGCCGAAGCGTTTCAGGCGGCGGGGCGCGGCCTCGTCGGGCTCCCGACCGGTTTCAGCTCTCGCGGTATCGATATCCGACGCCATACAGGGTCTCGATGGCGTCGAACTCGTTGTCGACCACGCGGAACTTCTTGCGCATCCGCTTGACGTGGCTGTCGATGGTGCGGTCGTCGACATAGACCTGATCGTCGTAGGCGGCGTCCATCAGGTTGTCGCGGCTCTTCACGAAGCCCGGGCGCTGGGCCAGGGCCTGAAGCAGCAGGAATTCGGTGACCGTCAGCTTGACCGGCTTGCCGTCCCAGGTGCTCTCGTGACGGGCCGGGTCCATGACCAGCTTGCCGCGGCGGATGGCCTTGCCGGAAATCTCGGCCGAGGGCTCGGGCTCGCCGCCGTCGGCGCCGGTGCGGCGCAGCAGGGCCTTGACCCGCTCGATCAGCAGACGCTGGCTGAACGGCTTGTGGATGTAGTCGTCGGCGCCGAGGTTGAAGCCGAGGATCTCGTCGATCTCCTCGTCCTTGGACGTGAGCATGATGACCGGGATCTGCGAGGTCTGTCGCAGGCGACGCAGGACTTCCATCCCGTCCATTCGCGGCATCTTCACATCCAGGATAGCGAGATCGGGCGGGGTGTTTTCCAGGGCCTCAAGGCCGGTAGCCCCGTCGTGATAGGCCGTGATCTTGTGGCCGTGGCTTTCGAGCGCCAGGGACACGGAGGCGACGATGTTCTCGTCGTCATCGACCAGGGTGATATTGGCCAAGCGAGGCCTCCTCAAATCGTGGGCGTTCAATCGGTTCGACCCGATCAACGCACTTCAAGCGTAACCGTTCGACTGTAATCGCGGTGACATTACGGCCACAGGCCATCGGAACCAAGCGTTTAGGGGCGCAACCTCGCCTTAAAGCCTCTGTGCGAGGATGGCGGAATGGCCGGACCTGTCCATTACGAGATCTATATCCGCAAGACGGCGCCCTCGCCCTGGACCCTGTCCATGGCGACCGAGGACCGCAAGAACGCGATCGACACCGCTGAGGATCTGATGCGCGACCGTCAGGCGGTGGCGGTCAAGGTCACCAAGGAGACCCTCGATCCGGACACGATGGAGTTCAACACCGTCGTCCTGATGACCCGGGGCGCGGCCGAGCCGCCCAAGAAGAAGGTCGCGGAAATCGACACCGGTCCGGCCTGCAAACAGCCGGGCGACCTCTATACGCCGCATGCGCGCGAACTGGTCGGGCGGGTGCTGGAGGACTGGCTGACGCGCAACGGGGCTACGCCCTATGAGCTGCTGCACCGGCCGGATCTGGTCGAGAAGCTGGAAGCCTCGGGCGTCGAGGTCCAGCACGCCCTGCAGAAGATCGCCATTCCCGAGGCCCAGGCCAACGGCATGGCCACGCACGACCTGATCCGCCACTACCAGAAGCTCACCGGACAGGCGATGGAGCGGGTCATCACCGCAGGCCGCCGCAATCTGTTCTCCAACCTTGCCGACCATTCCCTGGCCGACATCGCGCACCGGATTTCGGGCGCGCCGGACCGGGCCTTCATCATCGGCGGCGTGATCTGCGGCGCCCTGGTCGGGGTCAAGGGCGCGCGGGCGCGGCTCGGCGCCCTGATGGATCTGGCCGATCGGGCGCCGCCGTCGGGACCGCCGCGCGCCCTGGTTCTGGTCGGCCTTGAACAGATCCTGTGCGAGCTGTTCGCCAGCCGGGCCAACCTCGCCGAAATCCTTGGTCCGTCGCTGGACCAAGGCGGCAGCATGGCCGCCATCGTGCGCATGGTGGCGCCGCGGGAGATCGACGCCCTGGTCCGGGCCGACGCGCGCCTGTCCCTGCTGATGCCCATCGTCGACGGCCCCGCCGCCCGGCTGGGCGAGCATCTGGCGGCCGGCGAATTCCCGATCCTGGCCGCCTCACTGGCGCGGATGGTGTTGCGCGAGCTGATGGGGCCGCGTCGCCTGCGCCCGACCGACCCTGTCGGTGAGATCGACATCCTGCGCACCCTAGCCATGTCCCTGACCGCGACCGCGGGGCGTCTGTTGACGATGGACGAGGTCCAGAACGCTTTCATCGAACGCTCCAAGAGCCTGGTCACCGCCGATTTCGTCGGCGCCTATGTCAGCCTGTGCGAAACCGTGCTGTGCGAGGCCGAGACCCTGACGCGGCTGTGCGAGAACGTCACGGGGGCGGCCAACAAGCGTTCGGCGGCGCGCTGGTTGGTGGCCTGCGTGACCTCGCTGCGGTTCGAGACCGAGATGCGCGCCTCGAGCGTGCGACCGACCCAGAAGCTGCATGTCCTGGCGGGCCTGCAACGCTCGGTGCGGGCCAGCGCCCTGGCCGAACACGACGAGATCCAGATCTGCACCGCCATCGGCGAGGTCGGCGGCGTGGTCGAGGGCGAGACGAAGCTGGCGGCCCAGCTGGCTCGCGCCGCGGCGCCCGCCCCGCAGAAGCTGGCGGCCCTGCTGCGGCTCGCGGCCGGTGAGACGGCGCCCTTCGGCCCCGCCGCCGACCGGGCCAAGGCCGAGGCCATCCGCCTGTTCCGGGCGCCGGACACCCGTGTGGCCCTCGGCGCCGCCCCGGAAGCGCTGGGCGAGCTCAAGGGGCTGATGAAGTCGGCGGGGCTTGCCGCCTAGGACGCGACCTCAGTCGAAGATGTCGAAGATGCTGTCGCGCTTCTTCTTCCTGTAGTGGTCGCGGTCGTCGTGGCGATAGCGGTCGTCGCGTCGGTGATCATCGCGCCTGTGGTCGTCACGATATCCGGATCCGCCGCCACCCCAGGGCTGGGTGGGCTGCTGAGGGGGCGGGGCATAGGCGGGCTGGGCCGGCGCCGCGGCGCGACCGTCCGCGGTCGCGGCCTCCATCAGCTTCTCCAGCTCTCCGCGATCCAGCCACACGCCCCGGCAGCTGGGGCACATGTCGAACTGGACGCCGGAGCGCTCCATGGTCTGCATGGCGGATGAATCATTGGGGCACATCAGCAGGGGCATCGTCGGTCCTCTTGTGAACGGGGTTCGGGACGCCCGGCGAAAGATCAAGCCATGGGGGACAAGCATCCGCCGGGCGCGCCCGATGCGGTCCGACATCGCGTCCGCTTCCGGATCCGCGCAACGCACTGGGGGGACAGCCGTGGGCGTGATCGATCCGGAAGACGACGCCAGAGGGGCCCGTCCCGCATCTGAAAGTTAGGAAGCCGGGATCAGCCCGCCAATCCGGCGAGAGGTCGCGCGGCGGGAGGTCGCAGGCAGGGATTCAGCAGTTCTGGCCCGCGACCCAGCCTGACGACCAGGCCCACTGGAAATTATAGCCGCCCAGCCAGCCGGTGATGTCCACTGCCTCGCCGATGAAGAACAGGCCCGGGACAGTGGTGGCGGCCATGGACTGCTGGTCCAGGGCGGCGGTGTCGATCCCGCCCAAAGTCACCTCGGCGGTGCGATAGCCTTCCGAGCCGACCGGCTTGACGGTCCAGCCGTTCACGGCGGCCCCGAGGGCCTGAAGCCTGGCATTGCCCAACTCGGCCAGCTTGCCCTCCCGGCCCGGCGTTTGCAGGCCTTCGCGCTGCAGGATCGAATCGGCCAGCCGGCGCGGGATGATGTGGCCGAGCGCGGTCGCCAGCGCCTGTTTGCCGTTGGCCTCCTTGGCGGCCTTCAGCGCCTCGAACACCTTGACGCCGGGGGCCATGTCCACCCGGACGGCCTCGCCCTCACGCCAGTAGGAGCTGATCTGCAGGATGGCCGGGCCGCTCAGCCCCCGGTGGGTGAACAGCATGGCCTCGGTAAAGGCGGGCGCGTCCTTCTTCTCCGCCGAGACCACGGCGTCGACCGCGACCCCGGCCAGCGGCAGCAACTGTTCCAGCAGTCCCGTCTCGAAGGTCAGGGGCACGAGGGCGGGGCGGGTCTCGGTGACCCGCAGGCCGAACTGGCGCGCCACATCATAGGCCCAGCCGGTCGCCCCCATCTTGGGGATCGACTTGCCGCCGGTCGCCACGACCAGAGAGGCCGCGCGGATAACGGACCCATCCGACAGCCGGGCCTCGAAGCCGTCGCCGGACCGCGTGACCGCATCGACGCCGGTGTTGAGCTTCAGCGTCGCCCCCGCCGCGCGCAGGTCGTCGACCAGCATGCGGATGATCTGTTTGGCGCTGTCGTCGCAAAACAGCTGCCCGAGCGTCTTCTCATGCCAGGCGATGCCCGCCTGATCGACGCGCTTGATGAAGTCGTGCTGGCTGTAGCGCTTCAGGGCCGAGGCGGCGAAACGCGGGTTCTCGCCGAGGAAGTTGGCGACCGTGGTCCCGGTGTTGGTGAAGTTGCAGCGGCCGCCGCCCGAGATGCGGATCTTTTCGCCCGGCGCCCGGGCGTGATCGACGACCAGAACCCGGCGTCCCCGCCGCCCGGCCTCGATGGCGCACATCAGCCCTGCCGCCCCCGCCCCGACGATCAGGACGTCAACGGTCTCAGCCACCTGCCTTGGCGTCCATGGCCTGACGGATCAGGGCGAAACATTCGGCGGCGATGGCCTCGGGCGTCTTCATGCCGTCGGCGTCGGCGACTTCGACGATGGCCCAGGGGCCGTTCACCTGACGCGTGGCGATGCTGGAATAGGCGTCGGAGACCCGCTGCTGATAGGTGTCGTCGGCCTCGAAGGCGTCACGCGTCGCCGAGGTGTAGGAGCGGGCCGCCTTCTTCGCCACCCACTGGGCCGCGATCTCGGGGTCGATCCGCATCAGGATGTTGAGGTCGGGCTTGGGCACGCCCAGCCGTCCGTACTCATAGTCGAACAGCCAGGTCAGGAAGGCGTCGCGCTCGCCCTCGGGCAGACGCACCATCTGGAAGGCGGCGTTGGACAGGACATAGCGGTCGAACACCACCACATCGACCTCGGGCATGGCCGAGGTCAGGAAGGTCTCGGCCCGATCCAGCGAGAACAGGCTGGCGAGATAATAGGCTGAATCGACCTTCACCTCGCCGTTCAGCACCGCCTGGACCGCATGGGCGGCGGCGGTCTTGCCGTAGTTGGGGAAGCTCTGGGTCGCGACCGTCAGCCCCGCCTCTTCCAGAAGCGCGCAGACAGCCCGCGTCGCGGTCCCCTTGCCGGAACCGTCAATGCCTTCGATCGCAACCATAATCATGCCCGGACGGTTAGCCGCCGGGGCGCGGATCGGCAACCGTGCCATAGGTCAGAGGCTGTGGAGAGGTCGAGACCTCGTCGCTCAAGCAGCAAGGCTCCGCGAGCCTGGCTTTAGCGACACTCAGGTCAGTGAACGGAAACGGGCGCCAGTTCGTGCGCCACGGCGGCGGCGAAGGCGGTCTCGCGGTCCAGCATCACGGCCAGGCGTTCGCCATTGGCGCTATGCACCGCATAGAGGGTCTGTTCGGGATCGATCTCGAGGCCGCGCGCATCCTCGATCTTGGCGTCGCCCATCACGTCGGCGGCGCTGATCTCGCGCACATAGACGAGGTCCGGGGCGCCCAGACCGGCGAAAGCTTCCTTGGTCATAATCATCGTCGGCGTCATCTGACCGCCTCCTTCAAAACTGTAACGCCCGGGGGAGCGGACGGTTCGGCGCTGTTTTCACGCCGGAAAATGCGCGTCTGGACTCAGCCCGCGCGGATGGGAATGCGCTGAACGACCTTGGCGTCGTCGGGGCGGACCAGATCGACGTGCAGCAGGCCGTGCTCCAGTGAGGCGTCCTCGACCTCCAGACCATCGGCCAGGACAAAGCTGCGCACGAAGCCGCGCGCCGCGATGCCGCGATGCAGGAAGGCCTGATCGACCTTGCCCGCGTCCTCGCGCTTGCCGGCGATGGTCAGCTGGCGGCCTTCGAGGGTGATGGTCAGGTCGTCGGGGGTGAAGCCGGCCACCGCCAGGGTGATCCGCACCTCGTTGTCGCCCCGTTGCTCCACATTATAAGGCGGATAGCTCTCGGCCGCGGCCTTGGCGGCGCGGTCGATCAAGGCGCGGGTCTGGTCGAAGCCCAGAAGAAAGGGGCTGTCGAACAGGATGGTACGCGTCGTCATCGGTCAGTCCTCAAACAAGCGACTGTGGAACCGGACCCTCCCGTGAGCGGCGAGGACCGGCGGTCTCTCCGATATGGCGCCGTTTTCGTCCGTATCAAGCGTCAGTCGATGGGTGAGGGCGGCTTCGTTGACGCCCCGGGAGCTGCGCCTCACAACCGGCCGAGGACTCGCCGAGAGGATTCTATGACCGACAGCCCCGCGCCCGCGTCGAAGGCCGGCCCCCTCGCGGGGGTGCGCATTATAGAGTTCGACGCCATCGGCCCCGTGCCTCTGGCCGCGATGATCCTGGCCGACATGGGCGCCGAGGTGGTGCGGCTGGCCCGGCGCTCGGGCGCCGCCTGGGCCGAGGTCGGCGGCGCGGTCCTGAATCGGGGGCGGCCGCACATCAGTGTCGACCTGAAGTCGCCCGAAGATATCGAACAGGTCCTGCAGCTGATCGACCGCGCCGATGCGGTGATCGAGGGCTTCCGGCCGGGGGTGATGGAGCGGCTGGGTCTGGGCCCCGAGATCTGCCGGGCGCGCAATCCGCGTCTGGTCTATGCGCGCATGACCGGCTGGGGTCAGACAGGGCCTCTTGCCGACCGGGCCGGCCACGACATCAACTATATCGCCCTGACCGGAGCGCTTCACGCCATGGGGGGCGCCGATGCGCCGCCGCCCGTGCCGCTCAATCTGGTAGGGGACTATGGCGGCGGGGCCATGTTCGCCGTCGCCGGACTGCTGGCCGCCATTATAGGGGCGCGCACGACGGGCCGGGGTCAGGTCGTCGATGTGGCCATGACCGACGGCGTCGCCGCCCTGACCGCCATGTTCCATGGCCTGGCGGCGCAGGGAATGTGGAGCGAGGCGCGGGGGACGAACCTGCTGGACGGGTCCAAACCCTTCTATCGCTGCTACGCCTGCGCTGACGGACAGTATGTGGCGGTCGGCGCCCTGGAGCCGCAGTTCTTCGCCGCCCTGCTGGCCGGCCTCGGGATCCCGGCGGACCGGTTCAGCCAGTATGACCCCTCCGGCTGGGGAGATATGGAAGCCGTCTTCGCCGCCGCCTTCGCGACCCGGAGCCGTAATGACTGGGAGGCGGTCTTCGTGGGAACCGACGCCTGCGTCTCGCCGGTGTTGAGCTTCACCGAAGCCACGGCCCATCCGCACAACGTCGCCCGGGCCACCTATGTGGAGACGGGGGGCGTGACCCAGCCCGCGCCGGCGCCGCGATTCTCGGACCTTCCGGCCGATATTCGCACCGAAACGGCCGGCGAACGGGCTTTCGACGAATTGCTGGCGCGCTGGAAAGCCTGAGCCTGCGGGCCCGGAGCGGTCTGTCCACAGAGCTGCGCACAGGCGATCTTCTGAAACCTCGAAGATTGCGGTTGACCCGTTCCGGGGGTTTCCCTAGATAGCCCCTCCCGCCCAGCGAACGGCCCCCGACGCCGTTCCCGAGCAAGTCTCGGGACCGGTTGACAGGCT
Source organism: Brevundimonas sp. GW821-FHT12E07 (assembly GCF_058807035.1). NCBI lineage: Bacteria > Pseudomonadati > Pseudomonadota > Alphaproteobacteria > Caulobacterales > Caulobacteraceae > Brevundimonas > Brevundimonas sp. GW821-FHT12E07. The sequence goes on along the minus strand of NZ_JBXAQH010000006.1, from coordinate 203 downwards.
GTTGTTTGAGGGGCGGGATTGAGGAACGAAAGTTTTTCAAGAAAAGGCTTGCAAGGCTGATCTTGAAGGACTAAATCGCCGCCTCCGCCGAGATCGGGCGCTAAACGATTGGGCCGCTTCGGTGGTTCTCGGGTCTTTGACATTGTTGATTTGGAAAGAGAAACGCAGGCGGCGGTGTTCTTGCGGTGGTTAGAGACCACCAC
>NZ_JBXAQH010000005.1:0-222499 GCF_058807035.1 Brevundimonas sp. GW821-FHT12E07 | reverse complement strand
GTGGTGGTCTCTAACCACCGCAAGAACACCGCCGCCTGCGTTTCTCTTTCCAAATCAACAATGTCAAAGACCCGAGAGCCACCAAAGCGACCCAATCGTTTAGCGCCCGATCTCGGCGGAGGCGGCGATTTAGTCGCCTCGGAAGTCCGTGTCAACCGCCCTCCGAAGAGGATTTCGACACCGTCGCCAACCCGTGAAGGCCGGCTCGTCCAACCCCTGGAGGTTGGCGGAGGCGGCTCTCTAAGGAAGGCCGATCTCCGTGTCAACCGGGTCTTTTCAGACCATTTTGCGTTGAAGAACAAAGCCTTCAGGCCGCAAAAAACCGTCAGGAGAAGCGAGAGGCTTCCCTCTGATTTCGTCGCCGAGCGATTCGATTGGAGCGCGGAAACTATGTCAGCTGGACTACAGAAGCAAGAAGTTTTTTGAACTTCCCGTTTCCGGTGGAACCTTCAGGCTTTCGCCTCAAAGGCCCCGCTGGCCAGCCCGTCTCCGAGCGAGGCGGCGATGTACGACCGCCCCCGCCGAAGAGCAAGCGGCTTTTTCAGGGCAGGCCCACTTTCTCACGGACTCGCGCTCGCCCGACGGCGGTCATTTCGGGCGGAGCCGAGCGCCCTCCCCTACCCCGCGGCGATATAGGTCCTGAGGCTCTCGGCCTCCTGCGTCGCCTCGGCGATCTGGCATTTGACGACGTCGCCGATCGAGATGACCCCGGTCAGCCGGCTGTCGCTCATCACCGGCAGGTGGCGGATCCGGCGGTCGGTCATTCGCCCCATCAGGATGGCGACGGTCTCGGCCGGTTTGGCGAAGACTACCTCGGCGGTCATATAGTCGGAGACCGGCTTGCCGAGCGCGGCCGCCCCATCGGCGGCGACGGCCTTGACCACATCCCGCTCGGAGAAGACCCCGGCGACCCGGTCCCCGTCACAGACAATCAGGGCGCCGACGCGCTTGTTGTCCAACTCAGCGCAGGCTTCAGCGACGGTGGCGGCGGGCGCGAGGGTGAAGACCGCCCCTCCCTTGCCCTTGAGGATTTCGGCGACGAGCATCAGGCGTTTCCTTCTCTATCGTTGTAGAGAACGACGCCGGCAGGGCTCGTGATCGGGCCTGTCGGGCCGCTTCAGGGCCGAGGATCGCCCAACCCGGCCCCGGACGCAAATCCCTCGGGTGGTTTTCCGAACCAGCGGGCCAGCGGACCGATCAGCAGGAGCCCGGCCAGGAAGCCGAAGGCATGGGCCTCCCAGGCGATGCCGGCGCCGTCCGCACCCGGCGCGAAACCGATCAGACCCGTCACGGCGTTGAGGATCAGGATGACCACGCTGGTCGAGATCACGCTGCGGTCGGTCAGGGGCCGCACCCGGCCGTGGGTCCCGAGCAGCCGGATCGCGCCGCCCAGCAGGCCGGTGACCGCTCCGGAGGCGCCCACCATCGGCGCGTCGGAGCCCAGATGGACAAGGCCGTATCCCAGGGTTCCGGCCAGACCGCAGACTATATAATAGGCGAAAAAGATGAATCCGCCTTTCGCGCCCGAAAACAGGCGGGCGATCGGGGGGCCGAAGGCGATGGCGAAACCGGCGTTCATCAGGGCGTGGGCCCAGCCGCCGTGCAGGACCATGCTGGTCAGAATCCCCGGCCACCAGCCGCCGGTCGTCAGGGTATTGGGGAAGAAGGCCCAGCGCAGGCCTTCATCGGGCAGCCGCTCCTGAAAGAAGAACAGCACGGGGATCGACAGGGCGACCAGAAGCGGCGCCAGGGGGGCATTGAAGATCTTCTCGTCCTTGCCGTCGCCGGGCGGCGGCTCTTGCGGCTGCCAGAGGGGCGGGGCCGAAGGGGGAGACTCGAATCTGTCCTGCACGGGATCCATTCCGACGGCATGCGCGGAGAATTCTGCAATCTCAAGCGCTTCTTAATAACCCTAACGCATTCTGGCACATGGGTTGGTTACCGGCCCGTCAACCAGATTCCGTGCGGAGACCCGGAATGACCACTGCCAGGATGCGCCGGACGGCCCGCGCGGGAGCCCTCATGGGGACCGTGTGCCTCGCCGCCATGAGCCCCGCGCTCGCGTTCGCCCAGACGACGGGATCGGCCGGAGCTTCGAGCTTCCAGGCCGGATACGGCAACGCCCGCTATGCGGTGACCCAGCCGTCGAGCGGATCGACGCGCGACGCCAACGGCAACCGGCTGATCGTGGACGGCATCATCCAGAGCGGCGCCTCCAGCTATTCCAGCGCCAGCTCGGGCGCTTCATCGGCCTATGCGGGGGCGGGATCGTCCTCGTCCAGCAGCAGCGGCGGCACGACCATCGGCGGCGCGACCGCCATCGGCAACAGCCTGAACGTCGTGGTTCAGGGCAACCATAACACCGTGATCGTCAACTCCAGACAGACCAACACGGGCAATATCAGCGCCGGCACGGTGCTGAACGGGACCCTGGACCTCGATGACTGATCGCACTCCTTCCAAACGCTTCCGCGCCCTGACCGCGGCCTGCGCCATGGCCGCGCTTGTCGCCGGCTGCGCCGTCAGCCCCGTGGCCGGACCGAACGGCCAGTACGCCGCCCCGATCGGCAACGCCCCGGTGACGGCGAACCCGACGCCCTATTCGACGGCGCTCTACTGCCTGTCGGACTATGCGCGGCGCTACAACCTGCCCTCGCCGCGGATCGCGGTCGGCCGGATCAGCGACTACACCGGCTCGGTCTCCTCGGACGGCGGCCGCCAGATCACCCAGGGCGCCTCCCTGATGGCCTATTCGGCCCTGGCCAAGGCCGGCGCCCGGATGGTCGAGCGTTACGACACATCGATCTCGGAGCTGGAGCTCCGCTACGCCAACAACAAGCTGATCGGCGACGAGGGCGCGGCCGCGGGCGGCGCTCCGGACAGCAACAACTACCGCCGCATCCTGGCCGGCCAGGTGCCCGGTTCGGACTTCTACCTCGTCGGCGGCGTGACCGAGGTGAACTACAACATCCGCTCCGCCGGGGTGGACATCGGCCAGGGCGAGGTCGACTCGGCCCGTCCCGGCTCGGCCCTGCTGCAGGGCAAGATCTTCGTCATGAACGTCGCCATCGACCTGCGTCTGGTCCAGACGACCTCGATGGAGGTGGTCGACGTCATCTCCTACCAGAAGCAGATCATCGGCCGGGAGATCTCGGCCGGCGTGTTCGACTTCCTGGACGGCAACGTCTTCGACATCTCGGCCGGCACGGGCGGGATGGAGCCGGTCCAGCTGGCGGTCCGTTCGCTGATCGAGCGCGGCACCCTGGAGATGATGGCCAACCTCTACGGCGCGCCCGGACCGCAGATCTGCCTGGACGCCGCCCACGATCCGCTGGGCTCTGTCGGCCCGACCGGCGGCTACTACCCCGCCTATGCAAACACGGACAGCAACAATGGCCAGACCCGCGCCGATCCAAATCGCTGGCATGCTGGCCGCGACGGTGATGTGCGCCGCAGCCGCTACTGAGGTTTGCGCCCAGACCGCGCCCGGCGCCCTGGTCCTGAACAATCAGCTGCAGCTCGGCGATGTCGTCAGCGGCCAGACCCTCAATGTCGAGGGCGCGACCGATCAGGTGACCGTGTCCAACGCCGCCACCGGCAACAGCCTGTCGGGCGCGACCCAGGGCGTGAATCTGGACATCCGCAACGTCCAGACGATGAACGGCGACACCCGCGCCACGACCGAGATCAGTCCGACCGGCGACACGGGCGGCATCGTCAACGCGACCACCCAGGCCAACGGCAACTACCTGGCCGCCGGCGGCTATGGCGGCGACGTGGCCATCGATTCCGACCAGCGCGTCGGCCCGTCCGAAATCACCGCCTCCACCGCCATCCGCGGCGGCGCCGCCCGCCTGCTGGGCGGCGCCAATGTCACCGCCGCCGCGACCGGCAACGCCACGGCCATCGCCGGCAATGTCGGGGTCATCTCCGGCGCCGTGCATCAGGTGTCGGACGCCTCGGTGCGCGCCGAGAACCTGGCCGAGACCCAGTACATCCCCGCCGGCGCCGTCTTCGGCGCCCAGGCCATCAACAACGCCGCCGCCGTGAACGGCGAAGACCAGTCGGGTCAGTCGATCTACATCGGCCAGCGCTCGACCGGCGACGCCGTCACCGCCAACACCAGCGCCAACGCCGGCAACGCCTGGGACCTGACCGGCGCTTCGGTGGCCACGGCCAACCAGGCGGTCATCGCCAACAAGGGCGGCTCGGTCGTCGCGCGGACGCAGCAGGAGAACTATTCGGCCGTCGCCTCCACCGCCGTCACCACCGCCTATGACTACGGTCGCGCCGTGGCCTCGGCCGAGGGCACGGGCAACGCCGCCTCCGTGGGCAACAACGACAAATACCTCGAGCTGGACAACAGCCAGATCAACTCGGGCGGGGTCGAGGTGCGGGCCGAGTTCTCGGGGGCCCAGGGCTATGACGCCTATGTCTCGGCCAATGCGGCGGGCAACTCGGTCACGGGCTACGCCTGCGCTGAATGCCAGGCCACGCTGAACGCGACCAACAACCAGACCAACGACGGCAACGTCAGCGCCTCGGCCAATACGACCATCTCCGGCGCCAATCGCAACGTGATCACCGGCTCCAACGCCGTGGGCAACGCGGCGACCTTCTACGTCTCGCGTCCCGGGCAATAAGACGCGCCGGGCGGGGTAACGCCCCGCTTTTCAATGAAATCGCTTGAGCGGCGGTGGGCCTGCCCTAAGGGTTAGGGGTCCGGTCGACTGACGGCGTTCGGGCGATTCCCGACTGTCCGGAGCGACCTCGAATGATTTCCCCTCGCCGCCTCCTGCTGCTTGCCGCCTCAAGCGCGGCCCTCCTGACCGCGGCGGCGCTTCCCGCCTATGCCCAGATCGCGCCTGCGGCCGCCTCGGCTCCGGCGGCGACGCCCTCCGATCCCTGGGCCCAGGCGGCCAGCGACCTGACGCCCGACGCCGGCGTCCGCTTCGGCGTCCTGCCCAACGGCCTGCGCTATGCGATCATGCGCAACGCCACCCCGCCGCATCAGGCCGCGCTGCGCCTGCGCATCGACGCCGGCTCCCTGTCGGAGCGCGACGACCAGCAGGGTCTGGCCCACTTCCTCGAACACATGGCCTTCAACGGTTCAACCCATATCGCCGAGGGCGACATGACCAAGAACCTCGAACGGCTGGGCATGTCCTTCGGCGGCGACACCAACGCCCAGACCAGCTTCGACCAGACCACCTATATGCTGAACCTGCCCAACACCTCCGACGAGGTCGTGGACGCCAGCCTCTTCTCCCTTCGCGAGGTGGCGTCGGAACTGCTGTTCGACAGCGCCGCGGTGGACCGCGAGCGCGGCGTTATCGAGGGCGAGGAACGCACCAGCGACAGCCCGGGCCGTCGCTCGCTCAAGGCCCTGCTGCCCTTCCTCGCCCCCGGCCAGCGCCTGGCCGACCGTCTGCCGATCGGTGACCTGAACATCATCAAGACGGCCCCGCGCGACCGCTTCGTCGACTTCTACCGCGCCTATTACCGCCCGGAACGCGCGACCCTGATCGCGGTCGGCGACTTCGACGTCGACGCCATGGAGGCGAAGATCAGGGCGAAGTTCGGCGACTGGACCAATACCGCTCCGAACGGCGCCGATCCGGATCTGGGCCATATCCAGCCGCGCCAGCCCGAGACCCTGATTCACGTCGAGCCGGGCGCCCAGTCCTCGGCCCAGATCTTCTGGACCGTGCCCCATGACGACTCGCCGGATAATAGCGCCGAACGCCGCAAGTCGGTCGTGCGCAGCCTGGCCTCGGCGGTCCTGAACCGCCGCCTCAGCGACATCGCCCGCAATCCCAATCCGCCCTTCCTGAACGCAGGCGGCGGCTATCAGTCCCTGTTCAACGCCCTGGACGCCGGCAGCCTGTCGGTCAGCTTCAATCCGGGCGGCTGGCAGCCCGCCATCGCGGCGGTCGAGCAGGAAGAGCGTCGGCTGGTCCAGTACGGCGTCGCGCCGTCCGAGCTGAACCGCGAGCTGACCGAGTTCCGCACCGCCCTGACCGCCGTCGCCGCGGGCGCCGCGACCCGTCAGACCCCGAGCCTGGCCGCCGGCCTGGTCGAGTCCGTCAACAACGACGAGGTGTTCACCAACCCCGCCGACGACCTGAAGCGGTTCAACGAGATCGCCCCGACCATCACCGTGGACGAGGTCAACGAGGCGGCGCGCAAGACCTTCAGCGGAAACGGGCCGCTGGTCTTCGTCACCTCCCCCGTGCCTATCGACGGCGGCGAGGCGGCCGTCACCGCCGCGCTGGAGGCCTCGCGCGCCACCCCGGTCGCGGCCCCGTCCATCGCCGCCGACGTTCAGTGGCCCTACGCCAGCTTTGGAACCCCGGCCCAGCCCTCCAGCCAGAGCGAGATCGCCGACCTGGGCGCGACCCTGGTGACCTTCCCGAACGGCGTCCGGCTGACGGTCAAACCGACCACCTTCGCCGACAAGCAGATCCTGATCTCGGTGCGCGTCGGTAACGGCATCCTCGATCTGCCGACCGACCGCCCCACCCCCGTCACCTGGGCGGCGGGCACGGAGATGACCGAGGGCGGCCTCGGCAAGCTGACCGCGATCCAGCTCGACCAGGTCACCGCCGGTAATGTCGTCGGCGTCAACTTCGGCGTCGACCAGAACGCCTTCCAGTTCGGCGGCGCGACCCAGCCCCAGGACCTGAACCTGCAGATGCAGCTGATGGCGGCCTATTTCACCGACGCCGCCTGGCGGCCCGAGCCCTTCGCCAAGACCAAGGCCGCCTTCCCGCAGGCCCTGGCCCAGGCCAGGGCCGTGCCCGCCGGCGCCTTCAGCCTGGCCGCCTCCGCCCTGCTCGCCGGCGGTGACGTCCGGTTCGGCCTGCCCAGCGAGCAACAGATCGCTGCCGCCAGCCTGGACGATCTGCGGCAGACCGTGAGCCAGTCACTCTCGCGCGGACCGATCGAGGTCATCATGGTGGGCGACGTCACCGTCGCTGACGCCATCGCCGCCGTAGGCTCGACCTTCGCCGCCCTGCCCGCCCGCACGCCCGCCGTCACGCCCTCGGCCCAGGCCCTGCACGTCGCCTTCCCCGGACCGACGGCACGGCCGCTGGAGATCCGCCACACTGGCCTGCCGTCGCAGGCTCTGGGCTATGTCGCCTGGCCGACCGTGGATTCGATCGGCGACCGCAAGCCGGCCCGGATCGTCAACCTGCTGGCCCGGGTGCTGCAACTGCGCGTCACCGATGAGATCCGCGAGAAGCAGGGCGCGGCCTATTCGCCGGGCGCGGCGGCGACTTCGTCGCTGGTCTTCCCCGACTACGGCTATGTCTTCATCCAGGTGGAGACCCCGCCCGAGGCCCTGCCCGTCTTCTTCCAGACCGCCGACGCCATCGCCGCGGGCCTGCGCGACGCCCCCATCAGCGAGGATGAACTGAACCGCGCCCGACTGTCGGCCATCGAGTCCATCCGGCGAAGCCAGGCCGGCAACGGCTATTGGCTCGGCGCCCTGAAGGGGGTCCAGATCGACCCCACCCAGATCGAGGCCATTCGCACCGTCATCTCCGATCTGGAAGCCATTACCCCGGCGGACCTGCAGAAGGCCGCCCAGACCTATCTTCAGCCCGACCGCGCCTGGCGCGCCGAGGTGACTGCGCCGGCCGCACCAGCGGCGGCGACAACGGCCCAATGACAAAGAAGGCCCCGGAGCTTGCGCTCCGGGGCCAGTCGTTACTCTCAGGATCGCCGGCGATGAACCGACGCTCTCAATCTATCGAACCCCACCTGTCAGCAGGCTGAACGGCCCGTTCGGGAACCGTTATCTGCGGTCAGAACACCCGGCCGCCGACGCCGCCGTCCAGCGTCATCGAGGCGCCGGAGATGGACAGGCTGGAGGCCTGGACCGTCTCCTCGCGGTATTCCGTATAGGTCTCCTGACGCCACATCGTCAGGATCTTCACGCCCGCGCCGTAGCGGCGGAGCAGCGAACGCTCGTTGCAGTCGCGTTCCGGCTTCTGGGGACGGCATTCCAGGACACCGCCGCCGACAGGCGTTCCCGGACCCGGCTGACCGGCATAGCTGGCGGCGTAGGCGGCGGCGGCTTCGGCGCTGCGGCCGTACCACAGGCTCTCGCCCTTGCGGCAGCTCACGGTCTGGCCATGGGCGAAATTGATCTGGTCGACATAGTCGGCCCAGGTGAACTGAAGCCGTGTGCCGGCGATGCAGCGGTAGATCTCGCCATCATAGGCGTCGGCGATCTCGCGGCCCGGCTGGACCTGGGACGCGGGGTGCGGGATCTCGCGGTCGTCGATGCAGACGGCCTGGATGACCACGCGGCTGAAGGCCCAGCGCGAGGCGGTGAAAGGCGTGCGAACCACCGAGGCGGCAGCGGCGCCTTCGACGTTCAGCCCCTCGATCACCGTGGGGTAAGGCTGTTCGACGCTGAAATAGGCCCCGCCGTTCGAGTTGACGTAGGTGTCGCCCCGGCCGTGGGCGTTGATCAGCGAACTGTTGGCGTTGGCGTTCGCATTGGCGTTGCCGTTGACGTTGACGTTCACATTGACGTTGAAGTTGCCGTTCCCGCCCGGATAGGACGGCGGCGGCGCAGGCTGGCAACAGCTGCTGGGCGGCGACGGCGGAGTCGGCGCCGGAGGGGGCTGGCAGCAGGCCGGCGGAGCGGGCGTACAGCTGCCGCACTGGGCGACCGCGGAGCCGCCGACGGCTCCGAACGCCGTCAGACCGACGATCGCCGCCAGCCAGGTCTTGATCCGCACCCGCATGGGCTGGGCTCCCCGAGAATTCCGTTCACGCGACCGGTCCGCGAAGGGCGCGCCGGTCCAGCGGGCATTTGACGGCCAAACCCTTGCATTTCCGTTAGCTACGTCCTGCGGCGAGAGGCCTCATCCTTGCGTGAAGGCGGCTGAAAGGCCGCGCCATGTTCCATTCCGGTACGCAGACCCTGATCGACCATTGGACCGCCCTGCCCGAGGCGCGCCGCATTCCCGCGCGCGCCGACTTCCAGCCGATGGCCTTCGGCCCTCTGACACCGCAGCTGTTCATGGTCGAGCGCGAGGGCGCGCGGCTGCGGCTGGCCGGCGCCTGGGTCGAACGGGTGCATGGCCGCGCCCTGGGCGGCGCCGACTGGCTGTCGGTCTGGCGCGAGGAAAGCCGCCCGATGGTCGCCGCCGCCATGGTTCAGGCCATCCGCGAGGCCCGCCCGGTCGTCCTCGCCGCCGATGCCGTGCGCATGGAAGGCGTGCTCGAAATCGTCGTGGCGCCCCTGCGCAACCGCGCCGGAGAAGCGGACCGCCTGGTCGGCCTGTACCAGCCTGTGAACCGCGCGGACCGCGAGGCCGAAGACGTCGGCGCCCTGCACGCCCGCCTGTCGATCGGTGTCGGTCCGATCGCCCGCGCCCCCCTGAGTCTGGCCGCCGTCGACGGCCGCAGGATCGCCTGAACGCGACCAGATGTCGCCATTATCGACCCTTTGTCGATACTTTGAGCACACCCTCCGCGATTGCATCCGCGATAGCTCGCGAGGCCTCCGGATCATCTTGTCGGGGCTGGCAACCCCGACTGCAATGCATTGTAATCTCTTTCATTAATGCGCCACCCGTCATTGCAGGGCGTACAACGCGGGGTTCAATCAAGGCTGTGCGCCCTGCCCCAGACAGGTTTCATTCCGGACGCCGCAAGGCCCCAACCCGGCCTGTTTTCCACCGCCGTCCATTTGACACTCAGTCAATAACGGAGAACACTGCGCGCCATAGACACCGGTGTCATTTTCGAGAGTCCAGCAATCCCAAATAACGGGAACGGACCAGGTGGCAGTGGGCATTTTGATCCTGGGGAGGAACGCTCGAATGACTGTTGTTCGCTCACGCCTGCTCGCCACATCGGCGATGATCACCACCTTCAGTCTCGTCGCGGCGGGGTCCACACTGGCGCAGACCGCGCCCGCGCCCCAGACCGACGATGGCGCGACCCAGGTCGAGGAAGTGGTCGTCACCGGCTTTCGGGGAAGTCTGGAACGGGCGCTCAGCGTCAAGCGCAACTCGACCGCCGCGGTGGACTCCATCGTCGCGGAGGACATCGCCAAGTTCCCCGACAACAACCTCGCCGAGTCGCTGCAACGGATCCCCGGCGTGGCCATCACCCGGGCGGGCGGCGAAGGCTCGCAGATCTCGGTGCGCGGCCTCGGCCCTGACTTCACCCGCGTCCGCATCAACGGCATCGAGGCCCAGGCCACGACCGGCTCGAACCGCGGCCGCGGCTTCGACTTCAACGTCTTCGCCTCCGAGCTGTTCAGCCAGCTGGATGTGCGCAAGACGCCCTCAGCCAATGTCGAGGAAGGCTCGCTGGGCGCGACGGTCGACCTGCACACCGCCCGCCCCTTCTCCCAGAGCGGCTTCGCGGCGGCGATGTCGGCGCAAGCCGGCTACAATGACCTGTCCGAGGCGACCAATCCCCGGTACGCCGGCCTGATCTCCAACCGCTGGAACACCCCCTGGGGCGAGTTCGGCGCCTCCGCCTCGATCGCCTATTCGGAGAAGACGACCCTTCAGAACGGCGCCTCGACCGGCCTGTGGAACCAGGGCAGCAGCCTTGTGCCCGACAGCAACGGCAACCTTGTCCTGACCCCCACCGACGGCGGGTTCTGCAACGTCGCCACCCGTCCGACCCTTTGCGCCGGGACCAATGTGGCGGCCTACAACACGGCCCAGCTGATCACGACCCGGTATCCGCGCTTCCTGCGCTATCAGGACTACCGGCTGGAGACCAAGCGCACCGGCATCACCGCGACCCTGCAGTGGCGTCCGGCCGAGTCGACGCTGGTGACCTTTGATGCCCTCTATTCCAAGTTCGAGGGCGAGCGGAACGAGCGTCAGCTGGAAGCGATCGGCCTGAGCCGCGCGGCCTCGCAGGGTGGCAAGCCGGAGACCGTGGTCCGCGACATCTTCGTCGACGGCAACGGCACCGCCCTCTACATGGCGCTCGACAACGTCGACATCCGCTCCGAGAACTACATCGACGTCTATGACACGACGTTCCAGCAGTACACGCTGAACGTCACCCACGAGTTCAACAGCCAGTTCTCGATCAGTCTGCTGGGCGGGTACGTCAAGAACGACTTCAACAACGCCCTCGACTACATCGCGCAGATGGACCGTCAGAACTCGGACGGCTATTCGTACGACATGCGCGAAACCGGGATGAACTTCCCGGCGATCAACTACGGCTTCGACGTCACCAACCCGGCCAACTGGTACATCGGCCCGACCACCACCGCGGCCGGCGGCACCGGCGCCAGCGGTCCGGACATCCGTCTGCGCCCGAACTGGAACGACAACGTCTACAAGACCCTCCAGCTGGACGGGACCTTCATCCTGACGCCCGAGGTCAGCTTCCTGTTCGGCATCCAGGCCAAGGAATATGAGTTCGTGGGCCGCGGCCAACGGCTGTTGAGCGAAGGCAACATTCCGGCGCTTCCGGCGGGGACCACCGTCGCCGATGTGACCGAGCAGTATTGCGGCTTTGTGGGCCTGAAACTGCCGACCGGCACCCCCAACTGCTGGCTGACGCCCAATCTCGACAAGATCGCCTCCACCTACGACATCTTCTCCAATACCGGCCGCTGGCTGCTGTCGGACACGTTTGCGAGCGCGCGGGGCGACAACCGTACGGTGACCGAGAAGGACGTGGGCGCCTATGTCCAGGCCACCTTCGATTTCCGCGACCGGGGCGCCCCGATCCGCGGCGATATCGGCCTGAGGTACGTCAAGACCAGCCAGGAGTCGGGCTTCTACGCCACCCAGGGCGCGAGCTTCGCCTGGACGACGGCCGGCAAGGACTATCAGGACATGCTGCCGTCGCTGAACGTCGTCTATGAGCCGGTCGAGAACCTGCTGATCCGTTTCGGCGCCGCCAAGGTGATGGCGCGGGCCGGGCTGGGCTCCATCTCGGCGGCCACAAATGTGTCAGTCGCCGGCGGCTCACGCACCGTGTCATCGGGCAACCCGCAACTGCAGCCCTACCGGGCCACGACCTATGATCTGGCGGCGGAATGGTATCCGGCGCGCGGCTCGATCGTCTCGGCCGCCGTCTTCTACAAGGACATCTCGACCTACATCCAGACGGTCACCGACTCGATGCCCTACTCGGCCACGGGCCTGCCCGTTTCGCTGCTGGTCGGCACAAGCGTGGATGCGGACGCCACCTTCCAGGTCTCGTCGGTCGCCAACACTCCCGGCGGCCCGCTGAAGGGCTTCGAACTGAACTACCAGCAGCAGCTGACCTTCCTGCCCGGCCGCCTGTCGAACTTCGGCATCCTGGCCAACTACACCTATGTCGATGCCGAGATTCAGTACTTCCTGAATGCGGCCGGCACCCTGACCACGACTCAGCCGCTGCTGAACCTGTCCAAGCACAACTGGAATGGCACCATCTACTATGAGGAGGGTCCCTTCAGCGCCCGCGTCTCCGCCAACAAGCGGGACCCGTACCTGACGGCCGTGCCCTCGTCCTACGGCGTGGATGTCGCGGGCGTGCATGAGGCCACCTACATCGACGCCACCATGTCCTACCGTCTGGGCCAGATGACCTTCACCGTCGAAGGGATCAACCTGACGAACGAGGTCAACGTCTCCTACTCCGACTCCACGGCCGAACGGCTCAGCGACTACTTCCAGAGCGGGCGGCAGTTCTACGCCGGCGTCCGCTACGCGTTCTGATCCGAACCTCTGCCAGCGGCGGTCCCTGACGGGGCCGCCGTTCTTCTTTCCAGACCCGTCCCCCCACGCCGTCTCACAGAGACCTCCCATGCTCCCTTTCCCGATGAAGCCCGGGCGTCGCGACCTCGCGAAAGCCGGGCTCGGCGGCTTGCTGGCCGCCGCCCTGCCCGTCCCGGTCCTCGCCCGCACGGCTGATGACCCCGCCGACCCCTGGGCCGAGGCGCGGGCGATCCGCGCCCGCATCCGCCCGCCGGTCTTCCCCCGCGCCAACTGCTTCGGCCCCGAGCAGTTCGGCGGCAAGGCCGACGGCGTCACCGACAACACCGAGGCCTTCCGCCGCGCCATCGAGGCGGCCTCGAAGGCGCCGGGCGGCGGTCGGGTGGTGGTCGAGGGCACGGCCGACGGCGCCGTCTGGCTGACCGGCGCCATCCACCTGAAGTCCAACGTCGAGCTGCATGTGTCGCGCGAGAGCACCATCCGCTTCCGCACGGAGCCCGAGGCCTACTTCCCCGCCGTCCTGACCCGCTACGAGGGGACGGAGTTCATGGGCATCTCGCCCTTCATCTACGCCTATGGCTGCGAGAACATCGCCATCACCGGCCACGGGATCCTCGACGGCCAGGCCAGCCGCGAGAATTGGTGGCGGCAGAAGCGGGTCGCCGACGGCACGGAGAGCGACAACGGCCGCCTGCGCCGCTGGGCCGAGGAGGGCAAGCCGGTCGCCGAGCGCGTCTTCGGTCCCGAGGCCACCATCCGCCCGCAGTTCATCCAGCCCTACCGCTGTCGCAACGTCCTGATCTCGGACCTGACCATCCTGCGCTCGCCCATGTGGGAGGTGCATCCGGTGGAGTGCGAGAACGTCACCGTGCGCCGCCTGACCATCTCCAGTCACGGCCCGAACAATGACGGCTGCGATCCGGAGAGCTGCCGCGACGTCCTGATCGAGGACTGCGTGTTCGACACCGGCGACGACTGCATCGCCATCAAGTCGGGTCGCAACGGCGACGGGCGGCGGCTGGGCAAGCCGACCGAGAACCTGATCGTCTCGGGCTGCACCATGCTGGACGGCCATGGCGGAGTGACCCTGGGCAGCGAGATCACCGGCGGGGTGCGGAACGTCTTCGTGGAGAACTGCCGTATGGACAGCCCCCGGCTGAACACCGCCATCCGGTTCAAGAACAACGCCGCCCGGGGCGGGACCCTGGCCAACATCCACGTCCGCGACGTGACCGTGGGCCAGGTAGCCCATGCCGCGATCACCATCGACTACAACTACGCCGAGGGGGCCAACGGCCGCTTCACCCCGGTGTTCGACGGCCTGACCATCGAGCGGCTGACCGTCGGCCGCTGCGAGCGGGTGCTGGACCTGCAGGGTTTCGAGACGGCCCCGATCCGCAACATCGCCATCCGTGACAGCGACTTCGTCCGCGCCGCCGAGCTCGACATCATCGAGCACGTCGACGGGCTCACCTATTCGGGCGTCCGCCGCAACGCCCGGGCCGTCGACGGCCCCTCTCCCGGCGGCCACGGCAACCCCGCAGACCGATCCGGTTGAGGACCCTCATCATGTCGAAACACGCCCCTTTCCTGACGCATCGGGCCCTGCTGACGGCGGCGCTTCTGGCCGCCCTGTCTCCCCTGCCCGCCTTCGCCCAGACCGCGCCGGCAGCCGCATCGGCGCCCGCACCATCCCCTGCTCCGGCCACCGGCCGCGACCGGCTGATCGCCTGGCTCACCGATCTGGCCCGGCAGCATACGGCCGAGCGCCGCGCCGCCATCGCCGCCCTGACCACCGAGGCCGATGCGCGCCAGCGTCAGGTCCGGGTCCGCTCCCTGCTGGCCGAGATGGTCGAGTTCGAGAGCGCGGCGGGTCCCGTGATCTCCGAGAGCGCCGGCGTCAGCCATGAGGACGGCCTCGACGTCGAGCGCGTCCGCTATCAGAGCCTGCCCGGCTACTGGGTCACGGCGAACGTCTTCACGCCCCGAACTGAAGGACCGCACCCGGCCATCATCATCCAGCCGGGGCACGGGGTGGACGGCAAGCTGGGCAACTTCAGCTTCGCCGCCAACTTCGCCCGCGCGGGCTTCGTGGTCCTGAACATGGACATCGTCGGCGAGGGCGAGCGGATCCAGCACTTCGACCCCGAGATCGGCTCGTCCAAGGTCGGGCGGCCGACCGGCGAACACTCCATGGCCTTTGAACAGGCCCTGCCGACGGGCGGCCATGTCTCGCGCTACTTCCTGCAGGACGCCATGCGCGGGGTCGACTATCTGATGGCCCGGCCGGACGTCGACGATCAGAGGATCGGGGCCTTCGGCTGCTCGGGCGGGGGCACGATGACGGCCTATCTGGCGGCCATCGACCAGCGCATCAAGGCGACCGCGACGGCCTGCTACGTCACCGACTTCGACCATTTGCTGGCGCCCGGCGTGACCGGACCGCAGGACGCGGAGCAGTCGATCCCCTTCTTCATCGAGCGGGGTCTGGACCTGGCCGACTGGGTCGAGGCCGCCGCGCCCCGCCCCTATGCCGTGGTCTCCACGACCTCGGACATGTTCCCCATCGACGGCGCCCGCGCAGCCTATGCCGAGGCCAAGCGCTTCTACGGCCTGATGGGCGCGGAGGACCGGATCACCATGATCGAGGGGCCGGGCGGGCACGGCAACCTGGGGCCGATCGCGCCGCAGATCGTGGCCTTCTTCACGAAGACCCTGATGGACAGCCCGGCCGAGCGGCCGTTCACCCCCGTGCCGCTGGGCGACGCCGCGCGGCTGATCGTGACCCCGACGGGTCAGCTGTCGACGTCCAACATCGGCCTGTCGCTACAGCAGGTCATCGCCGCCGATGCGCCGACGGCCCCGACGGTCGCGGGTGAGACGCCGGCCCAGACCCTGGCGCGCTTGCGCGTCGCCATCGCCGACGTCGCCCGCACCGGCGTGAAGCCCGGCGCCGCCCCGACGGTCACGCCCGGCGCGGCGGGCGCCCTGAGCTTCGAGACGGCGCCCGGGATGGAGGTGCGCGCGACCTTCAGCGCCGGAACCGGAACCGGCCGCCGTCCGACCCTGCTGCTGCTGGCGCCCACCGCCAACCCCGCCGTAGTCAGTGCCTATACGGCGGGAGGCTGGAACGTCCTGTGGCTGGAGCCGCGCGGCGCGGGCGGGACCGAGGAGGTCAAGTCGGCCCTGACCGGTGACTGGACCCTGCTGTCGTTGCGCGCCTTGCTGGTCGGCAAGACCCCGGTCGGGATGCGCACTGACGACGCCGTGGCGGCCATGAACTGGCTGGCGACCCAGACCGACGTCGATCCGGCCCGCATCGACGTCATGGGCGCCGGCGCCCTGGGGCCGGTGGCCCTGCACGCCGCCGTGCTGGACGACCGCATCCGCCGGGTCACCGCCGACAGCTCCGTCACCAGCTACCGCGAGTTCGTGGAGCGGCCGATCAGCCTGAACATGGCCGAGGTCAACCTGCCCGGCGTGCTGCGCCGCTATGACCTGCCGGACCTGATGGCGGTGCTGGGCGACCGGCTGACGCTGGTCAATCCGGTCAACGCCATCGGCGATGTGATGACCGCCGCCGAGGTCGCCGCCCGCGCGCCCAGGGCCGTTGTCGTCTTGCGCGGTGCCCGCGATCCGGTCGAAATCCCTGCCGCCAGACCCGCCGCTCCCCGCCCCTGAAGACCTGAGGACCCGCCATGATGTGGAACCGCCGCACCCTCCTCGGCGCCGCCGCCGCGACCAGCGCCAGCGTCGCCCTGGGCGCCAGGGCCCAGACCGCCGCGCCGAGGGCGCCGCAGACCTGGCCGGCGGCCGGTCCGGACCTGACGGGGACGCCGTCGGCGCCGGTGGTCATCCCCGCGCCGGACGAGCCGAGGGGGCTGCTGTCGGACGCGTCCTTCGCCCTCTGGCCCGAGGGCAAGGTCCCCGGATCGCGGGGGGTTACGGCGCGGCGGCTGGTGCTGGAGCGGGGCTCGCCCGCCGCCCACGACCGGGCGGTGATGCACGTCTCCCAGCCCATCCTAGAGGTCTTCCGGCCGGCCAACCCCAATGGCGCGGCCATGGTGGTGGCGCCCGGCGGCGGCTATGTCCGGCTGGCCATCGACAAGGAGGGGGCGGGCGCCGCGCGGCGGCTGAACCAGTGCGGGGTGACCGTCTTCGTCCTCAACTACCGCCTGCCCGGCGACGGCTGGGCGGCCGGCTATGACGCCCCGCTGCAGGACGTCCAGAGGGCGGTGCGGCTGGTGCGGTCGCGCGCGGCCGAGTGGGCGCTCGACACGAAGCGGATCGGGGTCATGGGCTTCTCCGCCGGGGGCCACCTGGCCGCCGCCTCCCTGACCCGCTACGACGACGCCGTCTATGAGGCGGTGGACGCCGTGGACCAGACCTCGGCCCGGCCGGACCTGGTCTGCCTGGGCTATGCCCTGATGAGCGTGGGCTCGGGCGCGGGCCAGTTCCCGGGCCCCGACGCCGAGGCGCGTCAATCATTGACTGAGCGAGTGAAGCCCGGTCTGGCGCCGACCTTCCTCGTGCATGCGGCGGACGACCGCACTGTGCCCGTGGCCAACAGCCTGAACATGTTCCAGGCGCTCAAGGCCGCCGAGGTCCCGTGCGAAATGCACATCTATCAGGAGGGCGGACACGGCTTCGGCTTCAGCCTTCCGGGCGACCGTCCGGCCTCGCATTGGCCCGACGCCTTCGAGGCCTGGGCGCGGCGGACGGGCTTCCTCGGGGCGGGCTGATTGCACTCGAAAAAGGCGAGTGCAAAAGGTGCAAAGCCGGAAGTCCGGTCTGAGAAGTTTGATCCTTTCGATTGATTTCAAATACAAATAATTTCGCCAATGCCTTGCACTTGGTTTGCACTCGGCGTGCACACCCGCTCCCGGAAACAGAGGGTGCGAGGCGCCCGATCCAGCAGTATCGCACGGGCCGGAGTGGTGCCGGACCGAAGGCGACGAAGCGCCCTCAAACCCCGTAGGAGCGGCGCCGGCGATGCTTAGCCGAAAGGCGCGCGGAATCTCTTCGGGCCACGGACATATCCCCGTCACGGGTCGGCGGTATTCCCTCGGTCAAATCGGGGCCCTCGCGGTTAGCGAACCGGGGCGGACCGTGCTAAGGCCCCGCGCTTCGATGAAGGCGGCGGCGACCGTCAGTTTTTTCAGACTTCCAAGGAGTGCGTAAGATGAGCAGGGTTCTGGTGATCGGCGCCGGCGGCGTGAGTTCGGTCGCGGTCCACAAGATGGCGATGAACGCCGACATCTTTTCGCACATCACCGTGGCGAGCCGCACCAAGTCCAAGTGCGACGCCATCGCCGCCTCGGTGAAGGAACGCTTCGGCGTCACCATCGACACCTTCGCCATCGACGCCGATGACGTGCCCGCGACCACGGCCCTGATCAAACAGGTGGACCCGGTTCTGGTCGTCAACCTGGCCCTGCCCTACCAGGACCTGACCATCATGGACGCCTGCCTGGCCGCGGGCGTGAACTACCTCGACACCGCCAACTACGAGCCGCGCGACGAGGCCAAGTTCGAGTACAAGTGGCAGTGGGCCTATCAGGAGCGCTTCAAGGAAGCCGGTCTGATGGCCCTGCTCGGCTCGGGCTTCGACCCCGGCGTGACCTCGGTGTTCACGACCTACACCAAGAAGCACCTGCTGGATTCGATCGAGACGCTGGACATTCTGGACTGCAACGGCGGCGACACCGGCCTGCCCTTCGCGACCAACTTCAACCCCGAGATCAACCTGCGCGAAGTGACCGCCCCGTCGCGCCACTGGGCTGACGGCCAGTGGATCGAGGGCCCGGCCCTGACCAACAAGCAGGTCTATGACTTCGAGGGCGTCGGCCCGAAGAACATGTACCTCATGTACCACGAGGAGCTGGAGTCGCTGGCCAAGTTCTATCCGGAGATCAAGCGCATCCGCTTCTGGATGACCTTCGGCGACAGCTACCTCAAGCACCTCGACGTGCTGGGCAACGTCGGCATGCTGTCGATCGAGCCGATGATGTTCCAGGGCCGCGAAATCATCCCGATGGAGCTGCTCAAGGCCCTGCTGCCCGAGCCGTCGTCGCTGGGCCCGCTGACCAAGGGCAAGACCAATATCGGCACCATCGCCACCGGCCTGAAGGACGGGGTCCAGAAGACGGTCTACATCAACAACATCTGCGACCACGAAGAGGCCTATGCCGAGACCGGCAACCAGGCCGTCAGCTACACCACCGGCGTTCCGGCCATGATCGGCGCGGCCCTGATGGTCACCGGCGCCTGGAAGGGCGAAGGCGTGTTCAACATGGAGCAGCTGGATCCCGATCCCTTCATGGACATGCTGAACAAGCACGGCCTGCCCTGGAAGGTGCAGGAGCTGGACGCCCCTCTGGCGTTCTGATCGGACCGACATGTCGCACACCCCGACCGCCGCCATGGAGACGAAGGCCGGCGATCCCGGCGCCTTCGCGCATTTCGATCTGAACCGCGTCCCCTCGCCGGCCTTCGTGGTCGACGAGGCGGCCGTGCGGCGCAACCTCGGCGTCCTCAAGGATGTCGGGGTGCGCGGCGGCGCGCGGGTGCTGCTGGCGCTGAAAGCCTTTTCCATGTGGTCGCTGGCCGATGTGGTCGCCGAGTACCTGGACGGGGTCTGCGCCTCTGGCCTGTGGGAGGCGCGGCTGGCGCGGGAGTTCTACAAGGGGCACCTGACCACCTATTCCCCGGCCTACAAGCCCGAGGACCTGCCCGAGATCCTGCGGATTTCGGACTCGGTGATCTTCAACACCCCGGCGCAGGTCGCGCGTTTCGCCGACCTGATCGCCGAGGCGCGGGCGGCGGGCGCGGTGTTCGATATCGGTCTGCGTCTGAACCCCGAACATTCCGAGGCCGAGGTCGCCAAATACGACCCCTGCCAGTTCGGCTCGCGGCTGGGCTTCCCCATCTCGCAGCTGAAGCCGGAACATCTGGAGGGCGTCGACGGCCTGCACCTGCACGCCCTGTGCGAACAGGGGTTCGAGCCGCTGTCGCGCGTCTGGGGCGCGATCGAGCCGAAGCTGACGCCCCTGCTGCCGCATGTGAAATGGGTCAATCTGGGCGGCGGCCACCACGTCACCCGCGCCGACTATGACCGCGACGGTCTGGCGGCCTTCCTGAAGGCGCTGGGCGAGACCCACGGGGTCGAGGTCTATATCGAGCCGGGCGAGGCCATCGCGCTGGATACGGGCATTCTGGTGGGCGAGGTGCTGGACACCTTCGAGAACAGCCTGCCGATCGCCATCACCGACATTTCTGCGACCTGCCACATGCCCGACGTCATCGAGGCCCCGTATCGGCCGGCGATGCTGGGCGAACCGGCTGAAGGCGTGCGCTATCGTCTTGGCGGGCCGTCCTGCCTGGCCGGGGATATCCTCGGCGACTATGTCTTCGCCACACCGCCGGTCGCGGGGACGCGCATCGCCTTCCTCGACCAGGCCCACTATTCGATGGTGAAGACCAACACCTTCAACGGCGTCCCCCTGCCCGCCATCGTGCTGTGGAACTCCGCGACGGACGCGCTGAGGGTGGTCAAGGCCTTCGACTGGACCGAGTTCCGGGACCGGTTGTCGTAAGCGCCAAGCCATAAGCGGACTCACAGGGTCGGCCAGCTTTCCTCGTTCGGCAATCGGGTCGGTTGCTTTTAGAGATCGATCTCTTCCCCGAGAGACGCCGCCGATGCCCGCCCTGCCCCGCCGCTTCCACCCCGCGATCCTCGTGGTCGCGGTGACCTTTCTGGCCCTGCTGTTCTCGGCGGGGCTGAGGTCCGCGCCGGGGGTGCTGATGGTGCCGCTGGAGCTGGCCTTCGGCTGGGACAGGGCGACCATCTCGCTGGCGGCGGCGATCGGCATCCTGCTGTACGGCGCGGTCGGGCCGTTCGCCGCGGCCCTGATGATCAGTTTCGGCATCAAGCGGACCATGCTGGCGGGTCTGGCCCTGATGGCGGTCGCCACCTTCGCCAGCCAGTGGATGAGCCAGCCGTGGCACTACATCCTGACCTGGGGCGTGTTGTCGGGCGTCGGCTCGGGCGCCGTGGCCTCGGTGCTGGGGGCGGCGGTGGTCAATCGCTGGTTCGCCACCCGGCAGGGACTGGTCATGGGGCTGCTGAGCGCCTCGACGGCGACCGGGGCTCTGGTCTTCCTGCCCGTGCTGGCCTGGCTGTCGGAGACCGGGGCGTGGAAGCCGGTGGTGCTGGCGGTCAGCGTGAGCTGTGCGGTGCTGATCCCGCTGGTGGCCTTCCTCGTGCCCGAGCGGCCCGAGGACCGGGCGACGCGGCGTTTCGGCGAGGCCGCCGACACCCCGCCTGCCCCGCCGATGAAACAGGCGGCGACGCCCTGGCTGGCCATCGAGGCTCTGGTACGCGCGGGCAAGACGCCGGTCTTCTGGCTGCTGGCCGGGACCTTCTTCGTCTGCGGCCTGACGACCAACGGCCTGGTCGGGACCCATATGATCGCCTTCTGCGGCGACCACGGCATTGCGCCGGTGGCGGCGGCGGGCCTGCTGTCGATGATGGGCTTCTTCGACCTGATCGGGACGACGGCCTCGGGCTGGCTGACCGACCGGTATGATCCGCGCCGGCTGCTGGCGGTCTATTACGGGCTAAGAGGCCTGTCGCTGCTGGCCCTGCCCTTCATCGACTTCGGCCCGGCCAGTCTGACGGTGTTCGCGGTCTTCTACGGGCTGGACTGGATCGCGACCGTGCCGCCGACGGTCAAGCTGGCCAATCAGTCGTTCGGCGAGCGCGACGCGCCCATCGTCTTCGGCTGGGTGCTGGTGGCCCACCAGATGGGGGCGGCGGTCGCGGCCTTCAGCGCCGGGGTGATCCGGGAGACGATGGGCAGCTACAACCCCGCCTTCCTGCTGGCCGGAGCCTTCGCGGTGGCGGCGTCGCTGGTCTTCATCAACGGGTTTCGGCCGAAGCCGGTCGTGGCGACCGCCTGATACGAAAACGGCGCCGCTCGGGAGAGCGGCACCGTCTGTCGTCTGGTTGAAGCCTCGCCCTAAACCTTGGCGGGGGCGTACTTCGGCATGATCAGGTGGATGACCAGAAGGGCGATCAGATAGACCGAGCCCGCCACGATGAAGATCGGGGTGTAGGTGCCGATCGTCTCCAGGATCTGGCCGACGTATTTGGAGAAGACCATCCCGCCGATGCCGCCGATCATGCCGCCGATGCCGACGACGGAGCCCACGGCCTTACGCGGGAAGACGTCGCCCGGCAGGGCGTAGAGGTTGGCCGAGAAGCCCTGGTGGGCCGCTGTGGCGACGCCGATGATCAGGACGGCGATCCACAGGTTGGAGGCCATGGCGGCGAACATGACGGGCACGGCCAGCAGGGCGCAGATCAGCATGGTGATCTTGCGCGCCGCGTTCAGGCTGACGCCCATATGCATCATCCGCGACGACAGCCAGCCGAAGCCGACCGAGCCGACGTCCGACAGCAGATAGATGGCCACGATCGGCGGGCCGAAGGTCTTGAGGTCCAGGCCGTAGCGCTTGCCGAGGAAGTCCGGCAGCCAGAACAGGAACATCCACCAGATCGGGTCGATCAGGAACTTGCCGGCGGCATAGGCCCAGGTTTCCTTGACGGTCAGCAGCTTGCCCCAGCCGATCTTGGCTTCGGTGTCGGCCGGATCCTGTTCGATATAGGCCAGCTCGGCGGCGGACAGGCGCTTCTGGTCGCGCGGCTTGCGGTAGACCAGCAGCCAGATGGGCAGCCAGATCAGGCCCAGGACGCCGGTGATGACGAAGGACATCTGCCAGCCGAAGGCGAGGACCAGCACCGGGACAATCAGGGGCGTGACGATGGCGCCGATGTTGGTGCCGGCGTTGAACAGGCCCGTGGCGAAGGCGCGTTCCTTCTTGGGGAACCATTCGGCGACGGCCTTGATGCCGCCGGGGAAGCCGCCGGCCTCGCCGACGCCCAGCAGCATGCGGGCGAAGATGAAGTGCGAGAGGTCCTTGGCCGCGCCATGGAACATATGGCCGATCTGCCAGATGAGGAAGGCGATGCCCAGGCCGAAGCGGGCGCCGATCTTGTCCATCAGCCGGCCCCAGATGGCGTAGAACAGGGCGTAGGTGGCCTGGAAATAGAAGACGATGTCGGCGTAGTCCGTTTCGGACCAGCCCATCTCCTTGGACAGGGTCGGCTTCAGGAAGCCGATCATCTGACGGTCGACGTAGTTGATCACCATGGCCGCGAACAGCAGCCACATGATGATCCAGCGGTATTTGCCCGGCGCCGGCGCCTTGATCGTGATCGGCGGCGGCGTGGAGGTGGCGTCGGTCATGATGAAAACCCCGTTCCCGTACTGTATTCCTCGCGCGTCCCGACCTGTCCCCGCGTCATGCGGGCCGGCGGGTTGGCGCTACGATGATAGCCCTAGGCTTCGGCCTTGACGACCGTGCCCTTGATGATGCCCACGCCCTTGAAGTCGCAGGTGAAGTCGCTGCCGGCATAAATCCGGTGCACGCCGGTGACGGCGCCGGACGAAACCAGCATCCCCTCGGTCAGCGGGCGGCCGCGTTTGGCGCAGTGGCCCAGCAGGAAGCGCACCGATTCGAGGGCGCCGCCTTCCAGCGAAGGTGAACCCCCGGTTCCGACCGACACTCCGTCGATAGTGCTCTCGACCTGTATCACGGGCAGTTGCGCCTGCCAGTCGGTCAGGGCCGGGCCGACGAAGATGCCGGCGTTGTTGCCGAAGTCCGAGGCCACGATGGGCGGGCCCAGGTCGTTGATGGCCGACAGCGGGCTGCCGGCGATCTCCAGGCCGATGAAGACGGCGTCGACGGCGGCCGTGGCCTCCTCGATGGTCCATTCGGTCTTGGCCGGATCGACGTTCGGGCCGATGCGGATCAGGAATTCAGCCTCGATGGCGGTGAAGCCGCCCTCGATCGCCTTGACCACGACGTCGCCGTCGATCGGCCAATTGTTGCGGGCGAAGATGGGGCCGGCCAGGCGGTGCGTGCCCAGGGCGGCCTGACGAGCCGGGGCGACGCCGCCGACCTTCCAGCCGATGATCTGGTCGGGATACAGGCCGATGGCGATCTCCTGGACCGCATAGCCCTCGTCCATGCTGGTCGGCAGCACGCCCGGATAGTCAGGCGTCGCCCGCGCGGCGAGGCGCGCCGAGACGAAGGCCTCGGCGGTGGCGGCCGGGCCCTGGGCGCCGGTAGCGGCGGCGGCACTGGAGGCGTTCATTGCGCCCCTCCCTTTGAAAACGTCGTCGCGAACACGAAAGACCCTCGATAAGGCGCGGAATATGGGCGGGCATGGAAACCGGTGTCAATGCGGTTCTTGCGACACCCGTGGCGCTTTGCTCCGGACACGGCTATGCCTTGGCGAAACACAATAATGAGGAAGCTTGGGTGACAGACGATCCGCGCGGGGCGAAGCCCGGCAAACGCGCCACCATCAACGACGTCGCCCGGGTCGCCCGGGTCTCCAAGAAGACGGTGTCGCGCGTCATCAACCAGTCGCCCTTTGTGAAAGGCGACACCCGCGAACGCGTCGACGCGGCCATCGCCGAGCTGGGCTTCACCCCGGATCCGCAAGCGCGGGGCCTAGCCTTCCGCCGGTCCTTCCTGGTCGGCCTGATCTACGACAACCCCTCGCCGACCTATGTCGTGAACATGCAGCAAGGCGTGCTGGACGCCTTGAAGGGTTCGGGGCTTGAGCTCGTCGTCCACCCCTGCAACCGCAATTCCGAGACCCTGATCGACGACATCCGGGGCTTCATCGAGCGCCAGCGGCTGTTCGGCGTGATCATGCCGCCGTCGATGTCGGAGGACGAGCGGGTCATCGACCTGCTGCGCGAACTGGACTGCCCCTATGTCCGCATCGCCTCGGTGTCGCTGGACGCGCCGGAATCGATGGTGGTGACCAACGACCATCTGGGCGCCGCCGAGGCCGCCCGGCGTCTGGCCGACCTGGGGCATACCCGAATCGGTCTGGTGCGCGGCCCTGCCCTCTTCCGCTCCTCGACCGTGCGCGGCGGCGGCTTCCGCGACGCCCTGGCGGAGCGCGGCGTGCCGCTGAACCCGGATTACGAGATCGAAGGCGCCTATACCTTCGAATCGGGGGTCGAGGCCGGTCACGCCCTGCTGTCGATGCCGACCCCGCCGACCGCCATCTTCACCCTGAACGACGACATGGCCATCGGGGTCATGCAGGCGGCGCGCGAGCGCGGGCTGGAACTGCCGCGCGACCTGTCGGTGGTGGGTTTCGACGACCTGCCGATGGCTTCGCGCGTCTGGCCGAACCTGACCTCGGTGCGCCTGCCGATCCGCGACATGGGCCGGATGGCGGCCGAGAAGCTGCTGGCCCCGATGCGCGGTCAGGACCCGGCCAAGCTGGACCAGCCCGAGGTCCGACCCTCGCTGGTGGTGCGCAAGTCCGACATCCCCGCGACGCCGAACTAGCTCACCGCGATCAGGCACAAAAAACGCCGGAGACCGCGAGGTCTCCGGCGTTTTTCGTTCAGGCGTTAGCCAGGCCTCAGGCCGGTTCGAGGACCGGGGCGGTGGCGAGGACCGACTGGATGTAGTCGCGGATGCCGGCGTCCGTGGCGTTGGCGAAGAAGTATTCCTGGAACTTCTCACCCGCGATGGCGGCCTTGAGCAGGTCCTGATCGACGGTCTTCAGCACGGTCAGCATGTCGTGGCAGGTGACGGCCTTGAGCGACTTCAGGATGCCGCGGTTCTTGGCCATGATCTCGGCGCGTTCCTTGGGATAGCCCAGGCCGCGCTCGCCTTCGAACAGCTTGCGATAGACGTCCTGCAGGTTCAGCTCGGCGGCCCAGCCGAAGCCCTTGGCATAGGGCATCGAGATGGCGTTGCCGTCGTTGATCTGACCGAACAGGAAGGCGTCGGTCGGGTCGATGACCAGGCCGCAGAAGACGCCCGGCATCGAGTTGGCGGCCAGCATGGAGCCCATGCCGGTGCCGCAGCCCGTGACGACGAAGTCGGCGGCGCCCGAGTTGAGCAGGATGCCCGCCAGCAGGCCGTTCATGACGTAGGTCAGGGAGGCTTTGTCCTCGGCGGCGTACATGCCGTAGTGGAAGACCTCGTGGCCCAGCGGCACGGCGACCGACGTCAGGGCGTCATGGATGGTGCTGCTCTTGGCGGCCTGGCTGTTTTCAACGATCAGGGCGATTTTCATCGGTTTCCTCTTGGTCGGGTGCGGGGCGCCCTGTTCGACTTGAACTCAGGTCAACCTGCGCTGGGGGGTCTGGAATCGGGGAGACGGCTTACACCGCCGCTCCTGTATTTGCATTTGAATATGACACCGGTTACCAACCGTCGCAACGACAGGTGGGAGGATCACCGGATGTACCGCAAAACTTACCATGCCACGCACCCGACGTCGATGGCGGGCGCCACGACCGAAGACCTGCGTGATCGCTACCTGATCCAGGAGCTGTTCGCTCCGGGCGAGCTGCGTCTGAACTACACCCATATGGACCGGATGGTGATCGGCGGGGCCGACCCGGCCGGCGGCAGCGTCAGCCTGCCCGTCCAGACCGAGCCGGAATCGGCGGCGGGCAAGCCCTATCTGGAGCGCCGCGAACTGGGCGCCATCAACGTCGGCCAGACCGAGGGGACGATCACCGTTGACGGCCGGACCTTCACCCTGAAGCCCAAGGACGGCCTCTATATCCCGATGGGCTCGGCGGAGGTCAGCTTCGCCGGCGAGACCCGCTTCTATCTGGTCTCCACCCCGGCCCACGCGGCCTATGAGGTGCAGCAGATCTCCATCGACCAGGCCATTTCGATGGAGCGCGGGTCGCTCGAGACCTCTAACCACCGGACCATCTACCAGTACATCATCCCGGGCGTGTGCAAGTCCTGCCAGCTGGTCATGGGGCTGACGATGCTGAAGCCCGGCAGCGTCTGGAACACCATGCCGCCGCACGTGCACGAGCGCCGTTCCGAGGCCTATTTCTATTTCGAACTGGGCGACGAGAACCGCCTCTATCACTTCATGGGCCGCCCCGACGCCCAGCGACATATCGTCATGGCCGACAGTGAGGCCGTGATCAGCCCGTCATGGTCGATCCATATGGGTGCGGGAACTTCCAACTACACCTTCATCTGGGCCATGGGCGGCGAGAACGTCGACTATACCGACATGAACGTGCTCGATATCTGTCAACTCAAGTAGGCCTGTCATGACCAATCCGTTCAGCCTTGAAGGCAAGGTCGCCCTCGTCACCGGCGGCAATGTGGGCATCGGTCAGGGCATCGCCCTGGCCCTGGCCGACGCCGGCGCCGACATCGCCTCGGTCGCCCGCCGCGCCTCGGACGACACGGTCGGCAAGGTGCTGGCCAAGGGCCGCCGCGCCATCTCGATCCAGGCCGACCTGATGTCGATGGAGCCGATCGGCCGCATCATCGAGGAAGCCGAGAAGGGCCTGGGGCCCATCGACATCCTGATCAACAACGCCGGCATCATCCGCCGCAACGACGCGGTCGATTTCACCGAGCAGGACTGGGACGACGTGATGAACGTCAACCTGAAGACCGTCTTCTTCCTGAGCCAGGCCGTGGTGAAGACCATGATCGCCGGCAAGCGCGGCGGGAAGATCGTCAACACCGCCTCCATGCTGTCCTACCAGGGCGGCATCCGCGTGCCCTCCTACACCGCGTCCAAGTCCGGCGTCGCGGGCCTGACCAAGCTGATGGCCAATGAGTGGGCGAAGCACGGGATCAACGCCAACGCCATCGCCCCCGGCTATTTCGCCACCGACAACACCCAGGCCCTGCAGGACGACCCGGTGCGTTCGAAAGAGATCCTGGGCCGTATCCCGGCCGGACGCTGGGGCGATCCCTCGGACATCGGCGGCGCCGCGGTCTTCCTGTCGTCGAGCGCGTCGGACTATGTGCAGGGCATCACCCTGCCGGTCGACGGCGGCTGGCTGGCGCGCTGATACCGCGCTAGCGTCCCGACCATGACCGCGAAAACCATCCTCTGCTTCGGCGAAATGCTGCTGCGTCTGAACCCGCCCGAGGGCGAGCTTCTTATGCAAGGCAACACCCTGACGGTCCGCCCGGGCGGCGCCGAGGCCAATGTGGCCGTGTCCCTGGCCCGCTTCGGCGCGCCCGTGGCCGCCGCGACCGTCCTGCCCGACAATGCGCTGGGCTATGGCGTGCGCGACGAGCTGCGCAAGCATGGCGTGGACACCTCGGGCGTCGAATTCCGCCCCGGCCGGATGGGGCTGTATTTCATGACGCCGGGGGCCGTGCGCCGTCCGGCCGATGTGCTCTACGACCGCGCCGGCTCGGCCTTCGTGCAGAACGTGGACACGGCCTTCGACTGGCCGGCCCTGCTGGAGGGCGTCGAGTGGCTGCACGTCTCGGGCGTGACCCCGGCGGTCGGTCCGACCGGCACCCGCGCGGCCATTCAGGCGGTGGACGCCGCCGCCAGGGCCGGCGTGAAGGTCTCCTTCGACGGCAATTTCCGCGGCAAGCTGTGGGGCGAATGGGCGGGCGATCCGCCGAAGACGCTCGGTCACATGCTGTCGACCGCCTCGATCGCCTTCGCCGACGAGCGCGACTTCGCCCTGGTGCTGGGCAAGACCTTCGTCTCCGACGATCCGCATGAGCGGCGCCGGATGGCGGCGCTGGCGGCCTTCGAGGCCTTCCCGAAGCTGGAGCGCATCTGCTGCACCCTGCGCGTTCAGGAGAGCGTGGCGGATCAGGCCCTGTCGGCGGTGATGCTGACGCGGGAGGGCGAGGTCCATGCCGATCCGATCCACCTGACCGGCGTCATCGACCGGGTCGGGGGCGGCGACGCCTTCGCCTCGGGCGTGCTGTTCGGCGTCTGGAGCGGCTGGTCGGATGAAGAGGCCCTGGCCTTCGGCCTGGCCGCCGCCGGGCTGAAGCATTCGGTGCACGGGGACTTCAACCTGTTCACCGCCGCCGAGGTCCGCGCCGCCATGGACGCCGACGGGTTCGACATCAAACGCTAGGTTTCCTCACCATCGCTCTTGCGATGGGGAGGGGGACCGCCCGCCACCTGGCGGGTGGTGGAGGGGGTTCTCTGACGAACCAGACTCCGCCTTTGACGGCCACGCCGAAAGCAAGAACCCCCTCCACCACGGCGCAAGCGCGCCGCGGTCCCCCTCCCCACGCTCCGCGTGGTGAGGACAACTAAGCCGGCGTCTGGGCCCACAAATGATACATCCCGGCGAACAGGCCGGGATGGTCGGCCTCGACCGCGTCCCAGAGAGTCAGGTCGAGGAGGTCGGCGGCCGGGCCGTGACGCTCGCGGAAGCGGGCCATGGCCTCTTCCGGCGCGTCGAAGCCGACGAGGGTCAGGCCGGCGCCGGCCAGCAACGCGGCGAGGCCTGAGGGGTCATAGGCCCGTTCCTGCACATGGAAACACAGGTCGCGGCAGCCGCTGAGGCTGTAGAAGTCGTCGCTGGTCCGCAAGGGCGCGAGCGGCGAGGTCGCGGGGGCGTCGAGGACGATCTCGCGGAAGGCGCGGATGTCGTCGGGCGTCGCGGTCAGGCCGCGGGCGCGAATCTCCGCCTGGGCCGCGCGGACGGCTGAGCGGGCGCGCTCGCTGTAGAGGCCGAGGCGGATGAAGCCACCGGGCCGAAGCGTGCGGACCACCGAAGCCAGCCCGGCCGCCGGATCGTCCATATGGTGCAGGACCCCGGTCGAGACGGCGACGTCGAACGCGCCCTCCAGTGCATCCAGATCCAGAATATCGCCCTGGCGGAAGTCGATGGCGCGGACACCCAGCTCGGTCGCCATGCGCGCGCCATAGGCGAGGCTGGGGCGGCTGAGGTCCAGCGCCGTGATCCTCAGCGTCGGGTCGGTGCGGGCCAGGTCGATGGCCTCATAGCCCGTGCCGCAGCCGGCGATCAGCAGCCGACGGGCGGGGCCTGCGTCCTCCACGCCGGGAAGCGCCGCGATGACCGAGGCCAGTGGTCGCGGCTCCGGCGTCGGGGGCTCGGACCAGCGGGGATAAGGGTTGAGTTCGTACTGGCCGCGGACGGCGGCGGAGACGGCATCCTCGGCGTCTGACGCGCCGGTGCCGGTCAGGGTCGGGAAGGCGCGGGCCAGCCGTCGCTCGACCACGAGATCGTCGAGGGTGCGTTTGATCAGAACGGCTCCGAGGCCGCCGGGGACGGCCGCCAGCCGCTCCATCAGCTCGGGGGCCGGGCTAAGGTGGGCAAGCGGCGCCGACAGGGTCCGGAGCAGCGGGTCACTGGCCTCGAAAGCCGGCGCCAGATACTCCCCGGCGAAGGCCTGGAGCGCGAGGGCGCAGGCCAAGGGCTCCAGCGGGGCCGGGACCCTCCCCTCCCCGACACGTGCGATCAGGGCCGTGCGGAGGGCAAGGAGCCGGGCCTCCATGGCAGCCTCGACATTCAGGCACAGCGACAGGAAGGCCAGCCAGAGCGGGTCGCGAGCGATGGCGTCGAGGTCGGCGGAAGCGGCGCCCGAGGCCTCGCGGGCCAGCAGCAGTTCGGCGGTAACGCGGGCCAGGGCCTGATGCTCGACGGCGGGTTCGGCGAAACAGGCCAGCAGGTCCTGCTCCAGCTTCGGATGATACGTCCGCCCCGAGAAGGCGCCGAGCTGGGCGGCGAAAGCGGCGGCGAGGCGGCCGCGGTTCGCTTCGTCTACGGCGCGCAGGCCGGTGCTGAGGACCTGTGTCGCCAGACCCCGGTCGCCCTGACGGATCAGGATGCGGGCGGCGCCGAGCCAGGCGGGGGCGGTGCGAGGATGCTGCTGGGCGCAGGCCTTGAAGGTCTGGAAGGCGGCCGCGTCGTCGCCTGAACACTCCTGCGCCTTGGCTTTGCGCAGAAGGGTCTCGGCGACGATGGCGTCGGGGTCGGGGTCGGTCATCGTGCAGGGGCCGTGAGCCGCGTCGCCATCTCGCGCACATCGGCGGGCCAGCCGGCGGTCGAAGCGTCGAACCCCGGCCAGTCGTCGGCGAACAGGGCGCGGACGGCGGCTTCGTAGGCCGGGCGATCGCCGGCCATGGCGGTCATGAAGCGGTAAGCCGCCTCCTTCGCCTTGCGGGCGCGGTCGGGGCCCTCGGCCTCCCGCAGGGCGCCCTCGACCAGTTTGCGCAGGGCGACCGATGCGCCGCCGGGCTGGGCCGCCAGCCAGTCCCAGTGGCGCGGCAGGAGGGTGACCTCGCGGGCGGTGACGCCGAGTCTGGGACGGCCGGGGCCTCGCTTTTCTTCGACGGGGACCGGCAGGCGGGCGAGGACGGCGTCGAGGTCGCCGCGCAGGTCGAACTCGACGGGTCGGGCGTCGGCGTCGTCGAAGATCAGGACGCTCTCACCGGCCTCGGTCGCGGCTTTCACAGCCGGGACAACGTCGCGCGGCGCCCCCGAGGCGATGCGGCGGTCTCCGGCGAAGGCTGTGCAGCTGAGGGTCATCCAGAGGATTTACCCGGGGGATATTTCAGACGCAATGACCCTTCTCCCCTTGCGGGAGAAGGTGGCTCGCGGAGCGAGACGGATGAGGGGTCACGCAGACTTTTGAGATGAGCGGTTCCGACTTCAGATGTCGGTACGACCCCTCATCCGCCCCTCCGGGGCACCTTCTCCCGCAAGGGGAGAAGGAAGCGGTTACGCCCTGACCGCCCCGCGCCCGTCCGCCACGCCCAGGGCCGCGAGGGCGGAGGCGGCGATGTGGTCGGCGTTGAGGCCGGCGGTGGCGTACATGCCGACGGGGGTGTCCTGGTCCTGGAAGACGTCGGGCAGATGCAGGGTGCGGACCTTGAGGCCGCCGTCCAACGCGCCCTTCTCGGCCAAAAGCTGAAGCACGAAGGCGCCGAAGCCGCCCATGGCGCCCTCCTCCACCGTGATCAGGCACTCATGCTCGCGCGCCAGACGCAGGATCATGTCGGCGTCGAGCGGCTTGGCGAAGCGGGCGTCGGCGACGGTGGCCGAGACGCCGCGCGCGGCCAGAAGGTCGGCGGCCTTGAGCGATTCCTGCAGGCGGGTGCCCAGCGACAGGATGGCGACCGCCGTGCCCTCGCGCACGATGCGGCCCTTGCCGATCTCGAGCGGGGCGGCCAGTTCGGGGATCTCGACGCCGACGCCGTCGCCGCGCGGATAGCGGAAGGCCGAGGGACGGTCGTCGATCTCGCAGGCGGTGGCGATCATGGCGGCCAGATCGGCCTCGTCGGCGGCGGCCATCAGGACCATGCCCGGCAGCGCGCCCATGAAGCCGATGTCGAAGGAGCCCGCATGGGTCGCGCCGTCGGCCCCGACCAGACCGGCGCGGTCCATGGCGAAACGCACCGGCAGCGACTGGATCGCCACGTCGTGGACGACCTGGTCATAGCCGCGCTGGAGGAAGGTCGAATAGATGGCGCAGAAGGGCTTCATCCCGTCGGCGGCGAGGCCGGCGGCGAAGGTGACCGCATGCTGCTCGGCGATGCCGACGTCATAGGTGCGGCTGGGGAAGGCCTGTCCGAACAGGTCCAGGCCCGTGCCCGAGGGCATGGCGGCGGTGATGGCGACGATCGAGGGATCGCGCTCGGCCCGCTTGATCAGCTCGGTCCCGAACACCTTGGTGTAGCTGGGGGCGTTGGAGACGCTCTTGGACTGCTTGCCCGAGACGACGTCGAACTTGACCACCGCATGCAGTTTGTCGGCGCTGGACTCGGCCGGGGCGTAGCCCTTGCCCTTCTGCGTCACGACGTGGACCAGCACCGGGCGGTCGGTGATGGCGGCGGCGTTCTTCAGGATGGGGACCAGATTGTCCATGTCGTGCCCGTCGACCGGGCCGATGTAGTAGAAGCCGAGCTCCTCGAAGAAGGTGCCGCCGACGACCATGCCGCGGGCGTATTCCTCGGCCTTGCGCGCCGCCTCGCGGAACGGGCGCGGCATGTGCTGGACGACGTCGCGGCCAAACTTGCGGAAGTTCTGATAGGCGCCGCCCGAGACCTGTTTGGCCAGATAGGCGCTCATGCCGCCGACCGGAGGGGCGATCGACATGTCGTTGTCGTTGAGGATGACCGTCAGCTGGCCGGTGGTCTCGGCGGCGTTGTTCATCGCCTCATAGGCCATGCCCGCCGACATGGAGCCGTCGCCGATGACGGCGACGACCTTGTTGGTCTCGCCCTTCTGATCGCGGGCGGCGCAGAAGCCGAGCGCCGCGCTGATCGAGGTCGAGGCGTGGGCCGCGCCGAAGGGGTCGTATTCGCTCTCGGCCCGCTTGGTGAAGCCCGACAAGCCGCCGGGCTGGCGCAGGGTGCGGATGCGGTCGCGACGGCCGGTCAGGATCTTGTGCGGATAGCACTGGTGACCGACGTCCCAGATCAGGATGTCCTTGGGCGTATCGAAGACGGCGTGGAGCGCCGTGGTCAGCTCGACCACCCCCAGACCCGCGCCCAGATGGCCGCCGGTGACCGAAACGGCGTCGATGGTCTCGGCCCGCACCTCGTCGGCCAACTGCTTGAGCTGGGCGATGTCGAACCCGCGCATGTCGGCGGGGACGTTGACGGTGTCGAGCAGAGGGGTCTCAGGCATTTCAACTATGTAGTCCGAGATCGGAAAAGGCGCGAGTGTCCATGTCGTCGCCGGGGACTTTAGGCAAGCCTCAGGCGCACAAGATGTTCCGCCCGTGGACAATCCGTCCAGATACGGCGCAGGATCGCCGGTTCAGGACGTCGCGACCTTTGGGCCAGTATAAGATGAAGCTCATGTTCCCAGCTGACGGGCAAGGCGGACGGAATCGCCCCGGGTAGAAACCCATATCAAAGCCTCGGTCGCTGCGGAGATGACCGCTTCAAGCCAGCCGAAGCCAGCGCCGGCCCGATGGTCGGTCGCGTACCGGATGTGGGACATTTCCTCGACGCGGATGTCCTCGATCACCTGTCGGAGGGCGTCGTCGCGGCCTGTGGCCCAGCGAATCTGGTCGTCCAGATGCCGGTGAACTGTCTCCTCGACGGCCTGGGTGCAGGCGAGGATGGCCTCACGCCCCAGCAGGCCGGTGACCAACCCCAGAACCCCGCCGCCCACGGCCCAGATCCACATCATCCGGCACGGCTTGGCCTCGCGGTCCGGCATCAGGGCTCGGAAGCCCGCGCGATGGGTCCGCTCATGCGACAAGGCTTCGGCCAGAAAGGGCAGAAGATCAGGCGCCCGCATCCGGGCCGCGAAGATCTGGGCGCTATAGATCAGGATCGCCCCATGCTCGCCGCCGTGATTGACCCGCAGGATGCGGGCGGGGATCGAGCGGTTCAGCGCCAAGCCTCAGGAGCGCCGGTTCAGGACGTAATCGACGCTGGCCTGAAGGTTCAGGGCATCGTGGCCGAAGACGTCCAGATGGCTGCGGGCCTGATCGGCCAGATGGGCGACGCGGTGGCGGGCCTGTTCGACGCCCAGCAGGGTGACGAAATTGGTCTTGCCCATGGCCGCGTCCTTACCGCCGGCGGCCTTGCCGAGGATGTCCTCGTCGCCGTCGACGTCCAGCAGGTCGTCGACGATCTGGTAGGCCAGGCCGATGTCGTGGGCGAAGTTGATCAGGGCCTGCTGATGGATCTCGCGCGCGTCGGCGATGATCAGCGGGATCTCGAAGGCATAGGTGAACAGGGCGCCGGTCTTGAGCCGCTGCATGCGGGCGACGCCGCCGAGATCGTCGCGCACGCCCAGAAGGTCGATCATCTGGCCGCCGGCCATGCCGCGCGCGCCCGATGCATAGGACAGGCGCCGGGCCAGCTCGCAGCGGACATTGGCGTCCTCGTGCGTGTCCTCGTGCAGGATGATGTCGAAGGCGGCGGTCTGCAGCGCGTCCCCGGCCAGGATGGCGGTCGCCTCGTCATAGGCGATGTGCAGGGTGGGACGGCCGCGACGCATGTCGTCATTGTCCATGGCCGGCAGGTCGTCATGGACGAGGCTGTAGGCGTGGACGCATTCAAGGGCGCAGGCAGCGCGCAACACCGGCCGCTCCTCGATGTCGAACAGCCGCGCCGCCTCCATGGCGAAATAGGGCCGCAGACGCTTGCCCGGCCCGAGCGCCGCATAGCGCATGGCCTCGGTCAGGCGGGATTCGGGGCCCTCGGCGCGGGGCAACAGCTGGTCCAGGGCGACGGTGACGAGGTCGGCGACCTCGGCGACGCGGTCGATCACCGACTGCTCGGGCGAGTTGGCGGCGTGGGGTTTCCCAGACGTCGAGCCGGTCAAAACAGCCTCCCCCCGATCACGGCGTCGCGGTCGACCCCGACCAGCACGACCTCGCCGTCGGCGTCCGGAAAGCCCAGGGTCAGGACCTCGGACATGAAGGGGCCGATCTGGCGCGGCGGGAAGTTGACCACGGCGGCGACCTTGCGGTCTTCCAGCTGGTCCAGGGTGTAGAGTTTGGTGATCTGGGCCGAAGAGCGTTTGACGCCGATCTCCGGGCCGAAGTCGATTGTCAGTTTGAAGGCGGGCTTGCGGGCTTCCGGAAAGGCCTCGGCCTTGAGCACCCGGCCGATACGGATATCGACCTTCATGAAGTCGTCGAAGACGATGCGTTCGGCCACGGCTGTCGCGGCGCTCGCCATCAGTTGAACTCGGCGGGCTCGACGCCCTTCGCCTGGCCGTCGGCGCCGACGACGATCTTCTCGACGCGCAGCTGGGCGGCCTTCAGCCGGGCCTCGCAATGAGCCTTCAGACGCGCGCCCTCCTCATAGAGGGTGATCGATTCCTCCAGCGGCGCCTGACCCGACTCGAGACGGGAGACGATGTTTTCCAGGCGCGCGAGGGCGTCCTCGAAGGAGAGATCGGCGGTGGAGGGAGCGGCGTCGGTCATCACAGACCGTTATGGCGGGGCGCGGCGGCCTCGCCAAGCCTCAACGCCGCTCGTAGCGACGCTGTGACCAGTATTTGAAGCCCTGGTTGTGGACGAGGGCCCAGCCGCGCGCCTTCAGACAGGCGCCGACCATGTGGTTGAAATAGCCGTGAGCCAGGACCAGCACGTCCTCGCCGGTCCCGGCGCGCTCGATCAGCAGGGCAGCGACGCGGGCGGCGCGGCTTTCCGCCTCAGCCCGGGTTTCCTGACCCTCGTGATGGTCGAAGGCGTGCCACCAGAAGCGGGCGACGGCGCCCCAGTATTTCGGCGGCAGCTTGAACCATGACGGAAAATGCGGCGGCGGAAGGGGGGCCTCGATGAACAGGACGTCGGAGACGACCTCGCGCCCGGCCGAGATGGCCGCGGCGGTTTCCTGGGCCCGCTGGCGGGTCGAGGCGAAGATGACGCCCGCGCCGGCCGCGGTGGCCAGCAGTTCGGGCGGCGGGGTCTGGCCGGGGCGCAGGCCGCCGACCTCATAGCGGGCCCACCAGTCGCGATACTGGTCCGAGGTCAGCATGCATTTGCGCGACAGGGCCGGCTCGCCGTGCCGGGTCAGGACGATGGCCCCGGGTTTGGCGGCCGGAAGGCCAGTCTGCAGGGATTCGGGGGTGTCGAGGGTGCGGGCGGGAAGGGTCATGATGAAAGGATGCGCGCGGAATTACCCTGCGTTCTGCGTCCCTTAGTCCTCCCCCAGTGCCTGAACATGAGCCACCGCCGAACGGCCGAGCCCTTCTAGGTCGTAACCGCCCTCGAGCGAGGACACAACCTTGCCGCCGCATCGGCGACGCGCGACCTCGACCACGGCACGGGTGGCCCAGGCGAAATCCTCGGCCTCCAGCGACTGATGGGCCAGCGGATCGCGGCGGTGGGCGTCGAAGCCGGCGGAGATCAGGATCAGGTCGGGGGCGAAGGCGTCGAGCGCCGGCATCAGGGTCCCGGCGAAGGCGGCACGCCAGTGCTCGCGGGCCGCATGGGGCGCGATGGGGGCGTTGACGATATTGCCGACGCCGGTCTCGGACGCCGCGCCGGTGCCCGGATAGAGGGGCGACTGGTGGATGGAGGCGAGGAAAAGGCTGTCGTCAGCCTCGAACGCCGCCTGGGTGCCGTTGCCGTGGTGAACGTCGAAATCGACCACGGCGACGCGGGCCATCCCCAGCGACTGGGCCACACGGGCGGCGACGGCGACATTGGAGAACAGGCAGAAGCCCATGGCCGTGTCCGGCTCGGCGTGGTGGCCGGGCGGGCGGACGGCGGCGAAGGCGCGGGTCAGCTCGCCCGCCGCCACGGCCCGGACGGCGTCGACCGGGGCTCCGGCCGCCAGACGGGCGGCGCGCAGACTGCCGGGGGCCAGAACCGTGTCGGCGTCCAGCTGGCTGAAGCCGGTCGCGGGTTCGGCGGCCAGCAGGCGGGCGACGTGGGCGGCGGGGTGCACCCGCTCCAGATCGGCGATGGCGGCCTCGGTCGCCTCGCGCCGGTCACGGCCCAGACCGGCGTCGGCCAGGGCGTCGAGCACGGCGGTCAGCCGCGCCGGCCGCTCGGGATGCCCGTCGCCGGCGTTGTGGGCGACCATGTGCGAATGGGTGAACAGGGAGACCATGCGATAAATACGTTAGGACCTCCGATCAGGATTGTCGCGGATGACGAGGCCCTTCGCGCGCGGTAATCCCCCGCCATGAGCACTCTCGACGACATCACCATCCGCCCCGGCCGCGCCGAAGATGCGCAAGCCCTGTCGGCGTTGGGCCGCCGGACCTTCGTGGAGACCTTCGTCGACGGCTTCGGCATCCCCTACCCGCCCGCGGATCTGGAGGACTATCTGGAATCCAGCTTCGGCGTGGCGGCGACGGCGAAGAAGCTTGATGAGCCGGGCGCGGCCTGGTGGGTGGCGGAGCGAGACGGCGAGCTGCTGGCCTTCGCCAATGCGGGTCCGAACGGCCTGCCTCACCCCGATGCCCGGCCTCAGAACATGGAGCTGCGGCGGCTGTACGTCGGCACGGGCGCGCAAGGGCTGGGTCTGGGCACGACCCTGCTCAAGCTGTCGCTGGAGTGGATGCAGGCCAATACCGACGGCCCGCTGTGGATCGGGGTCTGGAGCGGCAATGTGAAGGCCCAGAGGCTGTACGAGGCCTACGGGTTCTCCAAGGCCGGCGAATACCTCTATCCGGTCGGCGACTGGCGCGACCACGAGTTCATCTTGCGGCGAGACTGATCGAGGTTCAGGTTCGCCCGATGCTCCTGCCCTTCTTCACCGCCCTGCGCGAGGCCAAGGTTCCGGTTTCGACCAAGGAATGGCTCCACCTGATGGAGGCCATGGACAAGGACGTGGCGGGCGGCCGGGTCGAGGACTTCTACCACCTGTCGCGGGCGGTGCTGGTCAAGGACGAGAAGCACTACGACCGGTTCGACCAGGTGTTCGGCAAGGTGTTCAAGGGCGTCGAGAGCGTCGGGATCGGCGACGACCTGACGACCGACATCCCCGAGGACTGGCTGAAACTGCTGACCGACAAATACCTGACCGACGAGGAAAAGGCCGAGATCGAGGCGCTCGGCGGGTTCGAAAAGCTGATGGAGACGCTGAAACAGCGTCTGGAAGAGCAGAAGGAACGACACGAGGGCGGGTCCAAATGGATCGGCACCGGCGGGACCTCGCCCTTCGGTCACGGCGGCTACAATCCCGAAGGCGTGCGCATCGGCGGGCCGGGCAAGCACGGGCGCGCGGTCAAGGTCTGGGAGAAGCGCGAGTACAGGAACCTGGACGACACGGTCGAGCTGGGTACGCGCAACATCAAGGTGGCGCTGCGCCGTCTGCGCCGCTTCGCGCGGCAGGGCGCCCCGGACGAGCTGGATATTGACGGCACCATCGACGGCACGGCGCGTCAGGGCTGGCTGGACATCCAGATGCGGCCCGAGCGGCGCAACACCATCAAGGTCCTGCTGTTCCTCGACGTCGGCGGCTCGATGGACGGCCATATCAAACTGGTCGAGGAGCTGTTCTCGGCGGCCCGGACCGAATTCAAGAACCTGGAGTTCTTCTACTTCCACAACTGCCTCTACGAAGGGGTCTGGAAGGACAACCGCCGTCGGCATTCCGAGCAGACCCCGACCTGGGAGGTGCTCAACAAATATCCGGGCGACTGGCGGGCCATCTTCGTCGGCGACGCGACCATGAGCCCCTATGAGGTCACCATGCCCGGCGGCTCGGTCGAGCACTGGAACGAGGAGGCCGGCGCCGTCTGGCTGAGACGCGCCCGGCAGCAGTGGGACAAGTCCGTCTGGCTGAACCCGGTCGCCGAGAAATACTGGAGCTACACCGCCTCGGTGAAGCTGATCGACGAGGTCATGGACCAGCGGATGTTCCCCCTGACCCTGGACGGTCTGGATAGAGCCATGCGCGCGCTCACGCGCTAGGGGCCATGCGGGCGCTGACGCGATAGTCAGCGCGACAAGCGGCACGGTAGCTTTTCCCCGGATACGGGTGCAGTCTGGCGGCCTCGTTCAGGAGTATCCGTGATGCTGACCGCCGTCGTCGCCGCCCTGATGTTGCAGCAGGCCGCCGGGATGATTTCCTGGAACCCGCCGCCCGCCGCTGACGCCGAAATGCCGCCGGAAGCGTCCGAGACCGCGCCGCCCCCGCCCGCCGCTCCGCCGGCCCCCGAAATCCCCGGCTGGGCCCTGGCCGATCCGTTTTCCTGGGAGCGCTCGCAGTGCAGCCCGATGATCCGCAAGGAGGCGTCGATGGAGCTGTGTCAGGCGCGGGTGCGGACCCAGCTGGCCGCGGCGCTCGGCGACCGCCTGCCGCCCGGTCTGCAGCCGAGCGGCGTCGAGGGCTGCCGTCAGGTCTCGAACGGCCAGGGCGGCTATGAACTGACCTGCGCCCCTCCGCGCCGCGAGATGGCCTCCAGCGCCGCCCCGACCGCCGAGGTCTGCGAGGAGCGCCCGACGGCGACCGCCAGCGGGGGCGTGAATTTCGAACGCCGCTGCACGCCCGCGACCGGGCCCAAGCCCGATGAAGGCGGCCTGAAGTTCCGCCTGGGCGGCGACTGAACGCAAAAACGCCGCCCGCGAACGGACGGCGCTTTCGATGAAATGGACCTGAGCCTAGTTGCGGCGGTCGGCGTCGCGAAGCGAGTCCTTGGCGCCGCCGAAGGCGTTTTGGACCTTGCCGGTCAGCTGGTCGGCCTTGCCTTCGGCTTTCAGCTTTTCGTCGCCGGTGATCTTGCCGGCCGCTTCCTTGATCTTGCCGCCGACATTCTTGACGGCGCCGTCGATACGATCTTGATCGGGCATTGAAATCTCCGTTTGCACGGCGTCGCGAGGGAGGCGGCGCTTCGGATACTCAAACCCCGGCCAGAGGCGCGAGTTCCCGGACCGAGGGATGTTTACGGCAACATACGGTCGGCTTCGGCGAGTGCGGCTGCGCGATAGGTTTCCATCAAGGCCAATACCTCGGCGGCCGGCGCGGGCAGCATCAGCCCATAGGGCCAGCGCATGAGCGGCAGACGCCGAACCGGCAGCGTCAGGTCCGGAGCCATTTCGCGACCGCCCAGGCGTGGGCGTCGTGGCGCAGTTCGGCCAGGGCCGTGCGCGGGTGGAGCCAGACCAGTTCGTGATCGGCCTCGACCTTCACCGCCGGGTTCAGGGCGATCATCTCGGCGATCCACAGACCCCCGACATTGTTCATCGGCCGGGTGTCGGATTTGCGGAAATACTGGCCCGCCTCGGCGATCCGCTCGACCGGACGGACCGTCATCCCGGTCTCTTCGAGGAATTCGCGGATCAGCGCCTCCTCCTCGGTCTCCCCGGCCTCCACCGCCCCGCCGGGCAGGTCGTAGTATGACCGGGCGCGTTCGACGCGGACGCAAGCCAGCTTCTGGTCGTGGAACACCAGGCCGAAGGCCGTGGGCCGCTCCGGATAGTCGACGCCCGGATCGCGACGGCCGAACTGGAGCGCGACCGCCATGGTCAGAGGTCGAAGGCCAGACGGGCGCGCACGCCCTTGTGCCCATGATCGAACTCGATCGCCGAGCGCAGGCCGGAGGCCATGGCGGCGATGATCTTGCCGCCCAGACCCGTGCCCTTGGGCGCGCCGTCGCCCATGCCGGGACCGTCGTCCTCGACGGTCAGCAGGGCGCGGCCCTCGTCGTCCGGGCGCAGGATGACGCGGATCTCGCCCCCCTGCCCCGGCGCATAGGCGTATTTGACGGCGTTGGTGACCAGTTCGGTGACGACCACGCCCAGGGAGACCGCCTGGTCGGTCGAGACCCGCATGGGCACGGCTTCGAGGGTCAGGGTCGGCGAGCCCTCATCGGGGCCCAGGGACTTGCCCAGTTCGTCGATCAGCCCGGCCAGATATTCATCCATGGCCACGGTGGACATGTCGCCCGAGGTGTAGAGGCGGCGATGGACGTGGGCCACGGCCTCGATGCGGGCCTGGGCCTCGCGCAGGGCCGCGCGGGCGCCGTCGTCGGCCAGATGGCGCAGCTGCAGCGACATGAAGGTCGACACCAGCTGCAGGGAGTTGCCGACCCGGTGGTTGACCTCGCGCAGCATGGCCTCGGCCCGGTCGCGGGCCAGACGCACCTGTTCGACGGCCTCGTCATTCTCGCGCTGCAGACGGCGGCGCAGCAGGGCGTCTTCCAGCGCCGAGCGCAGCAGGGCGGTGAAGTCCTCCGACACGTCCTTGATCACATAGTCGGCGGCGCCGGCGCGCAGGGCGGCGACGGCGATGCGGCCTTCCTGCGCGCCCGTCACATAGACGACCGGCGGCGGGGCGGGCATGGCCAGGATGTCGGGCAGGACGTCCAGCCCGTAGCGGCCGGGCATATAGTGATCCAGGGCGCAGACGTCGAACGTCGCCGCGGCCAGAGCCTCCAGCCCCGCATCCCCGTCGATGGCGCAGGTCACCTCATAGCCGTGCCGGCCCAGTTCCTTCTGGACCAGCCGGGCCAGGCCGGCGTCATCGTCGATGTAGAGGAGCCGGATCGCCGGCCTGGAATCGGTCATTCGATCTCGGGGGCCTGCATCACGGACAGGAACAGACCCAGCTGGCGAATGGCGCCGGCGAAGCTTTCATAGTCGACAGGCTTGGTGATGTAGACGTTGCAGCCCAGGTCGTAGCAGCGCTGGATTTCGGTCTTGTCGTCGGTGGTGGTCAGGACCACGACCGGCGCGCGGCGCAGGCGCTCGTCCTTCTTGACCTCGGCCAGGATGTCCGTGCCCTGCATGTCGGGCAGGTTGAGATCCAGCAGGATCAGCATCGGGCCGTTGGAGCGGACTTCGTCCGAGAACAGATAATCCAGCGCCGGCTGGCCGGAATCGAAATGCACGATCTCGTTGGAGATGTTGGCGCGCCGGATGTTCTTCTCGATCAGCTTGGCGTGGCCATGATCGTCTTCGACCATGACGATCTTTACAGGGGTGCTCACAGTGCGTCTCCAGCCTCGTCGAGGATCAGGCGTTTGGGGAATTTCAGAAGGAAAGTCGAGCCCTCGCCGAGCTTGGACTCAAGCGTGATCTCACCACCCAGTCGGCGAACGCTGTTGCGCACAAAGGCCAGACCCAGCCCCTCACCCTGGGTGTCCTGACGGCCGGCGCGGCGGAACAGCTCGAAAACCCGTTCGTGGTCTCGCGGAGCGATGCCGCGGCCGTTGTCGGCGACGGAATATTCGACCCAGCCTCCGGCCCGCTCGCGTCCCGAGACGACGATATGGCCGGGCCGGCTCGCATCCAGATATTTGACGGCGTTGTCGATCAGATTGCCGAACACCTGTTCGATCGACAGGCGGTCGTTCTCGAAGGCCGGCAGGGCTTCGACGACGATCTCGGCGCCCTTCTCCTCGGTCTGGTGACGCATGCTGTCGGCGATACGGCCGACCATGGCGGTCATGTCGAGGCTCTCGGGCGTCAGGTTGCGGCGGCCCTCGCGCGAGAGCTTGAGGATGGCGTTGATCAGCCGGTCCATCTTCTCGGTCGAGGCGCGGATGAAGCCCACGGCCTCAGGGATGTCCTCGCGCACGGCCATGACGACCTCGGGATCGACCTCGCGTTCGGCCTCGGCCTTCGTGATCGCCTTGTCGACCGTCTTGCCCGCCTGCTCCAGCTCGGAGGTGTAGCCCATGACGTTGACCAGGGGCGAGCGCAGATCGTGGCTGACGATATAGGCGAAACGCTGCACCTCCTCGTTGGCGCGGACGAGGGCGCCGGTGCGGGCCTTGATGGTCTCCTCCAGCCCGGCGTTGACGCGGTCCAGCTCGGCCCTGGCGGCGTTGATCTCCGCCAGATAGCGCCGCACCAGCATCAGGATGATCCCGGCGAGGACGAGGATCAGCAGGCCTGCGATGGCGTTGATCGTCACGGTCAGGAAGGCGCCGCGCTCGGACCGGGCGCGGCGGTCTTCGAGGGTCTGGCCGATGTGGGTGTCCAGCCGGGTCATCTCGGCGTTGAGCTGTTCGGTCAGGGCCTGTCCCTGCCCGGTCCGCACCCGGCTGACCGCCTGCCCGATGCGGCCCTGACGCGCCAGATCGAGGGTGCCGGACATCTCGATATATTTGTCGCGGGTGATCCGGGTCAGGGCTTCCGCCGAGGCCAGCGAGACCTCGTCGCCGGCCGCGCGCGTTTCAAAGTCGGCGAAGATGGCCGCAAGCGCCGCCTTGTTCTTCTCGAAGGTGACGAGGAAGCCCGGCTGGCCCGTGAGGAGGAAGCCGCGCTGGGCGGTCTCGGCGCCCTGGACGTTGAGGACGATGCTGCGGGCCACGCGGCGCGACTGCCAGGTCTGGTCTACCTGGGCGTTATAACCCGCCGTGCGGTTGATCATGATGAAGGTCGAGACATTGACCAGCAGCAGCAGGACCAGGGCCGCAGTCAGCAGAAGCACGACGGAGCGAGCCAGGGACGAGGTCCTGAGGAACTCACGCCACTTCGAGAAACGCCCCATTGAGGGGAAGCGGCTGGCGGTATCCACTGACATGGGACAAGCTTTAGTCGGGGTTTGGCCGCTGTCCAGCGTCGTCACGCAACCGGAGCGGCTGCAAACGATTGTACGGACGGGCCAAAGGATTGGCCGAGCGATTGGTCAGGGCGTTGGGGAGCGCGATCGATATGGTGTCCTGGTGGTGGGTCGTACCGGCTCTGGTGGCCTTCGTGAGCGCCCTGTTCGTGCTGAACGGGCTGGTTTCGCTGTTCCGGGGGCGGCCGTTCAGCGGCATCCTGAAGATGATCGGCGGCGGCGTGGTCCTGTGGGCCGCCCTGGCAGTCGTCCTGCTGGCGCTGAACGTCCAGACCTATGCCCGGCTGACCTATGAGCGGCCGGTCGCCACCATCCAGCTCAGGCAGCTGGCGCCCCAGTATTTCGAGGTCACCGTCATCCAGCCGCCGGCGGCGAAGGACGAACCGGAACGGGTCGCCGTCTATCCGGTCAACGGCGACGACTGGCGCGTCGAGGCCCAGGTGCTGAAGTGGAAGCCGTGGGCCAATGTGCTGGGGCTGGACACCCAGTACCGGCTGGACCGGCTGTCGGGCCGCTATCAGGACATCGAACAGGAGCGCACCGGCGCCCGCAGCGTCCACGCCCTGTCGGGCGGCGACGAGCGGGTGAAGGTGATGGGAACCGTCGTGCCGTGGAAGATCAGCGCCTGGGACGCCGCGCGCCGCTATCGCCGCTACGTCGATGCGGTCGACACCCTCTATGGGTCTGCCGCCTATATGCCGATGGCCGACGGGGCCCGTTACGAAGTCTGGATCACCCAGTCCGGCCTGATCGCCCGCCCCGCCAATGACGCGGCCCGCAACGCCTCGGCGGGCGGATGGAGCCGGGTCAACTAGGACGGCGCTTCAGGGTTTCGGCGTCAGGCCGTCGTGAAGCTGCTGCAGCGTCCAGGCGTCTCCGGTGTGGAACTGGCCATAGAGGGCGTCGAACGCCGGACCCGGGACAAAGCCCACGCCCTCGAGGTCTATCCGGGTCCCGCCATCGACCCGCGTCAGGGTCAGGATAGTGACCGTGCGCCCGAACTCTGCGGCGTGGGCGAAACCGTCCGGCGCCTGGATGTTGCGGATCGCCAGCAGCCGGCCGGGGACATAGGCGACGATCTGGTTCCTGATCGTCCCCGGCGAGCCGAGCGCCACGGCCGGGTCGTAGCTGGTCTCGATCACCCCATCGATCCGGAGATCGATGGCGGCCTTGG
Source organism: Brevundimonas sp. GW821-FHT12E07 (assembly GCF_058807035.1). NCBI lineage: Bacteria > Pseudomonadati > Pseudomonadota > Alphaproteobacteria > Caulobacterales > Caulobacteraceae > Brevundimonas > Brevundimonas sp. GW821-FHT12E07. The sequence continues at coordinate 177,789 of NZ_JBXAQH010000005.1, read as the reverse complement.
CGACGCCGAGATGGGCGACCCAGCCCTCTGGCGTGGTCAGCACCGTCCAGACCTCGGCCGGAGGGACAGGGACGACGGTGCTGAGGCTGATGACCCGCTCGCCGGTCGCCTCGGCGCGCGAGGCGTCGGTCACCGCGGGAAAGCCGGCCATCTGGGCCGAGGCGGGCGCCGCGACGGCGAGGCAAAGGACGGCGGCAAGGACGAGCTGACGCATCATGTCACGGCTCCTGAAGGACCGGCGGCCATGACGACACGGGGGGCAGGGGCTGTCCAGCGGGGCGCGACGCTCGGACGCGGCCGGAGCCGGGTCTAGACCTGGCCGATGGTCTTCAGCCGGGCCTTGGGGTGGACCTCGTTCTGGCTCATCACCACGGTCTGGCCGCGGAAGCGTTCGATGATGGAGCGGACGTAGGGTCGGATCTGGGGCCCGGTCAGCAGGACCGCGGTCTCGCCCGCCATGGCGGCGCGCTCGAAGACGTCGCGGACGTTGCGGATGAAGTCCTGCAGGCGCGACGGGGCCATGGCCAGCTGCTTGTCCTCGCCCGTCCCGACCAGGGCCTCTGCGAAGGCGGCTTCCCATTCCGGCGACAGGGTGACGATGGGCAGGGCGCCGTCGTCGCCCTTGTGCTGCCAGCACAGCTGACGCGCCAGACGGCTGCGGACGTGCTCGACCAGGGTGGTGACCGAAGACGAGTGCGGCGCGGCCTCGGCCAGGCCCTCGAGGATGGCGCCCAGGTCGCGGATCGAGACCTTTTCCTTGAGCAGGGCCTGCAGGACCCGTTGAAGCGTGGTGACGGTGACGACCGAGGGCACCAGTTCGTCGACCAGCTTCTTCTCCTCCTCGCCCAGTTCCTTGATGAGCTTCTGGACCTCTGCATAGGACAGCAGATCGGCCATGTTCTCCTTGAGGATCTCGGTCAGGTGGGTGGTCAGCACCGTCGAGGGATCGACGATGGTGTAGCCCCGGAAGGTGGCTTCTTCGCGCAAGGATTCGTCGATCCAGGTGGCGGGCAGACCGAAGGCGGGCTCCTTGGTGTGTTCGCCGGGCAGTTCGACCTGACGGCCGGTCGGGTCCATGGCCATCAGGGAGCCCAGACGCACCTCGCCGGCTCCGGCCTCCATCTCCTTGATGCGGATGGCATAGCCCTGGGTCGGCAGGCGCATGTTGTCGAGGATGCGGACCGACGGAATGACGAAGCCGTACTCCTGGGCCAGCGCCCGGCGCAGGGCGCGGATCTGGTCGGTCAGGCGGCGGCCTTCGAGGTCGTTGATCAGCGACAGCAGGGAATAGCCCAGCTCGATCTTGACCTCGTCGATGGTCAGGGCGGTGCCGATAGGCTCCTCGGCGTCCTCCTTGGGCTTGCCGCCCGCCACGGCCGCGGCGGCGGCCTTCTCGGCCTCGGTCGGCTCGGGCTTGAGCCGGGCCCGACCCAGACGCCAGGCCATGAAGCCGGTGCCCAGAGCCAGGGCGGCGAACGGGATGATCGGCATCCCGGGGATCAGGCCGATCAGGCCGGCGGCGCCCGAGACCATGCCCAGGCTGACCGGATTGGTGGCCAGTTGCTGGACCAGGGCCTTGTCGGCCGTGCCCTCGACGCCCGCCTTGGACACCAGGAAGCCGGCGGCGATCGAGATGATGATGGCCGGGACCTGGGTGACCAGACCGTCGCCGATGGTCAGCTGGACATAGGTCGAGGCCGCTTCCTGGAAGGGCAGCTGGTGCTGGATGACGCCGATCAGCATGCCGCCGATGGCGTTGATGAAGGTGATGATCAGACCGGCCACGGCGTCGCCGCGCACGAACTTCGACGCACCGTCCATGGCCCCGAAGAAGGTCGATTCCTGCTCCAGCTCCTTGCGGCGCAGCTTGGCCTGGTCCTCGTTGATCAGACCCGACGACAGGTCGGCGTCGATGGCCATCTGCTTGCCCGGCATGGAGTCCAGGGTGAAGCGGGCCGAGACCTCGGCGATCCGGGTCGAACCCTTGGTGATGACCACGAAGTTCACCACCAGGATGATGGCGAAGATGATGATCCCGATGATGAAGCTGCCGCCCATCATCAGGGCGCCGAACGCCTGGATCACCTGACCGCCGGCATCGTGACCCTGGTGTCCGTGGGTCAGGATCAGACGCGTAGAGGCCAGGTTCAGGCCCAGACGGAACAGGGTCGAGACCAGCAGCACCGTCGGGAAGATGGCGAAGTCGAGCGGGCGCTTCATCATCAGCGCCGTCATCAGGATCAGCACCGACGAGGTCAGCGACAGGGCCAGCAGCACGTCCAGAAGAAACTTCGGGATCGGCAGGATCAGCAGCATGATCACGCCGATGACGCCGACCGCCATGGCGACCTCGCCACGCATCAGCCAGCCGCGGATGTCATTGCCGGTCGGACGGGCGTAGCCGTCCTTCATCAGGGTGGCGTCGGTCATGCGGCGGCCCCTTCAACCGGGGTTCCGTGGCCGAGGGCGGCCAGACCGCGGCGGGTGGCCTCCGCGATGACGGCGTCACGCTTTTCGGGCGCCAGGCTCTCGGGCGCCTCATAGAAGACGGCGACCGGGATCGGGTCGCCCATGGCCGGATAGACCACGCCGATGTCGTTGGTCTGGCCCGCGCCGCCGGTTCCGGTCTTGTGGGCCACGGTCCAGCCCGCGGGCACCCCGGCCTTGATGCGCTTCTCGCCGGTCGGGCTGTCGATCAGCCAGTCCCACAGCGGACGATAGCGCGACTGGAAGACCAGGGGCTGATAGGCCTCGAGGATCCAGTTCAGATTGGTCGCGGCCTGGAACGGCAGGGTGGTGTCCTTGTCGCCGTCCTTGACGTTGAGTTGCGGCTCCAGACGGTCGACGCGGGTCACGTCGTCGCCCGCGCGACGATACCAGGCGCGCAGTTCGTCCAGCCCGCCCAGCTCGCGGATCAGGATGTTGGCGGCGGGATTGTCGCTGACCTCGACCGTCGCCTTCATCAGATCGATCAGGGTCATGGTCTGGCCGACGGCGGTCTCGGTGACCGGGGCGTGGTCCAGCATGTCGGCGGCGGTCACGGGGACGGCGCGGTCGGCCTTCTCCTTGCCCTGCTGGATGCGCTCCAGCATGGCGGCGGCCAGGAACAGCTTGAAGGTCGAGCAGTAGTTGAACCGCTCATTGGCCCGCCAGGAGGCGCGATGGCCGTCAAGGACGCTGAGGCCGATGCGGCCGCCGTTCTCGCGCTCCAGATCGGACAGGTCAAAGGCCACGTCGCGCGGCGGCAGGGGGACCTGGGTCGACGGTTCGTCACGCGTGCGCTCGCAGCCGCCCAGACCGATCAGGGTCAGGCCCGCCAGGACGCTTCTACGATCCGTCAGCAACGCCATTTATCAGGCCGCGCTCGCGCCGTAGTTGGCCGCGACGCCGTTCTGGGGAGCCATGATGGCCGTGCCCTCGTCGGCGTATTCGTTCAGCTTGTTGCGCAGGGTCCGGATCGAGATGCCCAGGATGTTGGCCGCATGGGTGCGGTTGCCCAGGCAGTGGGTCAAGGTGTCCAGGATCAGGGTCTTTTCCATCTGCGCCACGGTCTGGCCGACATAGGCGCGCGACACGGCGTCGGCGGTCTGGGCGGCGCGCGCAGCAGGGCCCGAGTCGGCCTGCGCCACAACGCCCGAAAGCGGCTGACCGTCCGGAAGACGGATGGCCTCGGCGTCGATCTCCGGACCGACGGCCAGCAGGACCGCGCGGTGCATGGCGTTTTCCAGCTCACGCACGTTGCCGGGCCAGCGGTGGGCGGCCAGGGCGCGACGGGCGTCGGCCGACAGCGGGCGGGCCGGCACGCCGTTGGCGGCGGCGTATTTCTTCACGAAATGGTCGGCCAGGACGGCGACGTCGCCCGGACGTTCGCGCAGGGACGGCAGGCGCAGATTGACCACGTTCAGGCGGTACAGAAGGTCTTCCCGGAACACGCCTTCCGCCACGGCCTTGGCCAGATCGCGGTTCGAGGTGGCGATGATGCGGATATTGACCGGCACGGGCTTGGTGCCGCCGACGCGGTCGATGACCCGCTCCTGGATGGCGCGCAGCAGCTTGGCCTGCAGGCGGGCGTCCATTTCGCTGATTTCGTCCAGCAGCAGGGTGCCGCCGTCGGCCTCCTCGAACTTGCCGATGCGGCGGGCCACGGCGCCGGTGAAGGCCCCCTTCTCGTGGCCGAACAGCTCGCTCTCCAGCAGATTGTCGGGGATGGCGGCGCAGTTGACGCTGATGAAGGGGCGTTCCGACCGCTTGGAGTTGACGTGCAGATAGCGCGCCATGACTTCCTTACCGACGCCGCTTTCCCCGGTGATCAGGATCGAGGCTTCCGAGCGGGCGACCTGGTCGGCCAGCTTGACCACCGCCTGCATCGACGGATCGGCCGAGATCATCGGACGCTCGTCGTCGGCGACGGCCGACAGGACCGCGGCGATCAGATCGGCCTCGGGCGGAAGCGGAATGAACTCCTTGGCCCCGGCCCGGATAGCGGCGGCGGCCTTGTCTGCGTCATTGTCGACGCCGCAGGCCACGACGGGCACGAAGATCCGCTCGGCGTCGTTGGCCGCGATCAGGCCCGAGATGTCGAGGTTGTAGTCGACCATCAAGAGGTCGGCCCCCTGCCCGCGCCGGAGCTGTTCCGTCGCCTGATCGGTGCGCTCGACGTGCTGGACCTTGGCGCCGTGCGCCATGGCCATCTTCACCGCCGCCGCGAGCTGTCCGCTCAGCCTGCCAACCACCAGAAGCCGCATCGGTCTTCTCCTCTAACTCTTACGCAGAACCGACGGCCTAGGCCGCCGAGTCCTCGGTCTTGATGATTTCCGTCATGGTCACGCCCAGGCGGTCCTCGACGACGACGACCTCCCCGCGGGCGACCAGACGGTTGTTGACGAAAATATCGATGGCCTCGCCGACCTTGCGGTCCAGCTCCAGCACGCTGCCGCGGTTCAGCTTGAGCAGCTGGGCCACGGTCATATGGGCCTTGCCCAGCACGGCCGAGATGTTGACCGGCACGTCGAAGACGGGGGCCAGGTCAACGGCGCTCTTGTCGCCGGCCTCTTCCATCGTCGCCAGGGCGGTGGAGGCGCCGAACTCCTCCAGGGCGAAATCCTCAGCCATCAGAAGTTGCTCCCATTGATCGTTTCAGCGTGGCCGGCCTCGGCGGCGAGGGCGGCGGTCAGGGCCTCGCGCATCCGCGCGGCGGCCTCGGCGGGGTCGAAGTCGGCGCGGCCGTCGGCCCATTCCAGCTGGAAGGCCGCCGCCGCCATGCCCGGCTCGTCACGGAAGGCGACCAGACCGGTGAAGCCGGCGTCGACGCAGATGGACTGAAGCTTCGCCTGCACGCTCTCGTCCAGGCCGCGGGCGCGGATGACCAGACGCGGGGTGGCGTCGATCTCGGCCCCGAGTGCCTCAAGCGCGGCCTGGATCGGGCCGGCCGGGAAACGCTCCAGGGCGCCGGCGGCCAGGACGCGGGCCGCGGCCAGGGCCAGTTCGGCCGACTGTTCGCGGTGCGCCTGGGCCACGGCGCCCAGCGAGGGCGCGGCGGCGGCGACGGCCTGACCCAGGGTGACCACGGCCATGGCGTGCAGGCTTTCGACCTCGGCAAGCGCCGTCTCGCGGCCTTCCAGCCGGGCCTGGGCGACCAGGGCCTCGACCTCGGCCGGCAGATAGGCGCGCTTGGTCGGCGTGAAGACCTGACCGTGGGCGGTCACGCCTCCGGCGTCGTCGAACTCGGTGTCGAAGCTGAAAGGGCGGGTGTTGGCGGCTGAAGTGATCATGTCAGTAAATCAGCTCGTCGTCGGCGCCGCCGGCCCCGGCCAGCATGATCTCGCCCTTGGCGGCGAGGTCCTTGGCGGCCTGGACCATGGCCATCTGGGCACTGTCGACGTCCTTCAGACGCACGGGGCCCATCGACTCCATGTCCTCGCGCATGATCTTGGACGCGCGTTCGGACATGTTGGTGAAGAACATCTCGCGCAGGCCTTCGGACGCGCCCTTCAGGGCCAGGCCGAGCTGGTCCTTCTCGACCGCGCGCAGCAGGGTCTGGACGCCGCCCGGATCCAGCTTGTTCAGGTCCTCGAAGACGAACATCAGGGCGCGGATGCGCTCGGCCGCCTCGCGGTTGCGCTCTTCCAGGGCGCCGATGAAGCGGGCCTCGGTCTGGCGGTCGAACGAGTTGAAGATGTCGGCCATCATTTCGTGGCTGTCGCGCTTGGACGTGCGGGCCAGGTTGGACATGAACTCGACGCGCAGGGTCTGTTCGATCTTGTCCAGGATCTCGCGCTGCACCGGCTCCATGCGCAGCATCCGCTGCACGCACTCCAGGGCGAAGTCCTCCGGCAGGGAGGTCAGGACGCGGGCGGCGTGGTCGGGCTTCACCTTGGACAGGACCACGGCGACGGTCTGGGGGTATTCGTTCTTCAGATAGTTGGCGAGAACCGCCTCGTTCACATTGCCCAGCTTGTCCCACATGGTCCGGCCGGCCGGACCGCGGATTTCCTCCATCAGGCCGTCGACGCGGTCGGCGGGCATGAAGGCGGCCAGCAGTCGCTGGGTCTGTTCGAACGAGCCCATGACCGCGCCCGAGCCGGTCATGCCGGACACGAACTCCAGCAGCAGCTCCTCGACGACCACGGCGCTCACCGTGCCGAGGCCGGCCATGGCCTGGGAGATCTCCTTGATCTCCTCGTCGTCGAGGTTCTTCCAGAGCTGGGTGTGCTCCTCGCCGAGCGACAACAGGATGACGGCCGCCTTTTCGGGACCGGTGAGTTTTTTCGCGTCCTCGACCGACGGCTTCTTCGTGGTGGCCATGCGCGGAGCCATCAGGTGTCGTGCAGCCAGCCGCGCAGGATCGCGGTCGACTCATCCGGATGGTTCTCGACGAACTCGGCGACCTTCTTGACCGAGGACGCCTTCACCTGACCCTCGATGCGGGCGATGTCGAGCCGCTGATCCATGTCGGATTGCGGCGCGACCAGTTGCGGCACGCCGTCGACCATGACGGTCTGCAGCTGGGTCACGCCCGGCCCGCCCGCCGCGGCGCCCGCCAGGGCGGGGACGCCCGTCGTATTGGCGGTCTTCAGCAGCGGACGCAGCACGAAGAAGATCAGCAGCAGGCCGGTCACCAGCAGCACCAGCAGCTCGACGCCGCGCATGATGTCGTTCTTGTCGAAGTCCAGCAGCGAGGAGCTGGTCTCGGTGCCGCCCGCGGCCGAGGTGTCGTGGCTGAACTTGACGTTGTCGACCTTCACCTGGTCGCCGCGCTGCTGATCGTAACCGATGGCCGCCTTCACCAGGGCGTCGATCTTGGCGATGTCCTCGGCCGAGCGCGGCGCATAGGTGGGCTCGCCCTTGCCGTCCTTGGCCGGGGTCCAGACGCCGTCGACGGCGACCGCGACGGCCAGCTTCTGGACCTGACCGGCTTCCTTGATCGTGGTCGTGGTGGTGTTGGAGATTTCGTAGTTGGTGGTCTCGGTATTGGCCTTGTCGCTCGAACCCGCCGGGGTCGTGGTCGGGGCCGCGCCGCCCGGGATGTTGTTGGTCGCCGTCGTGCCGCCGGACGGATCGCCGGTGGTGTCGGTCTTTTCCGAGCCGTTGGTCGAGGTCGAGCGGACGACCTGGCCGTCGGGATCGAACTTCTGTTCCTGGGTGGTCGAGCGGCTGTGATCGATGTCGGCGGTGACCTGGACCTTGGCGGCGCCCGGGCCGACGACGCCCTCAACGATGTCCATGATCCGGGCCTGCAGCTGGGCCTCGGTGGCGTTCTTGGAGTCCTGGGCCGAGGCGGCGGAAAAGCCCTCCTCGCCCGAGCCGGCGGCCAGCGTCCGGTTGGCGGTGTCGGTGACGGTGACCTTCTCGGGCTTCAGGCCGGGCACCGAGGAGGCCACGACGTTGCGGATGGCCTGGATCTGGTCGCCGGTCAGCGGACGCCCGCCGACCCCGACCACGACCGCGGCGGTGGGGTCGCCGGTGGCGGAGGCGAACATCTCGCGGCGCGGCAGGGCGATCAGCACCTTGGCCGAGGAAATGCCCCGGTAGGACAGGATGGTGCGGCCCAGCTCGCCTTCCAGGGCGCGCTTTTCGTTGAGGTTCTGCTGGAACTCGGTCTGGCCGAGCACCGACTGGTTGTCGAAGATTTCGTAGCCGACCGAGCCCGTGGTCACGAGCCCCTTGGACGCCACCATCATCCGGGCGGTGCCGACGTCGTCGCGGTTGACCATGATGGTCGAGCCGTCGCCCTGGGTCTTGTACTTGATGCCGGCCTGTTCCAGCGAGGCGGTGATGTCGCCCGCCTCCTTCAGGTCCAGGTTGGAATAGAGCAGCGCGTCCGGCGCCTGGCCCATGCGCAGCATGACGGCGACCAGCACGGCCGCGACGCCGGCGGCGACGCCCAACACCGCAGCCAGTCGGCCGACACCAAATCTCTGCAACGCCGCCGTGAAGCCGCCCACGCGTTCCCGCCTACTGAAAATCGGCGGGAAGCCCAACCACGCCCGCTAGGCAGAAACTGCCGCCTGCGTGGTAAACGGCGCGTTAAGAGAGGTTACCTTCCTTTGGTTAGTGACCCTTTTTAAGCTCCGGCAGCACCGGCGGCGCCCCCGACGGCAGGGGCGCGGAGGCATCGCGCAGATACGCCTCGACGTCGCGATAGACCCGTTCGGCGCCGAGGTTGCGGTTCAGCAGATGCCAGCCGTCGTCGTAATATGCGGTGCGCAGGTTGGGCGGCGTCCCGGCCCGCTCCAGCGCCCGGCGCATCGGCCCGGCCTCCACCACCTGATCGTGGGCGCCGTACATCAGGATCACCGGCGCCCTGATCAGACCGATCCGGTTGGACGCGCTCTCCATCAGATCGACCAGACCCGAGATGGCGTCGAAGCGGGTCGACAGCAGGCTGTCGGGATCGCGGCCGTTGCGGATCAGCTCCAGCACATTGTCCGACGCCAGGATGTGACGGGCGATGAAGTCCGGCGGCTCCACCGACAGGTCCCCGACGACACGCGAGGTGATCCACAGACTGGTGCGGTTGAAGATGTTCTGACTGGACCAGCCCCAGACGCCGGGGGCCAGCAGCACGACGCGGTCGGCGTCCGGCGGACGGTCCGAGCCGAAGGCGGCGGCGGTCACCGACCCGCCCATGCTCTCGCCCACCACCGCCAGCGTCGCATCGGGACGCCGCGCACGGACAAGCGCGGTGATGGTGCGCAGGTCCTCGGTCATCAGGGCCTCGCCGCCCCAGACGCCCTTCTGCGGCGCCTGGCCGAAGCCGCGCTGGTCAAAACTCCAGACCTCGATGCCGTGCGCCGCCCACCAGGGCCCGGCCAGGCGGAAGGAGGCGTCGTGGTCGTTCATCCCGTGCAGGGCCACGATGGTCGCCCACGGCTTCCCGTCGGCGGGGGCCCAGTGCAGGAAGGGCAGCCGCGCCCCGTCCTGAACGATGAAGGCGCCGGTCATGCCGGGCGCCGGGGCGTCCTCGATGCGCGGCCCGGTGAAACCCGGCGGCGGCGTCAGCGGCGACTGGACCAGAGGCGTGGCGCAAGACGCCAGCGAGAACGCCGCGAGGGCTGCGGCGATCAAGCCGGGAATACGAAAGGTCATGAGCTCAGGATGTCCGCCACGCGCCGGCGCAAGTAAGGCACGATCTCGGCCTCGAACCACGGATTTTTTCTGAGCCAGGCCGTGTTTCGCCAGGACGGGTGCGGCAGGGGCAGGATGTCGGGCGCGAAGGCCCTCCAGTCGCGCACCGTCTCGGTCATGTTCCGCCCTGCCCGCTCGCCGAGCGCCCACTCCTGCGCATAGCCGCCGACCAGCAGGGTCAACTCCATCTTCGGCAGGGCCGCGAGCAGTTGAGGCCGCCACAGCTCGGCGCAGCGGCGCGGCGGCGGATAGTCCCCGCCTTTCGGCGCCGTGCCCGGATAGCAGAACGCCTGGGCCGCGACCCCGATGCGGTGGTCCGCGTAGAAGGTCTCATAGTCGACGCCCAGCCACTGGCGCAGGCGATCGCCGGACGGATCGGTGAACGGCAGGCCGCTCTCATGCACCCGCCGCCCGGGGGCCTGGCCGCAGATCAAGAGCCGGGTCTCGGGAAAGACCCGCACCACCGGTCGCGGGGTGTGCGGCAGTTCGCCCAGACAGGCGCGGCAGGCGCGGATGTCGGCGAGGACGTCGTCCAGATCAGACGTCAAATCGCGATCAGGCGAAGTCGTCATCGTCCTCATTGACGACGGGCGGCAGGGCAGCCTTGGCGGCGGCGGCTTCCTCGGCCGTCGGCAGGCGCAGGCGGACGACGCCCTTCATGGCGTTCGGATCGATCGCCTTGCCCTTCTTGGTGATGGTCAGCTTGCCCTGACGCATCAGGCCCAGGGCCACGGCGCGCACCTTGGGCAGCATCCGCTGCCACTGTTCGGGCTGCAGATCCTTGGCCACGTCGGAGGGTTCGATGCTCTTGCCGTTGTCGCCCTTGGGGTCGACGCGGGAAAGTTTTTCGAAGATTGCGGTTTCGATGGGGTCGCTCATCGCGCTTCTATGATGCATTGCGGGACCAGAAAGAAGGCGGAGTTCAAAATGGTCGCGAAAATTACCGTAGAGGAAGGCGAGTTCGCCGGCTGGCAGACCTACGACCTGCACGGGACCTTCGACCAGACCGTCGGCCCCTTCTACTTCAAGCCCGATCCCGACGGCCGGATGCGCTGCGCCTTCCGGGCCGAGCCCAAGCACATGAACTCGGGCCACCGCATGCACGGCGGCTGCCTGATGACCTTCGCTGACATCGCCCTGTTCCAGACCGCCTATCAGGAGATGGAGGGCAAGAACGGCGTGACGGTGCAGCTGGATTCGACCTTCGTCGACGGCGCCCGGGTCGGGGAGCTGATCGAGGCGACCGGCGAGGTGGTCCGCGCCGGCGGCTCGCTGATCTTCGTGCGCGGCCAGATCACCACCGGCGGCCGGATGCTGATGACCTTCTCGGGCGTGATCAAGAAGTTCACGCCGCGGGGGTGAAGGCAGGGGCCATCAGGCCAGCATGATCGGGACGTGGTAGTCCCCCAGGATGCGATCGCTCGTCACGAGGATCATTCGTTCGATCAGGGCCTGAGCCACGATGACCCGGTCAAAGGGGTCCTTATGGATCGGCGGCAGCGTCTGCACTCTCAGGGCATGCTCGGCGGCCACCGGCAACCATGTCGAAATCGTTTCGATATCCGCCCGCATCTCGTCATCGAAGATCAATCGCCCCGTCGCAGCCTTGGCCGTCATTTCAAGCAATGACGCCGTGCTGACGAAAATCTCGTTGTCCGGGCTTTGGATCTCTTCAAGCGTCGTCGGACGCAGGCGGCTTGGGTTCGACAGGAACCAGATCACCACATGGGCGTCGAGCAGCAGTTGCATCAGCGTTTGAACGGCTTGCCGTCTTCAGCGGCATGGGCCGGTGCGACTTCGTCATCGCCGAACCACTTCCGCTCCATCTCGGCGTCGAAGACCGGATCTTCCCAGTCGTCAGACAGGATCATCCGCCCCGCGTACTTGCCCATGATCGCCGACCGATCCACCGCCACCAGCTTTTCGACCGGCACGAGCCGCACCACCGGCTTGCCCGCCTTGGCGATGATGACTTCCTCACCCGCCATCGCGCGCTCGATCAGCTTGGAGAGCGTGGTCTTCGCCTCATGGATGTTCGCGGTGACCGCCATACACGTTAGCTAGCATAGCTAACCCGAAATTTCAACCGACGGCTGCGAGCCTCAGATTCCCGCTCCCGCCGCCGGACGCGCCCGGCAGGTCTCCAGCCAGCGGGCCAGATGGGTCAGTTCGGCGGGCGGGCGGTATTTGACCAGCCGGGCGAAATCCAGCCCGATCACGGCGACGATGTCGGCGATGGTGAAGCGGTCCAGGGCGATGAACTCATGGTCGGCCAGGCGCTCGTCCAGGGTCCGCATGAAGCGCTCGGCCCACAGGCGATTGTACTGGGCCACCTCGGCGACCTGCGCCCCTTCCAGCGCCGCCATCAGCGGATGGGTGTGGCGCACGTTCAGCATGATCGGATTGGCGAGATAGAACTCGTTGCGGCGGGTCCACATCTCGACAATGGCCTGTTCGCGGGCGTCGACGCCGAACAGGTTGGGCTCGGGCCAGAGCGCCTCCAGATAGCGGCAGATGGCCACCGACTCCGAAATGGTGGTGCCGTCGTCCAGCTCCAGCGCCGGGACGTGGGGCACGCCGACGCGGGCGCGATAGTCGGCGGTCTTGTGGTCGCCGGCCATGATGTCGACCTCGACCAGTTCGACCTCGGTGATGCCCTTCTCGGCCATGACCCAGCGGACCCGGCGCGGGTTGGGCGCGCGGTGGGAGGTGTAGAGCTTCATCGACGTTTCCTGACCCGGGCTGTCCCGGTGATTGTCAGCCGAAGATAACCGCAGGCATGGCTCCGACAATGGCCGCCGTCATCAGGGTCGACAGGAAGCCGGCGAACAGCGCCTTCCAGATCAGGCCCAGAACCTCTTCGCGACGCTCGGGCATCAGCACCGACAGGCCCGAGACGGTGATGCCGACCGAACCGATGTTGGCGAAGCCGCACAGGGCATAGGTCATGATCATCCGGGTGCGCTCGCTCATCTCGGCGGCGGGCACCTTGCCCAGGTCGATGAAGGCCACGAACTCGGTCAGGGTCAGTTTGACGCCCAGCAGCCAGCCCGCGCGGCCGGTCTCGGACCATTCCACGCCCGTCAGCCAGGCCACCGGCATGAAGATCCAGCCGAGGACGCGCTCCAGCGTCAGCGGGGCGTCCATGATCACGATGCCGCCGATCATGATGTTCACCAGGGCGACCAGGGCGACGAAGACGATCAGGACGGCCGAGATGTTCATCACCACCATCAGGCCGTCGGCCGTGCCCTTGGAAATGGCGTCGATGGCCGAGTCATACTTCAGCGCGGTGTTGTAGTCGGCGACCGCCCCGCCCTGCCCCGGCTTCTCGGGAATGATGATCCGGGCCAGCAGCACCCCGGCCGGGGCCGAGACGATGGAGGCGACCAGGACGTGGCCGGCGGCATTGGTCAGGACCGGCGACAGGATGGCGGCATAGGCGACCATGGTCGAACCGGCGACGGTGGCCAGACCCACGACCATCATCAGGAAGATTTCCGACCGGGTCAGCTTGTCCAGATATGCGCGGATGACGATCGGGCTCTCGATCATGCCGAGGAAGATGTTGGCCGCGACCGCGAGAGCCGAGGCGCCGCCCAGACCCATGGTCTTCTGGAACAGGAAGCCGAAGCCGTGGGTGATCCACTTCAGGATCTTCCAGTGCCACAGCAGGGCCGACAGGGCCGAGATCACCAAGATCATCGGCAGGACGTTGAAGGCGAAGGTGAAGGGCGCCGCGACCTTCGGGTCGGCATTGGTAAGGTAGTAGGGGGCGTCCTGCTTGCCGTCGACGAGGAAGCCGAACACGAATTTGGCGCCCTGGGCCGTGGCGACCGACAGGCCGTCGACTGCGCCGGTGATCGCGGCCAGCACGACCTGCGAGCCCGGAATGGCGAACAGGGCCAGCACCAGAATGGCCTGGACCCCGATGGCGCCGATCGTCAGCCGCCAGGGGAAGGCCTTGCGGTCCTCCGAGATGGCCCAACAGGCGAAGACGATGACCACGAGCCCGAACAGGCTCTGAAGGTTCAGCATGCTGAACATGAAGCGACGATCCCTGACCTCTCCCCCTCGGAGAGCCGTTCCCCGCTTGAACGCGAAGGCGCGCCGGCCCGCAAGTCCCCCGGGATCAGGATTCACCTGACAAAGGCGCCAAAGCCTCAGGCCGCGCGGGTCCCGCCTTCGGAAACATAGGCCGTGGGTGCGTTGGCGGAGGTCCAGAAGCGCCAGCGGGACATCCACATCTCGCCGTCGCGCAGGTGTTGCTCGCGGCGCCTCTCATCCGGTTCGGCGACGGCGTGGGCGAAACACTCCCGGGCCTGGTCGCGGCAATCCTCGGCTGACAACTCGACGTACATGACCCAAACCTGTATGACAGGCTCAGGATGGCGGCGAACTATTAAGGTTGTATCTACAGCTGCCACCTACTTTCGCGGGCGAGAAGCAAGGCGTGCCGGCCGGGCGTGCCCCGTCGCGACGGTGAGAAACGGCGCAAAACCCGAAACTTGGCCTCAGAGGCCGGTCCGTCGTATAGATTCGTCTGTCCGGCTGGCGCGCGGCCGGATGGCGACTGGGGTATGAGATTCGACCATGAGTACTGATTCACGGGGCGGCCGGTCGGGCCCGGTCGCTGGAGCCGGAGTGGGCCGCCATCTGCTGATCGTCGACGACGACGACCGCATTCGCGAACTGCTGAAAGAATATCTGGCGCGTGAGGGCTATCGCACCACCGGCGCGGCCCATGCGGCCGCCGCCCGCCGCCTGATGGAGCTCATCGAGTTCGACCTGGTCGTGCTGGACGTCATGATGCCGGGCGAGAGCGGGCTGGAGCTGACCAGCTGGGTCCGCAACAAGGCGCAGCTGTCGCGCACCCCGGTCCTGCTGCTCACCGCCCGCGGCGAGGCCTCGGACCGGATCGAGGGCCTGTCGCGCGGCGCCGACGACTATATGTCCAAGCCCTTCGATCCCAAGGAGCTGGCGCTGCGCATCGACGCCATCCTGCGGCGGACCGGCGGCAAGCCCCTGACCCCGCGCGAGATCAAGCTGGGGCCGGCGTCCTTTGACATGGAGCGGCTGGAGCTGACCCGCGACGGCGCTCCGATGCGCCTGACCGAGGCCGAGGCCCAGTTGCTCAAGACCCTGGCCATCCACGCCCACTCCCCGGTCGAGCGCATGGACCTGTCGCCGGACACCGCCGACATCACCGGCCGGGCCGTCGATGTCCAGGTCACCCGCCTGCGTCGCAAGCTGGAAGCCGACCCGAAGAACCCGCGCTACCTCCAGACCGTGCGCGGCGTGGGATATATGCTGGCGCCGGACTGATGCGCTTCACGCCCCTCGCCGTCTGGGGGCGCTTCCTGAAGCGCCGGGTGCCGTCGTCGCTGTGGGGACGGTCGCTGCTGATCATCGTCGCCCCGATCCTGATCATGCAGGGGGCGGTGACCTGGGCCTTCTTCGACGCCCACTGGCAGAGGGTGACGGCGCGCCTGTCGGACGGCCTGGCCGGTGACATCGCCTGGGCGTCTGAAAGCTATCGCGATGATCCGACGCCGCAGAACCTGGCCGTGATCACCGACCGCGCCCAGCGCTCGATGCAGCTGTCCGTCGCCCTGATCGAGGACGAGGCTCTGCCGACCGAACAGAGGCGCGGCGCCATCGGCATCGTCGACCGGACGCTGGAGAAGGCCCTGAACGCCCGGCTGGACCAGCCCTTCTGGTTCGATACGACCCGCTACCCCGCCTATGTCGACATCCAGGTGCAGGAGCCGAACGGCGTGCTGCGCGTCATCGCCCCGCGCGAACGGGCGGTGGCGACCCAGGCCCATATCTTCGTCCTGTGGCTGATGCTGGCGACGGTGCTGCTGATGTCCGTGGCCATCCTGTTCATCCGCAACCAGGTCCGGGCCATCGAGCGGCTGGCCGAGGCGGCCGAGGCCTTCGGGCGCGGCGAGATCCAGCCCCGGTTCAAGCCGCACGGCGCGCGCGAGGTGCGTCAGGCGGCGACCGCCTTCATGGCCATGCGCGACCGGATCCAGCGCCATATCGACCAGCGCACCGCCCTGCTGGCCTCAGTCAGCCACGACCTGCGCACGCCCCTGACGCGGCTGCGGCTCGAGCTCGCCCTCGCCCCGCCGTTCAAGCGGGCCGAGGACATGAAGGGCGACATCGACGAGATGGAGCATATGATCGACGAATACCTGGCCTTCGCGCGCGGCGAGGCCGGGGAAGCGGCCCAGAC
The DNA here is from genome assembly GCF_058807035.1 of Brevundimonas sp. GW821-FHT12E07. NCBI lineage: Bacteria > Pseudomonadati > Pseudomonadota > Alphaproteobacteria > Caulobacterales > Caulobacteraceae > Brevundimonas > Brevundimonas sp. GW821-FHT12E07. The sequence continues at coordinate 161,921 of NZ_JBXAQH010000005.1, read as the reverse complement.
GGTCGATGTCGGCGCCATGCTGCGCGCCGCCGGCGACGACGCCCGCCGCGCCGGAGCCGAGGTCGAGGTCCAGGCGCCCAACGGCCTGACGGCGGCGCTTCGTCCCATCGCCTTCCGCCGCGCGATCAACAATCTGGCGGGCAATGCGGCCTCGCACGGTGACCATGTGCGGCTGACGGCGCGGCCCCTGCCCTCGGGCGGACTGGAGATCGCGGTCGACGACGACGGCCCGGGCATCCCCGAGGATATGTACGACGAGGCCTTTACCCCCTTCTCCCGCCTCGACGAGAGCCGCAACCAGAACTCCAAGGGCGTGGGTCTGGGTCTGGCCATCGCCCGCGATGTGGCGCGCGGCCACGGCGGCGACATCACCCTGGCGCGCAGCGACATGGGCGGGCTGCAGGCCCTGATCCGCCTGCCGGGATAGATCACTTTTGCCGCACCCTCTGGCGAAGCGGAGCGGCGAGGGTCATCTTGTCATCCGGTTGAGCCAGTCTTCAGGCTTCCCCTGAGGCTTCATGGAGTTTGTCATGCGCCGCTTCGCCTTCTTCGCCCCCCTCGCCGCCATCACGGCGGCCGCATCACTGGCACACGCCGAGCCGACCGCCGGTCAGGCCCCCGCGCCCCAGGTCACGGTGACCATCGGCGGCGACCTGATCAAGGATGCGCCGAAGCTCGGCGAGCGCGACGTGCGCGAACAGCGCGAGGATCTGGCGCAAACCGTCACGCGCGCCCTGGCCCGCAGCGGCGCCTATCCGGGGGCGCAGGTCAATCTGGTCATCACCGACCTCAAGCCCAACCACCCGACCATGCAGCAGACGATCGACCGACCCGGCCTGTCGATGTTCGACAGCGTCTCCATCGGCGGCGTCGCGATCGAGGGCGAGATCATCACCGCCGACGGCCAGCGCCTGCCGGTCAGCTATTCGCGCTACACGACCAGCATCGCCGAGGTCTTCGGTTTCAACACCTGGGAAGAGGCCAACCGCGCCTATGACCGGTTCGCGGACAATATCGTCGAAGGTCGGCTGACCGCGCGCTACTAGGCGACTTTCGCCACCCGGCCGCCGCCGCTCTCGATAGCGTCCAGCAGATCCATGACCGAGGCCAGGGTGTCGGCCTCGCGCGCGGGCTTGTCCCAGCGGATGCGGCCGATGCGCGGGAAGCGCATGGCCACGCCTGACTTGTGCCGCGGCGAGCGGTTCAGCCCCTCGAAGGCGATCTCCAGCACCAGGCCGAAGTCGCGCTCGGCCCGCACCGACCGCACCGGGCCGAACCGCTCGATGGTGTGGTCGCGCACGAACTTGTCCAGCAGCTTCAGCTCCTCGTCGGTGAAGCCGAAATAGGCCTTGCCGACCGGGGTCAGGGCCCCCTCTTCGGTCCAGACGCCGAAGGTGAAGTCGGAATAGAAGCTGGAGCGCTTTCCGTGTCCGCGCTGGGCGTACATCATCACCGCATCGATGGTGTGCGGGTCGCGCTTCCACTTGAACCACGGCCCCTTGGGGCGCCCGGCGACATAGGCCGAATCCCAACGCTTGAGCATCAGCCCCTCGGCCGCCGCCCCCACCGGCGGATCGGCGCGCAACACGCCCAGCCCCTCCCAGCTGTCGTAGTCGACCACCGGCGACAGATGCAGCCGGTCGCCCTCGTGGCCCGCGATCAGCGCCTCCAGCCGCGCGCGGCGGTCCCGCAACGGCAGGCCGCGCAGATCCTCGCCGTCCTCGGCCAGCAGGTCATAGGCGACCACCGCCGCCGGATGGGCCGCCATCAGTTTCGCATCGACCGTCTTGCGGTTCAGCCGCTGCTGCAGGTCGCCGAAGGGCGCCACCTGACCGTCCCGCCACACCAGCAGTTCCCCGTCGATGGCCCCCTCGAACGTCAGCCCGGCCATGACGTCGGGAAAGGCGCCCGAAATCTCGTCGCCGGTGCGGGAATAGAGTTTGGCGACGCCTTGTTCGCGAACCGCCTGCACCCGGATGCCGTCCCATTTCCATTCGGCGGCATAGTCGGCGGGATCGAGCTTCTGAAAATCCACGGCCTCGTCGATGGCCACGGCCAGCATGACCGGGCGGAACCGCCCCGGCGCATCCGGGCTGGGCCGCTCTCCCCGCCCCTCCAGCCAGGCGAACAGCTCGGCATAGGGCGGTTCGACCGCATGCCAGACCTCCTCGATGTCCGAGGCGTCGACGGGCTCCAGCGCGGTCACGGCCTCGCCGCCGCCCGGCTCGGGCGGCTCGGTCACCGAGGCGGGCCGGATCATCGCCGCCGCCGTCTTGGCCAGCCGCGCCGACATGCCGACGCGAAGGCCACCCGTGACCAGCTTCAACAGCGCCCAGCGGCCCTTGGGCGCCAAGGCGTCCAGCCAGCCCTCGATCAGCCCCTGAACCTCGCCCCGCTTCGCCGCCTTCAGCGCCTCGATCACCTCCGACAGTTCGGGCTCGCGGTTGGGCCGCCGGTCCGGATCGCCGGGCCAGATCAGGGCCACCGTCTCGGCCAGATCGCCGACATAGTCGTACGACCAGCCGAACAGCACCGCATCGACCCGCGCCTCCACCGCCCGCCGGATCATCGCCGGCTTGGCCGCATCGAAACTCAGATCCCCGGTCAGGGCCGCCAGCGCCCAGCCCCGGTCCGGATCAGGCGTCGCCTTCAGATAGTCGCGCAGCAGAACCAGCTTCGCATTGCGCGAAGAGGTCAGGGACAGGCGATCCAGAAGCTCGGCGAAGGCGCGCAAGGGCGAAGGTTTCCAGCGACGTCGTCAGGCGCGACCGCATGCCAACGACTGTGGCCCGCATTCGTTTCGGATCAAGTGCCTGAGGGTCGCATCGGCCCGCGTCCGAAGCCATTTGCGATCAACGGCCTGCAAGTTTGCGGGCCGGATCGGTCCAGCAGTGACCGGCGAGGGCGTACACTGGGCCCTTTCGGTCTTTGACATCCTCGATAGCGACATGCGCGCGTGCATGCTCGTGCACTCGATTGCAAAGACGCATCCGAAATCGAGATCAGAAAACCATAGCCTGTTCAGATCCCTATCGGGGATAGTTTGGACCCGACTTGCGAATTGCACCTTTTGCACTCGTGTTTTTGAGGTGCATCCAGAGTCCGCTATCCGGCCTTCAAAGCGGGCTTTCCGAATGTCAGCCAAGGGTGGGAAGCGGACGTTGACCCAACGCGTGATGTGTCCGACGGTCGAACATGGTTCGACTTTCGCCCCTGCTTGCGCTTCTTTGCCTCGGCTGTGTGGCTGACCAGCCTGAAAGTGCGCAGACAGTTGCCGCCCTCGAAGTGCCGCTGCCGACCCCGACCGACAAGTCCGAATTTCTGACGTTATTGCGGAAGGAAGCCGAGGCGCAGGGTTATCATGTCGATGCTGCGTCTGAGGAAGAGCTAGACGCTGTCTCGCGCGTATCTCCGTTGACTTTCAACGCCTCGATTTGGCGCGGAAACGACGAGGAAAGCATGGCGTCTGCAATGGACGGCGCCGAACATCTCGGGCGCATTTGGATTGCCTTCCCGAAGGGTGAAAACCCGCAACGATCAGCGGGGTTTCGAGAGTCATTAATCCAGAAAATCCGGCAACGCTGGCCGGAAACAGCATCGCTCCCGATCATGCCTAGCGGAGCAATACCCTTGGTCGACGATCTTGTCCGGACGCCATCGGGATACGAAGTAAAGGCTTCAGAGGCTCAAAAATATGAGGCTGGACCGCAGCATTGAACGTCCGCAATGGGTCGGAAGCGGACATGGCCACCAGTGGAAATCGAACGCCCCGTATGGTTAGTGGACACATGGCGGATAACAACGAGCAAATGAGGCGAGCAGGCGGCTACTTTCTGATTGGCATAGGCGGCCCCATTGCGGTGGCTTTCATCTACCCGTTGATTGGCAGGCGTGGACGCCCATTGATCGAATGGGAGGTATTGTCAGCGCAGCAGTTGGCTGTGTTTCTAGTCGGCGCGGCGGCGGGCATCGCACTGTTGATAGCCGGTTTCGTCATCTTGCGATGGCGATGACTGTCCGCAATGGGTCGGGTGCAGGCACCCCCATCCCGGCCCTCCCCTCGCGGGAAGGACCGGGCGACGCGGACCTCATCAGTTGAACAGGCCGGCGATGACGGCGGTGATCAGGCCGGTGGCGACCGCGGTCAGGACCACGTCATTGCCGCTGCGGACGTACTGGTAGCCGCGCGGCGGGGCGCGCAGGCCGTAGTGGCCGTAGTCGGTCACGACATAGGTCCGCGTGCGGTACTGGGCGGGCATCCGCTGGCCGTAGCTCCAGGCGCGGGCCTGATAGCCACGCGGGGCGACATAGCGGGGCGCCGAGTAGCGGCGTTGCGCCTGTTGCCAGCGGCCGTAGGACTGCGGCGCCGGAGCCGGACGAACGGCGGGCGGAGCCGGACGGGCCGGTTGGGCGTGGGGCGCAGGGCCACGGTGTTGAGCGGGAGCTGCGGCCGAGGCGGCGCCGAAGCTGGTGCTCGCGATAACGGCGGCGAGCGCGGCGGTGACGATCTTCTTGTTCATGGCGATCTCCTTTGTTCCAGAGCCATGAACAGACCCTAGGCCCCGCCACCTGAGCCGTTCCTGAGGCCGCCGTTTTTCTCGGTTCAGCGGAGGACCGAACATCCGCCCCTCTGTTTCCGGACGGACAAAACGGGACACAGAGCGACACACGCCAACCGCCCCCGTCCGTCATCCTCGGGACAAGCCCGAGGATGACGGACGGGAAGGCATACGAAAACGCCCCGGAGGTTTCCCTCCGGGGCGCTTCGAAAGTTCAGGCGGCAGGCCCTAGTTAAAGAGACCCGCGATCACGGCGGTGATCAGACCGCCGGCGACGGCGGCCAGGACCACGTCATTGCCGTTGCGGACATAGTGGTAGCCGCGCGGCGGGGCCCGCAGGCCGTAACGGTTGTAGTCGTTCACGACATAGGCGTTGTACGAACTCGGCAGGCGCTGGCCGTAGCCATAGACCTGATAGCGGGTGCCGCGCGGCTGCTGCCAGCGACCGGCGTTGTAGCGGCGCTCGGCCCGTTGATAGCGGGCATAGGCGCGCTGGTCCTCACGGTACTCGCGGCGGTCGTCCCGGGCGTCCCGGCGATCGTCACGGCGGTCGTCGCGAGCGTCCCGGCGGTCATCGCGACGATCGTCGCGGTGGTCCTGGCGCTGTTCCTGACGGTGGTCGGGACGGCCGTACGACTGGGCGCTGGCGGCCGAGGCCAGACCCAGCGAACCGGCCGCGATGGCGGCGGCGACGGCGGTGGTGATGAACTTCTTCATGGTGACGAGATCCTTGGACAGCCGAACCTTCGACTTGCCCTCAGACTAGTCACCGGCCCTTGAGCCGGGTCTGAACACCTCTGGTAAGGTTAGGTTCAGGCGGCCGCCGCGGTTTCGCCCAGTTCCGCCGACGCGCGCACCGCCGACCGGCCGCCGCCGACCTTGTTCATCAGAACGGCCAGGGCGGCGAAGTCGATGGGCTTGTTCAGATAGGCGTCGGCGCCGGCGTCCAGACCTGCGGCATGGTCCTCGCTGCGGGCCGAGGCCGACAGGACGGCGATCGGGGTGTCGGCGTTGGCGCCGCCTTCGCGGATCAGGCGGGTGGCGCTGAGGCCGTCCATCACCGGCATGTTGACGTCCATGATGATCAGGTCGAACGCCTGGTCGGCGGCCATGTCCACGGCGATCTGGCCGTTCTCCGCCGAGGCGGTGGTGTGGCCGGCCGAGCCCAGCCAGGCCTCCAGGATCATGCGGTTGACCGGGTGGTCCTCGACCACCAGCACGTTCAGGGCCTGGCCCTCGTCGATCTCGGCGGCGATGGCCTCTGCGGCCTCGACCGCGCTCCATTCGACCACCTCGGCCTGGACCGAGAAGGTGAAGGTCGAGCCCTCGCCCACGGTCGATTCCACGGTGATGTCGCCGCCCATGATGTTGGCCATGCGCCGGGCGATGGTCAGGCCCAGGCCCGTGCCGCCGAAGCGACGCGTCGAGGAGGCGTCCACCTGGGTGAAGGGCTGGAACAGCCGCGCCAGATCCTCGGGGCTGATGCCCGCGCCGGAATCACGAATGGCGAAGTCGAAGGCCACGCGACGGTCCGACAGGCGGGTCGAACGGATGGTGTAGTTGATCGCGCCCCGCTCGGTGAACTTCACGGCGTTGGACAGCAGGTTCTGGATCACCTGGCAGACGCGCAGCGGGTCGCCGCGCACGATCGACGGGGTCTCGCCCTCGAAGTGGGCGACGAAGTCGATGCCCTTGGCCTCGGCCTGGGCCATGAAGGGGCCAGTGACGCGGCGGTGCAGATCCTCCAGCGAGACATCGACGGTCTCGAAGGTCATCTTGCCCGCCTCGATCTTGGTCATGTCGAGGATGTCGTTGAGCAGGCTCAGGAGGTTGTCGCCCGAGTTGCGGATGATCGACAGATAGTCGCGCTGGGTGGTCTCGAGGCGGGTGGCGCTGAGCAGCTGGGCGGCGCCGAGGACGCCGTTCATCGGGGTGCGCAGCTCGTGCGAGATGACGCCGAGGAAGCTGGACTTGGCGTTGTTGGCCGCATCGGCCTTGTCGCGGGCGCCCTCGAGCTCCTCGATGAGATGGGCCTGATGCTCCTGGAAGGCGCGGATGCGCTCTTCGCGCAGCATGTTCATGGTCACCAGGACGAACATCCCGGCGGCGGTGAACGGCAGGACGCTGAGGAAGGGCCAGAACAGGGGCCCGCCCCACAGGCTGGCCAGGATGATCAGGCCGGCGACACCGTAGGGCGAGGAGATGACGATGGCCTGACGCGGGGCGCCGCGCAGCTGGGCGAACACCAGGACATAGCCGGAAATCAGCAGGGCGACGGCCAGGGCCTGGCCGAAGGGCTCGCCCGAGAACCAGGCCAGCAGCGGGGCCGAGGCCCAGGCGCCGGTGGTGACGGTGGCGACCGCCGGGAAGACAAAGCCCCAGCCCGCCCCGACCTTGTCGGCCATGCGCTTTTCGAAGGCGCCGCGGATGGCGCCGGCCGTCAGGGTGACGACGAACCAGGTCAGCGCCGTGCGCCAGCCGATGGTCCCCAGCAGGCCCACGGCCCAGCTGGCGATGATGAGGTAGCGCAGATACTGGGTCTGCAGGATCGCGGTCAGGGCCTGGGCTGCGTCACCCGCACCCCCGCCAAGCCCTTTGCCGATACCCTCGGATCCGACCATTGATATTCCCGGAAAACTGAACCGCCCGGGCAGCACGCTACGTAAAAGTGTCTAAGACGAAGTGAACGGTTTGTTTTCCGATTCAGAAGGCGTCAGCGCACGGATCGAAAGCGCGTGGACCGGCCCCGCCAGTTCCTCGGCCAGCAGGGAATTGATGGTCCGCTGACGCGCGACTCGCCCCTGCCCCTCGAAGGATTCGGATACAACCGTCAGGTTGAAGTGGCTCTCGCCACCGGGTTTGGCGTCCATGCCGCCTTCGTGGTGGTGGCCGGCGTGCCGCCAGCTGTCATCCTCGAGCTCCAGATGGGTCGGCGACAGGGCTGAAACCAATTTTTCCCGGATAATCGTCGCTATAGGGCCGTCCGGCATCGATGCGTCCTTGATGAGGTCCAAATCCACCCTACACTTGGGACAATGGCTGCGTCATTCGAATACAAACCCCGTTTCAAGGACATGCGGATCAAGCCGTCGAAGCCCGGAGAGGCTGAGGCGGAACAGGATGTCCTGCGTCTGAAGCCCGGCGAGAAGCCGTGCGACCACCCCGACTGCTCCAAGGCGGCGACGGCGCGTGCGCCGAAGTCGCGCGAGCGGCTGAACGACTTCTACAACTTCTGTCAGACCCACGCGGCCGAGTACAACAAGGCCTGGAACTTCTACGCGGGTATGAACGAGGCCCAGATCCGGGCGGCCAAGGAAAACGAGGCCATGACCGGCGGGCGTCCGACCTGGGACATGAAGGCCTCCAAGAACAGCCGCGAGGCCGCCGCCTTCGCCGCCAAGATGGGCACCGGCAACAACGCCGGCGAAGGCTCGTGGCGCGACAGCTATGGCCTGTTCGGCCGGCGCGGCGAGAACCCGACCGCCGAAGTCGCCCCTGAACGCCGGGTCGGCAAGATCGAGGGCGGCGCCCTGCGCGACCTGGACCTGGAGCCCGGCGCGACCAAGGAAGAGATCAAGGCCGCCTATCACGCCCTGCTCAAGCGCTGCCACCCCGACCACAACGGCGGCGACCGCGGCGCCGAGGCCAAGCTGGTCCGCGTCATCAAGGCCTACAAGACGCTGAAGAAGGCCGGGCTGGCGGCCTAAGCCGCCACCTTGCCCCGGAACTCCCGCACCAGATCGCGCAGCTGCGCGATCTCGCTGATCGCCATGTCCGACTTGGCCAGCAGGGCCTCGGCCAGGCAGGTGGAGCGGGCGATGACGTCCCGGCCGGTTTCGGCCAGCCGCACCTGAACCTCACGCTCGTCCTTCGGGCTGCGCGTGCGCGTGACCAGACCCGCCGCCTCCAGCCGCTTGACCAGGGGGGTGATGGTCGAGGGCTCCAGCGCCAGCCGTGAGGCCAGACCGCCGACGGTCAGGAAGCCGTCCTCACCCGCGCCTGCATCCTTCAACGCGTTCAGCACCAGATACTGGGGATAGGTGATGCCCAGTTCGTCCAGCATGGGCTTGTAGAGCCGCGTCACTGCCATCGAGGCGGAATAGAGGGCGAAGCACAGATGGTCGTCGAGCGACATCGACGCGGGGGACAAGGGAGACGCGTTTTCCATGCCCAATCATTTATCACAATAACGGTTAGCGTCGCAAACTTTTCACTGGACTCGACGAAAGCGCAGGCCTAGAGGATGTTTATCGCGATAAACAACTCGCCGGCGCGACGGCCCAGAAAGGAGTTCCCCGATGAACGTTCTGTACAAGGCTCACGCCACCTCCACCGGCGGCGGCCGCGACGAAGGCCGGTCGACCACCGACGACGGCAAGATCGACGTCCTGCTGTCCCTGCCCGCCGAAATGGGCGGCAAGGGCGGCGCCGGCACCAATCCGGAGCAGCTGTTCGCGGCCGGTTACGCCGCCTGCTACATGGGCGCCCTGCGTCTGGTCTCGGGCAAGGCGGGCACGCCGGTCGGTCCGGATACGAAGATCCACACCACGGTCGGCATCGGCCCTAACACCCGTGGCGAAGGCTTCAACCTGGACATCGCCATCAAGGTCACCGACCACGGCCTCGACAAGGCGACCATCGACGGCCTGATCGCCGCTGCCCATCAGGTCTGCCCCTACTCCAACGCCACGCGCGGAAACGTGGACGTGGACCTGAGCGCGGAATAACCTGCGGCGCATGAGCGCGCCCGCCACACAGGTGCTGATCGCCGGCGCCGGTCCCACGGGACTGGCGGCGGCGCTGTTCCTGACGCGGGCGGGCGTCGCCGTGCGGATCATCGACGCGGCGCCCGCGCCAACGACCACGTCCAAGGCCCTGGCGGTCAATCCACGCACTTTGGAACTGCTGCAGCCGACCGGCGTCACAGACCGCATCCGCGCCGAGGGCCAGAGGATCAGCACGATCCGTATCGCCCATGAAGGCCGGATCAGCGCCACCATCCGTCCCGACTGGGACCGGGTCGCCCCGGGCCGACCCATGACCATCCTTCCCCAGGCCGAGACGGAACGGCTGTTGGCCGAGGCGCTGGCGGATCTCGGCGTGCGTCCGGAACGCGGCGCGGGCCTGACCGGCCTGAGCCAGACCGACGACGCCGTGACCGCGGTCCTGTCGACCGGTGAGACGGTCACCGCCGCCTTGCTGCTGGGCGCCGACGGGGCCCATTCGGCCGTGCGTCACGCCCTGGGCCTCGATTTCCCCGGCGACGCTTCGGACACGCCCTGGCATCTGATGGACGTCGACATCGCCGGCGCCCCTGCGGACGAGGCGCGGATCGACTTTCAGCGCAGCGGTCCGATCATCGCCCTTCCCTTCTCCGGCGGGACCTTCCGGCTGATCGGCTTCGGCGAACCCCTGCTGCCTCGCCTGCCCGCGAGCTGGACGGCCGGAGAGGTGCGCTGGGCTTCGGAGTTCAGGGTTTCGCACCGGATGGTCCCGACCATGGCCGTCGGCCGGGTCGCCCTGGCCGGGGACGCGGCCCACATCCATTCGCCTATCGGCGGACGCGGCATGAATCTGGGGATCGAGGACGGCTTCGTCTTCGCCGCCTGCGCCGCCGACGCGCTGAGGGGCGATCTGGGCCGGATCGCCGACTATTCCCGACTGCGTCACGCCGTCGACGCCGCATGGGTCAAGACCTCCCACGGCCTGACCGGCTTCGTGACCGACCAGTCGCCCATGGCCCGGTTCGCCAAGCGGATCGCCCCGCCGATCGCCGCCTCCATTCCCGGCCTCGTCGATCTGGCGCTTAAGCGCGGTCTGGGTCTCGACCACCCGACGGCCGTGCGCTAATCGCACAATCATGGCCTCCCTACTCGACGCGACCCCCGATCCCCTCCTGACGTTCGAACCGCACCGCAAGGTGACCGTGCGCGAAGCCTTCGGCGTCGATTCCGACATGGTCGTGCCGATGTTCGACACGGTCGACAGCCATGTGCCCGAGGTCGATCCCGCCTATCGCTTCGACCCGCAGACGACCCTGGCCATCTGCGCCGGCTTCGCCTTCGACCGTCGGGTGATGGTTCAGGGCTATCACGGCACCGGCAAGTCGACCCATATCGAGCAGGTCGCCGCCCGGCTGAACTGGCCGCTGGTGCGGGTGAACCTCGACAGCCACGTTTCCCGTATTGATCTGGTCGGCAAGGACGCCATCGTCCTGAAGGACGGCAAGCAGATCACCGAGTTCCGCGAGGGCATGTTGCCCTGGGCCCTCCAGCGCCCGATCGCCCTGGTGTTCGACGAATACGACGCCGGCCGTCCCGACGTGATGTTCGTCATCCAGCGCGTGCTGGAGGCGCAGGGCCGCCTGACCCTGCTGGACCAGAACCGCGTCATCCGCCCGAACCGCTGGTTCCGCCTGTTCTCGACCACCAACACCATCGGCCTTGGCGACACCTCGGGCCTGTATCACGGCACCCAGCAGATCAATCAGGGCCAGATGGACCGCTGGAACATCGTGACCACACTCAACTATCTCGAGCACGACGTCGAAGCCGGCATCGTCGCCGCCAAGGTGCCCGAATGGTCGGACGCCGACGGCCTGCGCCGCATCGCCGCCATGGTCCGCGTCGCCGACATGACCCGCAACGCCTTCATGAACGGCGACATCTCCACGGTCATGTCGCCCCGCACCGTCATCACCTGGGCCCAGAACGCCATCATCTTCGGCAACGACGTGGGCCTGGCGTTCCGCCTGACCTTCCTGAACAAGTGCGACGAGCTGGAACGGCCGACCATCGCCGAGTTCTACCAGCGGGCGTTCGGCGAGGATCTTCCCGAGGCGGCGACGCGGGTGAAGGTGGGCTGAGGCGATGATGATTGCGATCGTTCTGGCCGCCACCATGGTGCAGGCGATCGCTGACCGTCCTCCACGACCGACGGACGAAACCCTGCTCGCTACGGTAGGAGCGGTCGATCCGACGGTGGAAATTCTCGATCACACGGCCCGCGACGGCCGTGATCCGCGCGACGGTATGCGGCTGATCTGCGGTCGCGTGCGCATCAGAGGTCAGGTCGAGCCCTTTCGCGTCCTGAACTCTTGGGACCGGTCCGGGAGCCTTGGCCGGGTGATCATCGACCCCGCAACCCGACAGCCGGCCTTGCCGGCCGAACCGGACCATTGGGAGGTTACGACAACCGTCCCGAAACATGCTGACCAAGACGGCGATGGCGTTCAGACCCTGACCGAGCGAAACGCTGACGCTCACGATCGAATGCGGGTTCTGCAGCTTTGTCGGGTTTTGACCCCGCCGGAAGGAACGGTCTGGGCGACCGAAGCAGAGCAAGCCACCCCCTCGGCGAACTGAACCGGCGAACAGTTTGCCACTCCTGCGTCGCGCGAGGATCCGCCGACAGCACCGGCCATTGACCACCCGCCGTTCTCCCAAAATACCCCCTAGGAAACCGGTGTCATCGGTGCTTGTATCCGCGCCGTCGAAGGGTCGCGAAGAACCCTCAGCCCGGGAAATGGAAACACCGTCATGCAGATGAATCGCCGCGCCCTTCTGTCCGCCGCCGCCGCCACCGCGGTCGCCTCGGCCACCCCCGCCCTCGCCCGAACCGTCCAGTCGACGGCCGCCGCGCCTGACCGGGCCGCCGTGCTCGCGGCGATGAAGAAGGCCACGGCCTTCATGACCGACAAGGTCGCCGTCGGCGGCGGCTATGTCTGGCAGGTCCTGCCCGACTTCTCGCGCCGCTGGGGCGAGCTGGAGGCCAAGCCGACGATGATCTGGGTCCAGCCTCCGGGCACGGCGACCATGGGCCACCTGTTCCTGGACGCCTATCACGCCACCGGCGACGAGCAGTTCTACACCGCCGCCAAGGCCGCCGCCGACGCCCTAGTCGCGGGCCAGCATCCGCGCGGCGGCTGGAACTATGTCATCGACACCGCCGGCGAGGAGAGCCTCAAGGACTGGTATGCGAAGATCGGCGGCAACGCCTGGCGGCTGGAGGAATTCCAGCGCTACTACGGCAACGCCACCTTCGACGACGCCGGCACCGCCGAGGCCTCGCAGCTGCTGCTGCGCGTCTATCTGGAGAAGCGCGATCGCAAGTATCGCGCCCCGCTCGACAAGGCGATCCAGTTCGTCCTCGACGCCCAGTATCCGAACGGCGGCTGGCCGCAGCGCTTCCCGTTCGTCGAGAACGGCGGCCTGCACGGCCACGCCGACTACACCCCCTACATCACCTTCAATGACGATGTGGCGGGCGAGAATCTGGAGTTCCTGCTCTACGCCCACCAGGCCCTGGGGTCGAACGACGCCCGTCTGGTCGACGCCATCGAGCGGGGCATGGACATCTATGTGAAGACCCAGCAGCCCATGCCCCAGCCGGCCTGGGGTCTGCAGCACTTCCCCGACACCCTGAAGCCGGCCCCGGCCCGGACCATCGAGCCTCAGGCCTTCGCCACCCATACGACGGCGGCCAACATCCGTTCGATGATCGGCTTCTACAAGCTGACCGGCGACCGCAAATTCCTGGCGCGCCTGCCCGAGGCGCTGGACTGGCTGGATCAGGTCAAGACGCCGCAGAACCTGATCGCGCCGGGCCGGACCCATCCGACCTTCATCCTCGAGGGCTCGAACACCCCGGTCTATATCCACCGCAAGGGGTCCAACATCGCCAACGGCCACTACTATGCCGATGCGAACCCGAACAATCTGATCGTCCACTACGGCTCGTTCCGGAACCTCGACACGGCCGCCATCCGGGCCGAGTACGCCGCCGCCGCCGCCATGGACCCGGCCGCCCTGATCGCCGCCTCGCCGCTCAAGGCCCGGGCCGGGACGCTGAAGCTGCCGAAATACTTCACCCTGCGCGACGTCAGCGTCTGGGACATGTCGACGGACGCCCGCCGCGAACGCGCCCCGGCGCCCGAGGCGATCGCGGCGGTCCTGTCGAAACTGGACGGGAACGGCGCCTGGATCACCCCCCTGACCACCACGTCGAACCCGTACAACGGCCCCTCGCCCGAGGCGGTGACCGGCGGCGAGTATCAGACCACCCGCGTCGGCGACCTGTGGGACGTCTCACCCTACAACACCGACTTCCCCGTCGACGGCATCTCGACGGCGGTGTTCATCAAGAACATGGGCGACCTGATCGAGGCGCTGGAGGCCTGAGGGACTTGACGGCGCGTCCTGTTCCCTTCCCTTGGAGTCACTGAGGGGATCGGGCGATGGACGCGTCGGGCAGGCTGGAGATCGCGGCAGGTTTCGCCACCGCCCTTGGGCCGCGCGCGGACAACCAGGACTTCGGCGCCGTCCATCTGGGCACGCCGTCGGAACAGGCGCTGCACGGCATCGTGGCGGTCGTCGCCGACGGGGTCTCGGGCTCCAGGGGCGGCCGTATCGCCGCCGAGCTGGCGACCCGCAGCTTCATCGACGGCTATCTGTCGAAAAGCCCGCTGGGCGGCATCGCGGCCGCCGGCGTCGCCTCCCTGCTCGGCTTCAACCGCTGGCTCCATTCCAAGGGCCGCACCGATCCGGAGATGAAGGGGGCCGCGACCACCTTCACCGCCCTCGTCCTGCGCGGGCGCGAGGCGACGGTGCTCCACGTCGGCGACAGCCGGGCCTGGCATTTCCGCGACGGCGTCCTGACGCAGCTGACCGAGGACCATGTCCTGTCCCAGCCGGGGCTGAGCCATGTCCTGTACCGCGCCGTCGGCATCGAGGCCGATGTGCGGCTGGACGTCCGGCCGGTGCCGCTGAAGCCCTATGACCGGTTCCTGCTGACCTCGGACGGGGTGCACGGCGTGGTCGATGACGAGACCCTGACCCGGCTGCTGGGCCGCCGCGCCTCGCCCGACGCCGACGCCCAGCGCATCGTCGATCAGGCCACGGCCAACGGCGCGACTGACAACGCCACGGCCATCGTGATCGACGTCATCCGGCTGGGTCCGCTGGATAGCGAAGCGATCGGGGTCGAGGCCGAGGGCCTGCCGATCCTGCCGCCCCCCGACGCGGGCGACAATGTCGACGGCTTCAAGCTGGAGCGGCTGCTGTCGGACGGCAAATACACCCGCGTTTTCCTGGCCAGGGACGGCGCCGATCCGACCCCGGTCGTGCTGAAATTCCCCAAGCCGGCCCTGCTTAGCGAGCACGGCGCCCGGCTGTCCTTCCTGCGCGAGAGCTTCATCGGCCGCCGCATCGACAGCCCTTACGTCGGCAAGACCCTGACGCTGGATCCCGGCCGCCAGAGCCGGCTCTATATCGCCCAGCCCTTCTATGAGGGGCGGACCCTGCACGCGCGCCTCGCCAATGACGGGCCGTTCGACATCCAGCCGGGCGTGCGCGAGGCCATCCGTTTGTCGCGCGGCGTCGCGGCCCTGCACCGCCAGGGCATCGCCCATCGCGACATCAAGCCGGACAATGTCATCCTCGAGAAGAACGGCGGGCTGAAGCTGATCGATCTGGGCGTCGCCCGCCTGCCCAAGGTCGAGGACTTCACCGAGGGCGAGGCGCCGGGCACGGCCGGATATATGGCGCCGGAGCTGTTCGACGGTAATCCCGGCGACGCCCTGACCGACCAGTACGCCCTGGGGGTCACCCTCTATCGCCTGTTCGCCAGGGACTATCCGCGTGGTCAGGTCGAGCTGCCGCAGCGTCCGAAATTCGAAAAGCCGATCCCCCCGACCCAGCTGCGGCCCGACATGCCCGCCTGGCTGGAGGCCGCCCTGCTGCGCGCCATCGCCCTCGATCCCGCCGACCGGTTCGCCGACGTCGAGGAGCTGATCCATGTGCTGGAGAGCGGCAGCGCCGTCGCCGTGACCCCGCCCCAGCCGCCGTCCCTGATCGAGCGCGATCCGGTGCGCTTCTGGCAGGGCGTCTGCATCCTGCTGGTCATCGCCCTGATGGTCTCGCTGGCGACGCGATAGTCCTATTCGGCCGGACTGGCGTCCTCGCTGTTCTGGCGGGTCATTCGCCGATTGGCGCTGGCCATGGACGAAGCGACCTCGGTGCGGGCGGCGGACGGATTTCGGCGCGCCCTGACCGAGCTGTACAGGCCCTCCAGATAGTTCATGTCCCAATCCGTCAGCCCGGAGGCCGCCTGGCCGGTTCCGAACAGGTTGAGCACCGTGTCGAAGCCGGAGGTGTCGGCGTCAGGGTTGATCTGGGCCAGGGCGACCATGGCGAGATAGTCGCTCAGCTGGGTCAGGTTGGCGCTACCGATCTGGTCCACGTCGAGGATGATGATGGCGCGCTTGGTGTCGTTGACCACTGTGGTTGTCAACAGCCCGCCGCCCCGGATTTCGATGACGGGCGCCACCTCGCCCGGCATGCGCACGGCGACCTGGCCCGTGTCCTCCTCGATGGGCAGGCTCACCGTCCACCACCGGACGGGCCGCTCGGTGTTCTGGAAGCGACGCAGGGCGGCGCGCCCCTGATCCATGCCGGCCGCGCCGAAGATGAACATCCGGGGTTCCGCCGCCACGAACTCCGTCGTGAAGGCCGTGGCGTCGGCCGTGGCGATGATGACGATGCTGGGAATACAGCCCGGCGCGCCGGCCCGCAGCCCCAGGTCCTCGGCGACGGTGGAAACCCGGTCGACAATGTACTGCGCCATCTCCGTCCGCAGATTGACGACGCCGACACAGACCCCGTTGCGCCAGCGCGCCAGCCCCCGGCCGCGCACCGGCGAAGCGACCTCGCGGACGAACTCCTGGGTGGCCTCTTCAAGCCGCCGGCCGTCGACAGTGATGTCTCCGGGATTGGTCGGGAGGTCCGGATCGCCAACCTGGGTCTGAGTGGTCGGCGCGACCCGCGACACCGTCTGGAAGTCGGCGGCCGCGGGCGAGGTCGAGGCCAGGGCGGCGGCGAGAGCGAGTGCGAGCATGGCGAACCCTTTCGATCCGGAACCGGAACGGTAACACCGGGCAGGTTCGTCAACCAGCGGTCGCGGACCGCGACGCGTGCGCGCACCCGGCGATCCGCGAGAGGGCTACAGCCTCGGCGGGGGCGGCGCCGGCAGGGGCGCGGGCGGCGAGGACGGACCCGAGTTCGACCGCGGACCGGGCGGATAGTACCGCCCGTCGTTATGGCGGTGATAGCCGTACCCCCCGCAGCCGGCCAGGAAGGCGGCGCCGACCGCGACGGTCAGGATCACTCTGGCGAGGGTGGCGGCGCGCTGGGTCATATTGGTTAAAGATCACCGATACGAAACAGCGTCAACGTCATAGCTCGGCCCCCCCTCGATCAGAGATAGGCGCCGACCGCCCAGGGCACGAACTCGTTGTCGCCGATGCCGAGCGCCTCGGACTTGGACGGCTCGCCCGAGGCGACCGCCAGCATCCGTTCGAAGATCTCGCGGCCCACCTCGGCCATGGGCGTTCCCGTCAGGACCGGCGAGGCGTCGATGTCCATGTCCTCGTCCATCCAGGACGCCAGTTTGGCGTTGGAGGCGACCTTGATCGACGGCGCGGGCTTGGCTCCGAAGACCGAACCGCGGCCCGTGGTGAAGACGATCAGATTGGCGCCCGAGGCGATCTGGCCGGTGGCCGAGCACGGGTCATAGCCCGGGCTGTCCATGAAGGTCAGACCCTGCGTCTTCAGCGGCTCGGCATAGCCGATGACGTCGGTCAGGGGCGTGGAGCCCGACTTGGCCACGGCGCCCAGCGACTTCTCCAGAATGGTCGTCAGACCGCCCTTGAGGTTGCCCGGCGACGGATTGTTGTTCAGCTCCATCCCGTGCTTGTCGGCATAGGCGCGCCACCAGGCGAGGCGGGCGTTCAGCTTGTCGGCGACGCCCTGGGAGGTCGCGCGGCGCAGCAGCAGGTGTTCGGCGCCCCAGATCTCGGGCGTTTCCGACAGCATGGCCGAACCGCCGTGGGCGACCAGCAGGTCGACAGCGGCGCCGAGCGCCGGATTGGCCGTGACGCCGGACCAGCCGTCCGAACCGCCGCACTGCAGGCCGACGGTCAGGTGCGAGGCCGACACCGTCTGGCGCTCGACCTTCGACGCCTCATCGACGAGTTCGCGCACGATCTCGATCCCGGCCTCGATGGCGCGGGCGGTGCCGCCGGCCTCCTGGATGGTCATGGCGCGCAGGGTCGTGCCGGTCTCGAGCTCGGACTTCTTCAGCCAGTCGGGGATCTGGTTGGCCTCGCAACCCAGGCCGACGATCAGGATGGCGGCGAAGTTCGGATGGCGGGCGTAACCGGCCAGGGTCCGCTGCAACAGTTCGACGTCGGTAGACAGCGAGGACCCGCCGCAGCCGCCCTGATGGGTGAAGGCCACGACGCCGTCGACGCCTTTCGGCAGGCTGGAATCGGGGAAGGCGTCGGCGACGCGGCGGGCGACGGTCGCCGAACAGTTCACGCTGGTCAGGACGCCGATGTAGTTGCGGGTCCCGACGCGGCCGTCCTTGCGCACGATGCCCTGGAAGGTCGCGCCGTCGAGAGGCGCAGGCGGATGGACGTCGGCGCCGACCTCGGCCTCGCGCCCGTCGTCGGCCATGGCCAGGTTGTGGACGTGGACGTGGTCCCCGGCCGCGATCGCCGACTTCGCCCGGCCGATGACTTGACCGTAGCGACGCACCAGGCCGCCCTCGGCGACGGCATGGCGCGCGATCTTGTGACCCTGGGCGATATCGGCGCGGGCGGGCGCGTTCAGGCCCTCGGGCGTCTCGCCGGCGGTGATGTCGTCGAGCGCGACGGCGATGTCGTCGGCGGGGTTCAGGATCAGGACGCGGGACATGGCTTACTCCGTCACAAGCCGGGCGGCCTCGATCGCGCCGTTTGTGCTGAGCGAGAGATAGGCGCCGGTGACCGCCTTTACGAACGCCGGATCGGCGGCGAGCGCGGGCGGGAAGACGGCGCTGAGAGTCAGCAGGGCTGCGACGCGGGCTTCATCCGTGTCCGCCCCGGCGATCAGTTCGGCGGTCTTCGACGCCAGCGGATCATCCACGACGAAGGCCTCGCCAGCCTCGGTCACGCCCGACTGCCATTTCATCCAGGCGGCGATACCGAGCGCGAGGGTTTCGATGCCTCTCCCGGCGGCCAGCCGTTCAGCGGTCCCGGCCAGCAGGCGCTGGGGCAGCTTCTGCGAGCCGTCCATGGCGATCTGGCGCGTGCGGTGCATCAGGGCGGAGTTGGAGAAGCGCGCCATCAGCTCCTGCCGATAGGCGGCGATGTCGAGCCCCGGCGGCGGGTTCAGGGTCGTCTCGGCCTCGTCCCACAGGGCCTCGATGAAGGCCTTGAGCGCGGGATTGGCGACGGCCTCGTGCACATGCTCATGCCCCGACAGGGCGCCGAGGTAGGAGACGGCCGAATGGGCGCCGTTGAGCAGGCGCAGCTTGGCGTCTTCCCACGGAGCGACGGCGTCGGTCAGCTGGACGCCCAGAGCCGCGAAGTCCGGACGCGGGCCGGCGAAGCGGTCCTCGATCACCCACTGGGTAAAGGGCTCGGCCTTGACCATGCCCTCGTCGCGCACACCGATCCGGCCAGCCAGCTTGTCGATGTCTTCGGGGATGGTCGCCGGGACGATCCGGTCGATCATGGTCTGGGGGAAGGCCCCCTCCGCCGCGATCCAGTCGGCGAGGTCCAGGTCGATACGCTTGGCCATCTCCAGCACCCCGGCGCGGATGCGGGCGCCGTTGTGCGGAAGGTTGTCGCAGGAGACGACGGTAAAGGGTTTCAGACCCGCCGCCTTGCGGGCCTTCAGCGCCGCGACGATGAAGCCGGGCGCTGTACGAGGCGCGGAAATGTCGGCGAGGTCGGCGGCGACCTCCGGATCCTCGACCATCAAGTCGCCGGTCGCGGGGTCGAGGCGATAGCCCTTCTCGGTCACCGTCAGGGTGACGATGTGGACATCCGGATCGGCCATGGCGGCGACGAGGGCGGCGGGGTCTTCCGGCCCCACCAGAACCCCCTGCCCCGCCCCGATGACGCGCAGATGCTCGGCGGCGCCGTCGCGGATTACCAGGGTATAGAGGCCGTCCTGCGGGTTCAGCTGATCGCGCACGCCGGGCGACCGCAGGGAGGCGCCCAGCACCCCCCAGCGCAGGTCACCGCTCGCCAGCGCATCGTCGAACACCACCGCCTGGTGCGCCCGGTGAAAGGCGCCGATGCCGAGGTGGACGACGCCGGTCTTCACCGCCGCGCGGTCATAGGCGGGTTTGGCGGCGGGCGTCGCGGCCAGCGTGGCGTCGGAGAGCCGTGTCACAGCTTGTAGGCCGCCTTGACCAGACCATAGGTCAGGGCGTGGGCCAGTTCGTGGGCCTCGTCCTCTTCCATCCGGTGTTCGACCACCAGCTTGGCGAGGAAGCCGCAGTCCATGCGCCGGGCCACGTCGTGGCGGGCCGGGATCGACAGGAAGGCGCGGGTGTCGTCGTTGAAGCCGACGGTGTTGTAGAAGCCGGCCGTCTCGGTGGTCTGCTCGCGGAAGCGGCGCATGCCCTCGGGGCTGTCGTGGAACCACCAGCTCGGACCCAGCTTCAGCGCCGGATAGTGACCCGCCAGCGGAGCCAGTTCGCGGCTGTAGGAGGTCTCGTCGAGGGTGAACAGGATCAGGGTCAGGCGGGTGTCCGAACCGAACCGGTCCAGCAGCGGCTTGAGCGCGCGGACGTAGTCTGTCTGGGTCGGGATATCGCAGCCCTTGTCGCGGCCGAAGCGGTTGAACACCGTCGCCGAGTGGTTGCGGAACGAGCCCGGGTGCAGCTGCATCACCAGACCGTCCTCGACCGACATGGCGGCCATTTCGGTCAGCATCTGGCCGCGGAACAGCTCGGCGTCGGCGGCGCTGACGGGGCCGGTCGAGACGCGGGCGAACAGGGCCTCGGCCTCGGCCTTCGACAGGTCGGCGGTGAAGGCGGTCGGGTGGCCGTGGTCGGTCGAGGTCGCGCCCATCTCGGCGAAGAAGGCGCGGCGGGCGCGCAGCGAGTCGAGATAGCCGGCCCAGGTCGTGGTGTCGCAGCCGGTCTGCTCGGCCAGGACCTTCAGATTGTCGCGGAAGCCTTCGTAGTCGGGGTCCAGCACCGGGTCCGGCCGATAGGCGGTCAGCACCCGGCCCTTCCAGCCCGAGGCGCGGATGGTCTTGTGATGCTCCAGGGTGTCCGTCGGCGACTCCGTCGTGGTCAGGACCTCGATGTTGTAGCGGTCGAACAGGGCGCGGGGTTTGAAGGCGTCGGTCTTCAGCGCGGCGTCGATGACGTCGTAGTAGTGGTCCGCCGTCTCGGCCGAGAGGCGCACATCGATGCCAAAGGCCTCGGCATAGACCCAGTCGTGCCACATGCGCGAAGGCGTGCCGCGGAACAGGTGATAGTTCTCGGCGAACCGGCGCCAGATGGTGCGGGGATCGGTCTCGACCGGACCGCCGTCGGCGCGCGGGACGCCCAGGTCTTCCATCGCCATCCCCTGCGAGTGCAGCATGCGGAAGACGTAGTGGTCGGGCGTGATCAGCAGCTCGGCCGGATTGGCGAAATTCTCGTTCAGCGCAAACCACGAGGGGTCCGTATGGCCGTGTGGGCTGATGATCGGCAGATCCTTGATCTCCGCATACAGCCGCCGGGCCACGCCCCGCGTGTCGGCGTCGACCGGGAACAGGCGGTCGGGGTTCAGTTTCAGCGGATGGCTCATCGGTACGGCTCTACTGCGCCGCCGGACCCTGGCGGGCGCTTCCTGGGGTGATCGCGGCGGCGAAGGACCGTGTCTGACGACGGTCTCGACGGTTCGTCGGGTGTCTATGACACCGGTAGCATTCCTTTGGCAAATGCGTATGACGCATCGGTCGCGCCATGTTGCGCGAAGGCCGGGCGGAACGCCAGTTCCGCGACGTCAGATGGGCTGCAGTTGACCGCTGGCGACCACGGGTCCGGTCGGCAGGCCGGTGGGCGAGCCGCCCAGCGGTTCGACGGAGACGGCCAGGGTGGCGCGCGAGCCGTCGGGCCCGATCAGCTTGTCGGTGTCGATGGTCACGACCTCCTTGCCGTCCATGACGCCGAGCGAGATCGGGTTCTGGCCCTTGGGCAGGATCCACATCTCGAACGATTTGTCGCTGGGGCTCGCGCCGGTGACCGGGGCGATGGTCAGGCGGCGGTTGGCGCGGTCGAGGGTGACGACGAAGCTGGCGGGGCCTTCCTCGCCCTTCAGCAGGCCGACCGAGGTCAGGGAGGCGTCCGGAGCCGCAGGCGGGATAACGGACGGCTGCGTGGTCGGCACGGGCGTGATCAGGACGATCGCCACAGCCGCGGCGGCCGCGGCGGCGAAGACGCCCGTCGCGGCGCGCCAGACGTTGAGGTTGCTCCACACGCCCGGCTTCCCGGAGGTTTGGGCCGGCGCCAGACCCAGCTGGGCCGCGATCCGCATCCACACCACGCGCGGCGGGGTCTTTTCGGGAATGGCGTCGATAAGGGGGGCGAAACGCTCGTCCCAGGCGCTGACCAGACCGGCGAAGGCCGGGTCCGAGGCCATGCGGCGCTCGGCCTCGCGGCGCTGCTCGGCCGTGGTCACGCCGAGCGCGTACTCGGCGGCGTCTTGGTCCGGGGTGGAGGCAGTCGGTTGAATATCGGTCATCCGCCGAGACAAGCCTTCAGCTTGATCAGGGAGCGGCGAATCCAGCTCTTCATCGTGCCGGTGGGCACGCCGAACAGGGTCGCCACGTCCTCATAGGTGCGGCCGTCGAAGAAGGCGGTCTTGAGCGCCTTCTGCTGCTGGTCCTCCAGCTCGGCGATACAGCCATCCAGCCGGGTGGAGGTTTCGGCGCGCAGGACGGCGTCGAGACCGGACTCGTGGTCGTCGGCGATGTCCTCGGCGTCCTCGATCGGGCGGCTGACGCGGCGGCCGACCTGACGCTGACGGTCGATGGCGCGGTTGCGCGCCATGGCGGCCAGCCAGGTGATCGGGCTGGCCCGACTTGCGTCGAACTGGCCCGCCTTGGTCCATACCGAGATGTAGACTTCCTGCAGCACGTCTTCTGCCTCGCTTCGATCGTTCAAGATACGAAGCACCACCCCGAATAGTTTCGCTGAGGTGGCGTCATACACGGCCTGCAGGGCGCCCCTGTCTCCACCGGCCACGAGCCTGAGGTTTGCGTTCAGGGCCTGGCGGCTGAGGTCGGCGTCCATGCGTCGGCTTTTACACTGCTTTCAAGACGATACATCGGTCGCACGGCGTGGCCGTCGCCGCAAGACAGGCTCGAAAAAGTCAGTGGATTCACTTCACCAGAAGGCGCGATCCGTAATAGCCCGCGGTCGCCGCGATCAGGCTCATCACCGTGCCCCAGGCCATGTCGGCCAGGGTGATCGTCGTGCTCCACCGCGTCAGCGTCGCCTGGTTGGTGAGATCATAGGTCGCATAGGCGACGAAGCCGAAGACGGCCCCGTTGACCACCGCCCGCAAGACGGATGCCTCGCGCAGGGCGGGCGTGGTCGCCAGGAAGGTCAGCCCGGCCAGATAGATGAAATAGAAGGCGATGGCCGCCGGCAGGTTGACCGTCTTGGCCATGAAGTCGCCGAGCACCGGACGATAGAGCTTGTCGCCCATCACCGTCAGCCAGACCCCGTCCATGACCAGAACCACCAGCGCTGAACAGCCGTAGGCCGCGAGGAACTTCATCATGCTCAGGCCCTCATCAGACGATAGTGGCTGACGCCCCAGACCTGGCCGTCGCTGTCGCCGAACAGGCCCGCAGTGGCCATGAAGAACCGCCGCCAGCGCCGCATCCACAGGGGGGCGTTCGCGGCCCCGTAGACCAAGGCCATCAGGCCTCTGATCTCCTCCTCGTGCATGTCGAAATTGTCGAGCCAGTCGTCGGCGGTGCGCTGATAGTGGGTCCCCGACCAGCGCCATTCGTCCTCGACGGTCAGCAGGTCGCCGTACTGACGCATCAGGCCGTGGCTGGGCATGACGCCGCCGGTGAAGAAATGCTGGGCGATGAAGTCGCTGCGGTCCGAGACCTCGAACCGGTACGGCGCGTCGATGTGGCTGAAGACGTGAATGAACATCCGGCCGTCCGGCCTCAGCCAGCCGCGGGCCTTGGTCAGTAGGGCCCGCCAATTGGCCATATGCTCGAACATCTCCACCGAGACGATCCGGTCGAAGGTCCGGTCTGTGGTGAAGACGTTCATGTCGGCGGTGATGATGGTCAGGTTCGTCAGACCGCGCCGCCGCGCCGTCTCGTCGATCGAGGCCTTCTGGCTGTGCGAGTTGGAGACGGCGGTGATGTTGGCGTTCGGATAGCGCTCGGCCATCCACAGCGACAGAGATCCCCAGCCGCAGCCGAGTTCGAGAATGCTCTGGCCGTCCCGGATGTCGGCGTGCTCGCAGGTGATCCGCAGGGCGCTGGCCTCGGCTTCATTGAGGCTGGCGTCCTCGCTCTCATAGAAGCAGCTGGAGTATTTGCGGTGCTTGCCGAGGCAGAGCTCGAAGAAGCGCGCGGGCAGTTCGTAATGCTGCTGGTTGGCGGCGTCGGTGAATTCCGCGACCGGGCGTTCGGCCATTTCGCGGGCAAAGGCCGCTTCGGCGTCGGCGGGCGGGGTCTTCAGCGCCTTGCGCGCATTGGCGACCAGAAGGGCGATGGCCGGCCGGGTGACAAAGTCCGGAAAGGGCGCGTCCTGAAGCTTGTTGACGCTGTTGGAGATCAGGCTCACCGGGTCGCTCCTGCGGATGTCGGGGATTTGCGTGCGGGCCGGGGGAAGAAGGCCCCGACGCGGTTCTGGTAGTCGACGAAGGCCTGGCCCCGGGACTTCAGCATCGCCTTCTCGAGCGGCGGGACGCCGGTCAGCCGGGTCAGGATCAGATACATGACGACGGGGGCGATCAGGCTGAGCCAGCCCAGGGCCCAGTCGCCCGACAGGTCGATGGCGATGACCGGATAAGCCAGCCAGCCCATCCATTCGAAGACATAGTTGGGGTGGCGCGAGAGGCCCCACAGGCCCTTGTCCATGATCTTGCCGTGGTTGGCCTTGTCGGCCTTGAAGGCCTTCATCTGGCTGTCGGCCCGGCCCTCGCCGAGGATGGCGATCAGCAGGATGGCGGCGCCGATGAAGTCCTCGGCCGTCAGCCCGGCGCCCGGGCGCAGGGCCGCTGCGGCGATGGAGGCGCACAGCAGTGTGGTCGCCGGCGCCTGAACGATGGCGAGGCCGAACAGATTGGCCTGGAAGCGGCCGCCCCACTCCTCCTTCATCATCACATAGCGTGTGTCCTCAGCGCTGCGCGCGACGCGGACGGCGATGTAGGAGCCCAGTCGGATCGACCAGACGGCGACGAGGGCCGCGACCAGCATTTGGCGTTCAGTGGGCGCTCCCGCCCAGGGCGACAGGGCCACGACCACGCCGCTGATCCCGGTGCCGAAGGTCCAGAAGACGTCGATCCAGCCGGTGTTGTCGGTCTTCAGCGACACCGCCCAGGCCGTGACCATGACCACGGCCATGAAGTGGAAAGCGAAGAGGAGCGCGATCACCATCCTAGTGACCCGAGGGTTCGAGCTGGCGGGTCGGCAGGCCCAGCTGACCCATGCGCGCCGTCAGGCGGGCCTGTTCGGCCGCCGACATCGTCGCGCTGCGCGACAGCAGGGCCGGGAACTGGCCGTCGGCCGTGGTGGCGATCATCCAGCTGTAGTCGGGCGCGACCTCGATGACCCAGTAGCGCTGACGGATCAGGCCGCCGAAGAAGCTGGCCTCGAACTTGGCGTTGGTCGTGCTGTCGAGCACCCGGGCGCTGGTGTTGACGGTGGAGGTCCGGCCCGTGCGCGAGCCCTGATGGCAGGTCTGGGCGATGGTGAAGCGGTCGGCGCCACGTCGCGACCAGACCTGGCTGGCGGCCCAGCAGTTGCGCTGATGATCGTTGGGCGTGCGCAGGATCTCGTACCAGCGCCCCATGAAGCGATCGAGGTCGACGTGGCTTCTCGGCTGGGGCGCCTCTGCCGAGGCGACGGCGGGGATGGCGACGGCCGGGATCGCGGAAGCGAGAGCGAGGGCCATGACGGCGGCGCGGAGGTTCAACATCGGGTTCAGCTTCCTTGTGTCGCCGGGGTCGGCTGACCGACCGTGACGGGCGTCGCGGGCACGGAGCCGGGCCGCAGGCGAAGCCCCTTGAGGATCAACAGGATGGCCTCCCAATGGATGCCGGCGATGACCTTCAACGTGAGCAGGGGATGGGTGATCCAGGCCCGCATCAGATTGCGGTCGGTGAGCGGCGCCCGCTCTCCGAAGAAGCTGGTCAGCAGCATCGGCCCCTCCCCGTCCTCGACGGTGATTGAAACGCCCAGGATTTCGTCGTCGGCGCCGGTCGGGGGAATGACCGAGAAACGGTAGCTGAGGTCCATGTCCATGAAGGGCGAGACGTGGAACTGTTTGGCGACCGACTGGCGTATGGCGCGGTCCGGGGCTGCCACCG
Source organism: Brevundimonas sp. GW821-FHT12E07 (assembly GCF_058807035.1). Taxonomy (NCBI): domain Bacteria; kingdom Pseudomonadati; phylum Pseudomonadota; class Alphaproteobacteria; order Caulobacterales; family Caulobacteraceae; genus Brevundimonas; species Brevundimonas sp. GW821-FHT12E07. The sequence goes on along the minus strand of NZ_JBXAQH010000005.1, from coordinate 135,974 downwards.
GGATCAGATAGGTATGGCGCTGGCCGAAGGTGTTGGACACCTCGTACAGAATGGCGCTCAGCCGCCCCTCGCGGTCGTGGCAGAAGAAGACGCTGAGCGGATTGAAGCCGTAGCCGAGGATGCGCGGCATGGTCAGCAGCCGGATCGGCCCGCCGCCGGGAATGTTCGCCTCGGCCAGGCTGCGTTCGATCTGGTCGCGCAGGGGCGTCCGCGACCGGTCGCCGAAGTCCGACAGGTTCAGCGACATCAGGCCGAACTTGCCGCGCGCCAGCCACTTCAGCCGCCCGGTCAGACTGGCCGCCTCGTCGAGGTCGATCAGCAGCATGAAGACGCGGTACTTGAGCGCATGGACGCGCGGGCGCAGGCGGCGGTGCGACACCGTGCCGGCGTAGATTCCCGATGCGACCGCCTCCGTCATGCCGGGGTCGCCTCGGCGGCCGCGGCGGGGGCCGGAACGGTCAGCGGGATGCGGCCGCTCTCGTTCTCGACCGTCCACGGACGCCGCACGCCGCCGATGGCTTCGGCGACCGCCAGACCGGCCTGCAGCCCGTCCTCGTGGAAGCCCGAACCGAACCAGGCGCCCGCAAACCAGGTATCGTTGACGCCCTGCAGCGACCAGAGCGCGTTCTGCGCAGCCAACGCCGCGGCGTTGAAGATCGGGTGGTCGAAGTCGTGGTCGGCGATCACGGTCGCGGGATCGGGCTCGATCTCGGGGTTCAAGGTCACGAAGACCGGATCGCCCGGCAGCCCCTGCAGCAGGTTCATCCAGTAGGTAACGCTGGGGTGGCTTTCGCCCTGCCGCGAGGCCGCGCCGCCCACATAGTTCCACGCCGCCCAGGCCGCGCGACGCTTGGGCATCAGTTTCGGGTCGCGGTGCATGACGACCCGGTTGCGGCTGTAGCGAATGGCGCCGAGCAGCCGGGTCTCTTCGGCGGTGGGGGCGTCCAGCAGGGCGAGGGCCTGATCGGAGTGGGTGGCCAGGACGACGGCGTCATAGACCTCCTGCTTGCCCGACGCCGTATGGACGATGGCCCGCCCCGGACGGCGCACGATGCGGGTGACCGGATCGCCGACCGACAGGCCGCCACGGAACTCGCGCGCGAGGGCGTCGATATAGGCGCGGCTGCCCGTGTCGACCGTCTTCCAGTTGGGCTTCAGGTCCACCTCGAGCAGGCGGTGGTTGCGATAGAAGCGGATGAAGGCCGCCGCCGGATAGTCGGCCATCTGGCACGAGGACGACGACCAGATCGCCGCCGCCTGCGGCAGCAGATGCCGGTCGCGGAAGGCCGCGCCATAGCGTTCCTGATCCAGATAGTCACCGAGCGAACACAGGGAGATGTCGAGATCGCCGAGGTCGGCCTCGGCCGTCCGGTGGAACCGCTTCAGGTCGATCAGCATGCGCCAGAAGTCGGGGCTGAACAGATTGCGCTTCTGGGCGAACAGGCCCTTGGCGCCATGGCTGGAATATTCGAACCGGCCCTCGTCCATCGACACCGCGAAGGACATGTGGGCGGGCTTGGACGGCACATCCAGATAGTCCAGCAGGGCCGTGAAGTTCGGGTAGTTGGGCTCGTTGAAGACGATGAAGCCGGTGTCGACCGGCATGACGCCGTCGCCCGTCGGGACGTCGATCGTACAGGCATGGCCGCCCAACCGGTCGCCGGATTCATAGAGGGTGACGTCGTGCGCCTGCGACAGCAGCCAGGCGGCGGACAGGCCGGATACGCCGGAGCCGACGACGGCGACACGGCGCCGTGATTTCAGGGTCTCTTGAACGGGCGAAGGTCGATCGTACATGACAGCTCACGAGCAGACCGGCGTTTGGCCGGACGAAGTCAGCTACGAAGCTGCACGGCGTCTGGATGTTCCAAAAAAAGGCGCATCCTTTCCGCGGCTAATCCGTAGCTTCACCGTCCGACCGGACGCGTGAACGCGCGGAGATCACCATGACGGCCCCTTCCATCGACGACGCCCTCGACCTTCGCGCGATCCGCGCGCCGAAGCCCGGCAAGCTTCTGCTCTGGGTGCTGGGCAAGGTGGGTCAGGACTGGCGCGGGCGCGGCCTGGTGATCCAGGCTCCGGACCGTCAGGAATATCGCTTCGGCCCGCCCTCCCCCGATCCCGCCCGCCTGATCGTCCACGACTGGAAGATGATGGGCCGGGCCTTGGCCGCCGGGGATATCGGCCTGGCCGAAGGCTATATGGCGGGCGAGTGGGACACGCCGGATCTGGCCGCCCTGCTGGCCGTCTTCGCCGACAATTTCGAGCGTCTGGACCAGTTCGCCATGGGCAATGCGGTCGGGCGCGGCGTCAACTGGATCGTCCACCGCCTCGGCAAGCTGAACACCCGGCGCGGGTCGAAGAAGAACATCATCGCCCACTACGACCTAGGCAACGCCTTCTATGAACGCTGGCTCGACCCGAGCATGACCTATTCCTCGGCCCTGTGGACCCGGCCGGAGCAGTCGCTGGAAGACGCCCAGCGCGAGAAATATGCGGCCCTGGCCTCCAGCATCGGTCTGAAGCCGGAGCATACGGTGCTGGAGATCGGCTGCGGCTGGGGCGGGTTCGCGGAGTACGCCGCGGGCGAGATCGGCTGCCGCGTCGTCGGCCTGACCTTGTCGCCGTCCCAACAGGCCTTCGCGGTCGAGCGGATGGCGAAGGCGGGCCTGTCGGACAAGGTCGAGATCCGCCTGCAGGACTATCGCGACGTCACCGAAACCTTCGACCGCGTCGTCTCCATCGAGATGTTCGAGGCGGTCGGCGAGAAGTGGTGGCCGACCTATTTCGACGTCGTCCGCAACCGGCTGAAGCCCGGCGGCCGGGCGGGGCTACAGATCATCACCATCCGCGACGACCTGTTCGCCGGCTATCGCGGCCGGGTGGACTTCATCCAGAAATACGTCTTCCCCGGCGGGATGCTCCCCTCGGAGGCTGTGCTCAAGGACGTTATCGAACCCCACGGCCTGAGCATCGAAGCCACGACCCGCTTCGGTCAGGACTATGCCCGCACCCTGCATCTGTGGGCCCGCCGGTTCCGCGAGGAAGAGAGCGGCATGACCACCGTCTTCGACCGTCAGTGGCTGTTCTACCTCGCCTATTGCGAGGCCGGGTTCGCGACCGGGCGGACCAATGTGGTGCAGCTGAGCCTTTCGGCGCGCTGACGGCGGCCCATCGCCCGCCCGGTCAGGGCCGACACGATTAATCAACTTCTCTGACGCAACCTATACGTGCAATCACGAGGGGTGCGCGGATGGTCGAGCTGAGCGGAGATCAGGGAGGCGGGGCGCCGGGGGGCGCATCGCGTTCGCCTCCGGCCGAACTGGTGTCGGTCCAGTACCTGCGCGCCGCCGCGGCCCTGGGTGTCGTCGTCTGGCACGCCCAGGGCCAGATGGGCCTGAAGGAAACCACCGTCCTCCAGGCGGGGATCGAGATCTTCTTCGTGATCAGCGGCTATGTGATGTGGCTGATCCTGTCGCGACGCCCGGTCTCGCCCGTCACCTTCCTCAAGAAGCGCCTCATCCGGGTCGTGCCCCTGTATTGGGTTCTGACCAGCCTGATGGTCGTCCTGCTTCTGGTCGCGCCGCAACTGTTGCAGAGCGCCCGGTTCGATCCGGCCCATATCATCGCCTCCTATCTGTTCGTCGCCTGGCCCAATCCGGTCGAGGGCGCGGGTTTGAAGCCGGTGATGATCCCGGGCTGGACCCTGAACTATGAGATGTTCTTCTACCTGGCCCTCGCCGCGGTCCTGCCGCTGGCGGCGCGGCGAAGAGCCCCTATCCTGTTGGGTTTCCTGGGACTTCTGGGCGCGGCCTCGCTGCTGCCCCTGCCGCCGATCGCCCACTTCTACGCCTCGCCCTATATGCTGGAGTTCGCGCTCGGCATCCTGCTGGCGCTCGGGCTGGAGCGTCTGCCGGAGCGGTGGAAGCGTCAGGGCCCCTATGGCTTCGTCACCGGCTGTTCGCTGTTGTTCATCGGCGGCCTGCTGATCGACCCGCAGAACCACGCCCGGCTGATCGCCTTCGCCCTGCCCGCGACCCTGCTGATCGGAGGACTGGTCTGCTGGGAGACGCACGGCCGGCTGCCGGTCCTGCCCTGGCTCAAGCGCGTCGGCGACGCCTCCTACCCCCTCTATATGGTCCACCCGGTCCTGCTGTCGGCCATGGCCCAGGGCTGGCGCGCGGCGGGCCTGACCGCCCTGTCGCCCTGGCTGTTCGTGGCGGCGGGGGTCGTTGTGACTTCCCTCGTCGGCTGGGCCCTGCACGTCACCCTGGAGCGCCCGCTTCTGGCCGCCTTCAGCCCCGCGCGGAAGACCGGGAGCAGCCCCGTGACACCACCCCTGATTGTTTCGCAGCACTCCCGGCCATGACCTCCTTTCCCCTTCGCGACGTCATGACCGACGGCCGTCCCGTCGCCGACCGCCGACGCCGGACCCGACGGCCCGTGCGGCCCTCAATGCGGTTCATCCGGGTGTCGCTGGGGATGATCAACCGGCTGGTCATGGTCGCCGACGCCGTGACGATTCTCGGCGTCACCCTGATCTTCTGGCTGATGGGCGCGCCCCATCCGGCGCCCCTGTCCCTGCTGCAGATCCTGATCGCCGCGGCCGTCGGCGCCGCCGTCTTCGTCGCCGTGGTCCAGATCTGGGGTGGCTATCGGGTCGAGCGCTATCACCGGGTGCGGTCGCAGGGGCTGGACGTCGCGCTCGGCCTGATCGCCGCGACCGCGACGGACCGGCTGGTCGTCTGGGCCTTCGCCCCGGCGGCGCTCAATTCCAACCACTGGCTTCTGGTCTGGCTGCTGGGCGTGCTGGCCGGGTTGACGCTGGGACGGATCGCCTCGGCGATGAGCATCGACATCCTGCGCCGTCAGGGTCTGCTGCGCCGCCGCGTCGCCGTGGTCGGTGCGACCCTGCTGGCCGGCGAGGTCATCCGCAACGTGCGCAAGGCCGAGTGGCATCGGGAGTTCGAACTGGTCGGCCTGTTCGACGATGCCTCCCCCTCTCCCATGGTCGGACGGATCGCCGACCTGCGCGCCCTGGCCCAGACCCGCCGCATCGATGTGATCGTCCTGGCCCTGCCATGGAGCCAGTCGGACCGGATCTTCGCCCTGGGCGACCAGCTGCAGTGGATCTCCGCCGACGTGGTGACCCCGCTGGAGCATCCCGGCTTCCTGACGCGGTCCAGCCTCCTGACCCAGGTCGCGGGCCTGCCCGCCCTGCAGCTGACCCGCCACCCGTTCCGGGGCACCCAAGGTCTGGTCAAGACGGGCCAGGACTATGCGGTCGCGGCCATCGGCCTGATCGCCGTGTCGCCGATCCTGATCGGAACGGCGGTGGCGCTGAAGCTGTGTGGCGGCGGCCCCGTCCTGTTCCGCCAGGACCGGATCGGCTTCAACGGCCGGCCCTTCTCGATCTACAAGTTCCGCACCATGACCGTGGACGCCGCAGACGACGGGGCGGGCGGGCAGGTCCGCGACAATCCCCGCATCACCCGGCTCGGCGCCCTGCTGCGGCGCACCTCCATCGACGAACTGCCCCAGCTGCTGAATGTCCTGCGCGGCGAGATGTCGATCGTCGGCCCCCGGCCCCACGTCGCGGGCATGCGGATCGGAAGCGGCGCCTATTCCGAAGCGGTGCGGAGCTACGCCGCCCGCCACCAGATCAAGCCCGGCATCACCGGCTGGGCCCAGATCAACGGCATGCGCGGCGGGATCGACACCTTGGAAAAGGCCGAGCGCGGCGTCGATCTCGATCTTCACTATATGCGCAACTGGTCGCTGCAGCTGGATCTGCGGATCATGATCAAGACCCTGACCCTGCACATGGCCGGGCCGCAGGTGTTCTGAGGCGCCGGCCCAACCACCAACCGAGGGCCAACACCGTCGCCAGCTCGCCCGGCGACAGGACCACCGAGACGATCGGCGAGACGACGATCAGGAACAGGGCGTAGTCGAACAGGGCCCGCTCCAGCATCCCGCTTTCCCTCGCCCCTTCCCACGCCTGCCGCAGGGCCCACAGGTGCAGGGCCAGCATCAGACCGGCGCCGATCAGGCCGTATTCGAACACCACCCCCAGCCAGCCCAGGTCGGACGGAAAGAAGAAGGGCGTGCCGACGATGTCGCCCATCGTCACCCCGCCGATCCGGGTCGCACTGCCCACGCCTGTGACCCACCGCCACGGCTGGTCGTTGAGGAAGCGCAGCGCCGCCTCGGCCTCGGTCTGGCGCATGGTCAGGGAGCCGCCCAGTCCCTCGGCCGCCGCCCCGCCCTGAAGCCACAGCAGCGCGGGGATCAGGGCCGCCAGCGCCGCCGCCGCCAGGCCGATCAGCGCCGGCCCGCGCCACCGGCCGAGGCTGAGCGCCGCGCCCAGCACCAGCACCATCCCCGTCCCCGCGATCTGGGCCCGCTGTTTGTAGATGCAGACCATGGCGACCAGTCCGAGACCGATCAGCACCGGCTTCCACAGCCTCGGCCGCGCCCAGAACGAGCGGTTCAGCACAAACAGGCCTAACACGCCGAACATCATCGGCGCATTGATCCGCCGCCCGCGCTCGATGTCGCTGAGGAAGACCTTGGTGGTTTCGATGGTGCCGTTGAAGGCCGCGTCCGGCGCCAGGAACCAGGCCCCGACCAGAAAGACGAAGGTCAGGCCGCAAAGGATCATGACCGCCCGCAACAGCTCGCGCGCCGAAGGCCGGAGCAGATTGAGGGCCGCCGCTCCGGCCAAGGCCCCGGTCAACGGCCAGATCTTGGCGGTCGAGGCGACGGCTCCCAGCAGGTCGTTGCCCAGCTGGCCCATGCTGATGAAAGGGACGACGGCCAGCAGCCACGCCAGGGCCGCCAGCAGCAACGGCTGATAGCCGGGCCTCAACCCCAGGACGGCGATCACGGTCAGCGGCAGGATCAGCACCGGCCAGACCTTGGACAGGCCATAGAGGACCGGCGCGTCGATGACGTACTGGAACAGGCCCGCGAACATCGGCAGGGTCAGCGCCAGCAGGGCCGTGCGTCCCCATGAGGCGGGCCATGCCGGACGCAGGGGCCGCTCCGGAACCGCGCCCAGCACCCGCCCGCGTCGGGGCGCGCTCACGCCGGCGACGGCCCCGCCCCGGCCTCGCCCCCCCTCTCTGCCTTCGCCCTCAGCCGCTCCTTGAGGGCGATCCAGAGGATAGGGGCGGACTCGATGAAGACGCGTCGGAAATGGCCGCGCGGCCGCTGCGCCAGCCGCCACGCCCACTCCAGGGTCGCCGCCCGCACCCAGTAGGGCGCCCGCTTGACCCGTCCGGTCAGGAAGTTGAGGGCGCTGCCGACACACAGGCCCACGCCGGTGATCCCCTCCATCTGGGTCAGACGTAGGGCCAGCATCTCGCTCTGCGGCGCCCCGGCGATCAGGAAGACATAGCGGGCGGGGTGCTCGCGCACGAAGCGCAGGCACTGCTCTACCTCCTCCGGATCGCGCCAGAAGCCGAACGACGGGGTGAAGCGCGCGATGCGGGTCAGGCCGAAGCGGGACCGCAGCAGGGCCTCGACTTCCGCGTCGCCGCCGATCAGGGTCACAGGCGCGTCCCAAGGCACGCCCAGCTCGAACAGCCGCGTGGTCAGGTCGCTGCCGGCCGCCAGTGGGAAGTCCCGCCCGAACAGGCCCAGCGACAGCAGCCTCAGGATCCGGCTGTCGTTCAGCACCATCCAGGCCGCGCCCTGTGGTCCGCGAAACCGCGTCTCGCCCGAATAGGCGGCGACCACATGCTGGGCGTTGGGGGTGACCACGAAGGCGAAGGGCGCGGTCTCGGGCCGGTCGGTGACGGCCCGGGTCGCGGCCTCCAGCGTCAGGGGGGTGAAGGCGACGCCGAGGAAGCGTCGGCGAGGCAGACCGTCGCTCATCGCACCCCCTCCAGGCTGTTGGTGTAGGAGACGTTGCGGCTGAACGGCAGCATCCTGTTGACGTACTGGTCGATCCACAGATTGACCTCGGCGACGCGGCTGCGCGGCACGAAGACGATGTCCTCCGAGGCCAGCGCCAAGCTCTCGCCGGGGGCCCCGCTCGACACGAACCGACGCAGGTCGACGGTTCTCAGCATGGGCGGCCCCTCGGGTCTCTGGCGGATGATCACGACCTGATCCATGCGGCTCTCGGGGCTGAAGCCGCCCGCCAGTATCACCGCCTCCAGCGTGGAGGCTCGCGCCGGCAGGGGATAGACGCCCGGCCGCGACACCGCCCCGCCGACGATGATCCGCGCCGCCCGGGCCTCGGTCACCGACAGGGTCACCACGGGGTGGCGCAGCCGGGGTTCGGCGGCGGCGGCGACAGCGGCCTGAAGCTCGGCGGCCGTGCGGTTCTGGGCCTCGACCCGGCCCGCGGCCTTCAGGCTGATGAAGCCGCCGGGCTCGACCGCCGCCTCCTGCGCCATCTCGGGCGTCATCAGGAAATCGACCTTCAGCCGGTCGCCGACGCCCAGCCGATAGATGGGCGCGACATCGCTCCAGGCCGCGAAACCCTGCGGCTCCCGCTCGACCGGGCGGATGTCCTGTGTGGTGCCGCAGGCCGCCAAAAGCAGCAGCGGAAGAAGCCGTTTCAAAGCCATCGGTAGATCGCCTCCGGAATATGTTTGCGTCGGCCGGTGAAGACGAAGCCCAGCAGGTCGCCGCCCGCCGCCAGCACCGCCTCGCGCATCCGCAAGGCCACGGGACCGCGCGTGCGCTCGGCCGCGACCAGCATCACCGTGGCGTCGACGAGCGGATGCAGGCGGCGCGCGTCGGGCGCCTCCACGTCGGCGCGGCCGACCACCACGATCCGGCCGAAGGCGCCGCGCAGCACCTCCATCAGGGTCTCGGGGGCCGCCTCCACGGCGGTGACCCCGCCCAGAACGTTCAGGCTCTCTTCTTCCCCCGTCGCGACCCACAGACCCGGCAGGCTGGAGCGGGCCACGTCCAGATGATGTGCGGCGATCGGCAGGCGGCGCAGCGTCGTCGCCGAGGCCTTGCGGCGGTAGTGGTCCGCCGCATCCAGATCCAGCAGCAGCACCGCCTCGCGCCGGCCCGAGGTCGCCAGGGCCTGGGCCAGGGCCAGGCCGATGCGGCTCTTCTGCGGTCCCTCCCCGACGATCTGGACCACCCGCGCGGGCCGCCCGTCGACGCCTTCGGTCAGGAAGGACGCCAGCCGCCGCACCGCCGTCTGGCCCTCGGGCGAGCCGGGGTCGGCCGCCTCGCTCTCGAAGATCATCAGCCCGGGCAGGCGCAGCGCGCCCTCGGCCTCTTCCGGGGTGACGAAGGTCTGGCGCAGCATGACCGCCAGGGTCACCGCCACCGCCGCCACCGCGAGGCCTGCGAACAGGCCGGCCAGCACCAGCGCCGGCCTCAGCTCCCGCCCGGCCAGGGACGCCGTCGGCGGCTGGACGATGCGCAGGGTCGTATTGTGGTCGTCGACCGCCTGATCCTCCAGCGAGGAGCCGGCCCGGCTGACCAGAAGGGTGCGATAGATGGTCTCCGACGCGCCGCGGCTGCGCTCCAGATCGTGCAGCCGCATCTCGGCCCGGGCCAGGTCGCGCACCCGCGCCTCGGCTGTCGCCACCTGTCCCGCCAGCTCCGCCGACTGCCGTGTCAGGGCCGCCTGTTCGACGGTCAGGGCGGCGCGGCGCTGGGCCAGCATGTCGGCGACCGGATTGCGCACCGTGCGGTCGCTGGAGCGGATGTCCTGGGCGTTTTCGACGATCTGGGCCTGCGCCGCGGCGATCTTCGCGTCCAGCTCGATCAGGCCGGGCCAGTCGGCGGCGTACTGGCCCGCCACATGGGCCCGCTCCTGACGCAGCCGCAGCAGGGTGTTGCGCGCCTCGTCATTGGGCGTTGAATTGGTGCGTTCCTGACTGTCCAGAACCCGGTCGGCGGTGGCCGCCAGGGTCCGACCGGTCGCCGCCAGCTCGGCCCGGACCACGCCCAGCCGTTCGCGCGTCTGGGCCGCCCTCTGGCTCAACCCGTCCAGCCGGTCCGAGGCCAGACGGATATCGGTCTCGACGTCCAGCACCCCGTGGTCGGCGCGCACCGTCTGGATGTCGGCCTCGGTGGCCTTCAGGGCCGCGACATAGCGGTCGATCTCCTGATCCTGCCGCGCTCGCGCCCCGTTGACATAGAGCCCGGCCCGGCGCGCCACATAGCCGTCGACCACCGCCTGAACCGCCCGCAGCGCCCGGCCCCGGTCCGGATCGGCGAAGGCCACGCGCAGGATATTGGTGCCGGGATCGACCTCGACCTTCAGGGCCTTCGAGAACCTCGTCATGGCCCGGGCGGAGGGGTGGGCGGTCCCGTCAGTGGCCTCAAGCGCCGCGAGGATCACCGGCTCGCTGTGCAGGATGCGGGCGTCGGACTGGAGCACCCGCTGCACCGCCTCCGCCCCCTGAAAGGCCTGGGGTCCGTTCAGCCCCTCCTGCGCCGCCTCGGTCGCCCCGACGCGCAGCAGCAGCAGGCTCTCGGCCGTGAATTTCGGCGGCGTCAGGACGGCGGCGACCAGCCCCAGAGCCAGTCCGCCCGCCAGACAGGCCAGCACCAGCCGCCCCTCGCGGAACAGATGGGTCAGGCCGTCGCGCAGGGACCAGGCGCCGCGCACGGCCGGCATCGGCCCCACGCCCGCCAACGCGGCACGAGCCTGCGCGGCGCCCTCTCCTGTCCATGTTCCAGCCGCTGCGACCAAGACCCAACCCCGGATCGTCGCCCGGTTGCGGACGACTCATTCATACACGTTCTGGTAGCATCGAGAAGGTAAACGAGTTGCATCCAGCCGCTGGAGGCTTCCGTGACCGCGACGACCCTGCCCCTCGTGACCCGCGCCCGGGTCCATGTCGTTCTGTCGCTGGGCGCTCGGGCGCTGGAGGCGGTGGCCAAGTTCGGCCTCTACGCCCTGGCGGCGCGGGCGCTGGGTGGCCACGACGCGGGCCGTTTCTTCCTCGCGCTCAGCGTCGTGCACATCGTCTCGACCGTGGCCCGGCTGGGGCTGGAGCGCCCCCTGACCCGCCATGTCGCCGCCGAGCTGGCCGTCGGCGACGGGGCGGCGGCCGGGCGTGCGATCCTGACCGGTTCGGCCGCCATCGGGGCCGCCAGCGCGGCGGCGGGGGTTCTGCTCTTTCTCGCCGCCCGGTCGTCGCCCATGACCTGCTGCGCCAGCCGGACATGGTCGGGGTGTTGAGGCTGGCGGCCCTGATCGTCCCGCTGCAGAACCTCGCCTATGCCCTCGCCTACGCCCTGATCGGGCTGGAGCGTGGCGCGGCGGGGCAGATGGTCATGAATGCTCTCGCCCCGGCGCTCAGCCTGACGGCCCTGATGCTGGGCGCCGGCGACCTGACCCGGCTGTTGATCGCCTATGCCGCCGCCTTCGCAGCCTGCGGCCTGCTGGGCCTCGGCTGTATCCTGCGCGAGCGAACCCGGCTGACCACTGCGTCCGGCTGGGTTGCTCCGCCCGTATCCCTGCCCAGCCTCTGGCACGGCGCCCGCCCCCTGCTGGTGGTCGAGGTTTCACAAGCCAGCCTGCTGAGCCTGCCCGTCCTGATCCTCGGCGCCCTGGCCGATCCGGTCTCGGTCAGCGTCTTCAGCCTCGCCAGCCGCCTGTCCATGCTGGTGACCACGGTGGTGCTCAGCCTCGGCGCCCTGTCGGCCCCCGCCTTCGCCCGTCACTACCGGCTGGCCGACTGGCCGGCGCTCCGGGCCGCCGTGCGCCACAACCGTCGTCTGACCCTGGCCTTCTGCCTGCCCCTGATCGCGGTCATGGCGGTCGGAGCGGAGCCGGTGCTGGCCCTTCTCGACGTCGAGGCGGCGCGCGGCGTGCCGGTCCTGCTGATCCTGCTCTGCGGCCAGCTGGTCTTCTGCCTCCTCCCCTCGCGCGACGTGCTTCTGGCCATGGCCGGAGAGGGGCGGATCCTGCGTCGGCTCAGCCTGTGGCAGCTGGCGTCCTGCACGGTCCTGTGTTTCGCCGCCGTTCCGGTCTGGGGCGCGGTCGGGGCGGCCCTGGCCAGCGCGACCCTCTGGACGGGCGGCGCCGTGGCCTTGGCGGTGACGGCTCGACGAAGGCTCCCGCAGGTGTAAATCTGGAGCCATGACCGACAGTGCCGCCTCCGGGCCTACCCCTTCCGAACTCATCGACGGCCGTATCGCGGCGCTGGGCGACTGGCGCGGCGAGACTCTGGCCCGTTGCCGCGCCCTGATCCTTCAAGCCGATCCGGAGATCACCGAGGACTGGAAATGGCGCGGCGTGCCCGTCTGGTATCGCGACGGCATGATCTGCACCGGCGAAACCTACAAGGCCGTGGTCAAGCTGACCTTCGCCAAGGGCGCCGCCCTGCCCGACCCGACCGGCCTGTTCAACTCAAGCCTCGAAGGCAACGTCCGCCGCGCCATCGACATCCCCGAGGGCGCCGTGATCGACGGCGAAGCGCTCAAGACCCTCGTCCGCGCCGCCATCGCCCTGAACCAGTCCAAGCCGGGGAAGAGAAAGTAGCCTACCGCTCGAACGGCGGCCGCTCCTCGCGGTGCACCGCCAGCACATTGCAGAAGTCGGCGGGCGGCGTCGTGATCTCGCCGAACGCCCCGTCCTTCAGGCGGAAGAAGCGGTAGTCGGCCTCGGCCAGCATGTCCCAGGTCTCGCTGGCCGCGCCCGAGGCCCCGCCAGCGTTGATGTACGCATTGCACTCGAAGATCACCGCGGGGCGCAGCCGGCTCAGCGTCCGTGTCGTGCCGGCGATGACCATCGGCTCGGCGCCCTCGACGTCGATCTTGATCAGGTCGATGCGCCACAGGTTCTCGCGCGCGACCAGACTGTCCAGCGTCAGGGTCCGCACCGTTTCGCCGTCGGTCGTCGCCGCATTGGCGATCAGCGAAAAGGCCTGGGGGTCGTCGCCCAGGGGCACATGGTGCAGCACCGCCTCCCCGTCCTTGTCCGAGGCCGCAAGCTTGAGCGCCTTCGCCCAGGGATAGGCGTTCATCGCCAGATTGGAGGTCAGATGCCCGAAGGCCGCCTCGCCCGGCTCCAGCGCCAGCACCCGACCGGTGGGCCCGACCAGCCGCGCCGCCTTCAGGGCGTAGAGGCCGATATTGGCGCCCACATCGATGAAGACGTCGCCGGGCCGCAGCAGCCGGTCCAGCTCGCGCAGCTCGGGCTCGACCCAGTCCCGCAGCAGGAAGGCGGTGATGGAGGTGTATTTCAGGTCCGCCGGCGTGCGCATCCGCTCCCCGCCCCGGGGGGTCAGGTCGAAGGCCGCGCCCCGCCCCATGGCCACCGTCGCGGCCAACACCCCGGCTCGGGCCAGAACCCGCGCAGGCTCGGCCCGGAAGGCCGGCTGTGAGGTCAGTTTCCGCACGCGTCGCATCAGGCTCATCGGGCGCTCGCAAGATCGTACGGGGCCTGAGAGGCCGCCGGGGGTGATGGATTGGCTTGAAGGAGTGCCTGCACCTCGGCCAGCCGCCGGGGGGTCATGCAGATCATGTTCTCGCTGTCCGTATGGCCGCGCACGAAGCCCCGCCCCTCGGCCGCCGTCTGGGGCCTGACCTCGACGTAGCCCAGCGAGGCCAGCATCGGCGCCAGCGTCGGATTGTCATGAAACCGCTCGACCATCAGCACCGGTTCATGGGCGATCAGGGTGAAGGCGCCGCCGGCCAGGACCTCGTGCTCCATCCCCTCGACGTCGATCTTGATGAAGGTCGGCTTCAGGTCGAAGGAATCGAGGGTGCGCGTCTCGCACTCGGCTTCCTCGACCGTCAGTTTCGCCGGGTCGAAGGCGTAAAGGGTCTCCGGCGACAGATAGGCCCGCGCCGCCTCCGCCGAGAAGGTCGCCAGTCCGTCGTAGGCGAAGCCACGGTAGCAGGGCGTAAAGAGGGTTCGCCGTTCGGCGCTCCGCCCCAGCCCCACATTGACCAGTCGCACGCCCTTCCGCTCCCCGAACCGGGCCAGAAGCCAGCGGAACATGGCCGGGTTGGGCTCGAACGAAACGACAGCCGCGTCCGGCCGCACCCGCTTCAGCGACAGGATGCTCTGGCCCCGGTTGGCCCCGACGTCGAGAAAGACGTCGTCCGCCCGCACCGGCAGCCGCCCGATCAGGGCGAAGTCGCGGTCATGCAGCAGGCCGAAGGTCAAACGCGACCAGTGGTAGAACCGGTTCTTGGCCTCGCGAAGCCCCGGAAACCAGTTCTGCGCTGTTCTGACGGCCTTTCGGTACATCTCGCTTCCCCGTGATGGACCGAGCCTACACGCGGAAGTTTCAACTATAGGTTGTGCTTACGCGCACAAACAAGCGCTCAAAGGAACGCGGTCTGCGGGAGTGTCAGGAAAGACCGGGCGAACCCGGCGAGCCTCAGCCGACCTCGGCCAGCTCCGGCACGCGGGTGACTTCGCGCCAGCTCTGCGGATTGGCCAGCAAGGCGCGGACCAGCAGGTTGTTGACCGCGTGACCGGCCTTGTAGCCTTCATAGCGGCCCAGCAGGGGCGCGCCGAGGACATAGAGGTCGCCGATGGCGTCCAGGGCCTTGTGACGCACGAACTCGCGTTCCATCCGCAGGCCGCCGGGGTTCAGGATCTCGTCGCCGTCGATGACGACTGCGTTTTCCAGCGACCCGCCGCGGGCCAGACCGGCCTTGCGCAGGGCCTCGACCTCATGGGCGAAGCCGAAGGTGCGGGCGGCCATGATCTCGGTGCGGAAGGTTTCCTCGTCGACGACGAAGTCCACCACCTGATTGCCGATGACAGCATTGTCGAAATCGATCTCGAACCGCATTTCGTAACGGTCGCAGGGCAGCAGGGCCGCCGTCTTGTCGCCTTCGGTGACGCGGATCGGCTCCAGGATCTCGATATAGCGGACCGGGGTCGACTGGCGGCGGAAGCCGGCGCGGTCCAGCAGCTGGACGAACTGCAGGGCCGAGCCGTCCAGGATCGGCAGCTCGGGCCCGTCGACCTCGACCACGGCGTTGGAGATGCCCAGGGCGGCGAAGGCGGCCATCAGGTGTTCGATCGTCGACAGACGCACGCCCTCGACGTTCTCGATCATGGTGTTCAGGCGGGCGTCGATGACGGCCTCGCCCGACACCGGGATCCGGTTGTCGCGGTCGGTGATGTCGGTGCGGACGAAGACGATGCCGACACCCGGCGCAGCCGGACGGATGGCCAGACGCACGCGCTCACCGGTGTGAACGCCGACGCCCGCGATAATGGCGGGTGCGACGATCGTCCGTTCGCGATGATCATGGCGTGGCGGCAAAGGCGGTGTCTCGTTTCGAAAAGCCCCAACCCGAACGCAAGACGGTCGGGGTCATCGATCTGTCTAACGGACGTCCCTCAAGGGGAAAACGAAACTCGGGTTTCGGATTGTTTCCGTGGTTAACAGAACGCTGAAATGCAGAACGCCCCGGATTTCCCGGGGCGTTCGCAGAACTCAGTCTCTTTTGGGGGCGGCCTTTCAGTTGGCCAGGCGCCTCAGGAACGACGGGATTTCAAGGTCGTCCTCGGCGGCCGGTTGCGGCTCGGGCATCGGCTGGGCCGAGGCGTTCGAGCGCATCTGCGGGGCCGGTTGCTGCACATAGGTCGGCTGCGGGCGGGCCGGCTTCTTGGAGCCGAACAGGCTCCAGCCGCTCTTGCGGTGATCGCGGTCGTCATAGGCCGGCTCGGCGTAGTCGGGCTCGGGCGCAGGTTGCGAACGCTCCATATAGAGGTCGCCCTGGTCGGCCGGGGCGGCGGCGGCCGGACGGCGGCCGCGGTCGGATTCGAACTCCTCGACCCAGGGATCGACGATCGGCGCCAGGGTGCGTTCCTCGGCGACGTGGTGGATCACCGGCTCGGGAGCGGGAGCGACGGGAGCCGGTTCGGGCGCACGCGGAGCAACAGTCGGGGCTACGGCCGAAGCCGTCGACTGAAAGCTGGGAACGACGGGGGCCGGCTCGGGCGCGCGGTAGGCCTCGGAGCGAACCGGTTCGCGCACCGGCTCACGAACGGGCTCGTGACGGACCGGCTCGGCGCGGCTGGCGGCATAGGGGGCGGCCGGGCGGCGGGTGTCGGCGAAGGTCGGGGCGGCGGTCGGCTCGATGCGGGCGGCGACGCCCTCATCCATGCCGGTGGCCACGACCGAGACGCGGATCTTGCCGTCCAGGGCCGGATCGAAGGCCGCGCCGAAGATGATGTTGGCGTCGCCGTCCACCTCGGCCGAGATGGCATTGGCGGCCTCGTCGACTTCCAGCAGGGTCATGTCCAGGCCGCCGGTGATGTTGACCAGCACGGCCTTGGCGCCCTTCAGGCTGGTCTCGTCCAGCAGGGGGTTGGCGATGGCGTTCTGGGCGGCCAGCAGGGCGCGGTCGTCGCCGGTGGCCTCGCCCGTGCCCATCATCGCCTTGCCCATTTCGGACATGACGGCGCGGACGTCGGCGAAGTCGAGGTTGATCAGGCCCGGCAGGATCATCAGGTCGGTGATCGAGCGCACGCCCGAGTGCAGGACCTGGTCGGCCATGCCGAAGGCGTCGGCGAAGGTGGTCCGCTCATTGGCGACGCGGAACAGGTTCTGGTTCGGAATGACGATCAGGGTGTCGACGTAGCGTTGCAGCTCGGCGATGCCCGCATCGGCCAGACGCATGCGGTGACGGCCTTCGAAGGTGAAGGGCTTGGTCACGACGCCGACGGTCAGGATGCCGCGGTCGCGGGCGCATTTGGCGATGATCGGCGCGGCGCCGGTGCCGGTGCCGCCGCCCATGCCGGCGGTGATGAAGACCATATGCGCGCCGTCCAGGTGCGCGTGGATCTCGTCGGCGCTCTCCTCGGCGGCGTTCATGCCGACTTCGGGGTGGGCGCCGGCGCCGAGGCCCTGGGTGATGGTCTCACCCAGTTGAATGCGGCGGTCGGTCTTGGCGAAGGACAGGTGCTGGGCGTCGGTGTTGGCGACGACGAATTCAACGCCCTCAAGGCCGGCGTCGATCATGTTGTTGACCGCGTTGCCGCCTGCGCCGCCGACGCCGAAGACGACGATCCGGGGCTTCAGTTCCGTGGCCTGCGGCCGCACCAGCGAGAGAGTAGACATGTTTCTGTTTCCGACCTTCCGACCCTGCCCCCTGAACGGCCACTGCGAAATCCCCGCCGATTCGCAGTGGTTAACGGGCCCGTTAAGGAAACACCCGTCACCGTTAAGAGAAGGTTACCGACTAGCGTGAGTCGGGTGGCCGTCGAACGATTTCGTTAACCTGAGCCGCAGGAAGGACGGGGATAATCGTCATTTCTCGGGGTCGGGAGGCCGGCTTCGGCAATCTTCGCCCGAGACGCGAAACCCCGGC
The DNA here is from genome assembly GCF_058807035.1 of Brevundimonas sp. GW821-FHT12E07. Taxonomy (NCBI): domain Bacteria; kingdom Pseudomonadati; phylum Pseudomonadota; class Alphaproteobacteria; order Caulobacterales; family Caulobacteraceae; genus Brevundimonas; species Brevundimonas sp. GW821-FHT12E07. The sequence goes on along the minus strand of NZ_JBXAQH010000005.1, from coordinate 118,694 downwards.
CGGATACGAAAAAGGGCGGCCCTTGCGGACCGCCCTTCTCGTTCAAGTCGGCAGTGTCGATCAGAACGGGCGGAAGTTGAACCCGATGTTGAAGCGACGGCCGTAGGGGTCGAAGTTCGAGTACAGGGTCGTTCCCAGCCACGGAGCCTGCTCGGCGTTGGTGACGTTGGTCACGCCGAAGCGCAGGTCCAGGTCGTCACGGATGGCGTAACGGAACTGGAGGTCGTGGCGGGCGAAGTTACCCGTGCTGTAGTACTCGGCCGGACGCGAGTCGATGTTGGAGACCATGTCGCGCGGCTGGACGATGTCCTGCGACGACTGCCAGTCCATGATCCAGCTCGCCGTGAAGGTCGAGGTGGGCGAGTAGGACAGGGTCGAGGTCATCCGGACGCGCGGGTAGAAGGTCAGGCTCGCGGACTCGGTGTAGTCGTTCGGGTTCGAGATGTTGTTGAACAGCTTCTGCTCGATCAGATACGTGCCGCGCAGGCTGTAGCTGATGTTGCCGAGATCCCAAGGCGTCACGTCGGCCAGGGCGGTGCGGTAGTTCACCGTGAAGTCCAGGCCGCGCGTGGTGCGCTTGGCGAAGTTGAACGACGCTTGCAGGAAGTCGGTGATCTTGAAGCGGTCGTCGTTCGGCGCCGGCAGATCGACCCGCGAACGGGTGATCACGTTACAGAAGACGTCGTTCAGGGTCGGGCCGTTGACGCAGAGGTTGGCCGACGTCTGACCGGCGACCGCCGACAGCAGGTCCTTGATCTCGATTTCGTAGTAGTCGAGCACGATGTTCAGGCCCGGGATGATCGGGGGGCTGTAAACGGTCGAGAAGGTGAACGATTCCGAGGTTTCCGGCTTCAGCGAGGGGTTGCCCGCGAGGGCGCCCGAGACGCTGGAGCTGTAGACCGGACGGAAGGCGTTCAGAGCGGTCGGATCAGAGAAGTTGAACACGCCGCCCAGGCCGAGGGCCGTGGCTTGCGTCTGACAGTTGGCGATCCGCTGGTTGGCGATGGTGCGGTCCGCCAGGTTGGCGATCTGCTGCGCGTCGCAGGGGTCGGTGATCGTGGCGAACGTCTGGACGCGGGGACCAAAGCGCTCGTTCAGGTCAGGCGAACGGGTCGAGGTGTTGAAGCTGGTCTTGAAGGCCAGTTCCGGGATCGGACGGTAGACCAGGTTGACGCCGTAGACGTCGTCGGTGCCCGTGGTCGAGAAGTCCGAGTAACGGTACGAACCGCTCAGTTCGGCGTAGGTGCCCAGCCAGCTGTCGCGGAACAGCGGGATCGCGATTTCGGCGAAGGCTTCCTTGGTGTCGTACTTGGCCTGGTCGCTCCAGTCGTCGCCGATGTTGCTCAGCAGCCAGCGGCCGTCAGCCGTACGGGTACGGCCGGTGCCGGTGGTTTCCTGGCGGCGGTATTCACCGCCCAGGGCGATACCGATCGGGCCGGCGCCCCAGTAGTCGCCGACAGTCGCCGAGACCGAGAAGACGGCGTCGTCTTGCTTGTTGGTCTCGTTAACGCCGGTGTGGGCGGTCCAGTAGGCCTGGGCGCCCGCCAGCTGCGGCGTGCCGTCGCCGAAGATGTTGTACGGGATACAGTCGCGGACTTCCGGGCTGTTGGCGGTCAGGGCGCCAGGCGTGCCGGCGAGGGCGCCGGTGTTCTGGTTGTCGATGGTCGCGCCGTTGGCGGTCAGCAGCTTGACGCGGCAGACGATGGCGCCGGGGGTGCCGAGGACGCCGGCGGTGTCGCGAACCGAGTCCAGGGCGAAGGCGAAGCGCAGGCCGTCAACCGGATATTCGTCGTTCTGGTTGTCGACTTCACCGTGGGTGTAGCCCAGATCCCAGCTGATGTCCTTCAGGAAGCCGAAGCCGTCATGGGTGCCATCGGCGCTCACGACGAAACGGTTCAGCTCGCGGCTGTTGTTCTGGATGCGGTCAGCCGTCCACGCCGAGAAGCGGGCGTAGGGAGCAGCGGCCGTGCCCGTGGCCTGGGCCGGGCTGTTCGCCGTCGGCTGGCCGTAGATCGTGACCATGTTGGTCTGGATCTGGGCCAGGACGTTGGCGGGCAGGAAGGCGTTGTCGAGACGCGACAGGAAGGACGACGGGCTGCTGGTCCGGGCGTTGAGCACGGGCTGCATCTGGTCGGCGACGGTGTACTGGTTGGTGAAGTAGACGTCGGCGAAGGCCGGACCGCCGTTCTGGTAGCTGTCCTCGGTGACGTACTTGTACTCGGCGTGCAGGTTGATCGAGTCCGTCAGGGCGAAGTTGGCGCCCACCTGGTAACGCTGCGATTCCGACGACGGGTACGAGGATTCACGGTTGAACAGGGCGGGGTTTTCACCGTCGCCGCCGATGTGGGTGCTCTGGAAGCGACCCGTGTTGGCGACGCGGCCGCCGAAGTCAGCCAGACGGGCCGAACCGTCCGAGTTGAACACATAGGTGAAGCCGGGGCGCGGGTTGAAGCAGTCCGCGACCAGACCGCCGCCGGCGCCCGTGGCCGGGATGTAGGTGCGGCAGGACGAGGCCAGGGCGATCGCCGGGACGTCGGGGTCGTTGGTGGCGCTGGCCTGAACGCCGTTGGCGATGGTCAGCTGGCCACCGCGCAGGATCTGCAGCTGGCGCAGGTTGCGGTACAGAACGTTGTCGATGGTGTCGTCGACCGGGTTGGCGGTCGGGTCGGAGTCGTTGCCGACCAGGCCCCAGGCCTTGCCCAGGAACTCGATCGACTCGGCGTTGACGTCGTCGATCTTCTCGTATTCGCCGAAGGCGTACAGGTTCAGACGATCATCCAGCAGGTTGACGCCGCCCAGGACCGAGATACGGCCCGTGGTTTCGTTGCCGCCCTTGTTGATGATGCCGTAGTTGCCGTCGATTTCCAGACCTTCGAAGTCCTTGCGCAGGACGAAGTTCAGCACGCCCGACACGGCGTCGGCGCCGTAGACCGACGAGGCGCCGCCGGTGACGATTTCGATGTTCTCGATCAGCAGACGCGGGATGGTGTCGACGTCGACGGCCAGCGAGCCGATGGACGAACCGACGTGGCGACGACCGTCGACCAGCGTCAGGGTGCGGCCGGCGCCCAGCGAGCGCAGGTTCGGCAGCGACAGACCCAGGGCGCCCAGGGCGTTACCGGTGGTGTCCGACGGAACCTGCGAGTTCGACAGGGCGGGGATGGTGGCCAGATAGTCGATGACGCTGGTCTGGCCGGTGGCCAGCAGGTCTTCGCGCTTGACCTGGATCAGCGGGGTCGGAGCCGTGGTCGGGTCGCGGCGGATGCGCGAACCGGTGACGATGACTTCTTCGACCTGGGTCGTGTCGCTGGTCTGGGCCGGAGCCGTTTGAGCGAAGGCCGGAGCCGCGGTGGCGGCGATCACGCCCGCCAGGATCGTAGTCCCGAGATACTTGTGCTTGAGAAGCATTATTTAGGCCCCAACCAATTTGAAACAGAGGTCGCCACCCGAGGAGAGTCGGATGGCGCGCTATGGTTTGGCTTAGAGGAAAACGTCGCTCTCGCAAGCATTGCGACCGCAATACGGCCACTGCGCTTAACTTCTGTAACAATCCAGACACAGTCTTGCTACGCAACCTGCATGCCCGGTGCGTTGAATTATATAGTCTTTTTGGGAGGTGCGGCCTGTCGCTGTCACACTTCGGAGACGCGGGGGCCTTAACGGCGACATGTTCTCGTTAGGCGAACGGCGAACTGGTCACAATCCCGCCGCGTGAGTGGCGGGTCTGAGACCGGCAGAAATACAGCCTAGAGGTTTTCGCGCAGCCAGCCGGCGGCCCGGGCGACGATATTGCCGCGGTGGACCTTGGGCGCGTCGGCGGCAGTGATCTGGCGCGACATCAGCTTGCGGGCCGAGACCGCCTCGCGCGGACCATAGGCGGCGCGCAGCAGGACGCCCGCCGAGGAGCAGAAGGCCGGGCCCGAGGCGGCGTCGGCCAGGTGGGGGGCGCGCTGGGGCCGGCCCAGACGCACCGGACGGTCGAACACGCGAATCGCCAGCTCGCGCACGCCGTTCAGCTGGCTGGCGCCGCCGGTGAGGACGATGCTCGCGCCGGGATCCAGCGCCACGCCGGCGTTGCGCAGGCGATCGCGCAGCAGCTCCAGCGTCTCTTCGACGCGCGGGGCGATGACGGTCTTGAGCATGGCGCGGGGCACGATCACGGGGCCGGCGGCCGGATCCTCGCCGCGCGGCGGGGCCTCCAGCATCTCCCGGTCCTCATTGGCCGAGGCCATGGCCGAGCCGTGCAGGGTCTTGAGCCGCTCGGCGCCCGCCTTGGACGTCGACAGTCCGCGCGCGATGTCGGCGGTGACATGATCGCCGCCGACGTTGACGGATTCGATGTGCAGCAGGGACCGGCCGCTCCACACCGCGGCGCTGGTCGAGCCGCCGCCCATGTCGATGCAGACGCAGCCGAGGTCCATCTCGTCCTCCTCGAGGGCGGCGAGGGAGGACACGACCGGCGCGGCGGCGACGCCCTGCAGGTCGAGGTGGGCCAGCTCCAGGCAGTGGCTCAGCGAGGCGAAGGCGCTCTCGGCCATGGACACGACCAGCAGGTCGAGGCCCAGCGAACCGCCGCGCATCGAGCGCGGATCATGGACGCCGCGCGCGCCGTCCACCGACCAGGCGATGGGCAGGACGTGAATCGGGCGCCGGTTGGGAAGACGGATCTGGGCCAGAGCCATACCGATGGCGCGGGCCAGGTCGGCGTCGCCGATCGGATGGGCCCCGACGGACACCCGGGCCTGAACGCGGTGGCTGGCCATCTGACCGATGGCGGTGGAGACGATGACGCCGGACACGGGAGCGCCCGAGGCGCGCTCGGCGCGTTCGACCGCATGGCCGATGGCCTGGGCCGCCTCGTCCATATTGACGATCGAGCCGCCCTTCACGCCACGCGACTGGACATGGCTGGCGCCCGCGACGCGAATGGTGCGGTCGGCATGGCGCACGCCGTCGGGCTTCATGATGAAGCAGGCGACCTTGGACTGGCCCAGGTCCAGGGCGGCCACGACCGGCGCGCGGTTGGCCTTGGCGGCCTCGGCCACAGCGTCGTTCTTGCGTCCGGTCATTGTCCCTGCCCTACCCTGTACTCAGACGTCGTCTTCGGCCGGAGCCGCATTCTGCACAGCCGCGACAGTGCGACCGGGGCGCACAGCGACGGAATCGTCGGCGCGCAGGTCCACGCGCGAGAAGCCGAGGTCCAGCAGCCGCTCGCGCTGATCCAGCGCGTCCAGACGGATCAGGGCCGAATCCAGCCCCATGGCCGGAAGCATGATGATGCTGCCGTCCTTGAGCCTCAGGTCCCAGCGGCGCTCGTCGACGCGGACCAGGGCGTCGATACGGCCCATCAGGCGCGGACGCTGGGCCAGCAGCGGCAGCAGTTCGGCGGCGGCGACATCGGCCCCCTTGCCCACCACCAGCGGCAGCTGGGGATAGCGGCCGGCGTCGGCGCCCGGGATGGTCTTGCCGTGGCTGTCGATGACGTAGTTCTGGCCGCCGGTCTGCCAGACGGCCAGACGGTCGTGTTCCTTGACCTCGATGATCAGGGTGTCGGGCAGCAGGCGCACGACGCGCGCCTCTTCCACCCAGCCCACGCCCTGCACCCGGTCGCGCATGGCGGCCAGATCCAGGCTGGTGATCGGCTGGCCGGCGTGGACGTCCAGCGCCGCGCGGATGGCGGGCGTGGCCTCGGCCGAGGCGCCGGTGATGTGGACGCGGCGCAGCGACAGACCCATGCCGGTCGTCAGGCTGTCCATACCCCGGCCCATGGAGGCGCCGATGCGCTCGGCGCGCGCGCCCGTGGCCAGGACCGCGCCCAGGACGCAGACCCCGGCGACGATGGAGATGACGACTGCGCGGGGCGACAGATCCAGCTTGCCGACGGCGGCGAATTTGCCGGCGACGACGGGAGCGTTACGGGCCCCGCGCTGACCGCCCTTCTTCGCAGAAGGGGATGCGCCGCGCTTCGGAGCCGAATTCGAAATCTGTCGCCGGCCGCCGCGTACTACCGCGGGCATGAGGCGTCCTCCACGATCCACCGGACAAGGTCTTGATAGGACATCCCGACGTAGGCGGCCTGCTCCGGAACCAGAGAGGTCGGCGTCATGCCGGGCTGCGTATTGACCTCCAGAAAGACCAATTCGTCCTTAACATCGTCATAACGGAAGTCAGATCGCGAAACCCCCTGGCAACCCATGGCGGCGTGGGCCAGCTCGGCCTGACGCAGGGCCTTCTCGAACACGTGCGGCGGCAAAACCGCAGGCAATTCATGGGTGGAGCCGCCCGGGGCGTATTTGGCTTCGTAGTCGTAGAAGCCCTTGGTGGGCGTGATGTCGGTCACGGTCAGGGCGCGCGGGCCCGACTTTTCCCCAACAACCGCGACGCAGAGTTCCTTGCCCGGGATATAGGGCTCGACCATCACCGTCTCGCCATAGGTCCAGCTGTCCTCGCCGACCTCGGCGACCGGACGGTTGGCGCCTTCGCGCACCAGGAAGACCCCGACCGAGGAACCCTCGGCATTCGGCTTGATCACATAGGGCGGCGGGATGACGTGCTCGCGCGCCACCTGATGCCGGTCATAGAGGCCGCCGCCGGGCACGGCGACGCCCGCGGCCCTCAGCACGGCCTTGGACTTGTTCTTGTCCATCGCCAGGGCCGAGGCCAGGACGCCGGAGTGGGTATAGGGAATGCCCAGGGTTTCCAGCACGCCCTGGACGCAGCCGTCCTCGCCCCAGGCGCCGTGCAGGGCGTTGAAGACGACGTCGGGCTTGAGCGCGGTCAGGACGGCGGCCAGATCGCGGCCCGCGTCGACGCGGCTGACCCTGGCGACCTGCCCCTCCAGGGCGTCGGCGCAACCCTTGCCCGAGACCAGCGACACCTCGCGCTCGGCCGACAGCCCGCCCAGAAGGACGGCGACGTGCAATTCGGAAAAGGGTTTGGACGACGACATGGAGCGCTCCGGGAGGTCTGACCTCAATGACCGAAACGTCCTTAACACCTCGTCAATGAAGACGACGCGAAGGGGGCCAAAGGCCAAAAGTTAGGCGCCGGCGCCGTAACCTGCCTCCGTCGTCCTCGGGAGGAAACGGACGCCTGATCCTGATCCTCTCTACTGCCCGCCCTGGGCGTCGGATCAGCTGAACAAGATGCGTAGAACCGCCTCAAGTCCGGGAGATGTTTCACAATTGAGGGTCAGTCGTCGCGACTGACCATCGATAATGACATCAAGCACGATCGGGGCCGCGTCCAGACACTCCTCGCCGCTCCGAGGCTCCGGCCTCATAAAGAGAGCGGGGTCCAAAAGCGCGGCATCCAGGGCGAGGGAGCCTTCCCGCGATAGCCGGATGCGTCGGGTCCGGCCGTATGCACGGCGCTCAACCGTCCAGTGCGACGCCCCTCTCGTAGCCGTCGCGCTCTCCGGAGCTCCCAGCAAATCTCCGATCTCTGCTTCCAACCGGTATTCATGCGGCGATGTCGAGCAACCGGCGACAACCAAAGCGGCTACGGTCGGCGCGAGGGCCAGCCTAAATTGGCGCACCCATTTCGGGAAAGTCGGGACGCTGAGCATGTTCGAGACTTGCCATTCGGTGGGCGGGGTCGTGATGCCGCTCCAGCATAATGCGAACTCGATCTGGAGAAAGGTCCGCAACGGATCGTAAGCCGACGTTGCAGTCTCGCCGACTTCAGCCCGGCCGCCCGATCCGCTTGATCTCCCAGTCCAGCTGGACGCCGGTCTTGGCCAGGACGTCGGCGCGCACGGCCTCGCCCAGACCCTCGATGTCGGCGGCGGTCGCCTCGCCGGGGTTGATCATGAAGTTGGAGTGGAGGTCCGAGAACATGGCCCCGCCCCCGGTCACCGCATGCAGCCTGCCGCGCCAGCCCGCCTCGTCGACCAGCTTCCACGACGAATGGCCGGGCGGGTTCTTGAAGGTGGAGCCGCCGGTCTTCTCGCGGATCGGCTGGGTGGTCTCGCGGCGCGAGGTGATCTCGGCGATGCGGGCCGTGACGGCCTCGGGCGCGTCGGGCGTCCCGCGATAGACGGCCTCGATCCAGATGATCTCGGCCGACGCCTCGGAGTGACGGTAGGTATAGCCGAAGTCGGCGAGCGAATAATCGACCCGCTCACCCGCCCGCGTCAGGCCCCAGGCGGAGACGAGGATGTCCTTGGTCTCCGAGCCATAGCAGCCGGCGTTCATGGTCAGGGCGCCGCCGATGGTCCCCGGAATGCCCGCATAGAACTCCAGCCCGGCCAGCCCGGCTTTCGCCGAAGCCTTGGCGACCATGGCGTCCAGCGCTCCGGCCCCGGCAGTGATGGTCTCGCCCTCGGTCGTGACGCCCGCGAACGGACGGCCCGCCAGACGGATGACCACCCCCTCGACCCCGCCGTCGCGCACGATGACGTTGGAGCCCACGCCCAGCACCATCACCGGCACGGCGGCGTCCAGACCCTTCAGGAAGTCGGCCAGATCGTCGGCGTCCGCCGGGATGAACAGGACCTCCGCCGCCCCGCCCACCCGGAACCAGGTGAAGGGCCCCAGCGGTTCGTCGCGCAGCAGCTTGCCGCGCACGGAAGGAAGGGTGTCTCGCCAGTCGCTCATGGGCCTGCGATGCCCGCTCGAGGGCGGCAAGGCAAGAGGGTCAGCCCCGAGATCAGGTGCTCGGCGTGTCATCCGCCGGATAGGGGAAGTAGAGCTGGTTGCCGTCCGGATCGGTGACGATCATCAGCGGATAGCCCCAGCGACCGTCCTTGACCTCGACCCCGCGCCGCTCGAACTCGGCCCGCGTCGCCGACAGCAGGTCGAGATCCAGAGAGATGAAGATCAGCCCGCCGCCCACCTTGTCGGGCCATTGCGACGACAGGATCAGCTCGCACTCCTGACGGCTGACCTGAACGATCATCCGCTCGCCGGCCTCGTCGTAGCGCCAATCCTCGCGAAACCCGAGCTGGCCGCGATAGAAGGCCACCGACCGTTCGATGTCCGCAACGAACAGGACCGGACGGGAATACCAGTCGGTCACCCTATCCCAGCGCTTCCAGCTGCGCCGGCAGGGCGTAGGCCCAGCTGGTGATGTCGCCGGCGCCCAGCAGGACGACGACGTCCCCGGAGGAGGTCGCCTCGGCGACGATGCGCGGCAGTGCGGTGACGCTGTCCAGAGCCGAAACCTGGCGGTGGCCGTAGCGGCGCACCCCGTCGACCAGCGCATTCTTGTCGACCCCCTCGATCGGAGCCTCGCCCGCCGGATAGACGTCGGCGATCAGGACCACGTCGGCGTCCGAGAAGCTGGTCGAGAACTCTTCCATCAGGTCGCGCAGCCGGGTGTAGCGGTGCGGCTGCATGACCGCGACCACCTTGCCCTCGGTGACCTGACGCGCGGCCTTCAGGACGGCGGCGATCTCGACCGGGTGGTGGCCATAGTCGTCGACGATGCGCACGCCCCCGACCACGCCCGTGGTGGTGAAGCGCCGCTTGACCCCGCCGAAGCCGGCCAGGCCCGCCTTGATCGCCTCGTCCGAGACGTCCAGCTCGCGCGCCACGGCGATGGCCGCCAAGGCGTTGGAGACATTGTGCCAGCCGGCCATCGGCAGGTGCAGCCCCTCGATCCGGGTCGGCTCGACCGACGGATCACGCGACTGGAAGACCACGTCGAAGCGGCAGCCGTCCGGCCCCATCTCGCAGCCTTCGGCCCGCACCATCGCCTGGGGGTTCAGCCCGTAGGTGACCAGACGCCGGTTATCGATCGAGGCCACCAGCCTCTGAACCTCGGGGTGGTCGAGGCAGACGGCGGCAAAGCCGTAGAAGGGGATGTTCTCGACGAAGTCCACGAAGGCGGCCCGCACCTTGTCGAAGTCGCCGTAGTGATCGAGGTGTTCGGGGTCGATGTTGGTGACGATGGCCACGGTCGACTTCAGGCGCAGGAAGCTGCCGTCCGACTCGTCCGCCTCGACCACGATCCAGTCGCCGTCGCCGACCTTGGCGTTGGTGCCATAGGCGTTGATGATCCCGCCGTTGACCACCGTCGGATCGAAGCCCGCCGCGTCCAGCAGGGCCGCGACCATCGAGGTCGTGGTCGTCTTGCCGTGGGTGCCGCCGACCGCAATCGAGAACTGCAGCCGCATCAGCTCGGCCAGCATCTCGGCCCGGCGCACCAGCGGGATGCGGCGTTCGCGGGCCGTCATCATCTCGGGATTGGTCGCCTTGACCGCCGTCGAATAGACCACGGCCGAAACGCCCTCGCCCACATGGGCGGCGTCATGTCCGATGAAGATCTTCGCGCCCAGCTTCTCCAGCCGTTCGGTATTGGCGCTGGCCTTGGCGTCGGAACCCTGAACCGAATAGCCGATCTTGAGCATGATCTCGGCGATGCCGCTCATGCCGATGCCGCCGATGCCGACGAAGTGGACGGGACCGAGGTCGAACGGGACGGGGCGAAGGCGAGCGATCATCCCAGCGGATTAGCAAGGGTCGAAACAGAATGCGAGACGGCTGTTCAGACCGTCATTCTGCGGGCGAAACGGCTCCGCCCGCCGGCCAGGCGCTGTCGCCGGTCCGGGTCAGATGCATCTCGATCACCTTGAACGGCGGACGGCCCTCCATGACGAACTCCCCGACCTCGTGCCAGGTCCCGTTCGCGAAGGTGGTGACATAGCGGATCTCCCCGCCCGGCACGGTCATGGTCCAGCGAAAGCCGTTCGCGTCGCCCTCGAACGGCACATCGACCACCCCGCCCTGGGCGTAGGAGCGCATGGCATAGGCCTTCTTCTCATTGTCCCAGCTCAGGATGGCGAAGGCGTTGAAGGCGGTCGTGCCGTCGGGATTCCAGGACCGCCCCTCGATCACCCGCACCGATCCGCCCAGCAGCGTCCCGATGCGTTCGGTATGTCTCAGGGTCTGGGTCCCCGCCCGCGTGGTCATCACGGCCGTGCCGCGCCACTCTCCGTCCAGCCAGGCCACCTTCTGCATGGCCTCGCGCTGCTCGGGCGTGCCCGCGGGCAGGTTCTGCTGCGCGCTGGCGACGGAGGGCGCCGTTGCGACGAGGCCCACGGCGAAGATCAGACTGGCGACGACTTTCATGGCGCTTCCCCTCAAGATTCACTTTGCATCATAAAGTGAAAACACTGTTCGTCCATGCGGCATTTAGTGCGCTACTGCCGCCGACGCGGTCGCCGGCTGCTTGAGCGCAGTTTGGGCGCGGATCGCGCTCAAGCAGCGAGCCGCCGCGCGGCGAGCGATAGCGCAACAAAAAACCCGCCGCAGCGAGGCTGCGGCGGGCTTATCTTTGGCTCTGAAAACCCGACCCTAGTGGGCCACGTTCTTCCAGATGCGGCGGTAGCTCATATAGGTCACGCCGGCGAACAGGGCGAGGAAGGCCAGCACGCCCAGACCCGCCTGCTTGCGATCGACCGCATGCGGCTCCGAGGCCCAGGCGATATAGGCGGCGACGTCCTTGGCCATCTGGTCCTTGGTGGCCAGGGTGCCGTCGTCGTAGGTCACCAGACCGTCCTGGGCCAGCGGCGGCGGCATGGCGATGAAGCCTCCCGGAGGGGTCGGAGCCCCTTCCGGCATGAAGGGCTTCAGGTCGCCGGCCATATAGGCGTTGTAGTGCTGGGTCGAGGTCATCTTCAAACCCGCCGGCGGCGTGTGATAGCCGGTCAGGATCGAATAGATGTAGTCGGCGCCGCCGTGACGGGCCTTGGCCATCACCGACAGGTCGGGCGGAGCCGCCCCGCCGTTGGCCGCCGCAGCCGCCGTGTGGTTCGGATAGGGCGACGGGAAGGCGTCGGCGGCGATGCCGGGACGCTGGATCGGTTCGCCCGTCTCATTGTCGATGTCCGCGACCTGGACCTCGGCCGCCAGCGCCTTGACGTAGCGGTTCTCGGCCGGGTTGGCGGCGTGCGGGTCGTAGAAGGGCCCGCCCTTCTCGCCCAGGGTCCGGAAATGCATCAGGCTCATCGAGTGGCAGGCCGAGCAGACCTCCCGATAGACCTTGTAGCCGCGCTGCAGCTGGCCCTGGTCGAAAGTGCCGAAGGGACCCTCGAAGGTGAAGCCGCCGTCGCGCAGGTGGTGGGCGCCGCCCTCGGCCAGGGCCGGGGCCGCAGCGACGCTCAGGCCGGCGAAGGCCGCGACCGCGATCAGGGTGTTACGGATGGAAATCGTCATCGCGATCAGCCCTTCTTCTCGGCCTGGGCCGGAGCCGCAGGGGTCATGGCGTCCGAACCGCCCAGCACGGGCTCGGAGATGGAGGCCGGGATCGGCAGCGGCGTCTCCTTCAGTCCCACCAGCGGCAGGATGATGAAGAAGAAGGCGAAGTAATAGGCCGTCAGCAGGCGCGTCAGCCACAGGTAGGAGTTCAGGTCGCCGTCGATCAGGTTGAAGGTCGTCATGTTCGGGATGACGTGGCTGTCCGGCAGCTGACCGCCGCACCAGCCCAGACCCAGGCCGACCAGGCAGAAGACCACGAAGAAGACCTTCATCGTCGGGCGATAGCGCATCGAGCGCACCTTGGACGTATCCAGCCAGGGCAGGATGAACAGCACGCCGATGGCGCCGAACATCGCCACCACGCCGCCGAACTTGTCCGGGATGGCGCGCAGGATCGCGTAGAAGGGCAGCATGTACCACTCGGGCACGATGTGCGCCGGGGTCTGCAGCGGGTTGGCCGGGATGTAGTTGTCGGCGTGACCCAGGGCGTCCGGCATGAAGAAGACGAACAGCGAGAACAGCATCAGGAACAGGATCAGGGCGAAGCCGTCCTTGACCGTGTAGTAGGGGTGGAAGGGCACCATGTCCTTCTTCTCCCGATCCTTGGGGATCAGAATGCCGACCGGGTTGTTCTGGCCCGAGGTGTGCAGCGCCCACAGGTGCAGCACCACCACGCCGAAGATCACGAATGGCAGCAGATAGTGCAGCGAGAAGAAGCGGTTCAGCGTGGCGTTATCGATGCCCGGACCGCCGCGCAGCCAGATCAGGATCGGCTCGCCGATCAGCGGGATCGCCCCGATCAGGTTGGTGATGACCTCGGCGCCCCAGTAGGACATCTGGCCCCACGGCAGGACGTAGCCCAGGAAGGCCGTGGCGATCATCAGGAAGAAGATCACGCAGCCCAGGATCCAGATCATCTCGCGCGGCGCCTTGTACGATCCGTAATAGAGACCGCGCAGCATGTGGATATAGACCGCCATGAAGAACATCGACGCGCCGTTGGCGTGGATGAAGCGGATCAGCCAGCCGCCGTTCACGTCGCGCATGATGCGCTCGACCGAGGCGAAGGCCAGAGCGGTGTTCGGGGTGTAGTGCATGGCCAGGACGATGCCGGTGATGATCTGGATCATCAGGCAGACCGTCAGGATGCCGCCGAAGGTGTACCAGTAGTTCAGGTTCTTCGGGGTGGGCAGCGACAGATAGTCGGCGCCGAAACGGACGATCGGCAGGCGGGCGTCAAGCCACTTCTCGATGCCGGTCTTGGGGACGTAGGTGGATTCGTGATCGCTCATGGTCTGGTCTGGCCTCAACCGATCTTGATGCGGGTGTCAGTCAGGAAGGCGTAGTCCGGAACCACCAGGTTCTTCGGCGCCGGTCCCTTACGAATGCGGCCCGAGGTGTCATAGACCGAGCCGTGGCACGGGCAGAACCAGCCGCCGTACTCGCCCGAACCGAAGGTCGGGATACAGCCCAGGTGGGTGCACGAGCCGATGACCACCAGATATTTCGAATGGCCGGGCTTGACCCGCAGGCTGTCGGCTTCCGGGTCCTTCATCGGGCCGGTCGGATTGGCGGCCTCGGCGATTTCCTTGGCCGTGCGATAGCGCACGAACACGGGCTTGCCCTGCCAGGTGATGACGACCTGCTGGCCTTCCTGGACCTTGGACACGTCGAACTCGATGGTCGAAAGCGCCAGCGTGTCCGCCGCCGGGTTCATCTGGTTGATCAGCGGCCAGGCCACCATCGCCCCCGCGCCGACGGCCATGGCCCCGGCTGCGATATGGATGAAGTCACGGCGGGTGGCGTCAGACTCGACGCCCTCTGTAACGACCGGTTCGGCCACGTTTCACCCTCTTATTGGCCGTCATACCGGTCGCCCGAAAGGGAAGCCGTTCCGTCGGCAGAATGTCATTCACGTGGTCACGCGGCTTTGCCCGGCCCTTCCCTACGGTCGATCCCCGCAAGTCGCTGATGCTTCTTGCGAAACAGTCGCAAATTGGACCGCGACAAGCCCCCAGGCCACGCGTATTAGGGGCTTAGAATGCGTCTCGCCCTTTTTCAACCAGACATCCCGCAGAATGTCGGCGCCTGCATCCGCCTGGGCGCCTGTTTCGGCGTCCAACTGCATGTGATCGAGCCCGTCGGCTTCCAGTTTGACGACCGCGCCATGAAGCGCGCGGCCCTCGATTACGGCCCTCTGGGCCATATGACACGGCATTCCGACTGGGAAGCCTTCCAGCGCGACCGCGCCCCGGGCCGGCTGGTCCTGTTCACGACGAAGGGCGCGACCAGTCTGTCGAACTTCGTTTTCGAACCCGACGACGTGTTGCTGTTCGGTCGCGAGACCGTCGGCGCCCCCGACCATGTCCACGCCGCCGCCGACGCCCGCGTCTTCATCCCGATTCGGCCTGAGACCCGCTCGCTCAATCTGTCGGTCAGCGCGGGCATCGGCCTGTGGGAAGGCCTCAGGCAGACGCGCCCGGCCTAGGCTCCGTCCTCGACGCCTTCCGCCGCCCGGACGTCGAGCAGGACCAGACACACATCCACGCCGCCGCGGTACATGCCGGGGATCAGCGGGTCCATCGGCATCCTCTGCGTCCCGAATTCCTCGGTCGTCACCCCCAGATGGTTGCCCTTCCAGCGCATCTCTCCGGTCAGGACTCCGACCTCATGCGCGAAGACCGGCCGGATCTCCCCCCTGACCAGACGCTTCAACCGCTCCCAGTCGAACGCCTCGCCACTGACCGGCGCCAGCACATGCAGTTCCTGAGTCCGCTCGCCCCGGTTCCCAAGGCGAAACACCAGCACCCGCCACCCCTCGCCCCACCCGCCACGGGGCATCGCGCCATAGCGCAGCCGCCGCCCGAGCCGGATCAGGCGAAGCTGCGTCCTGTAATAAAGGCGCTCGAGCCGCCATACGGCGGTCGCCATAAACTCCTCAAAACCAGGCACGGGTCACCCTCCGACAGACGGAAGATCAGATGGAGGCGTCGCCGTGATAGGCAAGCGGGGGTCAGGTTTCGTCAGCGCGGGTGGCGGAAATAGGCGTCCTAGGGCTCGGCCGGAGCAAGAGGCTCGGACTCCTAGCTCAACCCCATCTTCTTGACGATCCATGCCCCCAGAACAGTGAGGAGGACTGTGCCCGCGCCCCCTGCCATGGAGACCCCGGCCCATTTGAGCAACGGATGCCGTTCCACCCAAGTCTTCGCTCCGCTGGTCCAGCCCGTGAAATGATCATCGACCTTTCGCAACAGCCGACCCCTAGCTTCTTCGAGCAGCCTCTCGCATTCCCTCAACGCAGCGCCCTCGATCTTGAGGTTTTTCACTGCGTCCAGCGTAACTTCGGCAAGCCGCCCGATACCCGCGCTAACCTCAGCCCTCGTAATGGCTTTGAGTTGCCCACGACTCACCCAAGCGCCGCGGCAGGCTAATTCCAGCTTCTCGATCCCATCGGAGACTAATTTATCCCCGAGTGCCTCTGCGGAACGAACGGCACGTTTGGCAGTCGCTCCACTGAATAGTAGCCCCTTGACGGCATGATCTGCCCATATTTGTCGAATGGCTTCGCGCTGCTCGATCACAAGGCAAGACGTCTCGTACTGGATCTGGTCTGCGAGTCCGGCCCGCTTACCACCGCCTAGTGCCATCATGCGCGCGCCCTCATCCCAGTCTTGATCAATTACCGGCAGTCGTCCGGCAACTCAGCTTTTGAGTCCGAAGCTAAATCGAAATTCTCTCCAGCGTTTTGCTGGAGCGGGGAGCGGTCACCGTCACGGACACTCTTCGAGCGGCGTCTATGAACGGCGCAACCACGCCCGTTTTGGAAAACTCGAGAAGCTCGTTCAGACCTGACGAACTACGGAGATGAAAGGCCTCATAGCGACAGATCGGGATTTGATAGTTATCGCGGAAACGACGGTCAGGCCCACCGCTCTTGTTGGGATGCTTCCAAGTGTGACCGATAACGAGAGCATCGGCAGGGACCGTACCATCTTCGATGAAGTTCGAATCTTGCCAGTTCAGCTCTAGGCCACCGTACCCAATAGCTCCGAACGATTTCCCGTGCTCTATCAAGACAACGTCGGGAAGAAAGTAGAGCGTTTGGGCACCGACCTTTGCGGAGGGCGGCGTGAGGTTCGACGAAACGACTCCGGGCAAGGCGTAAGCTAGTGTTGTCGGGGCCCTTCTTACGACATGACTTGCGCCCGCGTTGCGCTTCCATTGCGTGAGGTCCTGAACAGCACCACCGGCCGCCACATGCCATTTGCCGCCACATGCAGCGAGAGCATCGAATGCCTCTGTCAACTGCGTGTATGACCGCTCAGCCTCTGCTTCCAGTTCATAGAAAAGAACGGATTTGCGCTGATAGCTCTCGATCCACCGGACAAACAGCCAAGCGATAAAGGCGCTGCCCAGGACGACGATTCCGATCGTTGGATTTGCGAACAGAAGTCCCACACCAAGTATGCCGCCACCCCAGCCAAAGAGTGGGGCCAAAGGCGTCTTACTGGCTTTCTCGTTGATATCGTCGAGGAGATCCTTGGCGGTGGCATCGCGCATCAGCAGCACATCACCGGAATCCACCTCGCGCATAACGATGCCATCGGCCGTGACGTTCTCCAGGTCAGCATCCTGCGATCTTCGCTGCGGCATCGAACCAGTTGCTCTACGTTCGCCAGCCCGGCCCACCGAGGAGCGATAGTAGAGACCTCCAACGCCGGCGTGCACGTAGTGTCCGCGTGGGCCAGTACCGACGCGAAAGCCTTTCACGCCAACTGAGGCGCCAACTCCGCCCTTGGAAAAATTCAGCCGAAATGGGCCAGCGCTTACGCTCTTGCGAATATAAAATGGCATCGATGATTAGACCGCGCTTACGCGATCACTCCCCCCGGTTCTTAAGGGCACCGTCCGCTACCTAGGCGCGTTCGTCCAGTGCCCCGGCCGGAGATATCCAGCAGAAACATCAAGGGCCGAAATACAGGAATTTATTCCTCACCGCACCTTGCACGCTCACCCCTCCCCTCCCACCTCCACGGCGGTCTTTGACATCGCGCCCTGTCCCGATCCGCCCTCAGGTTCGGTGTCCGAATTTCGCATAATCTGGCGGTCCGCCAGACGCCGGAAAACCTAAGCCTCTGAAATCGCCCGATATCGGTGACGGTGTTTGGCGGTGTGGCGGTGTTTTTCGCGGACTGACACCGCCACCTCGTGGCACGGTCTGGCACGGTTTGGCGCCCCGTTTTCATGGCGCCCTGCCGCTTCACCCCGCCGTATTGGTCGCCATCCCCGGCGCCTCGCCCGCCTTGGCCCGCGCCACGGCCTCGACCGCTCGCATGACCCGCAGCATGTTCTCGCCGGCCAGTTTGCGGATGTCGGCCTCGGTCCAGCCGGCGGCCATCAGGGCGGCGAGGATGGCCGGATAGGCGTCCACGCCCGTGATGCCGTCGGGCAGGCTGTCGACGCCGTCGAAGTCGCCGCCCAGACCCACATGGTCGAGGCCCGCCACCTCCCGCACATGCTGGATATGGGCCACGACGTCGGCGACGGCGGCGTGGGGGACCGGGTGGGCCGTGGTCCAGTCGGCCAGGTCCTTGGCCGCCCGGTCCGGATCGCCGGGCCACAGGGTCTTGAGCCGCGCCGCCTCGGCCGCCTTGTCGGCGTTCCAGCTTCGCACCGCCTCCGAAACGAAGCCCGGCACGAAGGTGACCATGACGATCCCGCCGTTGGCCGGCATCAGCCTCAGGACGCTGTCGGGGACATTGCGCGCATGGCCCGTCACCGCCCGCGTCGAGGAGTGGGAGAAGATCACCGGCGCCGCCGACACCCGGATGGCATCCTGCATGGTCTCCTCCGACACATGGGACAGGTCGACCATCATCCCCAGCCGGTTCATCTCGCGCACCACGGCCTCGCCGAACGGATTGAGCCCGCCCCATTTCGGCGCGTCGGTCGCGCTGTCGGCCCAGGTCGTGGTCTTCGAGTGGGTCAGGGTCATGTACCGGGCCCCGCTCTCATAGAAGACCCGCAGCAGACCCAGCGAGTCGTCGATGTCGTAGCCGCCTTCCATCCCGATCAGGCTGGCGATCTTTCCCGCCCGGTGGATGCGCTCGATGTCGTCGGCGGTGGTCGCCAGCTCGAAGACGTCGGGGTGCAGGGCCACGATCCGGCGGACCGTGTCGATCTGTTCGAAGGTCTGTTTGGCCGCCTCGACCGGCGGCTGGTCGGCGGTCACATAGACCGACCAGAACTGGGCCCCGACCCCTCCGGCCCTCAGGCGCGGGATGTCGGTGTGCAGGCCCGCACCAAGCTGGTTCTGCGTCAGATCGACGGCCGAGGGGTCGTTGTTGAACTTGCCGCGCAGGGCCTCGGCCAGGTCGTTGTGCCCATCGATCAGCGGCGTCCGCTCCAGGATCCGCCGCGCCCTCGCCTCTCCTGAAGCATCCTGCGCCAGAACAGGGCCGGCGACGGCCGCGAGGCAGAGCGCGGTCAGAAGGGCGGTGCGGATCATGGTGGCCTCCGGTTCAGGAGGCCCAGAACAGGCCAAGGGCCGGGGCGCGTCAACGCCCCGGCCCTCACCCGATCAACGAAGTCCGATCAGCGCCCCGACTTAACGGATGTCGTAGACGCCCGTGATGTCGATCTTCACCGACAGCTCGCCAGCCGAGACCGGGGTCGAGTCGGCGCCGGCGGCCGACATCCGCGCCATGGCGAAGACCGGCATCGGCGGCTGGGGCGAATAGCCGCCGCCCTCGTTCAGCGAGCGGATGCCGCCCAGCTGGACGCCGAGCGCCTCGGCATAGAGCCGCGCCTTGGCCTGCAGGGCCTGAACCGCCAGACGGCGCGCCTGATCCTCGGCCGTCTTCGGATCCTTCAGGCCGAAGGAGATGCCGTCGATCTGGTTGACCCCGGCGGCGACCACGGCGTCGGCGGTCGTGCCCACCTTGGTCAGGTCGTTGATGTTGACCGTGACCCGGTTGGTGGCCTGATAGCCCCGCAGCTTCGGCGGCTCGTTCTGGACGTAATCGTACTGCGCCTGAAGGTTCAGGCCCGAGGTCTGGATGTCGCGCTCGGCGATCCCGGCCCGGCGCAGGGCGGCGGCGACCTGGGTCATGCGCGTGGCGTTCAGCGCCATGGCCTCCTGGGCCGTCGCGGCCTCGGTCACCACCCCGAAGGTGATGGTCGCCATATCCGGCGCCACCTTGACCTCGCCCGTCGCCGACAGGTTCAGCGACGGCTGGGTCTGGATCATCTGAATGGTGCTCGAGACCGGGGCATTGCCGGCCGATTGAGCAAAGGCGGCCGGAGCCGTCAGGGCGGTCGCGGCCATCAGGGCGCCGCCGACGGCCAGGGTACGGAGTTTGAGGGTCATCTGGGGTCTCCTGGGAACGATCCTGCAACGGCCCGCGAAATGCGTGACCGCCATGAGCGTTCCTTTGGACCCTTCCTCCTGAACGACGACGTCAGGATTACGGTCAGGCTTCGTTCATCGGGATGAAATCGCCGACAGACTGGAGGCGACTTTGCAGCCGGGCCAACCCCTGCTAGGCCCACCGTTCGACCTTGGGGGCCTGTAGCTCAATGGTTAGAGCCGACCGCTCATAACGGTCTGGTTGGGGGTTCGAGTCCCTCCAGGCCTACCAGTCGATCAATGTTGATCGCGATCGTCCTTGCGCATCCGCTGGCGGCCATAAAGGCGGTCGTGGATGACCAGGGTGTCGCGAATCGTCGGCAGGACGAAGCAGGCGACGACAACGGGGGCGATAACGGACACCAGAATCAGCATTTTTTAGTCCTCCCGACCCTCACCTGCTCACAAGCTGGGCCTTGGCGGAACAGGGTTAATCAAAACCCATACCAAAGTTATAAGAACCGGAGCGGGTGTCTTCCGGCCTTGAAGCCGGAGCGTTCCCGGGCTTGGCTCGGGCCATGCGCTTCCACCCCGTCTTTCAGAACATGCCCGTGACCGTCTTTGAGACCATGTCGGGTCTGGCAAGGACGCACGGGGCGATCAATCTGGGCCAGGGCTTTCCGGATGCCCCAGGACCGGAGGATCTGAGGCGGGCGGCGGCCGAGGCGGTGATCCACGGCTCGAACCAGTACGCCCCCTCACGCGGCCTGCCCGAACTGCGCGCCGCTGTGGTCGAGCACTATGGGCGGCTGCAGAGCGTTCCCCTGACGACCGAAGGCGTGCTGATCACCTCGGGCGCGACCGAGGCCATCGCCGCCTCGGTCCTGGCCTTGATCCGGCCCGGCGACGAGGTGGTGGTCTTCGAGCCGGTCTATGACGCCTACGTCCCCCTGATCGAGCGGGCCGGCGGCATCGCGGTGCGGGTCCGGTTGAGCCCGCCGCACTGGCGCATCACCGAGGACCTGTTGGCCGGGGTCGCGGGGCCGAAGACCCGGGCCCTGATGTTCAACAACCCGCTGAACCCCGCCGGCCGGGCCTTCGACGCGGAGGAGGTGGCGACCGTCGCCCGCTTCTGCGTCCAGCACGATCTGATCGCCATCAGCGATGAGGTCTGGGAGCATGTGATCTTCGACGACCGCGTCCACCGGTCCCTGCTGGCCGAGCCGGGCATGGCGGAGCGCACGCTGAAGATCGGCTCGGCGGGCAAGATGTTCGGCCTGACTGGCTGGAAGATCGGCTTCGTCTGCGGCGCGCCCGAGGTCGTCGATCCGGTCGCCAAGGCGCACCAGTTCCTGACCTTCGCCACCGCCCCCAATCTGCAGACGGCGGTCGCCCAAGGCCTGGCCTGGCCGGAGGACCGGTTCTTCGCCATGCGTTCTGACATGCAGCGGTCGCGCGACCGGCTGGCCTCGGGGCTGACGGCACAGGGCTATGTCGCCACCGCCAGCGAGGGGACCTATTTCCTGTGCGTGGACTTGACGGCGTCAGGCGTCGGTCTGGACGATCAAACCTTCTGCCGACGGCTGGTGACGGAGTTCGGGGTCGCGGCCATTCCGGTGTCGGCCTTCATGACCGGCGAGGATCGGCCGACGGGTATCGTGCGCCTGTGCTTCGCCAAGGCCGACGCCGTGCTGGACGAGGCGGTCCTGCGGCTGGGCCGGGCGCGTCTTGAGCTGGGCGGCTAGTCGCCCGGCCTCAATATCCCGGTCCTGGGCCGTCCAGTCCGCGCGGGCCGGGGCCCGGCGAGGCGGCGAAGCGGCAGGAGTCCTCGCGCAGCCGCTCCTGCTGGCGGATCCAGCCGCGGTCGTAGCGGGGATCGGCGGCATAGGGCAGCGGCGGGTTGCGGCGGCCCCAGCGGACCTCGCCGAAGTAGCGCGGCTCGTCGATGAAACCGCCGTCGCGGGTGTACCAGCCACAGCCGGCGTTGAACCGCGCCAGACCCGGCAGGGTATAGGCGTCATTGACGTAGGGCAGGCCCAGCGCCCCCTCTTCCTCGGCCCACCATTGTTGCGGATAGGGCCGCGTCATGCAGGTGAAGCGATCGTCGCGGCGACGGCCGTTCCAGTCGGGGCTGTAGCGGCCGCGATATTCGTCCCGGAAGTCGGGGGCGCAGATGTCGCCCCGCGACCAGACCCGGTTCGTGTTGGCGTCGATGTCGCCGCGCGGTCCCGCATAGAAGGGTTGGTCCACGCCCGAGAAGATGCTGGCGGTCACCACGGCCCGGCCGGCGTCGGCATAGACCCCGACGTAGCGGGCGCGCACGCGGGAATCGTCCAGCTTGGCCTCGCCGCCGTAGACGACCAGACCCTTGTCGGCGAGGCAGATCTTGGAGCCCTGGACGCTGACGCGGGTGCCGTCGACCGCGACGCCTTCGTTGTAGCCGCAGATCCGGCTGTTCACGATGTTCAGCTCGCCGATCTCGCGGCGCGAGCGGACGTTCACCCCGATGGAGCGTGGGCCGAAGTTCGACGGATTGTGCTCGCCGGTCAGATAGACGGAGCTGATCAGCGACGGGCCGCCCGAGCCCGGGGCGACCTCGATGCCCGACTGGGCGTTGAGGACGTTGACGCTGACGGCGGTCAGGGTGCCGTCCTCGACCAGGATGGCCGGCGACATCGTCTTGGCGTCGATCGAGCTGTTGCGGATGTCCAGTTGCCCGCCCCGGATCAGGAAGGGCGATTCATTGCCGACGTAGCGCAGGGAGACGCGGTCCAGCACCACCGTCGCCTCGTCGCCCGCCACACAGGGGGCGTCGCCGGCGGAGGGGGCGGCCATGGCCAGATCGGTGATCACGGCGCGCACGCCGGGCGCCACGGTGATGCAGGGCAGGCCTTCGGGCGCCTGAAGCGTGATCTGGCCGGCATAGGTCCCCGAGCCGCGCACGGTCATGGGCTTGTCGATGTTCAGCCAGCCGACGCAGGCGCCGCCGTTGGAGCGGATGGTCAGGGTGCCGCCCGCCGGGACGCGCCGCACGGCGTTCTCGAGGGCGCCGCTGCCGGGATTGCCGCCGCACTGGACCACGACCTCGTTCGGTCCCGTGCCCGGGCCGTAGCCGGGCCCCCAGCCGGCGCCCGGACCGGGACGCCAGTCGGGGCGATAGTCAGGCCGGTAGGTGCGGTAGTCGTAGCGGCGGTGGTTGCGGTTGCGCGTCCCGGCCGAGGGGCTGAGCAGCAGACCGAAGTTCGGACGGGTCTGGGCCTCGACCCGGGCGGCCGTCTGGGCGGCGGCCGGGGCGGCGTCGAGGGCGGTGAAGACCACCGCCGTCGCGGCGGCGGCAAGGGTCAGGAGGCGGAGGGCGGAAGCCGGCGGCGTCTTCATCGGAAAGTCGCCTCCTAGCGGCGCGGTGAGCGGGAGACCTGGGCCAGGACGGCTTGCAGGCGCGACGCCGAGGGGCCGAAGCCCGCCAGCGCGGAATCGATGCGGTAGGCGACGGCCTCGGCCTTGTCCTGATCCGCCACACCGGCGACGCCGAGGGCGAAGAAGGTGGACATGGCGAACTTGGCCTCGGGGTTCCCCTGTTTGTCGGCCAGGGAATACCAGTGGAAGGCGCGGGCGTAGTCGGCGGGCACGCCGATGCCCTCGGAATACATGACCGCCAGCACCAGCTGGGCCTCGGACGATCCGTTCATGGCCGCCAGCTGGATGGCGCGCACCTTCTCCAGCGGCGACAGGAAGGAATCCATCGGGTGGCCCAGCATGGCCTCGAAGGATTCGATCTCGTGCTTGGTCAGGCGGTTCGGCTCGGTCGGCACGACCGTGACCACGCCGAGATATTTGAGCGCCCGTCCGACGTGGACGAAGGGCATCTCGGTCTGCATCCGCGACAGGGCGTAGTCATAGGCGTCGCCGCGCGGACGGCTTTCGTCCGAGAAGGGCACGCCTGAGGCTGGGGCGTCGTTGGGATAGAATTCGTAGGGCGGCACCCACTGGCGGGCCTTGGCCTCGACGAAGGCGCCGGAGGCCGCGCGGCTGGGCGACGAGCGCTCGAAGTCCTTGAGCAGGACATAGGCGCCGACGTCGCCGGTCTGGACCGCGAGGTAGTTGTAAAGATAGGCGTCGACGTCGTTGCGCTGGAACAGATTGACCGCCGAATAGCGGGTCCCGCGCCATTGCTCGTCACGGCTGGCGCCGTCCTTGCGGCCATAGGCCTCGCGGCCCTCGGGATTGTCCTCGGGCTCGCCGAAGGGGCCGAACAGGGAATCGTGCAGCCGGGCCAGGGTGCGGAAGCCCTGGGCGTCCTGGGTCGACAGGATGTAGATCATCCGGTCGCGGACCTCTTCCTGCTCGTCGCGCGACATGCGCGACAGCTGGGCGTCGAGACGGTTGTAGGCCTCGTGCCGTTCCCAGGCGCGGCAGTCGTCATAGCGCGACAGGGAGCGCAGGCGGCCGAACATGCCCCGGCGCTCGGCGCGGTTGATCGGCGAATAGCCCTGGTCGTTGGCCAGCGCCATGCCGGTCCAGACCGAACTTTCGATCGGATCCTCGATATTCTTGTCGGTGGCGCGCACGGCGGCGTAGCGCTGACCCAGCTCGAGCTGGGCGAAGAAGTCGCCACGGAAGGCCGCGCGGCGCAGGGCGCGCAGGCCCGCTTCCTGGGCGTTGAACTCGGATCCGGTCAGGGAGGCCGGGCGCGGACAGGCGTTGGCGTTGGCGCCGCCGCCCTGACGCCAGAAGGTCGGGCCATGATCGCCGCAGCTGGCGACCGTTCCGGCCACCACGGCCAGGGCGACGATGGCGGCGACAGCCGTCAGCGGCCCACGCATGTTGCGCGAGCCCCGTTCGGAGCTGTGGCCAACTCGGTGGCCGGCCCGATGATTGTCGTCCCCCTCGCTCATCCCCAACCCCGATTACTGACCCGAATCCCCATTCGCCACGCGACCTTAACCGCATAGCGGCGTTAACCATTCCGCAAACCGGCGTTCGGGTCTAGTGACTTTGCAGTATGGTTAACGCGCTTTTGCAACAAAGCGTTGCCGCATAACGACCAAATTGCGTCACGACGCGACTTGTCCCCTGATTTCAGCCACTTGCCGGGCTCGCCTCGCAGGCGAGTGCGTCAAGAGGCGCACAGGTCGCGAAGCGCCGCGAAGAGGCCTATATGCGCCCTTCACGCCTCCTTTCGACGCCTGCGAGCCCCCGATGTCCTATGTCGCCCGATCCGATCGCCCCGCCGACAAGGCCCAGGCCTATGCCGAGGTCGAGGCCGAGATCCTGGCGGTTCTGGACGGGGAGACGAATCGGACGGCGCGAATGGCGACGGTCGCCTCCATGCTGGCCGACGCCTTCGACGCCTATTTCTGGACCGGCTTCTATGTCGTGGACGCAGACAAGCCGCGCGAACTGGTCGTCGGCCCCTATCAGGGCACCCTGGGCTGTCTGAGGATCGCCTTCGGGCGCGGCGTCTGCGGGGCGGCGGCCGAAACCGGCCAGACCCAGTTGGTCCCCGACGTCCACGCCTTCCCGGGCCATATCGCCTGCGACAGCCGTTCCGAGAGCGAGATCGTGGTCCCGGTGTTCGATGCCTCGGGCGCCCTGATCGCCGTCTTCGACGTGGACGCCACCGAAAAGGCCGCCTTCGACGCGGTCGACGCCGAGGCGCTCGAGCGTTTGCTCAAGGCCGTCTTCGCCGCCTAGGTTCCTGCGCGGGAGGAAGCCAATGACGACCCATCTCTGGAGAAGCGTCCTCTATCTGCCGGCGTCGAACGCCCGGGCGATCGAGAAGGCGCGGACGCTGGATTGCGACGTCGCCGTGCTGGACCTCGAGGACGCCGTCGCGCCGGAGATGAAGGCCGAGGCCCGCGCCGCCGCCGTCGAGGCCGTCCGCTCGGGCGGCTTCGGGCCGCGTCTGGGCGTACGGATCAATGGGCTGGACACCGAATGGGGCGCCGAGGACCTGAAGGCGCTGGGGGAGACGAACGTCGAGCTGATCGTCGCGCCCAAGGTCGAGAGCGCCGAGGCCGTGGGAGCGCTGAACGCCGCCCTGCCCTCCTCCGTCGCCCTGATCGCGATGATCGAGACCCCGGCGGCCCTGATGCGACTGGAGGGCATCGCCGGAGCGGGCGGAGCGCTGACGGGGCTAATGCTGGGCGTGAACGATCTTGCGGCGACGCTGGGCACGGGTCCCGCTGCTGACCGCGAGCCACTCAAGCCCTGGCTGGCGGCGACGGTGGCGGCGGCGCGGATGCACGGGCTGGCCGCGCTGGACGGGGTCTTCAACCGCATCGACGACGCCGACGGCCTGACCGCCGAATGCGCCCAGGGCCGGCTCTACGGCTTCGACGGCAAGAGCCTGATCCATCCGTCCCAGATCGCCGCCGCCAACGCCGCCTTCGCCCCCTTGCCGTCCGAGGTCGCCCAGGCCGAGGCCGTCGTCGCCGCCTTCGCCGACCCGGCCTCGGACGGCAAGGGCGCGATCCGCGTGGGCGGCGCCATGGTCGAGCGGCTGCACCTCGCCTCCGCCGAGCGGCTGCTGGAACGGCACAGGTTGGCGAGCGGGGGCTAGGCGCGAACGGCGAGCGCCCCTAGAGACGATCAGTGACTGCTTCGCCCCTCTCATCGCCGACGAAAACCCCCGCCTGGGTCTGCGCCCCCGGCGTGCTCAAGGTCCCGTTCCTGTCGGAGTTCCTGCCCGACTACGCCCTCGGTTCCCTGCCCGGGCCTGAGGTGAAGGCCGTGCTCGGCTGGGGCATGAAGCCGACGGCGGCGGCGGGACGGCGGCTCGCGGAGAAGCGGAACATCCCCTACGTGGCGCTGGAGGACGGCTTCCTGCGCTCGGTGAGACTGGGCGAGAGCGGGGCGACCTCTCTGAGCCTGATCGTCGACGACCTCGGCGTCTATTACGATGCGACCCGGCCCTCGCGGCTGGAGGAACTGATCAGGACGGCGCCCGACTGGTGCGACGCCGACCTGACCGCCCGGGCGCGCGGCCTGATCGACCGGATCGTCGTCTCGGGCGTGTCCAAGACCAATATGGGCGGGGCGCTGGATCAGAACCTGCTCAAGCCCGGCCGCCGCATTCTGATCGTGGACCAGACCCTGGGCGACGCCTCGATCGGCTACGGCCTGGCCTCGCCCCAGTCGTTCAGCGACATGATCGCCGCCGCGCGCCGCGAGGAGCCCGACGCCCAGTTGATCGTCAAACGCCATCCGGCAGTGGCGGCGGGGCGCAAACAGGGCTGTATCGCCACAGCCGACCTCAACGGCGTCACCCTGATCGACACCGATGTCCGGCCCGCCGACCTGCTGGCCCAGGTGGACGCGGTCTATGTGGTGACCTCTGCTCTGGGGTTCGAGGCCCTGTTGCGCGGCCTGCCGGTGCGTTGCTTCGGCGCGCCCTTCTATTCGGGCTGGGGCCTGACAACGGACGCCGTCGATACGGGCCGACGGGGTGAACCGCGCACGATCGAACAGGTCAGCGCCGCCGCTCTGATCCGCTACACCCGCTACGTCGATCCGATCACCGGCAAGCGCTGCGAGGCCGAGCAGGCGCTGGATCGACTGATCCGTCTGCGCGACAGGGCGCAGAGGCTGGAAGGCTTCTGGGCCGCCGCCGGCTTCGCTCCGGCCAAGCGTCCGCCGATCCGCAAACTGCTCAACTCCCCGCGCGGCGAGGTCCGCTATCACTGGTTCGCCCGCAACGCCGCCAAGGCGGCTGAGCAGCGGAACGGCAAGCTGATCTGGTGGGCCGGCAAGGAGAGCCCGCCGATCCTTGAGGCCGCCGCCGCGACCACGGCCCCGACAGTGCGGATGGAAGACGGCTTCATCCGCTCGCGCGGCCTGGGCTCGGACTTCTTCGGCGCCCTGTCGGTCGTGCTGGACGACCTCGGCGTCTATTACGACGCCACCGGGCCGAGCCGTCTGGAGACGCTGATCGCGACCAGTGAGCATGACGCGACGGCCCTGAGCCGCGCCGCACGCCTTCGCGACAGGATCGTCGAGGCGGGACTGTCGAAGTACAATCTGAAGGGCGAGCCGCCCGCGGGCTGGCCGAAGGATCGCGAACGGCTGCTGGTCGTCGGCCAGGTCGAGAACGACCGCTCGATCCGGCTGGGCTGCACCGACATCCGCACCAACTCGGGTCTGGTCGAGGCGGCGCGGCGGGACTTCCCGGACGGCTTCCTGATCTATCGCAACCACCCCGACGTCACCGCCGGAAACCGGCCGGGGCTGCTGGACGCAGGCGCGATGGACGCCGTGGACGCGGTCGCCGACGATCTGGACATCATCGACTGCCTGAACGCCTGCGACCGGCTGGTCACCCTGACGTCCCTGTCGGGGTTCGAGGCCCTGATGCGCGGCAAGGCGGTGACCACATACGGTCGGCCCTTCTATGCGGGCTGGGGCCTGACCGACGACCGGACGGGGCCGTTCGAGCGGCGGGGACGCAAGGTCTCGCTGGAGGCCCTGCTGCACGCGACCCTGATCGACTATCCGCTCTACGTCACGCCCACGGGCTGGCCATGCGAGGCCGAGGACCTGGTCGAGGCCCTGATCGCGGCGCGCGACACGCCCCTGCCCGCCCCGCCGCGCGGGCGGATAAATCGGTGGTGGAGAGGCATCAGAGCCTCTCTCGACCGGACGCCTCCACCGGCCTATTAGACGGGTCCAGAAAAAGAACGGACCGCCCCCTCGTGCGAGGAGCGCCGCCCGCCGAGCGTCAGGGTAGAGTAGACATGATCCCATCCGTCATCGCCGCCACCGGCCTGTTCACGCCCGAACAGTCCATCTCCAACGAAGAACTGGTCGAGGCCTACAACGCCTGGGCCGACCAGTGGAACGCCGACCATGCGATGGAAATCGCCGAGGGCGACGTCGCGGCCCTGACCCACTCCTCGGTGCCGTTCATCGAGAAGGCCTCGGGCATCAAGTCGCGCTTCGTGCTCGACAAGGCCGGCATCATCGACCCGAAGCGGATGGCGCCGAACATCCCCGAACGCTCCAACGACGAGCTGTCGATCATGGCCGAGATGGCCGTCGCCGCCGCGAAACAGGCGATCGAGGCCTGGGGCAAGCCGGTGTCGGAGATCGGCGCCGTGCTGTGCGCCGCGTCCAACATGCCGCGCCCCTATCCGGCCCTGGCCGTCGAGATCCAGCAGGCCCTGGGCATCGAGGGCTTCGGCTTCGACATGAACGTCGCCTGCTCCTCGGCGACATTCGGCATCAAGACCGCCGCCGACTTCATCGGCTCGGGCTCGGTCAAGGCGGTGCTGATGGTCAATCCCGAGGTCTGCTCGGCCCACCTGAACTTCAAGGATCGCGACAGCCACTTCATCTTCGGTGACGTCTGCACCGCCGTGATCGTCGAGGCGAAGGATCAGGCGGGCCCGGGCGGCTGGGACATCCTCGGCACGCGGCTGAAGACCGTCTTCTCGAACAACATCCGGAACAATTTCGGCTTCCTGAACAACGCCGCGCCCGAGGGCATCGGCAAGCCGGACAAGCTGTTCATCCAGCAGGGCCGCAAGGTGTTCAAGGATGTGGTGCCGATGGTGTCGGACATGATCGTCGACCACGCCGGCGAGCTGGGCCTGAACCCGCACGAGCTGAAGCGCCTGTGGCTGCACCAGGCCAACATCAACATGAATGAGTTCATCGGCCGCAAGGTGCTGGGCCGCGACCCGACGCCGGAAGAGAACGTCATCGTCCTGGACGAATACGCCAACACCTCCTCGGCCGGGTCGATCATCGCCTTCCACCTGCGCCACGACGGCTTCGAGCCCGGCGACACCGGCCTGATCTGCAGCTTCGGCGCGGGCTATTCGGCGGGCACCGTCTTCGTGCGCAAGCGCGCCTGATGGTGGACCGCAGCGACATCGGCGCCGTCGTCGACGCCATGTACGCCTGCATCTCGGGTCCGGCCGGTCCGCGCGACTGGGCGACCCAGCGCGAGATCTTCCACCCGGACAGCCGTCAGGCCCGCACGGGTCTGGACGCCGAGGGCCGTCCGACCATGATCGTGATGGGCCGCGAGGAGTATCAGGCCAACGTCACCCCCTTCTTCGACGCCAACGGCTTCTTCGAGGTCGAGATCGAGCGCCACGTCGACGTGTTCGGCAACATGGCCCAGGTCTGGAGCGTCTATGAGGCCCGCACCGCGCCGACGGACGTCGAGCCCGAACGACGCGGCGTCAACTCGATCCAGCTGGCCCGCGGGCAGGACGGACTCTGGTCCATCCTGCACATGATCTGGGACAATGAACGCCCCGGCCTCACCGTCCCGAAGCAGGCGCGCTAGACGCGGGCGGGCCCGCCGGATGCGCGGCCTTCCATTCCATCGCGGCGTGGATGCGGTTGCCGACGCTGGGGTGGTCGTAGAACAGGATCTCCTCCAGCTTGCCCGGCGACGGCGCGCGGTATTCGGCGGTCTTGATCAGGGCCTTGGACAGGCCGTCCGGCTCGTTGGCGTGGACCATTGAGAAGTGGTCGGCGTCGGCCTCGGTGACCCGGGTCAGGGTGTTCATCAGCGGGGTGCCGACGAAGCCGAGGAAGGCCAGGACCGCCATCACCACCGGCAGGCCCGCCGGGTCACGGATGTCGCCGACCTTCTTCGCTCCCAGCAGCTTGCGCGCCACCGGATAGAGGCGATCGGTCAGCCAGAAGGCCAGCGCCACCAGCACGATCATGACGCCCACGATCCACAGGATGTGGCCGCGCACATAGTGGCCCATCTCGTGGCCCACGACGCCCTTCACCTCGGCGAGGTCGGCGCCCTTGGCGAACATGACGTCGCTCATCGCCACCCGGGCCGAGCCGAACAGGCCCGAGACGTTGGCGGTGTAGCGGTCCGACTGTTTCGAGCCGTTGTAGATGTAGATCTTGTCCGACGGGGTGCCGGTCTCCTTGGCCAGAGCCACGACGGCGTCGCGCACCGGGCCGTTGGGAGCGGGGGTATAGGTGTTGAACAGGGGCTCGATCAGGATCGGCGACACCACCAGACCGATGACGATGACCACCGCCATCAGGGCCGCGCCCCAGGCCCACCAGAGCTTCCGCGCCCTGCGGATCAGGGCGTAGAGCCCGACCAGAACGAGCGACATCACCACCGTCGAGATGGCCGCGCTGATCAGGCCCTCGACGAACCAGCCCATGAAAGGCTGTTCGGTCAGCCCGTACTGACCCTCACGATACCAGCTCGTGTAGATCGACCAGGGCAGGTTGAGCAGCCAGCTGAAGACCAGGTAGACGAAGCCGACGAGGAAGGAGGCCAGCACCGGCCGGGCCTTGCGCTTCTCGATCCCCTCGCGGATCCGCCCCAGCAGATTGGTGCGGATGATGATCCAGGCGACCACGATAGAAACCACGAAGCTCCACAGGATCAACCAGTGCCCGCCTTGCGTATAAGCCACGGCCCTGGCGGTATCGGCGGGCGAAAGCGTCGCCAGCCAGGCGGCGGTCGCCGCGTCAGGATCGAATGTCGTCATGTCTGAGCCCCCTCTTCGAGGGGATCAGAGGACGCCCGACCGAGGGGTTTGTCAGCTAAATTCGAAGAAAGGCGGCGCTCGAAAGGCAGGCCGCTTCACAAACATTCTACCGCAAAGCCCCCGGCCCCGCTTGCACGCAGGGGGCGAGTTTGCGAGGAAGAATTGAATCGAGACTGTGTGCACGTGGGGTGACCTGACCGATGAGCCAGAGCCAGAAGAAATCTGCATCGCCGAACGACAAGCTGTCGTTCCTGGAATCCCTCGCCCGCGATGTGGCGCTGGTGCTCAAGAGTCTGGGCGGCTCCGCCCATCAGAACGTCGTCATCGACTGTGTCGCCGCCATGAAGCGCAACCGCGGCGAGCCTGTCGCGCCCGATCTGCGCAACGCCGTGGTCGAGGCCTTCGAACGCTACTCCCAGTGGTTCACCCGCCCCTTCGGCGAAGGCTCGATGCGGTGGGCCCTGATCGCCGAACCAGCCTGACGAAGCCCACAACCAGATATGCAAAAGGGGCGGCCTGTGAAGGCCGCCCCTTTGTCGTTTCCGACGTGTCCGATCAGAACTTGCGGACGTAGCTCAGCGCATAGGTGTCGGCGCCGCCCTGGTCGTGCTGGAAGTCACGATAGGTGTAGTCGGCGCGGATGCCGTTGCGGGCGTCCAGGTTGTAGGTCGCGCCGGCGCCGTAGTTCCAGCTGGTCAGGTGGTCGCTGGCGGCGACGCCGGCGGCCGAACCCTTGACCTCGGTCACGCCGTAACCGGCGCGGGCGAACAGGTCGATGTTGGAGGTCACCGGCAGGCTGGCGACGGCATAGCCGGCGACGTCGTAGCGGTGCTCGACCTTGCCGTTGACGCCGGCGACGTTGACGTCGTCATGGCCCACGCCGAACGAGGTTTCGGCTTCCACGCCGAAGTTCGGGTGCAGCTTGGCGCCCACGCGACCGGTCACCGCGCCGAGATCGGCGTTGTCGGTGTCCAGTTGAGTGTAACCCAAGGTGCCGTAATAGGTCGGCGAGGTCACAGTCTGCGCCATAGCGGGAACAGCAAACAGCGAGAGAGCAGCGGTAGCGAGAAGAATGTTACGCATTTTTTCTTATTAACTCCTAGATGTGATGACTTGCGAGGTCATCAGCCCCATCCAGCGAGTTGTTAAATGGTCATGCGGCTTGGCCGTTCCAAGGCCAAACCATTACAATCCGGAAAGTGTGCGACGACTGCCACACACCTTGTTCGGGGAAGGATGTTATCCAATTGTCGCAAAGGCCCCCGACGAAGCCATGCCGACCTCAGGCCTCGGCGGACCAGTACACAGCCGACAGCAGGGTCGAGGCCATGGCGTTGGCCGGGGTCTCGATGCCGTACTGCCGGCCCAGGCGGACGATGACCCCGTTGCGGGCGTCCCACTCCATCGGCCGTCCCGACAGCCGGTCGCCGAGGATGGAATTCACCGAGTCCGCCGGCGAGGTCATCGCCCGCTCCACCACCCAGTCGGGGATATGATCGCCCAGATCGGCGCCGACGGCCCGGCCGACGCGCACGCATTCCCACACCAGCTCGCGGGTCAGGTCCGCAATGCCCTCGGCCCGCACCACCCCGCCCGGCTCACCGGTCAGGGCGTTGATCGCCCCGGCGCAGTTCAGTGACAGCTTGGTCCAGGCGGCGGTCAGGAAGTCGTCGGTGGTCGAGGCCTCGATCACGCTCCGGGCGAACAGGCCGACAAAGGCCTCGCCCGCCTCCCCCGCGGGAACGGTGACCGTGCCGTTGCGGCGATGCTGGATGCGTCCCGGCGCCGTCCGCTCGGCCGGGACGTCGACGATCACCGGCACGATCCGGTCGGCGGGCAGGAAGGGCGTGAACCGCTCGACATGCTCAACCCCGTTCTGGAGCACCGCGACGCGGGTCTGCGGGCCCAACAGCGGCTTCAGCCAGGCGGCGGCGGACGCGAGGTCATAGGCCTTGGTCGCCACCAGAACCCAGTCGACGGGCGCCGTGATCTGTCCGGGATCGGTGACCACGCGCGGATCGGCCTCGATGATCGCGCCGTCGGGCGCCTCGACCACCAGCCGGTCCAGCGGCGACCGGGCGCACAGGGTCAGGTCGCCGACCAGGGGGCTGCGTGAAATCCAGGCGGCGATGGTTCCGCCGATCGCACCGGGGCCAATCACGGCGACGGACAGTTTCGATGCAATCATGGCGGGGCTCCGGCTTCGTCTTCCAGCTAGCGACACCGGTGGACATTCACAACGGCCAGCCGCCTGGCGCCCGAAAGAACGCCGCTATGGCCTCGAACCGCCTTCGGGGTTAGCGTGACCGCCCTGGCGTTTCGGGGGAGACCTGCCGTGAAGACCGTTCTGATCCTTTCCGCCGTCGCGGCGGCGCTGTCGCTACAGGCCTGCTCGCGAGCAGAGCAGAAGGTCGCCGAACCAGTTCCCGCCCCGGCCGCACCCGCCGCCCCGACCACCGAGCCAATCCCGATCATCGTTTCCGGGGCCTCTATCACCATCGGCAAGACCATCTTCCCCGTCGGAGCGCCCAGGGCCCTGGTGCTCGCCGCCGCGACCGAGGCTGGCGGCGCGCCGAAATCGATCGGGCCATTCGCGGAATGCGGCGCGGGGCCGATGGACCACGCGGACTGGCCGAACGGCCTGCAGCTGCTGTTCCAGGAGGACAGGCTGGCCGGCTGGCAGACGCAGACGGCCGCGATCTCGACCGACAAGGGAATCCATGTCGGCTCGACCCTGGCCGAGCTCCAGGCCGCCTATCCCGGCGCCGTGATCGAGGACAGCACCATCGGCTGGACCTTCGCCTCGGGCGAACTGATGGGGCTGCTGGGCGAGGACAAGGTTGCCGTCCAGCGCATCAACGTCGGGGTGACCTGCGACTTCACCTGACCGCTGAGCCCCCCCGAAAGGATCAGCGGTCCTTTTCGCGCTCCGTGCCCGAACGCGCCGAAAGGGCGGCCTGGGCGGCCGCCAGACGGGCGATCGGCACGCGGTAGGGCGAGCAGCTGACAT
Source organism: Brevundimonas sp. GW821-FHT12E07 (assembly GCF_058807035.1). Classification (NCBI taxonomy): domain Bacteria; kingdom Pseudomonadati; phylum Pseudomonadota; class Alphaproteobacteria; order Caulobacterales; family Caulobacteraceae; genus Brevundimonas; species Brevundimonas sp. GW821-FHT12E07. The sequence continues at coordinate 84,656 of NZ_JBXAQH010000005.1, read as the reverse complement.
AGGTCAGGCCCACGGTCTCGCAGAAGGCGATCGACGACGGATCGCCGCCGTGCTCGCCGCAGATCCCCATCTTGATGTCCGGACGCACCGTCTTGCCGCGCTCGGCCGCGATGCGGATCAAATCGCCGACGCCGTCCTGGTCCAGACGGACGAAGGGATCGGTCTCGAAGATGCCCTTGTCCATATAGGCCTGCAGGAACCGGCCCGAGTCGTCCCGGCTGATGCCGAAGGTCGTCTGGGTCAGGTCGTTGGTGCCGAAGGAGAAGAACTCGGCGTGCTCGGCCAGGTCGGCGGCGCGCAGGGCCGCACGCGGCAGCTCGATCATGGTCCCGACCAGATAGTCGACCGTATCGCCGGCGTCAGCGAAGACGGCCCTGGCGGTGCGGTCGGTCAGTTCGCGCAGGAACTTCATCTCCAGACCCAGGGCGACCAGCGGGTGCATGATCTCCGGGATCGGGGCCTCGGCCGCGGTCTTCTTGACCTCGAGCGCGGCTTCCAGAATGGCCCGGACCTGCATCTCGTAGATTTCCGGATAGGCGACGCCGAGACGCGCGCCCCGGTGGCCCAGCATCGGGTTGGTCTCATGCAGCTCACGCGCCCGCTTCTTCAGCTTGGCGGCGTCGATGCCCGAGGTCTCGGCCAGGGCGTCGATGTCCTCGTCCGTGTGCGGGATGAACTCGTGCAGCGGCGGGTCAAGCAGGCGGATGGTGACCGGCAGGCCGGCCATGATGGTGAACAGCTCGACGAAGTCCGACTTCTGGAACGGGGCGATCTTGGCCAAGGCCACGCGACGGCCGGCCTCGTCGTCGGACAGGATCATCTCGCGCACGGCGGCGATCCGCTCCTCGTCGAAGAACATATGCTCGGTGCGGCACAGGCCGATGCCCTCGGCGCCGAAGCCGCGCGCGGTGCGGGCGTCCAGCGGGGTCTCGGCATTGGCGCGGACCTTGAGGCGACGGACCTTGTCGGCCCAGCTCATCAGGGTCTGGAAGTCGCCGGTCAGTTCGGGCTCGATCATGGCCACGGCGCCGTCCAGCACCTCGCCCTTCGACCCGTCGATGGTGATCACCTCGCCGGCCTTGAAGACGCGGCCGCGCGCCATGAAGGTCTGGGCCGCCTCGTCGATATGGATTTCGCCGGCGCCGGAGACGCAGGGACGGCCCATGCCGCGCGCCACGACGGCCGCGTGGCTGGTCATGCCGCCGCGCGCCGTGACGATGCCGCGCGCCGCGTGCATGCCGTGGATGTCCTCAGGGCTGGTCTCTTCACGCACCAGGATGACGGCGTCGCCCATCTGGCTGGCCTTCTCCGCCGCGTCGGCGTCGAACACGATCTTGCCGGTCGCTGCGCCGGGCGAGGCGGGCAGGCCTGCGGCGACCACCTTACGCTCGGCCTTGGGGTCCAGCGTCGGGTGCAGCAGCTGATCCAGCGCAGCGGGCTCGACGCGGCTGACGGCTTCTTCTTCCGAGATCACGCCTTCGGCAGCCAGGTCGACCGCGACCTTCAGCGCCGACTTGGCGGTGCGCTTGCCGTTGCGGGTCTGCAGCATCCAAAGACGGCCCTGTTCGACCGTGAACTCGATGTCCTGCATGTCGCGGTAGTGGCTTTCCAGCCGCCCGACGACGTCGACGAACTCGGCGAAGACCACCGGCATGGCCTCTTCCATCGAGGGGGCGGTCTCGCCCATCTCCTCGCGGCCGACCCTGGTCAGGGACTGGGGCGTGCGGATGCCCGCGACCACGTCCTCGCCCTGGGCATTGATCAGGAACTCGCCGTACAGGCGGGCGTCGCCGGTCGAGGGGTTGCGAGTGAAGGCCACGCCCGTCGCCGAGGTCTCGCCCATATTGCCGAACACCATCGACTGGACATTGACCGCCGTGCCCCAGCTTTCGGGGATGTCGTGCATGCGGCGATAGAATTTCGCCCGGTCGTTCATCCAGCTGGCGAAGACGGCCGAGACGGCGCCCCAGAGCTGGTCCTGCGGGTCCTGCGGGAAGGGCTGACCCAGCTCGCGCTCGACCACGGTCTTGTATTCTGCGACCACCTTCTCCCAGTCGGCGGCCGACAGGTCGGTGTCGACGGTGACGCCCAGACGGTCCTTGTGGTCGTCGAGGACCTCTTCGAAGTCGTCGTGGCTCAGGCCGAGCACCACGTTGGAATACATGGTGATGAAGCGGCGATAGCTGTCGAAGGCGAAGCGGCGGTCGCCCGAAAGCTTGGCCAGCCCTTCGACCGTCTGGTCGTTCAGACCCAGGTTCAGGACGGTGTCCATCATCCCCGGCATCGAGGCCCGGGCGCCCGAGCGCACCGAGACCAGCAGAGGGTTGGCGGCGTCGCCGAAGGTCTTGCCGACAATGCCCTCGACCTTCTTCAAGCCCGCGGCGACTTCCGCCGCCAGGGTCTCCGGATAGGTCTGGCCGTTGGAATAGTAGTGGACGCAGGCCTCGGTGGTGATGGTGAAGCCCGGCGGGACCGGCAGGCCCAGCGACGACATCTCGGCCAGGTTCGCGCCCTTGCCGCCGAGAAGGTTCTTCATCGACGCGTCGCCGTCAGCGGACCCGCCGCCGAAACCGTACACCCACTGAGTCATGCCTTAGCCCCTGAGTTAGCCAGTCTGTCGTGTCGTCGGCGGGTTAGCCCCGCTCCTGCGCGCCTGACTACATTGCTGCGACTGCGAAGGCGAGCCCGGGCTGTAACAAAGCGTGAGGAAAATGGTGGTTCCCGTAACAATTTATGGGCCGCGCCGCGTCTGGGAGCCAATCAATTCCTTGCCCCGCAAGGGTAATTCCGCGCGTTCGGCGCCCGCGTCCCCAATGCGAGACAATGCGTCACCTTGTCAGGGGCCGCTTCAGGCCCCAACTGAAAGCTTCACCACAATCAGACCCACGAGCCCCCTCAAGGAGCGCCGATGCCGCATGCCGACAGCCTGATCCTCACCCTGGTCGGGGGCTTTGTCCTCGCCTTCGTGTTCGGCATGGCGGCGAACCGGCTGAAACTGTCTCCCCTGGTCGGCTATCTGGTCGCGGGCATCGTGGTCGGGCCACATACGGCGGGCTTCGTCGCGGATACGGAGCTGGCGCCCCAACTGGCCGAGATCGGCGTCATCCTGCTGATGTTCGGGGTCGGGCTGCACTTCTCCCCCGCCGACCTGATGAAGGTCAGGAAGGTCGCCGTCCCCGGCGCTCTCGTTCAGATCGGGGCCGCGACCGCGCTCGGCTGGGCGCTGGGCCGGCTGCTCGGCATGGGCGATCTGGAGGCTGTCCTGATGGGCTTCGCCCTGTCGGTGGCCTCGACCGTCGTCCTGCTGCGGGCGCTGGAGGAGCGGCGTCAGGTCAAGGGTGAGATCGGCGGCATCGCCGTCGGCTGGCTGATCGTCGAGGATCTGGTCATCGTCATCGCCCTGGTCATGCTGCCCCTGCTGATCGTCCAGCCGGGACAGGAGCTGGGCGCAGCCGAGCTCGCGAAGTCGATCGGCTGGACGCTCGGCAAGGTCGCGGTCTTCGTCGGCGCCATGCTGTTCATCGGCCCACGTGTCCTGCCCTGGCTGCTGGTGCGGATCGCTCACACCAAGTCGCGCGAGCTGTTCACCCTGGGCGTTCTGGCGATCGCCCTGGGCATCGCCTTCATCGCCTACTGGATGTTCCACTCCTTCGCGCTCGGGGCCTTCCTCGCCGGGCTGGTGCTCAACTCCTCGCCGCTGGGCCACAATGCCGCCGAGCGGTCCCTGCCCCTGCGCGACGCCTTCGCGGTGCTGTTCTTCGTCTCGGTGGGGATGCTGTTCGATCCGATGATCCTGGTGACCAAGCCCCTGACCGTGCTGGGCGTGCTGGGCATCGTCATCGTCGGCAAGGCCCTGGCGGCGCTGGCCATCACCTTCGCCTTCAAGCTGGACAAGGCCACCAGCCTGACCATCGCCGCCAGCCTCGCCCAGATCGGGGAGTTCAGCTTCATCCTGGCCGCGCTCGGCGTGTCGCTGGGTGCCCTCAGCCAGCAGACCCACGACCTGATCCTGGCCGCCGCCCTGATGTCGATCTCGCTGAACCCCTTCGTCTTCGCCCTGACCGATCGTCTGGGCGGCAAGCCGAAGCCCCCTGCTCCACCGGCGGCGCAACCCGTCAAGCTGGTGGACGTGGTCTAGGGCTGCTTGGCCGCCGAGGCGCGGAAGGCCCGGGGTGTCACACCGACCTCGGCCTTGAAGGCGCGGTTGAACGGCCCGACAGAACCGAAGCCGCAGTCGAAGGCGATATCGAGAATCGGTCGCCGGACGGGGTCGAGCAGCAGCGTCTTCGCCTGTTCGATCCGGTGGTGATTGATCATCCGGCTGAAGTTCTCGAAGCCGAGAACCCCGGTGACGCACTGCGAGATCCGGTATTCCGGCTGCCCCAGACGGGCCGCGACGTCGGCGACCTTCAGGTTCGGTTCGGCGTGGATCTGCTCTTCCTTCAGGAGCAGCAGGACGCGGGCCGCTAGCGCCTGATCCTCGGCCGTCGGGGCCCGCCGCACGGGCCGCACCGGGTCGGCCAACGGATGTCGCAGTCGCCAGACGATGGCCCCCGCCCCGGTCAGGAGGCCGCCGAGGGCGCAGCCGCTGTTGATCAGGTCCAGCCGATACGCCTCCGCCGCCGTCACTGCCGAGCCATGTGGGGCGAGGATCGAAACCGCGACCAAAGCCGCATAGACGACCACGAAGGCGAACCGGAACCGCTTCTCACCCACCGGCAGATCCCGCCGGTAACGATGGAAGGGCTCAAAGAAGGTCAGCAGCAGGGCCGCCGATCCGCTCAGCGCATAGGTATTCTCCGCGATCTGACGCGCGCCCGTCGGCAGGGACAGCACCGTCAGAGCGCCGCTAACGACCAGAACCCCGACGACGATCCGGGGCCACCAGGCGTCGCGCTTCGCCGGATCGAACAGGGCGCGCGCGATCAGCCACGCCCAGCCGCAGGCGCCCAACCCGATCATGTCGAGCAGCGTCTCCGCCGGCCCACCCGCACCGTTCAGGACATGGCCGACCGCATAGCAGGCGAACGACACCGCCATGGCGATCCCATAGACTGTCAGTCGCCCGGGGGCGCGCCACGGGCCGGTCGGTCGTGCTGTCGTGAAGGCGGTGGTCATCGCCATCCGGAGGTCTCGTCGACCGCGCTCGTCGCGGCCCGGCGGCACTGTGTCGGCCTGTCGCCCCCGGCGTCAAACCCCTGACCCAACTCTTTCTGGCCGATTTTCAAATCGGCGAGACGGCGGAGACGTCCGGCCCGCAGCGTCGGCGCGGCCCCGTCCCGGGGTCGTGTCCGGAGCCTCCATGTCGACCTCTCTCTCCACGCCGACCGCACCCGGCGGCGCAAAACTTCTCAGCCGTGCGGGCGTCGCCTGGTTCGTGGTCGCGGCCGCCGGCCAGACGGCCTTCATCATCTTCATCGTGCTGTTCTACGGCGTGCGCACCCTGTCGGGGCGTTTCGCCGCCTGGAACGACAAGCCCCTGATCACCGGCTATGTCGAGGGCGACGGCGTCGGCAATCTGGTCTTCGCTGCTCATGTCCTGCTGGCGGCGGTGGTGACCCTCGGCGGGCTGATGCAGCTGATCCCGGCCCTCAGACAGCGCTTTCCCGCCCTGCACCGCTGGACCGGCCGCAGCTTCCTGACCCTCGCCTGCTTCCTGGCGCTCAGCGGCCTGTGGATGTCGGTGGCGCGAGGCGCCTATCTGTCTGTCGTCTCCGCCGTGGCCATCGGGATCAACGGCCTGCTGATCCTGGTCTTCGCCGGACTGGCCTGGCGGGAGGCGATCCGGCGGCGCTTCGACAGCCATCGCCGCTGGGCCATGCGGACCTTCATGGTGGTCAGCGGGGTCTGGTTCCTGCGCGTCGGACTGATGGGCTGGGTCCTGATCAACCGGGGGCCGGTCGGGATGACCAAAACCATGTCCGGCCCGGCGGACGTCGTTCTGACCTTCGGCAGCTATCTGATCCCTCTGGCCGTGCTGGAGCTTTACTTCGCGGCCGGACGCAGTCCGAGCGGCGCGTTCCGGATCATCGTGGCCGGGCTGGTGCTCGCCGCAGCCGCCTGGACGGCTCTGGGTTCGGTCGGGGCCTTCGCCCTGATGTGGGGACCCTACCTCTGAAGGTCAGGCTCTGACGAAACAGGGCGCGCCTCTCGCGAAGCGCGCCCCGAACCGTTCGGTCTGCGGCTGGCGTCAGAGGACGCCGATCATGCTCGCGACCAGCGGATGGCGGACGATGTCCTGTTCGGCCAGGCGCACCACCGAGATTTCCGGCACGGCTTCCAGACGCTGGGCGATGTCGGCCAGGCCGGAGACGCCGGGCAGCAGGTCGGACTGGTGCGGGTCGCCGGTGACCACCATGGTCGAGTGCCAGCCCAGCCGGGTCAGCAGCATCTTCAGCTGGACGTAGGTGCAGTTCTGGGCCTCATCGACGACGACGAAGGCGTTGTTCAGGGTACGGCCGCGCATATAGCCGATCGGCGCGATCTCGATGAGCCCCTCGGCCATCAGGGCCCCGACCCGCTTCATCGACAGCCGGTCCGACAGGGCGTCGTAGAGGGGCCGCAGATAGGGGGCCAGCTTGTCCTCCATGGCGCCGGGCAGGAAGCCGATCGATTCCCCGGCCTCGACGGCGGGGCGGCTCAGCACGATGCGGCCGACCTTGCCGGCTTCCAGCGCCTCGACCGCCTTGGCCACGGCCAGATAGGTCTTGCCGGTGCCTGCCGGCCCGAGCGCCACGCACAGGTTGTGAGTGTCGATGGCGTTGAGCAGCTCGGCCTGGCCCTCGGATTTGGGCTTCAGCGTCTTGAGATAGCCCTGGTCCCGGTCGTTCGACGGATAGGGCGACCAGGCGCCCTGATGACTGTTGTTGTGCGATGTCGGAAGGCGGCGGACTTTCGAATCCTCGATGAACGAGGTGGAATCGAAAACGCCCTCACGGGCCTGGCGCTTCAGGGCTGCACGCTTGGTCATGATTGCCTCCAGGGCATTAAAAAAGGCGATGCTTCAAAAGCATCGCCTCGAACGACGGTGGGGAGGAGAGAGGAAACGGCAACAGGCCGTCCGGGGTCGGATGAGAGGCCAATCTCCGGCGAAAAACCTCGCCGCCGAACCGAACGCGTCACTCACGTTCCCCGTAGCTTGACCGGACCGGGCTTGATCCGGTTACGGATCCGGGACCAGAAGAGACCGGCCTCGAATCGCATCAACACTTTGATGCTAACGTGGTTTACGAGACCTTAAAGCGCTCTTTTTCCTTAGATGTGACGGTGTTGTGATGACTGTGTATTCGCTTGGCGACAAGAAACCGCAGCTTCCGCCGGAAGGGGAATACTGGATAGCGCCCAATGCTGTGGTGCTAGGGGACGTGATTCTGAAACCGGGCGCCAGCGTCTGGTTCGGTTCAGTGCTGCGCGGCGACACGGATACCCTGACAGTGGGTGAAAACAGCAACATCCAGGACCTCAGCGTCCTGCATGCCGACGCCGGCGTGCCCCTGACCATCGGGGCGAACGTGACCGTGGGCCACAAGGTCATGCTTCACGGCTGCACCATCGGCGACAACACCCTGATCGGCATCGGGGCCGTGGTCCTGAATGGAGCGGTGATCGGGAAGAACTGCCTGATCGGCGCCAACGCCCTGATCACCGAGGGCAAGGTCATTCCGGACGGCTCCATGGTCGTGGGCCAGCCGGGCAAGGTCGTCCGTGAACTGAACGAGGGCCAGATCGCCGCGCTGGAGATGTCGGCGCAGCACTATGTCCAGAACTGGAAGCGGTTCGCGGCCGAGCTGAAGCCGCTCTGATCGCTACTGGGTCCGCGCCGCCAGCGGATAGGCGATGATCAGGACCAGGGGCTCGTCGCCGACCTGTTTGATGCCGACGTCGGCGCCCTCATAGAGATAGGCGGCGGTCTCCGGCCCCATGGCCTCGGTGCGGCCGTCGGAGGCGACCTCCCCCTGCCCGCTCACGACATAATAGATCTCGTCATGGGTCAGGACGTGCAGGCCGATGGTCGCGCCGGGATGCAGGATGCGTTTTCTGAACTCGAAATTCCGCCCCGGCGCGGCGTCCGACAGGCGGAAGGCGGTGCTGCGGCCCACGCCGTTGTGCGGCGGCGGCGACTGCTCGACCTGCACATCGGCCTCCTTGACCACGACCATCGGGCGCGGCGTGGCGGTTTGCGGCAGGGTGATCAGGGCGGCGGCGAACAGTCCGGCGAGGATCATGGCGGGGCTCCAGAAGCGAGGTCGCCAGACTACCGCTCAATGACACCGGTGGACAGTGCGACCGGTCGCCCTACCGGCCTGAAGGCGCACTCGGGGCTGGGTGCGGCGTGACCTCATAGGCCGAGACGTGGTTCAGGGCGATGACCCAGCGGCCGTCGATCTTGCGGAACAGCCGGGTGTTGATCCCCTCCATCGGCCGCTCGGGCCGGTCCAGCCGGTAATGGCCGATCAACTGGGCCGCGTCGGGGGCCAGGAACTCCACTGTCATGTCGTAGAAGGTCAGGGTCCCGCGGCTCTCCGGTGTCGGGCCGTAGTTGCGGATGTAGTCGTCCAGCGCGCCCTGCCAGCCGTTCTTGATCTTCCCGCCCGAGACGAAGACGACGTCCGGGTTCTTGAAGCCCTGCATGTAACCCCGGTAGTCGCCCCGGTTCCACGCGGCCTGCATGTCGGAGACGACATTGAGGATGGCGGCCCGCTCCGTCGTCTCGTTGAAGACCTCCTGCGCCCGCAGCGGGGCGGCGAAGACGAAACACAGGGCGAGGGCGGCAAGGACGGTGCGGATCATGGGGCAGGCCTCAGTCGGGTCTTGAGCCATTCGGCGGCGGCGGCGGGAGAGCGCTTGTTCGTGTCACCGTCGACCTGCTGGTTCGCTTCGCGCATCGCCTCGACCGACACCGCGCCGATCAGAGGCTGGAGGGCGGCGCGCAGCCGGGCGTCGTTCGCCCGCTTGGGCGCGATCAGGATCAGGGCGTCATAGGGCGGGATGGCGCCCTTCGGGTCGGCCAGCACGACCAGATCATCCGCCGCGATCCGCCCGTCGCTTGAGAAGGCCGAGATGACGTCGACGTCCCCGTCGACCACCGCCCGGTACATGAAGGTCGACTGGTACTGCTTCTGCTGACGGAAGTTCAGGCCGTAGCCGGTCTTCAACGCCGTCCATTCCGGCCGGGAGAAGAACTCGTAGTCGGCGCCGATGGCCAGATTGGCCGACCGCGCGCCGAGATCGTCCAGCGTCCGGATATTGAGCGCCGCCGCCCGGTCGCGGCGCATGGCGAGAGCATAGGCGTTCTCGAAGCCGAGGCCGCCCAGGACGGTAATCCTGTGCTTGTCCTTGAGCCATTCGGTGACCTGACGGGTCACCTCTTCGCGGCCCGGATTGTCGGTGTGACCCATGGCCGTGCCCCAGACCGTGCCGGAGTATTCGACATAGACGTCGATGTCGTTCTGGCTCAGCGCGCGCAGGATGACGGTGGAGCCGAGGCCGCTGCGCTCCGACGCGTTGAGCCCCTTGGCCTTCAGCTCGTCCGCCATCAGGGCCGAGAGGATGAACTGCTCCGAGAAGGTCTTGGACCCGATCACATAGGTCGCAGGCTTGGGGATAAGGGCGGGGGCGATAGCCAGCGCCAGACCGGCCAGCAGGACGGCGGCGCCCGTGCTGACCCGCTTGCGGCTGCGCTTCGCCAGACCGCTCTCGATCAGCCCAAGCAACTGGTCCACGATCAGCGCCAGCCCGGCCGAGGCCACACAGCCGAACAGGACGAACACCCAGTTCTCGGTCTGCAGCCCGGTGAAGATGTAGTTGCCCAGCGAGGTCTGGCCGATCGGGGTCGACAGGGTCGCCGTTCCGATGACCCAGACGGCGCTGGTGCGAACGCCCGCGAGTATGACCGGCGCGGCCAGCGGCAGTTCGACCCGGAACAGCGACTGACGCTTCGTCATCCCCACGCCCCGCGCCGCCTCCAGCACCGCCGGATCCAGCCCGGTCAGGCCCGCGACCGTGTTCCGCACCATCGGCAGCATCGAATACAGGGTCAGGGCCAGCAGCGCGGGCAGGAATCCCAGCGCCGAGAAGCCGACGCCGAACAGGCTCTTCGTCAGGCCCGACAGCCCCAGAAGCAGCGGATAGAAGAGCGCCAGAAGAGCCAGACTGGGGATGGTCTGGATCAGGCCCGACCCGGTCATCAGCGGCCAGCGGAGGGCCGGCCTGCGGCTGGCCAGCACCGCCAGAGGCAGGCTGATCGCCGCGCCGAGCAGCAGGGCCAGCGCACTGAGGATCACGTGCTGGCCCAGATAGTCGGGCAAGCGCGCCCAGGCGGCGGCGACGGGGCTATCCATTCGCGCCCCCGAACTTCGAGGCGATCCGCGCCGCCTGCCGACGCGGCGCCTCCAGCAGCTCGTGGACGTAGGGGTCCGCGCCCTCCCCCATCAGCTCAGCCGGGGGACCTGCGGCGACCAGCCGCCCTTCCTTCATCACCCCCAGCCGGTCGGCGGTCAGCAGGGCCTCATTGACGTCGTGGGTGACCATGACCGTGGTCAGGCCGAGGCTGTCGTGCAGCCGGCGATAGGCCTCGGCGATCCCGTCGCGCGACAGGGCGTCCAGCGCCCCGAACGGCTCGTCCATCAGCACCAGAGACGGCCGCGCCGCCAGCGCCCGGGCGAAGGCGATGCGCTGCCTCTGGCCGCCCGACAGGCTGGCGGGCAGCCGATCGCCCCAGACCCCGACCGGCAGCTCGACCAGATCCATCAGCTCTGCGACCCGCGCCGCGATCTCGGCCTCAGGCCAGCCCAGCAGGCGCGGCGTCACCGCGACGTTTTCCGCCAGGGTCATATGCGGGAACAGGCCCGCGCCCTGAAAGACGTAACCGATGCCGCGCCTCAGCTCCGGGGCGGGCGTCGCCGTGTTGAGCGCCCCGTCGATGCGGACTTCGCCGACATCCGGCTCGATCAACCGGTTGATCATCTTGAGCAGGGTCGTCTTGCCCGAGCCCGAGCCGCCGATCAGGGCCATGAACTCGCCCTTGGCCACCTCCAGCGACAGGTCCTTCACGGCCCATGTCTCGCCGCCGTCAAACGACTTGCCGAGGCCGGACAGGATCAGGGCTGACGTCATCGGCGGCCTTTGCGACGGAAGGCTTCACAGTGGGCGAGGTCGCGCCCTAAAGCGAGAGTTGTCGGAACGGCCCCGTCGTGGTGAATGGCGGCATGCGTGTTTCGTTGCCGTCTGTCGTCCTGTTGTGTCTCGTTCTGGGCGGCTGTTCGACCGCCAATCAGGTACAGCGCGGCTTCGGCGACGCCGTCACCGCGCCCCTTGTCGATCTCAACGTGCGCCGCGACCAGATCCCGACAGTGCTGCTGCAGGCCCAGGCCAACCCTTACGACCAGCGCAATTTGAACCAGTGCTCGACCGTCGGCGCCGAGGTGATGCGGCTGGACGAGGCGCTCGGTCCCGACCGTGACGAGCCGCCCGCGCCGAACGGCTCGACCCTGAACGAGCGGACGCAGGACGCCCTGGCCAAGGCGGCGCTGGACGCCATCAAGAACGCCGCGACCGACTTCATCCCGTATCGCAACTGGATCCGCATGCTGACCGGCGCACAGGCCCGCTCGCGCACCGTTCAGGACGCCATCGAGGCCGGTCGCCTGCGTCGCGCCTTCCTGAAGGGACTGGGCATGCAGCTCAACTGCGCCCCGCCCGCCTCACCGGCCTGGTTCCGGCCGAGGGGCGGGAGCCAGCGTTAGCGCGGGCGGCGAACGGTATCGCTGCGGTCGCCTCTGATCTGGACCGAGCCGTCCTTGGCGAAGGCCTCGAAGGAGGTCTTCTCGATATTCCGGAACTCGCCGGTGCGATCCCAGTCCCAGTCGAAGGAGATCTTCTCGCCCTTGTGCGCGAACTTGCCGGACCAGCGGGCGAAGAAGGAATATTTGTCGCCGCCGATGATGATGACGTGCCGGTGCAGGGCCGTCTCATTGCCCTCCGGACGGGGCGGCTCCTCCAGATAGGTGTTGTAGGCGTGGAAGCCTGACTTCTCGATGCGCATGATCAGTTCGAGGTATGGCGCGCGTGGAAGTCGCGGCGGAACTGTTCGAACCGGCCATGGGCGATGGCCTCGCGCATGGCGGCGGTCAGGGCCTGGAAGAAGGCGATGTTGTGCCAGCTCAGCAGGACCTTGCCGAGGATCTCGTCGGCCCGGACCAGATGGTGCAGATAGGCTTTGGAATACTGTGAGGACGGCCCGGCGATGGTCGGATCCAGCGGGTCCTGATCCTCGGCGAAGCGGGCGTTCTTGAGGTTGATCGGCCCGTCCCAGGTCCAGGCCTGACCGTGCCGCCCGGCCCGGGTCGGCAGGACGCAGTCGAACATGTCGACGCCGCGATAGACCGCTTCGACCAGATCGATGGGCTTGCCCACCCCCATCAGATAGCGCGGCCGGTCGGCGGGCAACATCTCGGGCGCATAGTCCAGCACCTCGCACATGGCCTGATGCCCTTCGCCCACGGCCAGACCGCCGATGGCGTAGCCGTCGAAGCCGATCTCCTGCAGCTGTTCCGAGGACTGGCGGCGCAGGTCCTCGAAGGTCGAGCCCTGCTGGATGCCGAACAGGCCTTGCGTCTCGCGCGCCCCGAAGGCGGCCTTGGAGCGCCGGCCCCAGCGGATCGACAGCTCCATCGCCTTGCGCGCGGCGTCCTTCTCGGCCGGATAGGCGACGCACTGGTCCAGCTGCATCGAAATGTCGGCGCCGATCCGGTCGGCCTGGATCTCGATCGACCGCTCCGGCGACAGGACGTGCTTCGATCCGTCGATGTGGCTGGAGAAGGTCACCGCCTCCTCCTTCACCTTGGAGATGCCGGCCAGGGACATGACTTGGAAGCCGCCCGAGTCGGTCAGGATGGGTTTGTCCCAGCCCATGAATTTGTGGAGGCCACCCAGACGCTCCATCCGCTCCGGCCCGGGACGCAGCATCAGGTGATAAGTGTTGCCCAGGATGATGTCGGCGCCGGTCGCCTTGACCTGATCGACCGTCATCGCCTTGACCGTGGCCACGGTGCCGACCGGCATGAAGGCGGGGGTGCGGATGTCTCCGCGCGCGGTCTTCAGAACGCCGGTGCGGGCGCGGCCTTCGGTGGCGGAGATTTCAAACGGAAAGGGCAAGGCGAAGTCCGGGCAGCAAATCTGGATCGCCGCTCATACAGGATCGCGTGGGGCGAAACTGTGAAAAAGCGATCCGTCGCCGTCAGCAGGCCTAGGCGATGATGTCCGGCAGGATCTGGCTCTCGATCTTCACGATCTCGTCGCGCAGCTGCAGCTTCTTGCGCTTCAGCCGCGCGATGCGGAGCTGGTCCGGGATCGGCATATGGCCCAGGGCCTCGATGGCCGCGTCCAGGTCGGCATGCTCCTGCCGCAGATGCTTGACCTCGTCGTGCAGCGCCAGCTCGTCGTCGGTCAGAAAAGGTTGGTCGTCGTTCATGAATCAGTCCTGCCCTTCCCCCCGGAACGGCTGCTGCATTTATACCCGACCGGCGCTCAGGCCGGAAGGCGCTCTGACAATGCGACCAGCGCCGGACGGGGGATGACGCGGGCCCAGAGACGCGCCGTCTCGACCAGGCCTTCGATGGCGCGGCGCGGCGCCCCCGACGGCGCGGGCGCCAGAGTTTCGAGCGCCTCCAGCAGCTTGCGCTCGGCCAGAAGCTCCACCGCCTTGATCTGCTCGCGCACGGCCTCGCGCGCGGCGTCGTCCATGTCGGGGATCGGCGCCTTCAGGGTGCGGCGGACGGCGCGCAGCGGGCTGACCGCGCTCCCGTCCCAGGCCCGGGCGGTATCGCAGGCGGCCTCGATGTCGTCCTCGTCGGGACGGCGGCCGGTCTCGGCGACCCAGGCGGCCCACAGCAATAGAGGCACATTCTGTTCAGCGGCGTCCTGAAGATGCAGGCAGGCGTCAGCGACGCCCGGCGCCGCATAGGCTTTCAGAGCCCAATCCCAGAGCGTCATTCTTCGGCGGGGCCCTTCAGGCCGTCCCAGCGCTTCACCGGCGACCAGTCGAGGCCGAACAGGTCCAGCGCCCGACCGACCGACTGGTCCACCATCTCGGCGATGGAGACGGGTTTGGCGTAGAAGGCGGGCAGAGGCGGGGCGATGGTCGCGCCCATCTCGGCGAGGGCCGTCATGGTTCTGAGGTGGCCCAGATGCAGCGGGGTCTCGCGCACCATCAGCACCAGCGGCCGACGCTCCTTGAGCACCACATCGGCGGCGCGGGTGAGGAGCGAGGAGGTCACCCCCGTCGCGATCTCGCTCATGGTCCTGACCGAACAGGGCGCGACGATCATCCCCAGCGTCCGGAACGAGCCCGAGGCGATGGAGGCGCCGACGTCGTTCAGCCGGTGCGTCACATCGGCGCGGCCGGTCAGGTCGTCGGGCGTCAGATCCGTCTCCTGCGACAGGGTCAGCAGGGCCGCGCGGGTGACCACCAGATGGCTTTCGACGTCCAGCTCGCGCAAGGCGTCCAGCACGCGAACGCCGTGGATCACGCCCGAAGCGCCTGAAACGCCGACCACCAACCGGGGGCGTCCAGAGGTCGCAGGGTTCCGTACAGCTCCGTTCACATCAGGGTCCATTTTGGGGGTCAGACTCACCGGGTCCGGAACAGTTTCAAGGCCTTGGCGACGTCACTCAACCGTGATTTCCCAGACCGCTGATCCGGGCGCTCACTGTGTGGTCCCTTAGACATGGAGGCGCAAGCCATGACCATCGAAGCTCGTATCCGCGAACTGGGAAATCGGCACCGTCAGCTGGATGAGACGATCCAGCGGGAGGTGGGCCACCCGGCTTCGGATCCGCTGCAGGTCAGGGAGCTCAAGCGAAGAAAGCTCCGACTGAAGGAGGAGATTACCAGTCTCGAGGCCCGGGCGGGGTAGGTCCGGGAGAGTAGCCAAAATCAGAATTGGAAAGGCCCCGGAGAACGCTCTCCGGGGCCTTTCTTCTTCACTCGGAGAGGAAGATCAGTCCTTCGTACCGAACACCGAAGCGGCGGTCGGTTCGGCGGTGCGGCGCTCCGCGGCCTCGGGAACGAACTCTTCCTCCTCGACGACTTCCGGCTCGACCGGCTGCAGCACGCCGCCGCCCTTCTTGAGGTCGTCCTTGTTCTTCTTGGCCGCGGCCTTGGAGATCAGGTCGTCGAGCACCAGCTGGCCGACCAGACCCAGGGTCACCGGGTCGACCGGCTTGATGTTGGGGCTGTTCCAGTGGGTGCGGTTACGCACGCTCTCGATCGTGGATTTGGTGGTGCCCAGCAGCTTGGCGATCTGGGCGTCGGTCACCTCGGGGTGGTTGCGCACGAACCAGGCGATGGCGTCCGGACGGTCCTGACGGCGCGACACCGGGGTGTATTTCGGAGCCGGCTTGTTGGACTTGAGCAGTTCGGCGTGACGGCTGACGACCGCCTGCATGCGGTAGTCGGGGTTCTCCTGGGCCTTGTCGAGCTCTTCGCGCGTCAGCTGGCCGCCGGTGATGGGGTCGACGCCGCGGATGTCGCGGGCCACGTCGCCGTCGGCGATGCCGCGCACTTCCAGCGGGTGCAGGCCGCAGAAATCGGCGATCTGCTCGAAGGTCAGAGAGGTGTTATCCACCATCCAGACCGCGGTGGCCTTGGGCATGAGGATGTCGGTCATGGGCGTAAGTCCCGGAAGGTTCGACCCGATCTGGCGGGTTCTGGATACAACGGCGCCCGACCTTTCGGCCGGGCGCGATGGTCGGGATATAGGCCGTTTCGCTGCAAAAGAAAACGCTGCGTGACAAGAACTGTCATCGTCGTACAGCTACGGTTCAGGTTGAGTAGACGAGCGTGAGGATCAAGGCGGCTCCGGCCGCGTAGTCGTTCTGGAGGGAACACCATGTCGATCAAGACCAGCGTTTCACTGTCCGCCGCGGCCCTGGCCGCCCTGACCCTGCTGACCCCGATGTCGGCCAGCGCCCAACGCGGCGGCGGTGGCGGCCAGCCGGGAGGCAGCTATATCCAGACCTGTTCTGACGCGCGCGTCGACGGCGGCCGTCTGTACGCCGAATGCGGCACCGGCACCCGTCGGGAGACCCGCTACAGCTCCATCGAATACGGCCGCTGCTCCGGCGACATCAGCAACAACCAGGGTCTGCTGGCCTGCAACGGCGCCCAGGCGCGCCTTGAGAACCGTGGCGGCGGCAACGGCGGCGGGAACAATGGCGGCAACAACGGCGGGGGCTGGAACGGTCGCCAACCCGACGGCAGCTACACGCGCAGCTGCAACAGCATTCGCGTCGACAGCGGCCGCCTCTACGCCCAGTGCACCGACACCCGCAACAACCGGCGCTCGACCTCGATCGAGTTTGGCCAGTGCCGTGGCGACATCAGCAACAGCAACGGCCTGCTGGCCTGCAACGGCGCGCTCGGCCGGTTCGAGCGTGACGACCGTCCCGGCAACGGCGGCGGCAACAATGGCGGCGGCTGGGGCGGCGGCAATGGACCCGGCAACGGCGGGCCCGGCGGCGGCTGGGGCGGCCGCAACTCGATCACCGTCTATGAGGACGCCAACTTCCGCGGCGGCTCGGCGACCTTCAACGGCGAGATGCCCAACCTCGGCCGTCGCCAGCTGAACGACAACATCAGCTCCATGCAGATGAACGGAACCTGGGAAGCCTGCTCGGACCCCTATTTCCGCGGGACCTGCCAGACCTTCACCGGCGACGTCCGCAACCTGAACAATACCCTGATCAACGACCGGATCTCGTCGCTGCGTCCCGTTCGCGGCTGGTAAGCCTCAAAGGGTCAGGACCACCTTGCCGATGTGATGGCCCGCCTCCAGCCGGAGGTGGGCCTGATCGGCCTGCTCCAGCGGGAAGGTCGCCTCGACCGGCGGCCGCACCGCCCCGGAGGCCACCCACGGCCAGATGGTGGCCTCGACCGCCGCCGCCAGCCGCGCCTTCTCGTCGGCGGGCCGCGCCCGGAGGGTCGAGCCGGTCAGGACGATGCGCTTCATCATCAGTTCCGACAGATTGACCTCGGCCTTCGCGCCCGAGAGGGTGGCGATCACCACCCAGCGGCCGAAGGGCTTCAACGCCTTCAGGTTCAGGGCGGCGTAGTCGGCCCCCACCATGTCCAGCACCACATCGACCCCACCGGCTTCGGCCAGGGCCGTCGCCAGATCGTCGGTCTTCGCGTCCAGGCTGATGTCGGCGCCCAGCGCCTTGGCCGCCCCCGTTTTTTCCGGCCCGCGCGAAGTGGCGATGACCCGGGCCCCCGCCGCCTTCGCCATCTGGATGGCCGTCACCCCGATACCGCTGGTCGCGCCGTGGATCAGCAGGGTCTCGCCGGCCTTCAACGCCCCGCCCTCGAAGACATTGGTGAAGACCGTGAAAACCGTCTCCGGCAGGGCCGCGGCCTGAACGAAATCCAGCCCTTCCGGGATCGGAAGGGCGTGCCGGGCGTCGACCACCGCATATTCGGCATATCCGCCCCCGCCCAGCAGGGCGCAGACCCGATCGCCGGCTTTCCAGCGGGCAGCCCCCTCCCCCACCTGATCCACCTCGCCCGCGACCTCCAGCCCCAGGACGTCCGGTGCGCCGGGCGGGGCGGGGTAATAGCCGAGACGCTGCAACAGATCGGGACGGTTCACCCCGGCGGCCTTCACGCGGATGCGGATCTGGCCCGGACCGGCCTGCGGATCGGGCCGATGGACCGGCGTCAGGGCCTCGGCCGGACCGGCGCCGCCGGTGATCTCGATCGTCCGCATGCGGGCAAACCTTGCATTCGTGGATATCCAGGCGCTCAGATAGTCGTCCGTACCGGCCCTGACCATGGAGGCGACGATGACGTTCGAAGATCTGGAGCCCCGTTCAGGACGCGGCGCGACCCTGACCGCCCTGGCCCGCGAAGACCTGGACCTCTATTCGGTGGAGGAGCTGAACGAGCGGATCGAGGCCCTGCAGGCCGAGATCGACCGGGCCAAGGCCGCCATCGACGGCAAAAAGGCCAAGAAGAACGCCGCCGACGCCCTGTTCAACTTCAGAAGCTGATGCGTTTCGTCCCGGAATGGTTTTACAGCGTCGCCGTTCGTGGCATGGCGGTTGCACACCGTATCGTCACCACGCCTGTCAGGGGCGAGAACGGGACGGACGCGTACGTATTCCATGAGTATGATTGAGTTGATGGCCAGCGACGACCAACAGTCCGGCGACCCGACCCGCGCGCGCAGCCGTGCGGCGGAGATCCATGATTTCGCCCGCTCGGAGCTGTTCGAGCGCACCTTCCGCGAAGGCATGGAGCTGGTCGAGGACACCGCCTCCTATCTGGACGGCGACGGCCGTCGGGAATCCAAGCTCCTGTCGCGCGCCGCGGCCCTGGCCTATGCCGCCGAGAGCATGAAGCTGACCACCCGGCTGATGCAGGTCGCCTCCTGGCTGCTGGTCCAGCGCGCCGTCCGCGAGGGCGACATGGAGCCCGAGGCCGCCTGCGATCCCCGCTATCGCCTCACCGCCCGCCCGCTGGAGAGCGAGCCCAGCCACGCCGAACTGCCCATCGCCCTGATCGAATATGTCGTCCGGGCCGAGAAGCTGCACGACCGGGTCCTGTATCTGGACCGCCGCATGTATCTGGACGCCCCCGCCGAGGCCGAGGCCAACCCGGTCCTCAGCCAACTGGGCATGCTGGAAGCGGCCTTCCGCTCCTAACGCCTGCGTGGTGCGCGCGGGCGATCCGCGCTAACCTCGACTCATGGTCAAACCTCCCCGCCGTCCGTCCGGTCCCTCGACCGGCGGCCTTCCCGACAAGGAAACCCTGCTGCGCTTCCTGCGCGAGGCGGGTGAAGCCGACAAATCCGATCTGGCCCGCGCCTTCGGCCTGAAGGGCGCGGAACGCCGCGCCCTGCGCGAAATGCTGCGGGAGCTGGAGGCCGAGGGCAAGCTCGGCAAACGCGGCAAGAAGGGCTTCTCGGAAGCCGGCGCCCTGCCCCCCGTCGGCGTCGTCGATGTGGTCGAGAAGGATATCGACGGCGAACTCTATGTCCGGCTGGTCGAGGCCGCCGCCGACGCCCCGCGCGCGGTCCTGATCCCCGACAAGTCGGGCAAGACGGGCCCCGCCCCCGGCATGGGCGACCGGCTGCTGGTCAAGTTCGAGCGCGGGAATGACGGCTGGGAAGCCCGGCTGGTCAAGAAGCTGGACGCCGGAACCAACCGGGTGCTGGGCGTGATCCGCAAGTCCAACCGCGAGACCCGCGTCGAGCCCGTCGACCGGCGCTCCAAGGACACCCTGATTATCCCGCCGGCCCTGTCCGAAGACCTGCGCGACGGCGACCTGGTCCTGGCCTCGATCGAGAAGTCGGAACAGCGCTACGGCCCCAAACGCGGCAAGATCCTTGAGGTCATCGGCAAGGAGGATGATCCCCGCGCCGCCTCCCTGATCGCCATCCACGCCCACGGCGTCCCGACCGGCTTCTCCGACGCGGTCGAGAAGGAGGCCGACAACCAGGACCTGCCGACGCTCAAGGGCCGCGACGACCTGCGCGACATTCCCTTCGTCACCATCGACCCGGCCGATGCGCGCGACCATGACGACGCCGTTTTCGCCCAGCGCGACGAGGACGAGAAGAACCCCGGCGGGTGGATCGTCTGGGTCGCCATCGCCGACGTCGCCGCCTATGTCCGTCCCGGCACGGCGCTGGACCGCGAGGCGCGGGCCAAGGGCAACTCCACCTACTTCCCCGACCGCGTCGAGCCGATGCTGCCCGAGCGGCTCTCGAACGGCCTGTGCAGCCTGAAGGAGGGCGAGAACCGCGCGACCCTGGCCGTGCGCATGGTCTTCGACAAGGAAGGCAAGAAGACGGGGCACAAATTCCATCGCGGCCTGATGCGCAGCCACGCCAAGCTCAGCTACGAGCAGGCGCAAGCCGCCATCGACGGGGTCGAGAACGGCGGCGGGACGGACGACACGACGGGTCCGATCATGGAGACGATCCTCTATCCGCTGTGGAACGCCTACCACACCATGCTGAAGGGCCGGCTGAAGCGCAGCCCGCTGCAGATCGAG
This sequence comes from Brevundimonas sp. GW821-FHT12E07, assembly GCF_058807035.1. NCBI lineage: Bacteria > Pseudomonadati > Pseudomonadota > Alphaproteobacteria > Caulobacterales > Caulobacteraceae > Brevundimonas > Brevundimonas sp. GW821-FHT12E07. Next base: position 64,603 of record NZ_JBXAQH010000005.1, on the reverse strand, counting down.
AGCGCCGAGCGCCGCATCCTGATGGGCAAGGACGGGGGCATCGCCGCCATCGTCCCGCGCAAGTCGCTGGAGGCCCACCGGCTGATCGAGGAGATGATGATCCAGGCCAACGTCTGTGCGGCGGAAACGCTGGAGCAGAAGAAGGTCCCCCTGATCTACCGCGTCCACGAGGCGCCCAGTCAGGAGAAGATCTTCAACCTGGCCGACTTCCTGACCACCATCGCCATGCCCTGGAACAAGGGCGAGCCGGCGACGACCAAGCGGTTCAACAAGCTGCTGGACCAGACCCGCGACGGCCCCCACGCCGACGTCGTCAATGAGGTGGTGCTGCGCAGCCAGATGCAGGCCGTCTATTCGCCGGACAATGTGGGCCACTTCGGCCTGCACCTCGACCGCTATGCCCACTTCACCTCGCCGATCCGCCGCTATTCCGACCTGATCGTGCACCGGGGCCTGATCCGGGCGCTGAAGCTCGGCACGGACGGGCTGACGGACCGCGAGATCGCCGAGTTGCAGGCCATCGCCGAACAGGTGACCCAGACCGAACGCCGCTCCATGTCCGCCGAGCGCGACGCCATGGACCGCTATGTCGCCGCCTTCCTGGAAGACCGGGTCGGAGCCACCTTCGACGGCCGGATCACCGGCGTGACCCGCTTCGGCCTGTTCGTGCGGCTGGAGGAGACCGGCGCCGATGGCCTCGTCCCCGTCTCCTCGCTCGGCGACGAGTATTTCACCCACGACGACCGCGCCCACGCCCTGGTCGGCGAACGCTCGGGCCAACGCTACACCCTGGGCCGCGCCGTGCAGGTGAAACTGAAGGAGGCCACACCGGTCACCGGCGGCCTGCTGTTCGAGATGCTGTCGGACCCGGAGCCGCGCGATCCCAACGCGCCGCGCCCCCGCTACGGCGTTCGCGCCCGCGACCGCGGTCCGGGCGGGAATGGACCTCCGAAGCGCGGCTCCGGCCGTCCGGGCGGTCCCAAGCCCCCGCGTGGAGGCAGGCCCTCCGGTGGGCTGAAGGGCGTGAGAAAGGGCAAACGCAAATGACCGTGCGACTGATCGGCGTCTCCGGCAGCCTGCGCGCCGGCTCCTTCAACACGGCCCTGCTGCGTGCGGCGCAAGGGATGACGCCGCCGGATGTCGAGCTGGTCGCCGGCTCGATCGAGGGCATCCCCCTCTACAACGGCGATCTGGAGCGCGACGAGGGCATCCCGGCCGCCGTCGAGGCACTGAAAGAGCTGATCGTCGGCGCCGACGGCCTGATGCTGTTCACGCCCGAGTACAACAACGGCATTCCCGGCGTGTTCAAGAACGCCATCGACTGGCTCAGCCGCCCGTCGTCGGACATCAGCCGCATCTTCGGTGGTCGCCCCGTGGCGGTGCTCGGCGCCTCGCCCGGCGGCTTCGGCACCATCATGAGCCAGGCCGCCTGGCTGCCCGTGCTGCGCACCCTCGGCGCCGACCACTGGGCCGGAGAGCGGCTGATGGTCCAGCGCGCCAGCTCGGCCTTCAACGAGAACGGCGAACTCATCGATGAGGCCGTCGCCCGCCGCCTCGCCGCCTTCGTCGCGGGCTTCGCCGGACACTGCGAACGGGTGAAGGCCTCCTAGGCCAGCCGCTCCGTCAGGAAGTCGACGAAGACCCGGACCCGCGCCGGCATATTGGCGCCGCCGACGAAGACCGCATGGATCGGCTCGCGGTCGCCGGGGTTGAAGGCCTCCAGCAGGGGGACCAGCCGCCCTTCGCGGATGTCGTCCACGGCGCTGAACGCGCCCACCCGGGTGATCCCGACCCCGTCCCGCGCCAACTGGGTCAGGGTCTCGCCGTTGTTGGCCTCGACCGGCCCATGCACGGTCAGGGCGAAGTCCCGGCCGTCGCGGCGGAAGGGCCAGACCGGCTCGACCCGGCGGAAGTTGAAGTTCAGACAGTCGTGGGTCAGCAGGTCCTCCGGAACCTTCGGCACGCCCCGCCGCGCCAGATAGTCGGGCGAGGCCACCACCACCCGCCCGGTCTCGCCCAGCTTCCTCGCCGTCAGGCCGCTGTCGGCCAGCAGGCCGAAGCGGATCGCCACATCCGCCTGACCCGCCGCCACATCGACGAGCCCGTCCGTCAGGCCGATGTCGACCAGGATATGCGGATGAAGCGCGGTGAACTCCCGCAGCAACGGCACGATGACCAGCCGTCCGTGGGCCAGGGCGACGCTGACCCTCAGACGCCCCCTCGGCGCGCCCTGATCGGCGACCGACTGCTCGGCGTCCTCGATATCGGCCAGAATGCGCCGCGCCGCCGCCAGATAGGACTGCCCCTCGGCCGACAGGGTCAGCTGCCGCGTGGTGCGCAGCATCAGCCGCACGCCCAGCCGCGCCTCGATCCGGTCGACAGTCCGTCCAATCGCCGAAGGCGTCAGGCCCAGCCGACGCCCCGCCGCCGACAGACTGCCCGCGTCGACCACGGCGGCGAAGACCTCCATCTCCCGCGCCCGATCCGTCCCTGCCTGCACCTGTGCGTTCAAAGCAAATATCCTTGGCCTCAGACCCCACTAAACCCGCGCGGGGCCTGCGTCCATTTGTGCACCCGGACACATTGGAGCGGTCAGTCATGGAATATCGTCAACTCGGCGCCTCGGGCCTGCGGGTCCCGGTTCTCAGCTTCGGCACGGGGACGTTCGGCGGCTCCGGCCCTCTGTTCGGCGCTTGGGGGACCAGCGACGTCGACGAGGCCCGTCGCCTGATCGACATCTGTCTGGAAGCGGGGGTCAATCTGTTCGACACCGCCGACGTCTATTCGGACGGCGCCTCGGAGCGGGTGCTGGGCGAGGCCATCAAGGGCCGCCGCGACGAGGTCCTGATCTCGACCAAGACCGGCCTTCCCACCGGCGACGGCCCCGGCGACTGGGGCGTGTCCCGCAGCCGGCTGATCCGCTCGGTCGAGGACGCGCTCAAGCGGCTCGGCACGGACCATATCGACCTCTTGCAACTCCACGCCTTCGACGCCTCGACCCCGGCGGAGGAACTGCTGGCCACGCTCGATATGCTCGTGAGCTCCGGCAAGGTCCGTTACACCGGCGTTTCCAACTATCCGGGCTGGGCCCTGATGAAGGCGCAAGCGGTCGCCGACCGCGACGCCCGGCCCCGCTTCGTCGCCCATCAGGTCTATTATTCCCTGATCGGCCGGGCCTACGAGGCCGATCTGATGCCGCTGGCGGCGGATCAGAACATCGGCGCCCTGGTCTGGAGCCCGCTCGGCTGGGGCCGGCTGACCGGCAAGATCCGCCGCGACGCCCCCATCCCCGCCGGAAGCCGCCTGCACGACACCGCCGTCTTCGCCCCGCCGGTCGAGGACGAGCACCTGTACCGCGTCGTCGATGCGCTCGAGGCCGTCGCCGCCGAGACCGGCAAGACCGTGCCCCAGATCGCCCTGAACTGGCTGCTGCAGCGGCCGACCGTGTCTTCGGTCATCATCGGCGCCCGCAACGAGGAGCAGTTGCGCCAGAACCTCGGTGCGGTCGGCTGGACCCTGACGCCGGAACAGGTCGCCGTCCTCGACGCCGCCAGCGACGTCCTGCCCGCCTATCCCCACACCCCCTATCGCCAGCAGGCCGGCTTCGCCCGCCTCAACCCGCCGCTCGTCTGAGCCGAGACCACCATGAAACTGAACCTCCCCCTCCTCGCCCTCGCCGCCGGTGCCTTCGGCATCGGTGTGACCGAGTTCGCCCCCATGGGCCTGCTGCCCGTGATCGCCACCGACCTCGGCGTCTCCATCCCCACGGCGGGCCTGCTGATCAGCGCCTATGCCCTGGGCGTCATGCTCGGCGCGCCGCTGATGACCCTGACCACCGGCCGGGTTCCCAGACGGACCCTGCTGATCGGCCTCGTCAGCATCTTCACCCTCGGCAATCTGCTGTCGGCGGTCTCGACCGACTATACGATGCTGCTGATCGCCCGGATCGTCACCTCCCTGAACCACGGCGCCTTCTTCGGCGTCGGCTCCGTCGTGGCCGCCGGCCTCGTCGCGCCCAACCGCCGCGCGGGCGCGGTCGCGGCCATGTTCATGGGCCTGACCATCGCCAATGTCGTCGGGGTGCCGCTGGCGACCTGGGCCGGAGACGTCCTCGGCTGGCGCGCATCCTTCTGGGGCATCGCGGCAATCGGCGCCGTGGTCATGGCCGCCCTGCGCCTGACCCTGCCTGCCCTGCCGGCGCCCCAGGGCGGCAATGTCGCCGACGAACTGCGCGTCCTGACCAAGGGATCGGTCCTCTCGGCCCTGGCTTTGACCGTGATCGGCTCCAGCGCCATGTTCACCGTCTTCACCTATATCGCCCCGATCCTGAAGGAGCAGACCCACGCCTCGCTGGGCTTCGTCACCGCCATGCTGGTGACCTACGGCCTGGGCCTGACGCTCGGGAACTGGCTGGGCGGGCGGTTCGCGGACCGGTCGGTGGATCGCACCCTGATCGTCACCCTGGCCGCCCTCGCCGTCCTGCTGGTCGCCTTCGCCTTCGTCATGCCCTTCGCGGCGCCCAGCGCGGTGGTGATCTTCCTGTGGGGCGTGGCCAGCTTCGCCCTCGTCCCGCCGCTGCAGGTCCGGGTCATGACCGCAGCCGCCGATGCGCCCAACCTGGCCTCGGCGGTCAATATCGGCGCCTTCAACCTCGGCAACGCCATCGGCGCGGCCCTGGGCGGGGCGGTGATCGCGGGCGGGCTCGGTCTTCCGGCGGTCTCTCTCGCCGGAGCGGTCGCCGCCGCCGCGGGTCTGGTCTTCGCCCTGATCCTCGCCCGGCCGCAAAGGCGCGTCGTGGCGGCCGAGGGAGCGGCCTGACCTAGCCGGTCCGTTTCGCCAGCAGCTGCGCCAGATCGGCGGTCGGGCAGGAGACCTCGCCCGTCATCCACTGTTTGAGCATGGCCAGCTGGCCCGCCGCCCGCCCCGCCGCGATCAGGGCGGGCGGCCCCTCGCCGGTTTCTTCCAGCCTCGCCGCGATCATCGCCGCCAGCTTGCGCTGCAGCTTGTCCAGCAGGCCCGAGGCGAACAGCATCCGGCCCAGCGACCTCTGCTCCCACAGATGGGCCAGTATGGCCTGCAGCCGGTAGATGTCGCCGCGCCCGACGGCGGCGTCCGCCAGGGGGATGAACAGGGGGTCGATCATCGCGACCAGCACCTCGTCCTTGTTGCGGAAATGCTCATAGAAGGTCGAGCGCCCGACCCCGGCCTCGGCGATGACGTCCGCCGTCCGGATCGCATCGTAGCGCCGCGAGAACATCAGCCGGATGAAGGCCTCCGAAATCGCCGCCCGCGTGCGGCGTATCCGTCGATCCGTCTCCTGCGTGTCATAGGTCATGGCCGCACGATAGGGCATCCGGCGCCCGCTGTTCAGCCGTCCCCTTCCGGACAAATGACCGCGAAAGTCCGGAAGCGGACTCCACGCCGGATCGTCCCTCGCCCTCCCTTGCCGGCCTCGCCACCCTCGCGCGACCATTTCAGGAGGGGCGGATGACGGACGATAGCAACACCACGAACACGGGACCGGAGGACCGCCTCGGCGGGGGGCTGATGCTGGGCGGGACCCTGGCGGCCCTGTTCCTGATGATGCACCACCCGACTTCCCTACACGGACCGGACGACGGCCATCTGATGCGCGACTGGAGCAACGGGCTGGTTCACGGCGGGATGATCGCCTGCATCCTGGTCCTGATGGCGGGCGCCACGGTGCTGCCGCGGCGGCTGGGCGAGCAGTATCTGTCGGTGCGGGCGGGCGCCCTGGCCTTCAACGGCGGCATGGTCGCCCTGATCGGCGCGACCCTGGTCAACGGCTTCGCCCTGCCCCGCATCATGGCCCATGCGGCCAACCACGACCTGGCCCGGCTTCAGGCATCACCCTTCGGCGCCCTCAATCAGGTGCTGGCCTTCTTCGGCATGATCCTGATCGGTCTCGCCTGCGCCCTCTGGGCCGTACGGATGCTGCGAATGGGCCTGATGACGAAGGTCGCGGGCGCGGTTGGAATCGGGGTCGCCCTCCTCTCCGGCTGGTGGCTGATGCACGGCCATGGCGACTTCAGCCTGCTGCCCGCCGTGATCGCCTTGACGGTCTTCGCCGTCTGGTCGCTGATCGTCGCCGTCCAGCTGATCCGGAGCCGACTCCATTGACCGACACCCACCATATCGCCGCCATCGTCCCCGCCAGCGATCTGGAGGCCAGCACCGCCTTCTATCGCCGGCTGGGGCTGGAGGTGATCAGCGACCACGGCCATTACCGGCTGCTGGCCGACGGGCGCGGCTGGCGGCTGCATCTGAACCGGGTCACCGGCTGGCCGGCGACGGTCGAGGACAACCCGCTGGGCCTCTACCTCTATGTCGAGGACGTCGACGCCGTCGCCGACCGGGTCCGCGACCTGATCATCGAGCCGGGTACGCCGCACCTGAAGCCCTGGGGGACCTATGAGTTCGCGGTCAGCGATCCCAACGGGACCCTCGTCCGCATCGGGCGGGCGGTTCACTGACCCTGTTCACGCCCGCCCGCCGGTCCTATGACGGCCGGGTGAGCGAGCCAGAACCCTTTGACGCCCGGCAGGATCTGAAGGACGCGCCGCGCGTCGGCGGGCGGATGCGGCCCAAGGATGCGGCGACCCTGATCCTGTTCCGCGGCAGTGCGGCTGGCCCTGAGGTGCTGATGGGCCGACGCGCGCCCGGGCATGTCTTCATGGCCTCCAAATGGGTCTTCCCCGGCGGCCGGGTGGAGCGAGGCGACTTCACCGCCGCCGCCACAGGCGATCTGGTCGAGGCGGCGCGGCTGGAGGCCGAGGTCCCCGCCCGTCGCGCCCGGGCCCTGGCCCTTGCCGCCATCCGCGAGACCTTCGAGGAGACGGGGATGATGCTGGCCCGCCCGGCCCCGGTCGCCACCGTCGCCGGCGGCTGGCGCGAGTTCCGGGCCGTCGGCGCCCTGCCCGACCTGTCCGTCCTGACCTATGTCGCGCGCGCCATCACCCCGCCGGGCCGTACGCGCCGCTTCGACGCCCGCTTCTTCATGGCAGAGGCCTCCGCCCTGCTGACGCCCGAACCCACCGCCGGATCGGGCGAGTTGGACGAGATCGCCTGGATGCCGCTCGCCGAGGCCCGCACGCTGGAACTGCCCGCCATCACCCGCATGGTTCTGGGCGAGGCGGCCGAGCGCCGCGCCGACCCGGGCCGCGCTCCGCCCTTCGTCCGCTTCGTGCGCGGCGCCCACCTGATCACCCGGGACTGACGGAGGGGTCGTCACGTTTCGACGGCTTGCCCAAACCGCCTGACTGAGGCTCTCTCGCACCACACGGAGTTCCGCATGCGTGTCCTGATCGCCCTCCTCGCCGGCCTTCTTCTCGTCGTCGCGCCCGTCCGGAGTCAGGCCGCCGCGCCGCAGCTCGACGCCATGACCCTGACCTGGCTGTCCTGGGGAAATGTCATGGAGGAGTGGACCTTCTCCCGCGACGGTCAGGGCCGCTGGCGCGACCGCGACAACAACGTCCGGACCTTCGCCATCAAGTCCGAGGACTTCGACCGCATCCGCGCGATCTTCCAGCCCTATGAGGGGCGGGCCTTCACCTGCGAGCGCACAATCTACGACCTTCCCTACGGCCGGCTGAAATGGTCGCGCGCGGGCCGGCCGGACGAGACCCTGGCCTGGGACCGCGGCTGCGTCGCCCGCGATGCGATCGAGGTCATGAACCGGGTGGATGAGGCCGAGGCCATCCTCACCCGCCTGCGCGACGGAAGCTGAGCATGACCGGAATCACCCTGCGCCTGACCATCGCCGATCCGGTCCCCGGCATGACCTACAGCCTGCAGGACCAGAAATCGGTCCCGGTCGGCCCGGTCGTGGCCACGGACGCCCCCTTGTCCTTCGACGTGCCGGTCAAGCTGTCCGACGACAATCGCCTGACCGGCCCCTTCGTCCGGCGCGAGGGGGCGGAGCGCCGCTTCGTCTATATCGCCATAGGAGGGCAGGCTGGTGGCCATACGACGATCAGCCGCCGCGCCAAGATCGACGTCCACCAGCTGGGCCCCTTGCTGGATCAGGCCCGGGCCGGAAAGACCCTTGCGGTGACCCTTCCGGGCCGCGACAAGGACGGTCTTCCGGCCTGCGCGACGGTCAAACCCATCGAACCGTGGCGCCCCGTCTGAATCCACGTTGACTTCCGGGCGCGCCTGAGTATGTTCCGCGCCTCTTATTTTAGCGGCTTTCGCCGTCGCAGAGGTAATTCCGATGGCCAAGCCGGCTTCTATCAAAATCCGCCTGAACTCGACCGCCGACACCGGCTTCTTCTACGTCACCAAGAAGAATGCCCGCACCATGACCGAGAAGATGGTCGTCAACAAATACGACCCGATCGCGCGCAAGCACGTCGAGTTCAAGGAAGGCAAGATCAAGTAAGATCTGGCCCACCGCCTGAGTTCGAAACGCCCGGCTGGTCCTCCAGCCGGGCGTTTCTGATTCTGGCGCTCCGTCGCCGGATAATCGCAAAGCTGGTACCCTGCCCGCACATACAACGGGGAGGCAGGTCAGTGAATCCGAACAAGGCGTTGTGGGAAAAGGGTGATTTCACCAAGCTGGCGGAAGCTATGCGCGACAGCGGCGCGGCCTTCGTTGACGGATTGAACGTCGGGCCCGGCATGAAGGTGCTGGATCTGGGCTGCGGCGACGGCACGACCGCCCTGCCCTCGGCCCGGCTGGGCGCGGACGTCCTGGGCGTCGACATCGCCAGCAATCTGGTCGCGGCGGGCAATGCCCGGGCGGCGGCGGCGGGCCTGTCCAACCTGCGCTTTCAGGAGGGCGACGCCTCGGCCCTGACCGATCTCAAGGACGAGAGCTTTGATCTGGTGGTCAGCGTCTTCGGCGCCATGTTCGCGCCCCGCCCCTTCGATGTGGCCTCGGAGATGGTGCGGGTAACAAAGCCCGGCGGCCGGATCGTCATGGGCAACTGGATCCCCGGCGACCCGACCCTGGTCGCCCAGGTGCTCAAGATCAGCTCGGCCTACAGCCCGCCGCCGCCTGAGGGCTTCGTCAGCCCCATGACCTGGGGCGTGCCCGCCAATGTCGTCGAACGCTTCGGCGCCGCGGGCGTCCCCGCCGACCGGGTCTCTTGCGAGCCCCAGACCTATGTCTTCAGCCGCACCTGCTCGGTCCCGGACTATGTCGACATCTTCCGCTATTTCTACGGCCCGACCATGAACGCCTATGAGGCGGCGACGAAGGACGGGCGCGCCGAGGCGCTGCATGCCGAGTTGACGGCCCTGGTCGCGGCCCAGAACCAGGGCGGGCCGGGCGAGGTGGTGATCCCCGCCACCTTCCTGAAGGTTGTGGTCAGCAAGCCCTGAGGCCGGTCAGGCGGCCTAGGCGGCTCTGGCGATGACCTGGTTGCGGCCCGAGGCCTTGGCCTCATAGACGCCCTCGTCGGCCCGCTTGAGCAGGGCCTCGGGGGTATCGTCCGAGCCGAGGCTGGCCGAGACGCCGATCGAGACGGTCACGGTCAGGTGTTCCTTGCCGCCCATCACCCGGAACGGGGCCAGGCCGATGTCGCGGCGGATGCGGTCGGCGATGCGGTGGGCGTCGGCCAGGGTGGTGTCGGGCATGACCACCACAAACTCTTCCCCGCCCAGACGGCAGGGCAGGTCAACGGCGCGGACATTGGTCGCCAGCCGGACGGCGAACTCGGTCAGGACCTCGTCCCCCGCGTCATGACCGAAGCCGTCGTTGACCGATTTGAAGTGGTCGATGTCCAGCACCAGCACCGCGACCGGATCGCCGCCGTGGTTGGCGCGCTGGACGAAGGCCTGCAGCTGGCCGGCCATGTAGCGGCGGTTGTGCAGACCGGTCAGGGCGTCGGTGACCGCCATCTCGAGGCTGTAGTCCAGCTTCTCGCGCAGGAAGTCGGTGTAGCGCTTGCGGCGGATCTGGGTCCGCGCCCGGGCCGCCAGCTCTTCGGAATCGATGGGCCGCGACAGGATGTCGTTGACGCCCAGCTCCAGCGCCTTGACCAGACGTGGCCGCTCGGCGGCGTCGACGATGGCCAGGATGGGCAGGTGGCGGGTCGGCTCGGCCGAACGCACCTGGGCGATCAGGCGCAGGCCGTCGAAGCTGTCGGCGGCCGTGTTGACGATCATCAGGTCGATCAGGCCCTTGGAGGCGATCAGGGCGGCGCCCGCGTCGGTCTCGACCACCGGCCGGTGTTCGCGCGATAGTTCCTCGACGATCCGGGCCGACTGGCGCTCGTTGTCGTCGACGATCAGGACTCGACCGCCGGAGCCGCGCAGACGTCCGGCGCCGTCGGTGGAGACGCCCAGCCGGCGGCCGCTCTCCTCGCGCTCGCGCAGCTCGTCCATGATCAGCTTCAGCCGGACCAGCGACCGGACCCGGGCGAACAGCACCAGATCGTCCAGCGGCTTGGTCAGGAAGTCGTCGGCGCCGGCGTCCAGCCCGCGGATACGGTCCTCGCGGCCGTCCAGGGCGGTGACCAGCACCACCGGGATATGGCGCGTCTCGGGATCGGCCTTCAGCCGCTTGCAGGTCTCGAACCCGTCCATGCCGGGCATCATGACGTCCAGCAGGATGATGTCGGGCTTCTCGGCCGAGGCCAGCTTTAGGGCCGTCAGCCCGTCGTGGCAGCTCAGGACGTCATAGTATTCGAGCGTCAGCTTGGCTTCGAGCAGGCGGACGTTCGGCTCGACGTCATCGACGACCAGGATGCGCGCGGTCATCGGGTGGCTGCCGGTACGGGCGCGCCCAGATGCTTCCGCACCGTCTCCAGGAAGTGCATCACCGAGATCGGCTTGGAGATATAGGCCTCGCAGCCGCCCTGACGGATCCGCTCCTCGTCGCCCTTCATGGCGAAGGCGGTGACGGCGATGACGGGGATATGGGCTAGCTCCTCGTCGTCCTTCAGCCACTTGGTGACTTCGAGACCCGAAATCTCGGGCAGCTGGATGTCCATCAGAATCAGATCGGGCATGTGCTGACGCGCCAGAGCCATCGCCTGCAGCCCTTCGCGGGTCTGCAGGGTCTGGTACCCTTGCGAGTCGAGCAGATCATGAAACAGCTTCATGTTCAGCTCGTTATCCTCGACGATGAGGACTTTCTTGGACATCATCACCTGGTCTGGTTCGCCTCCGGTCGCGCTGCGGCGTGGAGGCTGGGTCGCCTTCTTCCCGTGCAATATGGGCGCCCGGGTCTTAAGTTGACGTGAAGCCGGAACCGGCCCCGGAGAAATCAGCTTTGGCCATCACGGCGATCTGCCGCGACTGTCTGTGGAACGGGGCCGAGGCGCCGGGCGACGGGCGCTGTCCGGACTGCGGTTCGCGGCGGATGGTCTGCGATCCGGAACTCGATCAGCTGACCATCGCCCACCTCGATTGCGACGCCTTCTACGCCTCGGTAGAGAAGCGCGACCGGCCCGAACTCAGGGACAAGCCGGTCATCGTGGGCGGCGGCGTACGGGGCGTGGTCTCGACCTGCTGCTATGTCGCGCGGATGTACGGCGTCCATTCGGCCATGCCGATGTTCAAGGCGCTCAAGACCTGTCCCGACGCCACGGTGATCAAGCCGGACTTCTCGAAGTACGTCTTTGAATCGCAGCGCATCTTCGGCTTCGTCGGCGAGCTGACGCCCCTGGTTCAGACCCTGTCGCTGGACGAGGCCTGGATCGATCTGGCCGGCACCGAGCGGCTGAACGGCGGCCCGCCGGCGCTGCAGCTGATCCGGCTGATGAAGCGGATCGAAGACGAGACGGGGCTCACCGTCTCCATCGGCCTGGCTCCCAACCGCTTCCTCGCCAAGATGGCGTCCGAGATGGACAAGCCACGCGGCTTCTCGGTCGTGTCGAAGCGCGACGCCCAGGCCATTCTCGCGCCCCGCCCGGTCACCGCCCTGCCCCACGTCGGCCCGGTCTTCGGCAAGACCCTCAGGAGCGACGGCTTCAACACCATCGGCGATCTGGCCGCCGCCGATGTGAAGGATCTGGTCAAACGCTATGGCGAGGCGGGTCTGAGGCTGCACGACCTGTCCCACGCCCGCGATAACCGTCCGGTGCGCCCCGAGCACGACCGCAAGGGAATGAGCGCCGAGACCACCTTCAACACCGACCTGACCACCGCCGAGGATCTGGAGGCCGAGCTCTGGCCCCTGTGCGAGAAGCTGGCGTCAAAGGCACGCCGCGACGGGGTCGCCAGCCGGGTCGTGGTGCTGAAACTGCGCCGCACCGACTTCAAGATCATCACCCGCCGGATCACCGCGCCCGAGCCGATCCAGACCGCCCGCGCCCTGTTCGCCATCGGCCGCGACCTGCTCAGGCCCGAGCTGGGCCAGCCCTATCGCCTGATCGGCATCGGCATGGCCGATGTGGTCGACGCTGTGGAGGGCCCCACCGGCCTGTTCGCCTCAACCGAAAGCCGCGCCCTCAAGACCGAGACCACCATCGACAGGCTGCGCGCCAAGTTCGGCAAGGACGCGGTGGTGGCGGGGCGGGCCCTCAGGAAGTAGGCGCAGCCTCCGCCCGCGCCGTCAGATAGGCGTGGAGCGCGGCGATGTCCGCGTCCGTGAAGGCGCTGAAGTTCTCGCGGGCGACCTCCGACATCAGCCCCTTGGTCTTGCCGTCCATGGCCACGCCGGTGCGCATCAGCTTGGTGAAGCCCGGGAGGTCGTAGGAGGCCGCGATCAGCAGGTCGGGCGTATCCCCTTCCCGGCCCTTGAGATCGGAGTTGTGGCATTCGCCACAGACGGTCATGGCCAGATGGCGGCCGCGCGCGAACTGAGGCCCCGCATCCATCGCCGGGTTGGCCTTCGCCTCGGCGACCCAGGCCGGCGTCGACTTCGCCTGTCCCAGCAGAATTCTCAGACGCCCCAAGGGCCCGAAGGTCTCGCGCGGGCGGTCGGGGCCGGCCGCAGGATGGGTGCGCAGCCAGGCGATGACGTCGGCGACCTCGGCGTCCGTCATCGTGGTCCAGGTCTCGGACGGCATGGCCCAGAGCTTCGTTCCGTCGGCGCGCACGCCCGAGCGGATCGCGCGCGCCAGCTGGCTGTCCGTATAGTGCGGCGTGACCCGCGTCAGATTGGCCGTGTAGACCGAGCCCTGCCAGAAGTCCTTGCCCCACTCCCCGCCCTGCAGGTTGCGCTCGTGGCAGCCGTCGCAGCCCGACACCCGGCCGATATAGGCGCCCCGCGCCACCGCCCCGGGATCGCTGGCCGCCACGATGGTCGGCATTGGCGTTTCAGGCTTCGACCTGATGATGATCTCGCTGCCGCCATAGACCACGGCGAAGGCCAGGACGATCAGCCCCGTCAGGGCGATCAGCCCCCATCGGATGAACTTCAGCATCGACCGATCCCCCAGCGATGTCCGATGATCACCGATATCCGAAACTTTGGCCAGCCGTCTTCAACGGCCCTTAACGGCGATGTGTCAGGGTGCCGCCATGTCCGCCTTCATCGACAAGATGCGCCGCCGCGCCGGCCGCTACCTCGACGTCCGCCCGGTGCGGATCGCGCCTGACCGCGGGGTCTTCAGCCTGTCGTTCGACGACATTCCGCGCACCGCCTGGACCGAGGCCGGGCCGATCCTGGCCGAGCATGGCATCACGGCGACCTACTATGTCTGCGGCGGCCTGTCGGACGGCTCCAATCTCGACCTGCCGCAGTTCTCGACGGACGACCTTCAGGCCCTGCACGAGGCCGGGCACGAGGTCGGCTGCCACACCTATGAGCATGTCTCGACCCTGACCCTGTCGCCGGCGGAGCTGGACGCCAGCTTCGCGAGGAACGCCGCCTGGGTGGCTGAGCGGCTGGACGGATACGTCATGCGCACCTTCGCCTATCCGTTCGGCGACGCCTCGCTGGGCTCCAAGGCCGTGGTCGACAGCCGCTTCCTGTGCGGACGCGGCGTGCGCGACGGGATCAACGCCGGAAAGGCCGACCGCGCCAACCTTCAGGCCATCGGTCTGGAGAGCCGCCGCATCCCCGGCTACGACCTCGAGGCAATGATGGCCAAGACGGCCGAAGAGAAGGGCTGGCTGATCGCCTACGGCCACGACGTCATGGACGGCCCGACGCCCTACGGCTGCACCCCCGACGACCTCGACCGCGTGATCAGACTGGCCAAGGCCGCGGATCTGGAGATCCTGCCGGTCGCGGCGGCGTGGGAGCGGGTGGCGGCCTGAGCGACGCTTCCCCACAGCTCGTCAACCGAACTGGACCGAGCTAACCTCACCGCATGAGCCAAGCGAATTGGGTGCATGCGTGGAACCGCAAGATCTGGCGATCGGGCCAGATCTTCGTCGTCCTGTGGGAAGTCTTCGTTCTCGGCATGACAGCCGCCGCAGCCGCTGACGTCACCTTCCATCTCGGCTGGGGATACCGGCTCAAGGATGTCTGGGGCGGCCTGCTGATGGCTGCGTTCGGGATCTTCTTCCTAGGGTTCTATTGGGCGATCAACAGACTGGTTGGGCGGTTGAATACCCACTTCTACGGACCGCCGACCAACCTCTAGCGCCTCAGGCCGCTTCCTTTTCCGCCTCGGCCATCGCGGCGGCTCGCTTGTCGGCCCACGGGATCAGCGTCGACTTCGGCCAGGCGACCAGCCACGACCGCGGCAGGTACTCGCCGCTTTCGATCATGCCCCGGCGGGTCGGCGACGTCGCGCCGGCGCGGTCGGAATGGATCTGGCCCGGGCCCTGATGGATGATGAAGGCGCCGCCCTTGAGCGGGTTGAGGCGCAGATAGGCCATGCGCGGGCTGATCGTTTCCAGCGGCGGATCGTAGAACCAGCTCGAACCGATCATGCCGGCCAGCTCGGGACGGCGCTTGCAGATCGCGGCGGCCGAGGCCCAGGCCTGGTCCCAGCCGGACTCGGAGAAGTCGTCGGTGTGGCGGCTTTCGGTATGGACCTCCAGCCAGGGCTTCTTCCACCCTTGAGCCTTCACATAGGCGATCAGCTGGCTCCAGCCGTATCCGTCGCGGCCGTTCCTCACCACCTGCCCCGGCCCCATCGGCGAGGACAGGTCGATGGTCTGGGTCCTGGCGCCCGGGACGCTGAGCACCAGCGAGAAGCGCACATCCTTGGCCCAGTGGTCGCGGTCGTAGTCGGCGCCCGTCCCGGCGGCCTCGGTCAGGAAGGCGGCCAGCTTGTCGAGCCAGAACGGATAGAACTGCAGCACCTCGGGCGGCAGGTCCGCCTCCTTGACCCGCCCCGGCAGCTCCAGCGCCCAGGTGGCGACCAGGGCGCGGCGCAGGGCGTCGGTCGCGCCGTCTCCGAGCGCCTCGTCCGCGGCATGGGCCGGCAGGTCGAAATTCCAGTGGCTGGCCGAGGCCTTCGCCGAATAGACCGCCTCCACCGAGGCGATGTCGACCACCGCGCGCTCTTCGGCGCCGAGGCGGTCACGGATGGCCTTGAAGGCCGCGATCTGGGCAGTCGAGAGCGTTTCCATGGGCACAGCATGGCACACGCCGGTTGGCGAACCTTTAAGCGGCCAGACCGAGGTCGGCCCAAAGTTAGGAGGCGGGCGCGGTCCGGGTCCGATAAATGGAAGGCCTGCTATCAGACAGGTGTGCGGACATGGACGAGATCGAGAGACTGAGGGGGCAGGCCCGCAAGGCGCGCCAGTTCGCCGTCACCGTGGACGAGAAGACGCGCACCGCCCTCCAGGACTACGCCCGCGAATGCGAGCAGAAGGCCGAAGAGCTGGCCGAGGGCCGCAGCGGACCGCCCGAGGGAACGCGGCTTTCCTGAGCGGCTTCTGCTCCTGGCGGGTGACGGGACCGGCGCGGCGCGCTAAACCCCCGGCGTCCCTCAAAGGAGCATTCCGCATGACCGTCGCCGCCCGTATCGCCGAACTCGGCATCACCCTGCCCGAGCCCGCCAAGCCGGTCGCCAGCTATGTCTCCTTCGTCCAGACCGGCAATCTGGTCCATATCTCGGGCCAGCTGTCGAACGACGCCTCGGGCGGGATCAAGGGCACCGTCGGCGTCGATGTGACCCCGGAACAGGCCGCCGCCGCCGCCCGCCTGTGCGCCATCAACCTGATCGCCCAGATCAACGCCGCCGTGGACGGCGATCTGGAGCGCGTCGTGCGCATCGTGAAGCTGGGCGGCTTCGTCCAGGCCGGACCGGGCTTCACCGCCATCCCCGCCGTCATCAACGGCTGCTCTGACCTGATGGTCGAGGTCTTCGGCGACGCCGGCAAGCACGCCCGCTCGGCCGTCGGCGTCTACCAGCTGCCGCTGGGCTTCGCCGTCGAGGTGGACGCCATCGTGGAAGTCCGCTGAGCCTGACGTCAAACTATACGATCCACGTCCATGACAGCCTCGCGGCCATCGGTCGCGAGGCCTGGGACGCCTGCGCCGACCTGACCGGCGATCCCTTCGTCTCCTACGACTTCCTGCACGCCTGCGAGGCCTCCGACAGCGCCTCCCCGCGTCAGGGCTGGGCGCCGCGCCACCTGAGCCTGCGCGACGACAACGACGACGTCCTCGGCGTCATGCCCCTCTATCTGAAGGGCAACAGCCAGGGCGAATACGTCTTCGACCACAGCTGGGCCGACGCCTATGAGCGGGCCGGCGGGCGCTACTATCCCAAGCTTCTGGGCGCCGTGCCCTTCACGCCCGCGACCGGGCCGCGCTTCCTGCACGCGCCCGGCACGGACGCCGCGACGGTGCGGCAGGCCCTGCTTCAGGGCGCGCTGGGCCTGACCGGCCAGACGGGCGTCTCGTCCCTGCACGTCAACTTCCCGACCGAGGCCGAGTGGCGGGCCATGGGGGAGATGGGCTTGCTGCTGCGGCAGGACATGCAGTTCATCTGGCGCAACGACGGCTACCAGACCTTCGACGACTTCCTCTCCGCCCTGTCCTCCAACCGACGCAAGACCATCCGCCGAGAGCGCCGCGACGCGCAGGACGGCCTCGACATCCGCGTCCTGACCGGGGCGGAGATCACCGAAGCCCACTGGGACGCCTTCTTCGCCTTCTACATGGACACCGGATCACGCAAGTGGGGCCGGCCCTATCTGACGCGGGAGTTCTTCGCGATGATCGGCCGGACCATGGCCGACCGCATCGCCCTGGTCATGGCCTTCCGCGGCGCGACGCCGATCGCCGGCGCCCTCAACTTCATCGGCCGCGACGCCCTGTACGGCCGTCAGTGGGGCACGCTGGAGGACGTTCCATTCCTCCACTTCGAGCTCTGCTACTATGCGGCCATCCAGTTCGCGATCGAGCGCGGCCTGTCGCGCGTCGAGGCGGGGGCGCAGGGCGACCACAAGATCGCGCGAGGCTATCTGCCCTCCCCCGTCTATTCGGCCCACTACATCGCCGACAAGGCGCTGAGGGTCCCGGTGGCGCGCTATCTGGATCAGGAACGCCCCGGCATGGCCGCCGAGATCGAGGCCATGACGCGCGAGCTGTCGCCGTATCGGAGCACGACGTGACCGATCTCACTCTCGCGTTCGAAACCGACCTCGTTGGGCGGTCCTGCCGAGTCCGACGCCGCGAGACTGACTGGGACTTGGACCTGCGGGACGACAGAGGCCTCGCGGTCTCCTGTCACTGGAGGATCGTGTCGCCCGAGGGGATCGCCTTGACCGACGAGGACGACAAACAGTGGTTCGGCCTGCCCGAGCCTGTCGATGCGGAAGCTCGGGCGAACGCCTTGCTGTCCGACGCCATAATCGCGTCCGTGAAGGTCGATCGGACGACCGCGGACCTCTGCCTGTGGTTCTCGAACGGCCTGCGGCTGGACCTGTTCAACAACTCGTCGGGGTACGAGGGCTGGCAGGCAAGTTTCACGGCCGAAGGCCAGGGCCACACGATCATCGCAATGGGCGGTGGCGGGCTGACCTTCTTCTGACCTAACCGATCCCCGCCAGCCGGGTCAGCTCCGCGACATGGGTCTTGAAGGCGGCGCGACCCTGGGCGGTCAGCTTCAGCCAGGTGCGCTGGCGGCCGCCCGCGGCGACCTTTGAGACGGCGACATAGCCCGCCTCCTCCAGCTGCTTCACATGTTTGGACATGACCGAGTCGGACACCTCCACGGCGTCGCGGACCATGGCGAACTCGGCCTGATCGACCTCGGCCAGGATGGCGCAGATCTGCAGCCGGCCCGGCGCGTGGATCACGGGATCGAAGACGGGAGCCCTCACCGGTCGGCCGTCTCGGTGAGGAAGACCTTCGTCCACAGCCGCGACCCGACCCAGGCGGCGACGAAGGCCAGGACGGTCAGGGGCAGGCCGATCCAGAGCTGGTGATGCCAGCCGGCCCAGATGGCGACCAGCATCAGGCTCACCAGCACGGCGCCGAGCCCCCAGGCCACCCAGCGCGCCTTCTTCGGCGACACGCCCGAGATCTGGACCCCTGTCCGCTCCGTCCAACCCTTGTACAGCAGCGCCAGCCCAAGCGCCCCGCCGCAGGAGCACAGCACATTGAACGGCGACGGCAGGATCTGACCGCCCACCGCGATGGCGGCCAGGGTCGAATAGATCAGGGTGTAGCGGGTCGAGCCCTTGGGATCGCGGACGGCCTCGCGCACCGCCTCACGGGACTTGCGGATGGCCTCCAGCGCCTCGGCGGGGGTCTGCTGCGGATCGGTCATGGCGAGGTTCTCACTTTCCATACTGGAAAATGATCCTGACTTTCCACATCGTCAAGTGATAACTTTCCAGATCGGAAAGTTAGACTTCCAGCGCCCGGAACCACCGATCGACCAGCACGGCCTCGGCGCGCCTCAGGGCGGTGCGCTCGGCGTTGTCGGCGTCTACCCCCCACTGGCGCTCCTGATAGTCCTCGTCGAGGCGGCTGAGGTCGAAGGCGGCCTCGCCGGTCAGGGCGCCGCGCATCACGGCCAGACCCAGCACCGCCGAGCCCAGCAGGGGCACCGCCGTCGCCAGGGCCGTCAGGGCGAAGTCGTCGGCCTCAAGCGCCAGTTCGCGCACCCGGGTGATCGACGCCGGATCCTGCTCGCGGTGGATGATCCCCTCGGTCGGGGTCAGGACGACGCCGAGTTCCGACGCCGCCCAGTCGCGCCACGGCCCCCAGGCCTTCGCCTGTTCGGCCACCAGACCGCTGGGATGTTCGGCGAGGTAGCAGAGGGCGTCGGAGCCGGCGTAGGCGGCGATCTCGTCCGCCACCGGCTCGCGCGTGACGCTGACCCGGTCGATGGCGGTGGCGGCCAGACGGGTGGCGGGCATGGTCCCCGGCTCGATGAACTCGCCCTGGGCGGCCCATTCGTCGGCGACCAGACGGGCCGAGGCCTCGGTCGGCAGCAGATAGGTCGCGCCCGCCGGCGTCTTGGGCGCACGGCCGTCCAGCACGACCTTCCAGCCTTCGCCCTCGGCGACCACGTCGGCGGTCTTCCAGAAGCGCTTGAGGCGCTCCTCGCTCTCACGGAAGCCCTTCCTGGCGGCGACCATGGGGTCCAGCGGCGGGATGTGGCTCATCAGGCGGTCTCGAGTACTTCGGCGGCGAAGGCGTTCAGATGGGCTTCGAGGTCGGCGAAGTCCACGGCGACGTGGCGGACGCCCGCGGCCCGCTGCTCCTCGGCCGTGTGGAAGCCCCATGAGACGCCGACGGCGGCGATGCCGGCATTGGCGGCCATGGTCGCGTCATGGGCGGTGTCGCCGATCATGATGGCGGTCGAGGGCGTGCCCTCGCAGGCGGCCATGGCGGCCAGCAGCATGGCCGGGTCGGGCTTGCCGGGGCCGTCCTCGGCGCAGTGGGTCGAGGCGAACAGCTCGGCCCAGCCCGGGCGGCCCATGTTACGGGCCACGCCGCGTCGGTTCTGGCCCGTGGCCATCGACAGCCGCCAGCCGTCGGCCTTCAGCCGGTGCAGCAGGTCCAGGGCGCCGTCGTAGAGCGGCTCCTCGTGGCCCGCCTCGAACATGCGGCGGAAGCTGGCCTGGAAGGCCGCGACGAAGTCGGCCAGCTCGGCGTCGGTCAGGGACGGCTCCAGCGCCTGCATGGCGTCGGGCAGGCTGAGGCCCACGATCTGGCGCACCCGGTCATAGGCCGGGTCGGGCAGGCCGAGCGCGCGCGACGCCTCGGTCGCCGCCTCGAAGATGGAGGCGCGGCTGTCTACGAGGGTGCCGTCGACGTCGAAGATGGCGAGGGGACGGGAGTGAAGTTGGGTCATGCGGGTACGACGTCAAAGGCGATGGTCAGGCGGGTTTGGGTCCCGCTGAAGGGCACGGTGCCGTGCCACATATAGGACGGGAACAGAACCAGACGCCCCGGCTGGGGCTTTTCGTAGTGATCGGGCGGCAGGGGCTGGACGCCGTCGAACGCGGGGGCGCCGAAGGCCAGCCAGCCCTCCTTGCCGTCCCCGTCCACTGCCGACGGCAGCTCGATATGGCAGGCCGAGGACAGCCAGCCCTTGGAATGGAAGTGGGGCGTGTGGAAGCCGCCGGGACGCAGCCGGACCGACCAGCAGCCGGCCAGCCGGTAGTCGCCGGTGTTGCGGCTTCGCAGCGGGTCGCTCCCCTGCCCCAGCATGGCCATGTGGCGGCGGATGGGGCCGTCGATGGCGGTGAAGAAGGCGCGGATGGCCGGATCCTGGCTGTGGCGCAGGTCCACGCTGGTCTGGGTGCCGTGCCTCAGGCTCTGGCCCACCGGATGCTCGGTCAGGGCGTGCAGCGGGGCCAGGGCGCGGGCCAGATCGGCCAGATAGGCGTCCAGCGTCGCCCAGCCGGGCGGGGTGTCGATGATGTGCCCGGCGACCACGGCGGCGTAGTCGGCGGGCGTCATGGCGCGCGGGTCGCCGGACAGCCGCCAGGCCGTGTGGCGGAAGGCGATGGCCTGCTGGTCCGTCGGGCGCTGCTCCAGCAGGGGGTCCAGAAGGGCCAGGGCCGCCTCGGGCTCGTTGCGGGCCAGATGTATCTCGACCAGCTGCTGGACCGCCGCCGGATTGCCGGGCGTCTGGGCCAGGGCGGCGCGGGCATGGGTCAGCGCCCGGTCGCGGTCGAAGCCCATGGCGGCGTGGGCGGCGGCCAGCTCGACCACCGGGTGGCCGGCGACGGGCGAGGCGGTCAGGTCGCGGTGGATGGCTTCGGGCGCGGCGCCCGCGAACCGGTCCAGCCTGGCGCGGGCGGCGTAGAGGTCGGGGCGGTCGGGAGCGCGGGCGATGGCGGCGGTCAACGGCGCCCGGGCCCGCTCGGCGTCGCCGGTCCGCATCCAGATCAGCTGGGACTGGTCGACCAGGGCGTCGAGATAGTCGGGCCGCCGCTTCAGGGCCTCGGCGAAGGCGGCTTCGGCCTCGTCGTGACGATCCTGCCCCTGCAGGGCGCGGGCGAGGACCAGCCAGGTCTCGGGCGCATCGCCGCCGACCACGAAGGCCTGACGGGCGGCAGCTTCCGCCTCGACGGCCCGGCCCATATCTCCGAGCCGCGCCGCGATGTTGTGGTGATGGGCCGCGACGCCGGGCGCCGCACGGGCCAGGGCGACGTGGATCGCCAGAGCCTCTTCATGGCGTTCTGCCGCGCTCAGCAGCTGGACCAGCATGTTGCGGTGGGCCGCGACCTGATCCGCCGGGGCGGCCTGCAGCAGGGCGATGGCGCCCGCCAGATCGCCCGCCACCGCGAGATCGCGCGCACGGGCGGTGCGGTCCGGCGCTGACAGGCTGCTGTCCCCCGTCATCGCTGGCGCTTCACCCCTTCGAACGGGTCGTAGTCGGCCTCGCTCTCGTCGAAGCCGAAATGCTGGAAGCCGGCGCGCAGCTCGGGGCTGATCGGGGCCTCGACGATCAGCTTGCCGCCCGAGGGGTGGTCCAGCTCGATACGGCGGGCATGGAGCTGCAGCTTGAGCGGGCCCGACAGCTCGGCCGAGCGCTCGTCGCCATATTTGGGGTCGCCCAGGATCGGATGGCCGATGCCCTTCATATGGGCGCGCAGCTGGTGGGTCCGGCCGGTGAAGGGGCGCAGGGCCATCCACGAGGCGCGCTGGCCGGCGTGGCTGATCAGGGCGAAGGCGGTCTCGGCCGGCTCGGCGCCGTTCTCCTTGCGGTCGGCGGGGCGCATGATCTCGAAGTCGTTGATGCCCGACTTCTTGAGCGCCATGTCGATCTGGCCCGACGAGGGCTTGGGCATGCCCTGGACGATGGCCCAGTAGGTCTTCTTGGCCTGACGCCGGGCGAAGGCGCCGGCCAGACGCTTGGCCGCCTCCGGCCCCTTGCCGAGCAGGAGGACGCCCGAGGTGTCGCGGTCCAGACGGTGGACCAGACGCGGCCGGTCCATCCCCTCGCCCCAGGCCGACAACAGACGGTCGACGTGGCGGGTGGTCTTGGTGCCGCCCTGGACCGCCAGGCCGTGCGGCTTGTTCAGGGCGATGACCAGGTCGTCCTCATAGATCACGAGGCTCTTGGCGAAGGCGATGTCGGCGGGCGTCAGAGCCATGTGCTCGCCGGGCGCGCGGACGATAGGCTCGGGGATCGGGGGCACGCGCACGGCGGCGCCGGCGGTCAGCCGCCCCTCGGGCTTGATGCGGGCGCCGTCGACGCGGATCTGGCCGCCCCGGGCCATCTTCTGCACCTGGATGTTGGACAGATGGGGCCAGCGCCGGCGGAACCAGCGGTCGAGACGGATGCCGTCCTCGGCCTCGGCGACATA
Source organism: Brevundimonas sp. GW821-FHT12E07 (assembly GCF_058807035.1). Classification (NCBI taxonomy): domain Bacteria; kingdom Pseudomonadati; phylum Pseudomonadota; class Alphaproteobacteria; order Caulobacterales; family Caulobacteraceae; genus Brevundimonas; species Brevundimonas sp. GW821-FHT12E07. The sequence continues at coordinate 42,004 of NZ_JBXAQH010000005.1, read as the reverse complement.
GTGGACCTGGGCCTCGCGAGTACCGACCGGCCCTTTGGGCGCGGGTGCGGCGGAGGCGTCGTCGGAGGGGTCGTAGCTCATGCGGCGGCTCCGAAGGCGCGACGGGCGATCATCAGGCCCAGGAAGACGGCGGCGACCGCGCAGACCACCGAGACGGCGATATAGGCGGCGGCGAGACCCAGCTGGCGGCGCTCGATCATCAGGGCCACCTCCAGCGAGAAGGCCGAGAAGGTGGTGAAGCCGCCCAGAACGCCCACGGCGGCGAAGACGCGCACGCTTTCCTGGCTCGCCCCTCCGCGCGCGGCCAGCCAGCCGACGACCAGCCCCATGACGAGGCCGCCAACAAGGTTGACGGTCATGGTGCCGAAGGGCCAGGCCGCGCCGGGGAAGAGCCGCCCGGCGGCCAGTCCGACGCCGTAGCGCGCCACGGAGCCGAGCGCTCCGCCGATGGCGACGAGAAGGAAGCGTGTCATGATGCGGGGCTTATACCCTGCCCGGCCCGCTTGCGAAGGGCTGATGGCCCGGAAGCCTCTGTCTGTCTGAACGAAACGTCACTTGCTAACCGTACCGGTTAACGGTGATAGCTGGCGGGCGGGCAGTTCGCGCCGCGAGAGAACGTCGTCCAACGAGGCCACGAACTCTGCCACGATGTCAGGCTGACTGAGGGGACCGGATTGGCCATGTCGAACGACCACCCGCAAGGACCGACCGGCGGCGATCCCTATCCGCCCTCGCCGTTCGAGCTGGAGCCCGCCACGGCCCATCCGCCGGTGAACGAGCCCACGCGCGCGGCCGACCCGCACGCCTATATCCAGCCCACGGCCGAGCCGCCTCCGGGCGCAGCGACGATCCCGGATCGCCCGGTGCCCCAAGCGACCCCCGACCATCCGACGACCCTGCGCGCCGCCGACGGCATTATGCGCCCGATCCAGGACGCGGAGGTCTTCTCCAGCGACCCGGCGACGATCATGGCGGTGTCGTCCCACATCAACGCCTACTTCAACCAGCCGCTGGACATCTTCCCCTTCTGGGAGACCGAGGGGAAGCCGGACCGCTTCCACGTCCTGTTCGCGCGCCAGATCGAGGAGCGCTTCCCGGTCGATGAGGACCTGCGCTCGCACATCCACGCCTATGGCCGGCGCGTCTTCCGGGCCCTGTGCGTCCACGTGGGCACCAAGCGGCTGTGCCAGCTGCTGGCCCTGATCGGCTTCGCCCTGCTGGCGACCCTGGGGCCCACCTGGTTCAGCCAGTGGACCGGCTCGCTGATCTCGGGCGCGGCGATCGCGGCGGGCGCCATGCTGGTCGCCGGCGGCCTCTGGTGGGGCGTCCAGCAGATCCTGTTCGTCCAGTACCGGTTCCGGCTGGAGAACGACTCCTACGAGCTGTCGCGCGAGATCGTGCAGCGGACGCGCGAGCTCCAGAACCTGTTCACCTCCGCCCGGGCCATGGCCGACCAGGCCGAGACCCAGTACCAGATGGACGGCAAGGGCTGGGGCCGCCGGTCCCACTATCTGACCCGCCTGACCATGTGGCTGGCCGCGCGGATGGAGTACCTCGAGAAGTACGTCCAGATGGAGCTGTGGCGGGTCCGCCGCGAGCGCTACTGGATGCGCTGGTTCGCCCGCTTCGTGACCCCGGCAGTCTTCCTGATCTGGCTGGCCGTCTTCCTGTTCGAGCCCGCCCCGGTTGAGGCCGGCTGGTTCCGGGGCCTGCAGGTCCTGGCCATCCTGCTGGGCGGCGCGGTCAGCACCCTGTCCTACTTCCTGTGGGCCACGCCGACGGCGGCGATCCAGGGCAAGCTGGGCGTCGAGGGCTGGGTCCGCTACGCCTCGCTGGACGTCGACGACGCCGTCGCCGACCAGGTCCGGCGCGACAAGGAACGGCTGGTCGAGTACCGGGCACTCACGCGGGGCCGATAGGCCTCAACCCGGCCGTAGCGACCGCTGGATCTCGCGGGCGTCATACGCCTCGGCGCGGTCGGGGCGCTGACCTCTGCCGAGCCGGACCTCCAGGGTGGTCGAGGTCGGGGACGGGCCGCTGAAGTTCAGGCCGACGCCGACGCTGGTCCCCGACGTGCGCCAGCCGCCGTAGTTGGACGAACCGTAGCCGACGCCGACGCTGGGCCGGACGCCGCCCGCGCTGTCGGGGCGGCCGTCGATGTAGCGCTGGGTCACCTCGAACCAGTCGTAGCCCTGATCGGTGGTCAGCTGGGCGGCGCGCAGCAGGGCGCGGTCGGCGACCGGGCCGGGGGCGCCGACGCCGTTGTAGGTGACGCGGTAGCGGTCGCTCTCGATCCGCTGTTCCGAGAAGCCCTGCCCGCCCGGACCCCGCTGGGGGCCATAGGGGGCGAGGCTGGCGCAGGCCGCGAGGGCGGCGGTCGAGGCCACGAGGGCGAGTGTGGTCAGGCGCTTCATGAGCGGGTCTCCCTTTGAAGAGAGAGCGTCACCGCAAGGGGATCGTTCCCGCAAGCCCCTATTGGGGCAGGCCTTTGGCCACCCCCATGGCCTCGGCGAGGCTGCGGAAGTCCTCGGGTGGCGGGGCGGAGATTGTCATGCGCCCGCCCTCGGGATGGGGGAAGTCCAGCGAGACGGCGTGGAGCATCAGGCGGGGCGCAGCGCGGCCTGCGGCCGTCAGGGCCCCGCCGTACTTGACGTCGCCGATCAGGGGCCGGCCGATGGAGGCCATATGGACCCGCAGCTGATGCATGCGGCCGGTGAAGGGCTCCAGCTCGACCAGGGCGCCGTCCTCGGACGAGGCCAGGGTGCGGTAGCGGCTCTGGGAGGCCTGGGCCCCGGGCGTCTCGAGGTCGGCGACCTTCATCCAGCTCTCGCGCCCGACCTCGACACGCAGCAGGGGCGTCTCGATGCGGCCGGACGGCGGCTGGGGGGCTTCGGACACGAGGGCGAGGTAGGTCTTGGTCAGCTTGCGGGCCTGGATGGCCTTGCCGAGGAAGCCGGCGGCGGGCTTGGTCTTCGCCGACAGGATGACGCCGGAGGTGTCCCGGTCCAGCCGGTGGACCAGCTCGGGCCGCTTGCCGTTCGAGCGGGCGAAGGCCCAGAGCAGGTCGTCCAGGGTATGGGCATGCCGCACCCCGCCCTGGCTGGTCAGGCCGCCGGGCTTGTTGATGGCGATGACGTGGGCGTCCTCATGGATGACCCAGGACCGCACGGCGGCGGTCTCTTCGGCGGTCAGGACGGGGGGCGGACGGGTTCTCACCCGCGGTCCCTAACCCATGGCGAGGGCGGCGTCAGCCCGTGATGGGCCGGCGCCTCACAGTTCGAGGCCGAAGACGTGTTGAATCAGGGACTTGTGGCGAAGACCTGATTCGCCCTGGCGCCTGCAGCCCCGCCGCCTTTGCACTCGAAAAATCCGAGTGCAAAAAGTGCAGAGCCTTGATTCGGAACGCCTTTTCGAAAACAATTTTGCACTCTTAAAGTCCGATGCGTTTCAGCGCAGGACGCCCTTCTTCGCCATGGTCCAGGCGTACCAGAGGAAGAAGAGGCAGCCGGCGAAGATGACCGCATGCATCACCGCCATGCCGTGGACGGCCGTCTTGTCCGGCGAGATGAAGTAGCCGTAGACGAGGCTCATCAGGAAGCCGAGCAGCGACACGACGAAGGCGGGAACGGCGAACCGGCTGCGGAACAGCAGCAGCACCGTACCGATCAGGGCGCCCCAGGTCCCGGCGAACCAGACGACGTACATCCATGCCGGATAGGCGTGCATGGCCGTGATCTGCGCCTCGGTCATGCCGGCCATACGATACCAGGCGTCGCCCATGGTCATGCTCATGGCGAAGTCGGTGGCGCCGTAGCCGTTCCATAGCAGGCCCAGAACGCCCACCAGCCACAGATGCCACGGCGTCTTCTTGATCTCGGCCATTGTTTTCCTCCCCAGGATTTTCGGCGAACCTGACATCAAGCGGGGGCGGGAACAATGAACAGTGATCAGTCAGGCGATCCGACGCGCCACGGCGGATCGAGGCGGTTGTCGCCCGCGAAATAGAGACACAGCCGATGGCCGTCGGGGTCGCGCAGCCAGGCCTCGCGCCACAGCCAGCTCTGGTCGACGGGACCGCTGTCGAAGATGATCCCCTCAGCCTTCAGGGCCTCGACCCGGGCGTCGAGGTCGGGGCATTCGAAATAGATCCCGGTCCCGTTGGACGTCATCGTCTCGGCGCGATGGATGGAGAAGGTCGCTCTCCCCGCCTCATCGCCGGGACAGGCGAAGCGCGCATAGTGGTCGGCCGAGACGATCAGGATCAGGCCGAGGCGCTGGTAGAAGGCGCGGCTGCGCGGGATATCCGCGACCTCGACGGTGACCTGATTGAGGTTCATTCGCCCCCCTGCCTCTCCGCCTGAATCCGTTCGCGCATCGCGGCCCAGCGTTCCAGACGCGCCTTGATCTTCTCTTCGTGACCCTCGCCCTTGGGCTTGTAGAAGACGCGACGCTCCATCTCGTCGGGGAAGAAGTTGGCGCCCGAGAAGCCTTCCTCGGTGTCGGGGTCGTACTGGTAGCCCTTGCCGTAGCCGAGTTGCTTCATGAGCTTGGTCGGGGCGTTGCGGATGTGTGCGGGGGGCATGAGGGAGCCGGTCTCGGCCGCGGCACGCTTCGCCGCCTTGAAGGCCTCATAGACGCCGACCGACTTGGGCGCGGTGGCGAGGTGAACCACTGCCTGGGCGAGAGCCAGTTCGCCCTCGGGGCTGCCGAGGAAGTCGTAGGTGTCCTTGGCCGCATTGGCGACCATGATGGACAGGGGGTCGGCCTCGCCGATGTCCTCGACCGCCATGCGCACGATGCGGCGGGCCAGATAGAGCGGGTCCTCGCCGCCGTTCAGCATCCGCGCCAGCCAGTAGAGGGCGGCGTCGGGGTCGGAGCCGCGCACCGACTTATGCAGGGCGGAAATGAGGTTGTAGTGCTCCTCGCGGCTCTTGTCGTAGGCCGGGGCGCGGCGCTGGAGGATGGCGGCCAGACCCTGGACGTCGAGGGAGACGTCGGCCGGCAGGGCGAACAGGGTCTCGGTCATGGTCAGCAGATAGCGGCCGTCGCCGTCGGCGAGAGCCAGCAGGGCGTGGCGCGCCTCGGGCGTCAGCGGCAGGGCCCGGTCCTCATGCGCCTCGGCCCGGACCAGAAGCTGATCGAGCGCCGCGTCGTCCAGCCGCTTGAGCACGAAGACCTGCGAGCGCGACAGCAGCGCCCCGTTCAGCTCGAACGAGGGGTTCTCGGTCGTGGCGCCGACGAGGGTGACCACCCCCTCCTCCACGAAGGGCAGGAAGCCGTCCTGCTGGGCGCGGTTGAAGCGGTGGATCTCGTCGACGAACAGCAGGGTCGACTGGCCCGCGAGGCGGCGCATCGTCGCCTGTTCGAAGGCCTTCTTCAGATCGGCGACGCCGGAAAAGACGGCCGAGATCTGCTGGAACTCATAGCCCGCCGCCTTCGCGAGAAGCCGGGCGATGGTCGTCTTGCCGGTGCCGGGCGGCCCCCAGAGGATCATGGAGCCCAGACGGCCCGCCTCGATCATCCGCCGGATCGGCCCGCCCTCGCCCAGCAGATGGTCCTGACCCACGACCTCATCGAGGGTGCGGGGGCGCAGGCGGTCGGCAAGCGGTGCGTCAGGCGGCAGGACGCCGGAGGCTTCGAACAGGTCGGACATGCCGCAGATGTAGGCGTTTCGGCTGAGGTTTTCACGCGTTAGAGTGGGGACAAGACACCGGAGACCTCCCATGGACCAGACCAAGGCGCCGCCGCCCCTGACCGGGGTCACCCCCTATCTGAGCATCGCCTCGCGCGGCGGGATGGCGGCGGTGGACTTCTATGCCCGCGCCTTCGGGGCAGTGGAGGTCCGGCGGATGGTGGCCGAGGACGGCGAGCGGCTGATTCACTCCCACCTGCAGATCAACGGCTGCAGCGTCATGCTGTCGGACGAGTTCCCGGAAATGGGCGGGCCGGTCGATGTGGTCCCGGCCTCGGTGACCATCCACCTTCAGGTCGACGACGCCGACGAATGGTGGAACCGGGCGGTGATCGCCGGCGCCGTGCCCCTGTTCCCGCTGTCGGACCAGTTCTGGGGCGACCGCTACGGCCAGGTGAAGGATCCGTTCGGCCATTGCTGGTCGATCGGGTCGCCGATCAAGGGCTAGACCCATGGCCTATACGCCGCCCGATCCGCCGGTGATGCCCTATCTGATGGTCCATGACGGACCGGGGGCGCTGGACTGGTACGGGCGCGCGTTCGGGGCCGAGGTGAAGGTCCGCTACGACATGGAGGACGGCCGGGTCGGCCACGCCATGATCGGGATCAACGGCGGCGACCTCTATCTGGCCGACGAGTTCCCGGAGGCGGTCGAGACCGTCGGGGCCTTGACGCCGAGGACACTGGGCGGGACGACGGTGACGATCTCTCTGGCCGTCGATGACGTGGACGCCTGGCTGGCCCGGGCGGTCGAGGCCGGAGCCGAGGTCATCCGCCCGGCCGTGGACGAGTTCTATGGCCGCCACGCCAAGTTGCGCGATCCGTATGGGCATGTCTGGTCGTTGTTAGGCCCGAAGAAGACCTAGCGGGCCCCCGCCTCGGTCGCCAGACGCCGGTCGAGGATACCTGTCGCCCGGGCCGCGTAGGCGCGGCAGGCGTTGGGGTCGATGAAGGGGTTGGGCGTCGCATTGGCTGCGCGGCCCGCCAGCTTCTCGACGCCGCCGGAGTTGTCCGGATGGGCCGAGATCAGGATGTCGCAATCCAGCTCCTCGATCCGCGCGATGGAGGCGCGCAGGGCGGCCGTCGCCTCCGGATGACCGGCATAGGTGAAGGGGGCGGCGGTGACGGCGTTCAGGCTCGAGGCGAAGACCACGCTGTGGCAGACGCCAGCCTCGCACGACGACCAGGTCCAGCTCGCGCTCCCCGGCGTGTGGCCGGGCGTGTGGACGGCGGTGACGGTGACGCCGCCGAGGGTCAGGGTCTCTCCATCCGCGATCGCGCGGGCGGTCGGGATGGCCGGGAAGGCCTCGATGTCGGTGGCCTGGGGGTCGGCGTCCAGCACATGGCCGGCGCGCAGGGCCTGCGCTCCCGCCGGGGCGGCGATCACCGTCGCGCCGCTATCGCGGGCCAGGGCGGCGATCCCGCCGGAGTGATCGTAATGGGCCTCGGTGTTCAGGATGTAGCGGACGTCCTGAAGGCGGAAGCCGAGCCGGGCGATATTGGCCTCGATGTCGCCGACGGCCTGGGGCACGGCGCCGTCGATCAGGATCAGCCCCTGACCGGTATCGATCAGGGCGATGCTGAGCCCCTGCGTCCCGACGAAATACGTATTGCCGAACACCTTCACCGGCGTCTGGGGGACCAGCCAGGCGGGGTTGGCCTTCAGGGGCCGGGTCAGGGGATCGTCGGCAGGGGCGCTGGCGGTGGCGGATTGGGCGGCGGCCGGCTCGGCGCCGCTGCAACCGATCGTGGCGAGGGCGGCGAGGACGAGGGCGCCGGGAGCGAGACGCCTCAACGGATCACGCCGGTGATGCGGCGGCCGTTGCGTTCGATGGTCAGCTGGGTCGGGCCGGTGATGGCCTGGACGTCGGCGACCGAGTTGATGGCATTGCCGTTGGCGGCGCGCAGGAAGTCGCCGCGACGCAGGCCCGGATTGCGGGCGGTCTCTCCAAAGCCGGTGACGATGACGCCCTTCAGGAAGGGGTCGCCGCCGAGGCTGTCGGCCAGGGCCGGGGTCAGGCTGGCGACCTTCAGACCCGCCAGGGGGCCGCGGGCGATCAGCGTGCCCTGATCCGGCGCCGTGTCGCCCGGCAGGGCCTGGATGCGGGCGTTGACGGTCATCGGGCGGCCGTCGCGCAGCAGGGCGACGGAGACGGTGTCGTTGGGATTGTGGGTGCCGACGCGGAAGTTCAGACCGCCCTGGTCGTTGACCTCCTGACCGCCGACGGAGGTGATCACATCGCCCTCCTGGATGCCGGCGCGGTCGCCGGGGCCGGTGGTCCAGACCTGGGTGACGACCAGACCCACCGGCCGGTCCATGCCGAGGCTGCGGGCGATGTCGGCCGAGACGCCCTCGCCCTTCACGCCCAGCCAGGGACGGACGACGCTGGTGGCGCCGCCGACGGCGCTGGCGATGACCCGCTTCACCATCGAGGCCGGGATGGCGAAGCCGACGCCGGACGAGGAGCCCGAGCGCGAGAAGATGGCGGTGTTGATGCCGATCACCTCGCCGTTCATGTCGACCAGCGGCCCGCCGGAGTTGCCCGGATTGATGGCCGCGTCGGTCTGGATGAAGGAGCCGGAATCCGAGATCCCCGTCTCGGTGCGGTTCAGGGCCGAGATGATGCCGTTCGTCACGGTCTGGCCCACGCCGAAGGGGTTGCCGATGGCCAGGACCAGGTCGCCGACCTGCTGTTCCTCGCGGTCATCGATGGGGAGAGTCGGCAGCTGTTCGGTGACGCCCTCGAGCTGGAGCACGGCCACATCGGCGCGCTCGTCGGCCAGCAGGACGTGGGCCGGATATTCGCGGCGGTCGTTGAGGACGACGCGGATCTGTTGCGCGCCCTCGATGACGTGGTTGTTGGTGACCACGATGCCGTCGGCGCGGACGATGACGCCGGAGCCGGCCGACTCGGCCATGCGCTGGGCCGGCATGCCGCGGAACATCTGGAAGAAGGGATCGACCTGCTGGACAGAGCGGGCCGAGATATTGACCACCGCCGGAGCGGCGCGACGCACCACGGGCGCGAAGCCGGCCTTCATCGACAGGGCGTCGGTGGGCACCGCGCGGGCGGCGGGCTCGGAGAAGGCGTCCTGCGTCGCCTCCTGGGCGTGAACGGCGACGGCGCCGAGCGAGAGGACAGCGGCGATGGCCATAGCGAGGACTGGGGTCGAGGCTTTCATCGGGACTTTCGAAGGCGGCGTCATTGACCGGCATTTCTCTCCGCCATTTCGGCGGGATGATGGCGCGTCAGGCCTCGGCCGTCGCCTCGGCCCGCTCGGCCTTGCGGGCCACGATCCAGCCGATCGCCGCCGCCGCCAGAAGCACCGCCCCGCCGAAATAGAAGGCCGCGCCCGGAAGCGACACGACCGTCATCGAATAGACCCAGCCGAAGAAGATCGGCGAGGCCACGCCGGCGATGGAGCCGACGCTGGAGTTGGCGCCCTGGAGCTGGCCCTGCTCGCTTTCGGAGACGCGGGCGGTCATCAGGGCCTGAAGCGTCGGCATGGCCAGACCCCACAGGGCGTTGGGCAGCATGGCGGCGATGAAGAACCAGCCGGTCGGCGCCCAGCCCATACAGGCCATGCCCACGGCCCCGGCGGTCAGGCCGAAGATCATCGCGGCGCGGTCGCCGATCTTCTTGACGATCCAGCCGGTCAGCAGGCCCTGCACCAGCATGTCCATGGCGCCCACGAGGGCCAGCAGGAAGCCGACCTCGCGCGGGCCCCAGCCGTAGCGGTAGGCCGCGTAGAGCACGAACACCGCCGAGAAGACGTGGTGGGCGAAGTAGAGGAGGAAGTTGACGATCGACAGACCCGAAAGCTCCGGATGGCGGAGCAGCAGGACCATGGCCCCGACCGGATTGGCGCGCTTCCAGCTGAACTTCATGCGCTTCTCGGGCGCGAGGCTCTCGGGCAGGACGATCAGGCCGTAGAGGAAGGCCACGCCTGACAGGCAGGCGGCGACCCAGAAGGGCGCGCGCGGGCCCAGCTCGCCGATGAAGCCGCCCAGCACGGGGCCCAGGACGAAGCCGCCCGAGAAGGCGGCGCCGACCAGGCCATAGGCGCGGGCGCGTTTCTCCGGCTCGGTTACGTCGGCCATATAGGCGAAGATGGTGGTGAAGCTGGACGAGGTGACGCCGGCGATCATCCGCCCGAGCGCCAGCCACCACAGGTCCGGCGCCACGGCCATCAGCACATAGTCGCAGGCCAGACCCACGCAGCTGAGCAGGATCACCGGGCGGCGGCCGTACTGGTCCGAGATGGAGCCGATCACCGGCGAGGCCAGGAACTGCATCCCGGCCCACAGGGCCACGAAGACGCCGTTGATGATCCCGGCCTGGGCGTTCGAGCCGACGAACTGCTCGATCAGGGTCGGCAGGACCGGGATGATGATCCCCATGGCCACGACGTCGAGGACGGCGGTCACGAAGATGAAGCCGATGGCGGCCTGATGGGAGCGGGCGAAGAGTTTCATTGCGCCCGGGGTTTAGCCGGGGATCGTAACGCCGTCACGTCAGCTTGCTGAACCTCCCCGCCTTCCACGCCATCCAGAGCACGACCGCCCCCACCAGGGTCCCCACGAACAGGGCCGGGAGCGAGGCCTCGGGACCGAAGGCGCCGCCGGTCAGATATTCGGCGACACCGGGGCGCGCCGTGCTGCGGGCGATGGAGGGACCGAAGTCGGTGCCCGAGACGGCCGCGCCGAACAGATAGCCCTGGGTGAAATTCCAGGCCGCATGGACGCCGACGGAGACCCACACGCGTCCGGTCAGGGCATAGAAGGCGGCCAACATGATACCGGCCTCGACCGCGATACAGACGGCCGCGAAGACAGTCGCGTTGGGATTGCCGAGGTGGCCGCCGCCGAACAGGACGGCCGAGGCGGCGAAGGCGATCCACGGCCCGAAGGCGCGCCAGACCAGACGCAGGATGACGGCGCGCAGCAGCAGCTCTTCCAGAACCCCCGACTCGATCGCGCTGCCAACGGACTTCCAGGCCGGGGCCGGACCGGTGAAGACGATGTCGTAGAAGCCGAAGACGGCCATGATCCCCATGACCGAGGCGAACATCAGGACGCCGATGACGAGGCCCCAGAACAGGCCGGGTAGCGCCGCCTTGAGCGCCAGTTCCGCCGGCGCCCTCGCCTCCCCGAACCAGACCAGGCCGGTGTAGACGCCGAGCGCGATCAGGGCGCAGACGGCGTTTGAGGCCACCTCGACAGGCCCCGTCTCGGGCAGGAAATGGTCCAGCACCGAATAGGGCATGCCGAAGGACAGGACGCAGAGGAAGCCGACCAGCACCATCCAGCCCAGGGCGCGCAACCAGCGCAGCATGCCCGGATGCAGGACGCGGCGGTCCCCCAGCGCGACCGGCACGCCCCAACGTTCGAAACTCATCACTCATCCCCCTCTGGAACAGAGGGACATCTGAAACGGTGAAGGTTGCGAAGGCAAGTTACGCTATTGCAATGCCTTTTCGCTGTCGACCAGATGGCCGTCGCCTGCGGGGACGGAGATGCCCAGCAGGCGACCCAGCAGGGGCTGGACGTCGACGCTGTCGAGATCGGTCAGGGTGCGGCCATGGGCGACGCCCGGGCCGTGGGCGATGAACAGGGCGGCCATCTCGAGCGCCTGGTTGTCATAGCCGTGGGCGCCGCCGGCCTGACGCATCGGCCGGGCCTTCGTCCCGAACACCCAGCCGATGTCGGCCGAACAGACGATGGCGGGGACGCGCGGGTTGGAGCCCAGCACGAACCGGGCGGGGATATGCGCCTTGTCCCAGCAGACGCCGTGATCGTGGCGCTTGACCAGGGCCGCCTGGACCTCGGCCTCATGCCCGGGAACCGGATCCAGATAGACGACGGGGCCCGCCGCGATGATCTGGACGGCCGAGAGGTCCACCAGATCGTCCAGCGCCATCACCCGGTCGGGCGAGGTGGCCGCCATCCCGTGGTCGGCGACGATGACCAGCACCGTATTGTCATAGAGCCCCCTCGCCTTCAGACCCTCGATCAGCCGGGCGATGGAGGCGTCGACGCTGGTCGCCGCGGCCATGGTTTCGGCTGCGTCAGGCCCGTTGCGGTGACCGGCCGAGTCGACGGCGTCGAAATACAGGGTGCCGAAGTCGGGACGCGGCGTCTGATCCATCCAGGCCAGCAGCTGGTCGACCCGGGCGTCGCCGGGCATGTCGTGATCGAACGCCTTCCAGTAGGTCGAATGCACGCCGTTGATCGTCGTCTCGGACCCCGGCCAGAACATAGTCGCCGTGGTCAGGCCCGCCTTGACCGCCGTGTCCCAGATGGGCTCGGCCTGATCCCAGAAGCCGGTTTCGGTGTTGGACATGCTGAACTTGCCCAGCACCGGATCGACGAAGCTGTTGCCGACGATGCCGTGGTGGTCGGGGTGCAGGCCGGTGACCAGCGTATAGTGGTTGGGGAAGGTCAGGCTGGGGAAAGACGGGCGCATCGGACCGGTCGCGCCGTCGGCGGCGAGGCCGCTGAGGGTCGGGGTCGCCCCGCGGGTCAGATAGTCATACCGGAAGCCGTCGATCGAGATCAGGATCACCAGCGGGCGCGCCGCCCGGGCGGTCGGCGCCGCTGCGACGGTCGAGGCCTGAGGAGTCGACGGGGCCGTCGCGCATCCGGTCATGACGAGCATCGCGCTCACGGAGGTGGCGGCGATCAGACGGGACAACATCAGGCGAACTCCACAGACGCATTCGGGGAAGGCAACATTGCCTAAGCTTAATCCGTAACGGTCTCGCGACGGCTTGCCGGACGAACACGGGCAGGCGAAGGTCGCCCCATGACCTCGGTGATCGAAACCCGCTCCCTGACCAAGACCTATGGCACGGTCCGCGCCCTCGACGGGCTTTCGCTGGAGATTCCCAAAGGCGGGGTCTACGGCGTTCTGGGCCCGAACGGGGCCGGCAAGTCGACCCTGTTCCGCATCCTTCTGGGCCTGATCCGGCCGACCGAAGGCCAGGCCATCGTCATGGGCGGGCCCATTGGCGACGTGAAGGCCTCGCGGCGCATGGGCTCGATGATCGAGACGCCGCGCTTCCCGCCCTTCATGACCGCGCGTCAGGTGCTGGTCTGGCTGTCGACCGCCCACGGGCTGAAGGCCGATAACAGCCGCGTGGACGCCTGGCTGGAGCGGGTCGGCCTGACCGGCGCCGCCGACCGCAAGGTGCGCGGCTTCTCGGTCGGCATGCTGCAGCGGCTGGGCGTGGCCATCGCCCTGATCACCGAACCCGAGCTGATCATCCTGGATGAACCGACCAGCGGCATGGACCCGCCCGGCATTCAGGAGATGCGCGCCCTGATCCGGTCGCTGTCGGACCACGAGGGCATCACCGTGGTCCTGGCCAGCCACCAGCTGCTGGAGGTCCAGCGCGTCTGCGACCGCGTGGCCATCATGAACAAGGGCAGGCTGGTGCGCGAAGGCTCGGTCAGCGAACTGACCACCAGCGGCGAACGCCTGCGCCTGTCGGTCAAGCCGTCAGAGAAGGTGCTCCAGGTGCTCGGCGCCAAGGGCTCGATGGAGGGTTCGGCCGTCATCGCCGCCATCCCGCGCGCCGAGGGCCCGGCCCTGCTCAAGGCCCTGATCGAACAGGGCGTGGACATCGACGAGGCCCGCTGGGTCGGCGCCGACCTCGAAAGCGTCTTCATGACCGAAACCGGTTCCGTCCAGATCCCGGAGGCCATCCAATGACCATGCTGGCGGACGCCCTCTTCTCCGAGGCCTATCGCTTCACCAAGAACCGGATGACGGTCTTCTGGAGCGTCATCTTCCTGCCGATCCTGCTGCTGGTCCTGGGCAGCGCCGGCCAGTTCTTCCTCAAGCAGAAGATGGCCCAGATCACCACGGAGCCGAACCTGCCGCCGGGCCTGCTGACGCAGGGGCCGCTGGACCTCGGACACTCGCTGGTCAAGCTGGCAGGCGACATCACCAACCCGATGCTGCTGCTGTTCGTCCTGATCGGGGCGGCGACCCTGTATGCCGGCGATTACCGCTGGGAGACCTGGCGGCTGACCTCGGCGCGCAACACCCGGGCCAACCTGATCCTCGGCAAGGTGGGGGTGGCCAAGCTGCTGACCCTCGCCGCGGTGATCGTCTTCCTGATCTTCGGCTTCATCGGCGAGCTGGTGAAGGGCGCGATCCACGGCCAGAGCTATATCTTCACCTTCGGCGCCAGGGAGGCGGGCCAGTTCGGCCTGCTGGCCCTGGCCGGCTATGTGCGGATCGTGCAGGTCGGCCTGATCGGTCTGCTGGCCGCCGTCATGAGCCGGTCGCTGCTGGCGACCCTGTTCGTGCCCCTGGTGGTTTCGATCGGCCAGTTCTTCCTGATGCAGGCCATGCCCCTGTTCGGCTGGGAAGGCACGGAATGGTACGCCCAGGCGGTCATCCCGGGTCTGGCCTCCGACAATCTGAAGAGCGCGATCATCGGCGGGGCCCAGTCCGCTGTGCCCGACGCCACGGTCTGGGCCGCGGCGATCAGCCTGATCGGCTGGTGCGTGGTCCTGCTGGTCGCGGCCATCGCCTGGTTCCAGCGGCAGGACCTGTCGAAGGAATAGACGCCTTCAGGGTGCGCGATGAGAGGGCGGCGGCGGACTGGCCGCGCCCTCGGCGACCAGCCAGTCGCGGAAGGCGTCGACGGCGGCGTCCTTGCGGCCCGCCGGGCGCAGGAAGACAAACTGCGACGGCCGCTCCGCGAAGCCGTAAGGGGCGACGAGACGGCCCGCCGTGACATCCGGGGCGACGAAGGCCCAGGGGGCGATGGCCACGCCCATGCCCGAGGCGGCGGCCTCGATCATCGAATGGTTATGAGCGAACTCCCGCATCAGGACGGCGGGCGGCAGGGCGACGCCGGTCAGGTCGCTCCAGACGCGCCAGCTCTCGGGGAAGGTCGTGGCATGCAGGCGCGGCAGGCGGGCGAAGGCCTCGGGCGGCAGCCGCTCGATCCCCGGCGCCCCGACCGGCCCCTGATACTGAACGAGAAAGGGCGTCGCCTCGGCCCGGCCCGCGGTCTGACCGGGGTTCAGGATACGCACGGCGCCGTCGAAGCGGTCGCGGGCGAAATCGACGGCCGCCCAGCTTTCGGAGAGCTTCACCCGCACCTCGGGATGGGCGTCGAGGAAGGCGGGCAGGCGCGGGATCAGCCACTTCAGGGCGAAGGTGCCGAGGCAGGAAATCTCGATCTCGCGATGGCTTCCCGCCCTGGCCGTGGCGACAGCGTCGTCGATAGCGGTGAAGGCGGGCGACAGGCTGCGGGCCAGGGTTTCGCCGGCTGGGGTCAGGACCAGACGGTGACGCGGGCCGGAGACGAGGACGACGCCGAGGCTGTCCTGCAGCGCCCTCACCTGCCGGCTGACCGCGCCGTGGGTGACGCAGAGCTCGGCGGCGGCCGGGGTCATGCCGCCGTGACGGGCGAAGGCCTCGAAGGCGCGCAGGGCATTGAGCGGCGGCGGGGCGGCCCGTTTCATGAGGTTGGGGTCATGTGATCTCAGCTCACAAGGATGAGCCGGTTTAATCGATTTTCGGTCCGGCGCAATTCGGGTTGAAGCTGATCGATGCCCCTCTTCGACAGAAACACCCCGCCGCCCCGCCGTACGCTCTGGGACAAGGTCCTGTACGGTCTGTGCGCCATCCTGATCTGGGCCGCCGCCCTGTGGCAGATCCTCACAGCGTGAAGGCCGCCCGGAAAGCAAAAGGGCGGCCCGGATAACCGGGCCGCCCTTTCGACAGATCAGCCGTGAGGCTGGATCCTATTCCTCGTCGCCTTCGACGGCGTAGACCGGACCGGAGTCCAGGCCCTTGGCGTCGACGTCGCGGTCGACGAACTCGATGACGGCCATCGGGGCGTTGTCGCCGTGGCGGAAGCCGGCCTTCATGATGCGGATATAGCCGCCGTTACGTTCGGCGTAGCGCGGGCCGATCGTTTCGAACAGCTTGCCGACCTGGGTCACGTCGCGGACGTGGCTGATGGCCTGACGGCGAGCGTGCAGGTCGCCCTTCTTGCCGAGCGTGACCAGCTTCTCGACGAAGGGGCGGAGCTCCTTGGCCTTCGGCAGGGTGGTCGTGATCTGCTCGTGCTTGATCAGCGACGCAGCCATGTTGGCGAACATCGCGGTCCGGTGGGCGCTCGTACGGCCGAGCTTGCGGTGGGCGGCGCCGTGGCGCATCGGGGTCTCTCCTACTCCGGCGACGGTATCCTGAATGAGGACCAGCCGCCGTATTCTTCATAACCGCCCCGTCAGTCCCATACTCGGGATTGGGCGGAGGGTTAAAAACTAGATCTGGTCGTCGAACTTCTTGGCCAGGTCTTCGATGTTTTCCGGGGGCCAGTTCGGCACGTCCATGCCGAGCGACAGACCCATGGAGGTGAGCACTTCCTTGATCTCGTTCAGCGACTTGCGGCCGAAGTTAGGGGTGCGAAGCATTTCGCCCTCGGTCTTCTGGATCAGGTCGCCGATGTAGACGATGTTGTCGTTCTTCAGGCAGTTGGCCGAACGCACCGACAGTTCCAGCTCGTCCACCTTCTTGAGGAGGGCCGGGTTGAAGGGCAGGTCGGGCTTGCCGTCCGTGGCTTCAACGGCCTTCTTCGGCTCATCGAAGGTGATGAAGATCTGCAGCTGGTCTTGCAGGATGCGCGAGGCGTAGGCCACAGCGTCAACCGGCGAGACGGCGCCGTTGGTTTCGACTTCCAGCACCAGCTTGTCATAGTCCAGCGACTGGCCCTGGCGGGTCGGCTCGACGCGATAGGCGACGCGCTTGACCGGCGAGTACAGGGCGTCGACGGCGATCAGGCCGATCGGGGCGTCTTCCGGACGGTTGAACTCCGAAGCGACATAGCCCTTGCCGTTCTGGACGGTCAGTTCCATGCGGATCGAAGCGCCGTCATCCAGGGTGCAGATGACGTGGTTCGGGTTCAGCACCTCGATGTCCGCGGGGACGTCGATCTGGCCGGCGGTGACGACGCCCGGACCGGTGGCCTTCAGCGTCATGCGCTTGGGGCCCTCGGCGTGCATGCGCAGCGCCAGTTGCTTGATGTTCAGAACGATGTCGACCACGTCCTCGCGCACGCCTTCCAGCGACGAGAATTCGTGAACGACGCCGTCGATCTGGATGGCGGTGACGGCGGCGCCTTGCAGCGACGACAGCAGGACGCGGCGGAGCGCGTTGCCGAGGGTCACGCCGAAGCCGCGTTCGAGAGGCTCGGCGACCAGGCGCGCCTTGCGCTGGGCGTCGGAGCCGAGTTCGATCTGCGGCTTCTCGGGACGGATCAGCTCTTGCCAGTTACGTTCGATCATAGGTGTCCCTCGAAACGAGTTTCGCGGGTTCCTCTCACCTCGTCAGGGAGGCGGAACCCGCGGAGAATGGGTCGGCGGCGGTTCGCTTAGACGCGGCGGCGCTTGGGCGGACGGCAACCGTTGTGCGGCATCGGGGTGACGTCGCGGATGGTGGTGATGGTCAGGCCCACCGACTGCAGGGCGCGGAGCGCGGACTCACGGCCGGAACCCGGACCCGAGACGTTGACTTCCAGCGTCTTGACGCCGTGTTCCTGGGCCTTCTTGCCCGCGTCTTCAGCAGCCATCTGGGCGGCGTAGGGGGTCGACTTACGCGAACCCTTGAAGCCCATGTGACCCGCCGACGACCACGAGATCGCGTTGCCCTGGGCATCGGTGATCGTGATCATGGTGTTGTTGAACGAAGCATTCACGTGGGCGACGCCCGAGGTGATGTTCTTGCGCTCGCGCTTCTTTACGCGACCCGGTTCCTTGGCCATCTGTCAGCTCTTACTTCTTCTTGCCGGCGATCGGCTTGGCGGGACCCTTGCGGGTGCGGGCGTTGGTGTGGGTGCGCTGACCGCGGACCGGCAGGCCCTTACGGTGACGCAGGCCGCGGTAGCAGGCCAGGTCCATCAGACGCTTGATGTTCATCGAGGTCTCGCGACGCAGGTCGCCCTCGACGGTGTAGTCGCGGTCAATGGTCTCACGGATCTGCAGGACTTCGGCGTCCGTCAGCTGGTTCACGCGGCGCGCGGGCTCGAGGCCCACCTTGGCGGTGATGTCCTTGGCGGCGGCCGGGCCGATGCCGTGAATATACTGCAGCGCGATTTCCACGCGCTTGTTGGTCGGAATATTGACGCCAGCGATACGGGCCACGAAGCTCTCCAGATACGCGTGATCGGACGCAACAAACGCTCCGGTCAACAGACCAGGAGCGTGGCGCCCTTCGCGGGAAGCGCGCCTTATACAGGTGATTCAGTTCGGGTCAACACCGGGAAGGGGTTTACGCATCGTTATCGTGCCAACCCTCCTCCGCACCGATCGGAGATCCGGGCGGGGTCGCGGGCGCATGATGCTTGTCTTCCAGCAGCTGATCCAGCCGGTCGCGGTCGCCGATCAGGGCGCCGAGCCAGCGGTCGTGGGCGCGCTGGACCGGATCGCCTGCGCGTGAGGCCTTCAGCTTCACGGCCAGCGCCTGCAAGCGCTCGTCGATGACGGCGGCCGAGGTGCTGGACAGGTCGTCGCCCTTGAGCAGGCCCGCGAGCGTCAGGACCGTCTGGGCCTGAACCCGGCGCGCGGGCTCGGCGAGGCGGCCGGTCGCCGGGGCGAAGGCGGCCGTGACGATAGTGTCGACGGTCTCGCCCAGACCCAGAGCCGCCGGATCGCGGCGGCCGGCGTCGGCGATGCGGTTGACCCGCTGGGGCGCGAACAGGGCGTCCAGCGTCACGTCGGCGGCGACATCGGCGGCCACGCCCGGATCGAAGGCCCGGCCGTTGAGGCCCTTGAACACCTCGATGTCGTTCTGGGGATCGCCGTCGCCCGACTGCTGGGCGGCCAGCAGGGCCAGCAGCGGCTCGGGCAGGTCGAGCTCGGCGGGGTTGAGGGTGCGGGCCAGGGCCGCGAGGGCCGCGCGCTGGACGTCGGCCGGGACGGCGGTCGCCGCCTCCTGCCCGCCGCCCGCGACCGGATAGGAGTAGTCGATGCCGCCCACCAGCTTGGACACCGCATCCACCTGGTACCGGTGATAGAGATAGATGGGGACCAGACGGCGACGCAGGTCGTTGACGGCGGCGCCCGCCGGCAGGTTGCGCAGGCCGAAGCGGTCGAGGGCGATGCGGCGGATCCTGAGGATGTGGTCCAGCTCGGCGACCGGATCCTCGCCATTGTCCCACAGGCTGCCCCAGGGCTGGGCGTCGCCGCCCACGCGGGCGTCGGCGTCATTGGCGAAGCGCAGGCGCGCCCTGCCCTCCTCCGCCTTCTTCTCCAGCGTGGCCTTGTCAGCGTCGGAATAGAGCCAGTCGATGGCGAAGTCGTCCCAGGCGCCCATCCCCACGCCATAGGCGTCCGAGAAGTCGAGCTGGTCGTCGACGGTGATGCCGATCTTCGGCACCGGATAATCCATCACCGAGGCGCGGCCCTGGGTGCTGGCCGCGAAATTGTGCTGCAGGCCGATGGCGTGGCCGACCTCGTGCGCGGCCAGCTGGCGAATACGGGCCAGGGCGATGCGCTGGGGGTCGTTGACGGAGCCGTCGCCGGTGTGGTCGGCGCCGACCAGTCCTTCGAAGATCAGCATGTCCTGACGGATGCGCAGGGAGCCGAGCAGGACTGAACCCTTGACGATCTCGCCGGTGCGCGGATCGACGACGCTCTGGCCGTAGGACCAGCTGCGGGTGGCGCGGTTGACCCAGTTGATGACGTTGTAGCGGGCGTCCAGCGGATCGGCGCCCTCGGGCATGACCTCGACCTTGAAGGCGTCGATATAGCCGGCGGCGTCGAAGGCCTGGGCCCACCAGCTCGCGCCCTCGACCAGGGCCGAGCGGATCGGCTCGGGCGCGGCGCGGTCGACATAGAAGACGATCGGCTTGACCACGGTGGAGCGCGCCGCGGTCGGATCGGTCTTCACCAGCCGGAAGCGGCTGGCCAGACGGTGGACCATGGCCTCGTTCAGAGGCGCGGAATAGTCGGTGACGTTGGTGGCGAAGGCGCCGGTGCGCGGATCGAACTCGCGCGGCTGATAGTCAGCGTCGGGCAGTTTGATGAAGCTGTGGTGGACGGTGAAGGTGGCCAGACGCGGCTCGGGCGCGATCTGGGACAGCTCGCGGCCGGGGCTGTCGACGCCGAAGGTGAGACGGGCCTCCATCTCCAGATTGTCGGGGAAGGATCTGGTCGCCGCCGGATCGACCATGGTCAGGTCGCTCATCGCCTTGAGCGAGCCCTGGCCCGTGGCCTTCAGGGTTTCGACGATACCCATGGCGTCGCGGGTCAGGAAGGCCGACAGATCGACCAGGACCGAGCCGTCCGGCCCGGTCGCGACCACGTCCCCGGCCCAGACGGTCGAGCCGACGAAGGCGTCGCGGGCGGCAGCCTGTTCCTCGGGCGAGCCGTGGGGGGCCTCGTATTTGGGGTTCTCGAACTCGGCGACGATCTTCTTGCCGATACGGCGGAAGGCCAGGATGTTGGTGGCGCCGATCTGGGCGCGGTCCAGACCGGTCACCGCCGAGCCGACGCCGGTGCGCAGGGCCGTGTGGTGGATGACCCGGGTCATGACGCCGTCGGCGCCGGGGGCCGGCAGCTGGACCAGCACCTTGCCGCCGTCCTGATCGACGAAGACCGGCAGCAAACCGTCCTGACGGGTCAAACCCTCGGTGGCCTCGGCGAAGGTCCTGGGGGCGGGATCAGCGGCAAAGGTGGGAGCTGCAGCGCCCGAGAGGGCCAATACCAGGGCGATCGCCGTCGCCGTCCGCCTGAACCCGTAAGCCATGCCTGCCCCCTGTTACGCTGCGGTGCGATAAGGCGGTGATTGGCAGGCGGGTGTCAACGCGGTGAAGTTCCGTCGGCGGAGCGTCGGCCGGGTCGTGGGGGCGCCTCAGGGAAATCTGAGAGTGACCACCACGGTTTGCCCCTCGACCGGCACGCCGTTCTCGGTCGGCGGCAGGAAGCGGAAGGCGGAGGTCAATGGCAGAGCGGCCTCGGCGAAGCCCTGTCCCGGCGGGGTCTCGCTGACAACCCGGCACTGGTCGAGCGTCTGATCCAGCCGGATCCGGCAGCGCACACCCACATCCCCACGTCCCCGAGCGCCGCGCGGCCGGGCCCGCCCGATGTCCCGCAGCGACGGCCCCCGGATGATGCGGGGCGCCATACGGTCGCCGACGCCGGGGCCATTGCCCGAGCCGATGCCTGTGCCCGAGCCCGTCCCCTGCCCGCCCAGACCCTGACCCGGCGTCGGGCCGGCCACGGGAGCGACGCCGACGATCAGATCAGGCTTGGGCGCCTGCTGGATCGGGGCCGGCGGCGGATCGGGGAGAGGCTTCTCGGGCGGCTTGGGCGTCACATGGACGCGCGAGGGGGTGGCGGGCGCGCCCCCGCCCTCGACGGGCGCGGTCTTTTCGGGCGGAGGTTCGGGCGGGCGGACCGGGGGGACCAGTTCGACGAAGATGGGCGGCAGGCCCGGCCCCGTCTGTTCGACGGGAACCTGTTCCAGCCCCACCAGGGCGAAAAGGCCGAGGTGCAGAACCACGACGCCGGACGCGACGAGGAGGTTGCGGCTCTTCTTCGGCGAGAGATGCGGGCGGGGCGGCGTCACGGCGTCGGGGTCATCCTGCAGAATGCTGAAGGACCCTAACGCATGACGCGGATGAACGTCGCCTGACGGCCGCCTGGGTGAGCCCTAGGCGTCGAGCGCCGCGTCGATACCCGTGGCGACGGCCTCGATGGAGCCCATGCCGTCGACCTCGGTCAGCAGACCCTTGTCGCCGTAGTAGGGCAGCAGGGGCGCGGTGTTGCGGTTATAGGCCTCGAGCCGGACCTTGAAGCTTTCCGGGTTGTCGTCCGGGCGGCCCTGGTCGGCGTAGCGTTTGGCGACCCGCTCCAGCAGGGCCGTGTCATCGACCTTGAGCCGGACGACGTGGTCGATCTGCTTGCCCAGCTTGGCCAGCATGGCGTCCAGCGCCTCGGCCTGGGCCACGGTGCGCGGGAAGCCGTCGAAGATGGCTCCGCCCGCGTCCTCGGCCTCTTTCAGCCGGGCCTCGATCAGGGCGATGACGATCTCGTCCGAGACCAGATCGCCGCGCGACATGATCGCCTGGCACTCCAGGCCCAGGGCCGAGCCCGAGGCGATGGCCTCGCGCAGCATGTCGCCGGTCGAGAGCTGCACCATGCCGCGGCCTTCGACGAGGCGTTTGGCTTGCGTGCCCTTGCCGGCGGCCGGCGGTCCGAACAGGATCAGGTTCAAAGCCGCCCTCCCAAGGCGATCACGTTCGGGCTCAGACAGCGCGACGCGCGATAGCCCCGAAACAAGTTGTTACCGGCGTACGGGAGTCGGGGCGCCACGTCCACCACGACCACGCAGCTTGGCCTTCTTGATCAGACCCTCGTACTGGTGCGCCAGCAGTTGGGACTGGATCTGGGCCACCGTGTCCATCGTCACCGAGACCACGATCAGCACCGAGGTGCCGCCGAAGTAGAGGCTCTGGCCGAAGTTGGCCGAGACGAACTCGGGCAGCAGGCAGACCAGGGTGATGTAGGCGGCGCCGATCACGGTCAGGCGGGTCAGGACATAGTCCAGATATTCCGCCGTACGCTTGCCCGGACGGATGCCCGGCAGGAAGCCGCCGTACTTGCGCAGGTTCTCGGCCGTGTCCTCGGGGTTGAAGGTGATCGAGGTGTAGAAGAAGCAGAAGAAGATGATCAGGGCCGCGTACAGCAGCATGAACAGCGGCTGGCCGTGGGTCAGCTGGGCGGTGACCATCGGCAGCCAGCTCAGCCAGTTCGGCAGGTCGGCGTTGACCAGCATGGTCGCGGCCGTCGACGGCAGCATCAGCAGGGACGAGGCGAAGATCGGCGGGATGACGCCGGCGGTGTTCACCTTCAGCGGCAGGAACGAGCGTTCGCCGCCCGACATGCGGTTGCCTTCCTGGCGCTTCGGATACTGGATCAGAAGGCGGCGCTGGGCGCGCTCCATGAAGACGATGAAGATGACGGTCGCCATGGCCATGACCATGATGAACAGCAGGGCGAAGGCCGACAGCTGACCCTGCTGGGCCAGGCCGAACAGCCGCACCACGGTGCCGGGCAGCACCGCCACGATACCGGCGAAGATGATCAGCGAGATGCCGTTGCCGACGCCGCGCGTGGTCACCTGCTCACCCAGCCACATCAGGAACATGGTGCCGCCGGTCAGGCAGGTCACGGTCGAGACGATGAAGAAGATGCCGGGCTGGTCGATCAGACCGGCCTGGGCGTTCAGGCCCGCCGCGATGCCCAGCGACTGGGCCAGGGCGAGGAAGACCGTCAGGTAGCGGGTGTACTGGTTCAGGGTCTTGCGGCCGCTCTCGCCGCCTTCCTTGCGCAGTTTTTCCCACGGCGGATACACCGTCCCCATCAGCTGGACGATGATCGACGCCGAGATGTAGGGCGTGACGTTCAGGGCGAAGACGGCCATCCGCTGAACGGCGCCGCCCGAGAACATGTTGAACATGTCCAGGATGCCGCGCTTGCCGTTCGGATCCTGGAAGAACTGCAGGAAGGCTTCGGAGTTGATCCCCGGGATCGGCACATAGGTGCCGATGCGGTAGACCAGAAGCGCCAGAAGCGTGAAGAGCAGCCGCTTGTGCAGGTCGGTCGCTTTCGCGAACGAGCCCATGTTCATATTGGCTGCGAGTTGTTCGGCGGCCGAAGCCATATGTCGTTACCCCGACTGATCAGAACGCGGCCAGACCGAGAGAGAATCCGGGGCCACAGTCCAGATAGGCGAAGGGCGGCCTCTTAGCGAGACCGCCCCTCAAGCTTTATTCGTTAGGCCTTGGCAGCCGTACGAGCGGTACGGGCCGAGATCTTGTTGGCGTCGCCACGCGGAGCCTTGGGAGCCGGAGCCTTGCCCTTGGCGGCGTTGCGCTTCTCGACGGCCGCGGCGGCCTTGGCTTCAGCAGCGATGCGCTCCTGAACGACCGAACCACCAGCAGCTTCGATAGCCTTGATCGCGCCGGCCGAGGCCGACCAGACGACCAGGTTCAGCTTGGCCTTGATCTCGCCGGTGCCCAGGATGCGGACGCCGTCCTTGACGCGGCGGATGACGCCGGCGGCAACCAGGGCGTCGCCCTTGATCTCACCCTTGACGTCCAGCTTGCCGGCGTCGATCGCGTCTTGCAGGCGCCACAGGTTCACTTCGGCCAGCTTCAGAGCGTTGGCGTTGTTGAAGCCGCGCTTCGGCATACGCATGTACAGCGGCATCTGGCCGCCTTCGAAGCCGCCGATGGCGACGCCCGAACGCGACTTCTGACCCTTGACGCCGCGACCGGCGGTCTTGCCCTTGCCCGAGCCCGGACCGCGGCCGACGCGCATGCGCTTCTTGTGGGCGCCCTGGTTGTCGCGGATTTCGTTCAGTTTCATGTGCCTGATCCTTTCGGGTTCTAGCGCCCGCTGCAGCAGCGGACTCGGCTGTTTCGATTTTTACGGCGGGGCCGGACGGATCCGGACCCGAAACTCAAGGTCGCGCGCTATAGCGGCTCCCCGGACAGCAGTAAAGGCGACTCTTGCGGAGCCGCCCCTTGCCGGTCGTTCTGGACGACCCGCCCTCCCCTTTCGGGAAGGGCGATAGACGTTCGTCTTACTTTTCGACGATCTCGGTCAGGTGGGCGACCTTGGCGATCATCCCACGAACCGAGGGGGTGTCTTCCAGCGTGGACTCGCGGCCCATGCGGTTCAGACCCAGGCCCACCAGGGTGGCGCGCTGGTCGTTCTTGCGGCGGATCGGCGAACCGGTCTGCTTGACGGTGACGGTTTTCTTCTCGGCCATGACTTAGGACTCCACGGCTTCGGCGGTCTCGGCGGGAGCCGAGGCGCCGTCGTTGCGGCGGCCCATCAGGTCAGCGACCTTCTTGCCACGCTTCGAAGCGACCTGACGCGGCGACGACTGGACCTTGAGGGCCTCGAACGTCGCACGGATCATGTTGTAGGGGTTCGACGAACCGCTCGACTTGGCCACGACGTCATGGACGCCGAGGGTTTCGAGGACGGCGCGCATCGGACCACCCGCGATGACGCCGGTCCCGGGAGGGGCAGCGCGCATCATGATCTTGCCGGCGCCCCAACGGCCTTGACCGTCGTGGTGCAGGGTGCGGTTCTCGCGGAGCGGAACGCGGATCATGGTCTTCTTGGCTTCTTCGGTCGCCTTGCGGATGGCTTCCGGCACTTCGCGCGCCTTGCCGTGACCGAAGCCGACGCGGCCCTTGCCGTCGCCGACCACCATCAGGGCCGCGAACGAGAACCGGCGACCGCCTTTGACGGTAGCGGCGACGCGGTTGATGTGGACCAGCTTCTCGACGATGTCCGAATCCGGACCGTCGACGACAGGAGCGTTGCGGTTGTCGCGACGGTCGCCACGGCGTTCGCCGCCTTGTCCGCCACGTTGGGGTTGTTGCGCCATCTGTCGCGTCCCTTAGAAGTTCAGGCCGGCTTCACGCGCGGCATCAGCCAGCGCCTTCACCCGTCCGTGATAGATGTAACCGCCGCGGTCGAAGACGACGTCGGTGACGCCCTTTTCGATGGCGCGTTCAGCGACCAGCTTGCCGATCTTGGCGGCAGCCTCGACGTTGGAGCCGCTGGCGCCCTTGCCGCCTTCCAGCGACGAGGCAGCGACCACGGTGACGCCGTTGGCGTCGTCGATGATCTGGGCCGAGATGTTCTTGTCCGAGCGGTAGACCGACAGGCGCAGGCGACCGTTGGCCACAGCCTTGAGGCGGCGGCGGTTGCGTTCGGTGCGGCGCTTGGCTTGTTGTTGCAGAGAAAGAGCCATGACTTACTTCTTCTTGCCTTCCTTGCGACGGACCTTTTCGCCGGCGTAGCGGACGCCCTTGCCCTTGTAGGGCTCCGGCGGACGCAGCTTGCGAATGTTGGCCGCCAGTTCGCCGACGACTTGCTTGTCAGCGCCCTGGATGCTGATTTCGGTCTGCTTGGGCACCACGAAGGTCACGCCTTCGGGAGCCACGATGTCGACTTCGTGCGAGAAGCCGAGCTGCAGCGACAGGTCCTTGCCCTTCAGGGCGGCGCGGTAACCGACGCCGACCAGCTCGAGCTTGCGCTCGAAGCCGTCGGTGACGCCGGTGACCATGTTGTCGACCAAGGTGCGCGACAGACCCCACATCGCGCGAGCGCGCTGGGTGTCCACCTTGAGGCCGAGCGAGAGGCCGGCTTCATCCTGGGTGACTTCGATCTCGTCGGCGACGGTCCAGGAGCGTTCGCCCTTGGGACCCTTGACGGTGACGGATTGGCCGTTGAGCGTGACAGTCACGCCCTTGGGCACTGCGATGAGACGTTTTCCGATACGGGACATCTTAGTAGACCCTGCAGAGGACTTCGCCGCCGACGTTGGCGTCGCGAGCGGCGGCGTCGGACATGACGCCCTTCGAAGTCGAAAGGATCGAGATGCCCAGGCCG
Source organism: Brevundimonas sp. GW821-FHT12E07 (assembly GCF_058807035.1). Taxonomy (NCBI): domain Bacteria; kingdom Pseudomonadati; phylum Pseudomonadota; class Alphaproteobacteria; order Caulobacterales; family Caulobacteraceae; genus Brevundimonas; species Brevundimonas sp. GW821-FHT12E07. Next base: position 15,866 of record NZ_JBXAQH010000005.1, on the reverse strand, counting down.
TTCTTGACCGGCTTCAGATCACCGATGGCCGAGTAGACGCGGCGGCCCGGCTTGGACACGCGAGCGATGTCGGCGATGACCGGCTGGCCGTCGAAGTACTTGAGCTCGATCTCGAACTGCGGGAACTCGCCCGGGTTCTGAACCAGGGAGTAGCCGCGGATGTAGCCTTCGTCCTGCAGCACGTCGAGGACGCGCTGACGCAGACGGGAGGCCGGGGTGAGAACCTTGGACCGCTTGCGCATGTGCGCGTTGCGGATGCGAGTGATCATGTCACTCAGGGGATCGTTGATCATCATGTCTGTCGCTCCCCTTACCAGCTGGACTTGGTCAGACCCGGGATCTGACCCAGGTTGCCGAGTTCACGCAGGGCGATACGGCTCATCTTGAGCTTGCGATAGAAGGCCCGCGGACGGCCCGTCACTTCGCAGCGGTTGCGGATACGGACGGCAGCCGAGTTACGCGGCAGCTCGGCCAGCTTCAGGCGCGCTTCGAAGCGCTCTTCCAGAGGCAGGCTCTCGTCGTTGGCGGTCGCCTTGAGGGCGGCCCGCTTCGCGGCATACTTCGCAACCAGGGCCTTGACGGCTTCGTTACGGTTTACGGCGCTTTTCTTTGCCATTGTGCTTTTCCCTTCCCGCTCAGTTCTTCACGAACGGGAACTTGAACTCGGTCAGAAGCGCGCGCGCTTCGTCGTCAGTCCTGGCCGTGGTGCAGACGATGATGTCCATGCCCCACATCTGGTCGATCTGGTCGTAGTTGATTTCCGGGAACACGATGTGCTCCTTCAGACCCATGGCGTAGTTGCCGCGGCCGTCGAACGACGTCGGCTTCAGGCCACGGAAGTCCTTCACGCGCGGCAGGGCGATCGTGATCAGACGGTCCAGGAACTCATACATCTGGTCGCCGCGGAGGGTGACCTTGCCGCCGATGACCATGCCTTCGCGCAGCTTGAAGCCGGCGATGGAGTTACGGGCCTTGGTGGCGACGGCCTTCTGACCGGCGATCATCGTCAGATCCTTGAGGGCCGCATTGGCCTTCTTGGAGTCAGCGACGGCTTCGCCGATGCCCATGTTGAGGACGATCTTGTCCAGCTTGGGCATTTGCATCGGGTTGGTGTAGCCGAACTTCTCGGCCATCACGCCCTTGATGCGCTCGACGTATTCGGTCTTGAGGCGCGGGGTGTACTTGGTGTCGGCCATTAGATGACGTCTCCCGTGGTCTTGGCGAAGCGAACCTTCTTGTCGCCTTCCACGCGGAAGCCGACGCGGGTCGCCTTGCCGTTGGCGTCGGCGACCGCGACGTTCGACAGGTGAAGCGAGGCTTCCTTGTTCTTGATACCGCCCTGGGGGTCGCCCTGGGTCGGACGGGTGTGGCGCTGCACCATGTTGATGCCGGTCACGAGGACGCGGTTCTCGGTGGGCAGGACCTTGGCGACGGAGCCGGTGCGGCCCTTGTCCTTGCCGGTCAGGACGACGACGCGGTCGCCCTTCTTGATCTTGGCGGCCATGGTTACAGGACCTCCGGGGCCAGCGAGATGATCTTCATGTGGTTCTTGGCGCGCAGTTCGCGGGGAACCGGGCCAAAGATCCGCGTGCCGACCGGCTCGTTTTGCTTGTTGACGATGACGGCGGCGGACTTGTCGAAGCGAATGACGGAACCGTCCTTGCGCTGGATGTCCTTGGCGGTGCGAACGACGATGGCCCGAACGACCTCGCCCTTCTTCACGCGACCGCGCGGGATCGCTTCCTTGACGGAAGCGACGATGGTGTCTCCGACCGAGGCGTAGCGACGCTTAGCGCCGCCGAGCACCTTGATGCACATGACCCGGCGGGCGCCCGAATTATCGGCCACATCCAGGTTAGTTTGCATCTGGATCATAGTGTCAGATCCTTCTGATTACGAGGCCGAGGCCGAGGTGTCCTTGGACAGGACTTCCCAGCGCTTCAGCTTGGACTTGGGGGCGCACTCGACGATGCGGGCGACGTCGCCCTCTTTGAAAGCATTCGCTTCGTCGTGGGCGTGGTACTTCTTGGACAGGCGCACGATCTTTTTCATGACCGGGTGCAGCAGCGTGCGTTGGACGACGACGACGACGGTCTTGTCGCCCTTGTCGGACACGACCACGCCTTCGAGAATTCGCTTGGGCATAGTGTTTCCTTACGAGGCCGCACGCTTCTCGCGCAGAAGCGTCGAGATGCGAGCGATGTCTTTGCGGACTTCACCAACGCGGTGAGTCTTTTCCATTTGGCCGGTGGCCGCCTGGAAGCGCAGGTTGAATTGTTCCTTCTTGAGGGACAGCAGCTGGTCGCCCAGCTGGTCCGTCGTCTGGGAACGGAGATCAGCGATCTTGGTCATCAGGCGGCGTGCTCCACGTGAGCGATACCGGCGTCCAGGCGGGTGACCACCTTGGTGCGGACCGGCAGCTTGGCGGCGCCCAGACGCAGCGCTTCACGCGCCACATCGTCGGCGACGCCGTCGATTTCGAACAGGATCCGGCCCGGGTGGCAGCGCGCCGCCCAGTGGTCCACCGCGCCCTTGCCTTTACCCATACGGACTTCGGCGGGCTTGCCCGTGACGGGCAGGTCGGGGAAGACGCGGATCCAGACGCGGCCCTGACGCTTCATCTGGCGGGTGATCGCGCGGCGGGCCGCTTCGATCTGACGCGCAGTGATGCGTTCCGGCTCCAGCGTCTTCAGGCCGTAGGACCCGAAGTTCAGCGAGAAGCCACCCTTGGCGGCACCGTGGATACGGCCCTTGAAGGCCTTCCGGTACTTGGTTTTCTTAGGCTGCAGCATGTTCCTTAGCCCTCACGACCACGACGGGGACCACGGTCACCGCGGGGACCACCGCGTTCGCGGCCTTCGTTCGACGACGGGCCCGCAGCTTCAGCGGCCCAACGCTTGTCCTGGGCCATCGGGTCGTGCTCGAGCACCTCACCCTTGAAGACCCAGACCTTCACACCGATGATGCCGTAGGTCGTCTTGGCTTCGATGAAGCCATAGTCGATGTCGGCGCGCAGGGTGTGCAGCGGCACGCGGCCTTCGCGGTACCATTCCATACGAGCGATTTCAGCGCCGCCGAGGCGGCCCGAGACGTTGATGCGGACGCCCTTGGCGCCGAGGCGCATGGCGGACTGCATCGAACGCTTCATCGCGCGGCGGAACGCGATACGGCGTTCCAGCTGCTGGGCGATGTTCTCGGCGATCAGCTGGGCGTCGACTTCCGGCTTGCGGACTTCGACGATGTTCAGGTGAACTTCGCCTTCGGTGCGAGCCGAGATGTCCTTGCGGAGCTTCTCGATGTCAGCGCCCTTCTTGCCGATCACGACACCCGGACGGGCGGCGTAGATCGTCACGCGGCACTTCTTGTGCGGACGCTCGATAATGATGCGCGAGACGCCGGCGGCGTTCAGGCGTTCCTTGAGCCACGTACGCAGCTTCAGGTCCTGGTGCAGCAGGCGGGCGTAGGAGACGCCGTCGGCGAACCAACGGCTGTCCCAGGTGCGGTTCACGCCGAGGCGGAAACCGATCGGATTGATTTTCTGACCCATCAGGCGGCCTCACCGGCTTCGCGGACCACGATCGTGATTTCCGCGAAAGGTTTCAGGATGCGCGAGGAGCGACCACGAGCGCGGCTCGCGAAACGCTTCATCACCAGGTTCTTGCCCACGAAGGCCTCGGCGACGACCAGGTTGTCGATGTCGAGGTTGTGGTTGTTCTCGGCGTTGGAGACGGCCGAGTACAGGACCTTGCGGACGTCGTCGGAGATGCGCTTGCGGCTGAACTCGAGTTCGTTCAGCGCCTTTTGCACCGGCAGGCCACGGATGGACTGAGCGACGAGGTTCAGCTTTTGAGGGCTGATACGGACGTTCGTCAGCTTGGCGCGAGCCTCCGTATTGCCGACGCGGCGGGGGTTGTTGGTCTTGGGCATGTTACTTCCGCTTCGCCTTCTTGTCCGCGGCGTGGCCGGGGAACGAACGGGTGGGCGAGAATTCGCCCAGCTTCATGCCGACCATGTCCTCGTTCACGTGCACGGGAACGTGCTTGTGACCGTTGTGGACGCCAAAAGTAAGGCCCACGAACTGCGGCAGGATGGTGGAGCGACGCGACCAGGTCTTGATCACGTCCTTGCGGCCCGACGTCGAAACGGCGTCGGCCTTCTTGAGCAGATACCCGTCGACGAACGGGCCTTTCCAGGAGGAACGAGCCATCTTTAGCGAGCCTTCTTAACGTGGCGGGTACGGATGATGTACTTGTCCGTCGCCTTGTTCTTGCGGGTGCGGGTGCCCTTGGTGTCCTTACCCCACGGCGTGACGGGGGTGCGACCACCGGAGGTCCGGCCTTCACCACCACCGTGCGGGTGATCGATCGGGTTCATGGCGACGCCGCGAACGTGCGGACGCCAGCCCATGTGACGAACGCGACCGGCCTTGCCGAGGTTCTGGTTCATGTGATCGGCGTTCGAAACGGCGCCGACCGTGGCCATGCAGGAGTCCAGGACCATGCGCAGCTCGCCCGAGCCGAGACGGATCTGGGCGTAGCCCTGATCGCGGCCGACCAGCTGGGCGTAGGCGCCGGCCGAACGGGCCAGCTGGGCGCCCTTGCCCGGCTTCATCTCGACGCAGTGGATGATCGTACCCACCGGGATCGAGCGCAGCGGCATGGCGTTGCCCGGCTTCACGTCGGTCTTTTCGCCGGCCACGATCGTGTCGCCAGCCTTCAGGCGTTGCGGCGCGACGATGTAGGCCTTTTCGCCGTCCTCATAGGTGATGAGGGCGATGAAGGCGGTGCGGTTCGGATCGTATTCCAGGCGTTCGACCGTGGCGGTCATGAACTTGCGACGCTTGAAGTCGATCTTGCGATACAGGCGCTTGGCGCCGCCGCCGCGGAAGCGGACAGCGATGCGACCGCCCTGACCACGTCCGCCCGACTTGGTCAGGCCTTCGGTCAGCGACTTCTCGGGACGGCCCTTGTGGAGCTCCGAGCGGTCGATCAGCACCAGGGCGCGGCGGCCCGGCGACGTCGGATTATAAGTCTTCAAGGCCATCTGATCAGAGCCCCGTGGTGACGTCGATCGACTGGCCTTCGGCCAGGGTCACGATCGCTTTTTTGATGTCGACGCGACGACCGAGGATACCCCGGAAGCGCTTGGTCTTGCCCTTGGTCACCATGGTGTTGACCTTGAGGACGTTGACCTTGAACAGGCTTTCAACGGCGGCGGCGATTTCGTCCTTGGTGGACGTGCCGGCGACGCGGAAGACGACCTTGTTCTGCTCGGACAGGATCGTGGCCTTCTCAGTGATGATCGGCGACAGGATCGTGTCGTAGTGTTTGGCGGTGGGAGCGGCGGCCATTACGCGGCTTCCTTCTCGGCTTGCTCGCGACGCGAGGGCTTGTAGTCGGCGTAGGAGGCCTCGATGGCTTCCACAGCGGCCTTCGACAGAACCAGCTTGTCGGCCCGCAGGATGTCATAAACGTTCAGGCCGGCGTTCGGCAGGACGTGAATGTGCGGGATGTTGCGCGACGCCAGGGCGAAGTTGGTGTCAACTTCGGGACCGGCGATGATGAGCGTCTTGGTCCAGCCCAGCTTGCCGAAGTTTTCGCGCAGAGCCGAGGTCTTGGCGTCCTTCACCGAGACGGTGTCGACGACGACCAGGGCGCCGGCCTTGACCTTGGAGGACAGGGCGTGACGCAGGGCCAGGGCGCGGACCTTCTTGGGAAGATCAAAGCCGTGATCGCGAACGATCGGGCCGAAAGCGCGCGAACCACCGACGAACTGCGGCGCACGGCGCGAACCGTGACGGGCGCCGCCGGTGCCCTTTTGCTTGTACATCTTCTTGCCGGTGCGAGAATTCTCGTTCCGGGTCTGAACCTTGTGCGTACCGGCGCGGCGCTTGGCCAGCTGCCAGTTGACGTAGCGGGCCAGCAGGTCGCCGCGGATGTCAGAGATGCCGAAAACGACATCCGACAGTTCCACGTCACCAGCGGCCTTGCCGTCGAGTTTGATGACAGAGAGTTTCATTACGCTTCACCGCCTTCGGTCGTTTCGACGGCCGGGGCTTCTTCAGCCGGCGTTTCAGCCGGAGCAGCAGCGACGGCGCCGTTCTTCTTGAACGATCCGGGGAAGGGCAGGTCGGCGAACGGCTTCTTGTGCGCGTCGCGAACCTTGACCCACGAACCTTCGTGACCCGGGACAGCGCCCTTGATCAGGATCAGGCCGCGCTCAGCGTCCACGCGAACGACGGTCAGGTTCTGGGTGGTGACGATCTCGGTCCCGTAGTGACCGGCCATCTTCTTGCCCTTGAAGGTCTTGCCCGGGTCCTGGCGGTTACCCGTCGAACCGTGCGAACGGTGCGACAGCGAAACGCCGTGGGTGGCGCGCAGACCGCCGAAGTTCCAGCGCTTCATGGCGCCGGCGAAGCCCTTACCGATGGTTTCGCCCTGGATGTCGACCTTCTGGCCGGCCACGAAGTGGTCCGCCGACAGGGTCGCGCCGACTTCGATCAGCGCGTCTTCCGACACGCGGAACTCGCTGACGACGTGCTTCGGCTCGACTTCCGCTTTCGCGAAGGTCGTGCGTTGAGCCTTGTTGGTGTTCTTAGCCTTCTTGGCCCCGGCGCCCAGCTGCAGGGCGACGTAGCCGTCCCGCTCCTGAGTGCGTTGGCCGACGACCTGACAGTCGTCGAGCTGGAGCACAGTGACCGGAACGTGCGCGCCGTCTTCGGCGAACACGCGGGTCATGCCCAGCTTCTTGGCGATCACGCCCGTGCGCATCGGATCCCGCCTCTTTCTAATTAAATCTTGATCTCGACGTCCACGCCGGCGGACAGGTCGAGCTTCATGAGCGCGTCCACGGTCTGCGGGGTGGGGTCGACGATGTCGAGCACGCGCTTGTGCGTGCGGATTTCAAACTGCTCGCGCGACTTCTTGTCGACGTGCGGCGAGCGGTTCACGGTGAATTTTTCGATCAGGGTCGGCAGCGGGATCGGACCACGAACGGTCGCCCCGGTGCGCTTGGCCGTGTTCACGATTTCGCGCGTCGAAAAATCGAGGACGCGGTGATCGAAGGCCTTGAGCCTGATGCGGATGCTTTGATCCATATCGGTCTTATTTCCCAAGCAGGCGAACCTGCGTCCCTGTGAACCATTTCAAAGACCGGAGGCCTTCAGGCGAAAACGCCTTCAGAGTACGCACGTCCGCAAAAACGATCGGCCCACGCGGACGCCCGCGAAGGCCGTTGAATTCCTAAGTCGCTACAAAGAACGGGTACTCAGGTCGTTCCTGCGAACCGCGTCTGCAGATTGCTCTGCACAGCCGGTCCAACAAGAGTGGGCGCTTATGACGTTCGATTCCGATTTCGTCAAGCGCCGAAACGCCCGCAAACCGAGTCACGGCTGGCTTTTACGCCGAAGGCTCGAGTCTGCGCGTCGCGGCGTTCCAGTGCAGTGAAACGTAACGGCAGGACTCGCCCTCCCCTTCCCTTCCGGGCTCGCAGGCGGGGCTGACCGAGATGACGGCGGGTGCGGTCGACACGTCGGTGCGGAAGCGGGCGGCGGTCGCGTCTTCATAGATCGGGGTCGCGGCATTGTCCGGCCCGGCGCGCCAGATGCGGATTCCGCCCTCCGGCGCGGCGTCGCAGTCGCGGGGCAGGACGACGGACCAGTCGGGCACGCCGTCGCCGTCCACATCGGGCAGGCGGCCAATCGTCGGGCGCAGGGCGTACTGGCCGGTCTCGGCCCAGTCGGCGGCGCAGACCACCTTGGCCGAATCCCACAGGGCCGTGAGGGCATCGGGCAGATTCGCGGGCGGCAGGGTGCGGCCGTCGATCAGGATCGGTTCGACCGGCTGGGCGCCGGCGCCGTCCAGGACGGAGACGCCTTCGAGAGTCGGACGCGGGATCAGGGCCTTCGCCTGCTCGTCCCAGGCCCAGGCGTAGCGGCAGTCCCAGTCGCCGGCGAACTCCTGCGACGGGCATTCGCCGTGGTGGACCATGGCCTCGACGCGGACCTCGTCGCCGACGGTGCGGATGTCGAACTCCAGCGCCTGACGGTCGAACGCCCGGGTGAAGCCGTCGGGGCCGCTGACATAGAGGGACTTCAGACAGCCGCCGGTGCCGCAGACGGAGATGTCCTGCGGCCAGTCGATCAGCCAGTCGGTCAGGCCGTCATGGTTGATGTCGACCGGCTTGAGCACCCCTTCGGGGACCTCAGTGACGATCGGCGGGCCGTTGGTGGGATCTTCGGGATCGTCGTGCAGATCGTTCAGCCCCTTGAGCACCAGCCAGGTGAAGCCCTCGGGCGGCGTCGGCGCCTGGGCCGCGGCGACGGTCGGCAGGGCGAAGGCGGCGAGAACGGCGGCGAGCGGCAGGATCCGGGTCATGCACCGAGGATGCAGAATACCCGTCTCCGGCGCGAGTGTCCGTTCCTGACGTGCGCCAACGAGAGGGGCCAGACATACGAAAGGCCCACCGGCGCTCCCCCGGCGGGCCTTCCTTCAGTCAGGCGGTGTGAGCCGGCTGACCGATGCGTTTACTGGCCGATGCGGACCCGGCCGCCGCCCATGACCGACTGGGAGACCGAGCCGGTAACCCGGCCGACCCGGACGTCGCCGCCGCCGACCAGGCTGGCGTCGAGGCTGGCGACCGTGCCCGTGACGGTGACATTGCCGGAGCCGGCGATGGAGGCGTCCAGCGGGCCGGCGTCGCCCTGGATGACGATGTCGCCCGAGCCGCCGATGGAGGCGTCGACCGAGCGCGGTTGACCGCCGCCGACACGAATGTCGCCCGAGCCGCCGATCGAAGCGTCGACCTGGCCCGTGGCCTGGGTGACGATGACCGTGCCCGAGCCGCCGATGGAGGCGTCCAGATCACCGGTGGCGCCGGCGTTGATCCGGCCCGAGCCACCGATGGAGGCCTCAAGGCTGGCCGAGGTTCCAGCGCGGATGTTGCCCGAACCGCCGACACCCAGATCCATGTGGCCGGTCGTGTTGGCCACGGTCCAGTCTCCGCAGCCGCCGCTGCTCAGTTCGATCCGGTTCGCGCCGCGGCCGACCGAGCCAAACACGGCCGAGTTCTGGGTGGAGACATCGACGTCGCGCGGCGTGCGCACCACGATCAGCGGCGCGGCCGACAGGTCGACACGGCCGTGGTTGCGCACCTCGACCGAGGCCCCCTCGCCAGGCTGACGCGCCGTCTCAGGGCCGCTGCGGCAGTTGCGGATGGAGTTGCGGCCCAGCTCGCCGTCAATGCGGACTTCATTGCCGACCCGGGTCACGGTCGGGCGCGGCAGGTTGGCGGAACCACCCTCAATCTCCACAGCGACGTCCTGACGGTCCTCGACGATCACGACCATGCGGGCGGCGGCGTTACGGACGCGGACCTCGGGACCGTCCTTGGCGGAGGCGGGGGCGGCGATGGCGGCGACGCCGAGTACGGCGATGGAAGCGGCGGTGGCGACGACTGCGAAATTCATGACGGGTTTCCTCTCCGGCGATGACCGGAAAATGCCGCCGTCGTTCCCGCAAGTCATTTTAACTCGACGTCATGACCTCGATTTAATCTAGGCCCGCAAGGCCCCTGCCCCATCGGCGGCGCCGACCTCGGGCTCGAAGTCGCGTTCGAAGCTGTCGAGCTTGCTCCTCAGCCCGCCGACCTTCTTGAGCGCCAGGGAGGCGGCCCAGCGCGCGGCCAGTTCCGGCGTTGACATGCCTTCGGTGAAGCGCGGCGAACCGCCCCGGCTGCGCATGACGGCGTTGGTATAGAGAGCGCCGTTGCGGAACCGCGACGGCCAGGTCTGGAAGTCCATCGACAGGCTGACGCAGAACCTGTCGAGGTTCTCCACCCGGTGCGGGGCGTACAGCGGCCAGGTCAGGGCCTCACCGGGCTCCAGGTCCATGACCTGGGCGTCGGCCTCGAAGGCGCGGACATAGGGCAGTTCCTCGGTCGTCTGGCGCGCGACCACCTGCTCCATATTGCGCTCGGGCAGATGGGCCTCGTCGCCCGGATAGACGAAGATCCGCTTGCGGCCGCGCAGGTGGAACAGCACCACCCCGGCCGGATCGAAATGATAGGGCACCCGCGCCACCGGCGAGGAGATGATCAGCTGACCCGCATTGCGCACGGCCTTCAGCCCCGGATAGGCCGCCTCGATCTTTTTGAACTCGCCCATGGCCGCGGCCCAGAGGTCGGGGCAGCCGTTCTGGGCGTCGCGCAGATTGACCCAGAGCCGCCCGGCCTGGATGGCCTCCAGCAGCTTGTCGCCCGACAGCTTGCCGCGCGCGCCGGTGCGCAGCGAGACCTGCCCCTCGGCGTCGTAGTCGTACAGGTTGATGTCGAACAGCTCGGCCGGATAGCGGTCCAGCACCTGGGCCAGGGCCTCGTCGGTCGCGAAGCCGCGCTCGACCAGATCGTGCGGGTGCTTCTTCGCCTCGGTGATCGGGCCCGGATAGCGGGTGCGCTTCGTCACTTGATCTCTCATCCGCTCACCGCCGGATCGGCCAGACGCTGGGCCGCGCGGGCCTTGCCCTTGCTGAGCGCCACCTGGGCCGCCTCGACCGCGCCCTTGAGCCGGTCCATCGAGGTGGTCTCGCAGGCCTCGATCGCCGCCCAGCGCCGCCGGACGCTGGTGCGCAGCCGGTCGCCGCGCCGCTTGCCCGCCGCGTTCAGCAGGCCGACCGCGGCATTGCTGATGCCGGAGCTGAGGCCCGGGCGCATGACCACGGCTTCGCGCACCGTCTGCATGGCGTTGCAGAAGTACTTCTTGTAGCCCTCGCCGCCGAAGCCGAAGTCGAAGACCCGGTAGCCCTTCTCCGAGGCCAGCCGCATGGTGTCCATGCTGAGCAGGATGCCCGGCGAACAGCGCGCCAGCGACGGCTCATAGACCGGGAACCAGAAATGGTAGCGGCCGCCGGCGTGCAGGGAATACTCCACCGCCACCAGCCTGCCGCCCGCGTACATGGCGGCCATGGAGGCGCCGAAATCGTCCTGGCCTTCGGTCTTGAGCAGGGCGTGCAGCAGCTCGGCGGTCCAGCCGCAATCGAAGATGTCGTGGCGGCCGGTGCGCTTGTACTGGTCGCGCTTGAGGGCGATCAGCTGATCCAGCAGGTCCGGGTCGCGCAGATTGCGCTCGACCGTGATCGGCCCCTGCTCGGCCTCGAGGCTGCGGCGGGCGCGTTCCTTGTCCTTGAAGTATTTGCCCCAGGTGGAGCGGCGCTCGGCGTACCAGGCGTCGTATCCCTCGTCGGGCATGGCGACCATCAGGGTCTGGCGCTCTTCGGTGGCTTCAGCCTCTCCCACCCAGGCGCTGACGCGCAGGCGCGGGGCGTCCAGCAGGCGGGCGACCGTCTCCAGATCCGGCGCCTGGCCCGGAAAGGCGACGACGCCGTGATAGTCGTTCATCGGCGCGCCCAGCGGCTGGATCGTGCCGCCGCGCGTCTGATACGGGAAGAAGCCGACCGTCTCGCCGTCCTGTTTGAACACGGCGAGGGCCGCATCCGGGCTGATCGCCCCGGCCACGCGGGTGAACTCCGGGCGGAAATAGGGGCTGGCCAGCACCGGGTCGGCCGCCAGCATGGCGCGCCACAGGGTCTCGTCTGCCGGGGTCAGCGCCTCCGGCCTGATGATCTCGACCTCAAGGGTTCCGGTCATGCGGCTCTCCGATTTCAGCCGGCACCCTGCACCGACCGCTGTTTCGGGACGGTTTAGCGGGATGGTGAACGAGACCTTTCGCCGCTCGGGTCCGGAGCCGAACCTTCGCCCCGAGCGTTGCCGCAGACGGCCAGACCGTGGATAATCAGGAAGACTGCGATGACCTCCCCCAACCGCCCCAAAGACAAAGCTGTCGAGAACGAGAACCTGCGCCCGGGCCCCGAGGGCGAACCCCCGCGCCCCGCGACCGAGCCGCGCGGGGCCGAAGGCTCGAGCAATTCCGGCGAAACCGCCACCGACCCCGCAACCGGAGAAGAGAACGGGTGAGACTGAAGACTGTCCTGCTGACCGCCGCCGCCGGGATCGGCCTGGGGCTGATCCTGGCCGGCGCCGCCCGGGCCCAGACCCAACCACGCGCCACCGAGCCGGTGATCCCGAACCCGATCCAGGCGCCTGAGGCCGATTCCCCGGCTTGCCCGGTCAGCGGCGACAGCCTGGTCCTGGCCGGCGACGGACTGAAGCGGTCGAAGGCGGCGGTGGCCCAGAACCGGCTCAACATCCTGGCCATCGGCTCGTCCAGCATCGAGGGCGTGGGCGCCAGCCGCGCCGAACTCGGCTTCGTCCCCCTGCTGCAGACCGATCTGCGCGCACGGATGCCAGAGGTCGCGGTCAATGTCTGGAACCGGGGCATCGGCGGGGAGACGGCGCATGAGACCGTCAACCGGCTGCAAGCCGAGATCGAACGCTTCCAGCCCGATCTGGTCATCTGGCAGCTGGGCACCAACGACATCCTGCGCGCCCGCCCCTGGAACGACGTCGCCGCCGATCTGCAGCGCGGCGAGGCCATCCTCTCGGCCGCCCATGTCGACGTCCTGCTGGTCGATCCGCAGCGCCTGCCCGAGAACGGCGTCAACTTCCGGGGCAAGAACAGCGAGCTGGGCGAGGCCGCGCGGCTGATCGCCCTGGAGGGCACCCGGGTCGGCTATGCGGTGCAGCGCCGCTTCGAGGCCATGCAGGGCTGGGGCCGCCTCAGCCGGGGCGGCATCGGGCCGGACGACCTGCATATGAATGACGAGGGCTATGCGTGCTGGGCCGCCATCACCGCAGAAGGTCTGGCCGCAGCCCTGAGATAGGGAACTCTCCGGCGCCTGAAGCCTTCATCAAGCCTTGCCGTATTAAAGAGTGCCCCATGCGTCTGCGTCTGCTGCTCCTCGTCTCCGCCGCCCTTCCCCTCGCCGCCGGGTGGCTCGCGGCCTGCGGGTCGCCTGATCGCCAGAACAGCCGCGTCGAGGCGCCGGCGGCGGGCGTGACGCCGGGGCTGAGCCGGGCCGAGATCGAGGGCGGCATCCCCGCGCCCGAGGCCCTGCCGGACACCGCCGTTTCGGGCCAGGCCGTCGAAACGCCGGACCCGGCCGCCGACACCCCGCCCGACGCGGGCCTGATCCGGCTGCAGATCCTTCTGGACCGCACCCCCTTCTCGCCCGGCCAGATCGACGGCCTGCGCGGCTCGAACACGCGTCAGGCGATCGAGGCCTGGCGCAAGGCCAACGGCCGTGAGGACGAGACCTTCACCGAGGCCGACATGGTCCAGGTCCTGGCGAGCACCGACTCCGCGCCAGTCATGGCCGACTATGTCCTGAGCGCCGAAGACGTCGCCGGTCCGTTCAGCCCGCCGCCGACGGACGACCTGTCGCTCCAGGCCGAGCTTGGAACGAACTATTCGACAGCGCGCGAGAAGATCGCCGAACGCTTCCACATCTCCGAGACCCTGCTTCAGGCCCTGAATCCAGGCGTCGACTTCAAGACGGCCGGGGTGAAGATCATGGTCCCGTCCGTCCGGCAGGCGACCCTTGCCGCGGTCGATCGCATCGAGGTGTCCAAGGCAGAGAAGGCCATCCGCGCCTATGACGCCTCGGGCAAGCTGATCGCCTATTACCCGGCCACCATCGGCAGCGGTGACAACCCCAGCCCGTCGGGCGAGGTGAAGGTCAACGGCGTGGCCCGCACCCCGGACTATGTCTATGACCCCGCCAAGCTGAACTTCGGCAAGGGTCCGAAGGTCACAGTCCCCGCCGGTCCGAACAATCCGGTCGGCGCGGTCTGGATCGATCTGGACCGCCCGAGCTACGGCATCCACGGCACGCCCGATCCGACCAAGATCGGCAAGACCGCCAGCCACGGCTGCGTCCGTCTGACCAACTGGGACGCGCTGGAGTTGGCCGAGGCCGTCAAGCCGGGCGTGATGGTCCACTTCCGCTAGACGCTAGCGGGCCATCCGGATGACGGCGCCGAAGTCCGAGCCGTCCCACATCGCGCACTGGTGGCGGACGAAGAAGCCGTCATCCGCCCGGTCGCCCGCCGGGTCGAAAGCCTTCAGCGGCGTTCCACGTTCATTGACGCGCGGCCAGCCGGCCTCGAACGCCGGGTCATGGCCAAACCCCGCCCAGGCGTCGCGCATCCGCCGCGCCAGCGCCGCCTGTTCCGGCGTGAATTTCGAGGGACTGGCGAAAGCCCACGGCCGGCCGAAAACATAGGTCATCTCCGAGGCGTGATAGGCGCCCATGTCGTAGGGCAGCAGGAAGCGGGGCACGACGATGGGCGGGTTCGGATCGGCGAACTCATAGCCGTAGACGGGCACATGCCGGGCCAGCACCCGGCGCAGGGCGTCGGACGGACAGGCGAACCTCTGGTCGGTGAAGCTGCGCGCCATGGTCAGGCCGGGACCGTCCTCGCCGACCGGATAGTGGGCCAGGACCCGCGTCCCCTCGTCGCCGTACATCCAGCGGGTCTCGTCGTCGTAGCGGGCCATGTCCCTGACCTCGACCGCGAACAGCCGGCCCTCGTCGGCGTTCGTGCCCACGATCACCGGGGTGCGGATGAAGTCGCCCGAGGCGAAAGCTTCCGCCGGGCTGTGCGGGACCAGGGCGTCGCCATAGACCGGCCCCCAGGATCCGGGCCCGTTCAGGCCGCTGCGCACGGAACGTGTCTTTGCGATCGCCCCCTTCGACTTCGATCGCAGGCAGGCAACGGCGTCCGGCCCATCGCAACCCAGCAACTCGGCGAAGCCCGGCCCGGCCTGGGCCGCCGTCGCCGCATCATTCAGGGATGAGGGTTCAAGGCATGGCCCGCTCTGCAGGATGACCCGACTCCACAGACCCTGGGACGACGGCGCCGACATCAGGTAGCAGGCGCTCCAGGCGCCCGAGCTTTCTCCGAACAGGGTGACGTCGCCGGGATCGCCGCCGAAGGCTGCGATATTGGCGTGGACCCAGCGCAGGGCCGCCTGCTGGTCCATCAGCCCCCAGTTGCCGCCCACCCCATCGCCGTCCCTGGCAAAGTCCGGATGGGCGAGCCAGCCCAGGGCGCCGAGGCGGAAGTTCAGGGTCACCACCACCCGGTCCTGCTCGACCGCCAGCAGGCCGGGGTCGTAGTTGGCGCCCGCCCCGATGGTGAAGGCTCCGCCGTGCAAATAAACCATCACCGGACGCGGCGTCGCAGGCTCTCCCGCCGGCGCATAGATGTTGAGGGTGAGGCAGTCCTCGCTGCCGAAGACGACCCCGCCCCCGCCGCCGAGCACGGCGCGTCGGCCCAGCGCCTGGGTGCAGTCCGATCCGATGCGCGAGGCGTCTCGCACGCCCTGCCAGGCCGCGACCGGCTGCGGCGCCCGCCAGCGCAGATCCCCGACTGGCGGCGCGGCATAGGGCACGCCGAGGAAGGCCCGGACGCCGTCGCCGTCGATGCCTCTGAGATCGCCCGCCGGGGTCGCGACCACGGGCCGGGTCAGATCCGACGCCAGCCTGACCCGATCCACCGCCCCCGGATGCAGGGCGCACCCGGCCAGCAACAGGGCGCCGAACAGGATGGAGAGGACGGCGCGAGCGTGGTGAATCATCCGGCTCCCAACGCCCAATGAATGGTGAAGGTTGCCATCTTCCCTCTCCCACAGGGAGAGGGCTTGAGCGCACGGCGGCGAAGCCGTCGTCCTTGCGCAAAAGGGTGAGGGGTAATGTCGCTCACCGGTGAGGGCAGAACCCCTCACCCTCCCACTCGCTTTGCTCGCGGGTCCCTCCCTCTCCCTTTGGGAGAGGGGCCCAGAAAGCAAAACGACCCCGGAGATTGCTCTCCGGGGCCGCTCTGTAAGCTACTGTATCTTGTATCTTTTAGGCGATGATCTTGGCGACGACGCCGGCGCCGACGGTGCGGCCGCCTTCACGGATGGCGAAGCG
>NZ_JBXAQH010000004.1:410935-453877 GCF_058807035.1 Brevundimonas sp. GW821-FHT12E07 | reverse complement strand
GTCTTGCCGTGGTCAACGTGACCAATCGTGCCGATGTTGCAGTGCGGCTTCGTGCGTTCGAACTTTTCCTTGGCCATTCTCTTCTCTCCGTCCCCTGAAATGAGGGGGCTTCAGTCCTTGGGGTTTTCAGGGGTCCGGACGGAGCGGGCTCCGTCCGGGTTTGGTTGGGGTTTAGGCGCTGTACTTCTTGATGACTTCGTCGGCGACGTGTTGCGGCACCGGTTCGTAGTGGTCGTACTGCATGGTGAAGGCGGCGCGGCCCTGCGACATGCCACGCAGCGTGTTCACATAGCCGAACATGTTGGCCAGCGGCACGAAGGCGTTCACGACGGTGGCGTTGCCGCGCATGTCCTGACCCTGGATCATGCCGCGACGGCCGTTCAGGTCGCCGATGACCGAACCGAGGTAGTCCTCGGGGGTCACGACCTCAACCGCCATGATCGGCTCGAGCAGCTTGGGCGAACCCTTCTCCTTCAGTTCCCGGAAGGCGGCGCGCGACGCGATTTCGAACGCCAGCACGCTGGAGTCGACGTCGTGGAACTTGCCGTCCGTCAGGGTCGCCTTGAAGTCGATCAGCGGGAAGCCGGCCAGCAGGCCGTTGTCCTTGGCCGAGGTCAGACCCTTTTCGACGCCCGGGATGTATTCCTTGGGCACCGCGCCGCCGACGATCGAGTTCTCGAAGATGAAGCCCGAGCCCGGCTCGCCGGGTTCGAAGGTGATCATGACGCGGGCGAACTGACCCGTACCACCGGTCTGCTTCTTGTGGGTGTAGTCGATGTCGACCTTGCGGCCCAGGGATTCACGATAGGCGACCTGCGGCGCGCCGATGTTGGCCTCGACCTTGTAGGTGCGCTTCAGGATGTCGATCTTAATGTCCAGGTGCAGCTCGCCCATGCCCTTCAGGATGGTCTGGCCCGACTCGTGGTCGGTCGAGACGGTGAAGGAGGGATCCTCCGAGGCCAGCTTGGCCAGGGCGACGCCCAGCTTCTCCTGGTCGGCCTTCGACTTCGGCTCGACCGAGATCTCGATAACCGGCGCCGGGAATTCCATCTTCTCAAGGATGACGGGCGACTTCAGCGGATCGCACAGGGTGTCGCCGGTGCGGGTTTCCTTGAGGCCGGCCAGGGCGACGATGTCGCCGGCGTAGGCTTCCTTGACGTCTTCACGGTTGTTCGAGTGCATCTGCAGCATGCGGCCGACGCGCTCACGCTTGTCGCGCGACGAGTTCAGCAGGCTCATGCCGGTTTCCATCTTGCCCGAATACAGGCGGCAGAAGGTCAGCGAACCGACGAAGGGGTCGTCCATGATCTTGAACGCCAGAACCGACAGGGGCTCTTCGTCCGAGGCCTTACGAACGACGGGCTCTTCGGTCTTGAAGTCGATGCCCGGGGTCGGCGGGATGTCCAGCGGCGACGGCAGGTAGTCGACGACGGCGTCGAGCAGCGTCTGCACGCCCTTGTTCTTGAACGCCGAGCCGCAGAGGATCGGGTAGAAGGCGCCGGTCAGCACGGCCTTGCGGATGCACTTCTTGATGGTGGCTTCGTCGGGCTCGTTGCCTTCGAGGTAGGCTTCCATCGCCTCGTCGTCGAGTTCGACGGCGTTGTCGATCAGGTACTGACGGGCTTCGTTGGCCTTGTCGACCAGGTCGGCCGGGATCGGCACGTCCTTGTAGGAAGCGCCCAGGCCGTCGTTGTCCCAGACCACGCCGGTCATGCGGACCAGGTCGACCAGACCCGACAGCGAGGATTCGGCGCCGATCGGGAACTGGATCGGCACGGCCTTGGCGCCCAGACGGTCGCGGATCGACTCGACCGACTTGTCGAAGTCGGCGCCGATCTTGTCCATCTTGTTGACGTAGACGATGCGCGGAACCTTGTACTTGTCGGCCTGGCGCCAGACGGTTTCGGTCTGCGGCTCAACGCCGGCGTTGCCGTCCAGCACGGTCACGGCGCCGTCGAGGACGCGCAGCGAACGCTCGACCTCGATGGTGAAGTCCACGTGCCCGGGGGTGTCGATGATGTTCAGGCGCTTGCCCTGCCAGAAGGCGGTCGTCGCGGCCGAGGTGATGGTGATGCCGCGCTCTTGTTCCTGGTCCATCCAGTCCATGGTCGCGGCGCCGTCGTGGACTTCGCCGATCTTGTGGGACTTGCCGGTGTAATACAGGATCCGCTCGGTCGTCGTCGTCTTGCCCGCATCGATGTGGGCCATGATGCCGAAGTTGCGGTAGTCCTCAAGCTTGTGAGTGCGGGCCATGGAACGTGCCTTGAAGTGAGTTCAGGACGCGGGAGGCGTCCTCGGGAAGATCGTACGGTGTCTGGATAAGCGGGCGCGGGCGATTTAGCTCAAACCGCCCGCGCCGGATAGTCCTAGATAGTCAGCGCCCGGCCCTTACGTAAGAGCCATGACGCATTGAAGACATTACCAGCGGTAATGGCTGAAGGCGCGGTTGGCTTCAGCCATCTTGTGGGTGTCTTCGCGCTTCTTGACCGCGGTGCCGCGGTTGTTCGAGGCGTCCAGCAGCTCGGCGGCCAGCTTTTCGGTCATGGTGTTCTCACCACGCTTGCGCGCGGCGTTGACCAGCCAGCGGATGGCCAGGGCGCGGCGACGGTCCGGACGGACTTCGACGGGCACCTGGTAGGTGGCGCCGCCGACGCGACGCGAACGGACTTCGACCGACGGCTGAACGTTTTCCAGGGCGGTGTGGAAGGTGACGACGGCTTCGACGTCCTTCTTCTTGTCGGCCAGGATGTCGAACGCACCGTAGACGATGTTTTCGGCGACGGCCTTTTTGCCCTCGTACATGACGTAGTTCATGAACTTGGTGACGGTCAGATCCTTGTATTTGGGATCCGGCAGGACTTCGCGTTTCTGGGCGCGGTGACGACGGGACATGGGCTGGGCCTCTTAAATCGGTATCGGAAAGCCGGAGCAGTCCGGCTGAATCTGGAAGGTCGGCGGGGCGTCTTACTTCGGACGCTTGGTGCCGTAGTGCGAACGGCGCTGCTTGCGGTCCTTGACGCCTTGCGTATCGAGCACGCCGCGCAGGATGTGGTAACGCACGCCGGGAAGGTCCTTCACGCGGCCGCCGCGGATCAGAACAACCGAGTGTTCCTGCAGGTTGTGGCCTTCGCCGGGGATGTAGCACACGGCTTCATAGCCGGACTTGGCCAGACGGACCTTGGCGACCTTACGCAGAGCCGAGTTCGGCTTCTTCGGGGTCGTCGTATAGACGCGGGTGCAGACGCCGCGGCGCTGGGGCGAGCCTTCCAGAGCCGGCACCTTGTTGC
This sequence comes from Brevundimonas sp. GW821-FHT12E07, assembly GCF_058807035.1. Lineage (NCBI taxonomy): Bacteria > Pseudomonadati > Pseudomonadota > Alphaproteobacteria > Caulobacterales > Caulobacteraceae > Brevundimonas > Brevundimonas sp. GW821-FHT12E07. The sequence continues at coordinate 450,590 of NZ_JBXAQH010000004.1, read as the reverse complement.
GCACGGGCTTGGGCTTGCGGGGCTTGCGGATCAGTTGGTTGATCGTAGGCATTTTAACTCGTCTCGACTTCTGATGGAGGCGTGTGCCTGTCGGCCGGGGCGCCTCATGTCCTTCTTTTGAACGGGGCCGGCTGGCCTCGCCCGGGGTCTTTGAGGCCAGGCGCGCCGCCCAAACAGAAAAACCGGAACGCGCGCTTTGGGCGTTCCGGCGGGCACAGCCCGTCCGTTCGATTGTCACGATCCCGGCGAGGGAAGAATCCCCCATGCCTCGAAAGTCCGGCGCGTATAGGCGCGAAGGGGTTTCAGGTCAAGCGGAGCGTCAGTCAGGGTAGCCGGAAGGTGGTTCTGAACCGGACCCTGCCGTTTGCGGCGCTGCTGTAGACGTTTTGCGGGGTCAGGCGGGCATGCCGCGCGGCGCTCAGGGCCGCTGCGCCGAAACCCTGCCCGGGCGGAGTTTCAGACAGAATGACGCAGTCCGAGACACGCCGGTCTCGCAGTAACCGGCATTCCAGCTCCACCGCGCCCTCCTGAACCTCTCGTTGGGCGCCGGCTTGCGCTCCAGCACCCGGCGCCGGGCGCGTTTCCGGCAGGGTCGCCTGAGCCATCAGGAGCATCAACACAAGCGAGGTCGGCATGCCGTCTCCTCCGGGGTCCGCCCCATGGCGGGTCCTCTGCAACCGAGGCTAGCATGCCGCATGTCGCCGCCCCAATACCGCCACGCTGCCGGAGCCCTCTATGATTGAACGGAGGGCAGATGGCGGATCAGACGTTGCACGGCCCGATCCCGCGCCCCGTGGAGCGCCTGGTGGGACAGGGGCCATGGGCTCCGTTCGCCGTCATCGGCTCGATCGTCCTGCATGCCCTCGTCATCGGCCTCGTCCTGCGCGGCCTGTCGGGGACAGACTTCCCGGAGCCGGAACGCGCCATGGGGCCGGATGTCTTCCCGGAGGGGTACTGGGTTCCGGTCGACCTGACCCCATTCCCGGCCCGGGAGGGTCGCCACGTCCGCCTGAGCCGGGTCGCCCCGAACGACGGCGACCGCTGGATGACCCAGACGGCCGAGCGCGCGTCCGAATTCCACCTCCCCGAGTCAGGCCGGTCCGCGACGCCTCCTGCCGGGGACAGGGATCGCGCCACGCCCCGTGGGACCGAGGCCGGACCCGCAACGGGCCAGCCCCGGCTCTCCTCCGTTCCCGTTCCGCCGTCGGTCCGCACCTCCGTCCTCGCCTGCCGTACGCTGGCCGGAACATTGACGGCGCAGGAGCAGGCGGTCTGTGACGAGCGGTTCGCCAGAGCCGCTTCGGGCGCCCGCCGCATCGCCGGCACGGGCGAGCCCGAGCGCGACGCTCGCTTCGCCGCCGAGGGCGCGGCCGCTCTCCAGGCCTATGAGCAGCGCCGTCTGGGGCTCAAGCCGAACAGCCGCGCCAATCCCTGTCCCGGCGCCCCCAATCCGTCGGATCCCTGCGCCGTGGCCATCCAGGGGCGGATCTGGTCAGATCGCGACGGCTGGTTCCCCGATCTTCCGGGACGACACTGAGATGGCGCGTCACGGCCCACAAGTCGCCATGCTTTGCCTTTCCCTTACGGCCCAGGTTCCGGCGGTTCGGACCGAGGGGCTCTGATGACGGCGACGTTCAAACCGGACTGGCGCGACATCATGGGGCCCCGCGGCGGAGCGCGCGCGACCTCGCGTGAGCGGGCCGAACGCGCGGCCGTGCTTGTCGGCTCGATCGCCGCTCACGCCCTGGTGCTCGGCCTCATCGGGCTGGGGCTTCTGGAGGTCCGGTCGGAGCAAACGGTCGTCGATGACCGGGCCGTCTATGTCGAGATGGAGCCCCGCCCCCTGCTCAACGGCGAGACCGCACGCATTCCCCGCTCGGCGCCCGCCTCATCGGCGAACGCGCCCGCCCTGACCCGTTCGGCGAGCCGTGACGTCACCCCGTCGAAGCTCAAGGAGGAGGACGAGGAGGATCGCCCTGCCCCGCCTTCGCCGCGCGCGGCGGGGGTTCCCGCGGCCGGCGCCCCTGCCCCGCCTGCCGAGGCCAATCCGTGGACCTATCGACCGGAGAGTCTCGGCGCCGCCATCGGCAGGACGATGCGCACCGGACCTGGCGGCTGCCGGATCATGGACGGGCATCTGAGCGCCGCGGAGCAGGCCCTGTGCGACGAGCGGTTCATCGACGGCGCCATTGCAGCCGGTCAACGCCACCCGCCGGGAGGCCGCACCCTGACGCCCAGCGAACGGCGCCGCGAGGAGGGCTTCGCCGCCGAGGGCCGCCGCGCCCTGGAACGGTATCAATCCCGTCGGGCGCCGCTCAGGTCTGGCGGCGGAAACGTCTTCTCCGGCGACTGTCCGGGCGGAAATCTGGGCACGGGCTGCGCGGGCTCTCACCTCGACCCGTCGATGCGCGAGGGCGCCACCGGCACGATCCGACAGGACTCCAACCGCACACCCATCGATCAGCACCTCCGCCTGCCCGGCCACGACTAACCTGGCGGTCTGAGCCGGGATCAGGGCGTTGGCGGGGTCAGGGCGTTGGCGGGGTCAGGGCGTTGGCGGGGTCAGGGCGTTGGCGGGGTCAGGGCGTTGGCGGGGTCAGGGCGGCCTCGACCAGCGACCGGCGCATGTCGCGGCTGATCTGGCTCTCCTGATTGGCGAACGGCTGTCCCGCCCCCACCGAATAGACCCCGTCGATCAGGGCCCGGTCCCAGGCCGTCAGCTCGGTGGGGCCGCCTGGTTCGAACAGGTTCAGGATCGTGTCGGCCCCCGCCACGTCAGGCAGCTGCGGCAGGTCCAGCATCACCGCGAACGCCACATAGGCCGCCAGCCCCCGCGACGGGACGTCGCCCAGACGGCGCGAGTCGACCACGATCAGGGCGCGCTCGATCTCCTCGCCCGTGCTCAGGCTCAATCGCGTATTCGGCAGGTCCGCGCCCATCGCGTCCTTAGTTCCAGACAGGTTCTCGGCCACCAGGCTGGCCGCCGCCGACCGCCGCATGGCCGTGGTCCGGGTCCGGTGTTGCCAGCGCACCGGCCTGGGCGGGCCCGCGAACTCGGCCATGTCCTGCCGCCGGTTTTCGAACAGCCGGTTGCTGTAGCGTTGGGCGACCGTTTGCGCGAAGCCGCCGGCGTTGTCGGCGATCACCACCATGACGTTCGGGCTGTGACAGTAGCCCTCCTTCAGTTTCACGCCGAGCGAACGGAAAACGTCGGCGATCTGCTCGCCCAGCGCGGCATTCACATCGGGCGTCCCGCCGATGACCCGGACACACAGGGGGTCGCTCCAGCGCGCCAGTTGCCCCTCGTTCCGCCCATACCGCGCCGGTTCCAGCAGCTCGCCGACAAAGGCGTTCACCTGCTCCGCGCTCACCCCGGTGACGGCGATGTCCTCGACGGTGTCCGGCGCGGTCTGGGGCGTTGTGGGGGGCACGGTCTGGGGCGTCGCCTGGATCGCGAGCGCCAAGGCCATCATCCATCCGGTGATCACGACGCCGCCTCCCTGAGAACCACCTCAAGGTGTACATCATCCTGACGGAGCCCGCATCCCGTGTGGAGCCGCCGCCGCGAGATTCCCTCAGGGCGTCGGCGCGGTCAGGGCGCTTCGCATCCGGTTCTCGATCTCGGACTGCTGGAAGCCGAAGCTGACGTCGGGCGTCATCCGGTAAAGGGCCTGGAGGAAGGCGCGGTCCCAGCGGGTCAGAGCGTGAGGCCGATCGGGGTCCGTCTCGTCGAACAGGCTCAGGATGGTGCGCTGGCCGTTCGTCTCCGGTTCCGGCGGCATGTCGACCAGGGCGACGAAGGCCAGATAGGCGGCCAGGGCGTCCAACGGCGGCGCCGAGGCCCGGTTGGCGTCCACCACGATGATCGTCTGCTGCACCGTCCGGACAGTCGCCATCTTCAGGCGCGAGTTCGGCAGGGCCTGCTGATCGGTCCGCACCCGATGGCGCCAGCGCACGGGTCGGGGCGGCCCCACGAAGGCATCGATCGCCTCGCGCCGGTTCTCGAACATCTGCACCCGGTAGCGGCCCGCGAAGGTCCCGGCGAACAGATCCGCATCCGGCGTGACCACCACCATGACCGTCGGCGTGCAGCCCGCCTCCGCGTGCGGAATGTCGAGAGAGGCGAAATTGGCCGCGATCTGGCTGGTGAGATAGGCATTCACCTCCGGGACCGCGCCCGAAACCTCGACGCACAGCCGATGATCCCAGCGCGCCACCTGCCCGAGGAATTGCCCGTGCTCGCCCGGGATCGTCAGCCCGCCGACGAACCGTCCCACCGCATCCCCCGACACCCCGCGCACCACCACATCTGGCACCACATCCGCCGGCGGCTCCTGCGGAGTCTGCTGGATCAGCAGGCCAATGGTCATGAGCAGGGCTGCGATCATGGAACGACGGTCCCGCTCTTTCGTCAGACGGTCAAGCCGCGCTCACGTAGCGAGCGATAGCGCCCTTCAACAAAGAAAAAGGGCGGCCCCGTCGCCGGGACCGCCCTCGTTCAGTTCAGTGCGGCTTGAGCGATTACTCGCTCTCGGCCAGCTCCAGCTGCAGGTCTTCCGGCAGCGGTTCGACGTTGGCTTCGCGGGTCTGCGTCAGCAGGGCGTCACGCTCGTTGGCGACCTTCTGCAGCGACCGGAGGTAGGCGCCGGTGCCGGCCGGGATCAGACGGCCGACGATGACGTTTTCCTTCAGGCCTTCCAGCGTGTCCTTCTTGCCGTTGACCGAGGCGTCGGTGAGGACGCGGGTCGTTTCCTGGAAGGACGCCGCCGAGATGAAGCTGCGGGTCTGCAGCGACGCCTTGGTGATGCCCAGCAGGACCGGCTGGGTGGTGGCGATACGGCCGCCACGCTTTTCGACCTTCTCGTTCTCGAACACGGCTTCGGCCACTTCGACCGTGTCGCCACGGATCAGGGTGGTTTCGCCCGAATCGATGATCTCGACCTTCTGCAGCATCTGGCGAACGATCACCTCGATGTGCTTGTCGTTGATCGGCACGCCCTGCAGTCGGTAGACCTCCTGCACTTCGTTCACGAGATACTCGGCCAGCGCCTCGACGCCCTGGATGCGCAGCAGGTCGTGCGGATCCGGGTTCCCGTCGATGATGTAGTCGCCCTTCTGGATCAGATCGCCGTCGTGGACGGAGATGTGCTTGCCCTTCGGGATCAGGAACTCGACGGGTTCGCCCTGGTTGCCATCGGCATCGGGCTCCGGCGTGATCTTGATGCGGCGCTTGTTCTTGTAGTCGCGACCGAATTCAACGCGGCCATCCATTTCGGCGATGACGGCGCAGTCCTTCGGACGGCGGGCTTCGAACAGTTCGGCGACGCGCGGCAGACCGCCGGTGATGTCGCGGGTCTTGGCGCCTTCGGTCGGGATACGGGCCAGGATTTCGCCCGGCTTGACGTTGTCGCCGTTGGCCACGGAGAGAATGGCGCCGACGGGCAGCAGGTAACGGGCGTCAGAGCCCGAGGCCAGCTTGGCGTAGGCGTCGCCGACGGTAACGCCCATGGCCGGACGCAGGTCCGAACCGCGGGGCGACGCGCGCCAGTCGATGACGACGCGCTGGGCGATGCCCGTCGCTTCGTCGGTCTCTTCCTTGAACGACAGGCCTTCCGTCAGGTCCTCGAAGCGGACGACGCCGCCGACTTCCGTAAGGATCGGGGTGGTATAGGGGTCCCACTCCGCCAGACGCTGGTTCTTCTTGACCTCTTCGCCGTCCTTGACGCGCAGACGGCCGCCGTACGGGATCTTGTAGCTTTCGCGATCCTTGCCATCGACCATGACGGTGACGATGACGTTGCGGCTCATCGACACCAGGTCGCCGTGGGCGGCGGTGACGGTCGGGCCCGCGACCTTGATCACACCGGCGTTGGTCGCCTCGTAGAACGAGGTTTCCGCCACCTGGGCCGTACCGCCGATGTGGAAGGTCCGCATCGTCAGCTGGGTGCCCGGCTCGCCGATCGATTGCGCCGCGATGACGCCGACGGCTTCGCCGATGTTGACGTTGGTGCCGCGCGCCAGGTCGCGACCGTAGCACATGCCGCAGATGCCGGCTTCGGCCTCACAGGTCAGGGCCGAGCGGACCTTGACCGACTGGACGCCCTCGCGGTCGATGACCTCGACCACGTCTTCCACCAGATAGGTGTCGGCGGGGAACAGGACGGTGTCCGTGCCCGGAACCTTGATGTCCTCAGCGTTGTAGCGGCCCAGGACGCGTTGGCCCAGCGAGACCAGGACGTCGCCGCCTTCGACCACGGCGCGCAGGGTGATGCCCCGCGTGGAGCCGCAATCGTCCTCGGTGACGATCGAGTCCTGCGCAACGTCCACCAGACGACGGGTCAGGTAACCCGAGTTGGCGGTCTTCAGCGCGGTGTCGGCCAGACCCTTACGGGCGCCGTGGGTGGAGTTGAAATACTCCAGAACGGTCAGGCCTTCCTTGAAGTTCGAGACGATCGGGGTCTCGATGATCTCGCCGGACGGCTTGGCCATCAGGCCGCGCATCCCGCCGAGCTGCTTCATCTGGGCCTGCGAACCACGGGCGCCGGAGTTGGCCATCATGTAGACCGAGTTGATCTCGGCCGTACGGCCCGAGGCCAGGACGCGCGGTTGCGCGATCTCGCCCATCATCTCGTCGGCGACCTTGTCCGTGGCCTTGGCCCAGGCGTCGACGACTTTGTTGTACTTCTCACCCTTGGTGATCAGACCGTCGGCGTACTGCTGCTCGTATTCCTCGACCAGGGTGCGCGTTTCGGCGACCAGCTGGGCCTTCTTCGCCGGAATGACGATGTCGTCCTTGCCGAAGGAGATGCCGGCCTTGGCCGCTTCCTTGAAGCCGAGACCCATCATCTGGTCGGCGAAGATGACCGTCGCCTTCTGACCGCAGTGGCGATAGACCACGTCGATCAGGTTGCCGATTTCCTTCTTGGTGAGGTTCTTCTCAAGCAGGCGGTAGCCGACGTTCGGGTTCTTGGGCAGCAGGGCGCCGAGCTTCATGCGGCCCGGGGTCGAGTCGATCACCTTGGTGATCTCGTTGCCGTCCTTGTCTTCCTCGGTCCAGCGCGCCTTGATGCGGGTGTGCAGGGTCACCACGCCGGCGTCGAGCGCCGCGTCGATCTCGCCCATGTTGGCGAACAGCTTGCCTTCACCCGGCTCACCGTCCTTGACCAGCGAGATGTAGTACAGGCCCAGGACGATGTCCTGCGACGGCACGATGATCGGCTTGCCGTTGGCGGGCGACAGGATGTTGTTCGTCGACATCATCAGGACGCGCGCTTCGAGTTGCGCTTCCAGCGACAGCGGCACGTGAACGGCCATCTGGTCGCCGTCGAAGTCGGCGTTGAACGCGGCGCAGACCAGCGGGTGCAGCTGGATGGCCTTGCCCTCGATCAGCTTCGGCTCGAACGCCTGGATGCCCAGACGGTGAAGCGTCGGCGCGCGGTTCAGCATGACCGGGTGCTCGCGGATCACCTCTTCGAGGATGTCCCACACCTGGGGCTGTTCACGCTCGACCATGCGCTTGGACTGCTTGACGGTGCCCGACAGGCCCTTGGCGTCCAGGCGCGCATAGATGAACGGCTTGAACAGCTCGAGCGCCATCTTCTTGGGCAGGCCGCACTCGTGCAGCTTCAGGTCCGGACCGACCACGATGACCGAACGGCCCGAGTAGTCGACGCGCTTGCCCAGCAGGTTCTGACGGAAGCGGCCCTGCTTGCCCTTCAGCATGTCGGCCAGCGACTTCAGGGGACGCTTGTTGGCGCCCGTGATCACGCGGCCGCGACGGCCGTTGTCGAACAGGGCGTCAACCGATTCCTGCAGCATCCGCTTTTCGTTGCGGATGATGATGTCCGGCGCGCGGAGCTCCATCAGGCGCTTCAGGCGGTTGTTCCGGTTGATCACGCGGCGGTACAGGTCGTTCAGGTCGGAGGTCGCGAAACGACCGCCGTCCAGCGGCACCAGCGGGCGCAGTTCCGGCGGGATGACCGGAACGACCGTCAGGATCATCCACTCGGGCTTGTTGCCGCTTTCGAGGAAGGCCTCGATCAGCTTCAGGCGCTTGGAGGCCTTCTTGGCCTTCATTTCCGAGGGGCTGTCGGCCAGTTCGCCGCGGTGACGCTCGGCCTCGGCGTTGAGGTCGATGCCCATCAGCAGGTTGCGCACGGCCTCGGCGCCGATCTCGGCGGTGAAGCCGTCATCGCCGAACTCGTCCTGGTAGCGGTAGAACTCGTCTTCCGTCAGCAGCTGGTTCTGCTTCAGCGGGGTCAGACCCGGCTCGGTGACGATGTAGTTTTCGAAGTAGAGCACGCGCTCCACGTCCTTCAGCGCCATGTCCAGCATCAGCGAGATGCGCGACGGCAGCGACTTCAGGAACCAGATGTGGGCGACCGGCGAGGCCAGTTCGATGTGGCCCATGCGCTCGCGACGGACGCGGGCCAGGGTGACTTCGACACCGCACTTCTCGCAGATGATGCCCTTGTACTTCATGCGCTTGTACTTGCCGCACAGGCATTCGTAGTCCTTGGTCGGGCCAAAGATACGGGCGCAGAACAGGCCGTCACGCTCGGGCTTGAACGTGCGGTAGTTGATGGTTTCGGGCTTCTTGATCTCGCCGAACGACCACGAGCGGATCTTCTCCGGCGAGGCCAGGGCGATCTTGATCTGGTCGAAGGTCGGGGTGACCGGGACCGCGTTGAAGATGTTCAGGACTTCCTGGTTCATCTTGATTCCTTCTGCAGCGGGGAGCTGCCTAAAATTCGAAAAGTGGAGAGAGCGACGGTCCCCTCCCCGCTTGCGCGGAGAGGGGTGGTTCCGATCAGCTGTTCTCCAGCTCCACGTTCAGACCCAGCGAACGCATTTCCTTGATGAGAACGTTGAAGCTCTCGGGAATGCCGGCCTCGAAGCTGTCGTCGCCGCGGACGATGGCCTCGTAGACCTTGGTCCGGCCGGCCACGTCGTCGGACTTCACCGTCAGCATTTCCTGCAGGGTGTAGGCGGCGCCGTAGGCTTCCAGAGCCCAGACCTCCATTTCCCCGAAGCGCTGACCGCCGAACTGCGCCTTACCGCCCAGCGGCTGCTGGGTGACGAGCGAGTACGGGCCGATGGAGCGGGCGTGGATCTTGTCGTCGACCAGGTGGTGCAGCTTCAGCATGTAGATGTAGCCGACCGTGACCGGACGCTTGAACTGCTCGCCGGTCTGACCGTCATAGACGATCGACTGGCCCGAACGCTCCAGACCGGCCGATTCCAGCAGGTCCTCGATGTCCGAGATGTGCGCGCCGTCGAAGACCGGGGTCGCGAACGGCACGCCCTTGGACAGGTTGTGCGCCAGCTCGACCAGTTCTTCCTCGTCCTGCGGCAGAGGGGTGTCCTCGCCGTAAATCTCGGTCAGACGCTCGACGAGCGCCTGCTTCTGACCGCCCTGTTGCCAGGCTTCCAGCAGACTCGAGATCTGACGACCCAGGCCCGCGGCCGCCCAACCCAGGTGGGTTTCGAAGATCTGGCCGATGTTCATGCGCGACGGCACGCCCAGCGGGTTCAGAACGACGTCGACGGAGGTGCCGTCGGCCAGGTGAGGCATGTCCTCGATCGGAAGGATCTTGGAAATGACGCCCTTGTTGCCGTGACGGCCGGCCATCTTGTCGCCCGGCTGAAGCTTGCGCTTCACGGCGACGAAGACCTTGACCATCTTCATCACGCCCGGGGGCAGTTCGTCGCCGCGTTGCAGCTTCTCGACCTTGTCTTCGAAGCGACGGTCCAGCGCCTTGCGGGCGTTTTCGAACTGGGCCTTCATGGCTTCCAGCTCGCCCATGGCCTTCTCGTCGTCGAGGGCGATCTGCCACCACAGGCCGCGCGAGAGCTCGCCCAGCTTGTCTTCGGTGACTTCACCGCGGCCCAGGCCCTTCGGACCCGAGGTCGCGTTCTTGCCCAGCAGCAGGGGCTTCAGGCGGCCGTAGACGTTGCGTTCCAGGATCGCGAGCTCATCGTCGCGGTCCTTGCCGAGACGTTCGATTTCCGAACGCTCGATGGACATGGCGCGCTCGTCCTTGTCGACGCCGTGGCGGTTGAAGACGCGAACGTCCACGACCGTGCCGGCGACGCCGGGCGGCAGGCGCAGGGAGGTGTCGCGCACGTCCGAGGCCTTTTCACCGAAGATGGCGCGCAGCAGCTTCTCTTCGGGGGTCATCGGGCTTTCGCCCTTCGGAGTGACCTTGCCGCAGAGGATGTCGCCCGGCTGGACTTCGGCGCCGATGGCCACGATGCCCGCTTCGTCGAGGTTGCGCAGGGCTTCCTCGCCGACGTTGGGGATGTCGCGGGTGATTTCTTCCGGCCCGAGCTTGGTGTCGCGGGCCATCACTTCGAACTCGTCGATGTGGATCGAGGTGAACACGTCGTCGCGGACGATGCGCTCGCTGATCAGGATCGAGTCTTCGAAGTTGTAGCCGTTCCAGGGCATGAAGGCGACGAGGGCGTTGCGGCCCAGGGCCAGATCGCCCAGGTCCGTCGACGGACCGTCGGCGATGACGTCGCCGGCCTGAACCGCGTCACCCACGCGCACGATCGGGCGCTGGTTGATGCAGGTCGACTGGTTCGAACGCTGGAACTTGGACAGGCGGTAGATGTCGACGCCCGAGCGGGCGGCTTCCAGTTCGCCGGTGGCGCGCACAACGATACGCGTGCCGTCGATCTGTTCGACCACGCCGTCGCGGCGGGCGATGACCACGGCGCCCGAATCACGGGCCACGACCGCTTCCATGCCGGTGCCGACCAGCGGCGCGTCGGACTGCACCAGAGGCACGGCCTGACGTTGCATGTTGGCGCCCATCAGTGCGCGGTTGGCGTCGTCGTTTTCCAGGAACGGGATCAGGGCGGCGGCGACCGAAACGACCTGCTTCGGCGACACGTCCATCATGTCGACGTCGGCCTTCACCAGCAGTTGGGATTCACCGTTGATCCGGCCGGGGACCAGATCGTCGACGATCTCGCCGTCCTTCAGGGCGATGTTCGCCTGGGCGATCGTGTACTTCGACTCCTCCATGGCCGAGATGTAGACCACCTCGCCCTGGGCCTTGCCGTCCTTCACGCGACGGTACGGGCTCTCGATGAAGCCGTACTTGTTGACGCGGGCGTGGGTGGCCAGGGAGTTGATCAGACCGATGTTCGGGCCTTCCGGCGTTTCGATCGGGCAGATGCGGCCGTAGTGGGTCGGGTGGACGTCGCGGACTTCGAAGCCCGCGCGCTCACGCGTCAGACCGCCCGGGCCAAGCGCCGAAAGGCGGCGCTTGTGGGTGATTTCCGACAGCGGGTTCGTCTGGTCCATGAACTGCGACAGCTGCGACGAGCCGAAGAACTCGCGCACCGAGGCGGCGGCCGGCTTGGCGTTGATCAGGTCGTGCGGCATGACGGTGTCGATATCGACCGACGACATGCGCTCCTTGATCGCGCGTTCCATGCGCAGCAGGCCGACGCGGTACTGGTTTTCCAGCAGCTCGCCCACCGAACGGACCCGGCGGTTGCCGAGGTTGTCGATGTCGTCGATCTCGCCCTTGCCGTCCTTCAGGCCGACCAGGATCTGCAGCACCTTGAGGACGTCGTCCTTCTGGAGCACGCGGATTTCGTCCGAAACCTCGGGGGTTTCCAGACGCATGTTCATCTTCACCCGGCCCACGGCCGACAGGTCATAGCGTTCCGCGTCGAAGAACAGCGACTGGAACATGGCCTCGGCGGCTTCCGGGGTCGGCGGCTCACCCGGGCGCATCACGCGGTAGACGTCGAACAGGGCGTCCTCGCGGCCCGTGTTCTTGTCGACCCGCAGGGTGTTGCGGACGTAGGCGCCGACCGTCACGTGGTCGATGTCCAGCACGTCGATGGTGGTGAAGCCCTTGCCTTCCAGCAGTTCGATGGTCGGGGCGTCCAGCTCGTCGCCGGCCTCGGCGTAGATCTCGCCGGTCTCGTAGTTGACGGCGTCGGCCGCCAGATAACGGGTGACCAGGGCGTCAGCGGCCAGCGACAGCGACTTCAGGCCGCCGTCCTGCAGCTTCTTGGCCGCGCGGGCGCTGATCTTGTGGCCGGCTTGCGCGACCACTTCGCCGGTGTCGGCGTCGATCAGATCGAACTCCGGCTTCACGCCGCGCCAGCGCTCGGGCTTGTAGGGGGTGACCCAGCCTTCGCCGCGCTTCTCGTACGGAACGGTCTCGTAGAAGGTGCGCAGGATCTCTTCACCGTCCATGCCCAGGGCATAGAGGAAGGTGGTCGCCGGCAGCTTGCGGCGACGGTCGATACGCACATAGACCACGTCCTTGGCGTCGAACTCGAAGTCCAGCCACGAGCCGCGGTACGGGATCACGCGGGCGGCGAACAGCAGCTTGCCCGAAGAGTGGGTCTTGCCCTTGTCGTGGTCGAAGAACACGCCCGGCGAACGGTGCATCTGCGAGACGATCACGCGCTCGGTGCCGTTGACGATGAACGTGCCCTTGTCCGTCATCAGGGGGATGTCCCCCATGTAGACGTCCTGTTCCTTGATGTCCTTGACCGAGCGGGCGCCGGTCTCTTCGTCCGCTTCAAAGACGATCAGACGCAGCTTGACCTTCAGCGGAGCCGCGAAGGTCATGTCGCGCTGGATGCATTCCTCGACGTCGTACTTGGGCTCCTCGAACTCGTAGGAGACGTATTCCAGAACGGCGCGTTCGTTGAAGTCCTTGATCGGGAACACCGACTTGAAGACCGCCTCGATGCCCTGGTCCTTGCGGACGCCGGCGCGAACTTCGCGCTGCAGGAACTGTTCGTAGGAGGCGCGCTGAACCTCGATCAGATTCGGCATCGCGACCGCTTCGGGGATCCGCCCGAAGGATTTGCGAATGCGCTTTTTACCGGTGAAGGTGGTGGCCGACGCGATCTGACCGTTGATGGTGAGACCGTTGAGGACGTCTGTCATTCAGTGTTTCCCAATCCTGGCAGCGTGACCTGCCGGAGAAATGCAGTGGCACGACACGCTTTCCAGCGGCCGCGCGTTTCGGTTTCGGCCTCCACCCTCGGACCCTTGCGAGGTCCAGGAGGCCTGAAATCTATGGGCTCCCTGGGACAGGAGCCGCACCTTCGCTCGGTCGGAGGGCGACGGACCGGGCCTCGGCGCTTTCGCGCAGACTCAATTGAGCTGTTGCGGAACGCGGACATATACTCGCTTTTCCGACGAAATAAAGGCCGGTCCACAAGGAATTATGCTGTCCTTCGGATTCCCGCTTTTCACCCGCCCGAAAGCCTGCCAGCCGCGCCCGTCCAACATGGGAAGCCGGCCCGCATAGCGCCACTTTTCGGCGCGGCGTGACCCTGCTAGCGTCGCCGTATGACCCGTATCGCCCTCGCCGCCGCCCTCGTCCTTTCCGCCGCGACCCTGTCGGCCTGCGCCGCCACCGTGCCGCCGACCATCCTGGCCGCCGCGCCGAACGATGCGACGTCCTGGGTCCCGGCCCAGCGCGCCTATCTGGCCTGGAACCTGACCAACCGCGGCTGGAACGTCACCCCCTCGGGCCTGCAGTACAAGCGCGTCGGCCGCGCCTTCCCCAAGGCCGCCATGCCGCTGACCACCGACACCGTCCGCGTCCACTATCGCGGGACCCTGATCAACGGGACGGAGTTCGACAGCTCCTACTCGCGCAACGAACCCGCCTCCTTCCCCCTGAACCGCGTCATCAAGGGCTGGACCGAGGGCGTGGCCCTGATGCACGTCGGCGAGACCTATGACTTCGTCATCCCCGCAAACCTGGCCTACGCCGGGCGCCGCATGGGCGACGACATCCCCGCGGAATCCACCCTGCTGTTCCGGGTCCAGCTCCTGGCGGTCAATCCGTAAGGCTGACCGCCGACCCTGAGGAAACACCCGATGGCGCCGGGCGCGGTGGCGCGCCACTGATCCGGCTCGCTCCACCGGAATCTCCCCCATGCCCGGACCCAGCGCCTGCCCCGCCGCCCCTCTGTGGGTGAGCCTGATGCTTTGCGGCCTCGCCGCGCCCGCCGCCTCGCAAACCGTCCCTCAGGCCGCACCGCCCGACACCACCACGCCGGTGGGGCGGGCGGCCAAACCTCCGGCCGGCTATCTGGCCCTGTGCGAACGCGATCCGGCCGAGTGCCGCGCCAGCACCGCCGATCCGGCCACCGACGACGACATCCGCGACGAGGCCGCGGGCCTGTACTGGAAGCAGGCCTTCGAGGGGAACGGCGCCGGCGCTCCATCCGCCGCCTCGCCTGCGCCAGACACTGCTTCGGCCGTGGTGGCGCCCGATCCTAACGCGCCCCAGCCCCCCGGCCTGAACGACGCGGGCGATCTCATCATGGCCCCGCCTGTCTGGGCCCTGATGTACCGGGTCAACAGCCTGGTGAACCATGAGATCCACATGGAAAGCGACCAGCGTCAGTACGATCAGGTCGACTACTGGAACGTCGAATCCGGTCAGGACGAGCACGGCGACTGCGAGGAGTACGCCCTGACCAAGCGCCGCCTGCTGATCGACTCGGGCATCCCGCCCCGGGTCCTGTCGTTCGGCATCGTCCGCACCTCGTGGGGCGAGCTTCACGCCATCCTGATCGTCAAGTCCGACCAGGGCGACCTGATCCTCGACAATATCGTCTCCGACATCCTGCACTGGGACCGGACCAACTACACCTGGATCAAGCGCCAGATGCCGGGCGATCCCTTCGACTGGCGCCGCGTCACCGGCTAGACTTCATACAACCTATGGGAGTCCGTTTACTGCGTAATTGACGCATAGATTGTTTTCGATTCCGCCCGACAACCTCCCGTCCGATCCTGTTCGTGGACGAGGAGCACTTCGCCATGGGCAAGCCGGGACTGATGCTTACGACCGCACTGGTCCTGGTGGGCGGCGACCTGACCCACGCCCGGACGCCCCTCCAACACGCCGGGCCCGAGCGCACCCCTACCCCTGTTGCGCCCGAGGGTCGCGCCGCCGCCCCGCCCGAAGGCTTCCTCGTTCTCTGCGAACGCGATCCCGCGGAATGCCGTGAATCCGGTGAGGAGGACGGTGACGATGACGACGCCATTCGCAAGGAAGCGCACGCCATCGAATGGCGCGACGCCTTCGGCGGCCCCGCCTCGGCCGCCTTCCCGCCCGGCGCCATGGGAGGCCGTTCTGCGGGGATCCCGCCGATCCACCTCCCCTCCCCGGCCGGAGGGGCGTCCCTGACGCCGTCCGGCGCCCTGGTCATGACCGCCGAGCGCTGGGCTCTGGTGGACCACGTCAATCAATCGGTGAACCGCGCCCGTCCAGATGGAGAGCGATCAGGCCCAGTACGGCCAGGCCGACTACTGGAACGTCCAGTCGGGCCGCGACGAGCATGGTGACTGCGAGGACTACGCCCTGACCAAACGGCATCAGCTGATCGCGGCGGGCATCCCGCCCGAGGTTCTGTCCTTCGGCATCGTCCGCACACCCTGGAACGAGTTGCACGGGGTGCTGATCCTGACCACCGACCAGGGCGACATGATCCTCGACAACCTCTCGGCCTGGATCCTCCACTGGGACCAGACCGGCTATCGCTGGGTCGAACGCCAGACGCCCGGCCAGCCCTTCGACTGGCGCACGGTGGAGGCGTCCTGATCAGGCGACGGAAAAGCGGCCCGCGTTGATCTGGGCCTGCGACGTCCCCGGCGACAGGATCGTCTCGACCCGCTCGTCGCCGCGATGGACGTGGGCCACGACCGCCCGGCGGTGCAGCCGCATCAGGTCGCGCGCCTCTTCGACGGCCTCCTCCAGAGACCCCGAGAGCAGCGGCTCCATGTGAGGCACGGAGGAGTTGTCGGATTCGATAAAACAGAAATAGGTCACGGTTCACTCCCCAAAAGCCAGACAGGCGGGAGTATGCGGCGTGCGCTACCGATCTCTTCCAGCCGCGGACGCCCGATGAACTGGCCCGCGATAACAGCAGTTTGCGGCCATTCCCCCCGGAGAACAAGCCAGAGCGACGAACTGTACGGCGTCAGACCGACAGCGGCGTCCATTCCTCATCCGCCGGCAGCGGGGCGAACAGGGCGTCGACCGTCGCGTCCGACACCCCGTCCAGCGTCGCCGGCAACCACTTCGGCGCATTGTCCTTGTCGACCACCACGGCGCGAACGCCCTCCTGGAAATCATGCGTCCGGACGATCCGCCCGCCCAACCGATATTCCATGGCCATGTTGTCGGCGAAGTCGGTCAGGCCCGCCCCGATCCGCACCTGCTTCAAGGAGACCTTCATCGAGGTCGGCGACTTGGTCTTCAGCGTCGCCAGCTGGGCCAGGGCCCAGTCCGACCCGTCTGCCTCCAGCGCGGCGAAAATCTCTTCCACGCTGTCGAAGGCGAACAGCCGGTCGATGGCCTCGCGGTCGATCGTCGCCGGTCCCGGATCGGCCGAGCGATGCTTCGCCGCCGCCTCCGCGGGCTCCACCCCGCCCATCAGATCGGCCTTCAGGGCCATGACGTTGGCCGAGGGCACGAAATGGGTGTGGATGCCGAGGGCCACCGTATCCGCCGCCTTCAGCCGCGCTCCGGTCAGCGCCAGCCAGACCCCCGTCTGCCCCGGCAACCGCGACAGGAACCAGCCGCCGCCCACGTCGGGGAACAGGCCGATCCCTGTCTCCGGCATGGCATAGGTCGTGCGCTCGGTCGCGACCCGCACCGGCGCGGGCTCCGAGATGCCCACGCCCCCGCCCATGACGATGCCGTCCACAACCGCCGTGATCGGCTTGGGATATTCGAACATCAGATGGTTCAGCCGGTATTCGGTCTTGAAGAAGGCCTTGGCCTCCGACGCATCCCCCGCCCCGCTCTCGGCGATCATGCGGATATCGCCCCCGGCGCAGAAGCCGCGCTCGCCCGAATGGTCGATCAGCACCCCGACCACCTCCGGATCGTCGCGCCACTCCGTCAGGGCCTCGATCATCGCCTCGCACATCGCCTTGTTCAGGGCGTGCAGAGCCTTGGGCCGGTTCAGGGTGATCCGCCCCACGGCGCCGTCGATACGGGTCAGGACTTCGGGTTCGGACATCGGATTCTCCCGCGACGGTCTGGCGTGGGTGATAGGCAGCCCCGCCGCCCGCGTCGAGCCGCGTCGCCGCAATCCACGCCTGCGATTTCGCGGCGCCCGTCAGGACTTCGGCGTCACGGTCAGCTTGTAGGGAATGAACAACGACAGCTCGAGCGGCCCCGACTGGATCCAGGTCACCCGGTTCTCCAGCCCCTCGGCCTGAACCCCGTACCCGGCGCCGAAGGTCTGGGCCGTCGTGCGCGCGTCCTCCGCCATCAGGGCCAGGATGGGCGCGCGGTACTGGGCCGGGTTCAGGATCGACAGCTGCCAGTCGCCGGTGATGTTCAGCAAGGTCCGGCCCGCCTTGGGTGCGCCCTGAACGAAGCGTTCGATCCGGCCCGAGGCGGCGTCCATGGTGTCGTCAGGCCGGATGGGCGTCTTGACGATCAGCGAGGCGGCGCTCGTGTCCGACCGGTTGCCGTCGACGCCCAGGGTCAGGGTGCTGACCATATCCTCGGTCAGGGGCGTCAGGGCGCCGTCCACCTCGATGCTCAGGTCGATGTCGGCCTGCCGCGCCGCCGCCCGCGCAAGGCCGCGCAGGGTTTCGATCAGTTCGGCCCGCCTCTGGGCCGCATCGCGCGTGTCCCCGACCGCGCGGATCTCGACGATCAGATTGTCGGCGCGGCGGTTCAGCCGGACGGCCGGGATCTGGTCGGGGTCCCACTCCCGGACCCGCGAGCCGGTCACCACGACCTCCTCGACCGCTCCGGACTGGGCAAAGGCTGGTGTCGAGGCCGCAGCCCCGAGGGTCAGGATGACGGCGACGACGGCGACGGTGTTCTTGATCATTGGCGGTTCCTCCCGCCCAAGCTTGATCACCGATCCGCGGCCCTGTCACCCGCGTCCGTGTCCTGCCCTTCCCTTTGCAGCAGGCCGGGCTTGGTCTAAGCCGCGCCCATGACCCTGCCCTTCATGCCCGCCGCCTTCCCCATGGCCCGTCCCCGCCGTCTGCGCGCCAGCCCCTGGGTGCGCCGGCTGGTGGCCGAGACCACGCTGACGCCCGCCGACCTGATCTGGCCGCTGATCGTCCATGACGGCGCGGAGGATCGCGTGCCGGTCCCGTCCATGCCCGGCGTCTTCCGCCTGTCGCCGAAAGCCGCCGCCGCCGCCGCCGTCGAGGCCCGCGATCTGGGCATTCCCATGATCGCCCTCTTCCCCAATGTCGACGCCTCGACCAAGGACGCGATTGGGACCGGCGCCACCGATCCCGACGGCCTGATCCCCGACTGCATCAAGGCCATCAAGGACGCCGCGCCCGAGATCGGCGTCATGTGCGACGTGGCGCTCGACTGCTACACCGACCACGGCCACGACGGGGTGGTCGAGGATGGCCGCATCCTCAACGACGCCTCGCTCGACCGCCTGGCCGAACAGGCCTTCATCCAGGCCCACGCCGGCGCCGACGTCGTCGCTCCTTCCGACATGATGGACGGCCGCGTTCAGGCCATCCGCGAGGCGCTGGAGGCCAACGGCTTCCACGACACCCTGATCCTGTCCTACGCCGCCAAGTTCGCCTCGGCCTTCTACGGCCCGTACCGCGACGCGGTCGGCTCGGCGAAGATGCTGACCGGCGACAAGAAGACCTATCAGATGGATTACGCCAACTCCGACGAGGCCCTCAAGGAGGTCGCGATGGACATCTCCGAAGGCGCCGACGCCGTCATGGTCAAGCCCGGCATGCCCTATCTCGACATCGTCCGCCGCGTGCACGAGACCTTCAAGATCCCGACCTTCGCCTATCAGGTGTCGGGCGAGTATTCGATGATGCAGGCCTCCATCGCCAACGGCTGGCTCGACCAGGACCGCGCCATCCTCGAAACCCTCCACGGCTTCAAGCGCGCAGGCTGCGCAGGGGTGCTCACCTACTTCGCCCCCCAGGCGGCGCGGCTGCTGGGCTAACCGCCGGCATTCTCCGCTTGACCTCGCCGACCCCCGTTCCGCAAATGGTTAACGAACAGGCAGGTGGGGGTCGGCATGGGCTTTCTTTGGTTTGGGCGGAAGAAGCCGTCACGGGTGTCGGCGCCGCCCGTCTCTCTGGACTTCGCCGCCTCGCCTGACGTCGAGGTGGTCGCCGCCGGAGCCGTGGCCGCCGCGGCCGCCGCCCTGACGCCGCACCACGGCCCGACGCCGGACGAGGCGCTGCAGATGCTGCGCGACGGCAATGCGGCCTTCCTGTCGGGCGCCTCCAGCCTCGGCCACGTCACCGCCCACGACCTCGACGCGCTTCAGGGCGGCCAGAAGCCGATCGCCACCATCGTCGGCTGCGCCGACAGCCGCACACCGCCGACCATCCTGTTCAACCAGGGTCTCGGAAAGCTCTTCATTATCCGGGTGGCGGGCAACACCGTCGACCGGCGCGGCCTGTCGTCCATCGTCTATGCGGTGAAGCACCTCAGCTGCCCCCTGGTCGTGGTCATGGGCCACACCGGCTGCGGCGCCGTGGCCGCCGCCGAGGCCGTGGTCGACGGCAAGGCCGAGCTGGATCCCTCGCTGGAGGAGATGATCGTCCCCATCCTGCCCGCCGTCCTCTCGGCGCGGAAGATCGGCGGTCACGACCTGGCCCGGCTGGCGGTGGAGGAGAACGCCCGCCGCGTCGTCGCCCGCCTCCTGACTGCCGACACTGCCCTCGCCCATGCGGTCGAGACCGGGACGATCAAGATCGTCGCCGCCGTCAAGGACATGGTCACCGGCCGGGTCGACTTCCTCGACCTGCCCGACAGCCCGCCCACCTCGGAAATCCACGGACACGCCTGACGGGTTTTCCGGCTCCGCTTTCGTCCTTTCTTCACTCCCTGCCGCCACAACTTCAGGCGGAGGGACTTGAAACGTGGCCGCTGTTGCGTGTTTGCGAGTGCTGCTGGACGGCAACCGGACGGATGTGCCGGCGGACCAGCTCGGCCCGCTGGTCGCCAAATACGCCAATATCTTCCTCGAGGTGCGCTGGGCTCACCCGCGTCATTACGACCAGCTGAGCCCCTACGCTTATCTGCTCGGCGACCCGGAGGCCGAGGAGCTCGACACGGTCGAACTGGCCCATCTGTCGCAGGAGCTTCAGGCCAAGCTGTTCGGCACCGGTATCGAGGACGCCGTCAAACTGGTCCTCTTCGAGGGCGACGACGAGGCCATCGACACCTTCGCCAACTGGTCGTCCGAGGCTGTGCTGGACGCCATGGAGGACCCCAGCCGTCTTCCGCCGGGCGGTCTGCTGCGCCGCATCGCGTCCGACGGCTCCCTGATCGAGGTCCCGGAGCACCCGGAGGACGCGGAGACCGCCGATGCCTTCCGCTTCGGCCCCACCATCGACACCTGCCAGGGCGTCTGGTTCAGCGCCGGCCAGACCTTCGTCGGCGACGTGCTCAGCTGCACCCCGGTCACCGCCTCGACCTACTACAGCCTGCTGGACGGCCCGGACCATCAGCCCGAGGACACCGAGACCTTCGACGCCGCCTGCGTGACCACCGCCCTGCGCTTCCTGGTCGACTTCCCGATCCTTCAGCCGCTGATCGTGCCGGTCTCCTTCTCGACCCTGGTCCGGCCCAGCCAGCGCGCCAACTACGCCGACCTGCTGCTGGTCCTGCCCGAGGGCTATCGCTCGAAGCTGTCCGTCAGCGTCTATGACACGCCGCGCGCGCCGACCTTCCACGCCATCAAGACTATCCGCGAGGCGCTCGACCCGGTGTTCGGCGGCATCGACCTGTGCACCCACGATCCGGACTTCCAGATCCAGCAACTGGCGACGCGGGCCGTGTCCAGCGTCACCCTGGCTCTGCCCGACGCCAAGCCCGACGTGCGGCTGGCGGCCATCCGCCGCTTCGCCAGCCATTCGGTCCACTACCGCCGCCGGCGCATCGTCGCCGGGGTCACCAACATCCGCTTCCGCGCCGAGCGCGAACTGGCCATCGCGCTCAAGATCCCCTTCCTCTCGGGCCCCGGCATCTGCCGCATCCAGAGCGAGCCGGTCGGCGGTCGCCGCTGGGAGCCCGAGGCCCTGCCCCTGCTCCAGCTCAACCCCGGCGGCGCCATGGCCGCCGCGACGGCCGCCTAGGGCTCGGACCGCGCCAGCAGGGCGATCAGGTCGTCCTTCCAGAACACCGCCCAGGTATGGGTCCCGTGCCCCTTGCCGCCTACGCTGTTGGGGATCAGCCGGTACTGGCCGTTCCTGATGCGCGGCGCGAACTGCTCGGACAGCCCCAGCTCCGGCGGATTGATGAAGTCGTCGGCCGAGTTGATCCACATCACCGGCGCGGTGATCTTCTCCAGATCGGCCGACGGGTCATAGTCGCTCGAGGCGTTGACCTGATACCACAGGTCATTGGCGTCCAGCGTCGGCAGCCGCCGCGTCTGCTGGGTCCGCGCCCAGGCGTCCACCGCCTCGGGCGTCGCCAGATCGTGCTGCAGCGGCATGGTCGCGCCGCCGGCCAGCACCAGCAGATCGACCGCCTCCCTCAGGCCCAGCTTCGGCTGTTCGACATAGTCGCCGCCCATCCACGCCGGATCGTTGCGGATGGCGTCCTTCAGCATGGTCCGCCACAGCCGGTTGCGCCCCACCAGCGCCGTCGGCTCGCACGCCAGCGGCATCAGGGCGTCGGCGAAGTCGGGATGGGTCTCGCCCCAGACGAAGGCGTGCATGCATCCCATCGAGGTCCCCAGGATCAGCCTCAAATGGTCGACGTTCAGCCCCTCGACCAGCATCCGCCGCTGGGCCTCGACCATGTCGGCATACTGATAGGCCGGGAAGGCCGCGCGCAGGCCGTCGCTGGGCTTGGTTGACTGCCCGTGCCCCAGGCTGTCGGGCATGATGATGTAATAGCGGGTGATATCCAGCGGCTGGCCGGGCCCGAAAAGCTCGCCCGCGAACTGGGGCGACAGGAAGGTCGCGCCCGTCCCGCCCGTGCCGTGCAGGATCATCACCGCATTGGTCACCCGCCCCTCGGCGTTGCGCACCGGCGTCCCCAGCGTCCGGTAGTGCATCCTCAGCTCCGGCAGGCTTCCACCCGAAGCGATTTCCAGCGGCCCGCCGACATAGTCGCTCTCGACCGGCGTATAGCGCGGCGTGGGCGTCTGGGCCGCGGCGGCCCCGCCCCAGAAGGCCAGCAGGATCAGGGTCAGAAAGGCGCGCATCGTCACTCGCTCTATTTCCAGGCCGTCGGCGCTTCCGCCGTCCAGCAAGAGGCCATCGTGGTCTGGAAGCTGCGGGCCCAATCGGCCAGAGGGGTTCCGACATTGCTCTCCAGCGACATCTCATAGCCGGTGGCCCCCGGCCACTTCGGCCAGAGACTCCACAGCGAATAGGTGACCCCGTCCATAGGCAAACCCGGCCGCTCCTCATTGCCCAGGGTCGGAACGTCGATGATCGGCGCGGGCAGACTTTCCAGCGCCAGCAAGACCTGCTGCGCGCCCGGACAGTCGGAAATCCGGGCCCATTCGATCTTGCCGCCACCCGGCCCGCTCGTCAGTCTTCGCGCGGCCAGAAACCGCGTCCCGCCCTCCTGCGGCGGCCGGTCGAACGGCGCATAGACGCTGAAGGTCTCGGAGGTCAGGCGCAGCGCCGGCCTGATCTCCAGCACGATCACCGGCGGGAAATGGCCCAGCTCGACCGTACGCGGGTTCGGCGCCATCGCCGGCGCTGTCTGGGCGTTCGCCACGCCGCCCCAGAGGACGGGCAGGATCAGCATCGTCAGAAGGCGCATGGACTCGGCTCCGGGGGACTGGAGGCTGCATCACTGCACGGCCCTGCCGCCTGATCAACCGGCGCTTATCGATCACACCCGCCGTTGCGCTTGGCGGGCCGGGGCGTAGTCTGCACCCACCACGGGCGGGGGCTCTGATGACGGCGGCGACCAAACCACGCGACAACCTCATCACCGTCGGCGCGATCGCCCTGGCGGCCATGAGCGTCGTCACCTTCGACCATGAGGGCCTGGGCCACGGCGGCGCCTGTCTGGCCATGGGCGGCCAGATCCAGCTTCTGACCTCGTCCCTTTTCCACTGCTCGCAGTCCTCGCCGCTGATCGACATGGCCGGACCGCTGTCGAACCTCGTGATCGGGGGGCTGGCCATGCTGCTCGCGGCCCGCGTCCCGGTTCGCCGCCCGGCGCTGAAGCTGTTCGTGATCCTCGTCGCCGCCTTCAGCCTGTTCTGGGAGGGCGGCTATACGGCCCGCGCCATGGCCGAGGCGAACGGCGATCTCTATTTTGCCGTCCGCGACCTGACCGACGGCGACGCCTTCTGGTGGCGGGCGCTTCTCGGCGCGGCGGGCGTGGCCGTCTACGTCCTGACCCTCGCGGCGACCTCACGCAGTCTGACGCAGCTTTGGCCCGACCGCGCCGACGCCCGGCGTATCGCCCGCACCGCCTGGCTGGCCGCCACGGCGGGCGCGGCCCTCGCCGCCCTCCTCTATCGCGGCGCGAACGCGGGTCAGGACGTGCACGACGCCGTGCTCGAGATCGGTCTCGCCGCCGTCCCCCTGCTACTGATCCCCGGCGGCAAGGCGGTCGAGACCTCCAGCCTGCCCGGTCGGATCGGCTTCAACCCCGTCATCCTCACGGCGGGCCTCGCCGTGTTCGCGGTGTTCGCGGCCACGCTCGGCCACGGGCTGGGCGTCTAGACTCCAGACAAGGAAAAGGGGACGTCCTGCAACGTCCCCTCCCCGTTCGCCGGCGCGCCGGGTTCTCCGGCCTGCCGCGCCCGTTCTGGCCGCGGCAAAACTGTGCGATCCGCGAGCGGCGGGAGGCGCCGGGATAATCGCGCCTCCCGCCGCCTGCCCCGAAATCCCTCCCTCGACAGGATTCCGGCCTTGCGGACCTCGGTATCGCCGCGCCCTTCCAGCCCGCGGCGACAGGGGAACGCTCTCACGCCATCGGCAGCGCGACAGTCGGGTCAAACCCTCAGCCGCGCCGCGATTTCGCCGGAGGGGCCCTCAGTCGTGGCCGTGGCTGAGGAACTGTTCGACCACATTGGACATGTCGAACGACTTGCCGCCCTGCACCGGCGGATACTTGGCCAAAGTGCCCAGGTGTTGGTTCATCAACTCACCGATCGGGGCCACCATCCACGACACCTTCTGCAGCAGATGGCCGTAGGAATCGGTGCTGTCATAGGACTCGAAAGGGTCCATGCGGATGTTGAACACCTTGGGCTTGCTGCGCCCGGTGATGGTTCCGTAGTAGTCCTCGGTCGTCGCGAAATGCCATTTCCACGGCCCCAACCGCACCGCCGTCAACTTGCTCTCACTGTAGTGGAAGATGTAGTTCCGCGCGGATTCGTCTGTCTTTCCAGTCCAGTAGTCGAGATTATTCACACCGTCGATGTACTGCTTCTTCTCGGCCAGCACCTTGTCATTGACGTCCGGCACGCCGGCGACGGCGGCCAGGGTGGTGAACATGTCCTGGTGGGCCTGGATGCCGTTCAGCAGCTGCCCCGGCTTGATGTGGCCCGGCCAGCGGACCATCGAGATCACCCGCACCCCGCCTTCATAGGTGGTCATCTTCTCGCCGCGCCAGGGCGTGGTGCCCCCGTGCGGCCAGGACGAATGCTCGGGGCCGTTGTCGGTCGAGTACCAGACGATCGTATCCTCATCGAGCCCATTGGCCTTGAGGAAGTCCAGCACCGTACCGACGTCGTGGTCGTGCTGCATCATGCCCGAGCCGTGCAGATCGACCTCCGAGGTGTACTTCTCGGCGGCATATCGCCACTCGTCGTTCAGCCGGGTGTAGAGGTGCATGCGGCTCGAGTTGAGCCAGACGAAGAACGGCTTGTCATCGTCCTTGGCCTTCTTCATGAACTCCAGCGCCTTGGGGATGAACTCGCCGCCGTCCACGTCATGCATCCGCTCCTGATGCAGGGGTCCGGTGTCGGTGATCTTCTGCTTGCCGACCTTGCCGAACCGCGGATCCACGGTCGGATCGTCCTTATCGGTGGCGAAGCTGTGGATGACGCCACGGGCGCCGAATTTGGCCTCATAGGCCTCCACGCTGCCCGAGTGGGCGATGGCGAAATTCTGGTAGTCGCGCTGCTCGTCCTCCTCGGAAACGTTGAGGTGGTAGAGGTTGCCGAAGAACTCGTCGAAGCCGTGGTTGGTCGGCAGGTGCTCGTTACGGTCGCCCAGATGGCTCTTGCCGAAATGCCCGGTGGCGTAGCCCTCGGCCTTCATGACCTCGGCCAGACACGGGGATTCCGGCTGAAGGCCCAGCGGATCACCCGGCATGCCCACCGTCGTCATGCCAGAGCGGATCGGATACTGGCCTGTGATGAACGACGCGCGGCCCGCCGTGCACGACGACTGGGCGTAGTGGTCCGTAAAGCGGATTCCCTCATAGCCGATGCTGTCGATGTTCGGCGTGGTGTAGCCCATGGTGCCGAGGCCGTAGGCGCTGACGTTTTGCCAGCCGATATCGTCGCCCCAGATCACCAGGATGTTCGGCTTCTTGGCGGGCATGGCGCACCTCTCAATCCGCCGAACCGGGAGCGGCCGGCTTATGGAGCAAGGGTGGCATAGCCTCCTGAGAGGCGACGTCGGGTCAAACCCGCAACCGGGCGAAAATGCGCCGGACGCCGCCTCAAGCCGGCGCCGACGCCCGCATCAACTCTTTGAAATCGCGGCGAAGGCGCGCCCGCCCGGACAATCGGCCCAGCAGGCTTCGGCGAGGTGTTAGGCTGAAGGCCTACAGGTCTTTGACATCGCGCATCACACTCCGCCACGCAGACAGGGTGACGCTCGAGGTGCACGTGTAGTGCAATTTTCGGCCGCTCATCAGAATGTTGAAATTCAAGGGCTTGCTGGAAAGTTCTTAGCCAGAACTTCCAAATTGCACCTTTTGCACCCGCCTTTTTCGAGTGCAAAACGGTCCCTCAGAGCCCCCTCAGGGCTCCAGCCGGGCCTTCAGGCTGGATGTGTCCCAGCGGCGGCCGCCCAGCTTCTGGACGTCGGCGTAGTACTGGTCGACCAAGGCCGTCATCGACACGGTCGCGCCGTTCGACCGGGCCTCGTCCAGCACCAGTCCCAGGTCCTTGCGCATCCAGTCGACGGCGAAGCCGAAGTCGAACTTGCCTTCTGCGGCCGTCTTCCAGCGGTTGTCCATCTGCCAGCTCTGGGCCGCGCCCTTGGACACGGCCTGATAGACGGCGTCGGTGTCCAGACCGGCCGTCTTGGCGAAGTGGATGGCCTCGGCCAGCCCCTGGACGACCCCGGCGATGGCGATCTGGTTGACCATCTTGGTCAGCTGGCCGGCGCCCGAGGGGCCCATGTGCTGGATCGCCTTCGAATAGGCCATCACGGCGTCCTCGACCCGCGCGAGGGCCCCGGCGTCGCCGCCGGCCATGACGCTGAGCTGACCGTTCTCGGCGCCGGCCTGACCGCCCGAGACGGGGGCGTCGATGAAGAAGCGGCCGCTCGCCGTCGCCAGCTCGGCCATCTCGCGCGCCACCTTCGCCGAGGTCGTGGTGTGGTCCACGACCACCGCCCCCTCGGCCAGATGCGGCAGGGCCTCGGTGACCACGGCGCGGACATCGTCGTCATTGCCGACGCACAGGACGAACAGCTCCACGCCCTTCACGGCCTCGGCGACCGTCGCCGCCGACTTGCCGCCGTTGGCCTCGGCCCAGGCGACAGCCTTCTCCGGCGAGCGGTTGTAGCCCGTGACCTCGTGGCCAGCGTTCAGCAGGTGGCGCGCCATCGGGGCGCCCATGACGCCCAGGCCGGCGAAGGCGATCTTCATTCTGTCGGCTCCGATGCGGCGCCGTAGCGGCCGCGGAAGAAGGTCAGGGCCTCGCCGCCCGCGTCATGGAAGGTCTCCACGCGGCCGACGATGATCAGGTGGTCGCCCATCTGGATCCGGTCGTGGGTCGTACACTCGAACCGCACCAGGGCCTCGGGCAGGCACGGGGGGCTGTGATCGGCGGGGCGGACGAACTCGCCCTCCGACAGCAGCGACACCCCCTTGGCGAAGCGGCTGGCCAGCGGGCGATCGGTCGAAGGCAGGACGTGGATGGCGAACCGCTCGGCGGCGGCGAAGACCGGCCAGCGGTCCGAGCGCTCGTCCAGGCACCACAGCACCAGACGCGGCGTCAGCGACACGGAGGTGAAGGAGTTGACGGTGATCCCCAGCGGTCCGGCCGGGCTGTCGGCGGTGACGACGCACACCCCGGTCGCGAAGGCGCCCAGCGCCCTTCTGTAGGCGGCGGTGTCGCGGGCGAGATCGTCGGGCAAGGGTTCGAGGGTCACGGTTCCGACCTAGGCGACCCGCATCCCGGGGGCAAGCGTCTCAGGCGCCGGGGCGCGGATAGAGGGCGCCTTCGCGACGGCCGTGGTCTGTCTGGTGGTCGTATTCCTCGCTGGCCGCCCTGACCTCGGCGCTGGTCGCCTCGACCACGGCGTTCATGGCGGCGCAGTCGGCGCTGGCGCGCATCGCCGCCTGCATCTGGTCCCGCCCGGCGACCGCGATGCGGCCGTGGTTCCGCTCATGAGCGACCAGGGCGGCGAAATAGGCGTCCCAGTCGGCCGCCTCGCGCGGCGACAGCTGGTCCCGCGTGGTCAGGTCCGGCAGGGTCATGCGCAGAACCACCGAGACAGTCGCGGTCGCGGGCACGCACTGGCCGTCCGCCCCGTTCCGCCACCGGGTCTGGAAGACCCAGCCGGTCCGGGCGTCGTGGCGGGCCCCGTCGACCTCGACGGTCGGTCGCGCGTCATTCATCGATTCGCGGATGGATCGGGGCGAACGCCCCGTGACCGGATAGCCGATCAGGGTCACCTCCGGCAGATCGCCGAGCCCGACACGGCTCACCGCCTCGACCAGGGCCGCGCTGGGCGGCGCGGGAGGAACGGCGATGCGCGGCGCAGAGGCCTGCGCGGACAGGGCCCCGGACAGGGACATGGCGACCGCCATGAGGCTCAGGCTGATAGTCATGCGGACGGCGCTCCCCGATGGAGCCCGAGCTTGTCCGCCCCGCGCCACCCACGCAAGCCGCCGCCCCCTGAACGGCGAAATGGGAAACGCGGCGTTAACCCTGAACCGTCACCCTGAGGCCAGTTCTCCCCAAGGTCTCCCGCATGTCCGCCAGCGATCGTCCGATCCTGATCAAGAAGATCAAGAAGGTGTCCGGCGGCGGGCACCATGGCGGCGCCTGGAAGGTCGCCTACGCCGACTTCGTGACCGCGATGATGGCCTTCTTCCTGCTGATGTGGCTGATCAACACGACCGACCCGGAGCAGAAGCGCGGCATCGCCGAATACTTCGCTCCGGCCAGCGTCTCGGACAGCACCTCCGGCTCGGGCGGCCTGCTGGGCGGCACGGCTCTGGGTCAGGACGGCTCCAAGGCCGCCGGCTCGATGTCGGTCACCGAACAGCTCGCGCCCCAGGCCCCGCCGGACGCCCCGCCGGACTCGGGCTCCAACCCCAATGTCGCCTCCGCCAGCGACGAAGCCCTCGCCGCCGAGGTCTCGCGCCGCGAGGCCCAGGAGTTCCAGAGCGCCGCCGAGAGCCTGCGTCAGGCCATGCAGCGCATGCCCGAGCTGGCCGAGCTGTCCAAGCAACTGATCATCGACCAGACGCCCGAAGGCCTGCGTATCCAGCTGGTCGATCAGGAAGGCCGGTCCATGTTCGACCAGAACTCGGCCCGCCCCAACGCCCGCGCCCAGGTCCTGCTGCGCGCCGTGGCCCAGGTCATCAACCGCCTGCCCAACCGCATCGCCATCAGCGGCCATACCTCCTCCGTCGCCGGCTCGGGCCGCGCCTCGACCGCCGCCGACTGGCCGCTCTCGGCCAACCGCGCCGACGCGTCCCGCTCGATCCTGCAGCAGGCCGGCGTCGATCCGGACCGCGTCTACTCCGTCGCGGGCAAGGCCGGTTCCGACCCCCTCTACCCTGACGATCCTTCGCTGGCCGGCAACCGCCGCATCGCCATCGTCCTGCTGCGCGAGGCCCCGGTCCTGCCCATGGACACCAGCCTGTGACCCTCGGCGGGGCATCCGGGCCACGCAAGTGTGGCGCGAACGCCCTTGCGGTGCGGCCGGGAAGCGCGCCAAATCAGGCCATGAACGGTCAGGCGTCACACTGTTGGCAAGATCGGGTGCGGACCTAGAGCCGTGACCCAGCATATCCCGACCCGTCAGCTTCGCTTCTTCATGACCGCGGTCGCGCCCTGCCCCTACCTGCCCGGCATGACCGAGCGGAAGGTGTTCGCCAACCTGCCCTTCTCGGACGGCGCCCACGTCAATGACGAGCTGACCCACGCGGGCTTCCGGCGCAGCCAGAACATCGCCTACCGCCCGGCCTGCGAGAGCTGCGACGCCTGCGTCTCGGTCCGCCTGCCGGTCCCCGAGTTCGAGTTCTCCCGCTCCCAGCGCAAGACCCTGAACCGCAACGCCGACCTGTCGCGCGCCCTGGTCGAGGCCGAGGCCACCATCGAGCAGTTCGACCTGCTCAAGCGCTACCTCGCCCACCGCCACCCCGGCGGGGGCATGACCGACATGACCTGGGCCGACTATGTCGCAATGGTCGAGGACACGGCGGTCCGCACCCATCTGATCGAGTATCGCACGGTCTCGCCCGACGGCGGCCCCGGCGATCTGGTCGCCGTGACCCTGGCCGACCTGCTGTCGGACGGCCTGTCCATGGTCTACAGCTTCTTCGATCCCGAGCTGGAGCGCCGCTCGCTCGGCGTCTTCGCCATCCTCGACCATGTGCGTCAGGCCCGGGCGGTGAACCTGCCCTTCGTCTATCTCGGCTACTGGGTCCAGGGCTCGACCAAGATGGACTACAAGGCCAACTTCCGCCCCATGGAGGTCCTGCGCCACCAGGGCTGGACGCGGCTGGAAGACTGAGGGTGAAGGCCAACCGCCTGATCCTCCCCATCGCCGCCCTTGCCGTCACGGCCACCCTCGTCGGCGGCTGGTTCATCCAGCGGGAACGGGCCTGCGACCGCCTGTCGAACGGCCTGTCCGGAGATGTTCAGGTCAGGCGCGGCTCCGGCGGTCAATGCTACCAGTGCCGCGATGGCGGCTGGCTCTATGACATCGCCTATCCCGTCTGCGCCGCATCGGATCAGCCCTACAAGGCGGGCTAGCCTCAGACCTCAGGTCAGTGGAACAGACGTGCCGTAGCCCGTCGCGGGCACCGAGGTCCCGTACCCCGCACCCTGCCCATCCAGCCGATCCGGCGGCGGCAGGTCACGGCCGCCCGCATACTTCACCAGGGCCGCGATCCGCTTCTCGATCGAGGGGTGCGTGGCGAACAGGCTGTCGATGCCTTCCTTGTCCGGCTGGTTGTCCAGGAACATGCCCTGGACCTCGTCGGGCGCCTTGACCGTCGAGCGGCCCTCGATCTTCCTCAGAGCCGAGATCATGGCGTCGGGGTTCTTGGTCAGATCGACCGAACCGGCGTCGGCGACATACTCCCGCGTCCGCGATAGCATCAGCCGGATCACGATGGCCAGCCCATAGCCGACCGCGGCGATGACCAGACCGATCAGGATCAGCGGCCCGGCGTTCTTGTTGTCTCTCCGCCCGCCGCCCCGGACATAGAACATCGACCTCAGCACCAGCTGGGCCACGACGCTGATGATCCCGGCGAAGATGGAGGCGATAACCATCGTCCGCACGTCCTTGTTGATGACGTGGGTCAGCTCATGGGCCAGCACCGCCTCGACCTCGTCGCGGTCCAGCACATTGAGCAGGCCCCGGGTGACGGTGACGCTGTACTGCCCCTCGTGCAGGCCCGAGGCATAGGCGTTCATCGCGTCGGTCTCGATGATCCGCAGCGTCGGGGTCTTGAGGCCGCGCGAGATCGCCAGGTTCTCCAGCAGGTTATAGAGCTCGGGCATGTCGCGGCGCTCGACCTTCGTCGCGCCCGTCATGGCGTCGATGATGGCCTGGTTGCCGAACCAGGCGATGACGAACCAGACGCCCGCCACCACGATGGCCAGCGGGATGGTCGCCCCCAGCATGGAGACCGCATAGGCCAGATCGTCGCCCAGCCCCCGCCCGGAGTTGGGCAGCAGGCCCAGCCCCATGGCGATCAGCTGAACGCCGAAGATCAGCCCGACCAGCAGGACCGGGAACATGGCCAGCAAGATGACCGACCGGGTGTTGTTGGCCCAGATATGGGTCTGCAGACCGACCGCGCCGCCCATCTACCGAGGCCTCAGAACTTCACCGTCGGCGGGGCGGCGTTCATCGCGGCGCGGTCGGCGGCGTCCACGGCGAAGAAAGGCTTGTCCACGCCGAAGCCGAACATCCCGGCGATCAGCACCGTCGGGAACTGCGCCCGAACGGCGTTGAACTCGGCGACGGCGTTGTTGAAGAAGCGGCGCGCGGCGGCCAGCTTGTTCTCGATGTCCGACAGCTCGCGCTGCAGCTCCAGGAAGTTGGTGTTGGCCTTGAGGTCCGGATAGGCCTCGGCGACTGCGAACAGCCGGCCCAGAGCCCCGGTCATCATGTTGTCGGCGGCGACCTTCTCATTGACCGTGGTCGCGCCGGCGGCGGCGGCGCGGGCGGCGGTGACGGCCTCCAGCGTGCCGCTCTCATGCGCCGCATAGCCCTTCACCGTCTCGACCAGATTGGGGATCAGGTCGTTGCGCTGCTTCAGCTGGACGTCGATGTCGGCGAACGACTGGTCCGCCTTCTGGTTCAGCGCCACCAGCCGGTTGTAGGACCCGATGATCACAAAGCCGATCACGGCGATGATGACGACGACGGCGATGATACCCAGCATGGAGCGCTCCTTCGATGGCGTCCCGAGTATCGCGCGCGGCCCCGGCGGCGGATAGTGAAATCGGCGTCATCGGCGGCCACCTTCTCCCGCAAGGGGAGAAGGCCTATGTCCGGCCTATGACCCAGCCCTCCCCCCTCATCTCCACCGAAGAGCTCGCCGCCCGCCTCGGCGATCCGTCGCTCAGGATCATCGACGGCAGCTGGCATCTGGACGGTCGCGACGCCGCCGCCGGGCATCTGCAGGCGCGCATCCCCGGCACCGTCTGGTTCGATCTGGAGGGCGTGTCCGACCACTCCACCGACCTGCCCCATATGCTGCCGACGCCGGACGCCTTCGCCGCCGCGGTGGGGGCTCTGGGCGTGTCCGAAGGCGATACGGTGGTGGTCTATGACACGGCGGGCCTGTTCTCGGCGCCACGCGTCTGGTGGACCTTCCGGCTGATGGGGGCGAAGGACGTCCGGGTGCTGGATGGCGGCCTGCCGCGCTGGACGGCAGAAGGGCGAGCCGTCGAGAGCGGCCCCGTGACCGCGCCAGCCCCTGCCCGCTTCACGCCCATACCCCGCGCCGGCGACGTCGCCGACCTGCCCAGCGTACTCGCCGCCATCACCGGCGACGCCCAGATCGTCGACGCCCGTCCCGCCGCCCGCTTCACCGGCGAGGCCGCCGAGCCGCGTGCGGGCCTGCGCTCGGGCCATATGCCCGGCGCGCTCAACCTGCCCTTCAAGACCCTGATCGGCGAGGACGGGCGGATGCTGCGCGGCGAGGCCCTGTCGGCCCGCTTCGCCGAGGCCGGCCTGGACATTGATGGCCCCATCATCACCAGCTGCGGCTCGGGCGTCACCGCCGCCGTCCTGACCCTGGCCCTCGCCGAACTGGGCCGCAACAGCGCCCTCTACGACGGCTCCTGGGCCGAATGGGGCGGCCGACAGGACACGCCAGTCGTGGTGGGCTAGGACCGGGTCGAGGGGGATACGACCATGAAGATCGAAGGCACGGTCGCTGTCAGAGAGGACACACCCTACCCCCGCGTCGAAGGCGATCTCAGGTTCGGAGAAATCGATGGCTGGATCCGGCGCGCGAACCGCCATCTGACAGGCGAGCCCTGGCCGAACCTGATGGCCACGGGGCCGCTGGTGCTCGCGACCCTGGCGGCGATCGTCATCGCCGGCCTCGTGAAACACCCCGCCGCCTGGGTGGTCGCCGTCATCGTCGGGATCGTCGCATTTCGCCTTCGACCCTGGCTGTGGCGCAGGCTGGCGGTGAAGCGCCTGAAACGGGCCTTCGCGATCCGGGACGTCCGGTTTCCGCTGCCCGCTTCCATGACGGTGACTGACACCGAGGTTCACTGGAGTCTCGGTGTCTTCGACAGCCGCTGCCCGATCGAGGCGATCTCGGACGTGCGGCGTCTGGGCCCCTTCTGGCTCATCACGGTTCAGGGCACGAACGTCTTCCTGCCCGACAGGGGCTTTGACTCGGACGACCATCGCAGGTCGGTCTTCTCGGCCCTGCAGGACGGTATGAAGCCCGAGGCGGTGGCCCGCAGTCCGGACCTGACCGCCCTGTTCTCCTAGGCCCCCACCGGCTCGGGCTCTTCCGCGTCCGCCGCGACGGCGTCGTCGGTCTCGCCGCGCGAGACCACGGTCGCCAGCACCAGATCGCCGGTGACGTTCAGGGTCGTGCGGCACATGTCGAGGAAGCGGTCGACGCCCAGGATCAGGCCGATGCCCTCGGCGGGCACGCCAACCATCACCAGGATCATCGCCACCACCGGCAGCGAACCGGCCGGAACGCCCGCCGTGCCGACGCCGCCCAGGATGCAGACCAGCATGACCAGCACCTGCTGACCGATGGTCAGGTCGATGTGGAAGAACTGGGCGAGGAACAGGACGGTGACCCCTTCGAACAGGGCGGTGCCATTCTGGTTGGCGGTGGCGCCGACGGTCAGGACGAAGCGGGCGATCTTGCGCGGCAGGCCCAGCTCGGTCTCGGCCGCCTTCAGCGACACCGGCAGGGCGGCGTTGGACGAGGCGGTGGAGAAGGCCACGACCATGGGCTCGCGCACGCCCTTGAAGAACTTGAACGGCGACATGCCACCGCCGATCCAGACGACCAGCGGATAGACCACGAACATGTGGATCAGCATCGCGCCGACGGCGACCGCCACATAGGCCGCCAGACGCACCAGCAGGTCCCAGCCGAACACCGCCGCCAGCTTGAACATCAGGCAGGCGATGGCCAGAGGGGCCAGTTTGATGAAGAGGTTGATCAGCTTCATCGTGACCTCGAGCAGGCCCTCGATGGTCCGCTGAAGCTGGTCGGTGGCCTTCGACTTGGCCATGACCAGGCCGATGCCGAAGAACAGGGCGAAGATCATCACCGGCAGGATCTGGTTCTCCGACGCCGCCGTGAAGACGTTCGAGGGCACCAGATCGAGGAAGAACTGGTCGAACTGGACGCTGGCCGGGGCCTTGTCAACGATGGCCGCCGCGCCCTCGGCGCCCTGGGCCAACAGCTTCTGGGCGATGGCCGGGTCGACGCCGTCGCCGGGACGGAAGAAGTTGACCATGCCCAGGCCGATAACCACGGCGATGCCCGAGACCACGATGGTCAGCAGCAGGGTCTTGATCCCGGCGCGGCCCAGCGACTTCAGGTCCCCCATCTCGGCGACGCCGATCACCAGCGCCGAGAACAGCAGCGGGATGACCATCATGAACAGCAGCTTGAGGAACAGCTGGCCGATGGTGCCGGCGACGGCGATCAGGGTCGTCAGCCAGGCGGCCTCGGGATCGACGTAGAAATTGGCCGCCAGACCTCCGCCCAGGCCGATCACGAACCCGATCAGCATCAGCCAGTGAAGCGGGATCCCGCCGCGTTTCGTCTCAGTCATTCGTCCCCACGAGGTCGGTATGTCAGGCGCAGCAACAGCGCCGCAAGGTCATCAGCGGATCGGCAGGCCATAAATCAGCCCGCCCGGCCGCGCGTTCCATTGTGCATTCAATCCGCGTGCGAGGTCGAGAGCCGATTGGGCGCCCAGGTTCCGCTCGAAGATCTCGCCGTAGTTGCCCACCCCGACGACGGCGTCCAGCGCCCAGTCGTTCGACAGGCCCAGCCGCTCGCCGAAGTCGCCGTCCACGCCCAGCAGTCGCCTGATGCGCGGGTCGGTGCTGTCCTTCGCCAATTGTTTCGCGTTAGCCTGAGATACGTTCAGTTCCTCCGCCAGGATGACGGCGTTCAGGGTCCAGCGAACGATTGTCGTCCACTGTTCATCACCGCGTCGCACGACCGGCCCCAGCGGCTCCTTGGAGACGATATCGGCCAGGATCGCATGCTGCTGCGGATCGGCCATGGTGGTGCGCGCCGCCGCCAGGGCCGAGATGTCGGCGGTGAAGGCGTCGCAGTCCTCGCGCCCATAGGCCTGCCGCGCCGCCTCCTCGGTCGGCGCCACGACCGGGGTGTATTCGATGCCGCGCGAGCGGAAGTAGTCCTGGGCGTTCAGCGCGCTGGTCGAGCCGGCGGCGACACAGACCCGGGCGCCGTTCAGCTCGGTGGCGCTGTTCAGGTCCAGCGCGCGCCGGACCATGAAGCCCTGGCCGTCGTAGTAGTTGATCCCGGCGAAGGTGAAACGCCCGCCGACGTCCCGATCCATGGTCCAGGAGGTGTTGCGCCACAGGACGTCGATCCGCCCCGCCGCCAGGGCGTCGAAGCGGTTGTCGGCGGTCAGGGGCACAAAGCGCACCTTGTCCGGATCGCCGAAGATCGCGGCCGCCATCACCCGGCAGAAGTCGACGTCGAAGCCGCGCCAGTCTCCGCGGTTGTCGGTATAGGCGAAGCCGACAAGCCCCTGATGCACGCCGCAGTTCAGATAGCCGCGCTTCTGCACCGCCTTCAGGGTCGGGCTCTCCGTCTTGACCGCGCCCGCCTTGGGGAAGGCCCCGGTGTCGGCCGCATCTGCGGGGCCTGCGTCGGTCCGTTTCTCGCCGCAGGCCGCAAGCGTCAGGAAGGCGAGGCCCAGAAGGGCCAGACGTCGTCCCGTGCTCGCGGTGTTCAGCATATCCGGCCTCTCGCCCTCGGTTGTCCTTTTAGAGGCCTTCGGGCCTTGATCCGCAACCCGTCGAAGGCCATCGAAAGCGGATGAAGACGCCATCCGACCGCACCCGACTGATCGCCGGCGCCACGCAGCGGGGACACGGGCGCCGCCCGGTCAACCCGCCGGTGGAGCGCGCCTCCACAATGCTCAGCGACCGAGCCGACCAGATGCGCGATGAAAGTCTCGGTCCCGTCTACGGCCTGGCAGGAACCACCGCCGCGCGGGAACTGCGGACGACGCTGGCGGGGCTGGAGGGCGCGGCGGAGAGCTGGATCGTCCCGTCGGGCCTGGCCGCCGTCACCGTGCCGCTGCTGGCCGTGGCCCGGCCCGGCGACGAGATCATCGCGTCGGACGCCGTCTATGGGCCCAGCCGCCGCTTCCTGACGCGCTGGATGACCGCCCGGGGCGTCAGCGTGCGCTTCCACGCGGCCGAGGCGAGCGCCGAGGCGGTCGCGGCGATGGTCGGGCCGACCACCCGCGCCGTCCTGATCGAATCGCCCGCCTCCCTGACCATGGACGTGCTGGACGCCCCCGCGCTCGCCGCCGCGGCGCGGGCGAAGGGCGTCATCAGCATCATGGACAACACCTGGGGCGCGGGCCTGGCCTTCAAGCCGCTGAACCACGGCGTCGACATCAGCGTCCAGGCTGTGACCAAATATGCCGCAGGACACTCCGACCTGCTGATGGGCGCGATCTCGACCAACGACGCCGCCCTGGGCCGGGCCATCGACGGCACGATCGAGGACATGGGCTGGCACGTCTCGCCTGACGACGCCTGGCTGGCCCTGCGCGGCCTGCGCACCCTGCCGCTGAGGATGGCGGAACAGGCGCGATCGGCGCTGACGATCACGACCTGGCTGGAGAAGCAGCCAGAGGTGGCGCGCGTCCTCTACCCGCCCCTGCCCTCCGACCCCGGCCATACGCTGTGGGCCCGCGACTATTCGGGCGCGGCGTCCCTGTTCGGTCTGGAGATGAAGGGCGGTTCGACCGAGGCCGGACGCGCCTTCCTCGACGCGCTCAGCCTGTTCGGCCTCGGCTATTCCTGGGGCGGCTATGAGAGCCTGGCCACGCACGAGACGCACCAGATGGCCTACCGCCAGTCGCCCCCGACCCTGGCCGGAGAGCTGCTGCGGTTCCACGTCGGCCTGGAGGACCCGGCCGACCTGATCGCGGATCTGGAGATCGGCCTCGCCGCCTGGCGGGCCTCTGCAGACGCCTAGTTGCCGCGCAGTTCGGGCATCAGGCCGAACACGACCTCACGCATGTTCGACTGGGGCGGGGCCATGGCGCGCAGGAAGTTGACCGTGTTCCCGGCCGCCTCCTGGAAGGCGAAGTTGGTGTTGGTGAACCGGCAGTTGATGAAGTTCGGCGGCGTGCCGCCTTCGTACACCAGCCGGGCGTCGACGAACTCGCAGTCACGGAAGGTGGCGCCGTCCAGGCGAACGATGCCCTTCAGCGTCTGGTTCTTCGTCTCGGCCATGGCGGCCTCCTGAACGGGCGGCCCGACGGCCGCATTGAAAACTGGCGCGCCCAGCAGGACTCGAACCTGCAACATCCCGCTTAGAAGGCGGGTGCTCTATCCGGTTGAGCTATGGGCGCCGGGGCGACGCCGAAACGTCGAATCCTGCGGCTCAAGTAGCGCTAAGCGCGATAGCCGCAACCCTTAATGAGTCCAGGACTGTTTGCGGTTGGTGGCGAAGTTGTCGGCATAGGCCTTGAGGATCAGCGGCGGCTCCTGCGGCGTGTGCAGGCGGAACGGGATGCCGTAACGGTCGGCGTAGGCGACGGCCTCTTCCTGGGTCTCGAAGGTCAGACGGACCTGACCGTTCATGTCCGAGGAGCCGATCCAGCCCATCAGGGGATCGGTGGTGCGCGCCGAGGCCGGTTCGAACTCCAGCCGCCAGTCCTTCGACTTGGCCTTGCCCGACTGCATCGCGGTCTTGGCGGGGCGGTAGATGCGGGCCAGCATGGGCGGAGACTCTCGGCAGGGAAGCGATTTGAACGCGTCTTATACCGCGTCGCACCAAGGCGTCCATGGGAGGCGTCGAGGCCCGGGCGGGTTTGTCGCCTCCCGGACAGACGAACCATCTGAACGGACTGGCGTTCTGTCGGCCTCTGAGAGGACCGACATGACCTTCACCCAACTGGATCCGACGCTGCCGGTCACCGTGGAAGGCAAGGGCAAGGGCTTCGCCTTCGCCGTCATCGACTATGGTCAGGAGCATTCGCTGATCTGGGTCACCGCCATCGACGAAACCGGCGAGATCTGGTGCGCGCCCAACGCCCGCGTCCGCGTCCAGGCCAACTGGACCATGGGCCGCCGCAAGCAGGACGGACCGCGGGACGGCGACTGCAGCTGAAGGGGAAAGGTCGATGGTCGGAGTGAGAGGATTCGAACCTCCGACCCTCTGGTCCCAAACCAGATGCGCTACCAGGCTGCGCTACACTCCGGCGGCGGGATTTGGCACACTCGGCGCCGCACCGCAAACGCGAAGCGACTGAAAGGCGCAGAAAGCGGCGTCAGTTGTGGAAGAAGGGATGGCGAACCACGTCGCCGGGCTTGGCGCCGATCTCTCCCATCCGGCCCGCCCGGACCTCCAGCACGCCCTTGGCCGGGCCGTTTGAGCTGAGCACCGCCTCAGAGAAGGGGGTGGCGTGCGAGGCGATGGAGACAATGTGGCCGTCTTCCGAAATGTAGACGATGTCCAGGGAGCTGGGGGTGTTCTTCATCCAGAAGCCCTGTTCGGCCGCGACCTCGAACTCGAACAGCATGCCGCGGTCGGCCTCGAGCGGCTGGCGGAACATCAGGCCGCGCTGGCGTTCGGCCTCGTCGTCGGCGATCTCGACCATGAAGGCGTGTTCGCCGGTCGAGGTGACCACGGTCAGGGGCTCCAGCGGACGTCCGGCCGAATCAACCGGACCCTTCGAGCCCTGGGCGCAGGCGGCCAGGACCAGGAAGAGGCCCGAAACGAACAGTCTACGCGAGAAACCCATGGGAACGCCCTCCAGGGGGCGAACCTTAGCCGCCCGGTTTGATCTCGGCCACCACCAGTCCCTTGGGACCTTCGGCGAACACCACCCTGACCGTCTCGCCCGGAACCAGATCGTCCAGGCCGAAGCGCCGCAGGGTCTCGATATGGACGAAGATATCGCCCGGGTCGTTGGCGCGCACCACGAAACCGTAGCCCTTGGTGCGATTGAACCATTTGACGGTGGCGGATTCCATCTCGCCGACGGCGACCGAGGTCTCGGCGCGCGGCTGGACGCCACGGCTGTCGGCCTTGAGCCCCTCATAGCCCGTGCGACGGGGCGGCGCGGCCTGGGCCTCACCCTCACCCAGTTCGTGGACGATCACCACCTGCCAGCCCTTGGCCCGGCGCGCGCAGTCGAAGGTGATCGACGCGCCCTCGCCCGCCGTTTCGTGCCCGCAGTCCCGCAGGCAGCTCACGTGCAGCAGCACGTCCTTGGCATCGGTCCGTTCGGGTTCGTCCGGCACTATGAAGCCGTAGCCCTTGCCCGGATCGA
Organism: Brevundimonas sp. GW821-FHT12E07; assembly: GCF_058807035.1. Taxonomy (NCBI): domain Bacteria; kingdom Pseudomonadati; phylum Pseudomonadota; class Alphaproteobacteria; order Caulobacterales; family Caulobacteraceae; genus Brevundimonas; species Brevundimonas sp. GW821-FHT12E07. The sequence goes on along the minus strand of NZ_JBXAQH010000004.1, from coordinate 411,197 downwards.
ACCATTTCACCCGGCCGGTGATCCGGACCACGTCCGGCGCCTCCAGCCCTTCGTAATCAGACACAGTCACTTCCCCCTGCCCGCACCTCCTGCGGAACGCGGTACGTTTACCACGGTTCTGTGAACGGGAGAAAAGACAAAAACGCACGTTTCGCGCGCGTCAGGGGAATTTGGGGCAAGACATTTGCTGAAAAGACACGACTTTCCCGCTTGCGCGCAAAAACCGTCACTTCTTGTCAGGGGTATAGGGAAGGTCTCGCTG
>NZ_JBXAQH010000004.1:0-410835 GCF_058807035.1 Brevundimonas sp. GW821-FHT12E07 | reverse complement strand
GCAGTCCCTAGGGGAGTCGAACCCCTCTCTTCAGGTTGAAAACCTGACGTCCTAACCGATAGACGAAGGGACCGCTGTGCGAGAGCAGTCGTATTTTAGCCGCCGATTTCCGGAGGTCCGCGTGGCAGTCCCTAGGGGAGTCGAACCCCTCTCTTCAGGTTGAAAACCTGACGTCCTAACCGATAGACGAAGGGACCGCTGCGCGAGAGCGGGCGATATAGCCGCCGATTCCGGGGGGCGCAACACCAAATCGACGATTGTTTTCAGGAGGCCATTCGGGGGTCGGCGACGTCCTCGATTTCGAACTGGACGCCGCGGCGTCCGTTCCAGTCGTCCGCCTTCAGACGACCGGCGACGCTCAGCCCCCCCTGCCCGGCCAACAGCGCCTTGCCGAGCGGCAGATCGGCGCAGCGCCAGGCGATGGCCCTGACCGAGGCGCCGTCCGGCCCGACCAGCCGGCAGCGCACATGGCCGCCGTTCATGGCCACCGGCTCGCGCGCCTGCACCCCCGCCAGGGCGAACAGCGGCTCGGGATTGGCGGGGCCGAAGGGCGCCAGCTGCTCGAAGGTCTCGAACAGGGCGCGGGTGGCGCCGCCGGGCTCGATCAGGGCGTCGATCTCGACCCGGTCCAGCACCTCGGCCTCGACCTGTTCGCCGGAGAGGCGGTCGTTGAGGAAGGCCCTCAGGGCGTCGATGCCGTCGGTCTTGACCGTCAGCCCCGCCGCCATGGCGTGGCCGCCGCCCGCGATCAGCAGGCCTTCGTTCCAGGCGGCCTGGATGGCGCGGCCCAGGTTCATGCCGGGCTGGGACCGGCCCGAGCCCTTGCCGATGCCGTTCACGGCGTCGACGCCGATGACGATGACGGGCTTGCGCCAGCGTTCGCGCAGACGCCCGGCGACGATGCCGACCACGCCCGGGTGCCAGTCGTCGCCAGCGATGACGACCACGGCCGAGCCGTCGTCATGGGCCTTCGTCTGTTCGACGCGGCGGGTGGCCTCTTCCGTGACCTGACGCTCGATCTCGCGGCGGCCGATGTTCAGGGCGTCCAGCTCCTCGGCCAGCATCCGGGCCTCGTCCGGATCGTCGGTGGAGAGCAGGCGCGCGCCGAGGTCGGACTTGCCGATCCGCCCACCCGCATTGATGCGTGGTCCCAGGATGAAGCCGGCGTGATTGGTCTTGGCCGGGCCCTCTTCCGCTTTTGCGGCGGCCAGCAGGGCCTTGAGGCCGGGGTTCTTCCAGTCCGACATGACCCGCAGACCGAGGCCGGTGAGCGCGCGGTTGAAGCCGGTCAGGCCGGTCACGTCACAGACCGCGCCCATGGCGGCCAGATCCAGCCACTGGCGGATGTCCGGCTGCTCGCGGTCGGCAAACAGCCCCCGCGCCCGCGCCTCGCGGTTCAGCGCGGCCAGAAGCACGAAGACGACGCCCGCCGCGGCCAGATTGCCCTGGCCCGAGTTGTCGCCCGGCCGGTTCGGATTGACGACCGCCAGACACTGCGGCGGCTCCTCGCGCATCATATGGTGGTCGATGACCACCACGTTCAGGCCGATGGCACCCGCGTGGGCGACGGCCTCATTGGCCGCCGCGCCGCAGTCGACGGTGATGACCAGATCGGCGCCCGAGGCTTTCAGTGTGTCGAAGGCCCTGGCGCTGGGGCCATAGCCCTCGGTAATGCGGTCGGGGACATAGATGGGCAGGTCGGCGCCCATGGCCCGGAACCAGCGCACCAGCAGGGCCGCACTGGAGGCGCCGTCGACGTCATAGTCCGCGAAGACGTGGATGCTGGATCCCGCCGTCAGGGCGTCGAGAATGGCCGAGGCCGCCGCGTCCATGTCCATGAAGCTGGACGGATCGGGGAACAGGGCCTTGAGCGTCGGATTGAGGAAGTCCGCGCCCTGATCCGCCCTCACCCCACGCGAGGCCAGAGCCCGGGCCAGGGGCTCGTCGAGACCGAGGGCCTGCATATGGGCGCGGGTCACCGAGGGCTCGGCCGGGCGCTGCCGCCAGGCCCGGCCCGAGAGCGAGCGCGAGACGTCGAGGAACTGGCTGATGCCGCCGGTGGGGATGCCGCCGTCGGCCACTTACAGCGGCCGGGTCGTGCGGATGCGGCGCACGGTGTGGGTCGAGGAGTCCATCACCACCGTATGGGTGCTGACCAGGCCGCGCTCGATCTTGACGCCGTCCAGCAGGGCGCCGCTGGTCACGCCGGTGGCGGCGAAGACGGCGTCGGTCGAAACGATCTCATGCAGGTCGTATTTGCGGTTCAGGTCGGTGATGCCGATCCGGTGGGCGCGGGCCCGCTCGTCGTCGTTGCGGAACAGCAGCCGCCCCTGGAAATGGCCGCCGACGCACTTCAGGGCCGAGGCCGCCAGCACGCCCTCCGGCGCCCCGCCCGAACCCAGATAGAGGTCGATGCCCGTTTCCGGGTCTGTCGTGTGGATGACCCCCGCGACGTCGCCGTCGCCGATCAGCATGACCTTGGCCCCGACCTCGCGCAGAGCGGCGATCAGTTCGGAGTGGCGCGGCCGGTCCATGACGCAGACCGTGATGTCGCGCACGTCGACGCCCTTGGCCGAGGCCAGGGACCGCACGTTCTCGGCCGGGCTCATGTCCAGATCGACCGTGCCGGGCGCATAGCCGGGGCCGATGGCGATCTTGTCCATATAGGTGTCGGGCGCATGCAGCATGCCGCCGCCGGCCGACATCGACAGGACGCACAGGGCGCCCGGCATGGCCTTGGCCGTCAGGGTGGTGCCTTCCAGCGGATCCAGGGCGATGTCGATGGCGGGGCCGCGACCCGTGCCCACGGCCTCGCCGATATAGAGCATGGGCGCCTCGTCGCGCTCGCCCTCGCCGATGACGATCAGGCCGTCGATCTCCAGCCGGTTCAGCTGGGTTCGCATGGCGTCGACGGCCAGCTGGTCGGCCTGCATCTCGTCGCCGCGCCCGATCTGGGCGAAGGCGGCGACGGCGGCGGCCTCGGTCACGCGCACGGCGTCGGCGGCCAGGCTCGAAAACGGGATTTCGGTGGTGGTCACCGGGCGGCGCCGATCCAGCGGCCGGGTGTCGAAGGGGGCCGTGTCGGCCATTGCGTGTCTCCTTGAGGAGCGATGATCCCCGGATTCTGGGGTCCGGGCGAGACTAACTTGCGTCTGTGACGTCTGCCCCCCGCAGACGGCTTATTGTGGGCGTCCGCCCTACTGACGTCCGACGGGCGGCGGCGCCTTGGCGCGGTCGCGCAGGGACTGGGCATAGGCTTCCAGCTCGGCGGCGGTGCGGGCCGCGTCGGGGGAGACGGGCACGGCGGCGACGCGGGCGGCGACGTCGCGCTCCAGCGCGGCCGGGTCGCCGTTCTGCCACTCCAGGGTCGAGACCTCATTGGCCAGGGCCCCGCCGGTCGCGCGCAGGGTGTTGACCTGCTGGGCCACCTGGGCCGGCGGCGGCACCGGCTCCGACGAGCGGGGGAAGTCCTCCCAGCGCGGCCAGGTGCGATTGGCGTCGACCAGAGCCTGGACGCGCGGCGCCAGCGGCGAACTGGCGTCGGTCTGGGGGTCGAATTTGCCGACACAGGCCGACAGGCCCGAGACCATTCCCAGGGCGGCTCCGGCCATAAGCATCGGCCGCATCATCTTTTTCACAACGCGAGCGTTCATTTCAGAGCCGGTCATATGCCATGATCGCATTCGGCGGAAGGGCGGCGTGCAGTCCCCCCACGCCGGGAAACGCCGAAGGACCCCTGATGGCCAAGCGACCGACCAAGGCTTCCAAGACCGCAACGCCTGTCGCCGCGCCCAGAAAGGCCGGTCGCCCCACCTCGCCCAAGCCCCCGCGTCCCCGGGCGAAAAAGGCCGTGGAAGCCGCTGTCGTCGAGCCGGTGCATGAGACCGCCGCCCCTCCTCCGCCTGAAGCGAAGCCCGAGTCGAACGCGGACGCCCAGCCGCACGCCGAGACCGCCAACCCCTTCGTCATGCCCGGCGCCGATCAGATGCAGGCGTTGGAAACCCTGTCGATGAACATCGCCCGGGCCGCGATGACCGCCCAGTCGGCCATCGCCGAGGCCGCCCTGAGCCAGGCCGACCGTCCCGCCGCCCTGTCGCCCGATCCCTTCAACGTCGGCCCGGCCATGACCAGCGTCATGACCAGCCTGGCCGCCCGCCCCGACAAGCTGTTCAGCGCCCAGGCCGACCTGTTCAGCCGCTATATGGACCTGTGGGCCACGACCAGCCGCCGCGCGGCGGGAGACACCGTCGCCCCCTCGGCCGGCGACCGCCCCGACAAGCGCTTCAAGGACCCGGCCTGGTCCGAGAACCCGATGTTCGACATGATGCGCCAGTCCTATCTGGTCACCTCGGACTGGATGAACGGCCTGATCGCCTCGGTCGAGGACGTCGACCCGATGACGCGTCGCCGGGCCGAGTTCTTCACCAAGCTGCTGACCGACGCCTTCTCGCCGTCCAACTTCCTCGCCTCCAACCCGGTGGCGCTGAAGGCCATGGCCGAGACCAACGGCGAATCCCTCGTGAAGGGAATGCAGAATTTTGCCGCCGACCTGGAGCGCGGCGCGGGCAAGCTGGCCATCAGCCAGGCTGACTACGGCAAGTTCGTCGTCGGCGAGAACGTCGCCACGGCGCCCGGCCAGGTCGTCTGGCGTGACGAGCTCTTCGAGTTGCTCCAGTTCGACGCCGCGACCGACCAGCAGTACGCCGTGCCCCTGCTGATCTTCCCGCCGTGGATCAACAAATTCTACATCATGGATCTGCAGCCGGCGAACTCGCTGATCCGCTGGCTGTCGGCCCAGGGCTTCACCGTCTTCGTCTGCTCCTGGGTCAATCCCGACAAGGACAAGGCCGGCTTCGGCTTCGACGACTATCTGGAAAAGGGCATCTATCGCGCGGTCGAGAAGGTGCTGGAGCAGACCGGTTCGAAGACGTTGAACACCGTCGGCTATTGCATCGGCGGCACCCTGATGGGGGCGGCCCTCGCCCATATGGCCGCCCAAAAGGACAAGCGCGTCGCCGCCACCACCTTCTTCGCCGCCCAGCACGACTTCGAGGAGGCCGGCGACCTGCTGCTGTTCACCGACGAGCACTGGCTGAGCAGCATCGAGCAGCAGATGGACGAGGCCGGCGGGGTCCTGCCCGGCGCGGCCATGGCCGAGACCTTCAACGCCCTGCGCGCCAACGACCTGATCTGGTCGTTCTTCGTGTCCAACTATCTGATGGGCAAGTCGCCGGCGGCCTTCGACCTGCTGTTCTGGAACGCCGACCAGACGCGGATGCCCAAGGCCCTGCACATGGACTATCTGCGCTCGATGTACGGACAGAACCTGCTCTCCAAGGGGGAGTTCGGGATCGGCGGGATCAAGGTCGACCTCTCCGATGTGACCATCCCCCTCTATTTCGTGGCCAGCCGCGAGGATCACATCGCGCCGATGAACTCGGTCTATCGCTCGGCGCGCGCCTTCCGGAACGCTGACGTGACCCTGACCCTGGGCGGCTCGGGCCATATCGCCGGGATCATCAACCCTCCGGCGGCGAAGAAGTACCAGCACTGGACCAACACCGCCCTCCCCGCGACCCTGGCCGAATGGCAGGCGGGCGCCGAAGAACATCCCGGCAGCTGGTGGAACCACTGGGCGGCCTGGCTTAAGGAGCGGTCAGGCAAACTCATCCCGGCGCGGGATCCATCCAGGGGTCTGCTTACGCCCCTCGAGCCGGCCCCCGGCTCCTATGTGAAAGTGCAGTCTTGAAGCGTATCGAACCGAACTTCCTGCTGGCGGTCAGCACGACCATCTCCCTGCTCCTGCTGCTTCTGACCACGGTGGTCTATGGCGAGGTCGGCGCCGGGGGCGAGATCAAATACCCGCTGATGGCCGCGATTTGCATCGTCGGCTATGTCGTCGGCAACGCCCTGATGCAGCGCCAGTTGAAGCGGGTCACCCCGCCGATGATCCACGCCGACAAGCCCTCTACGGCCGCCATGGCCGGGGTCTTTCCGCTGGTCGTCATGCTGCTGGCCGCTGTGCCGGTGTTCTGGGCCGGGCATGACTACGGCCTGTTCGTGATCATCGCCTCGGTCATGACCGGCGCGACCATCGAATCCGCCATCAAGGCCCGCAGCTGGCAGTGATCAGCCGGGTCTGAAAGTCAGCCCGGCTTGAAAGTCAGGGCGACGCCGTTGTTGCAATAGCGTTTGCCGGTCGGACGCGGGCCGTCGTCGAAGACGTGGCCCTGGTGCCCCAGACAGCGGGCGCAGTGATACTCCGTACGCGGAATACCGATGGCGAAGTCGCTCTTCGACGCGATGTTCGCCGGGTTGGCGCGGAAGAAGCTGGGCCAGCCGGTGCCGGAATCGAACTTCCATGCCGACAGGAACAGCGGCAGTTCGCAGGCCTTGCAGACGAAGGTTCCCGGACGGTGCTCATCGTTCAGGGGGCTGGTGAAGGGCCGCTCGGTCGCCTCGTGGCGCAGGACGTCATAGCTGAGCCCCGGCAGGCGGGCGCGCCATTGGGCGTCCGTGGTCTGGCGGAACGGGGATGAGGCGAAGGCGTCGGCGGCGGCGCTCGCCTTACCGGCGAGGGCCGTTGTCACGGACAGGGCGCCGAGGCCTGTCAGCAGCGTACGGCGCGGGATCAGGAGCTGGGTCATGAACCAAAGTACGCCACCGATCGGCGAAAGGTTTCAACCCGTCAGGACAGCCCCGTCGCCTCGTCCAGACCCAGCATGATGTTCAGATTCTGCACCGCCGCGCCGGACGCGCCCTTGCCGAGGTTGTCCAGCAGGGCCACCAGACGGGCCTGATGGCCGTGGCGGTCGCCGAAGACGTGAAGACGCATGCGGTTGGTGCCGTTCAGGCCCTCCGGATCGATGCCCGTCATGGCCTCGGTGGTCTCAAGGTCCGCGACCTCGACGAAGCGCTGGCCTGCATAGGCCTCGACCAGGGCGCCGTGAATGACCTCGACCGAGGTCGCCGGCAGGGCCGACAGCTGCAGCGGGATTTCGACCAGCATGCCCTGGCGATAGGTCCCGACGGCCGGGGCGAACAGGACGTCATTGGCGAGGCCCGTGTGGGTCGTCATCTCGGGCACATGCTTGTGGTGCAGGCTCAGCCCATAGGCGCGATAGGCCGGCGCCTTGTCCTTCTCGGGGCCCTCGAACTCGGCGATCATCGACTTGCCGCCGCCGGAATAGCCCGAGACGGCGTTGACGGTGACAAGGGCGCTCGCGGGCACGATGCCCGCCTTCACCAGCGGCCGCATCAGGCCGATGAAGCCGGTCGGATAGCAGCCGGGGTTCGACACCCGCGTCGAGGCGGCGATGGCCGTGCGCTGACCTGCGTCCATCTCGGCGAAGCCATAGGTCCAGCCGTCGGCGACCCGGAAGGCGGTTGAGGCGTCGATGACCCGGGTCGTGGTGTTGTCGATCATGGAGACGGCTTCCTTCGCCGCCTCGTCGGGGAGGCACAGGATCACCGCATCGGCCGCGTTCAGCGCCTCACGCCGCGCCGCCGGGTCCTTCCTGAGGTCGCCGGTCAGGGAGATAAACTCCAGATCCGCGCGCCCTTCCAGACGCTGCCGGATCTCCAGCCCCGTAGTGCCGGCCTCGCCGTCGATGAAGAGGGTGTGGGTCAAAGGTCGGACTCCCAGAAACCGGCCAGGTCGCCGATTATCAAGATGATCAGATAGGGCATCAGGAAGGTCATCACCGCCGCGACGATCACCGAAAGCCAGTATGCGATTGGCTTTCTGGATCGCATGACCGGAATGCCGTCATAGGGCTTTCCATCAATGATGCGGCCGGTCCTGAAAGCCACCCAGAGCATATTCGGGAAATACCAGCCGCCCCAGACCGCCATGGCCAGGATCAGGCAAAGGCGCATCCAGTGGGGCATCGGCGGCTCCAAAGAAAAAGGGCGCTCCGGTTTCCCGAAGCGCCCCGTTTCGTAATCGCTTTCGCGAAACGGCTTAACGCTTCGAGAACTGGAAGGAACGGCGGGCCTTGGCGCGGCCGTACTTCTTGCGCTCGACGACGCGGCTGTCGCGGGTCAGGAAGCCGTGCGGCTTCAGGACCGGGCGCAGGGCCGGTTCATAGTGCGTCAGGGCGTGCGACAGGCCGTGGCGGATGGCGCCGGCCTGGCCCGACAGGCCCGAACCTTCGACGGTGCAGACGACGTCGAACTGGGTCTCACGACCGCAGACGACCAGCGGCTGGGCGATCATCATGCGCAGGATTTCGCGAGCGAAATACTGGGTTTGATCCTTGCCGTTGATCGTGAACTTGCCGGTGCCGGGCTTGACCCAGACGCGGGCGATCGCGTTCTTGCGCTTGCCGGTCGAATAGGCGCGGCCTTGGGCGTCCAGCTTCTGGACGGCTTCCGGAGCGGCTTCGGCCGTGGCGGACAGGCCCTTCAGGGCGTCGAAACCGGTGGCGGTGTCTTGAGTGACGTCGGTCATGCTCAGATGCTCCGGGTGTTCTTGGCCGAGCGGCCGGCGAAGTCGATGGTTTCGGGCTGCTGGGCTTCGTGGTCGTGCGTCGCGCCGGCGAACAGGCGCAGGTGCGTCATTTGCGAACGGGCCAGCGGGCTTTCCTTCGGCATCATACGCTCGACAGCCTTCTCCAGAACGCGTTCCGGGAAGCGGCCGCCCAGCACCTTGGCCGGGGTGGTCGACTTCACGCCGCCCGGGTGACCGGTGTGGCGGTAGTAGATCTTGTCGGTGTTCTTCTTGCCGGTGAACACGACCTTGTCGACGTTGGTGACGACGATGTAGTCGCCCGAGTCCACGTGGGGGGTGTAGGTCGGCAGGTGCTTGCCACGCAGGCGCATGGCGATGAAGGTCGCGAGGCGGCCCACGACGACGCCTTCAGCGTCGATATGGATCCACTTCCTCTCGACCTCGGACGGCTTCAAGGCAGCCGTAGTGCTCTTCAGCATTTTCGAGGTTCCTGGGATAGACGAAACGGGTTGGCCCGCTCCTGCAGATGCCGGAACGAACGGAAGGCGCGCTGATAGAGGAAGGGATCACAGGCGTCAATGCGCATTGAATGCACAAATATGCCCTAGACATCTGATTTTACTCGATATTCTGAACGCGGTATTAAAATACCGCACATATTGACGCCCGAAACGCCCTTTCGGGGCCGCCGGATCGGCTCCGACAGCCCCGAAACCGGCCCGGATCAGGCCGCCCGCACCGCATAGGCCTTCATCGCCTCGGCCATCCAGTCGGTCAGCCCCGGCCGGATCGCCTCATAGCGGGCCCGGAAGTCCGGGTTGCCGGTATAGAGGTCGGCGAGGCCCGCATAGGCCTCCGGCGTCGGCAGGGTCTTCCAGCTGATCCCGACCCAGGCGCGGTGGCGCGACAGGATGGGGTCGAGGGCCGGATTGTCGGCGGCCATCCCCTGCCCCATCGCCCTGCCCAGATCGGCCTCCAACTCGGCGACCTCGGCCATCCAGTCCTGACGCTGTTGCGGCGACATGGCCTCGACCACCGCCCGGCCCGCCTCGATGCGGGGCCGCGCCTGCTCGCCGTATTTGTCGATGATCCAGGCCTCGTACTCGGCCTGCTTTTCCGGGCTGAAGCCCTCGTAGAGTTGCTTGTCCATGACGGTGTCTCGTCCTTCCAGTTCGGCGATCGTGCGGTCGATCGTCCGGGCCAGTCGGCGATAGCGCTCCGCCTCCGCCTCGATCCGCCCCCGTTGCGCACGCAGCGCCTCCAGACGGTCGAAGCCGGCGCTGTCCAGCAGGACCGCGATATCGCCGAGGGCGATGCCGAACTCCCGATGGACCAGGATCGACTGCAGTCGCAGCAGTTCCTCGCGTCCGTAGTAGCGATAGCCGTTCTCGCCGACCGACGCGGGCTTCAGGAGACCGATCTCGTCATAGTGATGCAGCGTCCGGACCGAGGTCCCGGACAGCCGCGCCAGCTGGCTGACGGTATAGGTTCTGTGGCTCGCGTCGTTCCGCATGGACACCCCTATCGGGCCTCACGCGGCGTGAGGGTCAAGCGCGTTTTTTCAGTCTGCCCGACGCAGGAACAACACCCGGGCGGCGCCGTAGTCGCGCGCGTCCAGACGCTCATAGCCGGGCGTCTCGATCTCGGGCTCGCCGGAGCCGCGTTCGAACACGACGATCGCCCCGGGCTTGAGCCAGTCGCCCTTGAGCAGCTCGGCCAGGGTCTGTTCGCCCAGACCCTTCGCATAGGGCGGATCAAGAAAGGCCAGGTCGAAGGCCTCGGCGATGGGGCCTGGGCGCGGACCCAGGTCGGTGGCGCTGCGGCGCAGGACCCGGGTCGAACCGAACAGATGCCAGGTCTCGACATTGTCGCGGATCGCGCCGCGGGCGTTGTCGTCGGTCTCGACGAACAGGCAGAAGCCGGCGCCGCGCGACATCGCCTCGAAGCCCAGGGCGCCCGAACCGGCATAAAGATCGATGACGCGCACGCCCTGCAGGCTCTCGGCCCAGGCGGCGTGTTCCAGCACGTTGAACACGGCCTGACGGGCGCGGTCGGAGGTCGGGCGGGTGTTCTGCCCCTCCGGCGCGACGATGGCCCGGCCCTTCAGCGATCCCGAAACAATTCTCATGCGGCGGCGCGACGCTGGGCCCAGATCAGGAAGCCGACCAGACCGGCCACCACTACCGCCAGCGGGGCGACGATCCACAGCGGCGCCCCGACGGACATGGCCAGCGCCAGACCGCAGCAGGCCGCGGGCATGAAGGCCTGCATCAGGGTCGCCGCCAGCCGCAGGGCGAAGGGCCGCTTGGGCCGGACGACATCGGCGACGAAATAGGCATAGCCCTGGGCCAGGCCGTTCGCGAGGCCGATGGCCGACACCAGCCCCAGATAGAGGCCGAAGGTCTCGATGGTCACGGGCGGCGAGTAGAGCAGGACCGAGGCGAACGGCATCAGGGCGATGCCGGCCAGCAGGATCAGGTTCAGCACGAAGACGCCGACCGTGAAGCGCTGCATGCCCAGGAACAGACGGCGGTGCGAGTTCCAGAAGATGCCGACCACCGCGAAGCTGAGGGCGAAGGCGGCCAGCATCTGCCAGCTCTCGCGGAACAGAGTCGCCGCATGGCCGTCCCAGCCGTGCGGGACGTGCAGCTCGATGGCCAGCAGGGTGATGGCGATGGCGAACACGCCGTCCGAGAAAAACAGCAGCCGGTCGAGGCCCGGATCGCCCTTGTGAACGAGTTCGTGCGTGTGATCGGTCATGTGAAGTCCCCCGGCGGTGTCGGAACAGGTTCCAACGCCACCCTTCAGTCGTCAACGATGGGCGTCAGCCGCGCGGCTTGCGCGGACCGGTCGGGCGAGAGGCGCCGGCAGGACGGCCGCTCGTGCCCGAAGGCCGGGCCCCGCCTTCACCGCGCGGTTTGAAGTCGCGCTTCGGCTTGTCCCCGTCGCGGCCCCCGTCGCGACCATCGCGGGCCCAGGTCGAGGACTTGGGACCGATGATCTGGTCTTCGCGCGGCTTGAAGGGGCGCTTGGGACGGTCGCCGTCGGCGGCGGCGCCCTCACGGGGAACCCAGGCCTTCTTGGTGGAGGGTCCACGCGGGCTGGGCGGTGCGGCCTTGGCCCAGCCGGCCTTCTTGGGCGGGCGATTGGCCTTTTCGATGCTCTGGGCGGTCGCGGTCTCGGCGGCGCGGACGCGGCTGGGCTTGCGCGACGGATCGGAGATGGCCGAGCCGGACTTGCCGGTCACCAGCGGCATGCCGCCGCGACGGCCGGGCACGGGGACCGGGGTCTGGACGGTGTTGCCCTGGGGCAGGTTCTCGGGACGAATATGTTCGCCCAGCAGTTCGCGGATGACCCGGGGGCCGACCTCCTCGACAGCGCCGGACGGCAGTGTGCCGAGCTGGAACGGGCCATAGGCCAGGCGGATCAGGCGGTTGACGGTCAGGCCGACCGACTCCAGCACCTTGCGGACTTCGCGGTTCTTGCCCTCAGAGATCTGGACGCTGATCCACAGATTGGCGGACTGGCCGCCGTCCTCATTGGTCTTGGCCTTATCGATGGTCGCCTCGACCGGGCCGTAGCGGACGCCGTCGACGGTGACGCCGTCCTTCAGGGTGTCGAGCGTGGCCTGGGTGATGCGGCCGCGGGCGCGGGCCCGGTACTGGCGCACCAGGGCCGTGGTCGGCAGCTCCAGCGCGCGGCTGAGCTCACCGTCGTTGGTCAGCAGCAGCAGGCCTTCGGTGTTGATGTCCAGACGGCCGACCGAGATCACGCGCGGCAGGCCGGCGGGCAGGCTGTCGAACACGGTCGGGCGGCCGCTCGGGTCGGCATGCGACGTCAGCAGGCCGACGGGCTTGTTGTAGCGCCAGACGCGGGTCGCCTGAACCGCCGCGATCGGCTTGCCGTCCACGGTGATGACGTCGTCGCGGGTGACCAGGGTCGCCGGCGTGTCGAGGATGCGGCCGTTGACCGCCACCTTGCCCAGACCGATCAGGCGCTCGACCTCGCGGCGCGAGGCGATGCCGGCGCGAGCCATGGCCTTGGCGATCCGTTCGGTGCGCTTGGGCTCCTCGGGCGCCGCCTTGGCGTCCTTGCCCTTCGCGGGGCCCTTGCCGAAGCCCTTGCCCGCCGCGCCCTTGTCATCGGCCGAATAGCGTTTGCCCTTGATCGGCTTTTCAGGGCGCGCGCCCTTGTCCGGCGCATAGGCCCGGCCGCCGAAGGACTTGCCGCCGGAGCCTGCTTCCTTCTTCTCGGAGACGAAGGCTTTCGCGCTCGCCGAGCCGGGGCGCGGGGCGCCGCTCTTCGGTCGGTCGCCGGGTTTGTGCGCCCTCAACTCTTGACTGGGGCGGGGCTTCTTGTCGTTGTCGTCTGTATGGCGGGCCATGATGAGCGGTTCATGCGCATGGCATTGGACCTTGCGCAAGCGGCGGCGGACGCGGGCGAGGTTCCCGTGGGCGCCGTTATCGTCGACGAATCGACCGGCGAAGTGGTCTCCACGGGCGAAAACGGCCCCGTAGCGGCCCATGACCCCACCGCCCACGCCGAAATCGTTGCGTTGAGGCGCGCGGGCGCCGCACTGCAAAATTATCGCCTCACCGGCCTGACCCTCTATGTGACGCTGGAGCCCTGCGCCATGTGCGCCGGGGCCATCAGCCATGCTCGAATCGGCCGGGTGGTCTGGGCGGCAGACGATCCCAAGGGCGGCGCGGTCATCCACGGGCCGAAAATCTTCGACCAGCCGACCTGTCATTGGCGCCCCGTCGCCGAGGCCGGGCCCGACGCCGCCGAGGCCGGGGAGATGTTGCGCGCCTTCTTCAGGAAGCGTCGCGGTGGAACGCCAGCCTGAAACCGGCGTTAGCCGTCCAAGCGTCGCCTTGGAGGGCCCCTTTCTTGACCAGACCGGATCTGCCGCAGTCGATCATCTTTTGCGGTCTGGCGGCGCTGGCCGTCCTGGCCGCCTGCGGCAAGGAGCCCCGCGCGGCCCCGACCAGCGGCGACGAGGTCAAGCAACGCGCCATCGAGGCCCAGACCGCCCGCCAGCGCACCGGCGCCGAGGTCCAGGACCGGGCCATGAACCGCGTCATCCGCACCGTCTATCTGTGCAACAACGGCGAACGGCTGTCGGTCGACTTCGACAATCCGCGCCAGATGGCCACGGTGCGCAACTCCAATGGCGAGGCCGTGGACCTGTTCCAGGAACGCGCCGCCGACGGCATCTGGTACCGGGCCAGCGCCTATGAGCTGCGCGGCAAGGGCGTCATGGCCACCTGGACCGCCGACGGCCTGCAGCCCACCGACTGCCGCGCGGTGGACTAGGCGAACGCCGCCAGCCGCCCGTCCAGCCGCTCGCGCACCAAGGGCCAGTCTTCATCCAGAATGGCGAACTGGGCCGTGTCGCGGATGCGACCGGTGAAGGTGATCTTGTGCTTGCGCAGGATGCCTTCGTCGCGGGCGCCGAGTTTGCGGATGGCGGCCTGGCTGGCGGCGTTGACGCCGTCGGTGATGATCTCGACCCGCACGGCGCCAGCGTCGAAGGCATGGGCCAGAAGCAGCCGCTTGCAGGCCGGATTGACCGGACCGCCCCGGGCCTCGGGCCGATAGAAGGTCGAGCCAATCTCGCAGCGGCGGTGCTCGGGTTTGATCTCGTAGAGGCTGGTCGTGCCGACGAGGACGCCGTCTGACTTGCGACGCACGGCCCAGGCGACACGGCTGCCCGAGGCCATGGCGCTCATCGCCGAGCCCCACCAGCTGTCGAAATGCGAGCCATACGCGGCGCCGACCATGATGTCCCAGGACGGGGCGTCGCAGTCGAGGGCGACGCGCATCTCGTCCTTCAGCGCGGGCGTCAGGGGCTCCAGCCGGACGAAGGCGTCCTCAAGGACGATCGCCTCGATCTTCAAGATGCGCCCTGTTCGATGAGGAAGGCCTTCAAGTCGGCCGCATCGACTGTCTTCTCGACGAAGGCGTCGCCGATGCCGCGCGCGAGGACCAGGGTCAGCCGCCCGCCCTCGGCTTTCTTGTCCCCCGCCATCCGGGCGATCAGGGCGTCGGCGGTAAAGTCGCCGGCCTGTTTCAGGCGCGTCGGCAGGCCGGCGGCGGCGATGGCGGCGTCGACCGTCGCGACCTCTTCCGGGTCGCACAGGCCAAGTCGGGCGGAGTACTGGAAGGCCAGGACGCAGCCGAGGGCCACGGCCTCGCCATGGGCCAGGGCGGCCTCCTCGAAACCGAGCTCGGCCTCGACCGCATGGCCGAAGGTGTGGCCGAGGTTGAGCAGGGCGCGACGGCCCGCCTCCTTCTCGTCCTCGCCGACGATGCCGCTCTTGATCTCGACCGAGCGGACCACGGCGCGTTCGAGGGCCACCGGATCGCCCGTGGCGCCTCCTGCCCCCTCACCTGCCAGCCAATCGAAGAAGGGCGCGTCGCAGATCAGACCATGCTTGAGCACCTCGGCCCAGCCCGAGCGCAGCTGGACCGGCGGCAGGGTGGCCAGGACGTCGATGTCGGCCAGCACCAGACGCGGCTGGTGGAAGGCGCCGACGAGGTTCTTGCCGCGCGGGGTGTCGATGGCCGTCTTGCCGCCCACGGATGAGTCCACCTGGGCCAGAAGCGTCGTCGGGACCTGAACGAAGTCGATGCCGCGCATATAGAGGGCCGCCGCCAGACCGGCGAGGTCGCCGACCACGCCGCCGCCGAGGGCCACGACCACATCCTTGCGGTCCAGTCCGGCCTCCAGCAGCCGGTCCATCAGCCGTTCCAGCTCGGCGAAGGATTTGGAGCCCTCGCCCGCCGGTACAGCGACGATCTGATTGGCCACGCCCGCCGCCGTCAGGGAGGCCGACAGGGCCGGGCCGTGGATGGCCGCCACCGTCTCGTCGCTGATGATCACCGTGCGGCCGCGCGTCAGGGGGGCGATGCGTTCTCCCGCCGTCGCCAGCAGGCCGCGTCCGACCACCACGTCATAGGGGGCGAAGGCGCCGCCGCCGACCGGAACCGTGGTGACAGGAAAGTCCGTCATTGCCCGCCCTGCCCGACGCTGGTTTCGGCGCGGTAGGTCTCAAGCGCCTTCACGATGGCCTCGACCGCCTCGGCATGGGCGCCGCCGCCGACATCGACGGTGACGTCGGCCTGGCCATAGACGGGGTAGCGGACCTCGGCCATGGCGCGCAGGGCTTCTGCCGGATCCTTGCCACGCAGCAGGGGCCGGGTGTCGCGCCGCTGGACGCGGGCGGCGATGATCTTGATGTCGGCCCTGAGCCAGACGGTGATGGCGTGCTGTTTGAGCAGGGCGCGGGTGTCGGCGTTCAGGATGGCCCCGCCGCCGGTCGCCAGCACCATGGGCGGGCCTTCCAGCAGCCGTTTCATGACCCGGGCCTCGCCGTCGCGGAACTCGGCCTCGCCCAGCTTGGCGAAGATATCCGAGACCGTCATCCCCGCGGCGGCCTCGATCTCGTCGTCGCCGTCGGCGAACGGCAGGCCCAGCCGTTGGCCGAGGCGCCGCCCCACGGTGGATTTTCCGACACCCATCAGCCCCACCAGGGCTATGGTGCGGTCATGACGCTGCAGGGCATCGGGATTCGGCGTGATCGAACGGGAAGGCATAACCGTTCGATCCTCTACACGATGCGCTCCATGTCGCCAGACCTTGAAGGCCAAAGCTTGAGCGCAAAAGCATGAGCGGGATCGTCTCCTCGCCCCGGGTCGAGGCCTTTCTGGAGATGATGGCGGTCGAACGCGACGCCTCGCCCCACACCCTGTCGGCCTATGCCCGTGACCTTGCCGACGCCGAGGCCGGGGTCGGCAAGGGCGGGCTGATCTCGGCCGACGAGGCGGCGATCGAGGCCTGGTACGCCTCCCTGTCCGTGCGTGGCCTATCGGCGGCGACGGCGGCGCGGCGGCGCTCGGCGGTGCGGCAATTCTATCGATTCGCCCTGGGCGAGGGCTGGCGGACGGACGATCCCTCGCGACGGCTCGACGCACCGAAACAGGGCCGTTCCCTGCCCAGGACCCTGTCACGCGAGGAAATCGAGGCCCTGCTGGCCGCTGCCGGCAAGGATGACAGCGCGGGCGCGACGCGAATGCTGGCGCTGGTGGAGCTGGCCTATGCCTCCGGCCTGCGGGTCTCGGAGCTGCTGGCCCTCAAGGTCGAGGCCGTGCGGCGCGACCCGGCCTGGCTGATCGTGCGCGGCAAGGGCGGCAAGGAGCGACTGGCCCCGCTGAACAGCGCGGCGCGCGAGGCCGTGAAGGCCTGGCTGGAGGTCCGCGACGCCCGCAAGCCGAAGAAGGGGCCGGACAGTCCGTGGCTGTTCCCCTCCACCGGCGCCGGGGGCCATCTAACGCCGCGCCGCTTCGCCCAGCAGCTGGATCAGGCAGCCATCGACGCCGGCATCGACCCGGCCCGGGTCAGCCCGCACGTCCTGCGCCACGCCTTCGCCACCCATCTGCTGGAGGGCGGCGCCGACCTGCGCGTCGTCCAGACCCTCTTGGGCCACGCCGACATCGCCACCACCCAGATCTACACCCACGTGGCCACCGACCGCCTGACCCAGGTGGTCAACCAGCACCACCCGCTCGCGAAAGACGAGTAGCAACGCGCCGAAGTTGATCCTGCCGCGGGGTCAACAAACCTGACTGAACCCCGCTTGCCGCGAAGCGTTACCGGCTCTAGGTTCCGCCGCTTCTCAAGGGCGGCCCTTCCCCGCTCGCCCATCCGGACGCCTCATGGCCACGCATTACCTCGATTTCGAAAAGCCCATCGCCGAACTCGAGGAGAAGATCGAGGAACTGGGGCTGCTGGCCTCGACCTCCGGTTCGTTCGAGACCGAGATCGCCGGCCTGCGCAAGAAGGCCGAGCAGCTGCGCAAGAAGACCTATGCCGGTCTCGACCCGTGGATGAAGACCCAGGTGGCCCGCCACCCCGAGCGTCCCCACTTCGTCGACTATCTGGATGGGCTGTTCACCGACTATGTCGAGCTGCGCGGCGACCGCCAGTTCGGCGACGACCAGGCTATTCTGGGCGGTCTCGCCCGCTTCCGCGGCCAGGCCGTGGTCGTCATGGGCCATGAGAAGGGCCACGACACCGCCACCCGCCTGACCCACAATTTCGGCATGGCCCGGCCCGAGGGCTATCGCAAGGCCGTGCGCCTGATGGATCTGGCCGACCGGTTCGGCCTGCCGGTCCTGTCCTTCGTCGACACCGCCGGCGCCTATCCGGGCCTGGGCGCCGAGGAGCGCGGTCAGGCCGAGGCCATCGCCCGCTCGACCGAGCGCGGCCTGACGCTCGGCGTGCCCTTCATCACCACGGTGACCGGCGAAGGCGGATCGGGCGGCGCCATCGCCCTGGCGGCCGCCAACCGGGTGCTGATGCTGGAGCACTCCATCTATTCGGTGATCTCGCCCGAGGGCGCGGCCGGCATCCTGTGGCGCGACGGCGCCCGCGCGAAGGATGCGGCCATGGCCATGAAGATCACCGGCCCCGACCTGATGGCGCTCAAGATCGTAGACCGCCTGATCGACGAACCCGTCGGCGGCGCACACGCGGACCGCGAAGAAGCGGTCAAGGCCGTCGGCGACGTGGTCGAGGAAGAGCTCAAGGCCCTGACGCCCCTGTCGCCCGACCAGCTGCGCAAACAGCGGGCGGACCGGTTCTACGCCATCGGTCGGGCCGTCTGACGGAAACCGACATAAGGGATCGGCCACACCTTCCGTTAACCGCTTGTCCACCGCCGCCTGACACCTTGCGGTAGTGAAACAATCTCCGCGGCGGTCATGAGCAACGGCGTCAACGAAAACCTGCGCGACAGCGCGGTTTTCAATCTCAACAACGCCGTGACCATGGTGGTGGACGATTCCGCCTTCGGCCTCGATCTCACCACCCTCGCCCTGCGCGGTTTCGGCATTCAGGTCCGCTATTCCTGTTTCAGCGCGGCCGACGCCATCAGGATCTTGGAGGACCATCAGGTCGACCTGATCCTGGTGGACTGCGAGATGCCCGGCATGGACGGCCATGAGTTCGTCCGCTGGGTGCGCAACTCGGGCCTGGAGCCCAACGCCTATATCCCGATCATCATGACCGCGGCCCATGTGCGGAAGTCCAAGGTCGGCGATGTGCGCGACTGCGGCGCCAACTATCTGGTCACCAAGCCGTTCAGCGCCACCAGCCTGCTGGAGCGGCTGATCTGGGTCGCCCGCGACACCCGTCCCTTCCTCGAGGTCGGGGAGTACAAGGGTCCGGACCGGCGGATGCGCGAATCCCGCCCCCGCGACCGCAACGAACGCCGCAGCGACATGATCGCGCTCAATGAGAAAAAGGCGCGGTCGCTGGCCGAGGCCATCGAAACTGCGGAGCCCATCTGATGGTCGTCGTTCTGAGAAAAGAGCGGAAGTCGCGGCTTTCGACCATGATCGACCAACCCGGCGGCATCAGTGTCGGCGTCGCCCTGGCCCAGGCCCGCGCCCATCTGGAAACCCTTCAGGCCCAGAGCCAGGTCATCGTGGGCGAGCGCGTCGCCGAACTGGCCGCCCTGAAAGCCCCTGACCCGGCTTCGCCGGACGCCGGGGCTGTGCTGGAACACGTCTATGATCTGGCCAGCGCCGTGATCGACGCGGCGGGTCCGTTCGAGCTGATCGACCTGTGCACCGTCGCCGCCGGCCTGTGCGACCTGATCGACGCCGCGCCCGAGGATCGGCCGTTCGACTGGCGCATCGTCACCGTCCACGCCCAGTCGATGCAGTTGATCCTGAGCCTGCCGCCCGAGGCCGTCGAAGAGCGCGCCCAGGTGCTGGACAGCCTCAAACAGGTCATGGCCAAGAAAATCCCCACGGCGCCGAGCGAACCCGGCGATGAGATCGAGGCTGATCCCGCCTGATCAGTCGGTCGCCTGCAGGGCCTCGGCCCGCGCCGCCCGTGCGCCGCGCGTCTGCTTCTTCCACAGCGCCGCATATTCCCCGCCGACCCGGGCGACCAGTTCATGGTGGGCGCCGCGTTCGACGATGCGTCCCGCCTTGAGCACCAGGATCTGGTCGGCGTCGGCGATGGTCGAAAGGCGGTGGGCGACCACAAGCGTGGTGCGGCCGGCTTGCGCCTTCCTCAGCGTCTTCTGGATCGCGGCCTCGGTCCGGCTGTCCAGCGCACTGGTGGCCTCATCGAGGATCAGGATGCAGGGATCGGCCAGCAAGGCCCGGGCGATGCCGACCCGCTGACGCTCGCCGCCCGACAGTTTCAGACCGCGCTCGCCGACCCTGGTCTCCATACCGTCCGGGAGGTTGCGGATGAAGTCCGCCAGTTCCGCCGCCTCGGCCGCCGCCCAGATCGCCGCCTCGTCCGCATCCGGCCTGGCGAAGGCGATGTTGACCCTGAGGCTGTCGTTGAACAGGGCCACGTCCTGCGGCACTAGGGCCACCGCCTGACGCAGGGAGGCTTGGGTCACGTCGCGCAGATCGCGCCCGTCGATCAGCACCCTCCCCGCCTGCGGGTCCAGCAGCCGGAGCGCCAGTTTGACGATGGTCGACTTGCCCGAGCCGGACGGCCCGACCAGCGCGGTGGTCGTACCCGGCGCGGCGAAGAAGTCGACGTCCTCCAGCCCGTTGGCGCGGGCGTCATGGCGGAAGGACACGCCTTCGAAGGCAATAGAGCCGCCACGCGCGTCCTCCGCCCGGGGCAGGTCCGGCGCGCCCGGGGCATCGGCGACCTGGGGCGTCTGACGCGTGATCTTCAGCATCTCCTCCATGTCGATGAAGGACTGGCGGATCTCGCGATAGGCGAAGCCGAGGATGTTCAGCGGGGCGTAGAGGGAGATCATGATCAGCACGGCCGCCGTCACGTCGCCTGGGCCCATCCGGCCGGCCGCCGCCTCGAACCCGGCCATGACCGCCATGACCCCCAGGCCGACATTCATGATCAGGGCCTGGACGCCGTTCAGCAGGGCCAGGGAGGTGTTGGCCTTCAGCGCCGCGACATTATAGGCGCCCAGGGCCCGGTCGTAGCCCTCGGCCGCGCGGGCCTCGGCTCCGAACGATTTGACGGTTTCGTAGTTGAGCAGGGCGTCGACCGCGAGGCCCGCCGCTTCCGAATCGGCGGCGTTCATCACGCGCCGATGCTCGATCCGCCAGTTGGACACCCCGAAGGTCAGGCCGGTGTAGACGACCACGACCACGACCGCGACGGCCGCGAATCGCCAGTCGTACTTGCCGCCCAGAACCGCCGCCGCCAGCGCCAGCTCCACCACGGTCGGGACCAGGTTGAAGGCCAGGATGCGCAGCAGGAAGTCCACTGCGCGCGAGCCGCGGTCCACCGTGCGCGACAGCGAGCCCGACCGCTTGGTCTGGTGGAAGTCCAGCGACAGGTTGAGCGCGTGGGCGAAGGTCTCGGCCGCTGTCCGCCGCTGGGCCGCCGCACGCACCGGCGCGAAGACCACGTCGGAAATCTGCGGAGTCGCCGCCGACAGAAGGCGCACCACGGCCCAGCCCACGGCGAAGGCTGCGAAGCCCAAGCCGACGGACACGGCCGCCCCCTGCCCGCGCGACAGATGATTGACCGCCGCCCCCAGCACCAGCGGGGCCAGCACGCCCAGACCCTTGCCGGCCAGGGTCAGGAGAATCGAGGCGATCAGCCTGAGACGCAGGTGCGGCGCGCCCGATCGACCGACCAGCCGCGTCAGATCGGCCAGGGCGGCGAAGGTATTGGGGTCCTCGGGCTTGTCGGTCGGCCTTCCCGCCCGGGCCTCCGGCCCCTTGTCGCGTCCGCCGCGCCCGCCGCGCTCACTGCCTCTCATCGTCATCGCCTGCATATGGATGGCGCCGGACCCGGAAGAAAGGGCGACGGCCGAACCATCCCCGGCGGCGAACCCCTCCCCCCGCGGCGACGCTTCGTCACACCGCCATGGGGATAAAAAATCTGTCGCCAGATCAGCGACTTAGAGGGCCTGTAACACGCCTTGACCAAAGCGCCCCTCGCCTATAGGTTCCGCGCCGAATTCAGACCCCGTCCGGGCTTGCCGGGACGTCGAGCCGAAACGAACCATGTCCCAACCGACGGAATCGCGCGAAGAGGCGATCAAACGCCTCAACGACAGCGCTTCCTCACTGGAGGCGCGGACGGCTCCTCCCGTGTCGCATGAAGCGGCGGGACAGGCGGCGGCGGGACAGGCGTGGCGGATCATCGCCGACCTGTTCGGCGGGGTTTTCGTGGGGCTGGCGCTCGGGTTCATCGTGGACCGGTTCGCGCACACCGGACCCTGGGGTTTGATCGGCGGCGTCCTTCTGGGCTTCGCCGTATCGGTATGGATGGCCTGGCAGACGGCGCAACGCCTGATGGCCCAGGCCAAGGCAAGTGGAGTGGAGCCGAAGTCGGTTCCCTTCGACGAAGACGAAGAAGACTAAGGGGCCCATGGCTGATCCGCTTCACCAGTTTAAGATCGAACCCCTGATCGACTTCGGGGATGTGACCCTGCCTGTCGTGGGCACGCAGCACATCGCCTTCACCAACTCGCACCTGGCGATGACCATCGCCTTCGGTCTGGTGGTGCTGATGCTTCAGCTGTTCACCGCCAAGGCCACGGTCGTTCCGGGCCGTATGCAGGCCGTGGGCGAAACCTTCTTCGGGATGATCGACGGCATCGTCGATTCCATCATCGGCCATGAAGGCAGGAAGCTGTTCCCGTTCGTGTTCACGGTCTTCACCTTCATCCTGGCCATGAACTTCATCGGCCTGTTCCTGACCTTCACCGCCACCTCGCAGATCGCCGTGACCGCCACCTTCGGCGTCATGACCATCCTGCTGGTGCTGGCTATCGGCTTCGCCAAGCACGGCCTGGGCTTCTTCAAGCTGTTCGTGCCGTCGGGCGTGCCGATCTTCGTGCTGCCCTTCGTGGTGATCATCGAGTTCGTCTCGTTCCTGCTGCGCCCCATCACCCTGACGCTTCGTCTGTTCGGCAACATGATGGGCGGCCACGTCGCCCTGAAGGTCTTCGCCGGCTTCGTCGTCATCGGCGTCACGGGCGCCGTGGGCTGGCTCGGCATCCCGATCGCCCTGCTCTCGATGGGCATGACCGTCGGCCTGACCGCCCTCGAGTTCCTGGTGGCCTTCCTCCAGGCCTTCGTCTTCGCCGTTCTGACCTGCATCTACCTCAACGATGTGGTCAACCTGGGCCACGGGCACTAAAGCCCCTCCCAGTTCCGTCCCTAACCAACCAACCTCAGACTAGGACTAAAGATTATGGAAGCAGAAGCCGCCAAGCTCATCGGCGCCGGCCTCGCGATGACCGGCATGATCGGCGCCGGTATCGGCGTCGGCAACATCTTCGGCTCGTTCCTGACGGGCGCCCTGCGCAACCCGTCGGCCGCCGGCTCGCAAATCGGCAACCTGTTCGTCGGCGCCGCCCTGGCTGAAGCCCTGGGCATCCTGTCGTTCGTTCTGGGTATCCTGATCTACTCGGCCTAAGGGCTGCTCCCGAACAGGCGCGGCGCCGGGCGACCCCGGTCGCCGCGCCTTTTCGATTGATTTGCAAGACAGACGAAGCATGGCCACACATACAACCGACCTCGTTCCCACCGCTCCCGACGCCGCCCATTCGGCCCAGGTCGGCACGGTGAACACCACGCACGCCTCGACCGAGGCCGCGCATGGCGAAGGCGGCGGCCTGCCCCAATTCGAATTCCAGCACTGGTTCGGCCAGATCGTCTATCTGGTCTTCCTGTTCGCCATTCTCTACTGGCTGATCGCCAAGGTCTTCGCGCCGCGTATGCGCAAGGTCATGGACGAACGCGCCGACACCATTTCCACCGCCGTCGCCACCGCGCGTCAGGTCCAGGCCGAGGCCGCGGGCCAGGCCGAGCAGGCCAAGGCTGAGGTCGCCGAGGCCCGCGCCTCCGCCCGCGCCACCGCCGCCGCCGCCAAGGCTCGCGTCACCGACGAAGCCAACCGCCGCGCCGCCAAAGAAGAAGCCGTGGTCAGCGCCCGCATCGCCGAGGCCGAGACCGCCATCGGCAAGACCCGCGACGCCGCCATGGCCAATGTCTCGACCATCGCCACCGACACCGCCTCGGCCATCGTAGAGCATCTGACCGGCAAGGCGCCGACGGCCGCCGAAGCCGCCGCCGCGGTCAAGGGAGCCGCCTGATATGCCCGCCTTCCTCGAACCCCACTTCTACAACATCGCCGAGCCCGAGCTGTGGGTCGCCATCGGCCTGCTGATCTTCCTCGGCATCGTGATCTTTGTCGGCGTGCCGAAGATGGTCGCCGCCCAGCTGGACTCCAAGGCCGCCAAGATCCAGTCGGAACTGGACGAGGCCGCCCGCCTGCGTTCGGAAGCCGAGGCCCTGCTGGCCCAGATTCGCGCCGAAAAGGCCGAGGCTGAAGCCCAGGCCGCCGAAATGCTCCGCGCCGCCGAGGCTGACGCCCGCGTCATGGAGACCGAGGCCAAGGCCAAGCTGGAAGAGACCCTGGCTCGCCGTCAGGCCCTGGCTGAACGCCGCATCGCCCAGGCCGAGGCCCAGGCGTCGGCCGAGGTGAAGGCCGCCGCCGCCGACCTGGCGTCTCGCGCCGCCGAGCAGATCCTGACCGCCCGCGTTTCGGGTCAGAAGGGCGATCCCCTGCTCGACGCCGCCATCGCCCAGATCAGCGCCCGCCTCAACTAGAGACGGCCGCTACGGCAACGACATCAGGCCCCGCCGGCGACGGCGGGGCCTTTTTCGTTGTCAGCCCGGACCCGATCCGGGCTCAGTGGGCGGGAATGCCGCCGGCCGACATCAGCTTGGCGGCCTTCTTCTCGCGCATGACCAGCTCGCCATAGACGAGCCCCAGCACGATCCCGAACACCACATTGGTGATCAGCAGCCAGGCCACGACGCCGAAGCCGCCGTCGCCCGCGAAGATCTGCGGCCCGCCGAACAGGAAGACGCCCGTCATCATGATGACGAAGGCCCCCACCGAGAAGGCGATGCCCTTGGTGGCCTGGGTGTCGGTGGGCAGCCGGGGGCAGAGAATGCCGAACAGCGGCCCGAGGACGACCGTCCCCATCAGGAAGTGGGCGATCCAGCCGACGGCGACATTGCCGTCCATGCCGATCATACTGGCCACCATGGCCGGAAACGACGGGGTGAACCACGGCCCCGCGAACTGATTGACCGCCTCCAGTGCGAAGACGACCAGTGTGGCCGCGAAGCCGGCGACCAGTCCCTTTTTAACGCGTGACATCATAACGACAGCGCCTCCCAACGCCTTGTTCCGTTCCGATAACGCAGGGAGGAGGATACGCCTGTCGCGACAGGACGCCATGCGCCACATTCCGGGCACATTCACAAACGCGTGCTTCGCGCCTGCGACAACGCAGGCGCGAAAAAGCGGCGTTTCAGAGGTTCAGATCAAGCGAATGCAGGCTTGCGCGGGGTGCGGCGCATGCGCTTGCGCCAGCCCTTCAGCGGCCGGTTGCTGCGGCGCAGCACCAGTTTCTCGGCCCGCAGCGCCTGTTGCCAGAAAACGGGTGCGAACTCCGGACGCTTCCGCATCAGGCGGCGGAACGGATAGACCCACTTGGGTTTGGCGTACTGGGCGCGGATGAACAGCCGCTTGGCCTTCCACGAGCCGCGCAGGATCAGGACCAAACCGAGCGTCACCACCGGAATCCCGCCGGGTCCCGGCAGCGGCCCGATCAGCAGCCCCAGGATGACCACCAGCACACCAGCGATCATCAGCGCCGAACGCTTGAGGGCGCGCAGCGGATCGCGGGAGCGAGGCGAAAATCCGGAAGGGGCGAAAGCGAGGGTCACGGGAGGTCCAGATAGGAAGGCAGTCTGTTCTGACAACGTCCCCGGTGTTCTCCGGGTCCACGATCTGGCCAAGAAGCCTCGACCGTGACGACCTTGCCACAACGGTGTTTACAATCTGCTTCGGTGGCTGAACCGAGGCTGAACGGTGAAGGTTTTGTAAGCCTGACCCGCCCTGCCCCGCTCCGTGCTCAGAAGGTCACGCCGGTCAGCTGCTCCGAGGCGGCCCAGAGCTTCGCGGCGACGCTGGCGTCCAGGGCCTGGGGCTCGATCTTGCCGGGTCCGGGCGGCCCCTTCATCTCCTGCCAGCCCTGTGGCCCGAAATACTGACCGCCGGTCACGCCCGGCATCGTCGCGGCCATCAGGGTCGGCAGGGCGCCCGCCGCCGCCGAATGGCTGGCGAACGGGGTGAGCAGGCTGGTCCCCAGCCGGAACAGAAGCCCACCCTCCAGCGCCGGTCCGTTGGCGATCAGATCGGTGCGGGCGAAGCCGGGGTGAGCCGCGACGCTGGTCAGGCCCCAGCCGTTGGCGGCGCTGCGGCGGTCCAGCTCGATGGCGAACATCAGCATGGCCAGCTTGGACTGCTGATAGACGGGCCAGGGCCGATAGCCGCGCTCATAGTTCAGATCGTCCAGGCGAATGCGGCCGCCGCGATGCGCCATGCTGGCCAGTTGCACCACCCGCGCTCTTTGGCCGATCGGCTGGGCCGTCAGCAGGGGTAGCAGGCGCGCGGTCAGGGCGAAGTGGGACAGGTAGTTGGTCCCGAACTGCATCTCGAAGCCGTCCGCTGTCGTCTGGCGCTTCGGCAGGGCCATGACGCCGGCGTTGTTGATCAGGATGTCGATCAGCCGCCCCTCGGCCAGCATCCGGTCGGCGAACGCTTTCACCGAGCCCAGATCGGCCAGGTCGACCTGTTCGAATCGCAGCTTCGCATCGCGATACCGTCCCTGGATCAGGGCCAAGGCCGCCCTCCCCTTGGCCGGATTGCGCCCAACAAGGATGACCTCGGCGCCGGCGCCCGCCAGATCCAGCGCTGTCTCCAGTCCGAGACCGCCTGTCGCGCCCGTGACGACGGCCAGCTTGCCCGACTGGTCGGGAATATCCTTTGTGGTCCAGGTCGCCATGTCGCTATCCTTGTCGTCAGTGAAGTCGCCGGAAGGGCCTTGGTTGCAATATCTGCATCCAATGCAAATATGCAAGACGTGCAAGAAGACAAATCGACACCCCCGGCTGGCCTGCGAGAACGCAAGCGCGCGGAGACCCATGCCCGGATCCAGTCCGAGGCCATGCGGCTGTTCATCGCCAATGGCTTCGAGGCCACTACGCTGGATGAGATCGCCGAGGCCGCGGGCGTGTCGCGCCGCAGCCTGTTCCACTATTTCGGATCCAAGGAAGAGATCGTTTTCGCCGCCAAGGCCGACTTCCCCCAGATCGTCGCCGAGGCCATCGGCCGCCGCCCGGCCGACGAACCCCTGCTGGACATGGTCGAGAACGCGCTCGTGGATCTGGCCGAACGCCACCAGACGCCCGAGGCCAAGGCCCTGGCGCGGCTGATCCACGACACCCCTGCCCTCTGCGCCGGCGATCAGGCCAAGTACGAGAAGATGGAACGCGCGCTGGCGAAGGCGCTCAGCGACCGAAAGGGCCTGCCTGAAAGCGACGTGGCCTGCCGCGTCACCGCCTCGGCCGCCATCGGCATCATGAAACTGGCCACCGAGGCGTGGCTGTCCGGCGAAGACGACGGCCCCGAACCCTTCGGCCGCTCGGCCTTCGCAGCGCTGCGGCGGGTGGCGGGCTGACCGCCACCCGTCATCCTGTTATTCCGCCGCGATATTGGTCCCGGCCGGAGCCGACCAGCGCAGCACCGGCGAGCGGGCGGCGCGGGTTTCGTCCAGACGCTTGAGCGGGGCGTGGAAGGGCGCGCCCTTGAAGCGGTCGACGTCGCCGGCTTTCGCCGCCTCGGCCAGCAGGCGCATTGCGTGGATGAAGCGGTCCAGTTCCTGCTTCGATTCCGTCTCGGTCGGCTCGATCAGCATGGCCCCGTGGACGACCAGCGGGAAATACAT
Source organism: Brevundimonas sp. GW821-FHT12E07 (assembly GCF_058807035.1). NCBI lineage: Bacteria > Pseudomonadati > Pseudomonadota > Alphaproteobacteria > Caulobacterales > Caulobacteraceae > Brevundimonas > Brevundimonas sp. GW821-FHT12E07. The sequence continues at coordinate 383,556 of NZ_JBXAQH010000004.1, read as the reverse complement.
GGTCATCGGGTGGAAGCCCTCGTCGATCATCGCCTTGGCGAAGTCGAGGGTGGTGATGTCCGTGCCCTTCAGCCATTCGTCGTCGAACAGGGCTTCGTGCATGCACGGGCCGTCGGGGAAGGCCGGGCTCATCAGGTCCGACAGACGGGCCTTGATGTAGTTGGCGTTCAGGACGGCGTCCTCGGCGACCTGACGCAGGCCGTCCGAGCCGTGGCTCATCATGTAGCTGAGCGCGCGGACATACATGCCCATCTGGCCCTGGAAGGCGCAGAGACGGCCGAAGGCCTGGGCGGCGTCGCCCTCCTCCCGCTCGATCAGCGAATAGCCGTTGTCATCGTGGACGACCCACGGAGCCGGGGCGAACGGCGCCAGGGCTTCCGACAGCACCACCGGACCCGCGCCCGGACCGCCGCCGCCGTGGGGCGTCGAGAAGGTCTTGTGCAGGTTGATGTGCATGGCGTCGACGCCAAGGTCGCCGGGGCGGACCCGACCGACGATGGCGTTGAAGTTGGCGCCGTCGCAGTAGAAGTACGCGCCCGCCTCGTGGGTCAGGCGGCTGATCTCGAGGATGTCGCGCTCGAACAGGCCGCAGGTGTTGGGGTTGGTCACCATGATGGCGGCGACGTCGTCACCCAGTTTGGAGGCCAGGTCGGCGACGTCCACGCGGCCATCGTCGGTCTGGGCCACTTCCACGACCGAATAGCCGACGAAGGCGGCCGTGGCCGGGTTGGTGCCGTGGGCGGAGGTCGGCACCAGCACCTTGCGGCGCTTCAGGTGCTGACCGGAGGCCTCGTGGGCGGCGCGGATGGCCATCAGGCCGCACAGCTCGCCGTGGGCGCCGGCCTTGGGCGACAGGGCCACCGCGGGCATGCCGGTCAGGGTCTTCAGCCAGTGAGCCAGGGTGTCCATCAGCTCCAGCGCACCCTGCACCGTCGACTGCGGCTGCAGCGGGTGGATGTCGGAGAAGCCCGGCAGGCGCGCCATCTTCTCGTTAAGACGCGGGTTGTGCTTCATCGTGCACGAGCCCAGCGGATAGATGGCCAGGTCGATGGCGTGGTTCTTCTGGCTCAGGCGCACATAGTGGCGCATGGCCTCCGGCTCCGACAGGCCCGGCAGGCCGATCGGGTCGCGGCGGACCAGATCGCCCAGATCGCCGCCGTCGGTGGCGGGCTCGGGCAGGTCCACGCCGGTTTTGCCCCAGCCTTCGCCTTCAAAGATCAGGTGCTCGTCCTGCAGCAGACCGCGCGCGCCGGTCAGGGTGGCGGGCTTCGAGGTCACGGCGTTCGGGGCGGTCGGGCGGCCGACGGTGTTCATGGTGCTCATGGTCAGGCTCCCAGGACCTTGGTCAGCGACTTGGCGAGAAGCTGGATATCGACGTCCAGCGTGGTTTCGGTGGCGGCGACCAGCAGGACGTCGTCCATGCCGGCGTCGGGCGCCAGACGGCTGTAGGGCACGCCGGCCAGCAGGTGGTGATCGGCCAGGGTCTGGACGACCTCGGCGGCGGTCTTGGGCAGACGCACCGCGAACTCGTTGAAGAAGCGCGGCGTCAGGATCTCGACGCCCGGAATGGCGGCCAGGGCGTCACGCGTGGCCACGGCCTTCTCGTGGTTCAGCAGGGCCAGTTTGCGCAGGCCCGTCTCGCCCAGCAGGCTCATGTGGATGGTGAAGGCCAGGGTGCAGAGGCCGGAATTGGTGCAGATGTTCGACGTCGCCTTGTCGCGGCGAATGTGCTGCTCGCGCGTCGACAGGGTCAGGACGAAGCCGCGCTCGCCGTCGGCGTCCACGGTCTCGCCGGTCAGGCGGCCCGGCATCTGGCGGATCAGCTTCTCGCGCGCGGCAAAGAGGCCGACGTAGGGGCCGCCGAAGTTCAGGGCGTTACCGATCGACTGGCCTTCGGCGGCGACGATGTCGGCCCCCATCTCGCCCGGCGACTTGAGCAGACCCATCGACACGGCCTCGGTGACCACGACGATCAGCAGGGCGCCGGCGGCGTGGGCTGCCTCGGCGATCTTCGTCACGTCGGTCGCGGTGCCGAACACGTTCGGGGTCTGGACGACCACGCAGGCCGTGTCCTTGTCGATGGCGTCGATGACGGCCGCCTCGGCGTCAACGGCAGCGGCAAGCGCCTCGGTCTCGACGCCGACGGCGTGGACCACGGTCTCGGTGGCGCGGACATAGTGGGGATGCACCCCGCCCGAGATGACCGCCTTGTTGCGGCGCGTGACGCGCGTGGCCATCAGCACGCCCTCGGCCATGGCGGTCGAGCCGTCATAGAGGGAGGCGTTGGCGACCGGCATCCCCGTCAGGTTCGCGACCTGGGTCTGGAACTCATAGAGGTACTGCAGCGTCCCCTGCGCGATTTCCGGCTGGTAGGGGGTGTAGGAGGTCAGGAACTCCGAGCGCTGGATGATGTGATCCACCGTCGCCGGGACGTGGTGCTTGTAGGCCCCCGCGCCGCAGAAGAAGGGCGCCGAACCGGCGGCGACGTTGCGCCCGGCCATCTTCGACAGGGCCCGCTCGACTTCCAGCTCGCCCGCCACGCGCGGCAGGTCGACGAAACCCTCGCGCCTCGCGGCCTCGGGCACATCCACGAACAGGTCGTCGATTGATTTGACGCCGATGGCGGCGAGCATCGCCTCACGGTCGTCGGCGGTCAGGGGGAGGTAGCGCATGGCTCGGGTTACCTTGTCATCCCGGAGGGAGCGGGGCGTTTGTCATCCCGGCCGGAGCGAAGCGGAGAGCCGGGACGGGATGGGTCATCTTGGGCTGTCCCGGTCAGTCCGAAGGGCTGAACCGGGACACGGATCGGTCTCAGGCGTTGCCCCGGATGAGCGATGCTCTCCGGGGCTGAAAACTCAAAAGCACGTCAGGTCCCGGCTCGGCGCTTCGCTTGGCCGGGATGACAAGTTCTAGAGCGTGGTCAGATATTCGTCGTACGCCGCCTGATCGAGCAGGGCGTCGAGCTGCGAGGCGTCGGAGATCTTGATCCTGGCGAACCAGCCGTCGGCTTCGGGCGCCGAGTTGACGGTCTCCGGGGCGTTGCCAAGGGCGTCATTGGCCTCGACCACCTCGCCCGAGACGGGGGCGTAGACGTCGGAGGCGGCCTTGACGCTCTCGACCACGGCGAAGCTGTCGCCCTTGGTGACGGTCTTGCCGACTTCCGGGACTTCAACGAACACCACGTCGCCGAGGGCGTCGGCGGCGTGCTTGGAGATGCCGACGGTGGCGATGTCGCCGTCGACGCTGACCCACTCGTGATCCTTGGTGAATTTCATGGCTGGGGCTCTCAGGCTTTGGGTTTGCGGTAGTAGCGGGAGGCGACGAAGGGCATGGCGACGACCTCGGCGGCGGCGGGCTTGCCGCGCACCAGGACCTTCAGATCTGTGCCCAGTTCGGCGAATGCGGGGGGCACATAGCCCATGGCGATGTTGCGGCCCAGGGTCGGAGACGGGCCGCCCGAGGTGACCTTGCCGATCAGGTTGCCGTCCAGATCGGCGATCTCGGCGCCTTCACGGGCCGGGGCGCCTTCCTTGACGCTCAGGCCGATGCGGACGCGGCTCGGGCCCTCGGCCAGTTCCTTCAGGATGCGTTCGGCGCCGTTGAAGTTGGCGGCCTCCTTGCGGGACTTCGACAGGGCGAAGGTCAGCGCGCCCTCGACCGGCGAGGTGGTCGGGTCGATGTCGTGGCCGTGCAGCGGCAGGCCGGCCTCGAGGCGCAGGCTGTCGCGGGCGCCCAGACCGATCGGCTTGACGCGGGCGTCTTCGAGGATGGTGTTCCAGATGCGCTCGGCGTCGGCGGCCGGCACCGAGATCTCATAGCCGTCCTCGCCGGTGTAGCCCGAGCGGGAGACGAAGCAGTCGACGCCGAACAGCATCAGACGGGCGCAGTCCATGAATCCGAACTCGGCCAGGACCGGCTCGTACTTGAGCATGACCTCGGCGGCCTCGGGGCCCTGGATGGCGATCAGGGCGCGGTCGTCCAGCACAGTGAGCTTGGCGTCGCCTGCGAGATTGGCCTTCCAGAAGGCGAAGTCCTCGTCCTTGTTGCCGGCGTTGACGACGACGAACAGGCCGTCGTGATCGGGCTTGCCGGCCATCAGGTCATCGATGATGCCGCCCTCGGTGTTCAGGAGCAGGGAATACTTCTGTTTGCCCGACTTGAGGATCTGGTAGTCGCCCGGCACGAAGCGTTCGAACTGGGCAATGGCGTCGGCGCCGGAGATGCGGCACTGGCCCATGTGCGAGACGTCGAACAGGCCGGCGTGTTCGCGGGTCCAGCGGTGCTCGGCCAGCACGCCCTCATACTGCACCGGCATGTCATAGCCGCCGAAGCCGACCATGCGGGCTCCCAGCGCGCGGTGCGCGGCGCTCAGGGGGGTGGTCTTCAGGGTTTCGTCAGTCATGCATCCGGCTTTCAGAGTCGCGTCCAGTGGCGGAAGCTCCGCCGTCCTCGCGCCCCCGCTGTCCTGAAGCCTGAGAGATTCCAACGCCTTGAAGTGAGGCGTCTTGCTCCGTCGGCGCGCCCTTACAGGCGACTTTCCAGCGTCCGAATGTCCTCGCGGTCCGTTTGCCTGAGCGTTTCCGGGGCGGTTGCGCCTTCGGCTCCGGGTCACCCCGAAAGGCGCCCGATCTCTCCCGCGAGAGCGAGCGGACCTAGGCCCCGACTCCGGCCGGGAGTCAAGCTTGGGTGGAGGAACAACCGCGTGTCGGCGGGATTAAGAACGGCATCGCCCCACCCCTGAATATTCGGAGAAGCCTATGTCTATCCTCGATAAAATCCTTGGTCACGACGACAAGCCGCGCGACACGGCCGCCAAACCCGACATGATGATGGGCAAGGTTCTCGACACCCTGGCCGGTCTGGGCGGCAAGCCGATCGAGACCCTGTCGCCGCAGGAGGCGCGTCAGCAGCCGACCCCGACCGACGCCGTGAAGAAGATCCTGCGCGAAACGATCAAGGACGAGGACCCGACGCTGGGCATCCAGACCCGCGACATCACCATCGACGGCGCCGCCGGTCCGCTGCAGGCCCGGATCTACAGCCCGAACCTCGACAGCGACGACCTGAAGCCGCTGGTCGTCTATTTCCACGGCGGCGGCTTCGTCATCGCCGACCTCGACGTCTATGACGGCGGTCCGCGCGGGCTCAGCCGCTTCGCCGACGTCGTGGTCCTGTCGGTTCACTATCGTCAGGCGCCCGAGAACAAATTCCCCGCCGCCCATGACGACGCTGTCGCGGCGTACAAATGGGCGCTCGCCAACGCCCAGACCATCGGCGGCGATCCGCGCAAGGTCGCGGTGATGGGCGAAAGCGCCGGCGGCAATCTGGCCATCAATGTCTCAATCGCAGCCCGCGATCAGGGCCTGCAGGCTCCGGCGCATCAGGTGCTGGTCTATCCGCTGGTCGGCAATGACATGACCACCGAGAGCTATGTCGAGAACGCCGCCGCCAAGCCGCTGAACAAGCCGATGATGGAATGGTTCGTGAAGCACACCTTCAACGACCAGAGCGAAACCGCCGATCCGCGCATCAATGTGGTGGGCGCTGCCGATCTGCGCGGCCTGCCCTCCTCCACCGTCATCACCGCCGAGATCGATCCCCTGCGCACCGAGGGCGAGACCCTGGCCGAGAAGCTCGAGGCCGCGGGGGTCGACACCCGCGCCAAGACCTTCAACGGATCGACCCACGAGTTCTTCGGCATGGGTCTGGTGGTGCCTGACGCGGCAGCAGCTCAAACCTTCGCGGCCCACGACCTGAAGAAGGCCTTCGGCACGGCGATCCTGCCGATCTGATCCGGATCAGAGGGCGGCGTACGCCTCGACCTCGTCGATGTACGCCGACTTCTCGGCCGAGGTCAGGAACGAGCCCTCGAAGCTGTTCTTCGCCAGACCGACCAGCTGTTCGCGCGTCAGGCCGACGGCGGCCGTCAGCTGGCGCCAGTTCTCGTTCACATAGCCGCCGAAATAGGCCGGATCGTCGGAGTTCAGGGTGACGTGCAGCCCCTGCCGCAGCATCTCCGGCACGGGGTGGTCCTTCAGGTCGTCGACGACGCAGAGCTTGTGGTTCGACAGGGGGCAGACGGTCAGGGTCATCCCCTCCTTCGCCAGCCGCTCGACCAGCTTCGGATCTTCCATCGAACGGTTGCCGTGGTCCATCCGGTCGATCTTCAGCAGGTCCAGCGCCTCCCAGACATATTCCGGCGGCCCCTCCTCCCCGGCATGGGCGACGCGCTTGAGGCCTATGGCGCCCGCCGCGGCGAAGACGGATTTGAACTTGGACGGCGGATGGCCGACCTCGGACGAGTCGAGACCCACGCCGCGGATCCGATCCAGCCAGGGCTCGGCCTTCCGCAGCGTCGCGAAGGCCGCATCCTCATCGAGGTGGCGCAGGAAGCAGAGGATCAGCTGGGACGAGACGTCCAGATCGGCCTCCGCCGCCTTCATCCCCGACAGCAGCCCGTCGGCGACCACCTGGAACGGAATGCCCCGGTCGGTGTGGGTCTGGGGGTCGAAGAAGATTTCGGCGTGGCGCACCCGGTCGGCCGCCGCCCGCTGGAAATAGGCATAGGCCAGGTCGTGGAAGTCCTGCTCGGTCTGCAGGACATTGGCCCCGGCGTAATAGATGTCGAGGAAGTCCTGCAGGTTCGAGAAGTCATAGGCCGCGCGCACGGCCTCGACGCTGTCGAACGGGATCTCGACCTTGTTCCGCTTCGCCAGCTCGAACATCAATTCAGGTTCAAGACTGCCCTCGATGTGCAGATGCAGCTCGGCCTTGGGCAGACCGTTGATGAAGGCGTCGAGGGACATGGGCAGGCTCCGGATCGGGATCGACACAGTCTAACCCGAAACCGGAGCTGCTTCGCTACATGCGTTCGGGCGTCGCGATGCCCAGCACGCCCAGAGCCAGCACCAGCTGATCCAGCGCCGCCTTCGACAGGGCCAGACGCGAGGCGCGGGTCGCCTCGTCCGGCGCGACCAGCACGGGGCAGGCCGCGTAGAATTTCGAAAACGCCTGCGCCAGCCGATAGGCGTGTTCCGCGATCAGGTGCGGCATCCGCTTGTCATAGGCGTCCGAGATGGCCTGATCGAAGGCGTCCAGCGTCAGAACCAGATCCCGCTCGGCGGACTCGGCGACCACGATCGGGCCGGGCGTGGCGCCCTGCTCCGCCCCGCGCCGCAGCAGCGAGCGGATGCGGACGACCTGATAGAGCAGATAGGGGCCGGTCTTGCCCTCGAAGCTCATGAAGCGGTCGAGGTCGAAGATGTAGCTGGTGGTCCGGCTGTTCGACAGGTCGGCGAACTTCAGGGCGGCGATGGCCACCTTGTGGGCGATGTCCTCGAACTCTGCCGGAGCGACGTCGGCGCCGAGGTTGGCCTCGTGCAGACGGTCACGCGCCTTGTCGGTCGCCTGTGTGATCAGGTCGTGCAGCTTGAGCACCCCGCCCGCGCGGGTCTTGAACGGCTTGCCGTCCGTGCCGTTCATGGTGCCGAAGCCGAGGTGCTCCAGCTCGCCCGGCTTCGCGTAACCGGCCAGATAGGCTGCCCGATAGACCTGTTCGAAATGCTCGGCCTGCCGCTCGTCGACGACATAGAGCATCAGGTCGGGGTCCAGCGTCTCGCGCCGGTCAACGATGGTCGCCAGATCGGTCGTGCCGTACATGGCCGAGCCTTCGGAGCTCACCACCAGCAGCGGCGGCGGGCTGGGCGCCTCGATCACCGAACCGTCGGCCAGCTTCTTCTTGCGCGTCTCGCCGGGTGCAGCGACGTGGACCACCTGGGCGCCGTCGTCCTCGACCAGCAGGCCCTTGGCGGTCAGGTCGGCGATCATCCCGGCCATGCGCGGATCGGCGTCCGATTCCCCGTTCCAGAGGTCGAAGGTGACGTCCAGGGCGCCGAACTCGCGTTCCAGCGCCGTGCGGCTGACGGCGACGAAATGCTGCCACAGGGCGCGATAACCGGGGCGACCGCCCTGCAGCTCGGCCGTCGCCTTGCGGGCGCGGTCGCGATAGGCGGGGTCTTCCTTGGCCGTCGCGGCGGCGGCCGGATAGAGGCGCTCGAGGTCCTCGAGGCTGACCGGGCTCTCGGCCGGGAACGGACCGTCGCCTTCGATCAGAAAGCCGTCGGCCTTGCCCTCATCGCCCACGGCGACGATCAGCAGCCCCATCTGGAAGCCCCAGTCGCCGAAGTGGGCGTCGCCCCAGACGGTGTCGCCGCGCAGGCGGAACAGCCGCTTCAGGCTCTCGCCGATGATCGAGGAGCGCAGGTGACCGACGTGCATCGGCTTGGCCACGTTCGGCCCGGCGTAGTCGATGACCACCTTGCGCGGCGCGGCGACGGCCGAGGCCCCGGCGAGGGTCGCGTCCGCGGCCACGGCGCTGGCGCGCTTCGCGAGCGTCGCATCGGAGACCTTGAAGTTGATGAAGCCGGGTCCGGCGACCTCGACCGAGGACAGGCGCGGATCGGCGGCCAGCCGCTCGGCGACCCTGCCGGCCAGCTCGCGCGGATTGGCCTTCAGCGCCTTGGCGGCGGCGAGCGCCCCGTTGGACTGGAAGTCGGCCAGATCGGGCCGGTCGGACGGCGTCACCCGCGCGAGCGCCGCATCCACGCCTTCGGCAGCGAAGGCGGCTGCGACCGCTTCGCCCAACTCTGACTTGAGATCGGTCATTACTGGGCCGGCGGCTGGGGTGCGGCGGGGGCCGGAGCCGGCGCGGTCCCGGCGTTGACGCGGAAGCGGCTGCCGTCACGGTTGAAGCTGGCCATTTCCGGCGTCACGTCAAACCCGACCAGAACCTCGAAATTCGAGCCGCTGACGCTGACGTCCTTGCGCGGAATCACGATGGTGCGTTCTTCCTGGACCGAGGCGGTCTGCTGACCCTTGAAGTCGACGGGCAGGTCGAAATATTCCTTGGCCAGAACGGCGGCGTTCCGCTCGGTCACCGCGACCCAGTAGCGATAGGTGCGCTGGTCGCCGGTCGCCTGGGCGCCGCGGCCCAGATTGAAGAGCACGTTCATCTGAACAGTGATGGGATCGTCGGAACGATAGCTGCAGCCCGCGGTGACGCCTTCGATCTCGCCGGTGTAACCGACATTGGCCAGGGCGGCGCGGTTGTCCGCCAGTTCGACATAGCGGGCGGCGTCGTAGAGAATCTTCACATAGGGGCACGGGCCGGCGTTGGCCTGCTGACGCAGGGTCCCCTGACGCGGAGCGCGGCGCGTGCTGCCGCCGTCTTCATCGTCGCCGCCCTGCTGGCCGCCCTGGCGGTCACGCGACTGCTGCTGGCCTTGGCCGGCGCTGAACTGGGCATGGGCCACGCTGGGGAGCACACCGGCCATCAGGACAACGGCGGAGCAGACAGAGAGAAGGCGACGCATCAAGGGTGTTTCCGACAGCCGAATGGGCGCGCAGCAAAGTGTCGGCGCCCGACACCGCCACGCTGGGTGCTGATAGCGGCTAAAGCGAGGCGCGGCAAACGTCACGGATGAAAGACGCACAGGGCGTGCGTCCGGTGTGGCGACCCGGTAGCGATTTGGCCGGGAAAGTCCTAGGTTGGGCCCATGAACGCCCATGCGCCGATCAAACGCCCGCTCAAGGTCCGCCTCGCCACACCGCGGGGATTCTGCGCCGGTGTGGACCGCGCCATCCAGATCGTCGAACGGGCCATCGAGAAGTTCGGCGCCCCCGTCTATGTGCGCCACGAGATCGTCCACAACCGCCATGTCGTCGAGCGGCTGAAGGCCATGGGCGCCGTCTTCGTCCAGGAGCTGGACGAGTGCCCGGACGACCGGCCTGTCGTCTTCTCGGCGCACGGCGTGCCCAAGTCGGTGCCGGCAAGCGCCCGGGCGCGCGAGATGCTGTTCCTCGACGCCACCTGCCCCCTGGTCTCCAAGGTCCATGTCGAGGCCGAGCGCCACCACAATGCCGGCCGCCACATCCTGCTGATCGGCCACGCCGGCCACCCCGAGGTCATCGGCACCATGGGCCAGTTGCCTGAGGGCGCCATCACCCTGATCGAGACGGTTGAGGACGCAGAGACGGTGCAGCGGCCGGGCGATCAGCCCCTCGCCTACGCCACACAGACCACCCTCTCGATGGACGACACGGCCGAGATCCTGAAGACGCTCAAGGCCCGCTTCCCCGAGCTGCCGGACCCGCACAAGGAAGACATCTGCTACGCCACCACCAACCGTCAGGAGGCGGTCAAGGTGCTGGCCGACGGCTGCGACCTGGTGCTGGTGGTCGGCTCGCCCAACTCGTCCAACTCGGTGCGGCTGGTCGAGGTGGCCCTGCGCGGCGGGGCGAAGGACGCCCGGCTGGTGGACGACGCCTCCCAGGTCGACTGGCGCTGGTTCGAAGGTGTGGACACCGTCGGCGTCACCGCCGGCGCCTCGGCCCCCGAACCCCTGATCCAGGCCCTCCTCGCCGCCATCGCAGAGCGCTTCGACACGACCATGGTCAACGACCCCGGCGAACGCGAGACAGTGACGTTCAAACTGCCGCGGGCGCTCACGGCCTGAACTCCGCTTCCGTCCGCATGGGTCTGACCGCGCGACGGAAAGGCCGACCCGCTCCGTTCCAACAGGAACAGTGGCAAACACGAACGGGTTGGAAATGGCGAACGAAACACCGGCGGATACCGGGAAACGCAAGCGTGGGTTCGCGGCCATGACGCCTGAACGCCGCACTGAAATCGCGCGAATGGGCGGCGTCGCGGTCCCGGCGGAAAAGCGCGCGTTCAGCGACACCGATCTGGCGCGCAAGGCCGGAAGCGTCGGCGGCAGGAGCACCCAGACCCGGCCCAAGACCTAGTCCCCTGGATCACCGGGTTGCGTCGTCGCCCTCGATGAAATCCTGAGCGAACTCGGGCTGGTCGCCCTCCTCGATGGGATCTTCCTCGTCGGCGTCGGAGCCGCGCGAGGGGTCGGGGACCTCGAAGCCGGTGGGCAGGGACAGGTCCAGCAGGCCCGCCGCCTTCATCTCCGCCGCACCGGGCAGGTCATAAAGGCTGGCCAAGCCGAAATGTTCGAGGAAGCGGTCGGCGGTCGCATAGGTGACCGGACGGCCCGGCGTGCGGCGACGCCCGCGCAGCCGCACGAAGCCCATCTCCAGCAGCAGGTCAAGCGTCCCGCGCGAGATCGACACCCCGCGCACGCTCTCGATCTCGGCCCGGGTGACGGGCTGGTGGTAGGCGATGATGGCCAGGGTCTCGAGCGCGGCCTTGGACAGGCGGCGCGGCTCCTCCCGCTCCTCGGTCATCAGGAAGCTGAGGTCCGGCGCGGTGCGGAAGCGCCAGCGGTCGGCGACGCACTCCAGCTCCACTCCCCTGCCCTCATAGCGTTTGCGCAGGCCCGAGATGGCGGCGCCGACGTCGGTCCCTTCGGGCAGGCGGCGCGCGATCTCGGCGGCCGACAGCGGCCCGGCGGCGGCGAACAGCAACGCCTCGACGCGGCGCTCCATCTCGGTCTCGTCGGGCACGAACTGGAGGTCGGTCACGGTTGCAGCTCCAGCGGGAAGCCCACGCCGCGCCGCTTCAGATAGATGTCCTCGAACGCCCCGTCCTGACGCACGTCCATCGCCCCTTCCTTGACCAGCTCCAGACTGGCCGAAAGGGTCGAGGCGGTGAAGCTGGCCTGGCTGGGGCCGTCGTCGCCCTCGTCCCGCAGGGGCGCGACCTGATCCAGGGTCGTCCACTCCTCCAGCCGGGGCAGGACATCACGCAGCCAGTCGCGCGCCGCCTCCAGCCCGAAGGCCTCGACCCGCTGGCCGGGCGTATAGTGCCGCGCCTGTTCGCGCCGCCGCTGGATCACATAGGCGCTCATCAGCTCGTACAGGCTGGCGTCGATCCGGTCGGACGGCACGATCACCGTCGCCTCCGGGTCGCCGCGGGTGAAGACGTCGCGCTTCAGCTGGGGCCGGGCCTGAATGGCCTCCACGGCCTTCCTCATGGCGTCCAGCTTCTGCAGGCGGAAGGCCAGGATCGCGGCCATGTCCTCGGCCGGCGGCTCGTCGCCCTTGCCCTTGTCGGTGCGCGGCAGCAGCAGCCGCGACTTCAGATAGGCCAGCCACGACGCCATCACGAGATAGTCGGCCGCCAGCGAGAAATTCCGCCGCCGCGCCTCATGCACGAAGGCCAGATACTGTTCCGCCAGCTTGGTGATCGACAGTTTGAGCAGATCGACCTTCTGCGTCCGCGCCAGCGCCAGCAGCACGTGCAGCGGCCCTTCATAGCCCTCCAGATCGACCACAAAGGCCTCGCCCGCGTCGATCTGCTCGACGGCGGCGAAGTCCAGATTGGGCTGGAAGGCCTCAGTCATGACCTAGGCCTGCGCCTCCCCCACGTCCGCGCCTTTGGCGGCGTCGAGACGGCCCTTCAACATGGCGTCGAAGCGTTCGCGAGCCTCGACCAGATCCAGCGGTTCCGGCGTATGGACGATCCGGGCCAGCGCCGCTTCGGCGCGACGGGCGGCCCCGCCCTTCAGCCGGCCGACGCCCTCGGCGACCTGACGCATCTCATTGAGGTCGCCGTTCCAGTGGATGACCAGATCACAGCCGGCCTTGAGCGACTTTTCCGCCCGCTCCTTCAGCGTGCCCGACAGGGCGTTCATCACCAGATCGTCGGACAGCAGCAGGCCGCCGAAGCCCAGACGTTCGCGGATCAGCTTGATCGCCTTCTTCGACTGGGTCGCGGGCCGCTTCTTGTCGATGGCGGTGAAGACGATGTGGGCCGTCATCCCGATCGGCATGTCCGACAGGGCCTTGAACGGCGCGAAGTCCCAGGCGTCGAGGGCGTCGAGGTCGGCATGGACCGTCGGCAGCTCCTTGTGGGTGTCGGCGAAGGCGCGGCCGTGGCCCGGCATATGCTTGATGACCGGCAGGACCCCTCCGGCCAGCAACCCCTCGGCCGTCGCCCGGCCCAGCTGGGCCACCAGCGCCGGATCGCGGGCATAGGCGCGGTCGCCGATGATGTCGTGGGCGCCGGGCACCGGCACGTCCAGCACCGGGGCGCAATCGACGTTGATGCCCACCGCCTTCAGATCATGGGCCATCAGCCGTCCGCCCAGCCGCGCCAGTTCGCGCGCGGTCAGCGGATCGTTGGTCGCCTTCAGATAGGCGTCGCCCGGCGGATATTTGGCCCAGTGCGGCGGGCCGAGGCGCTGGACCCGGCCGCCCTCCTGATCGACCAGAACCGGCGCCTCCCACCCCACGCTGTCACGCAGGGCGTCGGTCAGGCGGCGCACCTGATCGGGCGTCTCCACATTGCGGCGGAACAGGATGAAGCCCCACGGCCGGGCGTCGGCGAAGAAGGCCCGCTCCTCGTCCGTCAGGGCCGTGCCCAGACACCCATAGATGGCCGCGCTGTTCACCGGGCTCAGCGCACCAGGCAGTCGCCGCCGGCGCCCTGAATGGCCGCGCAGAAGGCCTGGGCCCGCTCGCGGCTCAGGCCGAAGAAGGTGGTGCGATAGACGGTCGAGCCGTTCGAGGCGGTGACTTCCTGGACGCGCTTCTGGGCCCCGCGCGCATATTGCGGGAAGCGGGCGGCGACGGCGGCGTATTCGCGGTCGGCGATGGCAGTCGAGGAGAAGGCGCCGATCTGCACCGCCGAGGCCCCGTTCGCGGCCGCAGGGGTCGGCGGGGTCTGGGTCGCCTGGGGCGAAGGCCGCACGACCGGCGGAGCCGGGGTCGGACGGGCCGCCGTCGTCGGCGCCGGGCGCGCCGGCGGCAGTTCGTCGGAGACCACCGGCGGCAGCGGCCTCGGCGCCGGGCGCGGCTGGGCCTGTTCCGGCGGCGGCGCATAGGTCGGGGCGGTGTCCACCGGCGGGGTTTCGTCGCGATAGACGTCGACGCCGGCCTCTTCATCGACGGGCTGGGCGTCCACCGGCGCCTCGACCTTCATCTGGCCCACGGGCGTGCCCACGGCCGGCGGCACGTCGTTGGAGGCGCGCAGGCCCGAGCGATAGAAGACCACCACGGCGATGATCAGCACCAGCAGCACCACGGCGCTGACGATCAGGGTCACCGGCGGCGCCTTGGCCGGCGGTCCGCGACGCGCGTCGAAACCGCCACGATTGAACGGCAGGTCGTCGTCGGTCGGCGGCGTATAAGGCCCCCGGTCGCGGCTGTCGTTCGGGCGGTTGTTGTCGTCGTAGGACATCTTCGGATTTCTCATGGACCCGGCGCGAATCGGCGCGCGGCCTGACACTCTAACCCGCCCGCCCCCACAGACGAATCACAGTTGGGGTGAAATTCACATCTCGCGGATCAGGTCGATGCTGAACAGCCGCCGGTGTTCCTCGATCGCATAGCGGTCGGTCATGCCGGCGATATAGTCGCACACCGCCCTCGCCCGCCGGTGAAGGTCGTCCGAGCCCGCCCGGCCATACCATTCCGGCGGCAGGACCTCGGGCTCGGCCATGAACAGCTGGAACATCTCGGCCAGGATCCGCCGCGCCTGGCTGCGGGTCCGGTTGACGCGGTAGTGGCGATACATCCGCTGGAACAGGAAGGCGCGCAGCACGCCCAGATCGGCCATCATGGCGTCGGAGAACTGGATCAGGGTCCGCTTGGCCCCGCGCACGTCCTCGGGCGTCACGATCCGGTCCGCCGCCAGCCGCCGCTCGGTCTCGGCCAGGACGTCGTCGACCATCAGGCCGATCATCCGCCGCACCGCCTCCAGCCGCACCATCCGGTCGTCCAGATCCGGCCAGTCGGCCCGCACGCTCTTCAGCGCCGGCCCGATCAGCGGCACGCCGGCCAGGTCGGCCAAGGTGAACAGCCCGGCCTGCAGCCCGTCGTCCACATCGTGGTTGTTGTAGGCGATGTCGTCGGCGATGGCCGCCGCCTGGGCCTCCAGCGAGGCGAAGCTGTTCAGCCTCAGGTCCCAGTCGGGATTGTCGCTGGTGCGGGTATAGTCGGCGATGGCCTTCCAGGCGGGGTCGTCCAGCTTGTGGGTCACCGGGCCGTTGTGCTTGATCACCCCCTCGACCGTCTCCCACGACAGGTTCAGCCCGTCGAACCCCGGATAGCGGCGCTCCAGCTTGGTCACGACGCGGAAGGTCTGGACGTTGTGGTCGAAGCCGCCATACGGCTCCATCTGCACCTGCAGCTCGTCCTCGCCCGCATGGCCGAACGGCGGATGGCCCAGGTCGTGGGCCAGGGCGATGGTCTCGGCCAGATCCTGATCCAGCCCCAGGGCGTGGGCCAGCGACCGGGCGATCTGGGCCACCTCCAGACTGTGGGTCAGGCGGGTGCGGTAATGGTCGCCCTCATGCGCCACGAACACCTGGGTCTTGCCCTTCAGGCGGCGGAAGGCGGTCGAATGGATGATGCGGTCACGGTCGCGGGCGAAGGCGTTGCGGGTCCGGCTGGCGGGCTCCGGGACCAGCCGCCCGAGCGTGTCCGCGGGGATCTCCGCATAGGGGGCGAAGCCGCAGGTGTCGGCGAAAGGGGTGTCCTTGGAGGGCGTCTGGCTCAAGCGGGTCGCGTTTCGTGATCGGCCGGGCCTTTGCGCATGGCCCCCGGCGTCTCATATAGACAGCCATGACCAGCGTCCAACCTGCTCCGTTTGAACTCAAGGTGGCCACCCGCACGCCCGAGGGCATCGTCCTGTCGGCCAGCGCGGCGAAGCGTCTGGCCAAACTCGGCGCCGCCGAGGGTCACACGGTCATGCTGCGCGTCGCCGTCGAGGGCGGCGGCTGCTCGGGCTTCCAGTACCAGATGGACCTCGTCCAGACCGCCGAGGCCGACGACCTGCGCATCGAAACCGACGGCCAGACCTTGCTGGTGGACCCGGTCTCGGTTCCCTTCCTGAAGGGATCGGAGGTGGCTTACGTCGATGAACTGGCCGGGGCGCAGTTCGTGGTGCGTAATCCCAACGCGGCGACGAGTTGTGGGTGTGGGGTCAGTTTCTCGATCTAGAAGGGCTGCATGTCGCGAAATCCGGCTCCCAATTGCCCACAGACTATTCGCGGGCGGGCATGTTGCAGCAAACCAAAGAACCCAGTTCGGATGGCAATCCGCATCGGACACAGATAGTCTCTTTTCGCATTAGAAGCGCTTGCAGAGGAGTGCTCGTAGGTGATCGAGAAAATCAGGTCAGTAAGCAATCCGCTGACCATAATTGCTATATTTGCCGCCTTGGCTGAGGTCGCCGGGGCGGTAACTCTGCCACTTGTTTCAGAAACCATTCAATCAACTTACATTTGGTTTGTAATGGGCTTTCCAGTGATTTTGGTTGTAGCATTCTTTGCAACCCTAAACACTAATCCAGCCGCGCTGTACGCTCCAAGCGACTACAGAAACGAAGACAATTTTCTTAACATGTCTCGCCGCGGTCGTGATTTTGAAAGAAGTCTCGATGACTTGAATTCGCAACTCGAGAAGGCAAAAATTACCTTCATTGAAGAGCTAAAGCTCGAAGCCGACAAATTAAGCGTCGTTGAGCGAGATCGACTAAGCAAGGTTGCTGACAAGCAACTGAGACTTCTGCAAGGGTACGTTGATAGCGCAAGAGTCATTGGCGAAGACCTCGCAGCCACGGCCGAACCAGCCCTCCCTCATTCAGCACTCCAAGCAGCCATTTTGAAGTTTCTGGCGCGCGAGCACTCTTCCTCCAGCTCCGCAGAGATTGCCGCCGTCCTGAATATGAGCGAGGCCGCGATAAGCAGGGCCCTCGCGAAGCTAGCGCAGCGCGGGCTTGTTGAACGGCAATCCGTCGGCAGCACGGTTTTCTATCAGCGAGCCGCCTGACTTCAGCGTAAAAACCCAAAACATCCGCCAAGTCCTCAGTCCCGCACCAACCCCCCATCCACCACCAGGTTTTGCCCGGTCACCGCCCGGCTCCACGGCGAGGCGAAGAACAGGACGGCGTCCGCGAACTCCTCCGGCGTGGTCACCGAGCGCAGCGGCGTCATGCCGGCGATCAGGTCGAAGACGGCGTCGGGCGTGGCGGCGCTGGCGTCCGTGGTCCGCAGCAGACCGCCCGAGACCATGTTGACGGTGATCCCCTTGGGCCCCAGGTCGCCCGCCGCCGTGCGGGTCAGGGACAGCAGCGCGGCCTTGGCGGCGGTATAGTCGTGATAGGGCACGACCGGGTTCTGGAACAGGTTGGTGCCGATGTTGACGATGCGCCCGCCCCCGTGGCGGCACATGCCGGGCACGCAGGCCTGGATGACGTTGAGGGCGCCGCGCACCACGGTCGAGAACTGGCTCTCCATCTCGGCCCAGCCGATGTCGGTCAGGACCGAGCGCGCGTCGCCGTTGAAGCTGTAGTCCAGCGCATTATTGACCACGGTGGTGATCGGCCCGCCGAAGCGGTGCTCCACCGCCGCGACCATGGCCTCGACCGCCGAGCGGTCGGCGACGTCGGCCTGATACGCCATGACCCGCTCACCCAACTCGGCCGCCAGCGCCTCGGCCTTGTCGCCACTGGCGCGCCAGTTGATGACCACCTTTGCGCCCTCGCCCGCGAAGGCCCGGACCACCGCCGCCCCCACGCCCCGCGCCCCGCCGGTGACGAGGACGATCTGGTCGCTGATGTTCATGGCGGGCTCCTTGAAAGATACGCGGGTTCAACCCCGTCCCGCCCCGGCTTGCAAGCCTTCGCAACAGCGGCGCCCAGCCTTCTTAGGCAACTGCCGAAATAAGGCTTGCGATTAGCGAAATCCCTAATTAGCCTCCTGCCTCATGAACACCCTGTTCAAGGCCCTGTCGCACCCGGTCCGCCGCCGCATCGTCGCGATGCTGCGCAAGGGCCCCATGGCGTCCGGCGACATCGCCGCCGCCTTCGACATGAGCTGGCCCACCATCACCGGCCATCTGAACGCGCTCAAGGAGGCCGGCCTCGTCAGCCCCGAGCGCGAGGGCCAGACCATCCGCTACCGGCTGGAGATCTCCGCCGTCGAGGAGGCCATGGCCTTCCTCATGGAGATCGCGGGCACGGGGGTGGAGGCCGACGCCCCCGCCCTGTCGCCCGCCAATGCGAAGGAGACGCCGAAATGACCCCACGCCGTTTCACCCTGCTGGACGCCGCGACCATCGTCATCGCGGCCGGCATCCTGGCCCTGGTCGTCTGGACCCTGATCGATGGCCCAACGACGCCGGTCGCGATGCATTTCGGTCTGGACGGACGGCCAGACCGGTTCGGCGACCGAACCGAGTTGGGTGTCCTTCTGGCCTTCATGGCCGTCATGACCGCGATCACCGCTGGAATGATGGGCTGGTACGCCGGGTCGTCGGAGGACGCCGCGCGCCGCCGCAGCCTGAGGATGGGCCAGTTCATCTCCCTTATCGCCATCGGCGGCTCGACCGCCATAATCGCCTTCGCCTCCCTCGGAGAGTCCATGGGCGCCGCACCGCCCTCGGCTGGTTGGGGCTTCGCCATGCTGGGCCTGATCCTGGCTCTGGTCGGCGCCGGGCTCGGCCGGGTCGGCCCCAATCCGCTGGTCGGTGTCCGTACGCCCTGGAGCTACAAGAGCCGGCTGGCCTGGGACCGCTCCAACCGTCTGGCCGGGCGGCTGTTCTTCTGGTCCGGCCTGCTCCTGCTGATCGGGGCTCCGATCGCCCCGCAGGCGGTGACGATCACCGCCATTCCCGTCCTGATTGTCGTCACGGCCGGTTGGTCGATTTTCGAGAGCTGGCGCGTCTGGCGCACGGACCCCGATCGCCAACCTTTCTGATTTCGCGTCCCACCCTCTTCTTCGGAGACTGAACGATGCTGACCCTCCTCCTCGCGGGCGCCCTCGCACTCGCCCCGGAACCCACCGCGACCGACGTCGCCCTCCCCGCCCAGCCCGCGCCCCTGCACGGGACCCTGCTGACGCCCGGGGGCGCGACTGCCGCCGTCGCCGTCATCATCCCGGGCTCGGGCCCGACCGACCGGGACGGCAACAATCCTCTCGGAGTCTCGGCCGGAACCTATCGTCTGCTGGCCGAGGGCCTGGCCGCAGAAGGGATCGCCACCCTGCGCATCGACAAGCGCGGCGTGGGGGCCAGCGCCTTCGCCCTGACCAGCGAGGCTGCGCTGCGTTTCGACGACTATGCCGCCGACGCCCGCGCCTGGGCCGCCGAGGCCGCGACGCGCGCCGGCAAGCCCTGCGCCTGGCTGATTGGTCACAGCGAAGGCTCCCTCGTCGCGCTGGAGGCCGTCCAGACGCCCGACGACAGGATCTGCGGCGTCATCTCCCTGTCCGGCGCGGGCCGTCCCGCCGCCGCCGTCCTGCGCGAGCAGATGGCCGGCATGCCCGAACCGTTGAAGACCCAGGCCTTCTCCGCCCTGTCAGAGCTGGAGGCCGGCCGCACCGTCGCCGACGCCCCGCCGCAACTGGCGGCCCTCTTCCGCCCCTCGGTCCAGCCCTATCTGATCTCCTGGCTGCCGCTCGATCCGGCGAAACTGGCGGCGGCCTGGCGCGGCCCCCTGTTCATCGGTCAGGGCACGACGGATATGCAGGTCCAGATGACCGACGCGAACGCCCTCGCCGCCGCCCGCCCGGACGCGACACTCGCCCCGTTCGAGGGCGTCAATCATGTGCTCAAGGTCGCGCCCGCCGACCCGGCCGGCAACGCCGCCACCTACCGCGATCCCGGCCTGCCTCTGGCCCCGGGCGTCGCCGAGGCCGTCGCGGCCTTCATCAAGGCCCACTAACTCTCGGGGCCGTCCAGTTCCGCGCGCGCCTCGTCCGCCAGGGCGAAGAACCGCTCGCGGACCCCGGCGGCGAAGGGATTGTCGCGTTCGATGGCCCGGAACACCGCCGGGCTGTCGTGGCGCACCATCTCCACCGCCTGCATGATCCGCTCGAAGCTGGCGGTGGTCATCCGGCTCGGCAGGGGCTCCATGGCCAGCAGGACCCGGGCGATCAGATGGGTCAGCCCCTGCACCACCGCCGCCTCCCGGTCGTGATCTTCCGGCGAGACGCTGAACACCTTCAACCCCAGCCTCTTCCGGCAGTAGGCCGCGACCCGCCGCGCCGCCCGGTCGTCGTTGATCGGACAGACGGCGATCCTCAGGCCCGCGATCCCGTCCTTGCCGCTCTGGGGCCCGAACAGGGGATGGGTCCCGACCAGACGCACGCCCTCAGGTAGTCCTTCGGCCATCAACCGCGCCGGCAGCACCTTCACCGAGCCGACGTCGATGATCAGGGCGTCCGGCGCGACATGGGGCGCTATGGCCTTCACCGTCGCCTCCAGCGCCTCCACCGGCACGGCCAGGATGACGACCGGACAGGCCGCCGCCTCGGCCAGCCCCGTCAGCTCGACCAGACCCAGATCATCGGTCGCCGCCGGGTCGTAGGCCAGGATCTCGAACCGATCCGACAGATGGCGCGCGGTCAGCCGCCCGAAGGCGCCGAAGCCGATCAGCCCCAACCTGCCCCCAGCCTTTGTCGTCACGGCTTCAGCGTCTCCTGGAAGCGCACCGGACGGCCGCCCGCCTTGCCGATCAGTTCGCCGTCGCGCATCACCGTGCGACCGCGGATGATGGTGGCCATCGGCAATCCGGTCGCCTCGAAGCCGTCGAACGGCGTCCAGCCCGAACGCGTGGCCATGTCGGCGTGGATCAGGGTCTTCTTCGCCTTCAGGTCGACGATGGTCAGGTCGGCGTCATAGCCCTCGGCCATCCGCCCCTTGCCCGCCGTGCCGAACACCCGGTTGGCGCCGGCCGAGGTCAGGTCGACGAACCGCTCCAGCGACAGCCGCCCGTTGGCGACATGGGTCAGCATCACCGGCACCAGGGTCTGCACCCCCGGCATGCCCGACGGCGACGCCGGATAGGGCCGCGCCTTCTCTTCCAGCGTATGGGGGGCGTGGTCCGAGCCCAGGACGTCGGCGACCCCGTGCTCGATGCCGCGCCACAGGCCGGCGATATGCGGCTGGCTGCGGATCGGCGGGTTCATCTGGGCCAGACCCTTCAGCCGCGCATAGGCCTCGTCGCCGTCCAGGGTCAGGTGCTGGGGCGTGACCTCGACGGTCGCGACGTCCTTGTTGTCGGCCAGGAATTCGATCTCTTCCGCCGTCGTCACGTGCAGAACGTGGATGCGGGCGCCGGTCTCGCGCGCCAGGGCCACGAGGCGTTTCGTCGAGCGGATGGCGCTCTCGGCGTCGCGCACCTCGGGGTGGCTGGTCCAGTCGCCGGTGCGGGCCAGGGGCCGCCGCTCGACCAGACGGTATTCGTCCTCGGAGTGGAAGGTCGCGCGCCGCTTCACATGGCGCAGCACCTCGCGCACCCCGTCATCGTCGGCGACCAGCAGGGTCCCGGTCGAGGCGCCCATGAAGACCTTGATGCCGCAGCAGCCGGGCAGACGCTCCAGCTCGCCCAGCATGGACGCATTGCCGTGGGTCCCGCCGATGTAGAAGGCGTGGTCGGTCCACATCCGGTCGCGCGCCCGCGCCAGCTTGTCGGCCAGGGCGTCCGGATCGGTGGTCGAGGGTTCGGTGTTCGGCATCTCGAACACGGCGACGACGCCGCCGAGCGCCGCCGCGCGCGATCCGCTCTCAAGGTCTTCCTTCCACTCCAGCCCCGGCTCGCGGAAGTGGACCTGGGTGTCGATGACGCCCGGCAGGACCGTCAGCCCGGTGGCGTCGAAGGTCTCACCGGCCGAGGCCTGCGACAGGTCGCCGACGAACTCGACCCGACCGTCGTTGATCCCGACGTCCGCCATCCCGCGTCCGGCGTGATTACAGACCTCGCCGCCCCGCACGATCAGGTCATAGGTCTTGGTCATCGGACGACTCCTCGAAACGGAACGGCCCGCATATGCGGAATACCGACCCTCCGGGTAAAGCCCGGCGTCAGGCTTTCTTCGCCGCCAGCAGCGTCTTCGCCGCCTTGAGCACCCGTTCGGCGGGCAGGTCCATCATATGCTGGATGGCCTGATTGAGCTTGGGATCCAGCGCCTTGAACTCGTCCAGCGAGCGTGGGCCGCGCACCGCGGCGCCCTGCCAAGGGCCGACGTGATGGTCGTCCGACGGCCCAAAGGCGGCGACCGAGGGCACACCGGCGGCGACCGCCAGCTGGGTCCAGATCGAGTCCGCGCCGATATAGAGGTTCGCGTACGACAGGGCGGCGGCGGTCTGCAGCCGCGTCAGCTTGCCTTGCGTCTCGATCACACGGTTGCGCGCCACGGCCAGACGAATGGTGTGGGCCAGATCGCGGTCGGCCTCCTCGCCCACGATCAACAGCCGCCCGCCCGCCAGCGGCCCGTCATCGGCCAGAAGGGCCGCGACGACGCGGGAATAGCGGTCGGCGGGCCAGCGCTTGCCGATCCAGTCCGTACCCGGACCGACCGCCAGGATCGGCCTGCCGTCCGGCTTGACGATGGCGTCGGCCAGCCCTTGCGTCTCTTCGCCGAAGAACAGTTTCGGCGGCGGGACCTCATCCAGCTTCAGGACCTCGGCGGCCTGTTCGACGGCGTGAAGTTCGGGATTGTCCTTGCTCCGGACCGCCCTCTTCTGGCGCCGCAGCTTGCCCGACAGGGTCGAGCCGCGCATGTCGACGACCAGCCCCCATTTCGTCTCGCGCACCTGGTTCCAGAGAGCGATCCATTCGAACCGGCCATCGCGGTCCAGCGTCAGCAGCCGGTCGAGGCGCGGGGTGTCGGCAAACAGGGGCGAGGTCGCGGGCGAACCGACCACCGTAAAGGTCGCCTGGGGCATGGCCTCGACCAGATAGGCCAGGACGCCGGACGACAGCACGGCGGCCTCAGCCTCGGCCTCGGCGATGTAGAGAATGTGAAAACGCGCCGCCATGGATGGACCGTATACGGATTCTATCGAAGGTTCAGAGAGATGAAACAGGCAGTTCAGTCGGCTTTGGTGGAAAAGATTGACCGGCGGCCCTCGCCCCCTGAACGCGCCAACCCTATCTTGGCCGCATGACGAACCTCGCCCGCCTCGACAGCCGCGCCCTGATCCGTGTGTCGGGTGAGGACGCGAAGTCCTTTCTGAACAATCTGCTGACCCAGAATGTCGAGACACTGGGTGAAGGCGAGCTGCGCTTCGGCGCCCTGCTCTCTCCGCCCGGGCGGCTGCTGTTCGACCTCTTCCTTTATGGAGACGGCGAGGCCGTGCTGCTCGATGTTGCCACGGATCGGCGCGAGGCCCTGATCCAGCGACTGACGATGTACAAACTCCGGGCGAAGGTCGTGGTCGCCGCCGACGACCGCCCGGTCACGGCCTCATGGCCCGAGGTCGCCGACGGCTTCGTCGCCGATCCCCGCACCTTACAGCTGGGCGGCCGCCGCTACGGCGATACGGGCACGACCACCGCGCCCGAGGCCGACTACGACGCCCACCGCCTGACCGTCGGCGTGCCCGATCCGGCGCGCGACATGGCCGTGGACCGCACCTATCCGATCGAGGCGGACTTCGACCTGCTGAACGGCATCGACTTCGCCAAGGGCTGCTTCGTCGGCCAGGAGACGACCTCGCGCATGAAACGGCGCGGCGCCATCCGCAACCGCATGCTGCCCCTCGTCTTCGACGGCCCGGCGCCCGCGACCGGGGCCGAGGTCCTGCTGAACGGCGACCGCCGTGCGGGCGAGGTCATGACCGGCGCCGAAGGCTCGGCCATCGCCCTCCTCCGCCTCGACCGGATCGACGGCGCGCTGACGGTCGAGGGCCGCCCCGTTACGGTGCGCCGGCCGGACTGGGCGCCGCCGGAGAGCTGGACTGCGCCTCAACAGTCGACTGACTGATCCCGAACATCGCCGCCAGCCGCTCGCGCTTCCTGACCAACGCCGCCCGGGCCACGAGCGCCGCCTTGGCCGTGTCGGCGTCCAGCTTGGCCAGGGCCTTGTCGATGCCGCCGTCGGCCCGCACCGTCTCCGTATCCTCGACGAACTCCTGTTCCGGACAGCCGCCGCCGAACGCCCAGTAGCGTTGCCCCTGAGCCGCCCCCGATGCGACCTGCGCCGTCTCCAGAACGCAGCGCTTGTCCGGCGCCAGCGACAACCACATCACCGCGCGGAAGTCGGCAAGTGCGCTGCCGGCGAAGTCGTCGTGACCCAATAAGCCGCCCGAGGCCGCCGTGGTGTCCACCGTCTGCAGCCCGTCGCGCACGATGATATTCCTCGCGTCGCCCACTCTCTGCATTCGGTTGACCTGCTGCGAGATCTGCAGCGCCCGGTCGCGCTGTGAGGCATAGAGGGTGAAGCGGCGGCCGGTGTGCAGGATGCGTGGCCAGGTCGCCTCGAACTCGTCCACCCCCACGTCGGCGGCGGCGAAGACCACCTCGTTGAACATCGGCGGCTGGTTGGGCGTGCGCGCCGCGATCACGTCCAGCGCCCGCTCCAGCACCCGGTTGCCCATCGAATGCGCCACCAGATGCACTCGCGTCGCCCCGGTGCGCTCAGCCACATCGGTCAGGAAGTCGGCGACCTCGTTCAGCAACGCCTGATCCGCCACCGTCCGCGTATCGGCCTGATAGCCCAGCAGACTGGCCCGCGACGGCCAGGAATAGAGGATCGGCGCTCCGTCCAGGTTCATGTCGACCGCCAGCTGGGCCGTGCGGATCGCCGCGCCTTCGAAGCTGGTGTTGTAGCCGTGGATGAAGACGAACACCTCCTTCTGCTGGCTGCGCGCCACCACCGAGGACACCCGCTGGAAGAAGGCGTCCCGGTCCGTCACCGGCGTCACGCTGTTCAGGATCATGTGCTTCTCGGGGTCCGGCCGGAACTCAAGGGTCCAGATCGACGGCCGCGGGATGGTCCCCGGGTTGCGGTTGTTGGGCACGCTGACCTCGGCGACGCCGAACGACAACTCCGCCCTCTGGCCGCCGTAGAAGGTGGCCGGCGTCAGGTCGCCGGTCGGGACGCGATGGGTGGCGTACCAGACCTGCACCTCGCGGAAGCCGTCGGTCGAGGGCGCGGGCGGCGGCGCGCCCGGAACCGGCGGCGGGGGCGGAGGCGGAGGCGGCGGCGGCGGCAGGTCCTCCCCGCCACGTGAGGCGAAGGGCTCCAGCCCGGCCGAGACCCGCGCCGCGTTCAGCGAGTCCAGATAGGGCTTGAGGTTCTGATTGCCCCGCCCCCAGACCCCCTCACGCAGGTCATAGGCGGTCAGCAGCCACTGGGCCTTCTTCGCCGGCGTGTCCGACAGCCGCGCCACCGCCTCCATCGGCCCCGCCATGGAGATGTCGCCCTGCCCTCTGAACTGCAGGATGGCGGTCAGGGCGTCCTGATAGGCCTTGATCGCCTCGTCCTTCAGTCCCACCTCGGCATAGGCCTGGGCCAGGGCGAGGTGGAAGGCGATCAAGGTGTCGGGGTCGGAGGAACGCAGTTGTCCGATCAATGCTTGATCAGCCGAGACCCGTCGCAGGGCCGCCAGGTCGCCCGTGTCCACCGCCTCGGCCACAGCCTCCAGCGACACCGGCTGCACCTGAGCCTGTGCGGTCATCGGCCCGAAGGCCAGCAGACCCGCGAACGCCACCCCGATCCCCGCCCCGATCAACGCCCGAACGCCCATCCGATCCTCCCCAGGTTCCGCCCGATCCTGTCTCACGAAACGCTGGTTCGCCACGACTTTCGGAACATGACGGCGAGAGGGCCTGCGGCTAGGATCGGTCCATGACCGAATCCCCGCATCGCTGCGCCCCCCATCGCTGCGCATGGTGTGGGACCGACCCGCTCTACACCGCCTATCACGACACCGAATGGGGCGTGCCCGAGTACGACCCGCGCGCCCTGTGGGAAAAGCTGGTGCTGGACGGGTTTCAGGCGGGCCTCGCCTGGATCACCATCCTGCGGAAACGCGAGACCCTGCGCGCCGCCTTCGCCGACTTCGATCCCGAAAAGGTCGCCCGCTTCGACGACACCGACCGCGAGCGGCTGATGAACGACCCGGGCATCATCCGCTCCCGCGCCAAGATCGAGGCAGCCATCAAGGGCGCGCAGATCTATCTGGAGATGCAGGCCTCGGGCGAGGACTTCTCGGCCTGGCTCTGGTCCTTCGTCGGCGGCGCGCCGGTCCAGGGCCGGCGGCGCGGCATGGGCGACATCCCGACCCAGACGCCGGAGTCGGTCGCCATGGCCAGGGCGCTCAAGAAGCGAGGCTTCAACTTCTGCGGCCCGGTCATCGTCTACGCCTTCATGCAGGCGACCGGCATGGTCAACGACCACATTGAACCCTGTTTCCGCTGCGACGAGGTCCGGGCCATGACCGGCCCGGCGCCCGCCGTCTGAGGATCAGGCCGCCTGAGCGTCAGGCCGGAATGTCGGGAAGCTTCTGGATCTTCTGAAGCATGTCCCGGCTCTCGTTGCGATCCGCTTCGATCTGGCTTTCGGTACGACAGACACGGCGCGGGAACCGGCTGCCGGTGACGGGTTCCATGTGGCACACCAGACGCTCGGGATCGGCTTCGGTCGTCGGCGCCGCTTCACCGACGGGCGTCGGCGCCTCACTGGCTGCGGGCGGACGCGGCCGGGGCCGCTGGGGCTGAGGCTGGGCGGTGTACACCTGCACCTGAAGGGTCAGGGCCGCCGCGAGGATCAGAAACATGCACGCCTCCTGATTGTTTGCAGAACAACGATCTCCCCTTGGCTGTGACGAGTCAACAGCGACCGCGCTTCCGCCGCAGCGCGGATCACGTTAAGGGCGGCGGATGCCCGGCAAGACCGCCAAACCCAAGGCCGACCGCGCCTTCCCGACCACCGCGCTCGAGGTCCTGCTGGCCCGGACCGTCGGCGCCCCGGTCTGCGGCGTGGACGAGGCCGGGCGCGGCCCCTGGGCCGGTCCCGTCTCGGCGGCGGCGGTGATCCTCAACCCCGACGACCTGCCCGAGGGCATCGACGACTCCAAGGCCCTGACCGAGAAGCGCCGCTTCCTGCTGGAGCCCCGCATCAAGGCCTCGGCCATCGCTTGGGGCGTCGGCTTCGCCTCGGTCGAGGAGATCGAGGAGCTGAACATCCTCCACGCCACGGGCCTGGCCATGTGCCGCGCCATCGAGGCCCTTTCAGTGCAGCCCACTGCAGCTCTCGTGGACGGCAACTACCGCTTCAAATTACCCTGCGAGGTCAAGACCGTCGTCGGCGGCGACGGCCTCTCCCTGTCGATCGCGGCGGCCTCGATCCTCGCCAAGACCGCGCGTGACCGGATCATGATCGAACTGGACGGCCAGTACCCCGGATATGGCTTCGCGGCCCACAAGGGCTATAACGCCCCCATCCATCAGGCCGCGCTCAAGGCCATGGGCCCCTGCCCCGCTCACCGTCCCAGCTGGGCGCCGATCCGGGCCTTGCTGGAGAACTGAGCGCTATATGTGCAGCGCCCCGCCCAGCAGGGCGCCCATGGCGGCGGCCGCCACGCCCCCGGCGACCACGGTCACCCAGGGCGGCAGATCCGAGATCATCTCTTTCAGGGTCGGCTCCGCCTCGCCCGTGTCATTGGCCGGGCGGCTGTCGAAACGGCTGACGCCGGGGGCGCGCCAGGCGACGGCGTCGCGGGCGTCCATGGCCTTGCGGTAGGCCTTTTCAGCGGCCTGGGCGCGAAGCGCTTCGGCGTGCGAGATCGGGGTCATCGACAGCTGTTCCATGCCGAGCCAAACGACCGGCGCCCGCGAGTGTTCCTTAACGAAACGCTACGCCGCCTCCGGCAGGGCCACAACCCGGTCGGTGACCAGGAACAGATATTCGACGTTCTTGAGCCGCCCGACGGCCCCGACCTTCTCGCCCTTGGGATTATGGATGCCGATGCGGGCGCCGACGTAGCGGGGCCGGTCGATCTCCACCACCTGCACCCGCCCGCGCGCCGACAGCATCTCGACGAGCTGGTCGCGCGACAGATAGCCCTCGTCGTTGAACGACACGATCAGGTTCGGCGCCCGGATGGCCTCGATCACCGCCCCCAGCGCCGGGCCGATGCCGGGCCTGGAGTTGAAGGCGCTCTTGCGCGTCCGGACGTCGACCCGCTTGTTGGCCACCCCATAGGTCTCCGGCTTGTCCCACAGCACCAGGCTTTCCCAGACGTGGTAGTTCCCGAGGTAGGAATGCTGGTTGTAGGGCGGGTCGAGATAGACGAGATCGGCCTCGACCTGGGCCGCGATCTCCACCGCGTCCCCTTGCGTCGCGCGGCACGGTCCGCCCGCCACGCCCGGCAGCAGGTCCGGCATCCTCAGCGCCAGAGGCTTCAGCGCGCGCGGCGCCCAGGCCTTCATATAGGCCATGTGAACCCCGGCGGTGGAATCCACCCGGTCGGCGGCCTCCATCAGGCTCACCATGGCGACGGCCTCCAGCTCGGGCTCCAGCCCCATCGCCGCGATCCGGTCGCGCATGGCGTCGATCCGCGCGCCGTTCTCCGGATGGAAGAAGCGGGCGTCCTCGCAGAAGGTCCTGGTGAACCAGCCGGGCTCGGGCTTGACCTCGGCCAGTTCGGCGATGACGGCGGCGGCCTTGTCGGCCCAGACCTCGCGGTCGGCCTGAACATAGGCGGTGGCCAGGGTGTGGGCGTAGGTGTTGTGGTCGTTCGACCAGACCCGATACCCCTGCCCTTTCAGGGCATGGCCCACCCGCGCGCTGCCGGAGAACAGGTCGCAGACCATCCCGCCCTCGGGCAGGACCCGCGCGACAGCCGCCTTGATCGGATCAAGCAGGCCCCGCTTCGAACCCAGGTATTTGATCATCGCGTCTCAATCCTCCCCCGTCGGGGGAGGGGAACCACGAAGTGGTGGAGGGGGCCACCCCCAGACACCGCATGTGGATTGGCCCCCTCCACCGCCAAGAGGCGGTCCCCCTCCCCCGTTGGGGGAGGATCGCGGCCTATTTGGCGGAGCGCTTCGCCGGTTTCGCCGGAGCATGGGCCAAACGCAGCAGATTCGCAGCCCCCGGCGCACCGAAGGGGGTTCCGGCCAGGATCAGCACCCGCTGGCCGGGCTGGGCCAGGCCGAACTGAACGGCGCTGTCGACGGCGTTGTCGGTAACGTCCTCCAGCGAGGTCGGCTCGTTGCCGAGACGCGGCTCCAGCCCCCAGACCAGCGCCAGCCGCCGGGCGGTTTCGGCCTTGGGCGTCAGGGCCAGCATGGGCTGCAGCGGCCGCTCGCGCGACATTCGCCGGGCCGTGCCGCCCAGGGTCGTGAAGATGACGATACAGGCGGTCGACTGGGCCTCGGCGGCCTTGCGCGCCGCCGCGACCAGGGCGTCGGCGTCGAAATCGTCCATGCCCGCGTGTTCGGCGTCCATCAGGTCGGGCCAGATCGGATCCTTTTCGACCCGTTCCATGATCCGGTTCATGATGCCCACGGCTTCCAGCGGATAGTCGCCGGACGCCGTCTCGGCCGACAGCATCAGGGCGTCGGCGCCCTCATAGACGGCGTTGGCGACGTCGGAGGCCTCGGCCCGCGTCGGGGCCGGGGCGCTGGTCATGGATTCCAGCATCTGGGTGGCGACGATCACCGGCACCCCGCGCTGGCGGGCGGCGCGGATGATGGCCTTCTGGGCCACCGGCACCTCTTCGGGATCCATCTCGACGCCCAGATCGCCGCGCGCGACCATCACGCCGTCGCAGTAGTCGAGGATGGCGCCCAGATCGGCCAGGGCCTGGGGCTTTTCGATCTTGGCCAGGCACGCCGCCTTGCCCCCGACCAGCCGCTTCAGCTCGGCCATGTCCTCGGCCTTCTGCACGAAGCTCAGGGCCACCCAGTCCACGCCGATGCGCAGGGCGAAGGCCAGGTCCTCGCGGTCCTTGGGCGTCAGGGCCGAGACCGGGATGACGGCTTCCGGCACCGCCACGCCCTTGCGGTCGCTGAGCTTGTGGCCGCTCTCGACGGTGACGTCGGCCCATTCATCGGTCCGCTCGCCGACCCGCAAGCGAACCCGGCCATCGTCCAGCAGCAGCAGATGACCCTTGCGCAGGGCCTTGAAGATTTCCGGATGCGGCATCTGCACCCGCGTTTCGTCGCCGGGCGTCGGGTCCAGGTCGAAGCGCATCTTGTGACCCGGCTTGATGTCGATCTCGACATCCTTGAACCGGCCCAGACGCAGCTTGGGCCCCTGCAGGTCGGCCAGCACGCCCAGAGGCCTTTGCAGCGCCATCTCGGCCCCGCGCACCGCCTTCAGCGCCGCGGCATGGTCGTCATGCGAGCCATGGCTGAAGTTCAGGCGGAAGACGTCCACCCCGGCCTGGGCCAGGGCCTTCACCGTGCCGGGCGCCCGGCTGGCGGGCCCCAGGGTCGCGACGATGCGCGCGCGTCTTGCTCTGATCATTGGAGTGTCCCGTATTCCGGTCGCGTTTCCTGATCCCTTGCCGGGAATCTGTGGCCCTTCTGGCAAGGTAACACGCGCGACGGTAGATCAGACCCCGCCGGGAAACACGATGTGACGCCCTGTAACGAAGCGCGCCCTGCGCCCGGTGTCAGGGCTTCGGCGCCGGCTCCGCCTCGACGACCGGACAGGCCGGGACGTCATAGAGGCCCAGGTTCTGGCACACGCCGTCCACCGTGTCGGGCGCCGGGACATTGACCAGATTGGCCAGGGTCGGGGCGATATCGACGGTGCGCAGCGGCCAGAAATGCTCCTCGCCACGCTCGCCCGGCCGCCAGAAGATGATCGGCACGCGACGATCGTAATCCCACGGCGAGCCGTGGCTGGCGATCGAGCCGCCGATGCGGGCGTTGGAGGTCAGGTTGTAGGCATAGGCCCGCAGGATATCAGCGCCGCGTCCGGCGACGGCGCTCAGGCGCAGCCGCTCGCGGATCGTCAGCTCTTCCGGATTGAAGTCGCGGGCCGGCATCGGATCCTGCAGCAGCTCGTCGCGCGGCACGGCCAGGACGATGTTCGGCTCGGCGTTCAGCAGCGGGATGGCGGCGGCGATGACCTGGCTGCGCAGCGGCTCCGGCAGTTCCTTGTGGTCCTTGTCGGCGACGATGAAGCCCGTGCCGCCGCTCTGCAGCGGGTTGTCGGTCAGGTTGAACTGGGTCTTCAGCTGGGCATTGATGCGCGGCAGCATGGTGGTGTCATACCGGCCCGCGACGGCGCCGCGATCCGTCATCCGCTCGGGGAAGTCCGAGCCGCCGTGGTCGGCGGTCAGCACGACGATGGCGCCCGGCGTCGCGGCGACGCGACCCAGGAACCGGCCCAGGGCCTCGTCCATGCGCAGCAGCTGTTCGCACATCTCCGGCCCTTGCGTGCCATAGGCGTGGCCAATCTTGTCGGTGCCCGACAGGCTGACGCCCAGCAGATCGACGACCCCGCGCCGGCCCAGTTGCTGGCTGTCCAGCAGATAGGTCGCGGCGTCCAGGGTGGTCTCGTCCAGATAGGGCGAGTCCTCGAGGTTGGCGTCCATCGGCGGCAGGTCGGCATGGAAGGTCTGACCGCCGACGGTCGAGGTCGAGCGCAGGGCGCGGCACTGGTCGTGCTGGAAGGTCCAGGTCGGGTTGGGATCCGCCGCCAGCTTCGCCTTGTAGGCCGCGTTGAACGCCGCGATCGGCGCCAGCCGCGCCTCGGCGTTCTGGCCCGGCTCGACATAGGTCGTCAGCATCGGCCCGGCGATCCAGAAGGTCCCGTCCGAATGGTGACCGGCCAGGTTGATCGCGCCCCGGTCCTTGCCCGAGACGGCGAAGACGCGGCTGCTCGGGCTCTGGGCCTTCACCCAGTCCGGCAGGTTGGTGACCAGAAGCTGGTCCGACCCGACCAGACCGTTCTCGCTGTGGGCGCCGCCGGCGATCGTGTTGCGCGGCGCGGCCAGGCAATAGAGTTCCTTGCCCGTCGCCGGATCGATCCACTCATTAGCCGGGATGCCGGTGTGGGTCGGATGGGCGCCGGTCAGGACGGTCGAGTGGCCTGGGCAGGTCGTGGTGACGCCATGGCTCTGGAAGCCGTTGGTATAGACCAGCCCCTGATCGGCCAGGGTCTTCAGACCGCCGGTGAACCGGCTGCGGTACTGGTTGAAAAGATTGGCGCTGAACTGGTCGATCACGATGGTGACCACCAGGGTCGGACGGCCCGGGGCCACGTTCGACGGCGGCAGCGGCGCCCGCTCCGGCGCGGTTCCCTCCCCCGCGGTTTGGGCGAGAGCCGGCGCGGCTCCCAGCATGAGAAGAGCCGACACGATCGCGGTGGTGGATTTCACTGGGGGACGCTCCGATGACCTTGTCGGCCCCTTAGCGCCCGCGCATGGCGGATGCGTGACAGTAAGCGGGACCGGGCGGCCCTCCTACGCCTCCGCGACGCTTTGTCCAGAGTGGGGTCTAGGCTTCCCCCGAGGTCCGGCGGCGCGGGTCGCCATGCACGGTAGCATCGGCGGGCGGGTTCTCCTCGGAGTCCACCACCCAGAAGCTCCAGGTCAGGGGACACATATCGGCAGAGAAAACGCGCTCACGCGTTTCGTCGCGCTTCACGGGCGACAGGGGTGCGATCCAGTCCAGGAAAGCCATGGTCTCTATTCCTCCGGACGGTTCTTCGACCGTTCCAGTGGACAGATTGGCGCGCGTCCGGATGAAATTGGAAGCCCTTCCTCCTCACACTTTCGGCAGAGGCTTCAATGAAGGGCTGGTGCGGGCGGCCGGGATCGAACCGGCATGGGCGATGCCCGACGGATTTTCATACCACCTCGGCTTTCGCCGCCGTTCCGGAAGACCGGGACGTTCGTGGTCTGGACTATCCCTTCGTCATGGCTCCGGCCGGTGGGCCGAAAGCTTTAGACGCCGCCCGTCTAGTCTCTACACCTTCCCGTCCGACCCTAAGGTCCGGCGGGCTTGGCTCGGGATCGCCAGTTGAAAGGGTTCCCCGAATTTGAGCGGTTCTACGTCCGGGATTTCCCCCGGCGCACTCAATCCTCAGCTTAAGTCCGTTGCGTCTACCGATTCCGCCACGCCCGCAGGCCGAGCCACCCGTATAGCCAGCCCGGACCGGGACGCCAAGGCGAACGCTGCCACCCTCTCCGCCCCTCCCTGACTAAAGTAATATCCACCTGTGCCATTTCAGAACAACTCCATGGTGTACGCGAATTAACCTTACTTCACGATCAACCAACCCGGTACATTAACCAGCAACAACGTTCGTAAAACTCATCTTTTACTTCTGATGGCATTGTCTCCGTGGGGATCGGAGAACACCTATGTCTCGCTACCGTCTGCGCAGAAGCGCGGCACTGATGATTTTTGCTGCGGGAGCCTTGGGGGCTTCCAACGCTCTGGCCGGCGAAGCTGGTCAAGCCACACGAGTCGCCATGCCTCTCGGCGTCGCGGCGCCCGCGCCGGCCGGCTTCCTCGACTTCTGTCGCCGGACGCCGACGCAGTGCGAGCGGTCGGCCGCCGATGCGCGGGATCCGGCCGCCGTGTCGCGCATGGCCGCCAGCCTGTTCTGGCAACAGGCCTTCGCCCGCAACAACGCCGCGGCGCCGTCCGCCGGCCGCGCCATGCCCGTCTCGGCGCCGGCCGCCGGTCGCGGGAGCTACGACTGGAGCCGGGTCTTCCCCGCCGCTCCGCGTAGCGCCGCCCCTCGCCCCGTCGAAGCGCCCCGCCCCGTTCGGAACGCTGACGGCGCCCTGTCCGCCTCTGACTTCGGCTCCCAGGCCGTAGACGCCTCGGCCGGCGGCATCGCGTATCAGGCCGCCTCCGCCTCGGAGACGAACCCGATGGCCCGCACCTTCGCCCGCCTCGGCGTCCCGGCCCCGCGTATCCAGACCTCGCCCCTGGTTCCGATGCCGAACGCCGCCGGCGCGGCCTCGGCGGACGATCTGACGGCTCCGCGCGGTCAACAACAGGCTTCGCAAGCCGCCGCTGACGGCGCTGTCACCCTGGCTCTGGACGGCGACAACTGGGCCCTGCTCAACCGCGTCAACCGGTCGGTCAACCGCCGCATCCGCAACCTCTCGGACCTGCGCAACTACGGCCAGCTCGATTATTGGCAGGCGCCGTCCGGCAGCAGCCCGCGCGGCGACTGCGAGGACTACGTCCTGACCAAGCGCGAGGAACTGATCGCCGCCGGCGTGCCCGCCGCGGCCCTGTCCATCGCCATCGTCGAGACACGCTGGGGCGAAAGCCACGCCGTCCTGCTGGTCGCGGGCGATACGGGCGAAGTCGTGCTGGACAACCTGTCCGCCTGGATTTCGCGCTGGGACCGCACCGACTACACCTGGCGCGAACGCCAGGCCCCGGGCAGCGTGTTCGAATGGGTCAACGTCGCGGCCTGATCCACGGCGCTTGCTGCAAGATCCAACGCCCGGTCACGCCTGTGGCCGGGCGTTTCTACGACTGCCGCGGTCGCATTGCGGAGCCTTCCGCCCCTCGGGATTCGTCCCTATCCTGGCACGAATACTGCTCTGCTATTGCGAATGAGGTTGGCCTCGTCGCACGACGGTTCTAATCGAACCTCGCACGGTCCCCCATCGGCAGCTTATTCGGAACTCCATGTCACTGGACACCAACCTCCCGGATGAACCGTTCGCGCGCCTGCCCCGGCCGCTGGCGGCGTTCCTGAACCGCCTCTCCGGGCTGCGCTACCAGGATCTGGGCCCCAGCCTGCTGGCCGGGCTCGGCTGCCTGCTGATCGTCGTCGCCGCGTCGGCCCTGGTCCTGACCCAGCGCCTGGCCCAGATTCAGCAGGAATCGCGCCTCGGCGCCGGCCCTGCCGTCCACAACACCCGCGCGCCCCTGTCCGGCCCGCTGACTCCGGATGAGTTCACCCTGGCCCCCGACGCCGTGCGTCAGCTCGACGCCGCGGCAGCCCAGATCTTCAACGACTCCATTCCCTTCTCGGACCTGCCCCTGCAGGCGGCCAAGCCCTTCATCATGTCGCCGACGGACATCGTCCAGTACTCGCGCGCCGTCGATTGCATGACCGCCGCCATCTACTACGAGGCCGCGAACGAGACGCCCCAGGGCCAGGCCGCCGTCGCCCAGGTGGTCCTGAACCGGATGCGCCACCCGGCCTATCCCAACACCGTCTGCGGCGTGGTCTTCCAGGGCCAGGAACGTTCGACCGGCTGCCAGTTCAGCTTCACCTGCGACGGGGCGATGAACCGTCCGCCGTCGGCCGAGGGCTGGGCCCGCGCCAAGGCCGTGGCCACCGCCGCCCTGAACGGCTCGGTCGCCGCCGACGTCGGCATGGCCACCCATTATCACGCCGACTACGTCTCGCCCTACTGGGCCGAGCGGCTGGTCAAGCTGCGCAAGATCGGGGTCCACATCTTCTACCGCTGGACCGGCGCCTGGGGTCAGCGCTTCTCCTTCACCCGCCAGCACACGGGGGAAGAGCCGGTCATCGCCAAGATGGCCCTGCTGGCGACGCCGCTGGAGGTGCTCGACGCCCCGGTCGATCCCAATCTGGTCCCGGAACCGCAGATCGAGGTCGACACCACGCCCCTGGTCGTCGCCCCGATCCAGCACGCCCCCCTGCCCGAGCCGGAGACCCAGGCTCCGCCGCCGCCCCAGGCCGCGCCGCCGCCGGCGCCCGCGCCGACCACGACCAACCCCCTGGCTCCGCCCACCGAGCAACGCCAGCGCCGCGGCCGTATTCCCGTGCCCAGCGGCTGGTAAAAGGGACGCATGAGCACAGAGTCGAAGAGCCCGATCATCGTCACCGGCGCCGCCGGTTTCGTCGGCATGCACGTCGCCGAACGCCTGCTCCAGCGCGGCGAGACGGTCATCGGGGTGGATGTCTTCAACGCCTACTACGACCCCGCGCTGAAGGAGGCGCGGGCCGAGCGTCTGGCCGCCTTCCCCGCCTTCCGCATGGAGCGGGCCGACATCGCCGACGAGGCCGCCATGCGCGCCCTGGTCGCCGACAGCGGCGCGAAGCGGGTCGTCCATCTGGCCGCCCAGGCCGGGGTCCGCTACTCGATCGAACACCCCTTCGCCTATGAGCATTCCAATCTGAAGGGCCACCTGTCCCTGCTGGAGGCCTGCCGCCACGCGGGCGTCGATCATCTGGTCTACGCCTCCTCCAGCTCGGTCTACGGCGACCGGCCGCTGGACGGCGCGGGGTTCAGGGAGGACGATCCGACGGTCTCGCCGGTCTCGCTCTACGCCGCCACCAAACGGTCGTGCGAACTGCTGAGCCAGAGCTATGCGACGCTCTACGGCTTCCCGCAGTCGGGGCTGCGCTTCTTCACCGTCTATGGGCCGATGGGTCGGCCGGACATGGCCTATTTCGGTTTCACCGAGAAGATAATGCGCGGTGAGCCGATCGAGGTCTACGGCGAGGGCCAGATGGCGCGGGACTTCACCTATATCGACGACATCGTCGACGGCATTCTGGGCGTGCTCGACAACCCGCCGCCGTCAGGTGGGCACGAGGTCTACAATATCGGGGATTCCAAGCCGGTCGGCCTGATGCAGATGATCGAGACGCTGGAGAAGGCGCTGGGCCGCGAGGCGATCAAGATCATGCGCCCGATGCAGCCCGGCGACGTCACCGCCACTTATGCCGACGTCTCCAAGCTCCACGCCCTGACGGGATATCAGCCCAAGGTTCTGCTGGCCGATGGCCTGCCGCGCTTTGTCGAGTGGTGGCGCGTCTGGAACGGCCGCAACGCGACCTAGGTCAGCACACCACGCTGTTGGGCTTGGGCGGCAGGATGCCGGCGGCCCGGGCGCCACGCACCACGCTGCGGACCCCGATCAGACCGGTGACCACGGTCAGCATGCCGAGCAGCAGAAGGTCGGCGATCACCTGACCTGCGAAGGCTTTCGGTCGGATACGCATCACCAGCCGCCCTTGGTCACGCGCCGGAAGACGCTCAGCGAGCCGGCCACGATCTCGGCCTCGCGCCGCGCCTGTTCCTGGAGGCCGGCGGCGCCCTTCGAAACGGTGGCGCCGTTCTCGTCCAGCACCGACCACAGCCAGTCGTTCGATGGGCCGCCCGTCAACTGGATCGCAAATTCCGCGTTTTGCATCTCTGTTCCCGATGTCCCGGCATGGGACTTCGGTCTTCAGGCGAGCAAATCCCCTGCCACGCGAACGAGACTCAGCTCTCGGCCTTCACCACCGCCAGCACCGCATCCGCCGCCACCTGATCGCCGACCGCGACGCCGATCTCGCCGACGACGCCGTCGAAGGGCGCGGTCAGGGCGTGCTCCATCTTCATGGCCTCCAACACCACGACCGGCTGGCCCTTCACCACCGCATCCCCGGCCTTGACCGGCGCCGCGACGATCTTGCCCGGCATGGGGGCGCGCAGGGCGCCGTCGGAGGCCGAGCCCGACGCAGCCCCACGGGGCGGCCAAAGCGAAACGGACGAGGCTACGCCCTGCCGGAACACCACCGCCTCGTCGCCGAAGGTCTGGAAGCCCGCCACCCGGCGATCATCCAGATAGACGCCCCGCTTGTCGTGCTTCTGCGACCAGCGAACCCGGACCTGTGATGCGGTCTCGCCGGATGCGACATCCCATGACCAGTCCGGCCGGCTCTTGAGGGCCAAGTCCGCCTGAACCCCATCGGCAAAGCCGCGAAGGCGCGCGCCCTGCGGCGCATTCAGCCGGAAGCCGTAGAGCGACCGTGGCGTCGGCGACCAGGGACCGAGGGCCTCTATGCCCGTCCACAGGTCGGCGTCGCGTGCGAGGCCGTCGATCAGGACGGTCGCGCCCAGAACGGCCACATCCGTGTCCGGACCACCGACCAGGGCGTCATGCTCTGCGCCGATGAACCCCGTATCCACATCACCGGCGACAAAGCGCGGATGTTCCAGGCACCGCTTCAGGAAGCCGGCGTTGGTCCTCACGGGCCAGACCTCGACGCTCCCGCAGGCCTCGGCCAGCGCCGCCGCCACCTCTTCCCGCGTCTCTGCATGCACGATCAGCTTGGCGATCATCGGGTCGTAGAACTGGCTGACCTCGCCGCCTTCATAGACGCCGGTATCGACGCGAATGTCGTCGGGCAGGACGAAATGCTCCAGCTTGCCGATCGACGGCAAAAATCCGTTCGCCGGATCCTCGGCATAGAGACGCGCCTCCATGGCCCAGCCCTTCATCGGGATGTCGGCCTGTTTCAGCGGAACCGCCTCCCCCGCCGCCGCGCGGAACTGCCATTCGACCAGATCGACGCCGGTGATGCTCTCGGTCACCGGATGTTCGACCTGCAGCCGGGTGTTCATTTCCATGAACCAGATGCGGTCGGCCTTGAGGCCGTCCGAGGCGTCGGCGATGAACTCGATGGTCCCGGCGCCGACATAGTTCACGGCCCTGGCCGCCTTGACCGCCGCCTCCGTCACCGCCGCCCGCGTCGCCGCGTCCATGCCGGGGGCCGGCGCCTCCTCGATGACCTTCTGGTGCCGCCGCTGCAGGGAGCAGTCGCGTTCGTACAGGTGGACGACCTGCCCATGCTGGTCGCCGAACACCTGAACCTCGATATGGCGTGGGCTCAGGATGTATTTCTCGATCAGCACCCGGTCGTCGCCGAAGCTCGACGCCGCCTCCCGCTGACAGGACGCCAGTGCATCCAGAAACGCCCCCGCCTCGTCGACGCGTCGCATCCCCTTGCCGCCGCCGCCCGCCACAGCCTTGATCAGGACCGGGTATCCAATGGCGTCCGCTTCCGATTTCAGCCGCTCGGGCGCCTGGTCCTCGCCCATATAGCCGGGCGTGACCGGCACCCCGGCCTCGACCATCAGCTTCTTGGCCGCATCCTTCAGCCCCATGGCCCGGATCGAGGCCGGCGGGGCGCCGATCCAGATCATCCCCGCCGCGACCACGGCCTCGGCGAACTCGGCGTTCTCCGACAGGAAGCCGTAGCCGGGGTGGATGGCCTCCGCCCCCATGGCCTTCGCCGCCGCCAGCACCCTGGCCTGATCCAGATAGCTCTCGCGCGCCGCCGCCGGCCCGATCAGCATCGCCTCATCGGCCTCGCGCACGTGCAGGGCCTTCGCGTCCGCCTCGGAATAGACGGCCAGGGCCTTGATTCCCATGCGTTTGGCGGTGCGGAACACCCGACAGGCGATCTCGCCGCGATTGGCGACCAGGACGGATTTGAACATGAGTACCTAGGCTCGATTTCCTGTGCAGCGCACATAGTTCTGGCGGTGGCCCTGAAGCGTCAGGATCAGACCCGCTCCGTGATCGGTCAGGACCAGTTCGCCGGACTGGCGCGTGTCCCGGGGGCGAACGCCCTCATAGTTGAAGTCGGCGCCGGTCATGTCGAAGGTCCCGCTGGCCCGCTCGCCCAAAGTCGTCACGGGGCCCGACAAAGCGCCCTGCCCCTCGTAGAAGCCCAGTCCGTTCGCCGAGACTGTCAGCCGCGACACCCCGTCGGCGTCATTGCACAGGGCCGCCGTCTGGTCCCACTGCCCCTGAAACTGCGCAGGCAGGCTCTCGACCTTCGCCCCGCAACCCGAAAGCGCCCCCGAAAGCGCCAGGCTGATTCCAGCCAAGGCGACTCCGCCCATCGTCATCCGCATCCTGATGTTTCCCAATTTTTTGGTTCTTGTCCGTCGGCCGGTTCGCCGCGGACCTACATCCTGAACACTCCGAACGTCGTGTCCAGCACCGGCGCGTTCAGAGACGCGGAAATGGCGAGGCCCAGCACGTCGCGGGTCTGGACCGGATCGATGATCCCGTCGTCCCAGAGGCGGGCGGTGGCGTAGTAGGGATTGCCCTCGTCCTCGTATTTCTGGCGCACCGGCGCCTTGAAGGCCTCGGCCTGATCGGGGGTCCAGCTGTCGGCGTCGCGGTGCACGGTGGCCAGAACGGACGCCGCCTGCTCCCCGCCCATGACGCTGATCCGGCTGTTGGGCCAGGTGAACAGGAAGCGCGGCGAATAGGCCCGGCCGCACATGCCGTAGTTGCCGGCGCCGAAGCTGCCGCCGATCAGGATGGTGAACTTCGGAACCTCGGCGCTGGCGACCGCCGTGACCATCTTCGCGCCGTGCTTGGCGATGCCCTCGGCCTCGTATTTGCCGCCGACCATGAAGCCCGAGATGTTCTGCAGAAACACCAGCGGAATCTTGCGCTTGCAGGCCAGTTCGATGAAGTGCGCCCCCTTCTGCGCGCTTTCGCTGAACAGCACTCCGTTGTTGCCCAGGATGGCGACCGGATAGCCCCAGATGCGGGCGAAGCCGCAGACCAGGCTCGATCCGTACAGCGGCTTGAACTCCTCGAACTCCGACCCGTCCACCATCCGGGCGATGACCTCGCGCACGTCATAGGGGGCGCGGACGTCCTCGGGGATGATGCCGTAAAGTTCCTCCGGATCGAGCGTCGGGGCCCTGGGCTCGCGCACGTCGATCTCGACCTTTTTGACGCTGTTAAGATGGCCGACGATGTCGCGCACGATCTCCAGCGCGTGCTCATCGTTCTCGGCGACATAGTCGACGACGCCCGACTTGCGCCCATGGGTCTCGGCCCCGCCCAGTTCCTCGGCGGAGATGACCTCCCCCGTCGCGGCCTTCACCAGCGGCGGGCCGGCCAGGAAGATGGTGCCCTGATTGCGCACGATCACCGTCTCGTCCGACATGGCGGGCACATAGGCGCCGCCGGCGGTGCAGCTGCCCATGACGCAGGCGATCTGCGGGATGTTCCGCGCTGACATCCGGGCCTGGTTGAAGAAGATGCGTCCGAAATGCTCGCGGTCGGGAAACACCTCGGCCTGGTGCGGCAGGTTGGCCCCGCCGCTGTCGACCAGATAGACGCACGGCAGGTTGTTCTGCTCGGCGATCTCCTGCGCCCGCAGATGCTTCTTCACCGTCAGGGGGAAGTAGGCGCCGCCCTTCACCGTCGGGTCGTTGGCGACGATCATCACCTCCCGGCCCGACACCCGGCCCACGCCGCAGATCATCCCCGCGCCCGGCGCGCCGTCCGGATCCTTGGCGTCGCCATACATGCCGTTGGCGGCCAGCTGCCCCACCTCAAGGAATGGCGAGCCGGGATCCAGCAGCCGCTCGACCCGGTCCCTCGGCAACAGCTTGCCCCGCGCCACATGCCGCTCACGCGACGCTTCCGAGCCGCCCAGCGCCGCCTTGGCGACCTTCGCCCGCAGCGCGTCGGCCAGGGCCCGGTTATGGGCATCCAGCGCCTTGAACGCCGCCCCGTGGGTGTCGATGGAGGAAGTCAGACGGGGCATTCAGTGATCCTGTACAGACAGGGTGACGGGCGGAGGCGTGCCGGGCCGATGTAGGGGAGCGGTTGACCCACCGCCCATTGATCCGATCGTGACCGCGGATGCGAACACCAGCAGAAGAGCGATGATCTGGGCGGCGCGATAGGCCAGCACCAGACGCCTCAACTGCGGCCGATCCGCCGGAATGGCGGTGAGCCAGAACAGGCCGAAGCCCCGCGAGCTGTTGGACCCGGCCCCCATCATCTGGACGGGCACCGGCTTGCGAAGGTCGCCGCGCCGCTCCAGCGCCTTGAACTTCGGCCAGGCGGCGCGCGCGATCAGCATCGACACGGCCACCATGGCCATGGCCATCAGCGCAAGGATCATGGCGACGAGCGGCATCAGCTCCCCAGCAGTTCGCGGCCGATCAGGAAGCGCCGGATCTCGTTCGTCCCCGCGCCGATGTCATAGAGTTTGGCGTCGCGGACCAGCCGCTCGACCGGCCACTCCTTCGTATAGCCCGCGCCGCCCAGGGCCTGCACCGCCTCCAGCGACACCTTCACCGCGTTCTCCGAGGCCAGCAGGATCGCGCCCGCCGCGTCATAGCGGGTGGTCTTGCCCGCGTCGCAGGCTCGCGCCACGGCATAGACATAGGCCCGGGCCGAGTTCAGGGCGACGTACATGTCCGCCACCTTGGCCTGCATCAGCTGGAACGAACCGATCGGCTTGCCGAACTGCTTGCGGTCGCGGACGTAGGGCAGGACCACGTCCAGCGCGGCCTGCATGATGCCCAGCGGCCCGCCCGACAGGACGGTGCGCTCATAATCGAGACCCGACATCAGCACCGCCGCGCCGCGCCCCTCGCCGCCCATGACGTTCTCGGCCGGAACCTCGCAGTCCTCGAACACCAGCTCCGCCGTGTCCGAGCCGCGCATGCCCATCTTGTCCAGCTTCTTGGAGACGCTGAACCCCTTCATCCCCTTCTCGATCAGGAAGGCGGTGACCCCGCCGTTGCCGTCGCCGGTGCGGGCATAGACCACCAGGGTGTCGGCGGTCGGGGAGTTGGTGATCCAGAATTTGGTGCCGTTCAGGACGTAGCGGTCGCCCTTGCCTTCCGCCCGGGTGCGCATCGACATGACGTCCGAGCCCGAGCCCGCCTCCGACATGGCCAGCGAACCCAGATGCTCGCCCGAGATCAGCTTCGGCAGATATTTCGCCTTCTGCTCGGCCGTACCCCAGCGCCTGATCTGGTTGACGCACAGGTTGGAGTGGGCCCCGTAGCTCAGGCCGATCGAGGCCGAGGCGCGTGACACCTCTTCCATCGCCACCACATGCTCGAGGTAGCCCATGCCGAGGCCGCCGTACTCTTCCTCGACCGTGATGCCGTGCAGGCCCAGCTCGCCCATCTCGGGCCACAGGTCGCGGGCGAATTTGTTGGTCTCGTCGATCTCGGCGGCGCGCGGCGCCAGCTTGTCGGCGGCCCAGCGGGCGGTCGTCTCGCGGATCGCGTCGGCGTTCTCGCCGAGGCCGAACTCCATGGACTGGGGGGCGAAGGGAATGCTCATGCGAAGTTTCCTCGGTCCTCTGACGGGAGTCTGACCGCCACCCTAGCGCGTCCATGACGTCGGGGAAATTTCAATTGGGCGAGGCTTCAGTATAGTCTGTCGCTATGCTCGACCGGACCTTGCTGCGATATTTTCTTGCCGTTGTGGACCGTGGGAACTTCTCCCGGGCCGCCGCCCACTGCCGCGTCTCCCAGCCCACGCTTTCCATCGGTGTGGCCCGGCTGGAGCGGACCCTGGGCGAGACCCTGTTCATCCGCAACAGCCGCCGGGTCGAACTGACCGCCGCCGGCGTCCGCCTCTCGGCCCAGG
Source organism: Brevundimonas sp. GW821-FHT12E07 (assembly GCF_058807035.1). Lineage (NCBI taxonomy): Bacteria > Pseudomonadati > Pseudomonadota > Alphaproteobacteria > Caulobacterales > Caulobacteraceae > Brevundimonas > Brevundimonas sp. GW821-FHT12E07. The sequence goes on along the minus strand of NZ_JBXAQH010000004.1, from coordinate 340,742 downwards.
CCCGGCGCATCGAGGCCGCCTTCCTCGAGGCCGAAACCGCCGCCCCCGCCGAGGCGCCGCGCAAACTCATCCGGCTCGGCCTTCTGTCCACCCTTCCCTCCTCCTGGGTCGAACGAGCGTTGGCCGCCGTCCGCGACCACGCCCCCTCCGAACGGCTGGAGATCGTCGAGGGGCGTCAGTCCGACCTCCCCGCCCTGCTCGGTCGGGGCCGCGTCGATGCGGCCATCGGCGTGGTCGACGCCGCCGCCAGGGACCCGCTGTTCACCGAGGACTACGGCCTGGCCATGCCGCTGAACCACCCCCTCGCCCACCGCGCCAAGGTCTCGCCCGAGGAGGTCGCGGCCGAGACCATGATCGTGCGCCGCCACTGCGAGGCCCTGGCCGAGACCAGCCGCTACTTCACCGCCCGGGGCGTGCGCCCCTTCATGGCCGCCCGAACCACCCACGACGACCGGGCCCTGGCCTATGTCCGCGCGGGCCTCGGCGTCACCGTCCTGCCGCGCGGCTTTGCTGGCGAAGGGGTCGCCGTCGCCGGCCTGACCGGCTGGGGCCTCACCCGCCGCATCGGCCTGATGATCGAACCCGACAGCCGCGCCCGTCTGGCCGGGGCCGAGACCCTGCGTCTCTTCGGCGACAGTCTGAAGGCCTCCGCCGCCCGTTAAGACCTCGAACGGAACGGAAACGCGCCCCGGTCATTGATTTGGCAGAACCGGGATTTCCTTCCAATGCTCGCCCTCATCTTCGCCGCCGCCCTGCTGTCCGACACCGCCCCCAAGGTCGAGGTCGCCCTCAAGCCCGTGCAGCCGGCCGTCCAGATGCGCGAGACCGAAGCCCATGCCGCCAACGGCCCCGTCCTGACCGCCGTCGCCGTCACCCTGGAATGCACCGCCCGCGCCAATGGCAATGTCGAAGGCTGTCATGTGCTCGGTGAGACCCACCCGGGCCTCGGCTTCGGCGAGGCCGCCGTCGCCCTGATGCGCGGCGAACACGTCGCCCCGGGTCCCCGCGACATCCAGTTCGCCAAGACCATCCAGTTCGTGCCCTGAGGGCTAGGCCGCCCGGCCCAACGCCTCGCCGGCTTCCTCGACCGCCCCCTCGATCACCTCGGCCAGCTGGTCGTCGTCGAGGTCTTCGAGCGTATCGGCGCCCAGCTCCCAGCGCCTCCGTTCCATGGCGGCGCGGACGGTGTCCAGAAACAGGTCGGCGTGGTCGTCGGCCAGCGCGGGTATCGCGCGGACCTCTTTCGGCAAGTCACTCATCCTCAGGTTATGCGCCCGATCCGCGCCAGCCGCTGTTCCAGAGATGGAACGTCAGGCCTTCCCGGCCTCGCCCCTGGTCTCCGGCGTCGTGATGAAATGCCACGCCAGCAGCACGACCCCGATCCCGATGGCCCAGTCGGCCGGATTTCCGACCCAGGGGAAGCCCAGCCGCGAAAAGTCGAGGAAGTCGACCACCCAGCCGAAGCGGAACCGGTCGATCGCATTGCCCACCGCCCCGCCGATGACGAAGCCGATGGCCACCGACAGCAGGGTCGAGGTCGAATTGCGCGCCCAGCCCGCGAGGATCGCGACCACCACCACCGGAAAGACCAGCAGGAAACCCCTCGCCACCGCCCCGGCCCCGATCAGGCCGAAGCTCATGCTGTAGTTTCTGACCAGGGTCACGGCGAAGATCGAGGACAGCCGGTGCGACTGGCCCTCCTGCAGCCTCAACCCCTCCAGCACCCAGGCCTTGGCGCCCTGATCGACCGCCAGCACGGCCAGGGCCACGCCCAGGCAAATCCACATGTTCCGGGTCATCGGCGTCCTACGGGTTCGGCGCGCCATCATGCCGATTTCGCCCGCCACGGCCAGCGCTTCTCCCGAGCCCCGTCTACGGAGTTCGCCCGATGGGGTCGCCCCGGTCGCCGAGGCATGGTCGGGGCCTGAGGAGACGCAGATGGCTTCCACCGACACCGCTTCCACCCCGACTGCCGCGATCACCCAGCCCGCGCACAGCGTGGTCATGCACCCCGAATATGCCCGGACCCTGGCCTCCTTCGCCTATGTCTGGGGCTGGCCCCTGGCCAATATGGACAACCGCCGTGCATCCCTCGCCCTGGTCCCGGAGCCCGGCCGGCTGAACGGCGCCGTGCCCTGCGCCCCGCTCGGCCGGCTGTCGATGCTCAACGACTATGTGACCCCGAACCAGACGGTCATCGCCTGCCCCAACCAGGACGTCGTCTACGGCGCCGGCTTCTTCTCGGTGGACGAGACCCCGGTGGTGCTCCAGGTGCCGGACTTCGGCGACCGCTTCTGGGTCTACGCCCTCTATGACGGCCGCACCGAACAGTTCGGCCGGCTGGGCAAGGCCTATGGGTCGAAGCCGGGCTTCTACGCCCTGATCGGTCCCAACTGGGAAGGCGAGATTCCCGCCGGGATCACCGGTGTCTTCCGCTCGCCGACCGAGATGGCCAATGCGGTGCCCCGCGCCTTCATGGACGACACCGCCGAGGACCGCGCCGCGATCCAGCCGCTCATCAACCAGATCTCCGCCTATCCGCTCAGCGAGTTCGACGGCACGATGAAGATCGTCGACTGGAGCCGGTCGCCGGCCTTTCCCGCCCCCGTTCCGGACGGCGGCGGCGAGACGCAGTGGGTCGCCCCGGACACCTTTTTCGACCGGCTGCCGGACCTGCTGGACCGCATTCCGCCCCTGCCCGGCGAGGAGTCGCTCTACGCCCAGTTCCGCCTGATCCTCGCCGTCGCCGAACGCGACGAGAAGCTGAAGACGGCCATGGTCGAGTCCGCGCGCGAGGCCGAGGCGACCACCATCAAGCGGTTCCTCGAATGGCGGCATAACGGCCATCCCGCCGGCAACGGCTGGAACCGCTCGACCAACAACGCCCAGTGGGGGATCGACTATTTCAACCGCACCGGCACGGCGCGCTCGAACATGTTCGACAACCGGCCCGAGGAGACCCAGTATTTCTATACCGACTTCGACAGCGGCGGCGGGTCGCTGACCGGCGCGCGCAGCTATGCGGTGACCTTCGCCGCCGGGCAGGAGCCGCCGGTCAAGGGCTTCTGGTCGCTGACGCTCTACAACCAGCATCACTTCTTCCACCCCAACCCGCTGGCCCGCTATTCCCTGGGCACGAAGAACAAGACGCTGAAACGCAACGCCGACGGCTCCCTGACGCTCTACGTCGGCGCAGCCTCGCCGGGGCCGGAGCGCGAGAGCAACTGGCTCCCCGCCCCCGACGGCGCCTTCTCCCTCTATATCCGGGCCTATTGGGGCGACACGGCCATCCTCGACGAGAGCTGGCGGCCGCCCGCGGTGGAGCGGATCGGCTGAGGCCCCCGGTCGATCGCCCTGAATTTCTTTCACTCACGACGGAACCCATGGGGCGATGAGGCGTTGGAGATCGCCGGCGGTAATTCACCCCACCCTCGACGGTGTGCGGTCTGGCGCGATCCAGCCGCGACAGGACCCCAATGATCCGTCACGCTATGGCCGCCGCGACCGGCCTGCTCTGCCTCATGGCCGCCACCCGGGCCGCCGCCGAGGGCCTGCCCGCCAATATGGACCGCTACGACTGCCAGGGAACCTATGTCCAGGCGCCCCACCCCGGCGGCCCGAGGGTTCAGCCGTTTCACTTCGGCCTGATCTGGAACACCGAAACCCTGTCGATGGCCTTCATCGGCAGCGTGCCCATCCTCGACAGCACATATCTGATCCTGCCGGGACAATTCCCCTCGACCGTCGCCGCGGACGGAACCGTTCATGTCGCGACCAACGGCCTCGGCCCGCAGAAGACACAGGGCGACATGGTCCTGGATACCGAGGGCAAGACCCTGAGCCTGACCATGACCTGGCCCCGCGCCGGTCGGGTCGACGGCGGTCTGACCCTCGAAGGCGTCTGCGTCCAGAACCGGACCTACAGCAACCTCCAGCCGCTCTAGATCGGCCGGGCGACCGGCGGCGCCTTCCGCCGGCCCTCCCAGCGAACAGGACCGAACCTTATGATCGAAGAGAGCTATGTGCGGCTCTACGCGGGCGATTTCGCCCGTTTCGCCGCCCGTGCCGAACTCACCTCGCTGGACCCGACCATCGTCACGCGGCGGATGAAGGAGGCCCGGGTTCACGCCGGAGTCATGGACGCCCGCAAGGGCGACGGCCATCTCGAGGCCCTGGTGGCGCGGCTGCGGGACGAGGCGCGCCGCCCCCGTTCGCGCGGGATGATGGGATCCATCGACACGGCCACCGCCAACGCCCGTCACCACGCGTTTCTGACCACCGTCGCCGACGCACTCAGTCTCGCCGACTGAGCAAAAAAAGCGCCGGATCCAGGGGGGAATGGATCCGGCGCAGGGCCTAACGGTCGGGAGGAGAACCCGCGTCAGAAGGGTCGGCCAAAGGCCTAGAAGGTGTAGCGCAGCCCCGCGAAGAACTGCCGGCCCGTGTGGGAGTAGACGTTCAGGCGGTTGTCGGCGTCGACGTACTGGTCGTTGAACTCGTCGGTCAGGTTGATGCCTTCGATGCTGACCTTGAGCTGCGGCGTGATGTTGTACGAGGCCTGGGCGTCGAAGTTCAGGGTCTCGTTGGTGCCGGCGACCGAGTTGCCGTCCGAGGACGGAACCGCGGTCAGATAGCCCGAGCGATAGGCCACCGATCCCCGGATCGAGAACTTGTCGGTCTCGTAGTACAGGGTGAAGTTGGCCGCGTTCTTGGACAGGCCCGTCAGGGTGTTGTTCACCGACGACGCGATCGCGCCGGTCGCCGGGTCAAGCGCCGTGATGTAGGTGATGTCCGAGTCGACGAAGGTGTAGTTGGCCTGGACCCCGAAATTCTCGAGCCAGCCCGGCAGGAAGTCGAGACGCTTCTGGGCGTTGATTTCGATGCCCTTCAGGTCGCCGCCCTCGGTGTTGATCGGGCGGGACGTGCGGAACGGGGTGGTGTTGGGCAGGTTGCCGCCGCCCGGCTGGGCGCCGATCAGCAGGGAGTCCGGCAGGCCGAGCTGGTTGAACGGCACATCCTGGGCCAGGGTCTGAACGAAGGTGTTCAGCTTCTTGTAGAAGACGCCCACCGCAAACAGGCTGTCGCGGTCCGGGTAGTATTCCAGCGACAGGTCGATGTTGTCCGACTCGGTCGGCCTCACGTCCGGGTTGCCCGTCGAATAGGTGTAGTTCGAGCCCTGGATGCCGACGTCGCCGCCGGGGGTCAGGCTGGCGATCGAGGGCCGGGCCACAGTGCGGGCGGCCGAGAAGCGCGCCACCATCGTGTCGGTCAGATCGACCGCCAGGTTCATCGACGGCAGCCACATGTCATAGGTGCGTTCGGCGTCGACCAGGCTGGAGCCCGCCGAGGTCGTCTCATAGCCCTGCGACCATTGATCGGTGGAGACGTAACGCAGGCCCGCATCCCCGCGCCACGGCAGGCCGAAGGCGGTGAAGCGGTAGTCGGCCTGGACATAGGCGCCGGTGTCGGCTTCCTCGACATTGATGAACTGGCCGCGCGCCGAGGAGTTGTTGACCCCCGTCAGGGCGTAGATGCCGGTGTTGGAATAGATGTTGTAGGTGGCGATGAACTTCTCGAGGTCCGGCGCCAGCCAGCTGGTCGGGGCGCCCGCCGGCAGGTCGGCGTTGCGGCCGAAGCCCGAGAAGACGCGCGACACCGCGGCCAGCTCGGCGGGGGTCAGGGTCTGAACCACGGTCTCCGTCGTCCGGTACAGGCCCTCGGAGTGGAAGCCGAACTTGCGGTAGTCGATCCCGGCCTTAAGCGTGATGTTGTCGTTCAGGTCGTACTCGCCAAAGACCTTGGCGGTCGTGAAGGTGTTCTCGACCGAGTTCGGCCGGATCCGCACTTCCGAGGTGCCGTTGGTCATGGACCAGTTGGCCGGATTGGTGGTGTCGAAGCCGAAATTGATCTCCGGCATCCGGTTACGGAAGTCGTAGGAGAAGCCGTTGGTGTTGGCCCGGTCGAAGGTGACGATGGTCGAAACCGGATTGTCGAAGAACGACTTCGAATAGCCGCCGATGAAACCGGTGCGGAAACGGTCGCTCCAGTCGCGGTTGGCGGTCAGGGTGTATTGCTGGAACTTGGTCTCCAGCTCGTCATGAGCCGACTGGGTCCGCACATCGACCGCGTCCAGATTGGCCTGGACGATGTTGCGGCCCTCGACGATGCCCGAGCGGATGATGGTCTGCGGCTTGCCGGTGCCCGAACGGCTCAGGCCAATGGCCTGCAGCTGGGCCTCGTCACGCGTCGACTTCACGTCCGAATAGAGGATGTCCAGGGTGACCGTCGACTGGTCGTCCGGCCGCCATTGCAGCGAACCGGTCAGACCCAGGCGTTCGGTGTTGTGGTCATAGGAGACGTAGGACGGCAGGCGCGGGTGGAACAGGGCGGTCGAGGGGTTGCTGTCCCGGAGCTGGCCCGGGTCGGTGGTGAAGCTGTAGCCCGCCAGGGTCGAGGCGCTGTTGAAGCCGCCGTTGGCGCCCGCGGCGCTCCAGCGGGTGATGTTGGCGCCCTCTTCGAGGATGTGGCGCTCTTCATAGGCGGCCGAGAACAGGGCCCCGAACTTGCCGTCCATCCAGGTGTTGGAGGCCAGCAGGGTGAAGCGCGGCTTCACGTCGCGCGCCAGGTCGTTGTAGCTGCCCTGGACGCCCATCACGAGGGTCGGCTTGGTGTAGTCGAACGGGCGGGCGGTCTGCAGGTCGACGGTGGCGCCCAGCGACCCTTCCTCGACGTCGGCCGAGGCGGACTTGCGCACCGTCAGACTGTTGAACAGCTCGGACGCGAACATGTTGAAGTCGAAGCCGCGGCCACGGTTGGTGCCGCCCGAGTTGACCGTGCCGCCCGTGGTGGCGATGGCTTCCATGCCGTTGACGCGGACGCGGGTATAGTCCGAGCCCAGGCCGCGCACCGAAATCTGACGGCCTTCGCCGTTGGCGCGGCTGATGGTCACGCCCGGCACGCGCTGCAGCGATTCCGCCAGGTTCAGGTCGGGAAAGTCGGCGATGTCCTCGGCCTTGATGACGTCGACGATGCCGGTCTCGCGACGCTTGGCGCTGACGGCGCTCTGAAGGCTGGCGCGGAAGCCGGTGACCACGATCTCGTCGACCGTGGTGGCGCCGTCGTCAGTTTGCGGCTCGGCGGCGGGCGCCGTCTGTGCGGAGGCCGCGCCGGCGACCGCCAGCGTCAGGACCAGCGCCGAGACGCCGCTGCGAAGTGCGAATTGGAATCCATGCGAGGAACGCATCGTCGTCTTCCTTCCCCATTTGTCCGGGTGTCCCGGATCTTCTTGGCTGACGCTGTGGCGCCGGTTGTCTGCCAGGGTGCGAACACCGGTTGGCTTCGAGGGGACCATAGGATCGCCCCGTTATTCGAGGCCAATCCCAATCGGGCATGGACCGATGCAGGACTTGAACCGATGCCCGGCCTGAGCGCGACATCCTGTCATCGATCTTTCGTCGGTAGTGTTTCGGCGGGTTTCGCGGATCGATAGCGACCCTGCGACCGATCGCCCTGATCGATACCGGTTCTGTATCGGTCAATAGTCGGTTTGGCTTGGACCCCCGCCCCCGCCCCTCCTATCGTCCGGTCAGGCCAGACGCCCGTCAGAGGCGCCGGTTGGGAAGCGAAACACCTCAAGGCGTCGGGCTCCTCCGGCATCACGGTCTCTCGTTCCCCCGCATGTCGAGGAGCGTAACGACCATGACCGACGCAACAGCCGCCGTCCCTCCCGCCGGAGGCAAACGGACCCAGGTCCGCTTCCTGATCCTGCTGCTGATCTTCCTGATCACCACCATCAACTACGCCGACCGCTCGACCTTCTCGATCGCCGGCGACGCGGCATCCGAAGACCTCGGCCTCAGCCCGGTCCAGATGGGCTACATCCTCTCCGCCTTCGCCTGGGCCTACTGCCTCGGCCAGATCCCCGGCGGCGCCCTGCTCGACAAGTTCGGCACCAAGCTGATCTACGCCCTCGCCATCGCCACATGGTCGGCCTTCACCTTCTTCCAGGGCCTGTCCGGCTTCGTCACGGGCGGGGCGGTGTTCGCCACCCTGTTCGCCCTGCGCTTCGCCGTCGGCTTGGCCGAAAGCCCCTCCTTCCCCGGCAACGCCCGCCTCGTCGCCGCCTGGTTCCCGAGCTCGGAGCGCGGCTTCGCCTCGGCCGTCTTCAACTCGGCCCAGTATTTCTCCCTCGTCGCCTTCGCCCCCCTGATGGGCTGGCTGGTCCACACCTATGACTGGCACTCGGTCTTCTTCGTCATGGGCGCGCTCGGCGTCCTCGCCGCCGGGGTCTTCTGGTGGATGATCAAGGCGCCCGTCGACCACAAGGGCGTCAACCAGGCCGAGCTCGACTATATCGAGGCCGGCGGCGGCATGGTCCGCATGGAGACCAAACAGGCCGCCAAGTCCGCCGCCTTCAGCTGGGCCAATGTCTCCCAGGTGCTCAAGAACCGCATGCTGCTGGGCGTCTTCATCGGCCAGTACGGCATCAACGTCCTGACCTATTTCTTCGTCACCTGGTTCCCGATCTATCTGGTCAAGGAGCGCGGGCTGGACATCAAACAGGCCGGCTTCGCCGCCGCCGCCCCGGCCCTGATGGGCTTCTTCGGCGGCCTTCTGGGCGGCATCGTCTCCGACTGGCTGCTGAAGCGCACCGGCTCCCTGACCATCGCACGCAAGACGCCCCTGGCCATCGGCATGGTCCTGTCCATGGTCATCATCGCCTGCGCTTATACGGACTCGACCAGCCTCGTCATCGGCCTGATGGCCATCGCCTTCTTCGGCAAGGGCATCGCCTCCCTGGGCTGGGCGGTCATCTCCGACACCTCGCCGCGCGAGTTCGTCGGCGTCACCGGCGGCATCTTCAACACCTTCGGCAATGCGGCCGGCATCGTGACCCCCATCGTCATCGGCTATATCGTCCAGGCGACCGGGTCCTTCGACCTGGGCCTGTGGTTCGTGGGGCTGCACTGCCTGCTGGTCATCGCCGCCTACTTCCTGATCACCGGCAAGATCGAGCGCATCACCCTGAAGGCTGCCGCCTGATGCGGGCCTCGCGCAGGAGCTTCCTCGGCGGCACGGCCGTCGCCGCCCTCGCCGCTGCGGTCGCCCCGAAAGCCCGCGCCGCGACCACCGCTCTCACGGTCACGACGCCGATGCCCGCCCCCGGCTGGGCCCTGCTGCAGCGCCAGCTCCTGGCCGACAACGCCGAGGCCTGCGCCGCCTTCTACGCCCGCTATTTCGATGAGCGCGGCTACTTCCTCTGCTTCGAGCGCTGGGGCGCCAACGACGGCCCTGACGACGCCATCGAGAACGTCAACAACTGGCCCCTGCTCCACGCCCTCGGCGGCGCCGACCGGGTCAAGGCCATGTACACCCAGGCCTGGGAAGGCCACCTCAAACAATACACCGCCGCGAAGACGACCGAGGTCGCCATCGCCCGCGAGGGCATGTTCTTCAAGGAGTTCAACGTCCAGCTCGATTGGCAGCACCACGCCGAAGAGCTGACCATGTTCAACGTCCAGGGGCTGTCGGACCCGAACAATCCCCGCTTCGCCGACCGCGCCCGTCGCTTCAGCGCCCTGTATATGGGCGAGGACGCCGATGCCCCGAACTACGATCCCGAGCACAAGATCATCAAGAGCCTGATGAACGGCTCACGTGGCCCGATGCTGAGGAAGGCCACCGCGCTCGACTGGGCCGGCGACCCGTTCGAGGCCGGCTCCCGCTTCTTCATGGAGCATGGCGAAACCACCTACGAACAGACACTCCACCACTACGACGAATACACCGACGTGGTCGGCGACCACCCGCTGAACCTCTTCTCCACGACCCTCGCCCTCAACGCCTATATGCTGGCGCAGGAGCCCAAATATCGCGACTGGCTGCTCGGCTATGTCGACGCCTGGGTCGAGCGGGCCAGGGCCAACGACGACCTGCTGCCCTCCAACGTCGGCCTCGACGGCGTCATCGGCTCGGCGGCCGAAGGCAAGTGGTGGGGCGGGACCTATGGCTGGGGCTTCTCCCCGGTCAATCCGGTCACCGGCAAGCGCGAGGACCGCAGCCGCGTCCTGCGCACCATCCTCGGCTTCTTCAACGCCTATCTCCTGACCGGCGACGACAAATACCTCGACACCTGGCGCAAGCAGGCCGACCGGCTGAACCGCGAGAAGCGCACCGTCGACGGCAAGGTCCAGACCCCGACCATGTACGGCGCCGACGGCTGGTACGGCTGGAAAGACGGGCTGCACCAGCTGAACAGCCTCGACATCTGGTGGTTCTCGATGAAGCCCTCGGACCGCGCCCGCGCGCCGGACCATCCCTGGGTCGCCTTCCTCGAGGGCCGCAACCCCGACTTCCCCGAGACCGCCCTGCGCAAGGACCTCGCCCGCGTCGCCGAGATGGCCAAAGCCGAGCGCGACGACACCACCACGCCCGACACCCGCCTCGCCGACGCCCGGCTCGAGTTCAATCCGGCCAGCGTCAGCTCCCTGATGCAGACCATGATGGGCGCCCTGCACATCGGCCGCCCGCCCTGGGGCCCGACCACCGCCAACGCCGGCGGCTCGCCCCTCTACGCCCGCCTGCGCTACTTCGACGCCGAGGCCCGCCGCGCGGGCGTACCCGAGGACGTCGCGGCCCTGATCGACGCCATGACCGCCGACGAGACCGCCGTCACCCTCGTCAACCTGTCGCCGACGCAGTCGCGCGAGATCGTCATCCAGGGCGGCGGCTACGGCGAGCACCGGATCAGGTCCGCGACCTTTGACGGCAAGACGCAGACGGTCGACGCCGCGACCTTCACGTTGAAGCTGGCCCCCGGCGCCGGGACGCGAGTGGTCCTGGCCATGGACCGCTACGTCAATCAACCGACGCTGAAATTCCCGTGGGATCGGTGAGGTAACCTGCTCATCCACCAATCACCGCTCATCCCGGCGAAGGCCGGGATCCAGATGCAAATCGAGCGGCCTGATGGTCTTGCGCAGCCTGGCCAAACCCAAGCATTGAGTCTGGATCTGGATCCCGGCCTTCGCCGGGATGAGCGATAAGGGGGCATCTCATGCGCACCATCCTCACGGCCCTCGCCGCCGCCCTCCTCGTCTCGGCCGCCCAGGCCCAGGACCCGCACTGGATCGCCGCCTGGACCTTCCCCCCGACCTCCAACGTCGGGCCGGTCGTCCCGCCCTCCCCGCCCAATCCGAACGACGTCCGCGGCCCCCTCGGCCCCTCCACGGTCACCAACCAGACGGTCAGCCAGACCACCACCGTCTCCGCGACCGGCGACCGCCTTCGCATCCGCCTGTCCAATATCTACGGCTCAGCGCCCGTCCGCATCAGCGCGGTCAGCGTGGCAATCAGCGACGGCGCTCCCATCCCCGTCACCTTCGACGGCGCGAACGCCCTGACCCTGCCCGCCGGCGTCCCACGCCTCTCCGACCCGGTCGCCCTGCCGGTCAAGGCGCTGGACCGCGTCACCATCAGCGTCTTCTATCCGGCCCAGACCGCCCTCCCGAACCACCGCCTGCGTCAGGTCCTCACCGACGGCGACACGACCGCACAGGCCGTCCCCGCCGACGCCCCGCGTCAACGTATGGGCGCCCTCGCCACCGGCATCGCGGTCGAGACCACCGCTCCCACCCGCGTCATCGTGGCCTTCGGCGACTCGATCACAGAGGGCACGGGCTCCCTGCCCTCAGGTCCCGGCGGCTGGCCCGAACGCCTCGCCGAGCGGATGGTCGCGGCCGGTTCACAATGGGCCGTCGTCAACGCGGGCATCGGCGGCAACCGGCTGCTGCATCAGGGCTCCGGCCCCTCGGCCCTCGAACGCCTCGACGCCGACGCCTTCGCCGTCCCCGGCGCCAAATGCCTGATCCTGCTGGAAGGCATCAACGACATCGGCCGCCCCGCCCGCGCCGAATACGCCCACGAGGCCGTCACGGCCGCCGACATCATCGCCGGCTACCGTCAGGTCATCGCCCGCGCCCATGCGGCCGGGCTCAAGGTGGTCGTCTCGACCATCCCGCCCTTCGAGGACGCCAACTATTTCACCGAGACCGGCGAGGCTATCCGCCAGTCGGTCAATGCGTGGATCCGCAGTGCGCCCGACCTCGACGCCCGCCTCGACTATGACGCGGTGCTGCGTGACCCCGCCCACCCAACGAAGCTGCGCGCCGAATACCAGAGCGGCGACTGGCTGCATCCGTCAGACGCCGGCTATGCGGCCATGGCGGCGTCCATCCCGCTGGATGTGTGCGACTGACATTTCTGAACCCTCTCCCATAGGGAGAGGGCTTGAGGCTCGGAGAGCCGCAGGCGATCCTCCAGCCGAAAGGGTGAGGGGTTATGCCCTCACCGGTCCACCACAGAAACCCTCACCCTCCCACTTCGCTACGCTCGCGGCCCCCTCCCTCTCCCTCCGGGAGAGGGGTCGAGTGCGCATACCCTCCCGCCCAAGCCCGTTGATCCGTCATAGCTTCTCCGGCGCTCGCCCCATTCGGCCCAGCACACCCCAAACCCGGCGTACAATCCCTGCCTCCGGTCTTTGACATCCGCGCCACGCCTGCACGCCCTTGCACTCCGAGTGCAAAGCCGCCGCCCGCCATCAGCGCTTCAATTTCAAACCCTTGAAATCCATACCTTCCACCCGACCTTCAGAATTGCACCTTTTGCACCCACCTTTTTTCGAGTGCAAAACCCTCAGGTGCCCTGCTTCAGGAAGGGCGCCACCTGGAACAGTTTCCGCTCCTCGGCCCGGGGGTCATCGACCGACCGTGTGTCGACGTCGAACACCATCGTCGGCCGCCGCGTCAGGTCATAAGGCGCCCATTCGGGGATGGCCGCATTGTTCGGATTTCCGGTCCGGGCGAAGGCGATGAAGGTCTCGCTCATCTTCGCGGCCACGGCCCGCGCCTCCGGCCCCGTCCCGGTCTTGGAGGTCGGCTGGTGGCAGTTGTCGAAGGCCAGGGCGATGTCGAAGCTATGGTACGCCCCCAGCCTCGGATCGACCGGCGAGCCGAAGTCCAGCTGGTACATCCAGGTCCTGTCCCCCAGCCGCGCCCGCTCCTGCGCCTGGATCAGATGCCCGGGCCGCGACCGGCCGCAGGTGGCGGCGGCGAAGAAGACGTCGACGGGCGACATCTCCGGGAACTGTCTGCGATACCAGTCGACGACATATTGCGCGTTCAGATCGACCACGAACTCGGGCGCCAGCTTGGCCGCCACCGTGTCCCAGGTCAGGGCGTAGTTGCGCTCGTCCCCGCTGGTGAAGGCCCGCGCCTCGTCATGGGTGTTGCCGATGATCATCGGGATGTGGGCGCTCTCGGCGGGCGCATCGGGCACGAAGGGATGCCGCGGCAGGGTGTCGTGGTCCATCACCGACCAGAAGTAGATACCGCCCTTCTCGATCGGGTCGTCCATCGACAGGGCCTCGACCAGTTTCGCAGTCGGGACCTGGGCCAGCTCGGCGGCGCGGTCCGGCGTCAGGCCCAGATGGTCGAGGAAGACGCGCATCCTGAGCGCCGCATGCTGGGGTCCCATGGCGGTCACATGCTGGCCGCTCATGGTGATGACCTTGTGATAGAGGCCCGCCGCCGAGGGCATGGCCATCAGGGTCACCAGCTTGGCCCCGCCGCCCGACTGGCCGAAGACCATGACATTGCCCGGGTCGCCGCCGAACTCGGCGATATTGTCCCGCACCCAGCGCAGGGCCAGCAGCAGGTCGAGGTTGCCGACGCTGCCCGACGCCCCATAGGTCCCGCCGCCATGGGGCGACAGAAGTTGACCTAACCCATTGTATCCAAACACGTTCAGGCGATGGTTCAACGTCACCACCACCACGTCCCCGCGCCGGCACAGGGCCACCCCGTCATACAGCGGGCTCGACCCCGAGCCGTTGGCGTGGGCCCCGCCGTGGACATAGACCATGACCGGTCGCTTGCCCTGATCCCTCAGCTCCGGCGTCCAGACGTTCAGGAACAGGCAGTCCTCCGACTGGTTGGGCTCGTCCGACTTCTGCGGGCTGGCCGCGCCATACTCCAGCGCGTCCCGGATGCCCGTCCAGGCCTGCGGTTCCACCGCCGCCTGGAAGCGCCGCGTCGAGGTGTCGGCGCCGTAGCGGACGCCCTTGAACACCTTGATCCCCTGATCGAGATAACCCCGGACCCGCCCGTGCCTCGTCGTCGCGACCGGCGCCGCCCCTTCCGCCCACCCTGCCCTCGGCAGCCCGGCGACCAGAGCGGCGGTTCCGGCGGTCGCGATCACGCTGCGGCGGGTCGGCATGGAGTCTCTCCTAAGGGTGCTCCGCCTGCGCCTCGATGAGGGCCAGCAGGGGCTTCAGACTGGGGTTGTCGTTGTCGCGTCGCCAGGCCACGAACAGCTCCACCGGCCGCGCGGGCGAGGTCTCCAGAGGCCGGAACTCGACCCCCTCGAAGTGCAGCTTGGTCGCCGCCTCCGGCACCACCGCCGCCCCGATGCGGGCATGGACGAGGGCCAAGATCGAGTGGATCTGGGCCATGTGCTGGACGTACTGGGGCGACACCCCGGCCTCGTCGAACATGGCGCTGAGCATGCCGTGGAAGTAGCCCGCCCCCTCCGGCGCATACATGACCATGGGCTGGTCGCCGAAGTCCGACAGGCTGATGACGGCCTTCTCCAGCCGCGGGTCGCCGCTCGGCAGGGCCGCGACCAGGGGCTCGGTCAGGACGCGGACCTTGTCGAACTCGGGCCGGGTCAGAGGCGGCCGGACGAGGCCGAGGTCGATGCGTCCGGTCAGCAGCGCCTCGACCTGCTCGCCCGAGACCAGCTCCCTCAGGGTCAGATCGACGTTCGGCAGCTTGGTCCGCGCCAGGTCCACGAGGTTGGGCAGGAAGCTGTAGCCCGAGGCGGCGGTGAAGCCGACCGCCACCCGCCCGGCGTCTCCGCTGGCGATGCGGCGCGTGGCCAGGGCCGCGCTGTCGGCCAGCCTCAGGATCCGCTTGGCCTCGATCAGGAAGGCGCGTCCGGCCGGCGTCAGCCGCACCGACCGGCTGGTCCGGTCCAGCAGGACCACGCCGAGGATGCGCTCCAGCAGCTGGACCTGCCGGCTCAGGGGCGGCTGGGTCATGTTGAGACGCTGCGCCGCCCGCCCGAAGTGGAGTTCCTCGGCGACGGCGACGAAGCACCGCAACTGACTGAGTTCGAACATGTTCATGGCGCCCTACTGCGTAGGAGACCGGTCATAGGACTTCCGGCTCGCACCGGACAGACCCTGCGACTATCCGTTCGCCGCCAGCTTTGGCGCGGCCGGTTGAACGCGGGCGATCAGGGCCTTGAGCTGGTCCAGTTGCGCCGGAGTCAGGTCCACCAGCGGCGGCCGGACCGGACCGGCGGTGCGGCCGATGGCGGTCATGCCCGCTTTCACGATCGAGACCGCATAGCCCTTACCTTGGTCGCGCAGGGCGATGTAGGGCAGGACGAAGTCGCGCAGGCCGGCCATGATGGCGGCGTGGTCGCGGGCCCGGACGGCCTTGTAGAAGTCGAGGGCGAACTCCGGCACGAAGTTGAAGATGGCCGAGGAGTAGGTGGTGACGCCCATCTCCAGATAGGCCGGGGCGAAGGTCTCGGCGGTGGGCAGCCCCCCGACATAGGTCAGGCGATCGCCCATCCGGGCATAGACCTTCATCATCAGCTCGATGTCGCCCACGCCGTCCTTGAAGCCGACGAGGTTGGGGTTGCGGTCGCACAGCTTCTCCAGCGTCTCGGGCTGGAGCACGGCGTTGTCGCGGTTGTAGACGATGACGCCCAGCTTGGTCGCCTTGCAGACCGCCTCGACGTGGGCGGCGAGGCCCTCCTGGCCGGGAACCATGAGGTAGTTGGGCAGCAGCAGGAGGCCGTCGGCGCCGTTGGCCTCGGCCGACTTCGCCAGCTCCACGGCGATGGCCGTGCCATAGCCGCAGCCCGCGATGACCGGGGTCTTGCCGGCGGTCTCCTCGACCGCGGCCTTGACCACCGTGCCGACCTCTTCCGGGGTCAGGGAGAAGAACTCGCCCGTACCGCCGGCGGCGAACAGGCCGGCCAGCTCGTACTGGAGCATCCAGGCGCAGTGCTCGCGGTAGTCCTTCTCGACGAACTGGTGGGCGGCGTCGAAGTGGGTGACGGGGAAAGACAGCAGGCCGCCGCCGATCGTCGCGGCCATCTCCGCGGGGGTCATCCTGGACATAGAGTTCCTCACTGAAGCGGCCCTTGCCGCCCGGCGCTGTGATCGCGCCCTGATGAGAACGGTACTGGCCCCGTCGATGCGGGTCTAAGCCAAAGCGGCTATCGACCGATGCGGGTTTTGGCTTGATCGAGCCCGAACGCGGCTCCGCGAGCACGGATCGATGCGCCGCCGCTCTGGATCAATGCCCCATTCGGTGTCGGCGCGAGGGCGTCCGGGGACTACACCGCCGTCAGAACAGACAGCCTTGGGACGATAGCGCCATGACCGACACCCTCCAGCTCTCCCACCTGATCGACGGCGAACGCGTGGAGACGGCCCGGCCGGGCGAGAGCCACAACCCGTCCAACACCAACGACATCGTCGCCCGCACGCCCGACGGCGGTCAGGCCGAGGTCGACGCCGCCGTCGCTGCCGCCAAGGCCGCCTTCCCCGCCTGGTCCGAAGCCTCCCCCGAAGTCCGCGCCGATGTGCTGGACCGCGCGGGAACCCTGGTCATGGAGCGCCGCGAACAGCTTGGCCGCCTGCTCTCCCGCGAAGAGGGCAAGACCCTGCCCGAAGGCATCGGCGAGACCGTCCGCGCCGGCCGCATCCTGAAGTACTTCGCCGGCGAGGCCCTGCGCCGCCACGGCCAGAACCTCGACAGCGTCCGCCCGGGCGTGGAGATCCAGACCTATCGTCAGGCCGTCGGCGTATATGGCCTCATCACCCCCTGGAACTTCCCCATCGCCATCCCGGCGTGGAAGGCCGCCCCAGCGCTGGCCTTCGGCAACACCGTGGTGATGAAGCCCGCCGGCCCGACGCCCGCGACGGCTTCGGCCCTCGCTGACATCCTGGTCGAGGCCGGCCTGCCGAAGGGCGTGTTCAACCTGGTCATCGGCCGCGGCGGCGTGGGTCAGGCCATCGTCGATCACCCCGATGTCGACGGCGTCTCCTTCACCGGCTCGCAAGGCGTGGGCGCCGGCGTCGCGGCGGGCGCCGTCGCGCGTCAGGCCCGCGTCCAGCTGGAGATGGGCGGCAAGAACCCCCTGATCGTCCTCGACGACGCCGATCTGGAGCGTGCGGTCATGATCGCCCTGGACGGCTCCTACTACGCCACCGGCCAGCGCTGCACGGCCTCCAGCCGCCTGATCGTCACCGACGCCATCCACGACCGGTTCGTCGCCCTGCTGGCCGAGAAGGTCGCGGCCCTGCGCGTCGGCGATGCCCTGGACCCCAACACCCAGATGGGCCCGGCGGTCTCCGAGGCCCAGATGGAGACCTCCTACAAGTACATCGACATCGCCCGTCAGAACGGCGGCCGCATCGTCACCGGCGGCGAACGCCTGAGCCTCGAGACCCCGGGCTGGTACGTCCAGCCGACCCTGATCGCCGACACCGACCCGTCGATGCGCATCAACACCGAAGAGGTCTTCGGACCCGTCGCCTCGACCCTCCGCGTCAAGGACTATGAGGAAGCGCTGAACGTCGCCAACACGACCGAGTTCGGCCTCGCGGCGGGCATCGTGACCACCTCGCTGAAGCACGCCCGCGACTTCCAGCGCCGGGCGAAGGCGGGCATGACCATGGTCAATCTGCCGACCGCGGGCGTCGACTATCACGTCCCCTTCGGCGGCACGAAGTCGTCCAGCTACGGCGCCCGCGAACAGGGCTTCGCGGCGGTCGAGTTCTACACCCAGACCAAGACCAGCTACTGCTGGTCCTAGCGCGAGCTCACCGTCGGCGTGAACCCGACGTCGAACTTGCACGGCTCGCCATAGGCCGCCGCATGGGTCTCGCAGGCGGCGGCCACCGTCTGCGGCGTCGGCTTCTCGCCCTTGTCGATCCAGGCCATCAGGGCGTCCAGCATCCCGGCGTATTCGGGGGTGCTCAGCTTGGAGTGCTGGTCCTCGTCGGTGAAGGTCTGGACCAGCAGGTCCGACCGTCCGGCCGCGGCGACGATGTCGCGATAGACGGCGTCCACGCCCACGAAGACGGTCGGGTCGTTCTTGGCGTGGATGCTCAGGGTCGGCAGCATGATCTGGCCCGTCAGGTCGGCGTCATAGGCCAGACGCGCCACGCCCTCCGGATCGGCCGAGAACCGCTCGACCCCGGCGTTCAGGGCCGCGTCGTCGTCCGAGCCTGAATAGACCCGGCCCAGATTGGAGAAGGGGTTGTGGCCGTCCAGCCGCCGCCAGACCATGTCCTGGAACAGCCCCGTCGCCCAGTTCAGGTGGGACACCAGCTCGTCCTCGCGGATGCCGATGACCCTCAGGATGTTCCGCAGGTTGCGAGCCTGCTGCGGCGTGCGCTGGTTGGCGGGCTTCGAGATCCCTGTGCACTCATCGACCCGCTCGGTCAGCTGGGCGCGGGTCATGCGGCCGTCGCGCGGCAGGCCCTGCCAGACCGGATACTGGACCTCGTCCGGGCGCGGGTGGTTGCGGCAGTAGAACTGATAGACGGCCCTCAGGTCCGAGCGGAACACATAGCCGCGCGTGCCCCCGGCCACGAGCCCGGCCGACAGCAGGACGCCGTCGTAGTTGCGCTGGCCATTGCCGTCGACGGCGTAGAGCTCACTGACCTTGGCGGCGACATTGCCGCCCCAGGACTGACCGTGGACGATGGTCCGGCGCGGCTTGCCGAAGCGGTCCCAGAAGATGCGGCGCAGGATGTCGGTGTCCTCGGCCGCCATCCGCACGCCATAGCCGCCGCGGCGATAGGTCGAGCCGGCCCAGGCATAGCCCTCGCGGACCATGACCGAGAACCGCTGCAGGTCGTCGATCTCGTCGTCGATGTTAGGGGTCGTGGTGCGCGGCCCGCCGTGGCTGTGAACCACCAGGACGCCGTTCCAGTGGGCCGGGATGGCGATCCAGTAGAAGGCCCCCTCCTCCGACCGCCCGGTGTAGCATTTGGCGTCCGCCGGGATGCCCTGCGGACAGGTCGCATCGGCGGGGATGGGCGAGACCTCCGCCACAGGCGCCGACGCCGGCGGCGTCTGGGCCGCACCCGGCGTCGCACAGGCCGTCAGCGCGCCTCCCAGCGCCAGTGCGGCGAGGACGGAACGACCGGCGACGACCCAGGAACGCATGAGGGGCTCACTTCAGAAGACAAGGTCCGGGACGGCGCCTGAGCACCGTCCCGGCAGGAGAAGAACCCTCAACGAGGGCGCTTCGGGGGAGACGGATCAGAACGTCTTGGTGACGCTCATGTACCAGTAGCGGCCGTAGGGCTGGTAGACCGAACCCAGATAGCCGGACGAGGACAGCGGTGGCGCCTCATTGGTGATGTTGCGCACCCCGGCCCGCAGCCTGGTGTTGTTGGCGATGCCGAAGTGGTCCTCGAACTCGTACTGGCCGTACAGGTTGCCGGTCAGGCGGCTGTCGACCTCCCACGGCGTGCCCGAGGTTCCCAGCAGGGCGGTATCGTCGACCGCGCTGATGTACTGGGTGAAGACCCCGACCTGCCAGGGACCGTTGGCCCAGGTGACCGTCCCCGAGACCTTCCACTCCGGACGGCCGTTCTGGGCGATCAGGCTGGTGGAGTCGGGCAGAGGCGTGGCGGCGTTGATCGTTCCGGCGGCGCGGGCGGCGTACAGGGCGTCGATCTGCGGACCCGGCTCACGGCTGAACTTGGTCAGCTTGGCCGCATTGATGTTGACCCGGAAGTTGCCGACCGGGGTGTTGCGCAGACGCCAGACGATGCCGAAGTCGATGCCCTGGACGTCCTGCGGCAGCAGGTTCACGAACCGATCCGAGACCGAGATGATCTGGCCGACAGGGGCGATGCCGGTGCCGGCGAACAGGGCGATGTCGTCGGCGTTGGGCGCGGCGCGGACCACCAGCGGGTTGGAGCCGCCGTTGACCCGGTCCAGATAGTCCTGAACCGTGGCCGCGGAGCCGCCGAACAGGCCGACGATCTTCTCCTGCTGGATCCGCCACTTGTCGACCGTGAAGGTCCAGTCGCCCAGGCTCTCGGGCAGGAAGCGCGGCTGGAAGACGACGCCGTAGGACGAGTTGGTGCTCTCTTCCGGCTTCAGGTCCGGGTTGCCCGAGACCAGCAGGGAATAGCCGATCGAGCGGGCGCAGGCGCCGAAGGTGGCGATCCGGCCGGCGCGCAGGTCGGCCTCGCAGCGAATGAAGTCGTTGTTGGTCGCGAGGCGGCCGTAGGTGGTGGCGTTGGTCTGTTCCAGGTTCGGGGCGCGGAAGCCTTCCGAATAGGAGCCGCGCAGGCGCAGGCCGTCGAAGATGTCCCAGGCGGCAGCGATCTTCGGCTTGGCCACGATGCCGAAGTCCGAATAGTGCTCGGCCCGGCCGGCGATCTGCAGGTCCAGCTTGTGGACGAACGGGATGTTCATCTCGGGCGAGACGACCGGGACGGCGAACTCGATATAGGCGGCCGAGACCGTCCGTTCGCCGTGGGTGTCGGGGTTGGGGCTGACCGAGATGACGTTGGACAGGTTGGTCGCGCCGGTCACCGAGTCGACGAAGATGTTGGTGCCGTCGACATTGGGGTCGCGGTCGTCGTTCTGGGTCTCCTTGCGGGCCTCGACGCCGAAGGCCATGCCGACGTCGCCGGCCCACAGGCTGAACAGGTCCGACTTCGACACCTTGAAGTCGACCATGGCGAGGGTCGTCTTGGACACCCGCTTCAGGTCGAAGGTGATGGCGTCGATGGCCGCCTGGGAGCTGGACGTACAGTCGCCGACGCTGGTGTTGTCCAGGCAGCCGCCGTTGAACGGGTTGTAGGCGTCGGGCGTCGACAGGGCGAGTTGGGCCTGCAGCTTGGTGGCGTTGACGGCGGTCGAACTGTCAGTCGCCTCGGCCTCCGAATAGGTGATCGCCGTTTCCCAGTCGAAGCCGCGGAACTCGCCGCGCAGACCGGCCAGGGCGCGGGCCTGATAGTTGTCGACGCTGACCTTCTGCATGCCCGCATCGACGAAGCGGTACTGGTTCAGGGTGATCGCCAGCCCCTGAACCGGGACGTTGGTCAGGCCCGACAGACGGTTCGGATTGACCGAGCCGTCGGCGAAGGTCACCGGGCCGAACGGGTTCCAGTAGTTGGTCGTCGGGATGGTCAGGGTGTTCAGGTTGATCAGCGCCGGCTGCAGACGCTTGGTGTTGGCCTGATACCAGCCCAGTTCCCCGAAGGCCGTCACGTTGTCATTGATGTCGTAGTGGCCCGTGAAGAACAGGTTCAGGCGCTGGACCTCGGGCGTGATCGTCGTGCCCGTGGCGGTGTCGTAGCGCAGGTCGCGCTGGACGCCGTTGAAGCTGAGCGCCGCCTGGCCGATGCAGATCCCGGCCTGGGTCAGGTTGGCCTGGCAGCCGGTGATGCTGGTCGGCTGGATGTGGAACACGCCCGCCGCGCTGGTCAGGGGCGTCGTGCCGCGGCGGATGATGCCGGGGCCGTTGACGACGGCCAGGTTGGCCCAGGGACCGCGCGTGTTGCGGGCGTCCGGCGTCAGGCTGGAGGCGAAGTCCGGGTCGTTGGCGAACAGGAAGCGCAGGTTGTCCGAACGGGTGAACTGCTGGTCGTCGGCCTGGAGCGCGGTGCGGTCGGTGTAGTCGATGAAGGCCGAGACATTGCCGCGGTCGAAGTCCTTGCCCGCAAACAGGCCGAGGCTGAGCTCACGCAGGTGGGTGTTCTCGGCGCCGCCGTACTGGGTGGTGAACCTCAGGCCGTCGAAGTCGTCCTGGGTGACGGTGTTGACCACGCCCGCCACGGCGTCGGCGCCGTAGATGGCGGCCGCGCCGTCCAGCAGGACCTCCAGACGCTCCAGCCCCGAGACCGGGATGGCGTTGGAGTTGTAGCTGAGCACCGGCACGGTGCCGGTGTCGGACGTGCCCTGGCTGGTCGGGTGGGAGACGATGCGGCGGCCGTTCAGCAGCACCAGGGTGTTGCCGACGCCAAGCGAGCGCAGGTTGACCGAGTTGACGTCGCCGCGCGCCGCGTTCGAGGTCTGGGCGTTGTTGGCGGCGCTGAACAGGACGTCGCCCATCTGCGGAATGGTGCGCAGCAGGTCGTCGCCGGTGACGGCGCCGGTCGCGGCGATCTGGTCCTGACCCAGGACGGTGACCGGCAGGGCGGCAGTGACGTCCGCGCCGCGGATCTGGGAGCCGACGACGACGATGTCATCGACGCTGGCGGCGGGATCGCCCTCCTGCTGCGCCTCGTCGACGAGGGCCTGGGTCGCGGGCGAGGCGGCGGGCGCCGGCTGCGGCGTGGGCTGTTGCGGCGCGGCGGGCGCCGTCTGGGCCATCGACGCCCCGGCCAGGGCCAGCAGGGCCGTGGCGGCGGTGGTCGCCAGCATGGCGGTCTTGATCTTGATCATGATTGTCCTCCCTCGTGTCGTTTTTTGTTGTCTTGTCTGTGCGTTAGTCGGCGGTGATGAGCGCGTCGTCCCCGGGCCCGGCGGCGGGATCGGGTTGGGCGGCGAGTGGTTGGGGGTGTCCGTCCAGCGCCCGTTTCAGGGCGTCGCGGTCGAGCTGGTTCTCCCAGCGGGCCACGACCAGGGTGGCCACGGCGTTGCCGATGAAGTTGGTCAGGGCCCGGCATTCGCTCATGAACCGGTCCACGCCCAGGATCAGGGCCATGCCCGCGATCGGCACCGAGGGGACCACGGCCAGGGTGGCTGCGAGCGTGATGAAACCGGCCCCGGTGATGCCCGCGGCGCCCTTGGACGACAGCATGGCGACCAGCAGCAGCAGGATCTGCTGCTCGAGGCTGAGGTGGATGCCCAGGGCCTGGGCGATGAACAGGGCCGCCATCGTCATATAGATGTTGGTGCCGTCCAGATTGAACGAATAGCCCGTCGGCACGACCAGACCGACCACCGACTTGGCGGCCCCGGCCCGCTCCATCTTTTCCAGCAGGCTGGGAAGCGCGGCCTCGGACGAGGAGGTGCCCAGCACCAGCAGCAGCTCCTCCTTCAGATAGCGGATCAGCTTGAGGACGTTGAATCCATTGGCGATCCCGACGAGGCCGAGGATGCCGACAACGAACAGGATGGCGGTCAGATAGAAGGTCGCCACCAGGGCGGCGAGGTTGGCGATCGAGCCGATCCCGTAGGCCCCGATGGTGAAGGCGAAGGCCCCGAAGGCCCCCACGGGCGCCGCCTTCATCAGGATGGCCACCAGTTTGAAGAAGGCCGCCGAGATCGATTCCAGGAAGGTCAGCACCGGCTTGCCCACGTCGCCGATCAGGGCGAGCGCGATGCCGAACAGGATGGAGACGAACAGGACCTGCAGGATGTTGCCGGTCGAGAAGGCGCTGACCACGGTGTCGGGGATGATGCCCATCAGGAAGCCCTGGATGGTGGTCTCATGCGCGGCCGACGAATACTGGGCCACGGCGCCGGCGTTGAGGGTCGAGGGGTCGATGTTCAGCCCCCGGCCCGGCTGGACCACATTGGCCACGATCAGGCCGAGGATCAGCGCCAGCGTCGAGAAGACGAGGAAGTAGGCGAAGGCCTTGGCCGCCACCCGCCCGACCTTGCCCAGATCGCGCATGCCCGCGATCCCGGTCACAATGGTCAGGAAGATCACCGGGGCGATGACCATCTTCACCAGCTTGATGAAGGCGTCGCCCAGCGGCTTCAGCGACTTGCCGAACTCCGGCCAGAAATGACCGATCACCGCCCCCAGCACGATCGCCGTCAGCACCTGGAAGTACAGGTGGGCGTAGAAGGGCTTCTTCACAGCCGGAGCGGCCGCGGTCTGGGTGATCGGTTGCAACGCCTGTTCCTCATGGCGGACGCGGTCCGCGAAACTCCCGGGACACGATCTTCGAGTCGTGCTTCCTGCCTCATTCTGGCCTCAGGCACGGCGAACGTGAAACCGCATCGACAAAAATCTTAGGTGATTGATATTGCTTCATTAAGATGCACTTCGGGCCGAGAATCCGCGCCCGAAATGCGAAAATCCGCCACGACATCTAGGCAAAACGTGCGGAGAACCGCACACTAAGCCATGGCGTTTACCGACCTGCAGAGCCGATTATCGACAATCCTTCGACCGACAGCGCGGCCGTGGGTCGCGCTGGCCGCGGTCTGGCTGATCCTCGCCGTCGGGGCGGCCGTGGTCGCGGGCGAGCTGGCCCGGCGACAGGCCGAGGGAGATCTGGCGCGGCAGGCCCAGGCGGGCGCCGCCCTGCACGCAGCGGTCCTGCGCAGCGAGCTGGAGAAGCACCGGTCCCTGCCCCTCGTCCTGGCCCAGGACCCGGAGGCGATCGCCCTTCTGACCGAACCCGGCCCCGCCCGCACCGATCAGGTCGATCGCAAGCTGGAACGGCTGGCCGGCCAGACCCGGGCGGCGGTCATCTATCTACTGGACGCGAAGGGGGTGGCGCGGGCGGCCAGCAACTGGCGGCTACCGACCAGCTTCGTCGGCGAGGACTACAGCTTCCGCCCCTATTTCACCCGCGCCATGCAGACCGGCGACGCGGAGTTCTTCGCCCTGGGCACCGTCAGCGGACGGCCCGGCCTCTATCTGGCGCGCCGCATGGCCGACACAGGCGGACGCATCGTCGGGGTCGCGGTCGTCAAGGTCGAGTTCGATGCGCTGGAGGCCGACTGGCGCGGTTCGGGCGAACCCGCCTATGTCGCCGACCCGTCCGGCGTGATCCTGATCACCAGTGTGCCCGACTGGCGCTTCCGCACCGTCGCCCCGATGAGCGACGCCCAGAGGCGGCAGGTTCTGACCGGCCAGACCCTGGGCCACAACGCCCTCGCCCCCCTGCCCTTCCGCACGCCGGCGAACCGACCCACCCTCGTCAGCGCCGGCGTGGACGGCCCGCCCGAGAGCTGGATGGCGGCCTCGGCGGATACGGCGACGCCGGGCTGGACCCTGCATCTGCTGTCGCCCGCGGGTACGGCCATTCTGGTGGCGGTCTCCAACGCCCGGGCCGTCGCCCTGCTGGCCGTCACCCTGATGATGGGGGCCGTCGGCATCCTGCTGCGCCGCCGTCAGTTGGCCGAGGCCCAGATGCGCGCCGAGGAGGCCGCCCGCGCCGATCTGGAGCGCCGCATCGATGAGCGCACCGTCGAGCTGCGCGCCGCCAATGACGAGCTGAACCGCCAGATCGACGAACGCCGCGCCGCCGAGGCCGGCCGTGAAATGCTGCGCGAGGAGCTGGTCCAGGCCAATAAGCTGGCGACCCTGGGCCAGATCGCCGCCGGGGTGGCGCACGAGATCAACCAGCCGGTCGCCGCCATCCGCACCAGCGCCGAAACGGTGCTGGCCTATCTGAAACGTGACGACGGCGAGGGCGTGACGCGCACCGCCAACCGCATCGCCGAGCTCACCAGCCGGATCGGGTCGATCACCGACGAACTGCGCGCCTTCTCGCGGAAGACGACGTCACGCCCTTCGGCGGTCAGTCCGGACGAGGCCATCGACGGGGCTCTGGTCCTGCTGACCGGGCGGCTGCGGGCCAGCCGGATCGCGGTGACCCGGGTCAAGGCGCCGGCGCTGAAGGTGCTCGCCGACCGGGTGCGTCTGGAGCAGGTGATCCTGAACCTCGTCCAGAACGCGGTCGAGGCGCTGGATGAGGCCGGCGTCGCCGAGCCCCGGCTGAGCCTGTCGGTGGCGGCGGCTGACGGTGGCGTCGAGATCGTCATCGCCGACAACGGGCCGGGCCTGTCCGACGAGATCGCCGGCGCCCTGTTCACCCCCTTCGTCACGACCAAGGCGACGGGGCTGGGTCTCGGCCTCGTCATCTGCCGCGACATCGTCGCCAGCTTCGGCGGGGAGCTGAACACCCGCCCCTCGGAAGCCGGGGCCGTGTTCGTGATTTCGTTGAAGGCCGCCTGATGGATTTCGCCCAACCCAAGGCCGTCGCCCTGGTCGACGACGACGACGACTTCCGCGAAGCCCTGTCCGAACGGCTGGCGCTGGAGGGGTTCGAGGTCTCACCCTTCCCCTCCGCCGAGGCCGCGCTGAAGGCGGTGGACGCCGGGTTCGCTGGGGTGGTGGTCAGCGACCTGAGGATGCCCGGTCTGGACGGTCGCCAGCTGCTGGCCCGGCTGCAGGCGATCGACGAGGGCCTGCCGGTCCTGATGATCACCGGTCACGGCGACATCGCCGATGCGGTCGAGGCGCTGCGGCACGGCGCCTATGATTTCGTGGCCAAGCCCTTCGCCTTCGAACGGCTGCTGGACAGTCTGAACCGGGCGCTGGAGAAGCGGGCCCTGGTGCTGGACAACCGGCGGCTGGCGGCGGCCCAGAGCGAAGCCGGGCTGGAGCTGCCCCTGATCGGCGCCAGCGAGACCATGGCGCGGCTGCGGGCCACCATCGCCCAGCTGGCCGACGCCCGGCTGGACGTCCTGATCGAGGGCGAGACCGGGGTCGGCAAGGAGGTCGTCGCCCGGGCCCTGCACAACGGCGGACGGCGACGTATCCATCCGTTCGTGGCGGTCAACTGCGGCGCCCTGCCCGAAGGTCTGATCGAGAGCGAACTGTTCGGCCATGAGCCCGGCGCCTTCCCGGGCGCCACGCGGCGGCGCATCGGCCATATCGAACAGAGCCATCGCGGCACCCTGTTCCTCGACGAGATCGAGAGCATGCCCATGGCCGTTCAGGTCAAGCTGCTGCGGGTCATCGAGGAGCGGGAGGTGCAGCCGATCGGGGGCCCGGCCAAGACGCTGGACCTGCGCATCCTGGCCTCGTCCAAGATCGATCTGGAAGACGCCATCCGGGCCGGGGCCTTCCGCGAGGACCTCTACTACCGGCTGAACGTCGTGAAGCTGAGGGTCGCGCCCCTGCGCGAGCGGCGCGAGGACATGCCCCTGCTGTTCGCCCATTTCCTGCGCCGGGCGGCAGCGCGCGAGGACCGGTCCGCGCCCGGATTGACGGCGGCGGTGCGGCGGCATCTGCTGGAGCACGACTGGCCGGGCAATGTCCGCGAGCTGGTCCATTTCGCCGAGCGGGTGGCGGCGGGCCTGACCGATCCGGGCGGCGTCGGGACCGTGGAGGAAGAGGCCGGCGGCCTGACCGAACGCGTCGCCCGCTATGAGGCCGAGCTGATCCGCGAAACCCTAGAACGCTGTGACGGCGACGTCACCGCCGTCACCGAAGCCCTGCGCCTGCCGAGGAAGACGCTCTACGACAAGCTGCAGAAACACGGGCTGAAACCGGCGGACTTCCGCAGGCGGCGCGAAGGATAATTCCGCTCGGCACGCATTTTTTCACCCAAGGCACAAGCCAAGGCGATGATTCTTCGCTATAGGGACCGCATGGTCTGTCACTCGACGCAATTTCGCCGCCTGCCGCTTCGGCTTGACGCGCGACTTATCGGCAGCCGCCGCGCCTGATCTGCGCCCGGCGGCTCTACCCGCGCCGTAACCTGTCCAGACCACTTCCAATATGAGGAGACGCGCCCCGATGCTGCGCGATCCGTCCGTAAAATACCGCCCCTTCCCCCAGGTCGATATTCCTGACCGCACCTGGCCCTCGAAGACGATCACCAGGGCCCCGCGCTGGCTGTCGACCGACATGCGCGACGGCAACCAGGCCCTGATCGACCCGATGAACGCCGAGAAGAAGCAGCGCTTCTTCGACCTGCTGGTCAAGATCGGCATCAAGGAGATCGAGGTCGGCTTCCCCTCCGCGGGCGCCACCGAGTTCGACTTCATCCGGTCGCTGGTCGATCGCGGGGCCATTCCCGACGACGTCATGCCCCAGGTCCTGACCCAGGCGCGCGCCGACCTGATCGCGAAGACCTTCGACAGTCTGGACGGGGCCAGACAGGCCGTGGTCCACGTCTATAACGCCGTCTCGCCCGCCTGGCGGCGCATCGTCTTCGGTCTGGAGCGGCCCGAGATCAAGGGCATCGCCGAGACCGCGGCCAAGCTGCTGCGCGATCAGGCCGCACGGCGTCCGAACACCGACTGGCGCTTTGAATACAGCCCCGAGACCTTCTCCACCGCCGAGCTGGATTTCTCGGTCGAGTGCTGCGAGGCGGTGATGGACATCCTGCAGCCGACGCCGGATCGGCCGCTGATCCTGAACCTGCCGGCGACGGTCGAGGCGGCCAGCCCCAACGTCTATGCCGACCAGATCGAATGGTTCGGCCGCAACATCTCGCGCCGCGACAGCGTGATCATCTCGGTCCATCCGCACAACGACCGGGGCACGGGCGTGGCGGCGGCGGAGCTGTCGATCATGGCCGGCGCCGACCGGGTCGAGGGCTGCCTGTTCGGCAACGGCGAGCGCACCGGCAACGTCGATCTCGTGACCCTGGCGCTGAACATGTACACGCAAGGGGTCGATCCCGAGCTGGACTTCTCGGACATCAACGAGGTCGTCCAGACGGTCGAATACTGCAACCAGATCCCGGTCCATCCCCGCCACCCCTATGCCGGCGAACTGGTCTTCACCGCCTTCTCGGGCAGCCACCAGGACGCGATCAAGAAGGGCTTCGCCGCCCAGCAGACGCGTAACGACCAGATGTGGGACGTCCCCTATCTGCCCATCGATCCGGCCGATATCGGCTGTTCCTATGAGGCCGTGATCCGGGTCAACTCCCAGTCGGGCAAGGGCGGGGTCGCCTGGATCCTAGAGCAGGACAAGGGGCTGAAACTGCCCAAACGCTTGCAGGCCGACTTCAGCCGTCACGTGCAGGAGATGGCCGACCAGACCAGCCGAGAGCTGAACGCCGCCGACATCTGGAGCGCCTTCCAGACCGCCTATCATCTGAACAGCCCCCAGCCGCTGCGCCTGATCGACTATCAGGAGGGCGCCGTGACCGGCGGCTCGCGTCACTTCGTCGGCCGCATCAGCCTGGACGGTCAGGAGCACACCGTCAGCGGGCGCGGCAACGGCCTGATGTCCAGCGTGCTGGACGGCCTGCGCGAAGGCGTCGGCATCGATCTGGAGATCGCCGATTATCAGGAGCACGCCATCGGCCACGGGTCGGACGTGCAGGCGGCGGCCTATGTCGAGTGCAAGGGCGCGGACGGGGCGACCTGGTTCGGCGTGGGCATCGACGCCGACGTGGCCACGGCCTCGGTCAAGGCCCTGCTCTCGGCCGCAACATCGGCCCGGGCGGCGGCCCAGGCGCGCACCCGAACCCCCGAGCCCGTTCAGGCGTAGCGGGAAAGCGCCAGGTCGGCGGTCTCGATCTCGGGTTTCTTGCCGCTGATCTGGTCCGCCAGCACCCGCGCCGAACCGCAGGCCATGGTCCAGCCCAGGGTGCCGTGGCCGGTGTTGATGTGCAGGTTGGCGATGCGCGTCGGGCCGACCACCGGGGTGCCGTCCGGCGTCATCGGACGCAGGCCGGTCCAGAAGCGGGCGGCGTCGAGGTCGCCCGCACCGGGGAACAGGCTGGACACCGAATGCTTCAGCGTGCGCTCGCGCGGCGGCGGCAGGTCGTGGCTGAAGCCCGACAGCTCGGCCATGCCCCCGACCCGGATGCGGTCGCCGAGGCGGGTGATGGCGACCTTGTAGCTCTCGTCCATCACGGTCGAGACCGGGGCCCCGGCCTCGTCCACGATCGGCATGGTGATGGAGTAGCCCTTCACCGGATAGACCGGCAGGCGCAGGTCGATCGACCGGGCGATCGCCGTCGAATAGCTGCCGAGCGCCAGAACGTAGATGTCGGCGGCGAGTTCGCCCCCCTCGCTGGTTTTGTCGGTCGTGACCGAGGCGATGCGGCCCGCGTCCACGTGCACCTTCTGGATCGTCTCGTTGAAGCGGAACACGACACCGGCCTCGGCGGCCATCTCGGCCAGGCGGACCGTGAACAGGTTGCAGTCGCCGGTCTCGTCATGCGGCAGGCGCAGGCCGCCGACGAAGGGCACATCGGAGCGGGCCAGACCCGGCTCGGCGGCGATACAGCCCTTGGGATCGAGCACCTCGCACGGCACCCCCTCGGCGTTGAGCACCTTCACGTCCTTGCCGACGTCGTGGAGCTGTCTGTCGGTGCGGAACAGCTGCAGCGTGCCTTGCTGGCGGCCGTCGTAGGTGATGCCGGTCTCGCCGCGCAGGGCGTCGAGCTGGTCGCGGCTGTATTCGGCCAGACGGACCATCCGCTCCTTGTTCAGGGCGTAGCGGGTCGAGGTGCAGTTGCGCAGCATGGCCACGCCCCAGGTGATCATGTCCCAGTTTACGGCGGGGCGCAGGATCAGGGGCGCGTGCTTCATCATCAGCCAGCGCGGCGCCTTCCTCGGAATCGAGGGCGCGGCCCAGGGCGAGGAATAGCCCGGCGAGACCTGTCCGGCGTTGGCGAAACTGGTCTCCAGAGCCGGTCCCGGCTGGCGCTCGATGACCGTGACCTCATGGCCCTGCTTGGCGAGATACCAGGCCGTCGTCACCCCGATGACGCCGGCTCCGAGCACGATACACTTCAAGACAGACCCTCCAGAGGGAACATTCGACCCTTCTTAACGCGGGGTCGCGGAATCGGGTGCAGTCTGGAGAAGCGACGCCGCCTTGGCGAGCCCCCCTATTTCGGCGTCACCGGACAGACGACGGTCTCGGTCCTCAAGGCCGTCAGCCAGCCGGCCTCCGAGGCTGAAATCGCCTTGCCGTCGGCCTCCAGCGGGATGCGGACGCGGCTGGGCGGGCGGCCGGCGTCCTCGCCCGAGGCGTACTGCCGCATGACCGCGACCTTCACATAGGCGTCGGGCAGCGGATAGCAGGCGAAGAATTGGGCCCAGGTCTGGATGCCGGTCGCATCGACGGTGACGGCCGCCCCCTGTTTGCGGTCCTGCAGATCGACCGTCCGGCCCGCGCACCGGCCCATGCCGATCAACAGCAGGGCGAGGACGGCGATCACCGCCGGGACGCGCCACAGCGTCGAGCCGGTCTTCGGACGGGCGGAAGCGATGACGGACTTGCGCGCCATCAGCCGATCACCCGGTTCGGAGAGTCCTGCGCCAGCCAGTCGAGCACGGCGCGATCCTGAACCAGCAGGGCCGCGACCTTGGTGGCCGGGTTGTGGATGGCGT
This sequence comes from Brevundimonas sp. GW821-FHT12E07, assembly GCF_058807035.1. Classification (NCBI taxonomy): domain Bacteria; kingdom Pseudomonadati; phylum Pseudomonadota; class Alphaproteobacteria; order Caulobacterales; family Caulobacteraceae; genus Brevundimonas; species Brevundimonas sp. GW821-FHT12E07. The sequence goes on along the minus strand of NZ_JBXAQH010000004.1, from coordinate 309,630 downwards.
CGCTGCGTTGCTGGACGTTGATGGCCACGGTCAGGGCGCGCAGGGGCCGGTCGTCGGGGACCCCGACCTCATAGCGGGCGATGACCAGGGCGATGGCGTGGCCCTTCTCGGCATCGAAGCCCGCGTCGGGCGAGACGCCCAGCACACGGCCGGTGTCACGGTCGACCTGCAACGCCGAGGGCGCCGAGCCGCCCGCCCCCATGCGGTCGATGCGCTGGAAGGCCTGGGTCAGGGCCGCAACACCCACGGCGTCGATGACCGTGCGGCAGATCGGCTTGACCCGCTCATGGGCGCGGCGGAGCCCGGAGGTCGTGCCCGACTGGTCGGCCAGGGTCAGCTGGCGCTGGCGCGTGTCCCACTTGAGGCCGCAGTCGTAGGCGGCCAGCGCCATCATGGTCAGATCGACGGGGTTGAGGGCCTGCTGCCGGTCGACGTTGGGCGTGCCGGTCTTGGCGAAGATCCGGTATTCCTGCCCCTCGGGCGCGGTCGGCAGCGTGATCTCATGGCCGGTGCCGCCCGGGCCGACGACGGCGCGCAGGCCGGTCATCATCGGCTTCCAGGCCTCGTCACGGATCATCAGCGGCTGCAGCGACGGGCGTTCGGCGTCGATCAGGAACCGCGCCTCGACCTGACGTCGCAGCACCATGCGCGAGAAGACCTCGGCCAGCCTGAGCGTCGACCAGCGCGAGCGCCCGCCGCCCAGCGCACTCATCAGATAGTCGCCCTTGAGGTCATGGATGACGTTGAGGCCGAGCGATTCCCTCTCGAGGCCGAGCGCCTGCAGCGCCGGGCTGTCGAGATTCACCCCGCCGGCCTTCGCCTGCCAGACGGAGGTGTCGCGGCGCGGGGTCTCGCGGTCGAATTCCGCCTGGACGCCGAATAGCCGGGTCAGCTCCAGCGCCCAGGGCACGGCGCGCTGCTGGGCCATGTCGGGGACGATGCCGAACTCCCCGCGCGGCTGGCCCGACAGGATCGGGATGACCGGCGGCTGGCAGAACTGCGTACCGCCGAGGCGGTAGCAGTCGGTCGGCGCGGGCGGCAGGCTCTGGTCCGGCTTCGTCGGGTCGTCGCTCAGCGACAGCAGCATCAGGGCCGCCGCATATTTGTTGCTGGAGGCCTCGAGGAAGCGGGTGAAGTTCATCCACGCCGGGCCGGAGACGGTGTCGGAGAAGGCCATGCCGTCGGCGCGGCGGGTGCCCAGATCGACGCCCAGCAACTCGCGGAAGCCGGGCGCGCCGGGCCGGACCTCCAGCGTGGCCAGAGCCGGGAAGGTCTGGAGGATGGCCATGGACAGCGGCGCCTTGGCCACCGACCCCACGGGCATCAGATCGAAATTGTGGTTCGAGGTCGTGAAACGGTGGCGGCCGCGCGCATCGTCCTGCTGGTCGGCCGTCGCGACCGGCAGGCTGGCGATGGCCAGGACCTCGCCGGTCATCCCGTCCATCATGGTCACCGCCGAGCGGAAGGCGGGCGCGGCGGGCAGTTGATCGACGATGGCGTGCAGCTGGCTTTCGGCCTCGGACTGGAGCCGTTGATCAAGGGTGACGACGATGGGCCGGTCGTCGCGGCGGGTGACGGCGGGCTCCAGCGCGCGGGCGAAGCTTTCGAGGCCGGGCGCGCGCAGCCTCTGGCCGCTGACGGCCTCGAAGCGGGACACGGTCGGCGCCGCGACCTCATAGACGAACCGCTCGGCCCGCTCGGCCCGGGTGAAGACCAGATCGCGGTCGGCGGGCAGACGCAGATACTGGACCTCTCCCGGCCCGGCCGAGGCCTCGACGCCCGCCACGGTAACGACGACTGGCGAACCGCCGATGACGCGGACGAGGGCGTTCTGGTTGTCCAAGGCGATGACGTCGGCGACCTCCTTCTCGTCGACGAAGCGGTAGCGGCGCGGCCAGAGCGACTGCCCCTCCCCCTCCTCCGGCTTGAACAGGTTCAGGGTCGCGGTGGTCAGCCCGCCCTCGGAGGCGCCGCGCGCCGGGCGGAACAGAAAGGCCCGGGTCTCGCCCACGCGCCGCAGCGAGGCCCCGCCCGAGGAGCCGGTGCGGAACTGGATGTCGCCACGCCATTGCAGGGTCCCGGCATAGGGGCCGAGCACCTGATGGGCCGTCGGGTCGATCTCGGTCAGCCGGGCGCCGCGCCCGAGGTCGTCGTCGAACAGCCAGCGGCCCGGCTCGGTCATGTCGACGCGCAGATAGGAGCTACGCACGAAGGCCTTCCAGCCTTCGGCGTCGCTGGGCGCAAGGGCCGAGGGCTGGATACGGACTTCGCCGTCGGCTCTCTGTTTGATCTCCAGCCAGCCGCGCTTGAGCACCAGATCGTTGATCAGGGCGTTGTAGGCGTCGGCCTGACGCACGGCGTGGATGTCCGAGCGCGGATGGCCCATCAGCTCCCGGATCCACGGCGCGCCGACGATCAGCAGGACGAAGACGAAGCCGACGAACCAGCCGGGCGCGAGGCGCGGCGACGGCAGAGAAACGCGCGGGATCGACGGGCCGCGCGGGGCCTCCGGCGCGGAGCCTTGTTCCGGCGGCGGGGACGCTGCAGCCTTTGCTGCGGCTTGGGCGGCGGCCTCGGCGGCCTTCTTCTTGCCGGCGGCGATCAGGGACTTTCCACGGGCCATCAGACGGCCCCCGGCGTCGAATTGTCTTCAGGGTGGCGGGTCGCAGCCGTCTGGCCGAACCAGGCCATCAGGAACAGGGTCATCCCCTCCAGCAGGTCGCTGTCGGAGGCGGCGGCCAGCAGATAGACGTTGCGGCCCGTGAAGGGCGCGAGCTGCAGATTGGCCAGAACCACATAGGCGCCGACGCCGAACAGGATCCACAGCGCCATCAGGCCGAGGATCCGCCCCTGGCCCGGGTCGCCGGCGACTTCAGGCCGGGTCGCGCGCGCCGCCGCCGCCGCCAGCACGCCGAGGCAGAGCAGCAGGGCCGCCGCCCCGAACCGGCCGTAGGGGGCCATGATGTGGATGGTCGAGACATTGTCGTTCAGCTGGACCGGCTTGAGCACGCTGAGATTGACCGGCGCCAGCCAGCCCCGGCCGAACAGGGTGGCGGTGTAGTCGGACAGGTGCTGGGACCAGACGCGCAGGTTCTCGGCCTCCCACGAGCCGTAGCGTTCGACCTGATCGGGCGAGCCGAAGGCCCAGAGGCGTAGCTGGTTCTGGCTGTAGGCGCCGGCGCGCGACAGGATGTCGAGGGCGGGCTGGTCGGACGCGGAGACGGCGGCGCGGGCGAGGTCGTCGGGCGAGGCGGCGGCGGGCGCCTGGAAGACGACGAGCGCCGCGAATACCATCAGGACGGCGCCGCACAGGGGCGCGGCCCAGGCGGCGGCCGCGAGTCGGGCCTCGCCGTCGGTCGCCCGACGCCGTCGCTCCCACACGCCCCAGGCCGCCATGACCATGACCGGGATGCCGACGAGGGCGTAGCCGTTGTCCTTGACCCCGACCGGCAGCAGCACGAACAGCACCGCCAGCGACAGACAGAAGGCGATCCCGAGCTGGATCGCGCGCCGGCCCGTCGCCTTCGCGCCCTCGGCCATCAGGCCCGAGAAGCCGAGGATCAGGGCGGGCGTATAGAGGGCGCTGACGGCGAAACCGAGCACCGGCAACCGCTCCTTGATCGACATCAGACCCAGCAGACCGCGCACGATGCCGGTCGCCGGCAGGACGATCTTCCAGTCGGCGATGCGGTTCCTGAGGTGTTCAGTAACAAGGCCTTGAGCGCGGGATTGCAGGTTCTGGACGAGGTCGGCGCCCCGCTCCGTTGCGCCCCAGGCCTGAAGGCCGCTGAGGGCCAGAACGGCGGCCGTGGCCAGCAGCGACAGCCCGCCCGGGGTCGGGGTCCAGAACGGCCCGCCCATCCAGAGGTGCAGCGCCAGGCTGACGGCCAACATGAAGCCGAAGATCAGGGCCAGCCGCATCGCCCGCCTCTGGCTCGGCGGGCTCATGAGCAGGAAGACGCCAGCCATGGCGACATAGGCGAGGCCCGCCTCCCCCACGACCGAGATCCCGCCCGCCAGCTCCGGATCGGCGACGAGGCCGGCGAAGGCGGTCAGCATCCGCATGGCCAACAAGGCCTGAAGCGCGACGAACAGCATCCATTGCAGACGCCGCTTGCCGCCGGCTTCACCGCGCCAGTCCTCGCCCCAGACGGCCAGGACCACCACGGCCCAGGCAAGGCTCAGCCAGCCGAGGATCCACGGCCCGCCCAGCCGGTCCAGCCGCAGCTCCGCCGCCTTGCCCACCGCCACCGGGTCGGTCAGGCGGAAGGTGCCGGACACCAGTTCGGCGCAATGGGCGGGCTCGGGATAGGGAAGATCCTGGGTCAGGGCGTTGGACAGGTCGCCGCCCAGCACGGGGAAGTCGGGGGCCACCGGCGAGGGCGAGCCGTTCCTCGGACAGCGCCCCACCCGCTCCACCGCCGGGGTCGACAGGGCGGCCGTCAGCACCGTGCCGGACTGCCCCAGGGCGACCTCGCGCCGTTCCTGCAACCGCCCCAAAGGATCGCCCGGATCGACGGCGTTGTAGGTGCGGATATCCCAGATCGACAGGGCGCGGGCCTGATCGACGGGGATGGGCTCAGGCTTCGGCGCGGGAAGCGGAACCACCTGCCCGCCCTCGACCTTGCCGAGCCGCGCCTTCGGATCGAGCAGAACAATCTTCCAGCCGCCGAACAGCTTGCCGGTCTGGTAGACGAAGCCGTGGGTCGCGGGCGCGCCGGGCAGGACGCGGTTCAGCGGATGGATGGCCTGCGACGGCTTCCACGACACTGTGGGGGCGAGGCCGAAGGCGCGGCGCTGCGGCAGGGCCGGTCCGGCCTTACCGTCCTGTTCGAAATGGAAGGGTCCGCGTTCGAAGCGATACCAGACGGCGCCGGCGGCCTCGCAGCCCTTGAGGCAGATCGCCATCCCGGGGCCGAAGTCCTGGGCGCCGATGACCTCATAGCTTGCGCCGTGCCGCACCGCCGCGACCGACAGGGTCTCGCCGGAGGGATTCGGCGTGGGCGCCTCGGGGACCTCCATCAGGACCGCGCCCTTGCCCGGCGCCTGACGCGGGATGGTCACGACCGAGGGCGAGGCGCCGCGGATGAAGAGGTCGTCGTCGGGCCCGCCGCCGATGCTCAGCGAACCGCGCGTCACATCGACCGTCAGCCGGCTGAGCGACAGATGCATGTCCCCGAACCGGCCGTTCAGCGAACCGTCGATGAGGCTGACCCAGACGATGGCCGGGGCAATCGCGACGCCGAGCGCCACCGGCCAAGGCGTCATCGGCCGCGACCGGTCCGACGCCCGCCAGATCGCCCAGACGGCCGCCAGGAACAGGGCGGAAACGACGACCCCCAGCCAGCCGGTCATCGGCTCTCCGGATCCGGCCGGTGATGCGAGACATAGAGGCGGCGATAGGCGTCGCGGACCCGGGCGAAGGCATAGACCCCGACCGCCATTCCGCCCGCCAGCAGGATCAGGATGAAGCCGCCGAGCACCGCCCCGGCGCCCGCGCCGAAGCTCCGCGCCAGCCGCGCCTGATCAAGCGTCTTGTCAAAACCCCGGCACAGGCCATTGGATTCACTGATGCGATAGGCGACGGCGGCGCGACTGACGGGGTTCGACTGGGCCTTGGAGAAGGGGCCGCAGACGTGGCGGTCCAGCCAGTCCCGCTCCTGCCCCGGACCGGCCGGGAACGGCGGCAGGCCCTCGGGCGCCTCGCCGTCGCCGCGCAGGAATTCGGCCCACTGGAAGGCGGAGTTGCCAGCGGCGGCGCCCAGGCCCTCGTCGCTCTCGGCGCCCGCCGGAATGACCATGGCGCCGCGCTCCCCGCCCCAGGGCGAGGGGAAGCCGGTCAGCCAGATCGCGACGATCAGCCAGATCACCACGAAGGCCGCGGCCAGCACCTGCACCGGCCGCTGGTCCGCCTCCCCGAAGACGATGTCGATGCCGTCCATGCGCCAGCGGCGCAGGCGTTGGGTCAGGGTCAATGCGGGAGCGGCGTCGGTCACAGGCTGCGTCTCTTCACCGGGGTCAGTCGACCGTCATCACGGAAGCGGCGGATGGCGCGGGCGGCGGAGATGAAAGCCCAGTCGGCCTGGCTGGACAGCTGCTGCCCCCGCCCCGCCCACTGGATCCAGCGAATCACCGGAACCACGCCCCAGCTGCGCCGGCTGTAGTCGACGCGCAGCGGATCGCGCTTGCGCCGCGCGGGGTCCTCGGACTCGGCGAAGGCGGTGACGAAGTCGAGCTTGCACCAGCGGAAGCCCTCCATGCACTGGACCAGTCCGCGCCGGAACCGGCGCACCGTGGTCAGGGGATCGTCGTCGAACTTCTCCAGCGCCAGCAGGTCTTCCTCGGCGTCCTTGAACAGCAGATGCAGCAGATTGACCGGCTTGTCCGGCACCCCGTCGGCATAGGCGTCCTGGATCTCGCGGATATAGTCCTTGATGACGTCGGCCTTGGCCAGGCCGATGAAGACCGGCTTGGACGGGCGTTTGGCGGTGGCGGCATGGGCGATGACCCCGTCGCGACCCATGGCGATAACCTCGTCGACGTCGATGCCGGTCTCCAGCAGGGACAGAAGGTCCTGCAGCCGGCCCAGGGTCTTGATGAACCGCTCCAGCTGCGGATTGGACTTGGCCAGTTCGCGGGCCTGGGCCTCCAGCGTCTGCTGGGCGCGGGGCACTCGGCTGCGCCCGGGCACGGTCTCGTCGTCCCACAGGGCGTAGCGTTCGGCGGCGCGCTCGGCCAGCAGCACCTCGTCGGCGGGCAGGACGATAATCACCGACTTGCACACCTGCAGCGCCAGCAGCTCCTCGCGGCGGCCGAACAGGTCGATGCCCGCCACCCCCTCGAACCGCTCGCCGGGCATGTCGATGATGTGGAACAGGTCGTCGGCGTGCGCCCCCTCGGCCCCGCCGACCGGCAGGAAGCTGTGCGAGGATATGTTGTTCGAGCGACTGACCCGCGCCCCCTGATCGGCGAAGGCGGGCTCGGAGCGCAGCGGGAACCACGGGTCATGGAACAGCTTGTGCTTCAGCCGGGTCAGGAACCAGGACTTGCCCGCCGAGGCGAAGCCCAGCAGCACCACGACGTTCTGGTCGGCGGTCTTCCAGCTGTTGAGCAGGGTCTCGGAGACGGGTTGATCGTGTTCGGGCACGCCCGCCAGACCGCGCGCGGGACGGCGCGGCGCGGGGCGTACGGCGGCCTTGGCCGGGTCGGCGGCGTCGGCGACGGGGTCGGCGACCGTCTCGACGAGAACGGCTTCCAGCACCACGACCTCGCCGTCGGGAACGGTGGCGGGCGCGCTGTCGAAGGTCGGGACGACGACCGTTTCGGCCGCGGGTACGGCGAAGGTGGGGACGACCGGCGCGGCCTCGGCCAGGGCGTCGATGCCGGCCAGAAGCGCGGTCTGGTCCTCGCCGGAGGTCGGGGCTTCGGGCGGACGGGGCTTGGCCGCCTCCTCGCGCCGGACCTCGACGCAATAGGGACATTCGTCGAGCTGCTCGGGGTAGGAGATGAAGTGAATCGGACAGGTCTTGTCGGCCATCAGCGCCCGCCTCCGTTCACCGCGTGCAGCGCCGTTTTCAGCGCCGTAACATAGGCTTGTTCCGGCATCCGGATGTCATTCCTGAGGATCGGCGAGAGCACCCGACCGGCATAGGCCGAGCGCACGGCGGGGCCGCCGGCCTTGAGCAGATCATAGACGGCCGGGGTCGCGAGGGCCGCATCCTCGGCGCTCGCCGGGAGAGCCAGCAGGCTCGCGACCGCCTGGGCGCAGGCCTTTCCGGCGCCCGGTTCGGGCAGGCAAAGGCCGATCAGCCGCACCGTCAGACGGCGTCGCTCCGCAGCGCCGGCCGGCTGGATGGAGGCCTTGAGCAGGCGTAGGCGCGTCGCGGCGGGCAGGCTGTCCAGCGGATAGGCCGCCTCAGCCGCCAGCCGGTCGGCGAGACCCGCGAAGGCCAGCAGATCCAGCGACTGGGCCGACATCCACGGCAGGACGCCCTCGCGCAGGGCCAGGGCCGCGACCGGGGCGACGGCGGCGGGCCGGTCGGCGTTGGCCTCGACATAGTCGTTCAGATACCAGGCCGCGCCCTCGGCCTCGCCGGGCTGCTCCATCAGGCGGCCGAGGGCGATGGCGCAGCCCTTGAGCAGGTCGGGCCCGTCGGCGGTCCGGTCGGACTGATCGGCGACGGCGGCCAGCAGGGCCGCGCGCCCCACCGGATCGAGATCGAGACAGGCTTCCAGAATGGCGATGGCGGCCGCGGCCTCGGGTGCGTGGTCGGCGTAGCGCGGCGACCAGTCCAGACCCCGGCCGGCGCCGGTGGCGCGGGCGACGGCGTCGACCTCGGTCCAGACCCGCCAGGCGGGCGGCGGGGCGGCAGGCGTCGCAGCGGGCGTCATCGACGCGATCTGGCCCTGGGTCAGGCGCCCCGCCTGACGAGGCGATTTCGCGGGCGCCTCTCCCTCTCCTGCCCCACGCACGATCAGGCGGAAGGCGTCATCGGGGTCGAAGGCGCCCGAGCGGGTGAAGGCGCCGGAGGTGGCCCAGCCGGTGATCCGCGCGCGCTGCTCGGGCGGGTCCATGCCCTCGACCGCGCCGATCAGGACGGCCTCGGGGCTGGCGGCGCCGACCGCGATGTCCTGATCGACCCACTCAAGGCCGAAGGGGGCCAGACGCGGACCGGCGTCGGCGCGGGACAGGGCGTCGAGATCAAACCTCAGCGGCGCATCGGCGAAGGTCAGGTCATCCTCGGCCGTCGGCGCCGGAATCTGCGCCAGCAACCGGTGCGCCCGCCAGTCCAGGGCCCGCATGGCCGCCGCCGGGACGATCACCACATGGGCCATGGCCACCGTGCCCAGATCGGCGTCGCCGAGGAAGGCGACGCGAGCGACTGCGAACATCTCATGGGCAGCGTCCAGCGGGAACATGACGACGCAGTCGGAGGGCTGGCGGTCGGCCCAGCCCGCAAGGGCCAGGCTGAAGTGGCGCAGCATGCCCTCTGTCGCCACGACCTCGGGACGGTCCGATGACTGGGCCAGGATGGTGTAGCCCCGGCCGTTCTCGACCGGGCCGAGCACCGCCGTCGCCAGCGAGGTCTGGCTCACCGGGGCCGCTCCTGCAGCTGGGTCGCCATGCCGGTGGGCGCCGCGCCGGACGCCGGGGCCGTCGAGGGCGTCAGGCCGTCGGTGGTCGCGGGCGGCAGGGCGTTCGGATCGGTCAGCACGGTGGTCGGAGCCGCCGGCGCCGGCTGCAGCTTCTCAAGCCCTCCGCCGAGGGCAAAGCCGCCGAGGAAGATGGCCACGGCCAGCAGGGCCGCGACGCCGATCAGGATGATGTCCCGTGTACGGTTCGGGGCGGAGGGTGCGGAACCGGAACGGAAATCCGCTGCGCCGCGCGGATCGGTCCCGATGCGCCGGGCGATGGCCTCCGCCAGGGCTTCGCTGTCGATGACGGCGCCGCCGTGACGCAGCTCCTCGACCGCGCCGGCCATCTCGCGCCGGACGATCCCGGCCAGAAGCTGGGCGACCGGAGACTTCGGATCGGCCGCCACGCGCCCGCCCGCCTCACGCAAAACCAGATCGATCAGATCGCGCCGGACCTGATCGAGGCCGTCATCCTGGGCCGTCGCCATTCGCTGCTCCCGATCCTCCATGCCTATACGATTCCGGCCCGAACACACGTGAACGAGAAGACAGAAACAAGGCCAGTTTCCGTCACTCGTTCACCATCCCGCAATCGGGCGAATAACGGGGGTCGACAGCTGGTCCAGACGGACGCGGGCGTCGGGGTCGCCGGCCTCGGCCGCTCGAGAGTACCACCGCGTCGCCTCGCCCAGATCCCGGGCCACGCCCAGCCCGCGCTCATAGTTCTGTCCGGTCCCGAACATCGCCCGCGCATCTCCGGCCTGCGCCGCTATCAGCATAAGGGCCGCCGCGGCCGTCGGATCGGGTTTGAAGCCCGCCAGACCGTCCAGATGGAACAGGGCGAGATAGTATTGGACCCGGGGGTCGCCGCCGGCGCCGGCGCGCTCCAGCCAGACCCGGGCCTCGCGGTCGTCGCGCGGCGCGCCGCCCCAGCCCTGATAGAGATATTCGCCCAGACGCCCCATGGCGGGCACGATCCCGGCCTCGGCGGCGGCGCGGAACAGGGGATAGGCCTGGACCGGATCGGGCTCGACCGACCCCGGGACGCCCGCGTCATAGAGGAGCGCCAGATTGTACTGGGCCGCCGCCACGCCCTTGTCGGCCGCGCCGCGATACCAGCGGATGGCCTCGGCCCGGCTGCCGACCGGCGCGGGCTGGACTTCGTAGAAGTAGCCGAGATTGGCCATGGCCAGGGCGTCGCCGCGCGCGGCCGCGTCTACGGTGTCGGGCGTGATGTTGGCGCCTTCCACGACCCGCCAGCCTGCGCCCTCACCGCACTCCAGAACCGCATCGGGGACCGAGGCCCAGCGGCAGCCGGCGGGGGCGGAAGGCGGCGCGGCGGGGAGCGAGACCGGCTCCGGATCCGGCGGCGGAGCCGTGATCGGGTCGGCGATCGGGGCCTGAACCCGGGCCTGGATCGCGGCGGACAGGCTCTCCGAGGCGTCCACGGGGGCGAGGTTCAGCCCGACGGTCGGACTGACCGTGGTGTTCAGCCGGGGCGTCGAGGTCGGCGCGTTCAGCCGGGGCGTGATGGTCGAGGGCGCGGGCGGCGGACGCACCGGAACCGGAGCGGGCGCGGGCGCGGGCGTCGGCGCCGGGACGGTGCGCGGGATCGGCGGGGTCGGCGTGCGCGGCCGGACGCGGGGCGCCGGGGCGGCTCTCGCAGGCGCCGCCCTCGGCGCGGGCGCGGGTCTGGGCGCGACCGTGATCCGGGGCGGCGGAGGCGCGCAGCCGCCCAGGGCCTCGCGTTTGGCCGCGATCATGGCGCTGTCGAAGCCGGGATTGCGGGCCGTGAAGGTCGACAGCTGGGCGCAGGTCTCCACGCTCTCCAGCCGCAGCCCACCGGCCATCTGGGCGCTCGAAACGCCCGGAACCGCGGCCAGCAGCGCCAGTACGGGGATCAGTCGGCGGAACATGCGGTCCACCTTTCCGTCGAATTGGCCACGTCCAGACGCCGCTCGACCATCTCGGCGCCGTCGCGGGTCAGGAGGTAGCGCTGGCCGGTCATCAGCTTTGGCCCGTCGAGGATGACCGACAGCCGGTCGTCCTCGCGCGGCTCGGCGATCTGGCCCACGGCGGGCTCCCCGTCCCCCACGGCAAAGGAAAAGCGGTCGTCCTTGATGGTCAGCCGGGCCGTGACCTCGCCCGAGCGCCAGCAGCCGGCGAAGGCGCCGTCACGCGCCTGAACCAGCCGCGCCTCGATCCGCAGCGCGCCCTCGTCGGCGAGGCGGATCTGATCGGGGGACGGGATGCGGGCCGAAGCGCCCTCCGCCGCCGGCGCGTTGACCTTCCGATACCAGTCCAGGCTCTGGCGCAGGACGGCGGGGCTCCCATCGCCTTCGCCTGCGGACGCTTCATAGAAGTCGCCGAGGTCGAGGATGGCCGAGGTCTCGCCCGCCGAGGCCGCGCGGCGTAGCCATTCCAGCCCCGCCTGCTCGTCCCGCCCGGGCGTGTCCCGTAGATAGAAGGCGCCGAGCCGGGCCATGGCGGCGGACTTGCCCGCCGTGGCGTCGGCGACGTCGGTGGGTCGGAGGGTCCCGCGATCGACCGTCTGACCCTCGCCTGAGCCGCAGCGCAGGCTCAGGTCGCTTTCATCCTCGCCATAGGTCCACGAACAGCCGTCGGGCGCCTTCGGAGGCTCGGGCCGCGTCGAGGCCGCCTCGGCCTCGGCCGGGGCCGTATCGCGCGGGGCGCCGCCGAACCGCCCGCCCGCGAAGGCCACGACGGCGACCAGACCGGCCGCGGCGGCCATCACCCCGACGCCGATCGCCCTGCCCCGTCCGACCTTCTGCCCGGGCTTGGTCGCCGTCGGGATCGACCCGGTCTTGTAGGACAACATCTCCGGCGTCGGCGTGGGCCTCAGCGCGCCCAGATCCTCGACCACCGGCGGGACAGTCGGATCGGGCGCCACCGAAGGCGGGGCGAGAGCCAGATCATCGGGCGGAGTCGGCGGGACGTTCAGATCCTCCACCGCATCGAACCAGACGCGGCCCTCCACCGGCGGAGGCTCCGGCAGTCCGGCGACGGCGCGCCAGTCGGCGACCGTGGCGAACCGGTCCGCGGCGTTTCGCGACAACCCCGTCTCCACCGCGGCGATGAAGGCCACGGGATACTCCGCCGCCTCCGCACGGGCCGACAGCCGGGTCTCGTCGGTCCAGCCGAACCAGTCGGGCGCGTCCCGCCCCGTGATCACGCGATAGAGGACAGCGCTCAGGCCATAGAGATCGGTCGCGGGGACAAGGGGCGCGCTCGCGGTCGCATCCTGGGCCTCGAACGGCGACAGGCCGGGCCGGAACAGGCCGTCGAGCCGCCGCACAAGCGGAATGAAGGACCGCCGGTCCACGGAGGGGTCGTGCAGCACCGCCAGACCGGTCCCGACCCCGATGCTCTCGGGCGCGAGGTTCAGATGCAGTTGCCTCCGCCCGTGGATGGCCTCCAGCCCGGCGGCCAGATCGGCGGCCAGCGCCAGCACGGCCTCGGGACGCACCACCGCGCCCCCGCTCAGCCTTGCCGCCAGGCTGACGCCCATGGGCTCGGTCCGCACCACCGCCAGGTCGTCGAGGTCGGAGATGGTCCGGATCGTCCCGACGTTCGGATGGGACAGGCCGGCCAGAGCCGTCGCCTGGGCCAGGAAGGCGCGCCGCCCCGCCTCATAGGCCCCGGCCCACTCCGAATGGGCCACGACTGGCTCGCCGACTTCGCTGCGCACCAGAATCCCGGCGGGCCAGTACAGGCGCACCCGCTCCTCGGGCGTCTCGTGCGTCCAGACGTCTCCGACGGAGGGGGAGCGGTTCGCTGAAACCATCTTCAGCACGGTCTGGCGTCGATCCGACGTCATTACAGCTCCGCCGCGAACAGGCTGACCGCGGGACGAACCGTCGCCCCGCCCTGTCCGTGTTTACTGGCGCCCCCATGCCTGAACACACTCTAGGGTCACTCACGCCCCGCGAACAAGTCCGCACAAACCCGAAAGGCCGGTTGAAAACAAACTCCCCCGAACCGGGTCAGATTCGCGACACCGTCCGGGATGCAAATCGTCCCTGCCGCCCGGTGCGGGGCTGGACCCGGGGCTGGGCTTGATGTTCGGTGCGGGCGGCGGAATGAACCGTCCGGGACCGCTCCCACGGTCCACGCAGAAACCACGACCCGAGGCGACGCGCATGACCACTCCCCCGACCCACGATTCCGAAGTCTATCCCGTCCCCGCCGAATGGGCGGCGAAGGCGCATATGGATCGGGCGGGCTATGAGGCGGCTCGCAAGGCGGCGCATGACACGCCGGACGCCTTCTGGGCCGAGGCGGCGAAGCGTCTGGACTGGGTCAAGGCGCCGACGAAGATCAAGGACGTGTCGTTCAGGAAGGACGACTTCCACATCCACTGGTTCGCCGACGGCGTCCTGAACGTGGCGTACAACTGCGTCGACCGGCACCTGGCCGAGCGCGCCGATCAGACCGCCATCATTTTCGAGGGCGACGATCCGTCGGTCTCCGGCGCCATCACCTATGCGGAGCTGCACCGTCAGGTCTGCCGCATGGCCAATGTGCTCAAGGACCTGGGCGTCCAGAAGGGCGACCGCGTCACCATCTATCTGCCAATGATCCCCGCCGCCGCCGTGGCCATGCTGGCCTGCGCGCGCATCGGGGCCATCCACTCCGTCGTCTTCGGCGGCTTCAGCCCCGACAGCATCGCCGGCCGCATCGAGGACTGCGGCTCGACCGTGGTCATCACCGCCGACGAGGGCCTGCGCGCCGGCAAGCGGATCGCGCTCAAGGCCAATGTCGACGAGGCCCTGACCAAGGTCGCGGTGAACAAGGTGCTGGTCATCGCCCACACCGGCGCCGATGTGCCAATCGTCGAGGGCCGCGACGTGCGATTCGAGGAGGCGGTGAAGACCGTCGCCGACGACTGCCCCTGCGAGCCGATGGCCGCCGAGGATCCGCTGTTCATCCTCTACACCTCGGGCTCGACCGGTAAGCCCAAGGGGGTGATGCACACCACCGGCGGCTATCTGTTCTGGGCCAGCTACACCCACGAACTGGTCTTCGACTATCGCCCCGGCGAGGTCTTCTGGTGCACCGCCGATGTGGGCTGGGTCACGGGCCACAGCTACGTCGTCTATGGCGCCCTCGCCAACGCCGCCACGACCCTGATGTTCGAGGGCGTGCCCAGCTATCCCGACAACGGCCGCTTCTGGCAGGTCGTGGACAAGCATCAGGTCGAGATCTTCTACACCGCCCCCACGGCCCTCCGCGCCCTGATGCGCGACGGCGACGAACCGGTGAAACGCTCCAGCCGCAAGTCCCTGCGCCTGCTGGGCTCGGTCGGCGAGCCGATCAACCCGGAGGCCTGGCGCTGGTATCATGAGGTCGTCGGCGAGGGCCGTCTGCCGATCGTCGACACCTGGTGGCAGACCGAGACGGGCGGCATCCTCGTCTCCCCCCTGCCCGGCGCTACCGACCTCAAGCCCGGCTCGGCGACCAAACCCCTGCCGGGCGTGGAGCTGGAGCTGGTCGATGCGGACGGCAAGGTGCTGGACGGCCCGAACAGCGGCAATCTGGTCATCACCGACAGCTGGCCCGGCCAGATGCGCGGCGTCTGGGGCGACGACCAGCGCTTCTTCGACACCTATTTCTCCGCCTATCCGGGCAAGTATTTCACCGGCGACGGCTGCCGCCGCGACGACGACGGCTATTACTGGATCACCGGCCGGGTCGACGACGTCATCAACGTCTCGGGCCACCGGATGGGCACCGCCGAGGTCGAGAGCGCCCTGGTCCTGCACGACGACGTCGCCGAGGCCGCCGTGGTCGGCTTCCCCCACGACATCAAGGGCCAGGGCATCTACGCCTTCGTCACCCTGAACGCCGGCGTCACCCCCTCCGACGACCTGCGCAAGGCCCTCATCGCCCAGGTCCGCCACGAAATCGGCCCCATCGCCGCCCCCGACGCCATCCAATTCGCCCCCGGCCTGCCCAAGACCCGCTCCGGCAAGATCATGCGGCGCATCCTGCGCAAGATCGCCGAGAACGACCTGGGCTCGCTGGGGGACACGTCGACGCTGGCGGATCCGGGTGTGGTGGAGGATCTGGTGAAGAACCGGGTGGGGTGAGGCGGGACTTGATCTTCGCTTTGGATGCGTGCGCTATCGTTTACGGACTGGAGTGAACAATGGCCATTGAACTTTCGAAGCAGGATCACGCGGCCCTCGACGCCTACTTGGACAATGTGCTCGAAGCCTACAAGGCGGGCACGATCCCACTGGAGTTGGCCCGAAATGACTTGGCGCATGCCTTCGCCGCAGCCGCCATCGACAACGAAGGCGTGAAAGACTTCATCCGCATCACGTCCGTCGATCGATGGAACACCATCGACTGATCTTGATGCCGGAACGGTAACATGCGCGAAAGCCCATAGCGCAAGACGCGCCCCAGATCGGCCCCTCCCTCGCGGAGGGGCCGTTTTCGTTTCCGGCTCCGACCATGTTCTGACCTGCTGGATGGCTGGATTGGTCTCAGACGCGAGAGCCTGCGTATCTGGCAATCATCCAGTTGATCGTTGCGTCGTTCGACTTTCGAGCAGCCCAATCGGTTGGCTGCCCCAAGTTGACGATGAATAGGCCGTCGTCCTCGTCTGCGGTGCTTCTGAGCGCCTGAAGCAGGGATGGTGCTGTTCCAGCGTAATCGAGGAGCCAAACGGACTCTGCTGGCGAAACCGCGCCCATCCGGCGAAGCGTAGCCAGAAGGGTCGTATAGTTCCTGACGTTGTGTAGATCATAGGTCACAATGAAGCTGGCCACTCGGGCCTCCAAGGTTGCATCGGACGAATCGCCGACAACCAAGGCTGAACCGATATCGTCGGTTTGCCACGCTTGGACGTCCCTGCTTCCGTGGACAACCCAAGTCCCGCTGGGGACATGGCGCAGTGTTCCAAAGGCTTGGAGGCCTCATGGCCCGCCCCACCCTCTTCAACGAGAGCCTGACGGATGCCGCTTGCCTCGCCATAGCGGTGGTCAGAGGCTACGGTGGATGTAAGCGAGCAACGAATATCCTTAGCGGCTAAGTGCGTTAGATCGTTCAAAGGCGCGCGATAGTGCCGCTTCGTCAGCAAAATCTGGCCAAAAATTACGACACTCCCGACCCCAATCCTCTCGCCCCTTCGCGACCCTCGGCGGAGACACCCGCCCCTTCCGGCCGCTGCATTTCTCCGCCGCACAGGCCTTGAACCGGCGCTCATCGCCCCCTTGTAGACAGTGAGGCGCGCGGACTGTTCGCGGCCGCCCTCACGGTCTTTCACATCGTCATTCGACTGCGCGACCGACCCGATTCCAGGCGCGACAGCCCATGCCGGCGCGCGCCCGCCGGTCCCGCCGGAATCCGCCCGAGGGTCCAGTGTCTCCCTTTTCGATTTTTCGGGACACGGTGCCTTCCCGACCCTAACGCACGGCGTCCGCCGCCCAAACCGTACGGCACAGCTAACACATTGAATGATAACGGTTCCCATCTTCGCGGATACTCACCTGCGGCGGAACAACGCGGCGCCGGGGCGGTTCAGGGGGCGCATTCCGCACCGAAAGTTTCCCCCATGTCCGTTCTCGACAAGATCGTCGCCGCCGTCACCCCGCCTGAATCCGAACAGGCCCGCGCCGAAGCCAACGCCAAGGCCTGGGCCGCCGCCGAGCCCGGCGACTTCCTCACCGAGGCGCTGGGCCACCACAAGCTGCTGCTCGCCGCGTTCGCCGCCGCGAAAGCCGCGCCGGACGAAGCCTCGCGCATGGCCGCACAGAAGCATCTGGGCGTCATCCTGGTCGGTCACGCCGGCGCCGAGGAGACCGTCCTCTACCCCGCCCTCGCCGATGCGGGCGAAGCCGGTCACGCCGACCTGGCCTATGGCGAACAGGTTGCGGTGAAGTTGCAGATGGCCGCACTCGAGGCCCTGCCGCCGATGAGCCAGGACTGGATGGACAAGCTCGAACACATCGAGGGCGCCGTCCGCCACCACATGTTCGAGGAAGAAGGCACCTGGTTCCTCGAACTCAAGGAAAAGGGCAAGAACCCCGCCAAGACCGCCATGCGCTTCAACGAAGAATACGAGCGCTACGTCGGAAACGAAGCCAACGCCTGATCGCGTGCTCGCCGTCGGACCGTGTCGTCAGGGATGCGGGTTCGGCGGCTGGCTGTGGGCGGGGGCCGTGGCGGACAGAGAGGGATTCGAACCCTCGGTAGGCTTTCACCTACACACGCTTTCCAAGCGTGCGCGATCGACCACTCCGCCACCTGTCCGTTTCCACGATTCGCCCGAGGGTCTTCGCAGCGCCGGATGGTCTCTCCGGCGGGAGGCGAGGCTGATAGAACAGCCCGCGCGCATCGGCAAGCGCCGGATGGCCGTTGGCGGAGGATTTCCGACGGCGCCCGCCCTTTTTCAGGACGCGCGCGCGTCCTATCTAGGGTTCACACCTATTCGAGGAGCGACAGACATGGCCAAAACCGAAACCGCGATCCTGGCCGGAGGCTGCTTCTGGGGCGTGCAGGACCTGCTGCGCCGCTATCCGGGCGTGCTGGAGACCCGCGTCGGATATTCCGGCGGCGATGTGCCCAACGCCACCTATCGCAACCACGGGACCCACGCCGAGGCGATCGAGATCATCTTCGATCCCGAGGTCATCACCTATCGCAAGCTTCTGGAGTTCTTCTTCCAGATCCACGACCCGTCGACCCTGAACCGTCAGGGCAACGATCTGGGCACCAGCTATCGCTCGGCCATCTTCTACACTTCGGACGAGCAGAAGGCCGTGGCGCTCGACACCATCGCCGACGTCGACGCCTCGGGTCTCTGGCCCGGCAAGGTGGTGACCGAGGTGACCGCCGCCGGCCCCTTCTGGGAGGCCGAGCCCGAGCACCAGGATTATCTGGAGCGACTGCCCGACGGCTATACCTGCCACTTCATCCGCCCGAACTGGACGCTTCCTGTCCGGGCCGAGGCCGCCGCCTCCTGAGGCGCGTCGACCGCTGAAGACAGAAAAGGCCGGGGAGCCCCCTCCCCGGCCTTTTCCTTTTCGCCACGCCTTCGCCGCGCATCGCGCGATCCGAATGGGGCCGGTCCCGCGCTCCGATCCGCGGGTCCGAATGGGTTTTCCCTAGCCGAAACGGGAACAACGAAAGATTACCCGCTGGCCGTGTCTCTTTGAAATTGTTGGTAAATGTAACCAAAGTTAGGTGACAGCCGTCACATTGGTCTGCAAGATATCCGCAGGGCGCGGCCCGATGTTCCAAAGACCTTGTGCCCTGCCCTGCGGCGGCCGGTCCGGCGTATTCACCACCAGTCACCTCGCCGGGTCGGCCGTTTGCCGCCTCACCCGGTCGGTTTGCCCTTCTCGAAATCCGACCAGACGTCGTCGTAATCCAGCTGCATGGTCGGGGCCTCCATGGCGTGATCCGTCGGGCGGATGACCCAGCGGCTCTCGAACATGAAGGCCATGGTGTTCTCGATCTTCATCGGCTTGAGGTCGGCCTCGACCGCCTTGGCGTAGCTGGCCTGATCGGGCCCATGGCCGCTCATGCAGTTGTGCAGGGAGGCGCCGCCGGGCGCGAAGCCGCCCTCCTTGGCGTCATAGGTGCCGAGGATCAGGCCCATGAACTCGCTCATAACGTTGCGGTGGAACCACGGCGGCCGGAACGTCGCCTCGGCCACCATCCAGCGCGGCGGGAAGATGACGAAGTCGCAGTTGGCCGTCCCCGGGGTGTCCGACGGGCTGGTCAGGACCGTGAAGATCGACGGATCGGGATGGTCGTAGCTGACCGTGTTGATCGTGTTGAACCGCCGCAGGTCGTAGCGATAGGGCGCCAGATCGCCGTGCCAGGCGACCACGTCGAACGGCGAATGATCCAGGGTCGTGGACCACAGCCCGCCCTGGAATTTCTGCACCAGCTCGACCCCGCCCTCGACGTCCTCATAGGCGGCGACGGGCGTCTCGAAGTCGCGCGGATTGGCCAGGCCGTTGGAGCCGATGGGGCCGAGGTCCGGCAGGCGGAACAGGGCGCCGTAGTTCTCGCAGACGTATCCCCTCGCCTGCGCCCCGGTCAGGGCGACGCGAATGCGCACGCCGCGCGGGATGACCGCGATCTGCTGCGGCTCCAGGTCGATGATGCCGAACTCGGTGGTGATGGTGAGCCCGCCCTCCTGCGGCACGATCAACAGTTCGCCGTCGGCATCGAAGAAGACCCGCCCTTCCATGGAGCGGTTGCAGGCGTAGAGATGCACTCCGATGCCGGCGTTCTGGCCCACATCGCCGTTGCCGCCATAGGTGACCAGACCCTCGACGAAGTCCGTCGGCGCGCTCGGCATGGGCAGCGGGTCCCAACGCAGGCGGTTGGGCGTCGGCGGCCGCTCGAACGGGCCGGACTTGAGCAGGGCGCCGCCGGCCCAGGGCTGGAATGGCGGATGGTTGGCTGTGGGACGCAGGCGATAGAGCCAGCTGCGCCTGTTCTCGTGTCGCGGGGCGGTGAAGGCCGTGCCGGACAGCTGCTCGGCATAGAGGCCGAACGGCGCGCGCTGGGGCGAGTTCTGGCCCTCCGGCAAGGCGCCGGGCGTGGCTTCGCTAACGCCGTGATTGCCGAAGCCGGGCAGATAGGCTCGCGCATTCGCCATTGGGGGTCGCCTCCGAGTCTTGTTTTGACGTCGGTGTAGGGCCTCAGACGCGCCGAGTGGAGTCCCGGATCGCCAGACCGAAGGGCACCACCACGCTGGGCGGCAGATCGGCGTCCCCGGCCTTCGCCCGGATCAGCAGGCGCGAGGCCTCGGCCGTCATGGCCGCGATGGGCTGGACGATGGCCGTCAGGGGCGGATGGCTGAACTTGACGATCGGGGTGTCGTCGAAGCTGACGATGGCCAAGTCCCCGGGCGACTTCAGGCCCCGGCTGGTCGCGACGCGCAGGGCCGCCAGCCCCATCTGGTCGTTGGAGGCCACCAGGGCGGTCGGGGGTTCGGCCAGGGCGCAGAAGGCCTCCATGGCCGCCGTGCCGGATTCGAAGGAGAAGTCGCCGCGCCCGATCAGGGCCTCGTCGATGGCGAAGCCGCGCTCCGTCATCGCCTGTTTGTAGCCGTCCAGACGCGCGCCGCTGATGGCCCATTCGTCGCTGCCGGTGATGAAGCCGACGCGGGTATGGCCGAGGTCCAGCAGATGCTCGGTCGCCGCCTTGCCCGCCGCGCGGTCGTCCATGGTGATGGCGAAGCCGGGCCCGTCGGCGACCGAACCGATCCGCGCGAACGGCAGGCCCAGCTGGACCAGCAGGTCGATGATCAGCGGATTGTCGGAGTGCGGCGGGGTCAGGATGACGCCGTCGGGGTGCAGCGCCGAGATCGCCGCACGGACCTCGCGCTCCACATGGTTCGAATGGGTGTCGACCAGCTCGAAAATCATGCGGTAGCCGTGCTCGGCGCACTCCAGCATCCCGCCCATCAGCATCTTGTCGACCCAGTCCGTGCCCTCGCCCAGACGCCAGCCCTCGATGGTGCGGTCGCGGTCGTTCAGGGCCAGCAGCAGCCAGGAGCGCGAGCCCCCCATGCGCTGGGCCGCGATGCTGGGCACATAGCCGAGCTTGGCCACGGCGGCGTTGACCCGGTCGCGGACCTCGGGCCGCACATTGGGGCCGTTGTTGATGACCCGCGAGACGGTCTGCAGCGAGACACCGGCCTCGGCGGCGACGTGTTTGATCGTTACCGGGCGACGCACGCTGTTCCGTTCCCCGGCTGTCCGCTGAGTCCACTCATAAGGCCACGCTAGCCGATCCGACCGCGTCCGTCCCGCCAAACATCATACGATTTCAGGCCGCCATCTCCGGCGTCACCGCCGCGCAGTGTTTGGCGATGAAGTCTTCCTGGGTGGGCAGGTCGGCGACGACGCGCCGAAGCATCTCCCGCGCATGGTCCAGTTGCTCGGGCACGTTCTCGAACGGAATGCGGTCGACCAGGGGGTGATAGCCGCGCGGATGGACGCCCATGCCTTCCATCACCGACTGCCAGCTGACGGCGCGGAACAGTTCGTCCAGCCCCTCGGCGCGGGTCCCGTTGACACGGAACAGCTCGATCTTGCGCTTCAGCGACGCCGGCGGCTCCATCGCCTTGACCTCGCGCCAGAAGGGCGTGTCCTCCCGCTGGGTCGTGCAGTAGTGCAGGATGACGAAGTCGCGGATCTCCTCATAGTCGGCGATCATGCGGCGATTGTACTCGGCGGCCAGGGCCGGATCGCAATCGCGGTCGGGCAGGAAGCGGAAGAAGAAGTCCATGCCGCGGTAGATCAGGTGGATCGCGGTCGACTCCAGCGGCTCGATGAAGCCGCCCGCCAGGCCGATGCCCAGCACGTTCTTCTCCCACAGCTTCTCGCGCACGCCGGTCTTGAACGGCACGATCCATGGCTTGGTCACCGGCGCGCCCTCGCACTGGGCCAGCAGGGCCGCGGTCGCCTCGTCATCGCTCAGATGCTTGCTGGAGAAGACGTATCCGGTGCCGCTGCGGTGCTGTAGCGGGATCACCCAGCGCCAGCCGCAGTCCATGGCCTGGGCCCGGGTGACGGGCATGGGCGGCGTCTCGTTCTCGATCTGCAGGGCCACGGCGCGGTCGCACAGCAGCCAGTCCGACCAGTCATGGAAGCCGGTCTGCATCGCCTTGCCGATCAGCAGGCTGCGGAAGCCCGAGCAATCGATGAAGAAGTCGGCGTCGATGGTGCGGCCGTCCTTGAGGATCAGCTTCTCGACAAAGCCGTTCGGCAGCAGGGCGACGTCGTGGACCATGCCTTCGGTGCGCTTCACGCCGCGCGCCTCGGCATATTTGCGCAGGTAGCGGGCGACCAGCTTGGCGTCGAAATGCAGCGCATAGCTGGCGCTGGCGATCGGGGTGTTCGGGGCCTTGTACGGCAGCATGAATTTGCGTTCGCGCGCCATCACCGCCGCCGGGGCGAAGTCCTGCAGCGGACCCTGATAGCCGTTGGCCCTGGCCTTGAGCCACAGCTGGTAGAAGTCGGACAGATCGACCCGGGCGCCCAGTTCGCCGAAGGGGTGGAAATAGTTCTCGCCCTTCACCCGCCAGTCGCGGAAGTCGATGCCCAGCTTGAAGGTGCCCTGGGTCTCGCGGATGAACTCCTGTTCGTTGATGCCCAGTTTGGCGATCAGCTCCAGCAGGGGCGGAACGGTCGATTCCCCGACGCCGACGGTCGAGATGTCGTCGCTTTCGACAACCTCGATGGCGCCCATCGTCCCCTTGAAATGCTCGGACATGAGGGCGGCGGCCATCCACCCGGCGGTGCCGCCGCCGACGATGCAGATCTTGCGGATCGGGCGATGAGGGTTGTTGGCCATCGGGGTGTCTCTCAAGCGGCTACAGGTCGGTCGAGCCGTGCCAGGAAGGCGGCGTGGCTCGGGGTGCGGGCGACGGTCTCGGCGACCGAGGTCCGCATCTGTTGAAGGCTGTGGGCGAGTTGGCCGGGGTCCAGCCCCTCGACGGCGGGATCCAGCTGTTCGGGCAAGACGCCGAAGCCGTCGTAGATGGCCAGCCAGCTGGCCGGGTGGAACATCTCCCAGCGATAGCGGATGAACTGTCCCCTCGCCTTCCAGAGCTCGACCTTGCGGGCCAGGGTGTCGGGGATGGCGGCCTCGCGCCGCTCTTTCCAGAAGGGCTCGTCGCGGCCGTTCAGCCAGTAGTGCAGGATGATGAAGTCGCGGGTGCGCTCCATCTCGCGCGCCGACTGGTCGTTGAACTCGTCGATGATCGAGGGGGCGAAGGTCTTGTCCGGGAACAGGGACTTCAGCCGTTCGATGCCGTTCTCGATCAGGGCGATGCTGGTGCTTTCCAGCGGCTCGAGGAAGCCGGCGGACAGGCCGATGGAGACGCAGTTCTTGACCCAGGCCCGATCGCGGCGGCCGGGGCGGAAGCCGATGCGGCGCGGCTCCATGAGGGGCTTACCCATCAGGTTCGGCATCAGGGCGTCCAGCGCCTGCTGGTCGGTCATATGGGCGCTGGAGAAGACCAGGCCGTTGCCGGCGCGGTGGCGCAGCGGGATGCCCCACTGCCAGCCGGCCGCGTGCGCCGTGACCTGGGTGTAGGGATGGGGCTCCATGCCCGGCCCGTTCTCGCTCTGGACGGCGAAGGCGGCGTCGCAGGCCAGCCATTGGCCCCAGTCCTCATAAGCCGAGCCCAGGGCCTCGCCGATCAGGAGGCCGCGGAAGCCCGAGCAGTCGACGAACAGATCGCCCTCGACCTCACGCCCGTCGCCCAGGGTGATCGCCCGGACGAAACCGTCCTCGGGCCGGAGCTGGACGTCGGTGATGCGGGCGTCGATGCGCTGGACGCCCGACGCCTCGGCGTAGCGCCGCAGATGCTGGGCGAACAGGGAGGCGTCGAGATGCAGGGCCCAGTCGAAGACCGAAAGGGACGACGGCGGGGTCGGCGACGGCTCGATGAACTTGCCGCCGAACGCCAGCGAGGCGCCGAGCGAATAGGCGGCCAGAGGCGTCTGGTCACCGGTCTGGCGCTGCCTGGCCCAGTAGTTGTGGAAGCCCACCCCGCGCAGGTCCTGTCCGTACAGGCCGAAGGGGTGGATGAAGTCGGAGCCCGGTCCGCTCCAGCCGGTGAAGCGGATGCCCAGTTTGCAGCTGGCCTGGGTCGCCGTCATCACCTCGGCGTCGGTCATGCCGAGCTGGGCGTAGAAGCGACGGATGGTCGGGATGGTCGCCTCGCCGACGCCGATCGTGCCGATCTCGGAGGACTCGACCACGGTGATGCCGACGCCGGTGTGGCGCAGATGCTGGATCAGGGCCGCGGCCGTCATCCAGCCCGCGGTCCCGCCGCCGACGATCACCACCTGACGGATGGCGTTCGGGGGAAGTCTATCGCCGGACGCTGTGTCCATGGCCGTTTCCTCGCCTGTCTGACGCAAGCTGATCCTGGAGGATTACGCGAAAAAATCGGCCGACGACAACGCGAACGTCATCGTCGGCCAGGGTCCAGGGGTGGTGGTTAGAACTTGGCGCGCGCGCCGATCGACCAGCGAGGTTCGAACTCGTTGCGGGAGTGGAACTGTTCCGCCCCCTTCTCGAACTCGAGATAGTATTCCTCGATCTCGCCGAAGACGTTGGAGCCGTTGAGGTAGACGGTGACGTTGTCGGTCACGTTATAGGTGACGTTGACGTCCACATACTGGGCCGTGTCCTGGTAGATCGGGATGGCGCCGAGAGGCGTGCCGAAGGTGCTCGACAGACGCGGCGTGCGGTAGTTGTAGGCCACACGCGCCTGCAGCTTGTCATCCTGATACCAGATCGCGGCGTTGACCGAGTATTTGGAGTTGTCGATGAACGGCAGCTCGTCGCCCGAGAGGTTCCGGTCGGTCTGCGAGCTGTCCGAGTAGGTGAAGCTCCCGTCGAAGCCGAAGTTCCGGATGAAGCTGTCGGTCTCCCAGATGTCTCTGACGGCCAGCTTGGCCCCCAGTTCCACCCCTTGCAGCGAACCGCCCACGCCCTGGACCGGCATGTTGACCGGCACTTCGCGGCGGATGATGCCGTCACCGTCCGGGAACCGGCCGCCTGGCACCGTCGCCCGGGTCACGAAGCTTTCGATGTCCAGCTTGAACAGGGCGATGCTGAACATCGTCGCCCGGCCAGCATAGTACTCGAGCGTCAGGTCATAGTTGTTCGACCGCCAGGGGTTCAGGTCCGGGCTGCCCGCGAAGGTCGCCCCGGTGACCCGACGGATGCCGAGCGGCGGAGCGGTCGGATCGAGCGGCGTCGGGCCGGCCGAGTCCGCCGTGGAGATGGTGACGCCACCGCCGTAGTTGCCCAGATCCAGCGGGATCATGGTCTTGTTGTAGGCGGCGTGCAGCTTCAGCCGGTCGGTGAAGTCGTAGACCATGTTCACCGACGGCAGCCAGTCGGTGTAGCTGCGCTTGGAGATCGTGTCCCCGACGTCGAGGTTGGTGTCACCGTAGTTGCGGGTGTCGCCGGTCTGGTTCTGACGCACGTGCAGCTGGGTGCGGATGGCCCGGACACCGACATCGCCGTGCAGGTTTCCGAAGCCGATATTGGCGTTCAGATAGCCGCTGTCCTCGTACAGATCGACATCATAGGTGTTGCCCGGGATGATGACCTCATAGGCGCTGCCGAAGACGCGCTGCTGGAAGCCCACGACATCATCGAAGTCGCGCGGATCCACGACCCAGACCCCCGGCAGGCCCTTGGTGATCGAGCCGTAGTTTTCCAGGAAGTAGGTGTTGTTGTTCGTATTGAGCTTGGTCGGCCTGTTGACCGTATAGCCCTGGAACACCGTCGTCGGATTGGTGGCGCTGACCGGCAGGGCCGGGTTGAAGGCCGGGTTGGGCACCTGCTCACCGGCCGAGCACTGGTTCTGGTTCATGACGACGTCGATCGCCTTCCACTGAACCGAACAGCCGTTGACGTCCGAGAACAGGTGGAAGTTTTCGATCTGCACCTGGCGGTCCGAATGGCGCAGGCCGACGTCGATCTTGTTGATGAAGCCCAGCAGCGGCTCGGCCTGGAACTCATAGCCGCCGTCCATGCGGACGACCGTGAGCTCGGACTGGTTGCGCTGGTTGCCTTCCGACGAATAGGCCGCGACGGCGTAGCTATCCTGGTTGGCCATGTACTGGGACAGGGGAACATTGCCCAGGCCGCCGACGATCGGATTGTTGAAGTTGCTCCAGATCGTCTCACCCTTGTTGCCGATATTCAGGTGGATCTGCGGATCATTGCCGATGCCCAGGGGGTTCGGATTGATGTAGCGGCCGCCGTTCGAGCCGACGGTGGCGTTGGAGTATTGCGAGGCCGGATACTGGGCCGCGATCGCCGCCGAATAGAAGGGCCCGCGGGTGCGGTCGGCCGGGTCGCGGAACAGGGTGAAGGACCGATCCGGCGCATACTGCCAGTTGGACAGGTCGCCCTGGACCTGGCCGTTCATGCTGAGCAGTGACGCCTCGGCGTGAATGGCGCGGGCCTCGAAGGTGAAGGGCCCGCCCTTGTCGTACTTGAGCTCCAGGTTGAAGTTCTTCGACTCGTTGTTCTTGGTGCGGTTCACCGAGAAGGAGTTCATCCACCAGACGTCGAGGTCGTACTCCGTCACGTCCAGCCACGGATTGCCGTTGTTGCCGTTTACGCCCGTGGTCGTCGAAGCGGTCGGCGTCGTCCAGGTCAGGCCGTTCCAGCGGTTGGAGATGTTCAGGCCGGCTGCGCGGTCATGCTCTTCCAGCTTGGTGTAGAAGAACTCGCCGGTCAGTTCGAAGCCGTCGTCGATCTGCCAGGTGAAGGCGCCGTTGACGCCGGTCCGCTTGCGCTCGACCTCGCGGTGGAAGGTGTCGTAACCGTGCGGCGAAATCCAGTTGTTGGCCGTGCCGCCCCAGTCGTTGTTGCCGAACACGCCCTGGGAGATGCCGGAGTAGTTGTTGCCCAGGTTGGCTTCCTGCTGGACCGCGGCGAGCATCACGCCGAAGCGGTCGTTGCGCCAGTTGAGCAGGGCGTTGAACAGATAGTCGTCCTGACGCGTCTGCTCGCCGGTGGCGTATTCCGTCGCCAGGGCGGTGGTCAGGCCTTCCTTGAAGTTGAAGGGCCGCTGGGTGCGCAGGTCGATCGTGCCCGAGATACCCGACAGGGCGTTGCGGACGTCCATCGACTTGTAGACGACCAGCGCGTTCATCAGCTGGGCGGGAATGTCGTTCAGATCGGGTTGGGCGGTGCCGAGGTTGCCCGGCGTCAGATACTGCTCGCCGTTCATCAGGGTCACGACCTGGGGCAGACCGCGGATGTTGACGGTGGCGCCTTCGCCGGCGGTGCGTCGGATCTGGACGCCGCCGATGCGTTGAAGGGCGTCGGCGACGGTGACGTCGGGCAGCTTGCCGATGTCTTCCGCCGAGATCGCGTCGACCACGGCGGTGGTGTCGCGCTTGATGCTGATCGCCTGCTCCTGCGAGGCGCGAATGCCGGTGACGACAATCTCGTCGACGGTCGTCGTTTCCGGATCTGTTTGGCCAGCCGTCTGGGCGAAGGCCGGCGAGGCCAGGGCCGTACTGGCCAGCAAGGCCGTCAGGATGGATCGTTTTTGCAGTCTCATGGTCGTCTCCTCCTCCGTGTGCGCCGCCTCTCTGTGCGGCTTGGTCCGTGTTGTTTCCGGCGTCAGGGCTTCAGTGTCTGTGAAGACAGCGTCGCCTCTCCTCCGAGTTCGTTATCCAGGGCGTCGTGTCCGACGTGGACGCGATAGGGTCCCGCCGCGATCCGCCAGCCGGGCGTCGAGGTGTCGTACTCGGCCAGGATGCGGGGTTCGGCGGTGATGGTGACGCGGTGGCTCTCACCGGGCTTCAGGGTCACCCGCGACCAGCCGGCCAGACGGCGCGCGTGTCCGGGGGCATCCGCCGCGACATAGAGCTGGGGCACGTCCGTCCCCTCGCGATCCCCGGTGTTGGTCACGTCGAAACTGACCGTCAGACCGGCTCCGCCCTCGATGCGAAGATCGCCGTACTGGAAGCTCGTGTAGCTGAGGCCATGGCCGAACGGGAACAGCGGCGCCCTGCCCTCGCGTTCGTACCAGCGGTAACCGACGTCGGAACCCTCGGGGTATTCCACCGGGAAGGGCGCGAAGACGACCGACGAGCCCGAACCGGCGTTCGAGGCCTCATCATGGGCCTTCATGGCTTCCAGACCCGGAACGGCCGGGCGCGGCGGCTGATCGGCGCTGCGCGGGAAGGTGATGGGCAGGCGGCCGGACGGATTGACCTGGCCGAACAGAATGCGGGCAATGGCCTCGCCGCCGCGCTGTCCCGGATACCAGGCCTGGACCACGGCTGGAACCGCATCGATCCAGGGCATCAGCACCGGGCCACCCGTTTCCAGCACCACGGTGGTGTGCGGGTTGGCGGCGGCGACAGCCGCGATCAGGGCGTCCTGATCGTCGGGGAGAGACAGGGTTTCGACGTCCTGGGCCTCGGTCGTCCACTGGGTGGCGAAGACCACGACCGCGTCGGCCCCGCGCGCGGCGCGAGCGGCGGCGGCATGATCGGTCCCGGAGACGAAGACCACCTCGGCGTCCGGCGCCGTGGCCTTGATCGCATTCAGCGGCGAGGAGGCGTGCCAGGTGACCCGGGCGAACGAGGACGCCGCACCCGAGGTCAGGGGAATCTCGACCGGCGCGCCGCCGACCGAGCGGACCTGGGACGAACCGCCGCCCGACAGGACGCCGACATCGGCATGGCCGCCGATCAGCACGATCTTCTTCGCCGTCGCCAGCAGAGGCAGGGCGCCGGCGTCGTTCTTGAGCAGGACGATCCCGGCCTCGGCGGCGCGCTGGGCGACCTCGGCATGGGCGGCGTAGTCGGGCGTCGCGGCCGTCGTCGACACCGGATGGTCCATGGCGCCGGTCTCGATCATTCCGACCAGGATGCGCGCGACCATGTCGTCCAGACGCGCCTCGGACACCCGCCCGGCGGCGACCGCCTCGGTCAGGGGGGCGCCGAAGTAGATCTGGCGGTCCAGCTCCTGACCGGATTCCTGATCCAGCCCGTTGATCGCGGCCTTTTCGGTCGAATGCACCGCGCCCCAGTCGGACATGACCCAGCCCGGATAGCCCCAGTCGCGCTTGAGCACCTGATTGAGCAGGAAGTCGTTCTCGCAGGCGTAGTCGCCGTTGATACGGTTGTAGGCGCACATCACCGAGCCCGGGTGGCCGCGCTCGATGGCGATCTGGAAGGCCAGAAGGTCGCTTTCACGCAGGGACGCCTCGTCGAGACGGGCGTCCATGATCATCCGGCCGGTTTCCTGGCTGTTGAAGGCGTAGTGTTTGATCGTCGAGACGATGTTGTTCGACTGGACGCCCTGGATGTGCGCCCCGGCGAGGGTCCCGGCCAGCAGCGGGTCCTCGCCCAGATATTCGAAATTGCGGCCGTTCCACGGGTCGCGGGTCAGGTTGACCCCGCCGGCCAGCAGGACGTTGAAGGTCTTGGACCGGGCTTCCGAGCCGATCATCACCCCGCCCGCGTGCGCGATCTCGGGGTCGAAGGTGGCGGCGGTGGCCAGGCTGGACGGCAGGGCGGTGGCGACGTCGCCCTTGCGCTGTTCGACCTGGTTGGCGACGCCCAGGCTGGCGTCGCTTTCACGCAGGGCGGGAATGCCCAGACGCGCAATGCCGGGCACATAGCCGGCGGAAGGGATCATCTCGGCGACCGGAGCGCCCGGCGTGCGGTCGGCCCAGGGCGGGAAATAGCCGTGCACCAGCGACAGCTTCTCCTCGCGGGTCATCTGCGCGACCAGACCGGCGGCGCGCGCCTGTGCGGGTGTTTGGGCAGGCGTCCGGGCAGAGGCGGGAGCGACGGCCGCAGCAGGCGCGGAGGCACTGTCGGCGGCCCATGCAGGCGCGCCGAACACCTGCGCGGCGACCAGCGCGAGAACGCTGATCGACACACTGTGACGCAAACGACGCTGACCGATACTCTGCATTCGCCCTCCAGGTTCATTGGAGACTGGATGGCAGGGAGTTCAGATCAGACACAGTTGATCGAAGGCCGCAAAGCAGCCTGTGAGCGTTCGCTCACCTCATCCGAACCGATTTGACCCCTTCGGGGCCGATCTGGCGGCTGACGATCCTCGAAAACCGGCCTTCCCACGGATCCGAAACCTTTCGGCCATCCGCATGTCGGGAAAGACGTCTTCCGATTTCGTGTGTCTGCTGCTCCTCTGTTTCCGTCCCTGGAGGGTCTTCGCCCCCTCATGCTCAAGGTAGAACACGGGTTGAGAGCGTTCACAACCCCAAAGAAGCCACAAATGGTTACAGCTCCGCCAACCAGCGGTACTCCGTTGATTTCAGACGCGAAACAATCGACGAACCGTCGAGTTTCCGGGTCACGGAACCCCGCTCAGGCTTCATCACGGACCTGAAGACACAGGATCAGGGCGACGCCGGTGAGTCCCGCCAGCACCAGAAGCAGCAGGGTGAAGTCCCCCTCCCCGGCCATCAGATAGGCCATCGACGGGGCGATCAGGGCCGGGATGGTGTTGGTCAGATTGAGCACCCCCATGTCCCGCCCGCGATGCTCGGGCGTGATCAGGAGTTGCATGGCGTAGGCGCTCTGCAGCGCCAGAAACAGGCCGCAGCCGCAGGCGAACAGCACATAGCCCAGCGCCGCCGGGGCCCACTGCGGCAACAGCGCCATGGTGAGGAGGCCCACGGTGACCATGGCGGCAGTGACCACGAGGAAGGGCTTCCTCGACCGCACCGCGTCGGACAGCCGCCCGGTCGCGATCGACAAGGGCGCGAGCACCACCGTCACCGATCCCGCCAGCCAGGCGACCTGGCTGGTGATGTCGCCCGAGGCGAACGACAGCCCCGACCGGTCCACCGTCTCGAAATAGAAGAGCAGATAGGCGAAGAAGATGCTGCCTGCGATCTGGACCAGCAGCCGGGCGATCCAGATGCGGATCAGGTTGCGCTTGCGACGGCTCCCGGCCCGTATCATCGGGGCCGAGGCGGGAACGATGGGACCGCGCTTGCGGCTCAGCAGCAGGAACGGCAGGACGCCGGCCGAGACCAGCACGCCCGCGATGGTCAGCTGCATCCGCTCCGAGAACCAGGGCGAGGCGGTGACCACCATCCCGGCCAGGGCGCCGAAGGTATAGACCGCCCCCATCAGCCCGCCGACCAGCCCCTTCTGGGCGTCCGGGATCTCGTCGGCCGGCACGGCGCTGAGCGGGGCCAGCATCAGGTTGAGCGCCGCCTGGAACAGCATGACGCCGATCACGAGCGACACGGGCGTCGTCGCGGCGTGCAGCACGGCGTAGGAGACCAGGGTCAGGACCAGCCCCATGGCCACCCAGGGACGGCGCCCGCGCTCACGCATCACCGTATGGTCGCTGACCATGCCGATCAGGACGTTCATGGCGCTGGCCACGACGGCGCCCAGCAGGGTCGTCAGGCTGAGCAGGGCCACCTTGTCGTCCGGCGCGATGGTCTCGATCTTGACCGGCAAGATCAGGGTCAGAAGCGGCACATAGGCGATCACCCCACCGCCCCAGGCCAGGGCGTAGAGCAGCAGGAAGCCGAGACCGCGAGGCGCGACGGGCGTCCCGGGTGGCGTCCCGGTGGGGGCGCTATCGGACATCAGGGTCTGCTCCGGCGGTCCGATACATTCGCCAATGTGTCAGGCAGTCGCGCGGCTTTCGCAAGCGGTTCGAGACGCCCCCACGATCCAGGCTAGGCCTCGACGTGGCGCGGCGCGACGTGGCCCGTCTTGGGCAGCAGCCATTTGAGCAGCGGCCCGGTCATCACCGTGGTCACCACGGCCATCACGACCAGCATGGTGAAGACCTTCTGCGGCAGGAAGCCCATGTCATAGCCGATGTTGAGCACGATCAGCTCCATCAGGGCCCGGGTGTTCATCAGCGTGCCCAGCACCATCGAGCGCGGATGGTCGAAGCCCGCGATCCGCGCGCCGAAATAGACCGGGATGATCTTGCCCAGAATCGCCGCCGCCAGGATCACCCCCAGCCAGCCCAGATCGCCGAGGCCCAGACCCAGCAGATTGGTCCGCAGCCCCGTGAAGGTGAAGAAGATCGGCAGGAAGAAGACCAGCACGAACTGGCCCACCTGCTGACGCCAGGCGACGACGAAATCCTCGTGCCGGTGGAACAGCAGACCCGCAGCGAAACCTCCGAAGATGGCGAATATGTTCAGCTTGTAGGTCGTGATCCCGAGGGCGAAGGTCAGGGCGATGACGATGGCCATCAGGGTCGGCGGCACCTGACCGTCCACGATCGGGAAGCGCTTCAACAGCCAGTCCACGGCGGGGCGCAGCAGGAACCACAGCACCAGCCCCAGCACGACCAGCCCGCCCAGCTGGAATCCGACATGGGACGCCGAAAGCTGGGACGCCGCATAGGCGGAAATCACCGCCAGCAGGATCCAGCCGACCACGTCGTTGACCGCGGCGGAGGAGATGGCGACGACGCCCATCTCATCCCGGGTCAGGCCGAACTCGCGCAGGATCCGCCCCAGGATCGGCACGGCGGTGATGGCCAGGGCCACGCCGCAGAACAGGCTGTAGACCAGGGCGTTGATCCCCGGCGCCAGCACCGGCTGGGACAGCTGCCCGATGGCGAAGCCCAGGCCGAAGGGCACGGTGATCGAGAGGAAGGAGACCCAGACCATGGCGCGCCGGTTCTTCGGCGTCTTCAGGTGCCCGAACTCGAACTCCGACCCGATCTGGAACATCAGCAGGATCAGGCCGATCTGGCTCAGGATCACGATAGGCTGGGCCGCCTTGGCGCCGAACAGGCTGACCGACAGTTCGGGGAAGAAATGCCCGAACAGCGACGGCCCCAGCAGCAGGCCGGCGACGATCTCGCCGATCACCCCGGGCTGGCCCATCTTGCGGAAGGCCAGGTTCAGCAGCCGGGCCGCGCCGATCATGATGATCAGCTGGACCAGAATCGAGAACAGCAAAAGCTCTGTCGCGTGGACGGATGCGGTCATGGTCTTCTCCCCCTCCGGCGATCCCGTCTGATGCGGGATTCGCCGGTATTCAGCCTACAGTCGCGCCGCCCTATTGTCTCGCGGGACAGACGGTGTCGTTGGCGTTCGGCGCCAGTTCGATTTCCGACACCGACACCGTGAAGGCGGCGTCCGTTTCGAGGCGGAACGGCACATCGACATGGGCGACGTCAGCGCCCGCTTCGCGCAGGCAGGACAGCCGCACCTTCAGCGTCCGCCACTCGCGAACGGGCGCCGCGCGGAACAGGTCGGTGACGTCCACCCTGCCCTGCCCGACCGACAGACCGACCGACCCTTGCGGGGCCGCGTCGATGCGATAGCGGAAGCTGAGCGCCAGTTCGCCGTTGGCCTGACGGGTCAGGTCGACCGGCGTGCCCTCGATGAAGGCCTGGGCCGGACCGTTGCCGGAGAAGGCGAACTGCTGGCCGCTTTCCTGGGCCAGGTCGTCGATGGGACGCACCGAGACGCCGCCGCGCGGGCTGGAGGCGTCCTTGACGGTGCCCGGCTTGTTCTGACCGCCCGCGTCGCGGAGCATCAGGCCCCAGGGCGCGACATAACGGCCATCGACGAAATAGTGGTCGACATTGGAGGTCGCGGCCTCGACGCCGCTCTCCTCCGACAGGGTCCCGACCGGGGCGCCGTGCGCATAGGTCAGGCCATAGCCATAGGCGAACTGCGGATCATAGCCGGGCTGGCCGTGGTTCAGCGGCTCGCCCCTGGCGTTCTTGGGCCAGCTGAACGACAGGGTCCCGTGGAAGTCGTTGCGCGGTTTGCCCGCCGCATCGCCGATCAGGACGTCGGCGACGCCGCCGCCCTCGGTGCCCGGCAGCCAGGCGGCGACGAAGGCGTCCGAGGCGTTGATCTCGGGATTGGTCCACATCGGCCGGCCGGACAGGAAGACCGAGACGGTCGGGATGCCCGCCGCCTTCAGTTTCTTCAGCGTCTCCAGCGGACCGGTCGGGATGAAGTCGAGGGTGTCGACGTCGCCCTGGAACTCGGCATAGGGGGTCTCGCCGAAGACGACGATGGCGACATCAGGCTTCTCGGCCGGGCTCTGGGAGAACGCCCCATCAGCGGACAGGGTCGCGGTCCCGCCCGAGGCCTTCACGGCTTCGTCGATGCCGGCCCAGATCGACTGGCCTTGCGGGAAGTCGGCGTTGGTGTTGCCCGTGCCCTGCCAGGCCAGGGTCCAGCCGCCCGCCGCCTGGCCGATGTCGTCGGCGGCGCTTCCCGCCACCAGCACCCGCGCCCCGGCCCGGATGGGCAGGACCGAGCCTTCGTTCTTGAGCAGGACCAGCGACTCGCGCACGGCCTCGCGCGCCAGGGCCCGGTGCGCCGGAGACGCCAGTTGCGACAGGTCGCCCTCGACCGGACGGTCCGGACGGAAGACGCCCGCCTTGACCTTGGCGCGCAGGATGCGGCGCACGGCCTCCTCCAGACGCGCCGCCGGGATCACCCCGGTGCGCGCGGCCTCCAGCGTGCTGGCGTAGAGCGGCTTCCAGGTGTCGGGGGCCATCAGCATGTCGATGCCGGCATTGATGGCCAGCGGGCAGCTGTCGTTGGTGCAGCCCGGCAGCTGGCCGTGGGCGTTCCAGTCGGAGACCACGAAGCCGTCGAAGCCCAGAGGCCCGCGCAGGACGTCGGTCAGCAGGCTGTGGTTGCCCGAATGCTTGACCCCGTTCCAGCCCGAGAAGCTGGCCATGACCGACAGGACGCCCGCGTCGATCGCCGCCGGATAGCCGCCCAGATGGACGTCGATCAGCTCCTGCTCGGTCCCGCGGAAATCGCCCTGATCCTCGCCCTCGAAGGTGCCGCCGTCGGCGAGGAAATGCTTGGCCGAGCCGGCGATATGGCCGGGCGCCAGCGGATGGTCAGCCGACAGCTCGCCCTGCAGCCCGAGCGTCATCGGCCCGGCGTAGGACCGCTGCACCTCGGGATCCTCGGAATAGCCTTCGTAGGAACGGCCCCAGCGGTCGTCGCGGGGCACGGCCAGCGTCGGGCCGAAAGTCCAGTCGGCGCCGGTCACCGCCACCTCCATCGCCGTCGCCTCGCCGATGCGGCGGATCAGGTCGGGATCGCGCGCGGCGCCCAGGCCGATGTTGTGGGGGAAGATGGTCGCGCCCGGCACGTTGTTGTGCCCGTGCACGGCGTCGATGCCGTAGATCAGCGGAACCTTCGCGCCCGGACGGGCCGCGGCGGCGGCGCGGAAGGCGCGGGA
This sequence comes from Brevundimonas sp. GW821-FHT12E07, assembly GCF_058807035.1. Classification (NCBI taxonomy): domain Bacteria; kingdom Pseudomonadati; phylum Pseudomonadota; class Alphaproteobacteria; order Caulobacterales; family Caulobacteraceae; genus Brevundimonas; species Brevundimonas sp. GW821-FHT12E07. The sequence goes on along the minus strand of NZ_JBXAQH010000004.1, from coordinate 274,753 downwards.
CAGGTCGACCCACTTCTGGGCCGGCGCCTTGTCGTCGCCCCACGGGCCGGAGCTGCCGCCGGCCAGGATCGACCCCAGCGGATAGGTAGCGAGGTCCTCGGGGGTGATGGTGCTGATGTCGGCCTGGATGGTCTGGCCAACCTTCTCCTCCAGCGTCATCCGGCTCATCAGTTCGGTGACGAAGGCCTCGGTCGCGGCGTCGCTCATCGCCGCCGGAGAGGCCGCGTGGGGCCACAGCGCGGGATGCGCCGTCGAGTCGGGGCGGGCGCTGGAAATCTGCGCCGGGGTCGGGCCCGTCTGCGCGAAGGCGGACGTCAGCGGCGCGAGGCCCAGCAGCGGAATCGCGGCCGCGAGGGCCAGTCTGGAGACGGCGGACTTCATGGATTCTTCCTCGACCAACGCCCCCTGCCCCGATCGCTCATTGAGCGGCGACCGTCCCGGCGAGGGAGCCTCGAGCGCACTGATGGCCCATTCAGCGACCCTTGTCATCAAAAATTGAGAACGCTCTCAACGTTGCAGGCTGCGACCGATCAGCGCCCTGATCCGGCCCAGCAGATCGTGGGTCATCGGGGCCAGAACGCCTCTCGCCGCGACCGGAATATGGGCCACGGGGTCGTCGCCGGTCTGGAAGACATAGTGGTCGAAGAAGGCCCGCCAGCGCATCCGCTCGTCCGCGGGCAGGTCCCGGATCGTGGTCAGGCCGTGGAACAGGGTCAGCAGGGGCGTGGTCATCCAGGTCGGCCCGTCGCGCCACCACAGATTGACCATGGCCCCGAAATCTTCTGGCGTTTCAACGTGATGCCACCAGAGGCTGGGCAGGTAGAGGGCGTCGCCCGGCTCCAGCTCCGCGACCTCGGCATGCTCCAGCGCCTCGCGGAATTTCGGATGCGCCTCAAAGTCGGGATCGACGATGTCGACCAGGCTGATCGGCTGACCGGCCAGGGTGAAGTCCAGCGGCCCGACGTAGAGGTTGCCGATCTGCTCGGGCGGAAACAGGGTGAAGCGCCGCCTCCCCCGCACCACACAGGCCAGATTCTGGGGCAGGTCCCAGTGGGCCGCCGTGCGCGACCGGTTGCCGATCCACAGCGAGGTCAGCCGCTCCATGCCGGGATCGAGCAGCGGCATCGAATTCGCCTCAGCCAGCCCAGGGAGTACGTCCGGCGCGGGCACGCCCCCTGCATAGACATGGGGCATGCGCGGATCGCCGCGCCCGGCCAGCAACCGCCTCAGCAGCTCGGCCAGCGGGGCCGTCATCTGTTCGTGGTTGAAGCCCTTCAGGTCCGGCGAATAGCCGAAGCGGCCACCCATCTCCGGCGCCCCGACAAAGGTCCGCACCGGCCTGCCGTTGTCGAAGCCGCGCAGATAGTCCGCCAGGGCTTCATCCGACGTCGCCGCCTTCACGATCGGCCAGTCGGCGACCAGCCCCTTGAGCACGGCCGGGCGCCCCGCCGGAACGATCTCGGCCTCGAACCGGGCGCGGTCGACGCCCTGGAAGACCGGGACCGGCGTCATTCAGCCCCCGCCCACATGCCGCGCGCCTTCAGGAAGTCGTCGTGCATCGGCATGCGCGCGGTGACCTCTCGCCAGCGTTCCGCGATCTGGCCGAACCCAGCCTGGACCTGATCCAGATTCTGGAAGCCGTACAGCGGGTTGAATCCCGTCGGCTTGATCCCCTGCCCGTACATCACTGCCATCCACGAGCCCTGGCTGAAGTATTCGTCCGCGCCCGACTGATAGAGCAGCCCACGGTCGCGGAAGGCCTCGACCCGCTGGCTCAGCGTATCGGGCACCGGCATGGCCGCGACGTGCCGCCAGAACGGCGTGTCGCCCCTCTGGGTCGCGTGATAGTGCAGGATGACGAAGTCGCGGATCAGCTCGACCTCGGCGCCGATGCGGCGGTTGTAGGTCTCGATGTTCACTTCGCTGAACCGGCTGTCGGGGAAATGCTGCAGCAGGCGGTAGATGCCCGACTGGACCATATGGATGCTGGTCGATTCCAGCGGCTCGATGAAGCCGCTCGACAGGCCCAGAGCCACGACGTTCTTCTCCCAGAACCGCTTGCGTCGCCCGGTGGTGAAGCGCAGCGGGCGCGGCTCGGCCTGGGCCGGGCCGTCGAGGTTGTCGAGCAGCACCTGCCGCGCCTCGTCATCGCCCATGAAGTCATTGCAGTAGACGTGGCCGTTGCCGGTCCGGTGCTGCAGGGCGATGCGCCATTGCCAGCCGGCGTCGCGGGCCGTCGAGCGGGTGAAGGGCGTCGTCGGGGCGACGCGGTCGCAGGGCACGGCCCAGGCGCGGTTCATCGGCAGCCAGTGGGACCAGTCCTCGAACCCGGCCTTGAGCGCCCCCTCGATCAGCAAACCCCGGAAGCCGGTGCAGTCGATGAACAGGTCGGCGGTCAGTTCGCGCCCGTCCTTCAGCCTCACCCGGTCGACGAAGCCATCCTCGGCCCGCAGCGCCACATCGACGATTTCGCCCTCGATCCGGGTCACGCCCCGGCCCTCGCAGACCTTCCTGAGATAGCGGGCATAGAGGCCGGCGTCGAAGTGATAGGCGGTGAACAGGGCGTTCAGCGGCGAGCGCGGATCGGGATCGCGGAACGCCGCCTTGCCCGCCTTGATGGCCTGGCTGCACAGCGAATAGGCCTCGACGTCGTCGGCGATCCGATCCGCCGCCCTCAGCGCCAGAAACGACTGCTGGAACTCGCCCAGCGTCGGTCCGGGTCCGAAAGTGCCGAAGGGGTGAAGGTAGGTGTTGCCCTTCGTCCCCCAGTCGACGAACTCGATGCCCAGTTTCAGCGTCGCCTGGGTCTCGCGCATGAACTCGGCCTCGTCGAGGTCGATCAGGGCGTTGAAGTCGCGGATAGGCGGCACGGTCGCCTCCCCCACCCCGACGATGCCGATGTCGTCGCTTTCGACCAGCGAGACCTGGCAGTTCGGGCCGAGCGAGCGGTTGAGCGCCGCCGCGGCCATCCAGCCAGCGGTGCCGCCGCCGACGATGAGAACGGATTTGATGGGTTCGGCCATGGCCTTGGAATTCCCGTATCTGCGCCGACCCTAGAGGACGCGCGCGGCAAACAAAACGCCGCCCGTCAGGGGGACGGGCGGCGCAAGTTTCAGTGTCGGGTCAGGGAGGAAACGCCCGACGCTGTGTGGTTCAGTACTTGTAGCTCACACCGAACAGGTAGGTGCGGCCATAGCGCTGGAAGTCGATGGTCTGGCGCTCGTCGCCGTTCTGGAAGGTCTTGAACGGCTCGTCGGTCAGGTTGTTGACCTGGGCCTGGACGCCGAGATTCCTGAGCGGGCCCGACTGGAAGGTATAGCCGATCTGGGCGTCGACGACGTTTTCGGCGGCGACCGAACGCAGGGTGCGGCCGTTGCCGAAGCCGGCGACCTCGCCGAGGAAGTCCGAACGGTAGCGGTTCGAGATCCGCGCCTGGAAGCCGTCACGCTCGTAGTAGACGGTGACGTTGGCGACGGTTTCCGACAGGCCCGGCAGGGTCGTCGGGGGGCTGGCCGGATCGGGCTTGATCTCGCTGGAGGTCTGCGAGGCGCTGATCTGCGCGCCGAAGCCTTCCAGCATCGGGTGGAACATCTCGAACGGCATGGACAGGGCGAACTCGATGCCCGAGACATAGCCGCCTTCGCCGTTGGCCGGAGCCGAAACGACGCCCTGGTTGATCACCGGAACGACGCCGCCGGTCGGATAGCCGGTGAAGTCGAAGACCTGGTTCTTGGTGTAAACGTAGGTCTCGAGGTTCTTGTAGTAGGCGGCCAGCGAGACGTAACCGCGGCGGTTGGCGAAATACTTCTCGATCGAGATGTCAGCCACGTCGGCGATCGTCGGCATCAGCTCCGGGTTGCCGCCGCCACCGCCCCAGGGCGAGTTGACGTCGGGAAGGGCGGCAGGCGTATTCTTCGAAACGTCGAAGCTGTAGTTCCGCGAGGCGCGCATATCATCCATCCGCGGCCGCGCCAGGGTGCGGGCGACGGCGAAGCGGACGAACACGTTGTCGCCGGCCTCAATGATGAAGTTCGAGCTGGGCAGCAGCTCCAGATACTCGGCGCCGCCGGTGACCGGCGTCGACAGGGTCGAGGCGCCGGAGCCGCTGGCGGAGAAGCCGCTGGAAGCCTGTTCCGTATAGACCGCCTGCATGCCGACGTTGCCGGTCAGGGGCAGACCGAACAGGGTGTGGTCGATGTTGGCCTTCACATAGGTCGTCGAGACCTTCTCGGACACGACCCAGTTGCCCGACAGAACATCGGCGTTCGGGTTTCGGACCTTGTTGTAGAAGCCGCTGTTGACCAGACCGATCGAGTCGTAGCTGAGCACCGCCGGAATGCCGAGGTAGCCCAGCTCGGTCGGGGCCAGCAGGAACTGGCTCGGAACCACCGCCGAGGCGCCGCCGGGGACGCCCAGGAAGTACTGGTCGTTGACGAAGTCCTTGTTGCGTTCGGTGTAGTTGAAACCGAAGTCGATCGAGCTGAACGGGCTCTGGTGCAGTTCGCGACGCGCGGTCAGGCGAACGGCCTTGATCTCGTCGGTGATGGTCGGCGTGTTCAGATAGCCGTCCTGGCCGCCCGGAATGATGTCGCCGCCCCAGCCTTGCGGGCTGGTCAGACGGATCAGGTTCGGATCGGCGTAGTTGATGTTGCTGGTCAGGCGGGTGACGCCGTCACCGTCCAGGGTGAAGCCCAGGCTGTCCAGCTGGCCGGCGATGTTGCGGCCGGTGCCCGAATAGGATTCCAGGATCTGGTCGGTACGGTCGACCTTCGAATAGTTCAGATCCAGGGCGAAGCCCCAGTCGTCGGTGGCCTGGAATTTGGTGTTCCAGCCGATCGAGGTGATCTCGCTGTCACGGCCGTTGAAGTCGTTACGGACGACGCCCTTGACGTTGTCGTAGACGCCGGAGGTGACCAGACCGTCCTGCACCGTATAGCCGGCGCGCAGCGCGGGGCCCGGTCGGCAGATGGCGCTCTGGACGTTGACCGTACAGTCACCGGCCGAACCGCCCCAGGCGAGCGGGAACTCGATGCCGCGCAGGACCTGGGAGTTTTCAAACTTCGAATAGAAGGCGTCGATGGTCGAGGAGAAGCGGTCGTTCGGCTTCCACTCCAGGGTGCCCATATAGCCGTCGCGCTTGAGTTCGCTCGACATGACGTAGGGCTTGATGCCGCCTTCGACCAGGGTCGTGGCGTTCAGGTTGGCGTAGCCCCAGCTATTGAAGCGCTCGGACTGATAGGGGCTTTCCATGTGGGCATAGCCCAGGGCCACGCCCAGGGTGCCGTCCAGGAACTGGTCGATGTAGGAGATCGAATAGCGGTTGCCGTGGTCGGTCGTGCCCGAGTTCAGCGCGCCGATGTCGTTCAACTCATAGCGGGCGTTCACCGCGATCGTGCGGCGGCCATAGGCCAACGGGCGGATCGACTGCATGTCAACGGTGCCGGCCAGGCCCTGACCGATCAGGGCGGAGTCCGGGGTCTTGTAGACGGTCACGCCGCTGAGCAGTTCCGACGGATACTGGTCGAACTCGACGCCGCGGTTGTCTCCGGTGGTGACCTGTTCACGGCCGTTCAGCAGGGCGGTGGCGAAGTCCGGGCCGAGACCGCGGATCGAAAGCTGTTGCGAGCGCCCATCAAGGCGCTGCGTGCTCAGGCCGGGCAGACGGCCCAGCGATTCGGCGATGGAGACGTCCGGCAGCTTGCCGATGTCCTCGGCCGAGATGACCTCGACGATGGAGGTGTTGCGGGCCTTGGCGGCGACCGAGTTGGCGATCGAGGCGCGGATGCCGGTGACGACGATCTCGTCGACCTGGGTCGCGTCAGGATCGGTCTGGGCAGGCGTCGTCTGGGCGCTGGCTGCGCCGGCGAAGGCCATCATGGCCACAGCGCCGATCGCGCCTCCGGTCATCAGACGTGCGCGAATGTTGAAACGATTGATCATCATCTACCTCCCTGGTGGCCGCCCGCGTTTCTGACGCTGCGATCTGGCCTGTCGCAAAAATATGCAAAAGATTGTCGACCTTGCAAGTCCGTAATGATTGAGCGCGCAAAAACCACCGGTATGGCGCGGCCAAAACACAGCTAGAATCGAGATGTTGCAGCGCAACATGCGCTTTTGCCGCAGGACAAGGCGGGAAAATCAGGCGATTGACAGGCCGAACCCGTTTTGCAAAATCTTGCAAACACGTCAGGCGAACGATGCATTCGCCCGCAAACTGGACAGGAACGTATGGGACAGCAAAGCACCCAAAGCCGGATGATCCGTGCGTCTGTGGCCGTTGCGACCGGTGTCATGGGCATGATCGTGTGCGGCGCGGCGATGGCCCAGGCGGCCGCTTCCGCTCCCTCCCCCGCTGTCCAGGCCGCGCCGGCCGACTTCCGCGCCCGCCTGCCTCAGGATGAGGTCATCTATTTCCTGCTGCCGGACCGCTTCGAGAACGGGAATCGCGCCAACGACACGGGCGGCATTCCGGGCGGAAAGCTTCAGAACGGCTTCGATCCGACCGACGAGGGCTTCTATCACGGCGGCGACCTCGCCGGCCTGACGCAGCGACTCGATTACATCCAGGGCCTCGGCGCCACCGCCGTCTGGGTTGCGCCTGTCTTCAGGAACAAGCCGGTCCAGGGCGAGCCGGGCCACGAGTTCTCGGGCGCCCACGGCTACTGGATCACCGACTTCACCTCCGTCGATCCGCATTTCGGGACCAATGAGGACTTCGCAGCCCTCGTTCAGGCCGCCCATGCGCGCGGGATGAAGGTCTATATGGACATCATCGCCAACCACACGGCCGATGTGATCCGTTATCGCGAGTGCCCGAAGAACGACTGCGCCTACCGCAGCCGCGCCGACTATCCGTATTCGCGTCAGGGCGGCGTCGACGGCGCCCCGATCAACGACGGTTTCGACGGCTCGAACTTCGACCGGCTGACGAGCCCGAACTACGCCTACACCCCCTACCTGCCCGCGGGTGAGGAGACGGTGAAGGTCCCGGCCTGGCTGAACGACCCGATCTACTATCACAACCGCGGCGACTCGACCTTCGCGGGCGAGAGCTCGACCGAGGGCGACTTCGCCGGTCTGGACGACCTGTTCACCGAGAACCCGCGCGTGGTTCAGGGGATGATCGAGATCTACGGCGACTGGATCGACCGCTATGGCGTCGACGGCTTCCGCATCGACACGGCCCGCCATGTGAACCCCGAGTTCTGGCAGGCCTTCGTCCCGGCCATGCTGGAGCGCGCCCGGGCCAAAGGCATTCCCAACTTCCACATCTTCGGCGAGGTCTATGACCATGACCCGGCGATGCTGGCCCGCTTTACCCAGGTGGATCGCTATCCGGCGGTGCTGGACTTCGCCTTCCAGACCACGGCGACCGACGTCGCCAATGGGGTCAAGGGCACGGACGCCCTCGCCCGCCTGTTCATGGCCGACGCCCTCTATGCTGGCGGCGAACAGGGCGCGATGCAGCTGCCGACCTTCCTCGGCAACCACGACATGGGCCGCATCGGCGGCTTCATCGCCAAGGCCCATCCTGAGGCCTCGGACGACGAACTGCTGGCCCGCGATACCCTGGCCCACGCCCTGATGATGTTCTCGCGCGGCGCACCGGTCATCTATTACGGCGACGAACAGGGCTTCGGCGGTCAGGGCGGCTACGGCGCCGCGCGCGCCGACATGTTCGAAAGCCAGGTCGCCGACTACGCCCGCCACAAGCGCATCGGCGGCGACCACGCCCCGTTCGACACCACCGCCCCCCTCTATCAGCGTATCGCCGAGATGGCCCGCATCCGCGCCGCCGATCCGGCCCTGCGCCGCGGCCGCCAGATCGTACGCTTCGCCGGCGACAAGCCCGGCCTGTTCGCCGTCAGCCGCGTGCTCGAAGGCCAGCCCGGCGAGACGCTGATTCTCTACAACACCTCGACTGAAGCCCTGACCGCCAATGTGGAAGTCGCGGCCGCGTCGCAAAAGTGGAACAGCCTGCGCGGGGCCTGCCCGGCCACGGCATCGGCGCCCGGAACGATCCGGGTTAGCGTCCCTCCCCTCGACTACATGATCTGCGTTTCGGAAGGCCAAGAGTGAACGTCCAGACCCTGAGCCATCCTCTGACGTCCGCCGACGCCGCGACCGAATGGTGGCGCGGCGCGGTCCTGTATCAGGTCTATCCGCGCAGCTTCGCCGACACGAACGACGACGGCATCGGCGACCTGCCCGGCATCACCGCCCATCTGGATCACATCGCCTCGCTGGGCGTCGACGGCGTCTGGCTGTCGCCCTTCTTCACCTCGCCGATGAAGGACTTCGGCTACGACGTCTCGGACTATACCGACGTGGACCCGATCTTCGGGACCCTGACCGACTTCGACGCCATGGTGACCCGCGCCCACGAACTGGGCCTGAAGGTCATCATCGATCAGGTCTATTCCCACACCTCGGACGAGCATCCCTGGTTCACCGAAAGCCGCCAGAACCGGACCAACCCCAGGGCCGACTGGTACGTCTGGGCCGACGCCAAGCCCGAGGGTTCGCCCCCGTCGAACTGGCAGTCGGTGTTCGGCGGTCCCGCCTGGACCTGGGACGCGCGCCGCCGCCAGTACTACATGCACAACTTCCTCAAGGAGCAGCCGCAGCTGAACGTGGCCAATCCCGAGGTGCAGGACGCCCTGATCGACGCCATGCGGTTCTGGCTGGACCGCGGCGTGGACGGCTTCCGTCTGGACGCCATCAACTTCGCCATCCACGACCCGAAGCTGACCGACAACCCGGCCTTCACCTCGAACGGCAAGCGGACCCGGCCCTTCGACTTCCAGGACAAGATCCACAACCAGTCCCAGCCGGAGATCCCGGTCTTCCTCAGCCGCCTGCGCGCCCTGGCCGAGACCTATCCCGGCGACCGCTTCCTGGTGGCAGAGGTCGGCGGCGACCGCGCCAATGAGGAGATGAAACAGTACACCCAGGGGACCGACCGGCTGCATTCGGCCTACGGCTTCCTCTATCTGTACTCCGACCACCTCAGCGCCGAACTGGTCGAACAGGGCCCGGCGATGTGGCCCGGCGTCGACGGCGAGGGCTGGCCCTCCTGGACCTTCTCCAACCACGACGCGCCGCGCGCTATCTCGCGCTGGGCCGAGGGCCGCGACGAGAAGGCCTTCGCCGAGATGGCGATGCTGCTGCTCATGTCCCTGCGCGGCAATGTCTTCGTCTATCAGGGCGAGGAGCTGGGTCTGCCCCAGGCGCACGTCCCGTTTGAACGCCTCGTCGATCCCGAGGCCATCGCCAACTGGCCCGAGACCCTCGGCCGCGACGGCGCCCGCACCCCGATCCCGTGGAAGGCCGACGCCGTTCAGGCCGGCTTCTCGACCGTCGAGCCCTGGCTGCCGATTGATCCGCGCCACTATCCGCTGGCGGTGGACGTTCAGGACGCCGACCCGGCCTCGATCCTGAACCTGTCGCGCGAGCTGATCGGCCTGCGTCACCGCTATCCGGCCCTGCGCACCGGCGGCATGCACATGTATCCGGTCGCCGGACCCGTGCTGTCGTTCGAGCGGGGCGAGGGCGACAACGCCCTGCTCTGCGTCTTCAACCTGGGCCACTCGCCCGAGGCGTGGACCCTGCCCGAGGGCTGGCGAGTGGTTGAGGCGGTCAATACGCCCGACCCGGCCGCCGGAACCCTGCCCTCGCTGGCCGGTCTGCTGCTGGCGCGGGCCTGATGCGATCAGCCGCCGCAGGTCTCGCGCACGATCAGATCGGTCGGAATGCGTTCGGACCGACCGGCGCGGTCGCCCGTGGAATCGAGCAGTTTGGAGACCATCAGCCGGCCCGCCTTCATGGTGTCCTGGGCGATGGTCGACAGGGCCGGACGGCTGTACCGGCTGAAGGGCACATTATCGAAGCCGATGACGGAGACGTCGCCGGGCACCGTCTTGCCGTGATGCAGCAGCGAGCGCACGGCGCCCAGCGCGATCAGGTCGGACGCCGCGACGATGCCGTCAAACTCCAGCCCGCGCGCCAGCAGGGAATCGACCGAGGCCTCGGCGCTCTCGACCTCGAAATGGGCGGGCACGACCAGATCGGGATCGACGCCCAGACCCGCGGCCTCCATGGCCTCGGCATAGCCGCGCTGACGCTGCATGGCCTCGGGCGGATCGAGATCGCCGAGGAAGACGATGCGCTTGCGGCCCAGACGCGCCAAGTGCGCCGTCGCCCGGCGTCCGCCGTTGATGTTGTCCGACCCGATCGAGCAATAGTTCTGGTCCGGCAGTTCGGCGCCCCAGACCACGAACCGGCTCTCGGTCTCGGCCATGCGGTTGAAGGCCGCGTGCAGGGTGCTCTGGCCCAGGAAGATGACGCCGTCGGCGCGGCTGGTGGTCATGGCGACCGACAGATCGTCCAGATTGGCCGGCGAGACGTGGCTCATCACCAGATCGCAGCCGCGCTCGCGCGCCGCCTCGCCGACCCCGGCCAGCAGTTCCAGGAAGAAGGGATCGCTCAGCCGCCCTTCCCGCCCCTGCGGACGCGGCGTCACCAGGGCAATCGTGCCCTGGGCCCCGATCGGGCCCGCCGGCATGTAGCGGCGGAACGGATAGTCGTGCTCGCGCGCCAGCTTCCAGATGGCCTGTTTGGTGCGGTCGTTGACGGCGGGACTGTCGTTCAGCGCGCGCGACGCCGTCGCGATCGACACCCCGGCCATACGCGCCAGGTCTTCCAGTCGGGTGGTCTTGCGGCTCAAGGTCGCGGGCTCCAGGCAGGCCGTCTGCAAAATTTTCTGCAAAACTTGCTTATTCATGCGGCGCCACAACGCCGTCTGGCAAGTCCTCGTAACAAGGAAGCTTCGTCATGATGCAACGCCGTTCGTTTCTGGCCCTTTCCGCAGCCGCGGCGGGCGTCACGGCCCTGACGTCGCGCCCCGCCCGCGCCCAGACCTCGGCCAATGTCGCGCGCGCCTCCTCGCCCGGCGGCATGCTGACGGTCGAGGTCACCACCGACAACGACGGCCGCCCGATGTATTCGGTGATCCGTCAGGGCCGCCCGGTCGTGACGGCCTCGAAGCTCGGCTTCCTCCTGACCGACGCCCCCGCCATCGAGCGCGGCCTGAAGCTGACGGCGTCCCAGCCGGTGACCATGGACGACACCTGGGAGCAGCCCTGGGGCGAGCGCCGCTTCATCCGCAATCACTACAACGAATTCCGCACCACCTTCACCGAGACGGGCGCTCTCGCCCGCCGCGTCGACGTGGTCTTCCGCCTGTACGACGACGGTCTGGGCTTCCGCTATGAGGTGCCGGAACAGTCGGGCCTGAAGACCGTCCGCATCGGTTCGGAACTGACCGAGTTCAACCTCGCCGAAAACGGCACGGCCTGGTGGATCCCGGCCTGGGAGTGGAACCGCGAGGAATATCTCTACGACCGCACCGCCATCGACGAGGTCGGCTCCTGCCAGACCCCGATCACGGTCAAGGGCCAGTCCGGCCTGCATGTCTCGATCCACGAGGCCGCCTGCGTCGACTATGCCGGGATGAACCTGCGCCGTTCCGAGGCGACGAAGTTCCGCGCCCAGCTCACTCCCGGTCTGACCAACGCCGCCGTCGTACGCGAGGCCCCGTTCAACACCCCGTGGCGGACGCTGCAGATCTCGGACACCGCCGCCGGCCTGGTCGAGTCCAGCCTGATCCTGAACCTCAACGAACCCAACAAGCTGGGCGACGTCAGCTGGTTCAAGCCGATGAAATACGTCGGCGTCTGGTGGGAAATGCACTTGGAGCTCAAGAGCTGGAACGCCGGTCCCAAGCACGGCGCGACCACCGAGAACACGATCAAACACATCGACTTCGCCGCCAAACACGGCCTCGGCGGCGTGCTGGTCGAGGGCTGGAACAAGGGCTGGGACGGCCAGTGGTTCGCCAACGGCTCGGACTTCAGCTTCACCGAAGCCTATCCCGACTTCGACATCGAGGCCGTCTGCGCCCACGCCCGGTCGAAGGGCGTCCAGCTGATCGGTCACCACGAGACCGGCGGCAACGCCTTCCACTATGAACAGCAACTCGAACCGGCCATGGCCCTGTACGAGCGGCTGGGCGTCCATTCGGTCAAGACCGGCTATGTCGCCGATGCGCAAGGCGCCCGCGTCGCCGCGCCGGACGGCTCCATGGTCATGGCCTGGCACGAGAGTCAGGCGATGGCCCAGCACCATCTGCGCGTCGTCGAGACCGGCGCCCGCCACAAGGTCGCGGTCAACGCCCACGAGCCGTTCAAGGACACCGGCCTGCGCCGCACCTACCCCAACATGATCAGCCGCGAAGGCGCGCGGGGCATGGAATACGCGGCCTGGGGCAACCCGGGCAATCCGCCCGAACACGAGCCCAATCTGGTCTTCACCCGCCTGCTGGCCGGGCCGATGGACTACACTCCCGGCATCTTCGGCATGGAGACGCGTAGCCCCGGCGGCGTCCAGACGACCTGGGCCAAGCAGCTGGCCCTCTATGTCGTCATCTACAGCCCGATCCAGATGGCCGCCGACCTGCTGGTCAACTACGAGGCCAACCCCGGCCCGTTCCAGTTCATCAAGGACGTGCCCTGCGACTGGCATGAGACGCGGGTTCTGAACGGCGAGGTCGGCGACTTCGTCACCATCGCCCGCAAGGACCGCAACTCCGACGTCTGGGCCCTGGGCGCGATCACCGACGAGAATCCGCGCGTCCTGACCGCCGCCCTCGACTTCCTCGACGACGGCCGCCGCTACCGCGCCGAAATCTATCGCGACGGCCCGAACGCGGACTACAAGGGCAAGCGCGAGGACATCATCATCGAACAGCGCGAAGTCACCTCGGCCGACACCCTGACCCTGGCTCTCGCGCCCGGTGGCGGTCAGGCGATCCGCTTCGTGCCGCTCGGCCGCTCGGGACGCCGCGCATGACCAACGCCACCACAGGCCTGCTCTCGATGCGCCCACGGCTGACGCCGCTGGCCATCGTCAACATGTGCGTCGGCTTCTTCGGCATCCAGATCGGTTTCGGGCTGCAGAACGTCAACACCAGCCGGATCTTCCAGACCCTGGGCGCCGAGGTCGACAGCCTCGCCATCCTGTGGATCGCCGCGCCGATGACCGGCCTGCTGATCCAGCCCCTGATCGGTCACCTCAGCGACCGGACCTGGAACCGCTTCGGACGGCGTCGGCCCTACTTCCTCGCCGGCGCCCTGCTGACGACCCTGGCGCTGGTCGCCATGCCGAACTCGCCCAGCCTGTGGTTCGCCGCCGTGATGCTCTGGGTCATGGACGCCTCGATCAACATCACCATGGAGCCCTTCCGGGCCTTCGTCGGCGACAATCTGAACGAGGACCAGCGGACCGCCGGCTACGCGATGCAGAGCGTCTTCATCGGCGCCGGCGCCGTCTTCGCCTCGGTCCTGCCCTGGGTCCTGTCGCACGTCTTCCACGTCGCCTCGGTCGCGCCCGAAGGCGTGGTGCCCGACAGCGTCCGCATCGCCTTCTACGTCGGCGCCGCCTCGCTGCTGGCCGCCGTCCTCTGGACCGTGATCAGCACCCGCGAATACAGCCCCGAACAGATCGCCGCCTTCGAGGCGCCCGCCTCGGCCGAGGCCGCCGCCGCCGAGCCCGCCGCCCCTTCGGTGCGCTTCTATCTGATCGGCGGCCTGATCTGGCTGCTGGTCGGCGCTGCCGGTTTCGCGGGCGTCGCGGCGGTCGGGATCGAGAAGGAACTCTATGTCCTGTTCGGCGGCCTCGCCGTCTTCGGCCTGCTGCAGCTCGCCGTTGGCCTGATGCACCGTGCGAAGGCCTCAAACGGCCTGTCGGAGATCCTCGACGACATCTTCCGCATGCCCGCCACCATGCGCGACCTGGCCGTGGTCCAGTTCTTCAGCTGGTTCGCCCTGTTCGCCATGTGGATCTACACCACCCCGGCCGTCACCGCCGTCCACTTCGGCGCCGCCTCCCCGACCTCCCCGGCCTATGGCGAGGGCGCGGACTGGGTCGGCGTCCTGATGGGCGTCTACAACGGGGTGGCGGCTCTGGCGGCCTTCCTGATCCCGGTGCTGGCCAAGAAGATCGGCCGTCGCGGCGCCCACGCCCTGAACCTCGCGCTCGGCGGCTTCGGCCTGATCGGCATCTTCCTGATCCGCGATCCGAGCCTTCTGTGGCTGCCGATGATCGGCGTCGGCTTCGCCTGGGCCTCGATCGTCTCCATGCCCTACGCCATCCTCTCGGGGGCGGTGCCGGGCCGGAAAATGGGCGTCTATATGGGCATCTTCAACATCTTCATCGTCGTGCCCCAGCTGGTCGCCGCGACCCTTCTGGGCCTGATCCTGAGGAACGTCTTCGGCGGTCAGGCCATCTGGGCCCTGGTCATCGGCGGCGTGTCCTTCTTCATCGCGGCCGCGGCTGCGCTGCGGGTCAAGGAGACGAAAGCCTGATGGACCGCCGCACACTCCTGACCCTGATGGCCGCCCTGCCCTTTGCTGGCCGCGCCATGGCCGACATCCCGACATTGGGCCGTCTGGTCGAGCATCCGGACATGGCCTCGGCCCATGCGGCGACGCGCAATGTCACCGTCTGGCTCCCGCCCGGCTATGATGCCTCCGACGCCCGCTACCCCGTCCTCTACATGCATGACGGCCAGAACCTGTTCGACGCGTCCAAGGCTTATTCCGGCGAATGGGGCGTGGACGAGCATCTGGGCCGGCTGATCGCCGCCGGTCAGGTTCGGGCGCCCATCGTGGTCGGGGTCTGGAACACGCCGCTGCGACTGCGCGAATATGTCCCCGCCGATCTGATCGCGGCCCTGCCCGAGGACATGCGCGGCGACATCCAGAACATCTATGGCGGCCCGTCCCTGTCGGACGGCTATCTCGCCTTCCTGACCGATGAGCTGAAGCCCTTCATCGACCGGACCTACCGCACCCTGACCGGCCCCGCCGACACCACCATGTCCGGCTCCAGCATGGGCGGGCTGATGTCCGTCTATTCAGTGATGAAACGCCCCGACGTCTTCGGCGCCTGCGCCTGCCTGTCGACCCATTGGCCGCTAAAGGTCGTCGGTCTGGAGGAAGGCGCGCCTCTGGCCACCTGGCGCGAGCGGCTGGTCGCGGCCTGGACGGGTGTCATCTCCGCAGGCCTGCCCGACCCGGCCATGGACCGCCGCTTCTACTTCGACCACGGCGACGAGACCCTCGACGCCTTCTACGCCGCCTTCCAGGTCAAGGTCGACGAGACCTTCCGCGCGCGCGGCTATGCCCCGAACCAGTTCGAGACCCTCGTCTTCCCCGGCGCCCAGCACAATGAGACGTCCTGGAACGCGCGCCTCGACGTCCCCCTGAAATTCCTTCTGTCGCCGGCCCCCGCGGCGACCGCCCCCTCGACTGCATCGTGAGTATCCCGACCATGACCCTGATCCAGAAACTCGCCGCCTCCGCCGGCGTCGCCGCCCTGCTGGCCACCGGCGCCTGCGCCTCCGTGCCGACCGCCCCGGCCGAACCGACCGTCGCCCCCCTCGCCCAGCCCGAAGGCGTCGCCCCCGGCGCGCCCGGCGCGGCGACCACCTGGTCCAGCGCCGCCAAGACCGGCGTTGGCGCATCCTATGAGGCCTATGTCGACGGCCAGTACAAGAACGGCGGCCCGACCGGCGCGGTGTCGCGCGTCTGGTTCTCCATCGCCGACGGCGTCCTGACCGAGACCATGTACGGCCTGATCCACGAAGCCCAGATCAAATCGCTGCGCTTCGCCGTCGCCTCCGACGCCGGCCTGTCGCTGGAAGGGACCGACACCACCGAACACACCGAATATCTCGACGTCGATGCCGATGGCCGCCCCCTGTCGCCCGCCTATCGCGTGGTCACCACCGACAAGGCCGGACGCTACGAGATCGAGAAGCGCATCTTCACGGACCCGGACCGCAACGCCCTCGTCCTGCGCGTGACGATCAAGGCGACCGGCGGCGCCGTCACCCCCCACGCCATCCTCGAACCGCATATGGCCAACACCGGCGGCGGCGACTTCGCGGAAGCCTCGGCCAACGGCCTCTATGCCCATGAGGGCGACGTCCATCTGGCCCTGCGCCCCAGCGCCCCGTTCGAGACGGCCAGCGCGGGCTTCCTCGGCTCGTCCGACGGCCTGACCGACCTCAAGGCCAACGGTCGCCTGACCCAGATCTGGGCCTCCACCGGCGATACGGCCGGCGCCGTCGTCCTGACCGGCGCCCTGCCGACCAT
This sequence comes from Brevundimonas sp. GW821-FHT12E07, assembly GCF_058807035.1. Lineage (NCBI taxonomy): Bacteria > Pseudomonadati > Pseudomonadota > Alphaproteobacteria > Caulobacterales > Caulobacteraceae > Brevundimonas > Brevundimonas sp. GW821-FHT12E07. The sequence goes on along the minus strand of NZ_JBXAQH010000004.1, from coordinate 258,536 downwards.
CGCGGCAGGCCAGAGCCTGACCCGCGACTTCGTCATCGGCTTCGGCGCCTCCAAGGCCGCCGCCGAACAAGCCGCCGACGGCAGCTTCTCCACCGGCCTCGACGAGGTCCTCGCCCGCTTCAACGGCACGGGCGACCGGGTGGGCTGGGAGGACTGGATCGGCTCCCTGACCGACCTGCCGCGCATCGCGCAACAGTCGGAAGACGGCGGCAAGCTGGCCTATGCCTCGGCCCTGATGCTGAAGGTGCAGGAGGACCGCACCCACGCCGGCGCCCTGATCGCCTCCCTGTCCAACCCCTGGGGCGACACGGTCGACGCGACCAACAGCTCGACCGGCTACAAGGCCGTCTGGCCGCGCGACTTCTATCAGGTGGCCATGGCCCTGCTGGCGCTCGGCGATACCCAGACGCCCGTCGCCGCCTTCCGCTACCTGCCCCAGGTCCAGGTCAAGGCCGACACTCCCGGCAATACGGGCGCGACCGGCTGGTTCCTGCAGAAGACCCACGTCGACGGCGAGGTCGAATGGGTCGGCGTCCAGCTGGACCAGACCGCCATGCCGATCATGCTGGGCTGGCGTCTGTGGAAGGCCGGCCTCGTCTCCGATGCCGAGCTCCAGACCATGTACGGCCGGATGATCAAGCCCGCCGCCGACTTCCTCGTCACCGGCGGCAAGATCGGTATCCTGTGGAACGACCGCACCGTCACCCCGCCCTATACCCAGCAAGAGCGCTGGGAGGAGCAGGACGGCTTCTCGCCCTCGACCACCGCCGCCGTCATCGCCGGGCTAACGGTGGCCGCCGACATCGCGAAAGCCTCGAACGACACGGCCTCGGCGACCCGCTACCTCGCCGCCGCCGACGACTATTCGAAAAAGGCCGACGCGCGGATGTTCACGACGAACGGCGCCTTCGGCGACGGGAGCTACTTCCTGCGCCTGTCAAAGACCGAGAGCCCGAACAGCCACGCCCTGATGGGCGACAACAACGGCCAGCCCGGCCAGCCCCAGGACCACGTCGTCGACGGCGGCTTCCTGGAGCTGGTCCGCTACGGCGTCCGTTCGGCCAGTGATCCTCACATCCTCGCCACCCTGCCCGAATACGATGACCAGACCCGCGCGGACCTGACCCGCGTCCGCTATGACTTCGGTCCGGCCGGAGACACGACCCCCGGCTGGCGGCGCTACGGCATCGACGGCTATGGCGAGGACACGACCAACGGGAACAACTACGGCATCGGCGGCGTCATGGCCCCCGGCCAGCGCGGCCGGGTCTGGCCGATCTTCACCGGCGAACGCGGCCACTATGAACTGGCCCGCGCGCTTCAGTCGGGCGCCAACCCCGACCTGACCGCCATCAGCCAGACCTATGTCCGGGGCATGGAGCGGTTCGCGAACGACGGCCTGCTGCTGGCCGAACAGGTCTGGGACGGTGTCGGGGTGAAGCCCGCCGGCTACGAGACCGGCGTCGGCACCGACTCGGCCACGCCCCTGGCCTGGTCCCACGCCGAATACATCAAACTGCTGCGCTCGCTGGCCGACCGCGCCGTCTGGGACCGCTACGCCCCCGTCGCCGACCGCTACGGCAAATAAGCTGCGAGGCGGTCCACCAGTCCCGGCTCTTCAGAATCGGACTGACGGACCGCCGTTCGCGTGCCATCCTGCCCCGAACGACGCCGCGCAGACGGTGTGACGAGGGGCAGGAACGATGACGACTGACACCGGTGGAACCGCGAGCGGCGCGGACCATACCGTCGACCGCAACGACAGGCTGGTCATCCTCGCCTCATCGGTCGGTACCGTGATCGAGTGGTACGACTTCTACCTCTACGGTTCGCTGGCCACGATCATCACCAGCCAGTTCTTCTCGGGCGTGAACGAGACGACGGGCTATATCTTCGCCTTGCTGGCCTTCGCGGCCGGGTTCGCGGTCAGGCCGTTCGGGGCCATCGTCTTCGGGCGGCTGGGCGATCTGTGGGGGCGCAAGAACACCTTCCTCGTGACCATGCTGCTGATGGGGCTGTCGACCTTCGTGGTTGGCCTGCTGCCCTCGTTCGCGGCCATCGGCATCGCCGCGCCGCTGATCCTCGTGGCCATGCGGCTGGTGCAGGGGCTGGCGCTCGGCGGCGAGTACGGCGGCGCGGCCACCTATGTCGCCGAGCATGCGCCGAACGGGAAGCGCGGCTTCTACACCTCCTTCATCCAGATCACCGCGACGGCGGGCCTGATGATCAGCCTGGTCGTCATCCTCGGTGTGCGTCTGTCGATCGGCGAGGAGGCCTTCGCCGACTGGGGCTGGCGCATCCCCTTCCTCGTCTCGATCCTGATGCTGGGCGTGTCCCTGTGGATCCGGCTGAAGCTGTCGGAGAGCCCGGCCTTCAAGCGCATGAAGGCCGAGGGCAAGGGTTCGACCACTCCGCTGAAGGAGTCCTTCGGCAAATGGCCGAACCTCAAGCTGGTGATCCTGGCCCTGTTCGGCCTCGCCGCCGGTCAGGCCGTGGTCTGGTACACGGGCCAGTTCTACGCCCTGCTGTTCCTTGAGAAGACGCTCAAGGTCGACGGCGCCCTGACCAACACCCTCGTCGCCATTGCGCTGCTGCTCGCCACACCCTTCTTCGTCTTCTGGGGCTGGGTGTCGGACAAGATCGGCCGCAAGCCGGTCATTCTGGCCGGATGCCTCATCGCCGCCCTGACCTATTTCCCGCTGTTCCACGCCCTGACGGCGGCGGCCAATCCGCGTCTGGCGGCGGCGGCGGCCTCGTCTCCGGTGACCGTCTACGCCGACCCGGCCGACTGTTCGTTCCAGTTCGATCCCATCGGCAAGACCACCTTCTCCAAATCCTGCGATCTGGCGAAGTCGTACCTGGCCAAGGCCGGGGTCGCCTATGCCAATGAAGCCGCGCCTGCCGGGACCGTGGCTCAGGTCCGCATCGGCTCAACAAGCGTCGAAAGCTTCCGCGGCGACCAGATGCCCGCCGCAGAGTTCAAGGCCACGAAGAAGACCTGGGAAACCGGCCTCGGCCACCATCTGAAGGCCGCCGGCTATCCCGCCAAGGCCGACAGCGCCCTGGTCAACAAGCCGCTGACCGTCGCCATCCTGTTCGCCCTCGTCTTCTATGTGACCATGGTCTACGGGCCGATCGCGGCGGCGCTGGTGGAGATGTTCCCGACCAACATCCGCTACACCTCCATGTCCCTGCCCTATCACATCGGCAACGGCTGGTTCGGCGGCTTCCTGCCGACCACGGCCTTCGCCATGGTCGCGGCCTCAGGCAATATCTACCACGGCCTCTGGTACCCGATCGTCATCGCCGTGATCACGGCGGTGGTCGGCTTCCTGTTCGTCAAGGAAGGCAAGGACGTCGACATCCACACCTGACGGCGGTCAGGTCCGGATCAGCGCGTCATAGACGTGGGTGACCTCGTCGAAGCGCACCCGGCTGTCCTGCCCGGCGTAAGGGGTCGGCGCATACTCGGGTGAGGTCAGACCGGCCGCGACAGGATCCTCGATCTTGTCGGTGTTCCAGCCCAGCAGCAGCCGTCCGCCGGGACGCAGGATGGCGGCCATGGCTGTCAGCGCCTGCCGCTGCTGCTCCGGCGTATCGACGCCATAGCCCAGCACGCCGTTGCAACTGATGGCGTCGAAGGTCATGTCCGGAAAGATCTTGTCGATGATGCAGACGTCACCGGTCCGGTGGCGACCCAGCACGCCCCAGCGCGCCGCCTCGGGATCGATGTCTGTGGTCCAGACTTCACCCCCGCCCGCCTCCAGCACCGCATAGTCGTCGGCCGTATAGGCGCGGCAGCCGACCCAGAGGATACGCCCGCCTTCGGCGGCCATGGCCGGCAGATAGGCCTCGGCGAGCAGCTTGCGATCCGGCAGTTGCAGGATGCGCTGCGCCCCCGCAGTCTTGCGTCGGGTGACCCCGGCCTCGCCGAAGAACAGGCGGGTGAAGAAGGTTCCTGCGCCCACGTCGGACTCCATGCGTCAGGCGCACACGACGCGCCTCGATCAACGGGTTGAGGGTCCGGCCGCGCCGGGTCAAGCCTGAGATGAGGCCAGCCCGGCGGCCAATAGCCTCAGTTGGCGGGCTGGACCGTCCACGGACGGCCGCGCAGGGCCCCGGACACGCGGCGGCGGATCGAGGACGGCGCCCAGACCGGACGACGCGACCGGGCCTGCTCGACCAGCCAGCGCTCGCGCAGATCGTCCAGCTGGGCCGAGCGGACGACGGGGGCGTGGACAGAGGCGACGAATTCCTGACCGGCGCGGGCCATGGCGATCCGCTCGTCATCATTGGCGACCAGGGCGGCCAGGGCGCGGGTCAGGTCGGGGGCCTGCGGCGGGTCGACATAGACAGCGTGGTCGCCGCTGGCCTCGCGCAGGCCGCCACGGCCCGACGAGATCAGGGCGGCGCCGGCGGCATGGGCTTCCAGCGCCGACAGGCCGAGCGCTTCGGCGACGAAGGACGGGGTCACGGCGATGGCGGCGCGGCGGGTCACGGCCTGGACCTGCGGCAGGGAGGCCGACTTGTGGATCTCGACGCGATCGCCGAACCGGGCCAGGGCCTCGATGCGCGGCGTCGCCCATTCGGCGTGCTTGTCCCAGTCGCCCAGCATCAGGGCGCCGCGCCAGTCGGCGTTCTTGTCGAGGACGGCGGCCAAAGCGTCGCAGAACGGCTCCAGCCCCTTCTCTTCCATGGCCCGGCCCGAGAACAGGATCAGCTTCTCACGGTTTTCCGGACAGGCCTTCCAGGCGTCCATCTCGATCGGGTTGCAGACCGAGGCGACACGGTTCGCCAGGGCGGGATAGTCGCCTATGAACTCGCGCCCCGCGGCCTCGGACACGAAGATCAGCTTGTCAAACGCCTTAAGCCGCGCGCCGTAGCGCAGGCGGTCGAGCGCGTTCTTCGGCTCCTTGATCCGGGTGTGGCGGTACAGGACGTTGATCTTGTGCGGGAAGCGACGCGCCAGGCTGGCCGAGGACTCCAGCTGCTGGTGATACTCGATGTAGTCCGGATCGAAACCGGCCAGCAGTTCGGCGACGGCGTCGGCGCGCTTGGACTTGCTCAGGCCGGCGGGCACGGTCAGCAGGTCCGGCAGCGCCGGAACCTCGGCGCCGGCGTCGCAGATCACGCGGACGGAGCCTTTCAGACGGCTGTTCTCCAGCAGGGTCCGGGCGACCGTCTCCATGGAGTTGGCCTTGTCCCGGCCCATCACACTGCCTCGCGGCATGACCACGGCGATACGCATACTCAACCCCTCACTCGGGCTTCAGGGAGGTTAACGGCCGCCAAGCGGCTGATGTTCCCGGCTTTTTGGTCGCGACCGGCGCGACGACGGGGCCGCGGCCTGTTGAGACCCAGCAACCGGCGCAGCTTGAACTGGGCCTTGATCCAGCCTTCGGACGAGGACTGAAGGATGCGCTTCACGTCCACGAAGGTGACGTCGCCCAGCCCCGACAGGGTGTGGAATCCGTCCTCGTAATCGGCCAGCAGACCGGTCGGTTCGAAGCGCTTGACCGGCCGGGTCTCGAAGGCTTCAGGCGTCAGGACGTCGATGCGCAGCAGGTTGATCGCGGCGCCATAAGTGGTCGAGCAGTCCTGCACCGGCAGATGCAGGGCGCCGTCATGGACGAAGGCCGTGCCGCCCGGGCGCGAGGCCTCGAAGCCGGTCCGCACCGGATTGGCCGCATGCGGCGTCCAGGGGCCCATCAGGCTGTCGGCATGGGCGACGTGCAGCTCGCGCATGGCCCGGTCATCCGGACCCGGCAGGGCGTAGAAGGCCCACCAGCGATCGCCGTGCTTCACGACGGTCGCGTCGATGGCCGGGACGTCCATGATCTGCTGGACCGGCTCCCACTGGTCGGGGAAGCGCACGCAGCGGTACAGGGTCAGCCCGCCGGCCTTGTAGCCTTCGGGCAGCATATAGAGCTCGCCGCCGTCCTCGATCAGCGAGGGATAGGACAGGTGGACCGGCTCGATCAGCGCCACGCCCTGCCCGATCAGGGCGTCATCCGCCCCGTACTGGTAGAAATGGATCTCGCCGCGACGAACGCGGTAGTCGAAGGCCTCGACGAAGACGGTCAGGACGCCGTCGCGCTCGATCCCGAACGGGTCGGCGACATACTGGAACGGCCCCGAGTCCGGCAGCCACGTGATTTCCGAAGCGTCCACGCCGCCGGCCGCCGCCACGCTGGACAGCGAACGCCTGACAAATCCGGAACGCCAGATATCGTACATCACGGCCCCAACCCGACCGCTCTGTGTCGGTCTCAGGGGTAGGACGGCGCCGCATCCGGCCGACCTCAAAAAACACAGTGAAAAGATTGTTAATTCGCGCCCGCCCGCCCGGGCGCACGCCGTGCGCGTTTGTTCGCGGACGACATGCCCTGCGCCTTGCCTCAGGAAAATCCGCGCGGCATGAAGCCTGCACAGACCGGCCTCGACGGCGCCGCCGCGCCGGAACGGGGCAAAACGGGAAGGAAATCAGCTTTTTGACCGCGCCCGCCGCGCAACCTCTGATCGCAGCCTATTTCGAGCAGCGCGAAGCCCTGGGGCGGTTCCTTCAGGCGCGCCTCGGCGCGTCCGGCGACGTGGAAGACCTGCTGCAGGACCTGTATCTGAAGGTGGCGGGCCTGGATCCGGCGACCGAGGTGCGCGACGCCCGCGCCTTCCTCTACCGCCTGACCTCGAACATGATGATGGACCGCTGGCGTTCGGGCCAGAGATCGGTCGCGCGCGACGCCGCCTGGCGACTGGCCACCCATTCCGTCGGCGTGTCCGAAGACATGGACGACGCCCCCTCCGCCGAGGCCGTGGTCGCGGGCCGCCAGAGGCTGGCCAGCCTGACCGCCGCCGTCGCGCACCTGCCGGAGAAGACCCGCACGGTGTTCAACCTGCACAAGTTCGAAGGCCTCAGCTACGCCGAGGTAGCGACCCATCTGGGCATCTCACGCAGCTCGGTCGAGAAACACATGATGGACGCCCTGCGCACGCTTTCGGCCAAGGTGAAGTCGTGAATTTTACGGCAAAGCTAAATTATAACGAAGGTGATAGGCTGTCGGTGACGTCTAGGGATCAGACGGCCTTTCAGACGACCCGGATTCAACCTTTCCGCTCATGATCACGACGCAACCGCAAATCGAAGACCAGGCGCTGGAGTGGTTCGTCCGCTTGAGCGACGTCGATGCGCCCGCGTCCGCCTGGATGGATTTCCAGGACTGGCTGGAGGCGGACGACGCCCATCGCCTCGCCTATGACGACGTCGAACGGACCTGGGTCGAGCTGGACAGCGTTCCGGTCGGCGCTGTGGTCGCCGCCCCTGCCGACGTGACCGTCCTGCCGATCGCCGCCAACGACGAAGACGTCAGCCCCGCCGCTCGCCGGGCCGCGCGTCGCCGTCCGGCCTGGTTGCTGCCTGCCTTCGCCGCCGCGGCCTCCGTGGCGGTCGTGGTCGGCGTCTGGCCCCAGATCACCGACTTCGCGCCCACCCAGAGCTACCATACCGACGCCGCGCCCCGGACCGTGACGCTGTCCGACGGCACGCGGATCGACATGAACCGCCACTCCGACCTCAGCGTACGCATGGGCCGCAAGGCCCGGACCGTCACCCTGACCGACGGCGAGGCCGCCTTCGACGTCGCGCACAACGCCAGCCGCCCGTTCACGATCGCGGCGGGCGACCACAGCGTGCGGGTGCTGGGCACCGCCTTCAACGTCGTCAGCCATGGCGATCATTTCTCGGTCAGCGTCGAGCGCGGCGTCGTCGCCGTGACGCCCGCCGTCACAGCCGCCGCCCCCAGGCCGGCCGCCGTCCGACTGGTCGCCGGACAGAAGATCGCCCAATCGGGAACGCAGACGCCGACACTCTCACAGGTTGCGGCAGACCAGACCTCGATGTGGCGCCAGGGCATGCTGGTCTATCGCGACGCCCGACTGGCCGACGTCGCCGATGACCTGTCGCGTTATTTCGACAAGCCGGTTACAGTGGATCCGTCCGCGGGGGCACTGCACTTTACTGGTGCTTTGCAGGTGGGCGATGAGGCCACGATGTTGAAGCAACTCCAGGATTTCGTTCCCGTCCGCGCGACCCGGTCCTCGACCGATGTCCGCCTGTCCGGACGTGACGCTCGCTGATCACCGGCGTCGACCCGGGGTAGAACGTCACCGGGCCTTCGGGTCGATGCTGGCCATCGCGTTCGCGACCTCGCTTCTGGCGGTCCCCGCAGAGGCGCAGCAGACGCGCGTCAGCACCTTCAACATCGCACCGCAACGGGTTCGCGACGCCCTGCTCGATCTCGCCCTGCAGAGCCGACGCTCGCTGGGTGGGGAGATCGGCGCCTGTCGCGGGACCAGTCCGGCCGTTCACGGCGTCATGCCCGTCGAAACCGCCCTCGGCCGGGTTCTGGCCGGCAGCGGCTGCACCTGGGCCATCGGATCGAACGGCGCGGTCATCATTCGCCGCGTCGCGCCCCCGGCCCCGCCTGCCCCGACGCCCCGCGCGGCGCCGCCCCCGGTCGACTATCCCGACGAAGCCTCCGAACTCAGCGACATCGTCGTCACCGCCGAGCGCCGCCCGGACACCGCCCAGCAGGCGCCGACGGCCCTGACCGCCCTGTCCGGCGACCGCATCGGCCTGGCCGACGTCACCGACCTGACCGACGTCAGCTCCCTGGTCGCGGGAATGACGGTGACCAACCTCGGCTCCGGCCGGAACAAGATCCTTCTGCGCGGTATGTCGGACGGCGCCTTCACCGGTCTGACCCAGTCGACGGTGGCCATCTATCTCGACCTCGCCCCGATCACCTACAGCGCACCCGATCCGGATCTGAAGCTGATCGACGTCGACCGGGTCGAGGTCCTGCGCGGTCCCCAGGGCACCCTCTACGGCACCGGCCCGATCGGCGGGGTGGTGCGCATCGTCACCCATCGTCCGGACCCGGACGATTCGAAGCTTGAGCTGTCGGCGACCAACTCCTGGACCCACTCCGGCGGCCAGAACACCGACTATTCCGCGACCGGCAATCTGCCCCTCATCGACGGGCGGCTGGCGATCCGGGGCTCGATCTATGAAGAGTCCTTCGGCGGCTATATCAACGACGTGAACCTGAACCTGCACCGGGTGAACGACGGCTCGCGCCACGGCGGACGCGTCGGGGTCAGCGCCTGGCTCAATCCCGACTGGAGCCTGACCGCCGGCTATGTGCGCCAGGCGATCAAGACCGAAGACACCCACTACGTTTATCGGGTCCTCGGCGGGCTGACACGCGCCAATCTGGTGCGCGAGCCGCACGAGAACCAGTTCGAGGAAACCTATCTCACCCTCAACGGTCAGGGCGACTGGGGGCGGCTGGACGCCTCGGTGGCCTCGATCGACCATGACTTCACAAGCCGCTACGACGCCTCCAGCGCCCTGATCACCTTCGGGTCGTTCGGGCGGATCGGAGCTCTGGACGAGGTCAAGAACATCCATCTGTTGGTCGGCGAGGCGACCCTGCACTCGCCGGACGCCGGGCCCTTCCGATGGCTGGCCGGCGGCTTCTTCTCGACCAGCCGGACACCGTCGGTAACGACCCTGTCGGCCCTGCGCCCCCTGCCGCTGGAGCTGATCTACACCGAGAACCGGCTCGACAAGCTGGACGAGATCGCCGCCTATGGAGAGCTGTCGCTGGACCTCAGGCCCGACCTGACCGCGACGGTCGGCGCGCGCTGGTATCGCGTCGACTACAGTGCGGTCTCCGACGTGAACCACTACGGCTTCCACCGCCCGTTCGCCGGCGATGGCGGCGACGCGGGCCTGTCTCCGAAATTCGGCCTGGACTACCGGTACAGCCCCGATCTGAATTTCTACGCCCTGATCAGCCAGGGGCACCGAACCGGCGGGTTCAACACCGCCGGGCCGATCTGGCAGCAATTCAACGGCCGGGTGGGCCAGCCCGCGCGCGAATATGCGCCCGACACCCTGTGGAACTACGAGGTCGGGGCCAAGGCGCGGCTCTGGGACGGCAAGGTCCAGGCCCGGATCGCGGCCTTCGTCTCGCGCTGGAAGGATATTCAGAGCGACCAGTTCCTGCCCAGCGGCCTGGCCTATGCGGTCAACGTCGGCGACGGGGCAAACCAGGGGCTGGAGATCGAGACCAACTGGCGCCCCAGTGACGACCTCACCCTGCGGTTCAACACCCTGCTGGCCGATCCGGAGATCACCCGCCCCAGCCCGGCCTTCAACTCCAGGGGCGATGCGGGCCTGCCCGGGGTGCCCGCGATCTCGGCCAATCTCAACGCCAGCTATCGCCGCCCGCTCTGGCGGGGCCTGTCCTTCACCTCCGACGCGGTGATCGCCTATGTCGGGGCCTCGCGCCTGACCTTCGACGCCTCGCGCCGCTACCGGATGGGCGACTATGTCACCGGCCGCCTGTCGGCGGGCATCGAGGGCGATCACTGGACAGCGACGGCCTTCGTGGACAATCCCGCCGACACCGAGGCCAACACCTTCTCCTTTGGCGACCCTTTCCGCCTGCCCGAGGCGCTGGCCACCACCCCGCTCAGACCCCGGACCATCGGCCTGACCCTGACCTGGTCGCCCTGGTAGTCTGAATTTCCTCATGGCGATCCGGGGTTTGATTTGCTCTAAGTCGCGGTGATGCGTTCCCCCACCGCCTCAGAGACGCCGACGTCCGAGACCCCGCCCCCGGAATCCCGGAAGAGGCCAGGGAAGCGACGCCGGGCGGGCCGGATCGCCCTGGTGTCCGGCGGCGCGACGCTCGTCGTCGTCGTGGTCCTGGCCGGCGGCCTCTATCTGAACCGCAGGGCGGCGGCCCAGCACATCCTGACCGGCTGGCTGGAACAGCAGGGCGTCCACGCCCAGGTTCAGGTCCAGCGCATCGAACTGAACGGCTTCACCGGCCGCATTCTCATCGGCGATCCCGCCCGTCCCGACTTCGTCGTCGATCGCGCCGAGGTCGACTACGCCATCGGCGCGCCGTGGTCGCGCACGGGCTTCGGCGTGACCCCCGGGCGCATCCGCCTGGTCCGGCCGGTGCTTTCCGCGACCTGGCATGACCGGAAATTCTCGCTCGGGTCGCTGGACCCCCTGGTCAAGAAATTCACGGGCCAGCCGCCCAGGCCCGACAGTCACGGCCCGCTGATCCTGGTGGAGGGCGGACAACTGCGCCTTCAGAGCGACTACGGCGCCGTCACCGTCCTGGCCGACGCCACCGTCAACGACGGCAAGCTGATGCGGCTGCTCGCGCGGATGCCGGCGGCGTCGCTGAAGAGCGGCCCGACGACCGTAACGAAGCTTCAGGCCGACGTCGAGCTGACCACCACGGGCGACCGGGTGGCGGTGACGGTCCATTCGGCGGCCGAGGCCGTGTCCGGTCCGGCGGGTCAGGGCCGCGACCTGCGTCTGACCCTGACCGGCGCCCTGCCCTATCCCGACCTCAAGACCCGCCGCGGCGATGGACAGGCCCGCATCGAAGCGGCCCTGACGGCCGGCTCGGCGGCGACGGGCGAGAACCGCCTGACCGACGCCGCCCTGCATCTGACCTTCGACGGCCAGACGCAAGGCTGGATCGAGGCTTTCCGCATCACCGGCGCGACCGACCTGGCCCTGACCGCGCGCGAGGCCGCCACCGAAACCCTGACGCTCAACGGCCTGCGCGCTACGGCGAACGGCGCCCGCACCGAGGTCGCGCGCGGGAGCACCGGCTTCCGCACCGCCCTCTCCGGCCCGGTCGCGGCGACCGCCGACCGGTTCCGCTTCGGTGAGCTCGACCTCAGGACGGTGCGGACCACGACCGCCCTCCAGCTGGTCGCCGACGACGCGCTCAGGATCGACGCCGACATCGCCGTGACCGCCGCTCACGGCGCTTGGCCCCTGTTCGGCCCCGTCGCCTCCGACGACATCCCCGAACTGGCCGAGATGAAGCGGGCGCTGGGCGACTTCGCCGTCTCCGCCCCCGCCGTGCATCTGACGGTCGACCCGACCGGGACCGAGGCCCGCCTCACCCGTCCCATCCGCCTGACCCCGGCCAACGGCGGCGTCATGACCCTGACGGCGGCCTCCACGCCCGTCTTCGCCGCCGCCCCGGGTCAGCTGGGCGGCGGCGCCCTGTCGGTCACGGCGACGCGCGGCAAGGGCCTGCCCGAGGCCACGGTCGCCGTCCCGCGCTGGAGCCTGACACCGACCGGCTTCTTCGCCGATCTCGACGCCCGCGCCGCCCTCGACTTCGGCCTGGCCCAGGGCCTGACGGTGCGCACCACGGGCCGTCTGACCTCGGCCAACACCCGCCTGACCTATGCGCCCCGGGGCTGCAGCGCCTTCACCGCCCGTCTGCTGGAGCTGGGCGAGAACGACGTGTCCGACGTCGCGGGTCAGCTCTGCCCGCCTGCCGGGCCGCTGGTCACCGTCGCCGACGACGGCTGGCATGTGCGCGGCCGCTTCGCCGGGGTCTCCGCCGCCGCTCCCTTCCTCGAAGCCCGCATCACCGACGCCGAAGGCGGCCTGAGCGTCGACGGCTCAAAAGGCGGCGACCTGACCCTGTCGGCCCGCATCGAGCAGGCCACGGTCCGCGACGCCGCCGCCACGCGCCGCTTCAATCCGCTCCGCCTGACCGGGACCGCCGGTCTGGCGAAGGAGCAGTGGACGGGGGCCTTGGATGTCGCGTCCGGCGAGCACCCGCTGGGCCATATCGTCCTGAACAACAACGGGATCAACGAAAGCGGCGGCCTGACGATCGACACCGGCATGCTGACCTTCGCGCAGGGCGGCTTGCAGCCGCTGGACCTCAGCCCGCTCGTCGCCGGCTTCGTCGAGCCGCCCGTGACCGGTCAGGCGCGTTTCACCGGCCGCTTCGACTGGTCGCCCGAGACCCAGACCAGCTCCGGCGTCATCACCATCCCGGGCCTCGACTTCGTCAGCCCCGTCGGCGAAGCCAAAGGCCTCAAGGGCGAGGTCGTCCTGACCAGCCTCGTCCCCCTGACCACGGCGCCCAACCAGACCCTGACGCTCGACAGCCTGGCCTCCGTCACCCCCCTGACCGATCTGAAGGTCGAGTTCGGCCTCGACCTGACCCGCTTCACGCTCGGCGGGGCGGATCTGAAGGTCGGCGGCGGGGTCGTTCGGATCGAGCCCCTGTCCGTGCCCTTCGACCGGACCCAGACGATCACCGGCGCCCTGGTCCTCGACAAGGTCCAGATCGGCAACATCTTCTCGGGCGCGGGTCTGGACGACAAGGTCAAGCTGGACGCCATCGTCTCGGGCCGCCTGCCCTTCACCTCGGGCCCCGAGGGCGTGCGCGTCCAGGGCGGGGTGCTGAACGCCGTCCAGCCGGGCCGCCTGTCCCTGCAGCGCGAGGCCCTGACCGGCATGGAGGCCTCCAACGCCGACGCCGAGGTCCCGCCCAATATGATGACCGACCTGGCCTATCAGGCGCTGGAGAACCTGGCCTTCGACGACATGACCGTGGTGGTCAACAGCCTGGACGCCGGTCGCCTGAACCTGCGCTTCGCCATCCACGGCCGCCACGATCCGCCGCAGAAGCAGGAAATCCGCCTGACCTGGCTGCAGGTGATCCAGCGGCGGTTCATGGACAAGCCCCTTCCCCTGCCCTCGGGCACCGGGGTCAATCTGAACCTGGACACGACCCTGAACGCCAACCAGCTGATCGGCGATCTGCTTGAGCTCAACCGCGTCCGTCAGGGCCAGGCCTCAGCCGCAAGCCCGCCCACACCCTGAAAATGTTCAGGGGCCATTCACCCGCCACCGCGTTATGGTGTGGGACGTCATCGATTCCGGAGTTGCGACCATGATCACAAAGCGGACCCTCGCCGCACTGGCCCTCGGCGGCCTCGCCGCGGCCGGCGCCTCGGCCTGCACCCCGACCGTGCGTCTGGAAGTGGCCCCGATCACCATCAACGCCACGCTCAGCGCCGACGTTCGCATCCGTCTCGACAAGGAGCTGCAGACGCTCCTTCAAGAGAACCCCAACCTGTTCTGATGGGAAAGATTCAGCAGATGACCTTCCGCAAGATTCTCGTCGCCGCCTCCGCCGTCGCCCTTCTGGCCGTCGGCGCTGTCGCCACCACGGCCATGGCCCAGACCTCCGAGCAGAAGGCGATGATCGACGCCGCCAAGGCGCAAGGGACCGTGGGCGAACAGGCCGACGGCTATGTCGGCGTGCGCACCACCGCCAGCGCCGACCTGCGCGCCGCCATCGAGGCCACGAACAGCGGCCGCCGCCGCGTCTATGCCAGCAGCGCCGCCGAGGCCGGCACGACGACCGAAGTCGCCGCCGCCCGGATGTTCGAGACCCAGCTGTTCGGCCGGGTCAGCTCCGGCCAGTGGTACAAGAACGCCGCCGGCCAATGGGTTCAGCGCTAGGGGGTCCAGCGCTGAACCCCCGGCCCTGACCGGGGGCGGCGGGGATCACCCCGCCGGTTTCAGCAACTGGGCGATGGCCGCGTCCAGCTGGGCGTCGCGGCCCGACAAGGTCTCGCCCAGCGGCCGTTCCACGGCCTGATCCACCGCGCGCGGGTGCATCTCCATATCGTCGCCCGCCGAGCCCTGGATCCGCGATCCGGGCAGGCGCACGGTCGAGCCGTCGATCAGCCGCTCGCTGCCGGTGAAGATGATCCAGCCCGCCGTCGGCTGCCCCACCACCTTGCCCAGACCCAGGGTGCGATAACCCTCGGTGAAATCCTCGGCGTCCGACAGGGAGGACTCGTTGGTCACCAGCACCGTCGGCTTGTCCAGCGCCCTCTGCCCCAGGGCCTGACGGCTCGGCAGGGTGAACAGGTCGCGCGGCGTCATGTGCAGGAAGTTGCGGCGTGAGAAGACGTCCAGCGCATAGCCGTTCACGAACCCGCCGTTGTTGTTGCGGATGTCGATGACGATGCCGTCCTTGCCCTGGTTCTGGCTGTCGAGATCCAGATAGAGCTGGTTCAGGCTGTCCGCCGACATGTCGGCCATGTGGACGTAGCCCAGCCGCCCGCCGGACGCCCTCTCGACATAGGCCCGGCGGCTCGCCACCCACTGACGATAGGCCAGACCCGAGGCCGTCCCCGCCCCCACCGGCCGCACGATCGCCTCATGGCGGCCCGAGGCGTTGGTAAAGCCCAGCACCACCCGGTCGCCGACCTGGTTCTGCATCAGGGCGTCCAGATTGGTGTTCGCCTCGATCGCCTGGCCGTTCACGCTGACGATCCGGTCGCCGACCTTGATCGATCCGGCGATGAAGGTCGGGCCCAGATTGACCACCTCGCGCACGATCAGGCCGCGCCCGGCCTCATAGGCCTCGCGGTCGAAGCGCAGGCCCAGGTCGCCGATCCGGTCGGTCGGAACCGAGCCGCGCGGCGCCCCCATGCCCGAGTGGGACGCGTTCAGCTCCCCGATCATCAGGTTCAGCGTCCGCCGAAGCTCGTCACTGGTCCGGGCGCCCGCCACATAGGGCTGGAACCGCGCACGCAGGGCGGTCCAGTTCTGGCCGTTGAAATTGGGGTCGAAGAAGTTGCGGTTCAGGGTGCTCCAGGTCTGGTCGAACACCACCTGCTTCTCGCGCGCGAAGTCGACGTCCATCTGGGCCTGGATGCCGATGGTCTTGGCGCGCGGGCTTTCCAGCGGCGTGGTCACCACCGAGCCGCCGTCCAGATAGAACAGGGTCTTGCCGTCGCCGGTCAGGTAGAAGTCGGGCTTGGGCTTGGGGGTGGAGCTGATCTGCTGGGCCACCGGCGGCTCGGTCGCCAGCTCGTCCAGCGACCAGGAATAGAGGCTCTCCTGCCCCCGTTCGCTGGCCCGGAAGACCAGGGTCTTGCCGTCGTTGCTGATCACCGGCCCGTCGGCGTTGAGGCCCAGCGGCAGCAGTGTCGCCCGTTCGCGGATGCCTTCGAAGACGATGGAGACGCTGACCGGCGGGGTGCGCGGCGGGGTGGCGGGCGGGGCCGCGCGTCGGCTGCCGGTCGCAGCGGAGCCCGAAGCCGGCCCGGATGCCGGCGCCGTCGCGGGCGGCGTGGTGGACGGCGCGTCCGGCGTCTCGGTCTTGGGCGCGTCCGGATTGAACAGGTCGCGGAAGGCGTCTTCCCGGTACTTGGGCACATGCGGCAGGAGGTCGATGCGGACGATCCGCGAGTCCTCGGTCCGCTGCGAGGTGTCGAACAGGATGAACTTGCCGTCCGCCGACCAGACGATCTTGCCCATCTGACCATTGGCCAGGAAGCTGATCGGACGCGCCTCACCGCCCGCCGCCGGCACGACGTGGACATTGGTGAAGGACCGGCGGTCGACCACCGGGAAGGCGATCCATTTGCTGTCCGGCGACCAGACCGGCGTCGGCCCGCGCTCGTCCGTGGCCAGGGCGCCGGTGAACAGGACCCGGTCGGCCGCCGCTGAACCGGCCGTCGGCAGGGTCATGACGTGCAGTTCCTTCGCATCGGTCACATAGGTGATCGACTTGCCGTCCGGCGCATAGGCCAGGGCCGAAGCCATGCCCGAGGTGGTCAGAAGCGTCTCGGTCGAGGTCTCGAAATCGTACTGGGCGATCACATGGTCCAGACCGCGCTCGGTGACATAGAGCAGCTTCCTCGAATCCGGCGACCAGACCATCTCCCGCTCGGCGGCCAGGCTGGTGGTCACGCGCTGGGCCGGGCCGCCGTCCTTGGCCGAGACGGCGAACAGCTCGCCGTGGGCCAGCACGGCCACCTTGCGGCCGTCCGGCGACAGGGCCATGCGCTCGAAATTCGTGAGGGTGACGTGGCGCTGGCTCTCGGCCGCCGAGGCGCCGCGCAGGGTGATCGGCACCTGCGCCGCCTGCCCCGTCGCCGGATCCACCTTCCAGACGCCGAAGTCGCGTTCGAACACCACCGCCGAGCCGTTGGCCGCCATGTTCGGATAGAGGAACCGTCCGCTGGTGAAGCGGGTCACCTGCGCGGCCTCCCCGCCCCCGGCGGGCATCCGCCACAGGTTCTCGGCGCCCGACTTGTCGCTCATGAAGTAGAGTGTGCGGCCGTCCGGGCTCCACATCGGCCAGGCGTGCTTGGCCTCGTCGGCCAGCAGCTTGCGATAGGCGCCGTCCCCGGCGACGGGCTTCACCCAGATCTCCGTCTCGTCGATGTGGGAATGGCCGTTGCGCCACCACTGGCCGTTGCTGAGCCCTCGCGCCATCAGGGCGATGGACGATCCGTCCGGCGAGGGCCCGGCCTGGAACTCCGACAGATACTGCTCGCGGCTGACTTCCAGCGGCGTGCCGCCCGTCGCGGCGACGCGGAAGATGTCCGGCTGGCGGCCCACGTCATTGATGCCCGAGGCGAAGTAGAGCCACTTGCCGTCCGCCGACCAGGCGTCCAGCTCCTCATTGGACTCGGCATAGGTCAGGCGCGTGGTCGCGCCGCTGGCCAGATCGAGGATGTAGATGTTGGCGTTGCCGCCGCGCGTGGAGGTGAAGGCCAGCTTCGTCCCGTCCGGCGAATACAGCGGCCGCCCCTCGGTCGCCGCATCGGTCACCAGCAGATGCGCCACCCCGCCCGAGGCCGAAACCTCCCAGATGTCTCCGCCCGAAACGAAGGCGATCTGACTACCGTCCGCCGACAGGCTGGGCTCGGCCAGGGACGGCTTCGCCTCCGGGATCGTGGTCTGCGCAAACGCCTGGCCCTGGACGAAAAGCTGCGTCAGGGCGACCGCGATCAGGGTCGCCGCCTTGTTGGTTTTCATGTGGTTTTCGCCCCGGGGGAAGTCATCTGGATCGGACGCCCATCGCGCGGCCAATGGTCGCGCTTGTCAAGTGACTTGACGGAAACATAACCGGCCAGTTATGAGATATTTCATAACCACGAAGTTATCGATCTTCATGACCCCCGCCGACCCCGACGTTCTGTTCCGCACTCTCGGCGACCCGACCCGCAGGGCCCTGTTCGAGCGCCTGTGCCGCGAGGGCGAACAGACCGTCGGCGCCCTGACCGCGCGCGCCGGGGTGTCCCAGCCGGCGGTGTCCAAACATCTGGGCGTCCTGCGGCAGGCCGGGCTGGTCAGCGACCGGCACGAGGGACGCCAGACCCACTATTCCGCCCGCCCCGGCGCCCTGTCGGCCCTGACCGACTGGACCCGCGACATGACCGACTTCTGGGAGGCCCGTCTCGACGGCCTCGGAGACCTTCTGAACAGGATGGACCAATGACCGCCAGCACCGAATCCGTCATCGTCGAGCGGGAATACCCGCATGCGCCCGAGAAACTCTGGCGCGCCCTGACCCAGCCGCACCTGATCGAGGAATGGCTGA
Source organism: Brevundimonas sp. GW821-FHT12E07 (assembly GCF_058807035.1). Lineage (NCBI taxonomy): Bacteria > Pseudomonadati > Pseudomonadota > Alphaproteobacteria > Caulobacterales > Caulobacteraceae > Brevundimonas > Brevundimonas sp. GW821-FHT12E07. Next base: position 240,273 of record NZ_JBXAQH010000004.1, on the reverse strand, counting down.
TGAAGAACGACTTCGTCCCCGAGGTCGGCCACGGCTTCAAACTGCGCGGCGACTGGGGCGGGGTGCTGGACTGCCAGGTCCTGACGGTCGAGCCCAACCGCACCCTGGCCTACAGCTGGGACTTCGACAGCGAGGATCCCGCCTTCGCCCTGAAGAGCGTGGTCACCTTCACCCTGACCCCCACCGACGGCGGGACGCATCTGCGCATGGAACAGGCCGGCTTCCGGCCCGAGCAGAAGCAGGCCTCGGGCGGCGCGAAGTTCGGCTGGGCCAAGTTCCTCGACAACCTCGACCAACTGCTGACGCGGGAGGGCTGAGCCATGAACGCCCTGATCCGTCAGACCCATCGCTGGCTCTCGATCGCCTTCACCGTGGCGGTCGTGATCAATATCGTCGCCCTAATGATGAAGTCGCAGGCCGTCTGGATCGGTCTGCTGGCGCTGTTTCCACTGATCCTTTTGCTGATCTCGGGCCTCTATCTGTTCGCCCTGCCCTATGTGGCGAGGTTCAGACGCACGGCGGGCTGAACCCGGCGCCGCCTGCGGCCTTAACCGGCTGAAAACATGCGGCCTTCCGACCACGCCGTCCGATCGGCTCAGCAGGCCCCGGCGCGGTGTTAGACTGCTGTCGGGTCTTTGACAGTACGAGCCATCCGCGCCCTCGGCACGCCACGCCGATTGCACTCGCGTCGCTGCGGAGTGCAATCTCTTATCGCGATACCGGCCCTTGGAAATCAGAAGCTTGGCGAATCAACTTCAGGTCTGACTTTCAAAATTGCACCTTTTGCACTCGCCTTTTTTCGAGTGCACTCCCGCCCCCTCAGCGACTGCGGACGATGCAGCGGAAGCCGACGTGGGAGGTCGAGGTGTCCACCGGCTGGGCGTGGCGCGCCGCCGGCCGATAGCGCCGGCAATAGGACGGGGCGCACAGGTGCGAGCCGCCCTTCAGCACCTTGCGCGGGATGCGGATGCTGGGCTGGGCCGGATCGAAACTGGCCTCCAGCGCACCGCCGCGCGGGTTCTTCGGCGCACAGCAGGCCCGGGTGACGACGGCCTCGGTCGACCACCAGTCCTGGGTCCACTCCCAGGTGTTGCCAATCATGTCGTACAGGCCAAAGCCGTTCGGATCGAACGACCCCACCGGGCTGGTGTAGCGCTGGTCCATGGGCTTGCGGTTGTCCCACGGGAACTGCCCCTGCCAGGTGTTGGCCATGGTCCGGCCGCCGGGCTCGAACTCCTCACCCCAGGCATAGGCGGTGTCGGCGCCGCCCCGGGCGGCGTACTCCCACTCCGCCTCGGTCGGGATCTCGGCTCCGGCCCAGCGCGCATAGGCCGCCACATCGGCCCAGGCGACATGGACCACCGGATGGTCCCACAGCCGGTCCAGGGTGGTGCCCGGCCCGCGCGGATTGCGCCCGTTCGCCCCGTTCAGATAGGTCCACCAGGCGCGGATGTCGTTCAGCGGAACCGGCCCCGGCGGCGGGGTGAAGACCAGCGACGCCGGCTGCAGCATCTCGGGCGGTGCGCCCGGATAGTCCTTCGGGTCCGGCGGGATCTCGGCGAAGGTGGTCCAGCCGGTGTCCTCAATGAACTCGGCGAAGTCGCGGTTGGTCACCGGATGGATGTCGATGGCGAAGGAGTCGACCATCACCGCATGGACCGGCGCCTCCTCGGCGTAGTGGTCATCGGATCCCATCATGAACAGGCCGGCCGGCAACTCGATACGGGCCGGACGGCGCGGGTCGGCCCTGCGCGCCCGCGCCGTCATTTCAGCCGTTCCGGGACACGGGTTTCGACGGCGTGCGGCATGGATTGATCCCCCTTCAGACTGGCCGAAAAGGTGCCCCGCCGTCGCCGTCCGGACGATCAGGTCAAACCCCGAAGTCCGCCCGGAAGCAGCGCCTTACGGGCGCCGTTTGGCGGCCTGGGCACGCGGTCAGGGGGTGATCAGATGCTGTTTGATGGCGAAGCGGACGAACTCGCCCGCGGTCCTGACCCCGGCCTTGCGCATGGCCGAGGCCCGGTGGGTCTCGACCGTCTTGACGCTGATGCTCAGGTCGCGGGCGATGGCCTTGTTGGACTGGCCTTCGGCGATCAGCTGCGCCACCTCGAGTTCGCGCACCGTGAAGGTCTTCAGCCGCGATCGCTTGCGGTCCTGGACCAGGCCGTCGAGCAGCAGCTCCGAGACCCACGGCGAGAAATAGGGCCGCCGGGCCCCGATGGCGGAGATCGCCGCGCTCAGGTGCTGCTGGGTGTCGGTCTTGAGAATGTAGCCCTTGGCGCCGGCCGCCAGCCCCTCGTTCACCGTCTCGTCGTCGTCCCGCATCGTGAACAGCAGCACCGAGATCTCCGGCGCCTCCTGCTTGAGGCGGCGGGTCAGGGTAACCCCGTTCATATGCGGCAAGGAGACATCCAGGACCGCGATATCCGGCCGAAGATTCAAGGCCATTTCAAAGGCCGTATCCCCGTCTGCGGCTTCCCCGACAACTTCCCACGCGGGATTGGAAGAAATGATCTCGCTCACCCCGCGGCGAACAACCTCATGGTCGTCCGCCAATAGTATCCTCAACACAGCGCCCTCCCCGACAGCCCAGTTCAGGTGAAACCATTAGGGGCTGAATAAATGCAGTATATCAGAAAAAACCCTTAGGAGTTGTGTTATGGTGCTTGCGTAGGGCTTTTCAGGAGGCGGCTTTGTCAGGGGCCGATACCCGAACCCGCGCGACCCTTTCGCCGTCTTACGACGTCGAGGAAACGCGCCCGCCGCCGGTCGTGGATCACCACCACGGTCCCGGCCTGTCGCCGGGCATGGCCTATATCCTGGACCTGGAGAGCGGTCGGCCGAAGTATATCGACGCCTTCCTGGAGCGGCTGCTGGTTCCCACCGGCGGGGCCTTCCGGTTCGGCGGGCTGCGGCGTCGGTTGACCCCGTCGGACGTCACCATCCTCAATGCCCATCTGAAGAAGCTGCACGAGCTGCCGCCGGGCGAGATGGCCGACATGGTCATCTCCATCGCCCAGGACGACGACAGGCTCTGCTGGCTGCATTTCCGGTCCCGTCTGCTCGCGCGGCCGGGCGAAGCCCGCGCCCGACAGATCATCGGCGCGGCCGTCGAGGTCACGGCGGACTACGCGCCTGCCCTGATCAAGGACCTGGAACGGCGGATCATCCACGCCGAGGAGGCCGAGCGCCGCCGCATCGGGCGCGAGCTCCACGATTCGACCATCCAGCATCTGGTCGCGCTCGACATGTTGCTGGGATCCCTGGAGGGCAAACCCGAAGGGCCCAATGAGGCGATCGTGCGGGAGATGCGCGAAACCCTGAGCTCGGTGCAGAACGAGATGCGCACCTTCGCCTTCCTGCTGCATCCGCCCAGCATCGAGGAACAGGGACTGGAGCAGACGCTGCGGCGATTCGCGCAGGGCTTCGCACGCCGCACCGGCCTGGCCATCGACATGGATATTCGCCTGAACGGCGCCTTCCTGCCGTTTGACACCGAGGTCGCCCTGTTCCGCATCGCGCAGGAGGCCTTGATGAACGTCCATCGGCACGCCCAGGCGACGGTGGTCAATGTCGCGCTGGTCGCCGAACCGACCGAGGTCAGCCTCGTGATCACCGATGACGGACGGGGCATGAACAGCGCCCAGCTGGCTCTCGCAATGAAGGGCGGCGGCGTGGGCATCGCCAGCATGCGGTCGCGCATCACCTCCCTGGGCGGGGCGATGCGCATGGACTCCAACGGCCGGGGCGTCAGTGTCTCCGTGACGGCTCCGCGGCGGTCGCGCCGGGCCTGACCCACCGGGCATCCAGGAGCCGGGCATCCGGGAGCCGGGCGCTAGGGTCTGACCTGATGCCCCGGGCGTCGGTCCTGTGGTGTGGTCGCTCAAATTGTCTGGAAGCCGCCATGCCCGCAGTTCTCCCCTCCTGGAGAGATGACGCCGCCCGAAGCGCCATCCTGAACTTCGTCGCGTTGACGACCGATCCGTCGAGCGCCCACTTCGTCGCCCAGGAGGACCGGATCGCGGTCTTCGGCCACGACGGCGCGCTGTGGTGCGAACAGCCGACCACGGTTCAGACCCTGTTCGCCCGCGAAAGCCTGGAGAAGCTGGCCGAGAGCGCGCCCTCGCTGCGCGATCGGGAGCCGTTTCGGACCCTGCTGGAGCGGGATCCCGCCGCCGCCCACCGCCTCGGCAAGCGTGCGATCTTCGAGGCCATGGCCCTGATCGACGCCGGCCTGACCCTGCCGGAGTTCGAGACCCGGGTCCGGGCTTGGCTGGAGGTCACGCCGAACCCCGCCCTGGTCCGGCTGTGCGCCAATCTGGTCTACCAGCCCCAGCTCGAACTCCTGCACTATCTGCGCGCCAACGGCTTCAGGTCGTGGATCGTCTCGGCCGGCGGCGTCGACTTCATCCGCACCTTCTCCCAGCGCCTCTACGGCGTCCCGCCGGAGCAGGTCATCGGCAGTTCAAACGGGATCGAGCAACGCTTCGACGCTTTCGGCGGCTCGGTGCTGTGCAAACTGCCGACTGTGCGGCTGTTCAACGACGCCGAGGCCAAGGTCGAGACCATCGCCGACCATATCGGGCGCCGGCCGATCCTGGCCTTCGGCAGTTCGGACAGCGACCTTCCCATGCTGCGCTACACCATGGGCGGCCTGACGCCGGGGCTGGCGCTGCTGCTGCATCACGACGACGCCTTTCGCGAGGCGGCCTATGACCGCGAGAACCAGCTCAGCCCCCTCATCGAAGGGCTGGACCACGCGCGGGAACTGGGGCTGACCGTCGTGTCCATGGCCCGGGACTGGAAGAACGTCTTCGCCTGAGGCCGCCGGGCGTCCTGCTCAGAAGGCGGCCGGATCGGCCAGCTGCGGCGGCGCCGCCCCTTCGACGGTGCGATTGAAGACCGCGGGCGGCTGGCTGGCGAGTGAGTCCTTCAACAGCAACATCGGCTTCTGCGACTCCCGCACCCCGCCCGAGGTCGGACGATCGACGTCCATGATCAACAGCAGCGACAGGGTGAAGAGCAGGCACAGCATGGTGGCCAGGGCGATGCCGTGACGCCCGTAAAGGACGAAGCCCAGCACCCCGGCGCTGACGATCTGGTAGACCAGCAGCAGCAGGAAGACCTCGGACGGCACATGCAGCCCCCGCGCGACCTTGCGGGCGGTATCCATGTCGATGACCGCGTTCACGGACTCGATGAACGGTCCCGAGAACTCGGCGTCGCGGATGCTCGGGATGACCGCGACCGTCTCCGCCCAGAGGTCGGTCAGCAACCTGTCGTTCTGCTGGACGAGGGCGTCGCGCTTGGTCCCCGCCCCCTGCGCCTCGGCCAGGGCGATCCGGTTGTTGGTGTAGACGACCAGGACATTGCTGACCCGCTCGCGGTGCGGCGACGGCAGGATCTGGGCGCGCAGATAGGCGGTGCCGATGTCGTTGGCCTCTTCCAGCACCAGGGCGCGGCGACCTTCATAGCGTTCGATCGCCAGCGAGAAGGTGAAGCCCAGCAGCAGGGCCAGAAGGCCGAGCACGCCGGAGACGATATAGCCCTCCTGTCCTGAGCCTTCCCCGGCGTCTTCGTCATCGCCCGAGGCCGCGACGAGACGTTGCCGGATGACCCAGCCGACCGCCGCTGAAGCCGCCATGGACAGAAGCAGGCCGATCCCGATGACCCACAGCGGGGTCGCGTCCAGCACGCCGGTCAAGGTGTTGGTCATGTGTCGGGCCCTCCGTCACCGCTATGGTGGCGGTTGGGGGCGGCAGGCGCCTATCGGTTGGATTCCCTAGAGAACCCGCATCACGCCCTTCCCTCGCCGCCCTTCCCCACTGCCCTGGAGCGGATCGCCTCCCCGACAAGCGTTGCGGGTTAGACCTGAGTGCCGTTCAGGGCCGATGGACGCAGTCTGAGCCTCCGCTTGGAGAGACCATCATGCCCCGACTGACTCCTTCCCTGATCTCGGCGCCCGTCGTCATCGCCCCCCTCGCCATCGCCCTGGCCGTGGGCGCCCTGTCGCTCAGCCTCGCGGCCTGCGGCGGCGGCGGCGCCACCACCGCCATCGAGACCCAGACCACCGGTCAGCAACTGATCGACCTGAAGGCCGCCCTCGACGCCGGCGTCATCAGCCAGCACGAATACGACGCCAAGCGCCGCGAAATCCTGCGCCACAACTAGGCGTGGACACGAAACCTGACCGGATGCGCCGACGGCGTCGCATGAGCCTTCACCGCCTCGGCCTCTGCGCGGTCTCGATCCTGTCCCTGTCCTTCTGCGGGGCCCCGGCCTTCGCCCATCGCGAGCCGGCGATCCGCGAAAGCCGGGAACCCGGTCAGTGCCCGCCGATCAAGGGTCGGGCCGCCATGAAGATCCCGGACACCACCCCCACCGCCAGCAGCAGGAAGGCGATGATGAAGGTCGGCGTCGCCGAATAGTGAATGTCGCTGTGGAGCAGCTTCTCGCCGTAGAGCCGCTCGCGCCGCCCGTTCAGCTCCCGCCCGAAATGCATGTGGGAAACGATGCCCATGACCAGCAGCAGGACGCCGAGCGCCACCAGGGCCAGACCCAGGTTGCGGGGTGCCGAGCTGATGCTCGGCACGGCGCCGGACTTCTGCAACTGCCGGAACGCCTCGAAGATGGTGAAGCCGAAGCTGATCAGTGACAGAGACGTGCGCACGATCGACATCAGGGTCCGGTCCGCGCTCATCCGCGTCCGCTCGAACGACAGGCTGGTGCGGTTGGAGGACAGCTCCACCGAGGGCGAGCCGGCGATGAATTGGCTGTCGTCTACGGGTTTGTCGGACATGGAGGCCTCGCGGGTTGAGCGGTTGACGCCCCGCCATCCAATCCTCCCCACCCTGCCCTGACGATCAGGTCTTTTGCCCAGTTGGCTTCCGTCCACGCAGACGCCTTGCCGGGTTTGACCCGATCCCCACCGGACCGAAACGCTGGTGTCCTTCGCCTCGCCGGAGGTGACGGATGGAAAGCTACTTCAAGGAAATCGCGGGCTTCGTGTCCTTGGGATGCGAGTTTCTCGCCGTCCTCTGCGTGGCGATCGGGGCGATCAAGGCCGGGATCCTGTGCGTCACGCCCCTGATCAAGGGCAGTCCCGGCATCGCCTTCAAACAGCCGTGGATCGCCCTTGCCGTCTGGCTGATGCTGGCGCTGGAGTTCGCCCTGGCGGCCGACATCGCCGACACGGCCGTCGCGCCGAACTGGACCGATATCGGTCAGCTGGCCGCCATCGCCGCCATCCGGACCCTGCTCAACTTCTTCCTGGAGCGGGATCTGGACGCCATGCGCGAAACGACCGCGGCTCCCGAGATCGGAGCGCCGGCTATCCAGAATTGAGATCGACACCGCGCCGCCGACGAACGGCCCCGCGTCTTCCAGCGCGGGGCCGTTTTGCGTCTGACCTGCGGATTGCGAACCGCGGGAGCATGGCCAAAAGAAAACGACCCCGCGTCGGAGAACGCGGGGCCGAGTGCGCCCGGGAGTTGGGGCGTTCCGGGACCCGACGTCATCCGGCGGTTGGGGGGCTACCGGGCTGTCGGGCAAGATCAGAAGACACCCATTTCGCGCCCAAACCCATCCGGTCGAACCCTGATATTCGGCGCCGCGAACCCCGAGATTTCCGATGGCCCCGGCGCCCGGAAGCGACGCGGCCGCTTCACAGCCCCTCCCCGACACCTTCTCGCCGGTCAGGGTTTGTGCCGATAGGCCCCCGACGGGTCATGGCTAACATCCGGACTTCCAACGTCGGGAGGCTGCGATGCGATTGATTTGGCTGCCTGTTCTTCTTGCGGCGACCATCGCCCCCGGCATGGCCCTGGCCCAGACCAAGACGGCCCAGTTCGCGGTCCGCGCCCAGGTGGTGGCCGACTGCCAGGTGACCGCCCAGGATCTCAATTTCGGCGTCTACAGCTCCGCCGCGGCGTCGACGGCGACGACCGTGGTGACGGTGCGCTGCACACCCGGATCGGCGGCGACGGTCAGCCTGGACGGCGGCGGCTCGGGCAATCCCCAGGCCCGGCGCATGAGCGGCCCGGCCAACCTCAACTATCAGGTCTTCCGCGACGCGGCCCTTCAGGATCCGATCAACACCGCCGGCGCGGCCTGGCAGCTGTCCGGGCAGGAAAACACCGGCCAGACGGTGACCTACACCGTCTACGGCCAGACCCCTGCGGGACAGGTCGTTCCGGCAGGCAACTATGTCGACATGGTCCGGGTGACCGTCCAGTTCTAGGAGCTCCCATGACACGCGCCCCGATCCTTGCCCCTCTGGTCATCGGAGCCCTCGCGGCGCTGCTGGCGTCCTCCTCCGCCTTGGCGGACTCGATCGAGATCGGGCCGACGCGCCTGCAGATGATCGGGTCCGAGCGGACGACGACCCTGACCATCCGCAACTCCAACGACACGCCCGCCAACATCCAGATCCGGGCGATGGACTGGAGCCAGTCGGACGGGACCGATCAATACGCCCCCTCCACCGTCCTGCTGGCCAGCCCGCCGCAGGCCTCCCTGGCGCCCGGCGAGTCCCAGGTGATCCGGCTGGTGATCGAGAACCTGCCGGCCGCCGACCGCGAGCGGGCCTTCCGGCTGGTGATCGACCAGATCCCCAGCGATCAATCCCCCAGCGGCGCGGGCGTGCGCACCGCGGTTCGCGCCCTGGTCCCCGTCTTCGTCACCACCGCCATCACCGACCGGCCGAGGCTTCAGTGGACCGCGGTCCGAAGCGGAAGCACGGTGACCCTGACCGCGGTCAACGACGGCGCGGCTCACGAACGGCTGGTCGGCGCCGCCCTCAGCGCCGGAGGTCAGCCCATGGGCGACGCCATCGAAGGCTATGTTCTGGCCGGGGCGCAGCGGGTCTGGACGATCGAGGGCGTGCCCGGCGAAACGCAATCGCTGACGATCACGGGCGAAGGCGAGTTCGGCGAGGTCCGCGCCGATGTTCCGCTCGCGCCATGAGACGGCCCTGCTCTCGCTTCTGCTGACCACCCTGTCCGCCGCGCCGACCGCGCGGGCGCAGCAGCCCGATCTCACGCCGTCCACCCAGCAAGACGTGCGACAGGCATCAGGGGCGACCTATCTGCTCGACGTCAGCGTCAACCACTGGCCGCTGGGTCTGGTGGCGCGCTTCGTTGTTGAAGAGGGCCGCCTGCGCATCCCGGCCGAACAGTTCGACGGCCTCGGCTTCGTGCTCGATCCTGCCCTGACCGCCCCCATCGGCGCCGAGCGCTGGGTCTGGCTGGACGGAGTCCGGGGGCTCAGCTGGACCATCGATCAGTCCGCCCAGACGATCGACCTTCTCGCCGAGCCGCGCCTGCTGAAGACCACCGAGCTGCGTGTGGCGCCCGGCATCGCCCCGGTCGAAGCCCGCGCCAACTGGGGGGCGATGCTGGCCTGGGACGCCTTCGGCCAGTGGTCCCCGCGTGAGGACGATCCCCTGTTCGGGCGCAATTTCTCGGTCAATCTGGACGCCCGCCTCTTCTCCCCGCGGTTCACGGCCTTCAGCGGTGGCGTCGTCTACGGCGCCCCGAACGAGGAGACCCGGTTCGTGCGGCTGGAGACCCACCTCGACTTTGACGATCCCGCCCACAGTCGGCGGCTGCGGCTGGGCGACTCCTTCACTGTTGGGCCGCAATGGACCCGCACCCTGCGCTTCGGCGGTCTGCAGTGGGGCAGCGACTTCAGCCTGCGGCCGGACATCATCACCTCCCCCGTACCGACCCTGACGCAGGAGGTGTCGGTCCCCTCGACCGTCGATGTCTTCGTCAACGGGGTGCAGCGCTATTCGAACGCCGTGGTCCCCGGCCCCGTGCGGCTCAGCGACCTGCCGATCGTCAGCGGCGCCAATACGATCAGCGCCGTCATCATCGACCGGTCCGGACGTCGCATAGAGGTCGACCTGCCCTTCTACGCGGGCGCCGATCTGCTGGCGAAGGGCCGCAGCGCGTTCTCCATCGAGGCCGGCTTCCCGCGCCAGAATTACAATCTGTTCAGCAACGACTACGGCCCCGGCTTCGCCTCGGGCAGCGGCGCCTATGGCGTCAACGACGCGGTCACCCTGAGAGGCTATGCCACGGCGGCTGAGGGCTATTGGGCCGGGAGCCTGGGAGCGGCCGCGGCGCTCGGCCGCTTCATCACCGTCGAAGGCGCCCTGATGGGAGGGCAGGCCGGCGCGGAGGAAGGCTGGGCCTATTATGTCGGCGCCTCGCGCCAGACCGCCCGCTTCAACGCCTCGGCGACCTATGTCTACAACTATGGCTTCACCGACCTGGCCGCCTGGTTCGGCTATTCGCGCATTCAGGAGCGGGCGACGGCGTCGGCGGGCTACAATCTGGGCCCTTGGGGGCAGGTCAATCTGGTCTATGCGCGCGAGCGGACCGGCGATCACGCCCTGACCAGCGTCGTCTCGGGAACCTGGGGCGCGGATCTCGGGCGGCGGCGAACGGTCCGTCTCTCGGCCTCGGCCTATAGCGACACCGAAACAGGGGCTTGGGGCGCCATGCTGTCGCTGAGCCTGCCGCTGGGTCAGCACGCCCAGGGCTTCGCCGAGCAAAGCTGGCGCGACGGCGCACCCGAGAGCGAGGTCCAGCTTCAGGGCCAGGGGTTCGACAACCGCCTCTCCTGGCAGATGGCCGCCGTCTCAGGTCAGGACGAGGCCACAATGGCGGACGCCAACGCCAGCTGGCGCGGCGCCCGGGCCGAGCTGTTCGTACGGGCGACGCGGCTCGACGACTCGACCGGCTTTCAGGGCGGCCTCGCCCAGTCGCTGGTGCTGATGGGCGGCCAGGCCTTCCTCGCCGGCCGGATCAGCGACGGCTTCGCGGTGGTCGACACCGCAGGGACGCCGGGCGTCCGCGTTGCGCTGGAGAACCGGCCCGTGGGCCGCACGGGGCGGTCGGGACGACTGCTGGTGCCCGACCTGCAGTCCTGGCTGCCCAACGCCCTCTCTCTGGACGCGACCGACCTGCCCATCGACGCCGCCCTGACCGACAGCACCCAGCGGGTCGCGCCCCGCAGCGGCGCGGGCGTCGTGGCCAACTTCGTCGTGACCCGCGCGCGGTCGGCCATCATTGTGCTGATCGGCCCCGACGGAACGCCACCGCCGGCGGGCGCGACCGTCCGGCTGGCGGGACAGGATTTCGAGGCCCCCATGGGCTTCGGCGGCGAGATCTATGTGCGCGGTCTGACCGTCGGCGAGAACCGGCTCGAAGTGCGCTGGCGCGACGGCGGCTGCGACGCCCGTTTCACCGTTCCGGAAGCGCAAGGTTCGCAACCCCGGATGGGACCCTATCCATGCGTGTCCTGACCGTCCTTCTGGCCGCCGGAGTCGCCCTGACGCCCCTGCCCGCGTTGGCCCAGACCGCGATCTGCCGGATCAATGTGACCGGCCTGGTCTTCGCCCCCTATCGCAGCCTGGACCGCAGCCCTGTGACCAGCATCGGGCGGATCGACGTCATCTGTCCGGGCGGCGGCGCGGGCGGCGTTCCCCGGGTCACCCTCAGCGCCGGAGGATCCGGGAACTATATCGACCGCACTATGACCTCGGGTTCGGCCGAGTTGCACTACAACCTCTATGTCGACTCCGCCCGACGCCGCGTGCTGGGCGACGGGACCGCGGGCACGACGCCCCTGCCGCCGCCGCGCACCCGCGCCTTCGGCATCGGGACCTGGGCCATCTTCGGAGCGATCGCGCCGGGACAGCGGGTTCCGGCGGGCGACTACTCCGATACCCTCTTGATCGAGGTCGCGTTCTAGGTTTGGTCGGGGGAGATGGTTTCGATCCTGCTCCTCGCCGCGCTCCAGACCGCGCACGCCGCTCCGCTCGCCCACACCGGCACGATGCTGGTGCGGGTGCGGGTCGCGCAGACCTGCGTCCTGTCGGCCTCCGGCGCCGCCTGCCGCGGCTCGCGCGACGCCCCGCCCCGGCTCGTTCGCGAAGCCGGGCGCGTGACCTACAGCTTCTAGTTCGCCGTTCCCTTCCCACCGGCAATCCCCTGCCCGGAGCCGGGGGTTTTCCCGGATGCCGCCCTGAGGGTCGCCGCCCCAGAGTGGCGCCGGACAGGAAGGGACCGCGATCGTGCGCCGCAGACAGACCCGGACCCGATGGATCGCCCTCGCCGTCTTCGGCGGCGCCGTCTTCGTCGCCCTCGCGGCCCAACCGAATTCCGCCCGGGCCTCCGATCCTCTCGCGCCTTCGGTCGCCGCCCCGTCAGTGGAGGCCGCGTCGGACCCGGCCCCGCAGGCCGCCCCACCCGCTCCCCAGCCCGTCAAACCCGGCTTCTTCGGTCAGTTCATCGACCCGGAAGACCACTATCTCGACTTCTCGGCCTTCCTGTCGAAGGGCGGCTTCATCCCCGTGCCGATCATCATCACCGAACCGGCGGTGGACGGCGGCGGCGGCGTGGCCCTGGCCTTCTTCAAGGTCAATCCGGAACACCCGCGCCAGGTCACCCGGCACGTGATCGCCGCCTTCAAGACCGGCAACGGCTCCAACGGCGTCGGCTATTTCCAGAGCGGCTATGCCTTCGACGGGCGGTTGAACTACCGTTTCGGCGTCGGACATGGCGAGATCACCCTCGACACCTATCCCGCCTTCGCGCCGGGCGGCGTCGAATACACCAGCCAGTACGACTACGGGATCGTCGGCTCGGCGCTCTGGCATTTGCGCGACGACCGCTTCTCGTTCGGTCCGACCTTCGACTTCCGCAAGCTGACGTCCTCGATCAACACCAGCTTCCTGCCGGAGGACCTCGCGGACGACTTCGGCCAAACCCTGCAAACTGGCGCGCTTGGCCTGGGCTTTCACTTCGACAGCCGCGACAACCCCATCACCCCGACGCGCGGCGTCAATGCCTCTCTTGAGGGCAAGTTCAACCGCGAGGTCTTCGGCAGCGACCGCGACTATGAGGTTTACGGCGCCCATCTGTACGTCTTCGGCAAGGGCCGCGGCCCTGTCCGCTACGGCGCCAAGGTCGAGGTCGATGCGATCCGCGACGACTTCCCCTTCTTCTACGCCCCGGCCGTCAGCCTGCGCGGCGTTCAGGCCGCCGAATATCAGGGCATGACGGCCGTCAGCACCGAGGTCGAGACGACGTGGCAGGTCTCGCCGCGCTGGTCATTGCTGGCCTTCGCCGGATACGGCGCCGCCGACAGCGGCGACCGGCATGTCTTCTCGGACTCAGGCGACATCTGGGCCGGCGGCGTCGGCTTCCGCTATCGCCTCGCCCGCAGGCTGGGCATGGACGCCGGCGCCGACTTCGCCTGGGGCCCGGACGGCTTCATCTGGTACCTGCAGTTCGGCCACGCCTGGTCGTTCGGCATGGACTGACGGGGATTGAGGCCCGGGGCCGTGCGTCTCAGACGAAGCCGGCCTGTGAAGCGGCGTTGATCGAAGGCTTCCCATCGTGGGGCTAGCCTCTCGATGGGAAGTCTGAAGGTCAGGTTTGCGCCATAGGCGGACATTGGCGATCCCCCCCAAGACTGCGCAATGTGCGATCGAAGCGGTCGCGGCACGATCACCTGCCAGGACGGTGAACAAGCCTGGCGCCTAAAGCCTTGCCCTTGATCAAACTCGGCCTTCAGGCCCTTGATTGTGTTGCACATGTCCGGGCAGTCGCCCATGGTCCGCTCGCGCCCTTTGCGCTGTGAACCCGTGAAGCGACCCGATGAACGACGTGACCCGCGGCCCATCGCCTCTGAACCCCGGAAGCGGGTCAATCAATCAGATCAGCAAGGCTGCGACCGGTATCGCCGGATTCGATGAGATTACCTTCGGCGGCCTTCCCGCCGGTCGCCCGACACTGATTTGCGGCGGCCCGGGCTGCGGCAAGACGCTGCTGGCCATGACCGTGCTCGTGAACGGCGCCACGCTCTACGATGAGCCGGGCGTATTCATGAGCTTCGAAGAGACCAGCGCCGACATCGTCGAGAACGTCGCCTCCCTGGGCTACGATCTCGACCAGCTTGTCTCCGACAAGCGCATCGCCATGGACTATGTCCGGGTCGAGAAGAGCGAAATCGAGGAGTCCGGCGAGTATGACCTCGAAGGCCTGTTTGTCCGCCTTGGCCATGCGATCAAGACCGTCGGCGCCAAGCGTGTCGTGCTGGACACCCTGGAAGTGCTGTTTGCAGGCCTCGGTGACAGCGCGCTGCTTCGCGCCGAACTGCGCCGTCTGTTCGGCTGGTTGAAGGATCAGGGCGTCACCGCCGTCATCACCGCCGAACGGGGCGAAGGCGCCCTGACCCGGTACGGTCTGGAAGAGTACGTCTCGGACTGCGTCGTCCTCCTGGACAACCGGGTCGATCACCAGATTTCGACGCGCCGTGTCCGGATCGTCAAATACCGGGGTTCCGCCCATGGGACGAACGAATATCCGTTCCTGATCGACGCCGACGGCATTTCCGTGCTGCCGATCACCTCGGCGGGTCTGGCTCATGAGACCTCGGACGAGACGGTCTCGACGGGCGTCACAGGACTTGACGCCATGCTTGGCGCCGGCGGCTTCTATCGCGGCTCCAGCATCCTGATCTCCGGCACGGCGGGCACCGGCAAGACCAGTCTCGCCGCTCATTTCGTCGAAGCGGCCTGCCGGCGTGGCGAGCGGTGCCTGTATTTCGCTTTTGAAGAATCCCCCGCCCAGATCATCCGCAACATGCGCTCCGTCGGCCTGAACCTTCAGCCCTGGGTCGATCAGGGCCTCCTCAGGTTTGAGGCCGCGCGCCCCAGCCTGTTCGGCCTGGAGATGCATCTGGCGCGCATGTATCGCGACATCGAGACCTTCCAACCATCAGCCGTGGTGCTGGACCCGATCTCCTCGCTGAAAGGCGAACAGGGCGAAGTCCATTCCGCCCTGCTGCGGGTTATCGACCTGCTGAAGAGCCGCGGCATCACCGCCCTGCTGACCAATCTGGTCTCGGGCGGTCAGATCGCGGATGCGACGGATGTGGGCATGTCCTCGCTGATGGACACCTGGCTGTCGCTGGTTCAGTTGGAAACCAACGGCGAACGCAACCGCGGCCTCTATGTCCTGAAATCGCGGGGCATGAGCCATTCCAACCAGGTGCGCGAATACCAGCTGACCGACCACGGCATCGACCTGATCGACGCCTACCTCGGCAGCGCCGGGGTCCTGACCGGTTCGGCCCGCGTGCAGCAGGAAGCGGCCGACCGCGAGGATACCGTCCGTCGCGCTCTGGAAACCCGGCGCCGGCTCCGTTCGATCGAACGCAAGCGCAAGGCCGCCGAGCGGCGGATCGCGGAAATACAGGCCGAACTCGAGGCGGAGGAAGAAGCCGCGCGCGAAGCCGTGGAACAGGATGAGGCGCGAGAGCGCTCAATCACAGATGATCGGGCGACGATGGCGCTCGGTCGCGGGGCCCCGGAATGACGCATACGAACTACAGCGGCGAAGACGACGAACTCACCGTCGACGACGGCCACTATAATCTGCGCCTCTATGTCGCTGGCCAGACTCCCAAATCCACCGCCGCGCTCGCCAACCTCAAGTCCATCTGCGAGGAACATCTCGCCGGGCGTTACCGGATCGAGGTGGTGGACCTGCTGGAGCACCCGCAGCTCGCCGCCGGCGATCAGATTCTGGCGGTGCCGACCCTGGTGCGCCGGCTTCCCCCGCCCCTGAAGCGGATCATTGGCAATCTTTCGGACAGCGAACGGGTGTTGGTCGGCCTCGATCTGCGTCCCGCCGACTAGCCGATGGCCATTCTCCCGCCCCATGACGCGCCGGCCGCGGAATACGCCCTGCGCCTTTATGTGACGGGAACCACTACGCGGTCGGCCAAGGCCATCGCCAACCTTCGCCGGATCTGCGACGAGCAACTGCCGGGCCGATACGACCTCGAAGTTGTAGACATCTACAAGGATCCCGAGGCTGCCCGAGAGCACCAGATTCTGGCGGCCCCCACCCTGATCAAACTCGCTCCCGCCCCCGTCAGACGCATCATTGGCGACCTGTCGGATCGTGGCCGCCTGTTGTCGGGCCTCGGCCTGCCGCCGCTTCCGAAGGAAGGCGGCCGATGAGCCAGGAACCCCACAGCTCCAGAACCGATCTCGAGGCCGAGAACGCGGATCTGCGCGACCGCCTGCGCGAAGCCGAAGAGACCCTGGAGGCGATCCGCTCCGGCGACGTCGACGCCGTCGTTATCGGCGGCGAGGATGGCCAGCCGCAGATCTACACGCTCGAGACCGCCGACCAATCCTATCGCATCCTCGTCGAGGAGATGCAGGAAGGCGCCCTGACGCTGACCGCCGACGGGATGGTGCTTTACTGCAACCGTCGCCTGGCCGGACTGATCGGCGTGGAGGCCGCGCGGATTGTCGGCTCGTCGCTCACCCAGTTCGTGATGGAAGAGGATCGCGACCTTCTTGCCGGTCTGATCGCCGCCGGAACAGCGCGCGGCGAGATCGCCGTGCTGGGCGGCGACGGCGTTGTGCGACCGGCCCAATTCACCTTCTCTCGCCTCGGCGACCAGTCGCCCGGCAGCCCTCCCGGCGCCCTGTGCTGCGTGGTCACCGACCTGACCGAACAGCGCCGGACCGAGGGACTGCTGCGCCAAAGCCAGAAGATGGAGGCCGTAGGTCAACTGACGGGCGGCGTCGCCCATGACTTCAACAATCTGCTGATGGTGATCTCCGGCGGCCTGGACATGCTGGCGCGTGACCCCGACGCCGAGAAGCAGCAACGTCTTGTCGCCGGCATGCGCAATGCCGTGCAACGTGGAGCCGGTCTGACCCGGCAGTTGCTGGCCTTCTCACGGCGTCATGCGCTTCACCCGGAGCCCATCGACGCCGCCCGTCAGGTCGGGGACATGCGCGAGTTGCTGGATCGCTCTTTGAGCGGCGCGGTTCAGGTCACGACAGATTTCGAGGATGGGCTTTGGCCCGTCTTCGCCGACCCGACCGAACTGGAGCTGGTCGTCCTGAACCTCGCGGTCAACGCCCGCGACGCGATGGCGGACGGCGGCGTCATCACCATCGGCGGACACAACCGCGTCTTTGCCCAGGATGGGGACGCGCTGTCGGGCGAGTTCGTGTGCATCACGGTTTCTGACACAGGGTCCGGCATGTCCGAGGCCGTCATCGCCCGCGCATTCGAGCCCTTCTTCACGACAAAGGAGGTCGGCAAGGGCTCGGGACTCGGCCTGGCCCAGGCCTATGGTTTCGCCCGCGAGTCCGGGGGGGAGCTGACCATCGACAGCGAAGTCGGGGTGGGCACGACCATCACCATCTGTCTGCCTCGCTCCTTCAAGGAGCCCTTGGCCCGGGCCAGTCTGGCAGATCATGGCTCTGCGCTGGTGGAAGGTCCCCCTCGCGCACGTGGCACGGCCCTTCTCGTCGAGGATGACCCTGAAGTCGCCGACCTGGTCGAGGGGATGCTGGTTCAACTGGGTTATGACGTGCTGCGCGTGTCACATGCGGCTGCAGCCCTCGGGGCCTTGGCCGATGGCCGGAGCATCGATCTGGTCTTCTCCGATGTGATGATGCCAGGCGGTATGAACGGCGTGGAGCTAGCGCGTGAACTTCGATCGCGGCGGCCGGATCTGCCCGTTCTCCTGACCAGCGGGTTCGCCGAGGTGGTCAGGGCGGAGATCGAATCCGCTCGCATGGCGCTCCTGCCCAAGCCCTACCGTCTCCAGGACCTTGCCGAGGCGATCGCGCTTCTGGAGAATTAAAACTGATCGCAGGAGGGCGTCCGATCTCCGGTCGCGCGCCGCCGCACTCGGCGCTTCAAACAGCAGATCGACGAACGGATTCTCGTCCAGGCGCGCCCGTGCGGCCATTACGGACTACTGGGCGCCAAGAGCAGTCATTGGCTTGCGTCCGCAAAACGGACGCGGTGCGCCGACTGCTTCCGACCCGTTGCGGGCGTTCGGCTTCCTCCGCTTGTGGCGAACCTACGGGTCTGGGAATAATGGCTCCATGACCAAAGAGCACTATCCTGACGCGATCCCTGCCGATGACATCGTCGATGAGATCGGGAAGCGAAGGGTCGCCAATCCAGTGTTTCGCTATGGCTACGAGTGCCTGTTCATCGCAGAGAAATCGACCAGACCTTCAATGGAGTTCTCGCTTCTTCCGGCAGACCTCAACTCCCCCGATTGGAGATCATACGTCGTCCAGCAGATTGGACGCGCAAAGGCAGACGCCCGCATCGGCGAAACCATCTACTTTGATGCTGACTGACTAGTCCGCTTCCCACCCTTCTCGGCCTCAGCCAACATCCGGTTAGGCGTCTGACGTCAGAGGTCGATCTGCTCAGAAATCTCGAGTGCATCATCCACTTCGATGCCCAAGTACCGCACGGTGCTCTCGAGTTTGCCGTGCCCGAGCAGCAACTGACATGCGCGCAGGTTCCCGGTCTTTTTGTAGATCAGGGCAACCTTGGTACGGCGCAGGCTGTGAGTTCCGTATCCTGCGGGGTCCAACGATATGGCCTGGACCCATTGATCAACCAGACGCGCGTATTGTCGTGTCCCGATGTGGCTCCCGTCCCGGCTCCGGCTCGGGAATGAAGCCCCTTTAGTCCGGCTTGGGCCGGGCGTCGTCGGCAAGCCTGAACTCAAGCATCACCTCCGCCTGGTGCTGGCAGACCGCCATATTGTCGCGTAGCCGTCGACAGACACACGTCCCAATTCTGGAACGATAAGAAAATCAACCATTTATTTCGACGTCGATAGCGTAAGCCATCAATGTTTCGCGCCGGAAATGTTCCAGGCGCCAGGGATTTTTCCAAAGTGATCATGTCCAAGACGCGCCGTTCTGCGGCGATGATGACCAGTGCGTCCGTGCTGGTGCTCGCCGCCATTGCGCCCGTCGCCCATGCCCAGCAGACCGAGGTCGGCGCACCCGGACAGGCCCTGACCGCAGGCGCGATCACCACCCTGACCGGCTCCATCTCGGACGGCGGCGCGAACTCGGGCGTCGCGGTCTATGGCGCCAACGGCGACATCGTCACCCTGACCGGGACGGTCATCGACAGCCGCCTCTCGGCGAACCAGACCAGCTTCACCGCCAATCTCCAGAACGGCGCGACCAACCCGCTGATCGTCAACATCCTGTCCGGATCCAGCATCCAGTCGGCCGCCACCGCCGTCAGCCTGTACGGCCAGGCGTATGACGTCACGATCGACGCCAGCACTGGCGGTTCGACCTTCGCGGCAGCAGGCAATGGCGCGGCCCTGTCGGTCAACAGCAACGCCGCCAACGTCAGCCTGCTGAACGGCGCCAACGCCATCACCGCCAACACCATCGCCCTGTTCGCGGGCAGCTTCGGCGCGACCGGTACGGTGCTGGTCAACTCGACCGGCGGCACGATCACCGCCGGCGGCTACGGTATCTCGACCCAGAGCAACGGCGGGACGATCACCATCGGCCAGGGCGCTGGCGTGACCACCGCGATCAGCCTGACCCAGAGCAACGCCACCGGCATCAGCGCCTTCGCCAACGGCGCCACGCCCGGCGCGATCAGCATCACCACGGGCGCCGGCGGCACGATCGACGGCGGCCAGATCGGCATCAACGCCTTCTCGAACGGCGCGGGTTCGGTCGACGTCAACGTCGGCGGCGTCATCGGCGGGACCACCGCCCCGACGGTGCGCGGCGTCAATGCGACCTCGCAGGGCGGCAATGTCGCCGTCGACGCGACCGCCGCGATCACGGGCGGCCAGAACGGCGTCTATGCCTCGACCACGAGCGCGGGCACGGTCACCGTCGGCACCACTGCGGTCACCTCGACCAGCTTCGACGCCGTCTATCTGTCGGGCCAGGCCGGCAACGTCGACTACACCCTGAACGGCGCCAACACGGTGCGCGGCGCCACGGGCGTCACCGCCAACGCGACGTCGGGCGCCATCGCCATCCGGGCGCTGGACGCCGGTTCGGCCATCATCGGCAATACGCGCGCCGTCGATGCGCGCACCTCGGCCGGCGGCGCGATCGACATCAATCTGGCGGGAACGACCACGGGCGGCGTCGTCGGCATCGTGGCGGGCGGCGCCGGTTCGGTGACGATCAACACCGCCGCCGTCAACGCTCCGAACGACCGGGCGATCAACGCCACGACCACGACCGGCGCGATCAACATCGCCACGACCGGCGCGATCTCGGGCGCCCAGGGCGGCATCTACGCCGTCAGCGCCGGAGCGGGCGCGACCACCATCAGCGCGACCGGCCCCGTCAGCGGCGGAACCCTGAGCGGCATCGACAGCCGCAACGTCGGCCTCGGCTCGGCGACCGTCGGCACGGCCAACCAACGCGTGGGGACCGTCACCGGCGGCTCCAACGGCATCTTCGTGGCCTCGGGCGGCGACATCTCGATCTATGCCGGAACCGTCACCGGCGCGGGCCGTGGCGTCCTCGCCTCCAACCAGGACTCGGGTGGCGGCTTCCAGGTCAACGGTGCAGTCCTGATCGACGTCAACGGCACAGTGACCGCAGGCAACGGCCAGGGCGTCACCATCATCAACAACGGCGCGCTCGCCGCCAACACCGTGACCGTTCGCGCAGCGGACGTGAACTCGACCGGCGGATCGGCGATCTACAGCCACGCGAATGGCGGCGCGACCTCGATCATCGCCGGGAACATCACGGCGGCCTACGGCAACAACAACGGCTGGACCGGCGTCTTCGCCGAGTCCAACGACGGCGCCATCTCGGTGTCGACCGGGACGATCAATGCCTCGTATCGCGGCGTGGACATCCAGAGCTACGATGCGGGCGTCGGCGGCGCCCTGACCGTCAACACCGGCGCCGTCACCGGCTATGAAGGTATCCGGGCCGTCAGCGCCGGAACCGGCGGCATCAATCTCGGCTCGTCCACGACCCGCCTGGGTTCGGTGGTCGGCACGAACGGCGTGGGGATCACGACCCAGGGCGCCGGCGATGTGAATGTCTACGCCAACGCCGTCAGCGGCGCGACGCGCGGCATCGTCGCCAACAGCATGACCAACGGCGCTGTCGTCATCGATGCGGCCGGCACGGTCACCTCGCTCGCCGGCAACGGCATCAACACCAACAATTTCGGAACTCTCGCCGGCAACACCATCACCGTGCGGGCGGCGAACGTCGTCGCGACGGGCGGCACGGGCATCCTGACCTCGGCCAACGGCGGCGCGACCACGGTCACCACCGGCGCGGTCACGGCCAACTCGGTCGGCGGCTCCGACTACAACGGCATCAGCGCCCTGTCGGCGAACGGCGGCGCGATCAGTGTGACCTCGACCGGACCGGTCACGGGCGGGCTGCGCGGCGTCTTCCTGCAGGCCTCCAACGCCGGAACGGGCGGCGCTCTCAGCTTCGACAGCGCCTCGACCGTCACCGGCAAACAGGGCGTCTACGCCACCACCGACGGTTCGGGCGCAATCAACATCGGCCAGACGACCCGTCTCGGCGCGGTCACGGCCACCAACGGCGCGGGCGTCTTCGCCAGCGGCGCGGGCGCGGTGAATGTGACCACCGGGGCTGTGACCTCCTCGGGCGGCACGGGCGCGACCATCACCAACAACATCGTCACCGACGCCACGATCGACTCCGGCTTCGGGATCGCCGCCGTTTCCACCGGCGGGCCGATCAACGTCAACGCCAATGGTCTGGTGACCGGCGGCGCGGCGGGCGGCGTCCTGGGCCAGACCTCGGCCTCGGGCAGCGGCGTGACCATCACCACAGCGGGCGTCACCGCCGCGGCCGGACGCGGCATCGGCGCCAATGCGCTCGACGGATCCATCGCCATCACCGCCAACGGCGCGGTCTCGGCCGCCTCCTTCGGCATCCAGGCCACCACCGCGGGCGCCGGGACCATCTCGGTCCTCGCCTCGGGTCCGGTGACCAGCACCAGCGCCAACGGCATCGCCGTGGCCACCACCGGCCTCGGCGCCGTCACCGTCGGCTCGGCGACGAACCGCATCGGCGCGGTCACCGCCAACGGCGCGACCGGCACCGGCATCACCGCCTTCGGCGCCGGCGACGTCACCGTCTACGCCTCCTCGGTCTCGGGCGGCACGCGCGGCATCGTGGCGGCCAACCAGTACGCCAACCCGAACGGCAAGGTGCTGATCGACGTCACCGGTCCGGTCGTGGGCCTCAACTCCTGGGGCATCATCGGCGTCAACAACGGTTCGCTGAACGCCAACAGCCTGACCATCAACACCGGCGCCGTCACCGGCACGGGTCGCACCGCCATCAGCGCCCAGACGGTCGGCGGCGACATCAACATCACCACCAGCGGCGCTGTTCTGTCGACGGCGTCCCAGACCCTGTCGTCCAACAGCGCGATCTTCGCCGAGTCGGACACCAACGGCCTGATCAGCATCAATGCGCTGGGAACCGTCCGTGGCTGGGATGGCATCTACGCCCTCTCGGACGGCGCGACGGGCGGGATCAACATCGCCTCGGCGGCGGCCGTCACCGGCACGAACCAGTACGGTATCTACGGCCACACCAACGGCGGCGGCATCCTGATCGATGCGCGCGGCCAGGTGTCGGGCGGCATCGGCGGCGTGGTCGGCACGGTCGCCGGTAACGGCGCGGTCGACCTGCGCACCGCGGGCGTCACCTCGTCGAACGGTCCGGCGGTCTTCGGCCAGTCGGGCGGCGCCGTCACCATTTCCACCGGCGCGGTCACTGCTGCAGGCGGCACGGGCGTCACCTACCAGACGGGTGGCTCGCGCAATGTCCTGGACGCTTCGGCGACCAGCGGCTTCGGCGTGCTGGGCCTGTCCTCGGGCGGTAACGTCAGCCTGACCTCGACGGGCCTGGTCACCGGCGGCGCCGCGGGCGGCGTCTATGGTCAGACTACGGGCGCGGGCAATATCGCCATCAACACGGCCGGCGTCACCGCCGCCGCCGGACGCGGCGTCGAAGCCTATGCCGCGGGCGGCGCGATCACCATCAACGGAACCGGCGCGATCAACGCCCTGGGCGTCGGCATCGCCGCCAACAACTCCGGCGCCGGCAGCATCAGCATCAACAACGTCGCCAACATCATTTCGGGCGCGGGCGCCAACGGCGTGGATGCGGCCAATATCGGCACGGGCGCGACCCGGATCGGCAGCGCCAACCAGCGCCTCGGCGCCGTCTCGGCGGGCGCGACGGGGATTTTCGCCACCAGCCAGGGCGACGTCTCGGTCTACGCCAACGGCGTCAACGCCGGAACGCGCGGCATCGTCGCCGCCAGCCAGGGCGCGAACCCCAACGGCGCGGTCGTCGTGAACGTCGCCGCCCCGATCAATGCGGCCTCGGGCTTCGGCATCGTCGCCGTCAACAACGGCGCCCTGGCGGCCAACACGATCTCGATCACCAGCACGGACTCGATCACCTCGACCGGCGGATCGGGCATCAGCGCCCAGACGGTCGGCGGGGACATCACGATCAACGCCCGCAACGTCACCACCTTCTCGGGGACGAACGGAACCTGGGACGCCATCTTCGCCGACGGACGCGGTGACTCGCTCGTGACCGTCAACACGGCGGCGGGCGGCATCAGCGGCACCTATCGTGGCATCGACGTGTCCAGCGCCGGCACGACGGCCCGTTCGGGCATCGCGATCACGACCAACGCGGGCGTCGTCTCCGGCGGCGCCGGCCAGATCGCGATCAACGCCAACCTGAACGGCCTGGGCTCGACCACGATCAACACGGCCGCGCTGGGAACCCTCAGCGCCATCGGCGGCGCCGGCATCTTCGCCAACGCCACGGCCGCGACCGGCGCCAACAACATCACGATCAACAACCTGGCCCAGATCGGCGGCGCCGGCGCCAACCGGGTCGCCAACGGCATCGTCGCCTCTGTGAGCGGCGCGTCGAACAGCGGCAATATCGCCATCACCTCCGGGGGCGCGATCAACGCCTCCAACGTCGGCATCAGCGCCACCACCACCTCGGGAACGGTGACGATCAATACGGCGGCGGGCGGCACGATCGCTCCGGGCGCTGCGGTCGGTATCCAGGCGGTCACCCAGACCGGAGCCATCACCATCAACCAGGCCGGTTCGATCGGCTCGGCGGGCGCCGGCAACACCGTCGGCACCGGCATCTACGCCAGCATCGCCTCGGGCTCCGGTGCGCTGAACATCAACTCGACGGGCGGCATCTACATCTCGGCGGGTACGGGTCTGCAGAGCGCTGGCATCTACGCCGTCAACAGCGGGACCGGCGCGGTGAACGTGACCTCCAGCGGCGTCATCGACCCCGGCGCCTACGGCGTTGTGGTCCAGGGGGCGGGCCCGGTCTCCTACACGGCGACGGGCGGCCTCGTTGAAGGCGGTCAGGGCGTCTACGTCGCCTCGACCGGCAACGGCGCGGTCACCGTCACCTCGGCGCCCGGCACGACCATCACCGGCCTCAGCGGCATCGGCCTCCAGGCCGTCAGCGGGAATGGCCCGGTCGTCGTCACGGCGGGCGGCGCGGTCTCCGGCGCCACCTCGGGCATCGTGGCCACCTCGACCGGCTCGGGCTCGACCGCCGTCACCAATACGGGCGCGGTCACCTCGGGCAGCGGCCCGGCGATCGACGTTTCGTCCGGCACGGGCGGCCTGAACCTGAACGTTCGTGGCAACGTCGTTTCGGCGGGCGGCCCGGCCATCCTGGCGAACTCGGCCGGCGGCGGGACGATCACCATCGCCTCCGGCGCCGTCGTCGCCGGTCGCGTCAACAGCGCGACGGACTCGGTCATCCAGCTGAACACCGCCTCGGGCACCAGCTCGACGATCAATGTGGCGCAAGGCGCGACGGTCCAGGCGGTCAGCGGCTCGCCGTTCACCACCGCCATCCGCGCCACCGGCGGCTCGGTCGTCGTCAACAACTCCGGTGTCATCTCCGGTCAGATCGACTTCTCGGCCCTGACCGGCGCCAATACCGGCCAGATCGCGGGCGGAGCCGGCACGACCTTCCAGACCGGCGGCCTCTCGGTCTTCAGCGCCGGCAATGACACCTTCACCAACGCCGGCCAGCTGGTGACCGTGGGAACCGTCACCAACTTCGATTTCCGCGGCGGAACCAACGTCTTCAACAACAACGGCCAGATCTTCGTCGGCTTCAGCCCGGTCACGGCCAGCGGCTCAAGCTTC
The DNA here is from genome assembly GCF_058807035.1 of Brevundimonas sp. GW821-FHT12E07. Taxonomy (NCBI): domain Bacteria; kingdom Pseudomonadati; phylum Pseudomonadota; class Alphaproteobacteria; order Caulobacterales; family Caulobacteraceae; genus Brevundimonas; species Brevundimonas sp. GW821-FHT12E07. The sequence continues at coordinate 215,190 of NZ_JBXAQH010000004.1, read as the reverse complement.
TTCCTGACCAGCCTGACGACGTTCAACAACGCCGGCTCGCTGAACCTGATGAACGGCGTCCTCGGCGATGCGATCGTCGCCACGGGCGCGAACTATGTCGCCACCACGGGCGCGCGCCTGCTGATCGACACGGCCATCGTTCCCGGCGGCCGTTCCGACGTCCTGACCGTGGGCGCGACCTCGGGCGTCACCTCTGTGGCGATCCGCGATACGACGACCGGCTTCGGCGCCTACAACCCGACCGGCATCGTGGTGGTCAACGGCGCCACCCACGCCGGTGATTTCGTCATCGACAGCGCCTCCAGCTTCTACGCCGCCGGAACCTTCGGCGGCGCGATCGAGAAGCCGGGCCTGTTCTTCAGCCAGCTGGGCGTCAACGCTGCGGGCCAGACGGTCCTCGTCAGCCTGCCCAAGGTCCAGGCCTACCAGTTCTCGACCCTGGCCTCACAGGCCCAGGCCGCCTGGTACGAGACGGCGCCGCGCGCGGCCCGTCAGGCCGAGGTCCGCGACCAACTGGCGGCCGGCGAACGCGCCGGCGGCTTCTGGGTCGATGTCCAGGGCACGCACACCGCCCGCGAGGTCGACCGCTACGAACCGACCCTGGTCGGCGTGAAGCACTATGACGCCTCCTACGGCCAGGACCTGACCTCGGCGACGATCGGCATCGATGCGGTGCGCCCGATGATGGACGGCGACGTCGTCTTCGGCGCCTCGGTCGGTTACGTGAACTCCAGCGCCGACTTCGACAAACAGTCGACATCCATCGACATGGACGGGTGGTCGGCCGGCGCCTACGCCACCTTCGTTCGCGGCGGCTGGTTCGTCGCGGGCACGGTCGGCGCCAATCAGCTGAACGCCGAGATCAAGGCCCCTCGCCTGTCCGGCTTCACCCATGCGGACACGGACATCACGTCTGTGGGCGCCACGGTCGAGGCGGGCTTCCGGGCCCCCTTCATCATGGGCACGGTCATCGAGCCGACGGCGGCTCTCGCCTACGTCAACACTTCGGTGGACGACTTCGTCGCGGCGGGTTCGACCTTCCGCTTCGAGGACGGCGAAAGCCTGCGTCCCTCGCTGGGCGCGCGCGTCTCGGGCGATACGTCGATCGGCGGAAGCTGGACGACCCGCTACAACGTCTCGGTCCGCGCCGTCGGCGAGGCCCTGTCGGAGAACGTGGCCACGGTCGGCAGCGCCGGTCCGGACCTGCGGGTCCCCGATCAGTTCGACAACGCCTACGGCGAGGTCAAGGCCGGCCTGACCAGCCAGTCGGTCAACGGCTGGACAGTCTTCGGCGATGTCACCGGCCGCTACAGCGACGAGACCCGCGCCATCGGCGCTTCGGTCGGCATGCGCCTGCGCTACTGATCCCGACGCATAACGGGCGGAAGGGTCGCGTCTCTTGCGAGACGCGGCCTTTTTCTTGTTGATCGGCAGGGCTCCGTGAGCGCCCTGCGGTCCCTTCACTCCCACTCGATGGTGCCGGGGGGCTTGGAGGTCACATCATAGACCACGCGGTTGACGCCCCGGACCTCATTGACGATGCGGGTCGCGCACTTGCCCAGCACGTCCCACGGGAACTCGAAGAAGTCGGCGGTCATGCCGTCGGTCGAGCTCACCGCGCGCAGGGCCAGCACCTTCTCATAGGTGCGGGCGTCGCCCATGACGCCGACGGTCTTGACCGGCAGCAGAACGGCGAAGGCCTGCCAGATCTTGTCGTAGAGGCCAGCCTTGCGGATTTCCTCGAGGTAGATGGCGTCGGCTTCCTGAAGGGTCGCCACGGCCTCGGGCGTGATCTCGCCGGGGATGCGGATGGCCAGGCCCGGCCCCGGGAAGGGGTGGCGGCCCACGAAGGCGTCGGTCAGGCCCAGCTCGCGGCCGAGCGCCCGGACCTCGTCCTTGAACAGCTCGCGCAGCGGCTCGACCAGCTTCAGCTTCATATAGTCCGGCAGGCCGCCGACGTTGTGGTGGCTCTTGATGACGTGGGCCTTGCCCGACGACGAGGACACGCTCTCGATCACGTCCGGATAGAGGGTGCCCTGGGCCAGGAACTCGGCGCCTTCGATCCTGGCGGCCTCGCGGTCGAACACCTCGATGAAGACCCGGCCGATGGTCTTGCGCTTGGTCTCCGGGTCCGACTGACCGGCCAGCTCGCCGAGGAATTCCTTCGACGCATCAACGTGGATCAGGGGGATGTTGTAGTGCTCTCTGAACAGGGTCGTGACCTGGCTGGCCTCGTCCTTGCGCAGCAGGCCGGTGTCGACGAAGACGCAGGTCAGCTGGTCGCCGATGGCCTCGTGGATCAGCACCGCCGCGACCGAGGAGTCGACGCCCCCCGACAGGCCGCAGATGACCTTGGCCGAGCCGACCTGTTCGCGGATCTGGGCGATCTTCTCGTCGCGATAGGCGGCCATGGTCCAGTCGCCCTTCAGCCCGGCGATGCCGTGGGTGAAGTTCTTGAGCATCTGATGGCCGCGCGGGGTGTGCATCACCTCGGGGTGGAACTGGACGCCGTAGAACCGGCGGGTCTCGTCGGCGATCACCGCATAGGGCGAGCCGGCCGAGGAGGCGACGACGTCGAAGCCCTGCGGGATGGCGACGATCTTGTCGCCGTGGCTCATCCAGACGGTCTCTTCCTCGCCCACCGGGGCCAGGTCGGCCAGCAGGGGCGAGGCCTTCTCGACGGTGATCTCGGCGCGGCCGAACTCGCGGGTGTGGCCGCCCTCGACCTTGCCGCCCAGCTGTTCGCACATGGTCATCTCGCCGTAGCAGATGCCCAGCACCGGTACGCCCGCCTCGAACACGCCCTGCGGCGCGCGGGGGCTGCCCTCTTCATGGACGCTCTCGGGACCGCCCGACAGGATGATCGCCGCCGGCTTCATCGCCTCCAGCGCGGCTTGCGCCTTCTGGAACGGATGGATCTCGCAATAGACGCTGGCCTCGCGCAGGCGCCGCGCGATCAGCTGGGTCACCTGGCTGCCGAAGTCGACGATGAGGACCTTCTGGTGGTCGGTAGTCTGGGTCATGGCGAATCCGGGGAGAGCGAATGGGTGGGGACTTGGCTGGCTGAGCCAGCAATATCAAGCGCGGAGAGGCCGCGTTCGGTCAGAACCGCGATCAGGGCGTCGAGCGCCGCCGCCAGGTTCTCGTCGACATGGTGCAGGGTCGAGGTCCAGTCCTCCAGCGCCTTCAGCTCGGCCTTGCCGTCCGAGACGCCGCGCAGGGCGACAAGGGGCACGCCGAAGGTCTGGGCCGAACGCAGCAGGGCGAAGGTCTCCATGTCCACCATCTGCGCCTCGATCAGGTCATAGGCGGCGCCGGAAATCACCCCTCCCCCGGTCGACAGGGTCGCCGTCGGCACGCTGGGGATCGGGCACGGCAGCGGCAGGATGGCCGGCAGATCCAGCAGCGGCGTGATCCCTTTAGGGAAGCCCAGAGGACTGGCGTCCATGTCGCGATAGCTGACCGAAGAGGCCTGATAGACCGCCGCATGCTCCAGTTCGCGCGAACCGCAGGAGCCCAGAGACACGATCAGGTCCGGCAGGCCGTCGGCCGCCTCCAGCCGGGCGAGCGCGGCGGTCAGGACCACGGCTCCCTCGACAGGACCGATGCCGGTCATCAGCGGCTGGATCCGCGCCTGCAGATGCACGCCGTACTCCGCCGGCGCCGCCATGACGTAGAGGACCGAGACGTCGCCGTACCGCTCCAGTCGCCAAGGCTGGCTCATTCGGCCTTCTCGTAGATGGCGGCGAAGAAGCCGTCGGTGCCGGCGGTGGCGGGCGACAGGCGCAGGCGGTGACCGCCGGCGGCCAGTTCGGCCAGCTTTTCGCGGCCCGCCTGGGTCAGGTCAGCGCTGTCCAGGACGTCGGCGATGGCCACCGGATGGAAGTTCGGATGATCCTCCTCGAAGGCGGCGACGCTCATCTCGTTCTCGGCCGTCAGCATCGAGCAGGTGACATAGACCAGACGCCCGCCGGGCTTCACCAGCTTGGCCGCCCGGGCGACGATGGCCGTCTGCAGGCTGTGCATCCGGTCGACGTCCTCGGGCGTCAGCCGCCAGGCGTCCTCGGGACGGCGGCGCCAGGTGCCCGAGCCGGTGCAGGGCGCGTCGACCAGGACCACATCGGCCTGACCGACCATGGCCTCGACCCCGCCGCCGTTCGGACCGAGATGGAGCAATTCCGCCGCGACGCCCGCGCGTTGCAGGCGGGGCTTGATGTTGTCGAGGCGCTTCTGGACCACGTCACAGGCGACCAGCCTGCCCTCGGTCTGGACGACCGTGGCGGCCTTGCTCTTGGGCGCCTCGACCCAGCCGGCCGGGGTCCAGACCTTGGCGGCCTCTTCCGGCGCGGCCGGTTGCGACCCGGTGGCGGCGCGCATCTGCATGGCCAGGCCCAGGGTCTTGCCGCCACCGCCGGCGCAATAGTCGACGACGGTCATGCCGGGCTTCACGCCGGCCAGCCAGCAGACGACCTGGCTGCCCTCGTCCTGGATCTCGATGCGGCCGTCCTTGAAGGCTTCCAGCGCCTGGACGTTCGGCGGTGGCTCGGCCGACAGGCGCAGGCCCCAGGCGGACCAGGGGGTGCGCTGCGGTTCCAGACCGGCGGCGCGCAGTTCGGCCTCGACGTCGGCGACGGTCGCCTTGGCCGCATTGACGCGCAGGTCGATCGGCGCGCGCGGGACCATCAGGGCCTCGGCCTCGACCGCCCAGCCGTCGCCATAGGTGGATTTGAAGTCCTCCATCACGAACTCGGGCAGGCCCGCCGCGACCCAGCCGGGCAGTTCGTCTTCGGTGGCGGTGAGGCGCGACCGCTCCTGCTTGGACAGCGGCTTGGGCCCGTAGGCATCGCCCGAGTGCAGGGCCTCGATCTCTTCCAGCGACAGGCCGTCGATCAGGCTGAGCGAGCCGATGACCAGGGCCCGGCCGTCCTCGCGTCCGCCCATGGCCCAGACCAGACGGCCGCGGGCGCGCAGCACGCGATAGACGCGGTCGGCGACGGCGCGGCGGTCCTTGGAGCCGGCGTAACGGTTCTCGGTCCCCCAGGTCTTGAGCACGGCCTCGGCCGGTTGGCGGCCCTGGGCGATGGAGTCCAGGACGGAGGCGGCGGCGGCGAGACGGGCGGCTGGGGTCAACTCAGACTTTCAGAGGAACAGGGCCCAGATGACCATGATCAATCCGGCCAGCGAGACGATGAAGGCCAGCGAGCGCAGGCCGGTCACGCCGAAGGCGTAGAGCGGCACGTACACGACGCGGGCGAGGAGGTAGAGGTGCGTGCCCCACAGGGTAAGCGCGCCGCCGTCCTTACCGACCACATGGGCCATGATTACGGCGGCCGCGAACAGCGGCAGGGTTTCGAACAGATTGGACTGGGCCCGCATCAGACGCCCGGCCAGCTTGCCGGGCGGCGGAACGGCCTCGTCGCGCGGCCCCGCGTTCCACCTGGTCCCCAGTTCCGCCGTCCGCGCGATGGCGGCGGCGGCGATCTGGAGAATGGCCAGGATCAGAACGAAGGCCAGTGCGACGAACTCGGGCGTCATGTCCATGGTCGTGTCCCCCGGGGTCAGCCCTGCCGGTAGTTCGGCGCTTCCCGCGTGATCATCACGTCATGGACGTGGCTCTCACGCAATCCCGCCCCGGTGATGCGCACGAAGCGGGCGCGTTCCTGGAACTCGGCGATGCTCGGGGCGCCCACATAGCCCATGGCGGCGCGAAGCCCCCCGACCATCTGGTGCAGCACCGGCGAGATCGGACCCTTGTAGGGGGTCTGGCCCTCGATGCCTTCGGGCACCAGCTTCTGGGTGTCCTGGACGTCCTTCTGGAAGTAGCGGTCGGCCGAGCCGGCGCCCATGGCCCCGACCGAGCCCATGCCGCGGTACGACTTGTAGCTGCGCCCCTGGTACAGGAAGACCTCGCCCGGGCTTTCGTCCGTACCGGCGAACATCGAACCCATCATGGCGACCGAGGCGCCCGCGGCGATGGCCTTGGCCAGGTCGCCCGAGTATTTGATCCCGCCGTCGGCGATGACCGGAGTGCCGCTGTCCTTCGCGGCGCGAACCGCGTCGATGATGGCGGTCAGCTGGGGCACGCCCACGCCCGCGACGATGCGGGTGGTGCAGATGCTGCCCGGGCCGATGCCGACCTTCACGGCGTCGGCGCCGGCGTCGATCAGGGCGCGCGCGGCGTCATAGGTGGCGATATTGCCGGCGATGATCTGCAGCCGGTTGTTCTCGCGCTTGATGCGCTCGACCACGCGCGAGACCTGGGCCGAGTGGCCGTGGGCGGTGTCGATCACCACCACGTCGCAGCCCGCGTCGGCCAGGGCCATGGCCCGCTCATAGCCAGCGTCGCCCACGGTCGAGGCGGCGCCGACCAGCAGCCGGCCCTGATCGTCCTTGGCGGCGTTCGGGTGAGCCTGGGCCTTCTCGATGTCCTTCATCGTGATCAGGCCGGTGGCGCGATAGGCCTCGTCGACGACGATGACGCGTTCGATCTTGCGGTCCCGCAGCAGGGCCCGGGCCTCGTCGCGGCCGGCGCCTTCGCGCACCGTGACCAGGTCGCCCTGGGTCATCAGCTCGGCGGCCTTGCGGGTCGGATCGGTGTCGAACCGCATGTCGCGATTGGTCAGGATGCCGACCAGCTTGCCCGAGCCGGGCTCGACCACCGGGAAGCCCGAGATCTTGCGTTCGGCGACGATGGCGCGGATCTCGCCCAGCGTCGTGTCGGGATTGATGGTCACCGGATTGATGACCATGCCGCTTTCGTAGCGCTTCACCTGGCGGACCTGATCGGCCTGTTCGGCGATGGTCATGTTGCGGTGAAGCACCCCCAGGCCGCCGGCCTGGGCCATGGCGATCGCCAGACGGCTCTCGGTCACGGTGTCCATCGCCGAGGAGGCGAGCGGGATGTTCAGTCGGATGTCGCGGGTCAGCCGTGTCGAGACATCCGCGTCTGCGGGCATGGTCTCGGACGGGCCGGGTTCAAGCAAAACATCGTCGAAGGTAAGGCCTTCGCGAATCTCCATGGGAGTCTCCGTTTTGCGGGCCGCCTATCCTCTTTCGCGGTTGCGAAGTCAACCGTTCTGAACCCGCTGACGAGGTTCGTCACAAAGGTTTATCGCGAACACCGGCCCGGCCCTTGCGATTTCTGCGAACGATTATCATGTTCAACGCATGGTTCAGGTCATCGTCCAGTCCGTTCGCCGCCTCGCCCTCAAGATCGCCAGCTATGGGGCCATGCACCTGATCGTCGCCATCCTGGTGGCGTTCGCCATCACCCGCGACTGGCGGCTGGCCCTCGCGGTCGGGGTGGTCGAACCCCTGTTCCAGACGGTCGCCTACTCCATCCACGACCGCGTCTGGCACCGGATCGAGCGGCGCCAGACCCTGCCCCTGCCCGAGGAGACGGTCGAGGCCGTCGGCGCCCGGCTCGACCTCATGGACCCCCAGGAGCAGTCCCGCAGCCACGGCCATCATGGGCATAGCCACGCCCTGCCCCGCTCGCTCGGTCGTGTCGCGCTCAAGACCGTCACCTATGGCGTCATGCATTTCACCGTGGCGGTCAGCGTCGCCTTCGCCCTGACGCGCGACATCCGCATCGCCCTGACCATCGGCACGCTGGAGCCCTTCGTCCAGACCGGCTTCTTCGCCATCCACGACCGCATCTGGAGCCGCATCGAGGCCGGTCGGGCCCGCCGCCAGGCCGCGCTCGCCGCCTAGGGTAACAACGCGCTGCCAAACGGCGTCTGCGGCGTTAAGCTGCGACCATGCACGCCTTCGAGACGATTCTGGCGGTTCTGCTCGGCGCCGTCCTGCTGTCGCTGGTCGCGCGCAAGCTGAAGGCGCCCTTCCCGCCCTTCCTCGCGCTGGGCGGGGCGGCGGTCGCCTTCCTGCCCTTCGCACCCGAGATGACCCTGGACCCCGAGCTGGTTCTGGCCCTGTTCGTGGCCCCGGTCCTGCTCGACTCCTCGTTCGATTCCTCGCCGCGCGACCTGAAGCGCAACGTCGTGCCGATCACCTTCATGACCCTGGCCGCGGTCGGGATCACCGTCGTCGCCGTCGCCTTCACCGCCCGACAGCTCGAGCCCGAGATGGGCTGGGCGGTCGCCATCGCGCTCGGCGCCATCGTCGCCCCGCCGGATGCGGCGGCGGCCACCGCCGTCCTGCGCGCCGTACCCGTGCCCTATCGCATCCGCACCATCCTCGAGGGCGAGAGCCTGTTCAACGACGCCAGTTCGCTGCTGATCTACCGGCTGGCGGTCACCGCCGCGCTCGGCGGGATGGCGGTCGGCTGGGGGCTGGCGGCGACCATCGTCTGGGCCCTCGTCGGCAGCGTCGGCTTCGCCATGGCCGCGGCCTGGTTGAGCACCCGACTGACGCGCGGCATCACCGACGCCCCCAGCGCCATCCTGATCCAGTTCATCGCCACCTTCGGTCTGTGGATCGCGGCCGAAAAGCTCGGCCTGTCGGCCATCGTCACCGTGGTCGTGTACGGCCTGACCATCGCCCGGCTGGCGGCGCGCAATCCCGCCTCGGTCCGCGCCCCGGCCTATACGGTGTGGGAGACGGTGGTCTTCGCCCTGAACGCCACCGCCTTCGCCCTCGTCGGCCTGCAGATCGGCCCGATCTGGCGCGGCCTGGACCCGGCCCAGCGCGGCGAATACGCCCTGTTCGCCGTCGCCGTTCTGATCGTCGCCGTCCTCGCCCGCCTCGGTTGGGTCATGGGCTACAACAGCTTCCTCAGGCTCAAGAACCACTGGTTCGGCGCCGACCTGCCGCAGGGGCTGAGTGCGCCGACCGCCGCCAGCGGCCTGATCATCGGCTGGGCCGGGATGCGCGGGGTGGTCAGTCTCGCCGCCGCCTACGCCCTGCCGATCAGCTTCCCGCACCGCGACCTGCTGCTGCTGGCCACCTTCGCCGTGGTGATGGGTACCCTGGTGGTCCAGGGCCTGACCCTCGGTCCGCTCATCCGTCTGCTGCGCGTCCACGACGACGGCCAGCTGGAGCGGGAGATCAAACTGGCCCGTCAGGTGGTGACCCAGGCCGCCGTCGATCACCTGAAGCACTGCAAGGGCCGCGTCGCCGACCGCCTCAAGGACGAATACGGCGAACGCCTCGACGCCGTCATGAGCGACGAGGCCGACGACGGCCGGGTCGAGCTGGAGTCCGACCAGATCAAGGCCGACCTCCTGACCACCAAGCGCGACGCCCTGATGGCCATGCGCACCTCCGGCGAGATCGGCGAGGCCGCCTATTACCAGATCGAGGAAGAGCTGGACCGCTACGAACTCAGCTGGACGCCGGTCGTCCGTTAAGGCCCCGTCTCACGGACTGTAGACACCAAACCCGGTGCAGCCGGAGCGGTAGGCCACGCTGCGTCGGCGGACGTCGATACAAAGGGCGCTGACCAGACCGAGCCCGCCGGCCGCATCGCCGTCGGCGAGCCAGACCACCCGCCCGTCGCGAACCCCGATCAGGGCCGCCCGGTTTTGCCGAGACAGGTTGTTGCTGGGCTCATCCCCCAGATTGATAGCCAGAACCTCATAGCCCGGATCGACCGCATCGGCGTAGCGGCGCACGCCCCGGTTCGCCCGCGCGAACCCCTGCCCTCCGCCGGGCAGGATCTGCCCCAGCTGCATTTGGGCGTACAGGGCCGGGCCGGCGACCAGCGCCTCGCGCCGTTCGGCGTTTAGGCCGGGCAGTTTCCAGGCCAGGGGCAGCAGAAACAGGCCCTGGATCAGGCCGGCGTGGTCGACGCCAGCCGGCTCCCTGCGTCCGGTGAACGCCGGCACGGACGGCAGGGGCTGGCAGGCGTACGTCAGAACGGCGTCCGCCGGGACCCTGAGATCCGGCCGACGGCTCAGGAAGCCGTCCGCGTCGGAGAGCGGCAGGCGGCCCGGCGTGACCGAAAGAACGGGATCGTGCCCTTCGACGATGGTGGCGCGGAGGTGGTCGCTGAAGCTCTCGCCGGGCGCGCGGGGGCGGTCCTGGATGCGCCGCGGATTGACCCAGGCTGTGACTTGCCCGTTCAGCACCACGGCATAGGCGGAGGCGATGGCCCAGGAGGCGTCCGGGCTGGTCAGCCGAACCCCGCAGGAATGACGCTCAGGCGTCGGCGGCATCAGGTCTTCAACGCGGTAGAGATCCATCCGCCCCTCGGCGGCCTGGAGCGTGATCGCTGGAACGGGATCGCGGGGCGCGCCGAGCCGGGTCAGCACCTCGCCCAGCGGCCGCCCCTGCACGGCGCCGATGGGCGTCACCGTGGGATCAGCAGCCGCCGCCTGCAGCGGGACGCCGGCGACGGCGAGGACAACGGCGAGCATCCGCTTCATCACGCACCCCTTTCCACCCAATCATAGCGTGCACCATGGGGCTGGCCTCGTGCGAGCGCAACCGCTTCGTCCGGCCCCGGCCAGCTGCGCAGCCGCAGCATCGGACGGCGCTCGAACCCGTCCTCCTCGGCCTCGAAAGTCAGCCAGGCCAGCGGCGCCTCGGTCGTCGCCCGCGCCCCGACGGCGGCCATATGGGCGCGGATGCGGTCCTGAACCTGCGGCGGGAAATACTGGAAGGCGATGGTGTGCATCACCACGCGGCAGACGCCCGGTTGAGGCTCGACCGACAGCCGGGCCTCCAGCCAGTCGGCGGCGTCGGCGGTAGCGATCTCCGGCGGGCTCTCAATGGCGAGGTCCAGCGCCGCGTTCAGCCGCGCCAGCCGGTCGCGCTGGTCGGTCCAGACATAGGCCGACAGGGTCCGCCGGGTCGCGGGATCGGTGACGTCCAGCGGGTGACGATCCACGGCCTGCCGCGAGACGACCCGCACTTCGGCCGAGGGCGGCGCCGGCCCGTCCCAAACCGGTCTCAACTGCACCGGCGAGGCCGGATCGCCGGCCTTCACCCCGCCGAGGTCGAAGCCGTAGCGGTCCAACAGGCTGTTCAGCCCGGCGCTGGCGCCCAGCTCATAGAGTTCGAACGGCAGGCCGAACCGGTCGGCCAGCACCAGAAGCCCGGCCATCAGCCCCGCCGAGCGGCCCACCTCATTGGTCTGGGGCGGCCCGTCCAGCCAGGGATCCAGCGCCTCAGCATGGACGGCGATGGCCTCGGCCAACACGGCCCAGACCGCATCATCATCATCGGGCGCGAGGTTCGGCGGGTAGATCGCGCTCAGGGCCGGGTCGACGCCCGACCGCGCCAGATCGTGCAGGCCGCCACAGAACCGCAGCGGCAAGGCGTCGCCCTCGTGCGAGGGATTGCCGGGCCAGTCCAGCACCCGCTTGCCGATGGCGCCCGATCTATCCAGCCGCTTCCCGACCAGCCCGCAGACCCGTCCCGTGAACGGCGCCCCGGCGGCGCTGCAGATCGCCGCCTGTTTGGCGAAGGCCTCGCGAACCCTGGCCTCACCGGCGGCGTCGCTCATCGTTTGAGCTTGTTCAGCGCCACCAGATAGACCTCGGATGAACCCTTCCGGCTGGCCTCGGGCTTGACGTACTTCACGTCCTGGAAGTGGGCGCGCAGGTCGGCCAGCACGTGACCGGCGTCGCCGCCCTGGAAATTCTTGGTCACGAAGGCCCCGCCGGGACGCAGGGTCCGGATGGCGAAGTCGGCCGCGATCTCGATCAGGGCGATGATCTTCAGATGGTCCGTCTGGCGGTGGCCGACGGTGTTGTGGGCCATGTCGGAGATGACCAGATCGGGTGGACCACCCAGGGCGTCGATCAGCTGCTGGTCGACGCCGGGATCGGTGAAGTCGGCCTGGATCAGGGTCGAGCCCGGGATCGGCTCGATCGGCAGCAGGTCGACCCCGACCACCGAGGCCGCGCCCCGGTTGACGCAGACCTGGACCCAGCCGCCCGGCGCGGCGCCCAGGTCGATGACCCGCGAGCCCCGCTTCACCAGGTTGAAGCGGTCGTCGATCTCCGCGAATTTGAAGGCGGCGCGGCTGCGCCAGCCCTCGGCGCGCGCCTTCTCGGACCAGGGATCGGCCAGCTGGCGCTTGATCCACTGGATGGAGGACATCGACTTCTTGTCCGCCGTCTTGATCTGGGTCCCCATGCCGCGGCCCTGGGCCGTGCCGCCGGTCGGCGGGCGCACCATCTTGCGGCGGGCGGGCGGCGTTTCAGCGCTTGGGGGGGTCTTTTCGTCCTTACTCATGCTTCCCACATAGCCCCGACGGACTTCCCGGGCTATGACCCCCGACCGGATTAGAAGAACCGGACCAGAATAAAGGAGCGCGCCCATGGCCGACGAAACCCTGACCCTTTCCCTCGACACCGGCGATGTCGTCATCAAGCTGCGGCCCGATCTGGCGCCCGGCCATGTCGCCCGCATCACCGAACTGGCCAAGGAAGGCTTCTACGACGGCGTCGTCTTCCACCGCGTAATCCCGGGCTTCATGGCCCAGGGCGGCGACCCGACCGGCACCGGCACCTCGGGCTCCAAGAAGCCGAATCTGAAGCAGGAGTTCTCGTCCGAGCCCCACGTCCGCGGCGTCTGCTCGATGGCCCGCACCTCGGATCCGAACAGCGCCAATTCGCAGTTCTTCATCTGCTTCGACGACGCAACCTTCCTGGATCGCCAGTACACGGTCTGGGGTCAGGTGATCGAAGGCATGGAAAACGTCGATGCCCTGCCCAAGGGCGAGCCGCCGCGCGAGCCGGGCAAGATCATCAAGGCCACCGTGGCCTGATACGGAAAGGGCGGGTCGCAGGACCCGCCCTTTTTTGATTCAGTCGCCCCCGTACCAGCGGAACTTCTGGCCGCCGAAGGCCGAGCCGCCGGCGCGGACCGTGCCGGTCAGGACCGGAGCCTCCTCGCCCAGATTGCGGCGGGCGGTGGCCAGGGCGCCCTGATCAAGGGTCCCGTTGAAGGCGACATTCCCCAGACGCGGATCGGTCCCCTCGAAGCGCACCCGGCCGTCGGTGACCTCATAGGTCTTCGGCAGGACACGGATGGTCTCGGCGCCGTCCTTCTCGAACTCGATCATCACGGGGGCGAAGGTTCCGGATTTCGCCCCGCCCTCCCAGGCCGCGAAGTCGGCGGACTGGCCGAGGAACAGGGCTTTCACGCGATAACCGTCGACCGAAATCGGCGCGGCGGGGATGTAGTAGCCCGACAGGTCGCCGCTGATCTCATGCTTGAAGTCCGTCGCGGCCGGCGCCGGGGCCGGCCCCTTCGCCGCCGGGGCGGGCTTGAAGTCGTCGCAGGCGGCCAGCGCCAGGACCGTCAGCAGGATCGCGCCGGATCGTCTCATCATATGTCTCACGGCAGACGCAGCAGCGGGGCGAGCCAGCCGATGTCCTGCAGATGCTCGATCCCCTCGAAGATCGGAATCGCCAGCAGGAAGACCAGGCCGTCGCGCAGGGTGGTCAGGAAGAACTGGGGCCGCACCTCCAGCGAGGGGGCATCGCACCACAGCGAGAAGTCGGGCCCGTTGCGCGGCACGCGGTGCATATAGTCGGCATAGGGGGCGCCGAACTCGTTCAGAAGCCAGGCCTCTTCCCGCTGAACCGTGAAGTGGAACACCACCACCGAGATAGCGACGAACAGCAGGGCCAGGATCAGGCTGCCGGTCTGGGCGCCGATGCCGAAGGCGCCGAGGTGGCTGAAGAGGTAGAGCGGGTTGCGGCTGATCGAATAGGGGCCGGTGTCGACGATCTCGGCCTTCTTGCGCCCGCCGATATAGAGCGAACACCAGGCGCGGCCGACGATGGCCACAACGATGGCGCCAAGACCCGCGCTCTCCATCCCCTCATGGACAGCGCCGTCGCCCCATTCCGTGACCGTGACCATGGACAGGCCGACCGCCGCCAGCAGGCAGCCGCCGATCGCCCACTTCCGCAGCCGCTGGATATGCTGGAGATCAAACCCCGTCGTAACCGTCATGCCCGTTCCTCCCGTGTTTTTTGCGAGGTGAACGCTTGTGGCCGTCCGGGCGCAAGCAGGAATGTTCGTTCACGGTCGAAAGTTAGCGGTCCAGCGACTGGTCCAGGGCCCGGAAGGCGGCGATGGCCAGCTCGGTCGAGGAGATGAAGGCCGACGGGGTGATCTTGTCGAAATCGTCCGACGGGCGGTGATAGTCGGGGTGATCGACCACGCCCATGTAGATGAAGGGCAGGCCCGCCTTGAAGAAGGGGCCGTGGTCCGAAGCATCGGTCCAGTTGTCCGAACCCGTGTCCTGGGGCGTGTCGTGACCGAAGGCCAGCGAGATCGCGCCGTTGGGGGCGACGGTGTCGAGGATCGGACGGAAGCTCGGGTTCTGATAGGTCCCCGACACCCACAGATGACCGTCGGTCTCGGCGCGTGAGGTCATGTCGAAGTTGAGGTTCAGGGCGATGGAGGACAGGGGCACCGGCGGCGCCTGGACGAAATGCTTGGCCCCGATCAGCCCCCGCTCCTCCCCGTCGAAGGCGACGATCAGGACGGAATGCTCGGGCGCCTGGGCCTTCAGCCGACGCGCCAGCTCCAGCATGGTGGCCACGCCCGAGGCGTTGTCGTCGGCGCCGTTGTAGATCAGGCCGTTGGCCACCCCGACGTGGTCATAGTGGGCGGTGACCACGATGTAGCGATCCGTCACCCGTGTGCCGGGGATGAGGCCGATGATGTTGGTCCCCTTGTAGCGGACCAGACCCGACCGGCTGGGGACCTCGGCCTCGAACGGCTGCAGCCGGCCGACCGGCGGGGCCTCGATGCCCATCGCCTCAAGGCGTCCGACGATATAGGCCCGCGCCCGCTCGCCGCCGGGCGAACCGGTGTCGCGCCCCTCCATGTCGTCGGCCGACAGGATACGCACGTCATCCAGCAACTGCTGCGAGGCGGCAGCGATGGCGACCGATGTCGGCGCGGTCGGCGTCGGCGCCGTGGTCTGGCAACCGGCGAGCATGGCCGAGACGGCGAGAACAAGCGGGACGGCGCGACGGATCATGGAGCATTCCTGTTACTGGACCCGACCCTAGCGAGGGTCGTTGCGTCGGTCAGCATACGGTTCTGTCATCAGCCGCAAAAAACCGACGCCGGGAGTCCAATCCTCTCCCTCGCGAATGGTATGGAGCGTGGGATGGCCCAGACGAATCCGAACGCATCCCTTCCAGTCGACGACCTGAGCGAAGATCAGGCCACCGCCGAACTGGCCCGGCTGGCGGTCGAGATGCGCCGCGCCGACTTCCTCTACAATGAAGCCGCGCCCGAGCTGACCGACGCCGAATACGATGCGCTCAAGGCCCGCAACCTGGCCATCGAGAGCCGCTTCCCCGCCCTGATCCGCGCGGATTCGCCGTCGCTGAAGGTCGGCTCGCCCGCCTCCAGCCAGTTCTCGGAGGTGCGCCACGGCGTTCCCATGCTGTCGCTGGACAACGCCTTCGATCAGGGCGACGTCGCCGACTTCGTGGCCCGCATCCAGCGCTTCCTGAAGCTGCCGCACGCCGACCCGGTGGCCTTCGTCGCCGAACCCAAGATCGACGGCCTCTCCGCCAACATCCGTTATGAAAAGGGCGTGCTGGTTCAAGGCGCCACGCGCGGCGACGGCCGCACCGGCGAGGACATCACCGCCAATCTGAAGACCATCGCCGACATCCCGGTGAAGCTTTCGGGCTCCGGCTGGCCCGACCTGATCGAGGTCCGCGGCGAGGTCTATGCGCCGAACGACGCCTTCGCGGCCTTCAATGCGGCCGCGGAGGCCGAAGGCAAACGCACCTACGCCAACCCCCGCAATTTCGCCGCCGGATCGCTGCGCCAGATCGACCCCAAGGTGACGGCGGCCCGCCCCCTCGCCTTCTTCGCCTATGCCTGGGGCGAGACCTCGGCCCCGTTCGCGGAGACGCAGGAAGGGGCGCTGGCCGCGCTCAAGGCCTGGGGCTTCAAGGTCAATCCGCGCTCGGTCCGGGTCGAGGGCGTCGACGGACTGATGGAGGTCTATCGCGGGCTGGAGACCGACCGCGCGGGCCTCGGCTATGACATCGACGGCGTTGTCTACAAGGTCGACCGGCTGGACTGGCAGGAGCGACTGGGCTTCGTCTCGCGCAGCCCGCGCTGGGCGATCGCCCACAAATTCCCGGCCCAGCAGGCCACCACGGTGCTGGAAGGCATCGACATCCAGGTCGGCCGCACCGGCTCCCTGACCCCCGTGGCGCGGCTGCATCCGGTGACCGTCGGCGGGGTCGTTGTGCGCAACGCCACCCTTCACAATGAGGACGAGATCGCGAGGAAGGACGTGCGCATCGGCGACACTGTCGTCCTGCAGCGCGCCGGCGACGTCATCCCCCAGATCGTCGAGGTGGTGATCGAGCGCCGCCCGGCCGACGCCGTCCCTTACGTCTTCCCCACCCACTGCCCTGTCTGCGGATCGGAGGCGGTGCGGCCCGAGGGCGAGGTGCGCCGGCGCTGCACCGGCGGCCTGATCTGCAACGCCCAGCTGGTCGAGCGGCTCAAGCATTTCGTCTCGCGCCGCGCCTTCGACATCGAGGGTCTGGGCGAGAAGCAGCTGATCGCCTTCCACGAGCGCGGCTGGATCCATGAGCCCGCCGACATCTTCCGCCTGGCGCGTGACGCCGAGAAGCTGGACCTGCTGCGCGCCGAGGACGGCTATGGCGACACCAGCGTGAAGAATCTCGTCGCGGGCATCGACGCGCGCCGGACCATCGCGCTGGAGCGGCTGATCTTCGGCCTGGGCATCCGCGACATCGGCGACCAGACCTCCCTGCTGCTGGCCCGGCATTTCGGCGGATGGGCCGAGTTCTACGCCGCCGGGCTGGAGGCCGCTTCGGGCATTCCCACGCCGGAATGGACCCGGCTGGCCGAGGGGCATGGCGTGTCCCAGCGGACCCTGTCGGTGATGGCGGCGGCCCAACTGTCGCCTGCCGATCCCTGGCCCGAGGCCCCGATCGACCAGAAGCTGGCTCTCGCCTTCCCCGGCGTCGCCACCCCTGCCCGCCGCGCCCTGGCCGAACTGGCCCCCGACTGGCCCGCAGTGATCGAACTGGCCCGGATCGCGCGCGAGGACGGGCCGTCGGAGACACTGGGACAGATCGCCGGAATCGCCGGGGTCGGCCCCGTCGCGGCCCGCGCCGTCGCCGAGTTCTTCCACGAGGCTCACAACCGCACGGTCGTCGACGCCCTGATCACCGAACTGACCGAGGTCGTCGACGCCGAAAAGCCGAAGACCGACAGCCCCGTCGCGGGCAAGACCGTGGTCTTCACCGGCTCGCTGGAGAAGTTCACCCGCGACGAGGCCAAGGCCCGGGCCGAAAGCCTCGGCGCCAAGGTCAGTGGGTCGGTGTCGAAGAAGACCGACTATGTCGTCGCCGGTCCGGGCGCCGGCTCCAAGCTGAAAGACGCGGAAAAGCATGGGGTTGAGGTTCTGAGCGAAGACGACTGGCTCAAGCTGATCGGCTGAAAACTTGACCTAAGGTCCGGTTTTTTATCGACAATCAAGGAACCGTGATCGGCGGATCGGCCTTGTTTCCAACGGAAACGCGGGTCAGTCTGACCTCAACGGGCCGACACGGTCCGAACCAAGGAAACGACCATGAATGCCTCCCTGTTCGCCGCCGCCGCGCTGGCGGTCTCCGCCCTCGCCGCCTCCGCCGTCGCTGCCCCGCCTCCGGGCGATCCGACCGGCCTGTGGCAGACCCCGACCAACGGCGGTCAGGTTCGTATCAACCGCTGTGGCCAGGCCCTGTGCGGCGTGCTGGTGACCTCGGACCACATCCGCACCAATCCGAACATGACCGACGACCACAACCGCGACCGGGCCCAGCGCGGCCGGACGCTGCGCAACCTGCCGATGCTGAACGGCTTCACCGGCGGCCCGACCGAATGGCGCAACGGCTCGGTCTACAACCCCGACGACGGCGGCACCTATCGCGGCACCATCACCCTGGTGAACCCCAACACCCTGCGCCTGCGCGGGTGCATCGTTGCGCCGCTGTGCAAGACGCAAACCTGGACGCGGATTCAGTAGTTAAATCCTCCCCCATTGGGGGAGGTGGCTCCGAGTTCTTGCGAGGAGACGGAGGGGGCTGATCCAAACGCGGTGTGCGTGGTTGGCCCCCTCCACCCCTTCGGGCCCCCCTCCTTCAAAGGGGAGGATTTCAGATCATCTGTTCAAGGCCGCCTGCCCCGCCGGGGCATAGCGGTCGCCCGAGGCCGCATCCTTGGGGAAGACCGCCTCGATGGCGGCGAGGTCTTCGGCGCTCAGGACCACATCGGCGGCGGCCGTATTGTCCTCCAGCGTCGCGATGCGGCGGGTGCCCGGAATCGGGACCAGATCGTCGCCCTGCGCCAGCACCCAGGCCAGGGCCAGTTGCGCCGCCGTCAGTCCCTTGGTCGCCGCCAGCGCCTTCACCGCCTCGACCAGATCGAGGTTCTTCTGGAAATTGTCGCCGAGGAAGCGCGGGTTGGAGCGGCGGAAGTCGTCGGGCGCCAGGTCATCGATCGACTTGATCTCACCCGACAGGAAGCCCCGGCCGAGCGGGCTGTAGGGCACGAAGCCGATGCCCAGCTCGCGCACCGTCGGCAGGATCTCCGCCTCGGGCTCGCGGCTCCACAGGGAGTATTCGGTCTGCAGCGCCGTGATCGGATGGGTGGCGTGGGCCTTGCGGATGGTCGCCGGCGCGGCTTCCGACAGACCAAGGAAGCGGACCTTGCCCTCCTTGACCAGCTCCGCCATCGCCCCGACCGTCTCCTCGATCGGCGTGTCCGGATCGACCCGGTGCAGATAGTAGAGGTCGACGTGGTCCATGTTCAGCCGCTTCAGGCTGCCCTCGATGGCGCGGCGGACATTAACGGGCGAGCCGTCGATCTTGAGCGCCGTGCGATCCGCGTTCCAGTTAATGCCGAACTTGGTGGCGACGAAGGCCTGATCGCGTTTGCCCGCCAGCGCCTTGCCGACCTGGATTTCGTTGGTGTGCGGGCCGTACATCTCGGCCGTGTCGAACAGGGTGACGCCGAGTTCGAGCGCGCGATGGATCACCGCCGTCGCCTGCGCCTCGTCGGACGCCTGACCGTAGAAGGCGGCCATCCCCATGCAGCCGAGGCCGACGGCGCCGACCTCCGGGCCGGATTGTCCAAGCGTACGGGTCTTCATGGGGCGCTCCTTTTCGGTGGGAGCCTCAATTCGTCACGCCGCCGCCGAACCGCAAGGCTGGATCAGAGCGGCGCCGCCTGAATTTTCAGCCACTCCAGCGCCTCGCCATCCAGCAGCGGCCCGACCTTGGCCAGGGTCTCGGCGTGATAGGCGTCGACATAGGCGCGCTCGGCCTCGGTCAGCATGGTCACGTCGATCAGGCGGCGATCCAGCGGCGCGAAGGTCAGCTGTTCGAAGCCGTGCATCGGCCGCTCGCCGCCCGGAATGGGCTCGGGCGCGGTGACGACCTGCAGGGTCTCGATGCGGATGCCCCAGTGGCCCTCGCGATAGTAGCCGGGCTCGTTGGACAGGATCATGCCCATCAGCAGCGGCTGGGTGTTGACCGCCTTGGCGATGCGCTGCGGGCCCTCGTGGACGCCGAGATAGCTGCCGACGCCATGGCCCGTCCCGTGATCATAGTCGAGGCCGGCCATCCACATGGGCGCGCGGGCGACCGCGTCCAGCTGGTGCCCCGTGGTGCCGACCGGGAAGCGGATCACGGCCATGGCGATATGGGCCTTGAGCACCAGGGTGAACATGCGGATCTGGTCGGTCGTCGGCTCGCCGATGGCCATGGTCCGGGTCACGTCGGTGGTGCCGTCCAGATACTGGCCGCCGCCGTCGACCAACAGCAGGGAGCCCTTCTCGATGCGGCGGATCTTGTCGCCGACGGGCTTGTAGTGCGGCAGGGCGCCGTTGGGACCGGCCCCGGCGATGGTGTCGAAGGACAGGTCCTTGAGCGCGCCGGTGGCTTCACGGAAGCCTTCCAGCACGCCGGCGATCTCGCGCTCATCCGGCAGGGTGTCCTGGGCCGTGGTGCCGACCCAGTGCAGGAAGCGGGTCAGGGCCGCGCCGTCGCGGATATGGGCCTGACGCGTGCCCTCGATCTCGACCGGGTTCTTGGCGGCGCGCGGCAGGGCGCAGGGGTCCATGGCGCGCACGATCGTCGCCCCAGCCCCTTCCAGCCGGTCGAAATACCAGGCCGAGGACTGCGCCGGGTCGATCAGCACCTTGCGGCCCGACAGGTCGCCGAGCGCTTCGTCGAGGTGGGCGGTGGGCTTGAGCGCAACCGCGTCGCCCAGCCAGCCGGGCAGTTCGTTGGTGACCTTGGCCGGGTCGAGGAACAGCTGGGCCGTGCCGTCGGCGGCGACGATGGCCTGTCCGAGCGGCAGGGGCGAGCGGATCACGTCCCCGCCCCGCACATTGAACAGCCAGGCGATGGAGGACGGGGCGGTCAGGACCGTGACATCGGCGCCGGCGTCGGCGACGGCCCGGCCGATGCGGGCGCGCTTGGAAGCGCTGCTCTCGCCGGAATAGCGGTCTTCGTGCGGAACGACAGGCGCCTGCGGCTGGTCCGGACGGGCGTCGCCCCAGGCCTGATCCAGCGGATTGACGTCAACGGGCTTGAGTTCGGCCCCGGCCTTGGCGGCGGCGCGGTTCAGGGTCGCCAGGGCGTCGGGGCTGTGCAGCCGGGCGTCATAGCCGATGACGGCGCCCTTCGGCGCCCCGGCCAGATAGGCGGGCACCCCGCCCTCGACGAGGTCGAGGATCTCGAACTGGCCCGGATCGACCTGGGCGCGGACCTGCACCGTATAGCGGCCGTCGGCGAAGACGGCGGCTCGGTCCGTGAGCACCACCGCAGCGCCCGCCGATCCGGTGAAGCCGGTCAGCCACGCCAGACGGTCGTTGGCCTCGGGCAGATATTCGTTCTGGTGCTCGTCCTCGTGCGGGACCAGCAGGCCGTCGAGGCCCTGTTCTGCCAGACGGGCGCGAACGAGCGGAAGGTGCTTGGCCCCGAAGGACGGATCGGTGGTTTCATCGAAGGACTGGCGCATGACGCAGACCTAGGCCCGGACGGGCGTCGGCTCAAGGCTGTTACGGCCGGGAGCGCCCCTGCTTTCCGGTGGGATGCTTGTCCGCGAACGCCTGCAACCGTTCACCCCAGCCCGTCAGACGGCCTCCGAAGGATTCCATCTCGGCGCCGCAGCGCTCGGCCTGGACCTTGGCCTCGTCTTCCAGATCGCCGGTGAGGTACTCCGTGAACTGGTCCAGCCAGTCCACCGTGGGCGCCCGGCCCTCAAGCCGGCCCAGATAATAGGCCATTCCCACGGCCAGGCCCAACTGCTCGACCGAGCCTTCTTCCGTCGTGCCGGCGCCGATGGCCATGATCGCCATACACTGCAGATCCGCCCGATTCCGGGGATCGCGCAGCTCGCCTGCCGATTGGGCGCTCGCCGCAGAGGCGATCGCGAAAGAGAGCGTCAGACCGCCGACCCCGGCCATCATTCTTTTCAAGACCGACATCCCGCTCAGTGCCCCGCCATCTCGTTGAAAGCCAGGTACAGCCATAGCAGAGCCAGCATGCTGAAGGTGAAGGTGGTCATGATGAACAGGGCGGTCATCCGCATGATCGTGCCGAAGCCGCTGCGCTGATAGGCGCCCTTCATGTGCAGATACAGATGCACCGGCATGAGCAGGATCAGCCACCAGGCCCAGCCGCCGATAACCATCGACAGCAGCAGGATCACCGTCACCAGCAGCATCTGGAACGACAGGGAGTGCATCGAGAAAACCAGGTGATCAAAGACGTAGAAGCGCCGGTTGAAGATGAACAGCAGGGTCAGCATCAGGGCCGAGACCGGCAGGGCCAGGATGGCGACCCGGTGCAGCCAGATCTCCATGATCAGGGCGAAACGTTCCGGGTCCTCGCGAATGGCTTTCACCCGAACGTCGGCCCAGTGCTTGAACGCCTTCATCCGGGCGCTGTCGCCCTCGCCGACATCGATCAGGTGGTCTTCGCCGTCCTTGCCTTGGGCCGCCTTCTGCTCGGCGACCGCCTGACCGAATTTGGCCCAGTCGCCGTTCACCGCCAGAAGCGCCGTCCGCTTTTCTTCCGCCGTCATGGTCGGATCCATCGCGATCTCGGCCCGCGCCTCATCGAGCGCGGCCCGGGTGTGCGGCGTGTTCGGAAGCGGAAGAAGCCCCGTCGGCTTGTTTTTGGCGCCGTCGGTGGTTCCGTGAGCGCTGTCTGCGGCCTCGGAGCCATTCGTCAGGGGGATGACGGTGGGCGGCTGTCCGTGCTCGCCGGGGACGGTGAGGTTGGTGTGAACGTTGTTATGGCCCGCGTCTTCGCCATGCTCGGCCTTCTTCGTGGCCAGGTGGCTGACGAACAGCACGACCAGCAGGATGACCAGGAACATCCGGAACGGCTGCACCTGCGAGGCGCGCTTGCCGTCCAGGAAGTCGCGGGTCAGCTGCCCGGGGCGACGCAGCAGGTTAGGCAGGGTCTTGAACAGCCGGCCGTCGAGGTGAAGCAGGCTCTCGACCGCCTCGACCAGCAGGTGCCAGGAATTGCGGTGGAAGTCCTCGGCCAGCTGGCCGCAGTTATGGCAGTACGTCCCTTGCAGAGGCGTCTCGCAGTTGGCGCAGGGCGTGCCGACCGGAATATCGGCGTGTTTGCGCTTCCAGCGCAGCCAACCGCCGGTCGAGGCCAGCGCCGCAACTTCGAGTTCCCCTGACATCACGCGCCCCCGCGTCTAGAATCTACACAGCCCAGACGGGTTTACGTTTTTCGAGGAAGGCGCGCACCCCCTCCTGGCCTTCTTGTGAAACACGAGCGCGTGCGATGCGCCTGGCCGTGTCTTCCATGAGACTGTTGTCCAGCTTGTGAGACGCCACATGGTGCACCAGGGCCTTGGCGTCGCCCATGGCGCCGGGCGCGCTGCCGGACAGGCTGTCGGTCAGCATGCTGACGAAGGCGTCGATCGAGGCCGTGTCCGGCAGGACCATGTCGATCAACCCCAGATGGGCGGCATAGTCGGCGTCGAAGGTGTTTCCGGTGAGGAACAGGGCTCGGGCCCGGCGCGCGCCGACCGCCTCGACCACATAGGGGGCGATGGTCGCGGGGATCAGGCCCAGCTTGACCTCGGAGAAGGCGAACTTGGCGCCGTCCACGCCCACGGCCATGTCGCAGGCGGCGACGATGCCCGCCCCGCCGCCCATGGCCGCGCCCTCGACGATGGCGACCGTCAGGGCCGGAACGTCGTGCAGGGCCTTGAGCATCTTCGCCAGGCCCATGGCGTCGTCGCGGTTGTCGCTCTCGGACCAGTCGGCGGCCGAACGCATCCACGACAGGTCGGCGCCCGCGCTGAACGTCCCGCCCGCGCCGCGGATGAAGACCACCCGCACCGTGTCGGCGCCGTGCAGGGTCAGGAAGGCCTCGTGCAGGGCGGCGATGGTCTCGGCGTTGAAGGCGTTCTTCTTCGCGGGCCGGTTGATGGTCAGAAAGACCACGCCGTCGGTCGTCGACTCGATCAGGACCAGATCATTGTCCGCATCGGGTGCGGGATCGATGACCAGCGGCTGGGCGATGGGGTTGGAGTCGGCGACGGCGTTGGCGGCATCGCTGGCGTTGAGGTCGGTCTGGGGGGAGTTGGCGTCGGTCATGTCGGGTCCTCGTTCTCCCGGTCTGAACGCCCGGGCGCGGCTTTGGTCCGCCTTAGGCCGAAAGAAGGCGACGGCAAAGCTCCTCAGGCGCCGCACCCGTCTGCTATCACGGGCGGCACACAGAATCCGCCGACGGAGACGACCATGAGCCTGACGGGCGCCTATGACCCCGAGAACATCTTCGCCAAGATCCTGTCGGGCGGCATCCCTTCGGTGAAGGTGTGGGAGGACGAAGACGTCCTCGCCTTCATGGACGTCTTCCCCCAGTCCGAGGGCCATGTGCTGGTGATCTCGAAAACCTCGCAGGCGCGCAACCTGCTTGAGGTCGAGCCCGAGGTGCTGTCGAAACTGACCGCCGCCGTCCAGCGCACCGCCAGGGCCGTGACCAAGGCGCTTGAACCCGAAGGCTTCTCCATCATGCAGTTCAACGGCGAGGCCGGCGGCCAGACCGTCTACCACCTGCATTTCCACATCATCCCCCGCTGGGCGGACCGGCAGCTGAAGGGCCACGGCCATGCGCCCATGGCCGATGCGGCGGTGCTGAAGGGTCTGGCGGACCGGATCGCGGCTGCGCTGGACTGAGCCCCCTCAGACCAGCAGCATGATTGCATTGCCGAAATTGTGCATCAGCACGGGCAGCAGCAGGCTCCGCGTCTTCAGAACCAGCCACACCCCGATCAGGGACGGCAGGCCGGTCAGGGCCATGGTCATCGGATCGAACGAGAACTGACCGTCCGAAAAGCCGAAGGCGTGGGCCAGTCCGAACAGGGCGCAGGACAGGACGGCGCCGAGGCTCCAGTCGACGCCGAACAGTCTCAGCCGTCCCGAGAAGGCCTGGCCCAGCGCCACGAGCAGGACCCCGCGATAGAAGGGCTCCTCCTCGAACCCGGGCATGGTCAGCTGGAAGGCGATCGTCTCCTTGGACGCGCTCTCGTTGGAAAAGATCAGGGCCATGACCAGAAACAGGCCCGCATAGGCCGCCGTCACCGGCAGGGCCGTCTTCCAGCTTCCGGGCGCCTGAACCAGCGTCAGGCCCGACTTGCGCCAGCCGAACATCGGCAGCGCGGCAACCGCCAGCGTCACGGCCAGCGCCATCACCTTGCCCTGCCAGTTCCAGTCGCTGTGGGGGATCAGGTCCGGCATCAGGCCCCAGACCCGCGTCAGCATGGCGTCGTTGACAACCACCAGCCCCGCCGCCGCCAGCAGCCAGAACCACGACGTCTTGCCCGGAAGCAGCAGGCCGAGCGAGCCGCCGACCACGAGCAGAAGAGCGACCACGCCCAGAATGCCGATAAGTCCGTCCACGCCGTTCCACTCCACTGGCCGAAAGAGGGCGACGGATAGGATGGAAAGCGGCGACCGGGCTTCTCAGAACCCGGCGGACCGCATCTCAAAACCTTGCAGCGGCGTTTTTACGCTGCGGGCGCCGTGTGACGAATATCAGCGCCGGTTGGGCCGAGGCGCGCCTGCCGCCACGCCCCGGGACTGACGCCCTCAGCCTGCTGGAACACGCGGTTGAACGACGGCAGGGAGGCGAAGCCGCTGTCCATGGCGATGACGATCAGCTTGTCCCCGTGTCGCGCGGGATCGGCGAGCAGCCGCCGGGCCTCGGCCATGCGCGCGGCGTTGAGGAAGGTGCGGAAGTGGTCATAGCCCAGCCGGTGGATGATCAGCCGCCGCACCGCCCGCTCCGACGCACTCATCATGCGCACGACGGCCGGAAGGTCGAGGTCAGGATCCAGCCAGACCTTGTCGACCTCCATCAGACGCCGAAGCCGGGCCTCCAGCACGGTATCCTCGCCTGAGAGATCAACCCGCGTCCGGCTTTTGCCCGGCGACGGGACTGCGGCCCGCTCTCCGCCGAGGAGCAGCAGCCAGCCGGTGAAGGCCAGCACCGCCGCGTTCTGGGCGATGGAGAAGAGCTGCGGTTGCCAGTCCAGACCGAAGGCCAGATCCGCGCCCATGTCGGCCAGAAGCTGGGCGGCGGGCAGGATCGCGACCCACAGGCGCGAGCGGCGGCGACCGTCGATCAGATCGCCTTCACGGTCGCGGATCAGCCGCCAGGCCAGCCAGGCCATCATCCCCAGCCCCATGGCGATCAGGAGGAAGGACAGGCCGCGCTGGGCGAGGACCTTACCGAACACGCCGCGGTCGGCGCAGGCCACGACCATCCAGCTCAGGCCGACGACCAGCACCGACCCGCGCGGCCTGAAGGTCCAGTCGAACACCGACAGGCAGAACCACCAGAGGAAGGCGACCGTCAGACCGCTGAGCAGAACCGCCAGATGACCGATGGGACCGCCGAGCTGCAGCGCAGACACCGGCGTATTGCCCGCCAGAAAGCCGCACAGGCACAGGGCCAGGGGCGCGAACCAGCGGTCGTCCGCCCGATCCCTGCGCCGCCATTTGCCGATCGCGGCGACCACCAGAAGGGTCGCTCCGGCGACACGGACGATGACGTCGAGCTGATCCAGCGGCATGGCTGGACCCTATAGGCCGGCTCGGGATCAGAAAATCCCCACCGCCCCCTGGGCCCAGACGAACAGGACGACGGCCAGGATGCCGAGGCCCAGGGCCAGCCGCAGCTGAAGCCCCCTGGCGCGCCAGAACACCAGCTCAAAGGCCAGACCCGCGCCGCCCAGCAGGACGGCGGCGAAGATGAAGTCGAAGGCGGTCCAGTTGACCTCGTGGGTGAAGCGCATGGCGATCGCCGGCGTAGCCAGCAGCACCGCGATCAAACCCCAGCCGATCACCCGGACCGGATTGAGGAAGGGCTTGCCGGCGGTGTGTGAAGAGATGTGGGTCATGGGTTCGTCCCTGCGCTCGTGTCCCCTTCCCCTATGCCGCGCCGCCGCCGGAAAGGCGTGTGGAGGTTCAGAGGATTTTCCCTGCACGGAAAATCCTTATCCCTCAGAACGGCCCGCGGAAGATGAACCAGGCGCCACCGAAGATCATGGCGAAGCCCACCGCATGGTTCAGCGTCAGCTTCTCGCCCAGCACCGTCACCGAGAAGACGGCGAAGACCAGCAGCGTGATGACCTCCTGCATCGTCTTCAGCTCGGCCGCCGAATAGACCGTATGGCCGATCCGGTTGGCGGGCACGGCCAGGCAGTATTCGAAGAAGGCGATGGCCCAGCTGACACCGACCACGATCCACAGCGGTTTCGAGCCGAACTTCAGGTGTCCGTACCAGGCGAAGGTCATGAAGACGTTCGACGCCACGAGCATCAGAATCGGGGCGATGTAGGGAAACGACAGGCGCATCAGCGCAAGATGCTTGCCCGCGACGCTTTCCGCCAGCATAACCCGCGCCGGACGCGGCCCGACCGCGTCCTCCTTCGCTAGAGGGCCGGCTTAGCTCAGTTGGTAGAGCGCCAGTTTTGTAAACTGGATGTCGCGGGTTCGATTCCTGCAGCCGGCACCAGCCGTTGCCGGGAAAGCCCGCCACATCCCCCAGATCCACAAGTATCCACTCGCGCGGCCCGCTGTGGAGAAGTTGGAGACTTGTTCACAGGCCCGACTCGCCCGCCCTGTTAGCAGGCACGCAAGATTTGGGGAGCATGATGTTGCGGGACACTAGCCGTAGTCGGACCCCGCCCATGAACTTCCGCGCGCCGCCGCCGAGCCCCGTCCCGCGTCCGGGCGGATCGGTTGACAGCCCGGAGCGTTAGAATATCTATGCGACGCTCGATCTTTGAAACCGTGGGCCATCCCGTGACGACGAAATCCTTGAGCCGTCCGGATGTCGAAGGCCTCCAAGAAACGGCGTTCAACAAACGCAGTTCCCCCCCTTCCTCGGCTCCTTCCCGTACCGTAAAGCTGAACAACGGAATGGTTTTCAGCATGGTTCGGGGAGATATCTACCATCGTGCGGTCCGCGGGAAAAAATAAGACGAGGACGGACGCATCAGCGGCTGGTCCACCCCCGAAAAGCGTGCCGCTCGCCTTGGAAGCGGACTCGGCCTTCAGCAGGGCCTTCGACAATTTCGTAGGCGGCGACCCCGACGACGTGGAGGGTCTGCTCGCCTATGCCTTGTACAAGCGCACCATTCGGGATCAGTGCAAATTCGGCGGAAGCACCAGCACCGGCGCCGACCGCAATCCCCCCGACAGCGAGGTTCAGACCTACAAGAATTCCGCCCGCCAGATGTTAGAGGGCGTGATGCAGGCCTATGAGGACCAGGTGAAGGACGTCTGGCAGCAGTCTTATTTCGAAGCCCGGCTTTCCGAATGGAAGGGGGAAATCAAGGGACTGATCCGCAACCGGACCTCCACCGCCAGCCAGATCATTGTCAATCTGGTCGCTTGGATCATCACGATTTTTCTGACCGTGGTCATCTATTTCGCGACGAAAGCCGACACGATGGACAATGTCGCCAAGGACGGTGTCGAACGGACCATTACCCAGCCTGCGGAGACCCCGAACCCGGTCACCTCACCGCAAGCGCCTACGGGCTGACCCTCGCCCCCTCCCAGGAGCAGATTCGCGGCCAAACGAAAACGGCCGGTGCGTCGCCGCACCGGCCGTCGTGGTTTCGAGCCTTGCGGCTTCGGGTCTTAGAAGCTGACGGTGGCTTCCAGGCCGAAGGTGCGCGGGGCGTTGAAGTTGCCGTAGTCGCCCATGACGTTGCCGATGCTGCCCGTGGTCAGGCTGGTGGTCGGCGCGGCCGGCAGGCTGTTCGACGGGTCGCGGCGGAAGACGTACTGTTCGTCGAACAGGTTACGACCCCAGAGGCTGACCGTCAGGTCCTGGGTGTCGCCGACGCGGATGTCGGCGAGCGAGATGCGGCCGTTGAAGATCAGCGACGAGTCGTTCTTCGTTTCGAACTGGTCGAACGCCTGGGTGGCGTCGGCGTAGTTGCCGTCGAAGTGGAAGCGCAGGTTGGCCGCGCCGCCGAACACGGCGTGCTCATAGTCGATCGAGGCGCTGACAGCGTTCTTCGGGGTGAAGACGATGTAGAAGCGCTGGTCGACCGGGGCGGCGCAGGTGGTCACCGGCGGCGTGCCCGTGGTCACGCAGTTGGTGATCTTGACCAGCGGGATTTCCGTGTCCGTGTAGGCGTAGGACGCGTTCAGGGTCAGGCCTTCGATCGGGCGCAGGGTGAACTCGGCCTCGAAACCACGGATTTTCGTGGTGCCGGGGGCGTTGATCGTGACCAGGTTGTTGAAGCTGGTGGCCGAACCGCCGGAAGAGGCGAACTGGATCGACGAGATGTCGACCTGGCTGTCGTCACGGTCCATGGCGTAGGCCGCCAGGTTCACCCGGGCGCGGTGATCCATGAAGTCGCCCTTGAAGCCGGCTTCATACGAACGGACATCTTCCGGACCGAAGGCCTGGTAGTTGGCCGTCCGCGAGCTGGCGCCGCCCGAGCGGTAACCCGTGGCGTATTTGGCGTAGACGTGGACATCGTCCGAGACGTCATAGGCGACGGTCGCGGTCGGGTTGAAGCGTTCCCAAGTCTCGTTCAGCGGCGAGTAACCGTTGGCGGCGGCGATCGTCGGGTTGGTGGCGTAGTTGACGTTGCGCGAGAACGTCAGGGCGCCGTCCTTGTGGTCGCGGGTGTAGCGGCCGCCGGCGGTCAGGTGCAGGCGGTCGCTCACGTTCCAGGTCACCTGGCCGTAGGCGGCGTAGCTGGTCGATTCCACTTCCGAGGCGCGGTCGATCGAGCGGCAGCCCGGTTGCGAGCCGAAGCCGCCCGAACCCGTGCAGGGGTCGATGACGACGTAGGAGTAGCCCGTGGTCTGACCGGCGGTGGTGTAGCCCTGGATGGCCATCGAGGCCGGGGTCGCGGCGTCGTCCTCGACGTTTTCCTTGAAGTAGAACAGGCCGGCGACGAAGTCGAACGAACCGGCCGAACCGACGGCCTGGAACTCCTGGCTGAACTGGGTCTGGTGCAGGTCGGCCAGCGAGTAGCGGCTGAAGTTACAGGCCGTGCCGGTGCAGCCCGGAACCACGACCGGCGGACGGTGGGCGCCGCCCGAGTTGTCCCACTGGGTCGCATCCACGCCGCGGTAGGCGGTGATCGAACGCAGCTGGATGTCGTCGGTGATGTCGTAGCGCAGGGTGTTGGTATAGCCGAAGGTCTCGTCGACGCTGGGCTGTTGCGGCACGCCGATGTCGGCGACCTTCATGCGGCTGTCGCCGTTGACGACCACGCCGGGGAGCAGCGGACGGACCGTGCCGGTCAGCGAGGTGTAGGAGGTGCCCGGCAGGGTACAGGCCGGGACGGCGGACTGGGCGCCGGCGACGCAGCCGTTCGGGTTGTAGTTCAGCAGCTGGCTGTAGAACGGCGTGTTCTCATCCGTCGCCGTGTCGTAGGCGAAGATGTTGGTCAGCTTCGCGGTCGGGGTCCAGCGCAGGGCCGCGCGGATGCCCTGGCGGTCGTAGTAGTTCCAGCCCGTCTGACCGGCGAGCGGGTTCTCGGTGGTGGCGTCCTGGTGCTGGATCACGCCGTCGATCTTGAAGGCGAAGTTGTTGTATTCCGGCAGGTCCAGGTGGATTTCCTGGCTGTAGGAACCGTAGTTGCCGACGCCGCCGCCGATGCGGCCGCCGAACACGCCGGTGGGCTCGCGGGTGACGATGTTGAGGGCGCCGCCCTCGGTGTTGCGGCCGAACAGGGTGCCTTGCGGACCGCGCAGGACTTCGATGCGCTGGGTGTCGAACAGGGCGGCGTTCAGGCCGTGCTGGCGGGCCAGATAGACGCCGTCGACGTAGATGCCGACGCCCTGCTCACGGGCGGGCTGGTTGGCGTCCAGCGGCACGATGCCGCGGATGCCGACGGTCAGGGCGCTCTGGCGGGCTTCGAAGGTCGCGACGCGCAGCGAGGGGACGGCGCCGTCGGCCAGGTCGTACAGGCTCTGGACGTGACGGTCCTTGAGGATTTCCGCACTGACCACCGAGACGGCGATCGGGGTGTCCTGCAGGTTGGTTTCGCGGCGCGTGGCGGTGACGACGATGTCGTCCAGGCCGGTCACCTGCTCTTCCGCGGCGGCGGGAGCGGCGGTCTGGGCCTGGGCGAAGGCCGGGATAGCAGCAGCCATGAGAGCGCTGCCCAGCAGAAGCTGGACGCGCAGTTTGTTTTGGCGGTTCATTATTGTCCCCTGAGTGAGGACCCGGAACCTAGGACCGAATTGTATTGGTCAGTTCACAGCATTGATACGGCCAAATGTATTCTGCGTGACGCCAGAGTGTAGGCTGGGTGACGTCCATATGTCCCGATCGTGTCGGTTTTGATACATGGCGCGAGGCCTGCCGCCGGATGACCGGCCAGCTTCCCCGACGGCGCCTGCGAGCGGAAATCCAGACCCGGCCGGGCTTTCACCCACCCTACGGCGAGTTCATCTCGCCGCCTCATTCCCGACCCAATTCGCTACGCATGTAGCGCTACAGATGTAGCGACACATCGCGAAGGAACTGTCATGATCGAGGCTCTCCCCCGCCGGGAACGCGAGGTGTTCGAGACACTGTGCCGACTCGAAACGGCGGCGGTCGCCGATGTGCGCGACGCCCTGGCTGATCCCATCAGCGATTCCGCCGTCCGCACCCTGCTGGCCCGGCTGGAGGCCAAGGGGCTTGTGGCCCGTGCGCCGGGTCCGTCCGGCGTCGTCTACCGCCCCGTGCCGCGCACCGACGCCGTCGCCGCCGGAGCCTTGCAGAAGATGATCGACACCTTCTTCGCCGGATCGGCGGCCAGCGCCGCCACCGCCCTGCTGGGTCTGGGCCAGAGGCTGACGCCCGAAGAGGCCGCCACGCTCGAGCGCGCCATCGACGACGCCACCGAAAGGAAAGGAAGCCGGTGATGACCCTCGCCCTGTTTCTCTCCCTGCTGATCAAGTCCAGCCTCGTGGCCGGCGCCGGTCTCGCCGCCGCCCACTGGATCGGCCGCCGCCCCGCCGACCGGGTCGACATCCTGCGCGCCACGGTCTGCGTGCTGCTCGCGCTGCCCGTGATCGCGGCCTTGCTGCCCTCGCTGCAACTGGCGATCCTGCCGCCCCCGCCCGTCCCTGCCGTCGCCGTCGATCCCCTGTGGGCCGGCGAGATCGGCCCTGTCGCCGGGATGGAGGTCTCGGGCGTCCTGCCCCCGCCCTCCCCCGCCCTGATCGCCGCCCTCGTCTGGATCCTGGGCGCCGTGGCCATCGTCGGCCGGTTCGTCGTCGGACTGGTCACCCTGGACCGCTGGACGCGCGAGGGCCGCGTCGTCACCGCCCCCGCCTGGCTCGCCCCCCTGGCCCGGCTGTCGCCCGCCCCGCGCCCCCGGCTGGTCAGCAGCGACCGCCTGTCCAGCCCGCTGAGTTGGGGGGTCTCGCCCGGCGTCATCGTCGTCGATCCCGCCAGCCTGACCGCCATCGAGACCGCCCTCGCCGTCCTCGCTCACGAACTGGCCCATCTGAAGCGGCGCGACTGGATCTTCCTGATCCTGTCGCGGCTGGCGGTGGCCCTGTTCTGGTTCAACCCCCTGGTCTGGCGGCTGCACGCCGTCCTCGCCGCCCGCTCGGAAGAAGCCGCCGACGCCGAAGCCCTGCGCACCGTCGACGCCCCGACCTACGCCCGCGCCCTGGTTCGCCTCGCCGCCTGCCCGCCCACTCTCTCGCACGCCGCCACCCCCATGGCCGCGAACACCCACACTCTCAAAAGAAGGATCGCCTGCATCATGAGCGCCTCTCCCAACCGCCGCCGCCCTCTGACCGTCGCCCTGACCGTCGCCGCCCTCGCCGCCGTCGCCACTCCCCTGGCCGCGCTGGAGCTCAGCGAACAGGGCCTGGAAGTTCCGCCCCTGCCGCCGATCCCGGCGATGCCCGCCCTGCCTGCGATGAGCGCCGTCGTCGCGCCTCTCGCCCCGCTCGCGCCTCTGGCCTCATGGTCGGATCAGGACGGCGATCTGGCCGCCCCGCCCGCGCCCCCGGCTCCTCCGACGCCGCCTCCCGCCCCTGCTGCGGCCGATGACTGGTCGATGAGCGCGCCTCCGGCTCCGCCGGCTCCGCCCGCACCCGCCGCGCCTCTGGCCCTCCCGACGCCGCCGGCCCCTCCGGCGCCCCCCGCGCCGCCGGCCGCCCGGACCACCTACAGCTACGGCTACGGCTATACGGTCACGCGGGACGCCACGCCCGAGGAGCGCCGCGCCGCGGAAGCCGCCCGCGCTCAGGCCACAGAGGCCCGCCAGCAGGCCGATGTCGCGCGTCAGGCCGCCGCCGCCGCCCGCGCCCAGGCCGCCCAGGCCCGCTCTCGCGCCATGGCGGACGCCCGCGCCAATGCCGCGCCGCGTGCAAACGCCGACGCCCGCGTCCAGGCGGAGGCGGCCCGCGCCCAGGCTCGCGCCGCTATGGCCGCCTCCGAACAGGCGCGCGCCAACGCCGACGTGGCCCGCCAGCAGGCCACCCGCGCCCGCGCCGACGCCCGCGTCCAGATGGGTAACGGCGCCCGCCAGATGCACAATGGCGCTGATCAGATGCGTGAAGAGGCGGCTCGCCTGCGCGATCCCGCCTATCGCGCCCGTCAGATCGCCGAGGCCCGGGAACAGGGCCGGACGCTCACCGACGAACAGCTTCTGGAAGTGTCGCGGACCCTGCCCGCTCGGGCCGATGAACTGGACCGTCGCGCCGACGAGCTTCAGCGTCGGGCCTCTGACCCGGTCTAGGGTTGGGGTGAGCGGTCGCTGATTGCGTTGCGGGCCTGGGTCTGGGCCAGGTCCTGGTTGGGCGCCAGGCCCGTGACGATCTTGCGGCCGTCCTCGTCGATTACCGTCCAGACCCAGGGCCCGGCGCCGGGCGAACCGGCGTCCTCGGGCTGGATAGAATAGGACAGGGCGGTATCGACGGGCAGATCCATCGCTCAGCCTCTTTCGAGCGCAAACGGCGAAGTCGCCGCCGGAGACAGCCGACACGATAGCGCCGGTCCACAGCCGTTACCAAGTCGTAAATATCCGCAGACCCGCGTTGGGCGAATGCAACCAACCGGCACGCTGCGCGTTGACGCGCCGCACCAAATCTGGCGAAACAAATGGATGGTCCGGAAACGGCCCATTTCCTCCCTTCTCGCCTCAGGTCGAGAGCGAACGCGCCCCGCCGGACGACACTTCCCCATGGCCCCGACCAATATCAACAAGCTGGGACACCGGATCGGCGCCCGCGGCGGTCGCACCCGCGCCTCCATCTTGGCCGCCACGCGCCGCCTGCTCGACAGCCGCCATCTCGGCGAGATCCGCGTCGCCGACGTCGCCGCCGAGGCCGATCTGTCGCCGTCGAACTTCTACACCTACTTCAAGACCGTCGAAGAACCCGTTCTGGCGCTTTGCGAAGACTGCGCCACCGACTTTCAGGTCCTGGCCCGTCATCTGGACGGCGACTGGTCGGGCGAACAGGCCTTCAACGCCGCCCGCGCCTATGTCGTCGACGTCCTTGCCTTCTGGCAGGAGCACGGCCCGGTGCTGCGCATCGAACATATGCTGGCCGACAAGGGCGAGGCCGGTTTCATCGAGAGCCGGGTCAAGCGCCTGCGCCGCGTCCACCTGGCCTTCGAACGCCGCATCGCCCAGGCCCACGCCACCGGCTATCACGCCAAGGGTCTGGACCCGCGCCTGACCTCCTATCAGGTCGCCAATCTGGTCGAGGCCATGGCCGACGGCTTCGAACTGCTGCGGCGCGGCGACACGGCGCCCGAGACCATCATCGACACGACCGCCCATATCGTCGTGAAGATCGTAACGGGCCGCTAGAGGCCCAGCGGGCCGTACAGCCAGGTCAGCCAGACCCCGAGCGCCAGCAGGGTCCCGAACGGCATCCGGTCCGCGCCGCGCACCGAACGCCGCCGCAACAGCCGCCACAGAACGACGCAGAGTCCGGTCGCGCAGGCCCACAGCATCACGCTGGGCAGGCCTGTCCAGCCGACCCAGGCCCCCGCCCCCGCGAACAGGATGGGATCGCCGCCGCCCAGTCCGTCGTGTCCGCGCACACGCCGGTACAGCCACGACAGCAGCCACAGCAGGCCAAAGCCCAGAGCCGCTCCGGCGATCTGTGCGATCGGCACGCCTCGCGTCAGCAGACCCATGGCGATCAGGCCCGAGACGATCAGCGGCAGGGTGAGCACGTCCGGCAGCCAGAAATGTTCGGCGTCCACCACCGCGATCAGCAGCAGCAGCCAGCCCAGCAGCGCGCCCGCGACGGCGAAGCCCCAGCCATGCCCGCCCAGGGGAGTGGCGAGCACCGCCCAGACCCCGATCCCGGCTGAAGCCAGACTGAAAAGGATATGCCGCCGCGACACCGCCCTTCGGACCCACGGCCCGGCCTCGACGGCGACGCCTTCCTCGCGCGGCAGCCTCACGCTGATCACGGCCAGCGCCTGCCCGACGGCCAGCCCCAAAAGACCCAGCAGAACGGCCGTGACGACGGGAAGCGGCATGGACGAATCCGGCGCCGCGCCCTGTGCGGCCCTCCGGGCTTAGCCCCCGACCGTCCCGCCGCCAAGGGCGACGGCCACGTGGTAGGTGATGAACGACGCCAGATAGGCCAGGCCGAACATGTAGGCGACCATCACCCACATCCAGCCCCAGCTGTTGGTCTCGCGCTTCACGACGCCGAGCGTCGCCACGCACTGGGGTGCGAAGATGTACCAGGCCAGGAAGCTGAGGCCGGTGGCCAGCGACCACTGGGCCGCGAGCGTCGCGCCCAACAGGCTGCCGGCGCTGTCGGCGTCGGCGATGGCGTAGACGGTGCCGAGCGCCGCCACGGCGACCTCGCGCGCGGCCATGCCGGGCACCAGGGCGATGACCATCTGCCAGTTGAAGCCGATGGGCCGGAAGATCGGCTCCAGCGCATGCCCCACCATCCCGGCGAAGGAATAGTCGATGGCCGGGCCCGTCGCGCCCTCGGGCGGATAGGGGAAGGTCCCCAGGACCCAGATCAGGATCATCAAGGGCAGGATGATCCGCGCCGCCCGCTCCATGAAGATCCGCGCCCGGACCCACAGATTGAACAGGACGCTCTTCAGATCGGGCATCTTGTAGGTCGGCAGCTCCATCATGAAGGGCTCGACCGCGCCCCTCCAGAACACCTTGCGGATGACGAAGGAGACGATCAGGGCCGAGAGGATGCCCGCGGCGTAGAGACCGAACATCACCAGCCCCTGCAGGTTCACGAAGCCCCAGACGGTCTCCTGCGGAATGAAGGCGCCGATGATCAGGGTGTAGACCGGGATGCGGGCCGAACAGGTCATCAGGGGGGCGACCAGGATGGTGGTCATCCGGTCGCGTTTGGCGTCGATCACCCGCGCGGCCATGACGCCGGGGATGGCGCAGGCGAAGCTGGACAGCAGGGGAATGAAAGCCCGCCCGTGCAGCCCGGCGCCGCCCATGATCCTGTCCATCAGGAAGGCCGCCCGGGCCATATAGCCGAAGTCTTCCAGCAGGATGATGAAGGCGAACAGGATCACGATCTGCGGCAGGAAGACCATTACGGCGCCGACCCCGGCGATGACGCCGTCGACCAGCAGGCTCTGGAGCAGGCCCCACGATCCCTCGTCGGGAATGACCGCCCCGACCAGACCGCCCAATGCCGCGAAGCCTGCGTCGATGCCGTCCATCAGCGGGGTGGCCCAGCTGAACACGGCCTGGAACATCACGAACAGGATGGCCAGCAGGATGACCAGACCGGCGACGGGGTTCAGCAGCACGGCGTCGATCTTGCCCGTCAGGGTGTCGGGGCGCTCGGGCGGACGCACACAGTCGCGCATGATCTGTTCGGCGCGGCGATGGGCCTCGCGAATCTCGGCGGCGTTCGGCGCATGCCAACCCCCTTCGCCCGTCTCACCGCGCGCGGCGGTCAGGGTCAGGTTCTCGACCTGCGAAATCAGCTCCTCGATCCCGCGCTTGCGCGTCGCGACCGTGGTCACGATCGGCAGGCCCAGCTCGGCCTGCAGCTTCTCCAGATCGATGCGCAGCCCCTGACGCTGGGCGATGTCGTACATGTTGAGGGCCAGCACCATCGGCCGCCCGACCTGCTTCAGCTCCAGCACCAGACGCAGCACGAGGCGCAGATTGGTGGCGTCGGCGACGCAGATGATGGCGTCCGGCTCGGCCTCTCCGGCCAGCTTGCCGAGGACGGCGTCACGCGTGACCTCCTCGTCCGGGCTGCGGGCGCGCAGGGAGTAGGTGCCCGGCAGGTCCAGCACCGACAGGCTGCGGCCCGAGGCGGAGCGGATGATCCCCTCCTTCCGCTCGACGGTGACGCCGGCGTAGTTGGCGACCTTCTGATGGGCGCCGGTCAGGGCGTTGAACAGGGCGGTCTTGCCCGAGTTGGGATTGCCGACCAGGGCGACCCGGGCGGGACGAACGGCGATGTCCATTATTCGGCGGCTTCCGCAATGTCGTCGCCGAGGCGAAGGGTCAGGCTGGCGGCTTCTTTCCGACGCAGGGCCACGCGCATGTCGTCGACCTTGACCGCGATCGGGTCGCGACCGAACAGGCCCTCGTGGATCAACTCGATCCGCGCGCCCTCGACCAGACCCAGCTCCAGCAGGCGCCGCTCCAGCTCGGTCTCCGCCGCCTCGTGATGGCAGTGCGTCCCCACGGAGGTGATGACGCCGCGATCGCCCACCCGGGCCTCGCTGAGCTTGATGACATTGGACATTCTGGACACTCGGACGCGAAGATCGGCGACGGGCTAAAGGTCGCCGTACCTGTGACTGATTATCAGGTGCGATATGGTCGCGTCCATAGGTCAAGCTGACCGATTGCACCCGTCCGCGCTTGGGCTATCAGGGAAGTCGACAGGCGGGAGACGACCATGGCGCGCGCGATACTGGCGGGAACGATGCTGGCAGCGGCGACGCTTCTGACCGGCTGCGGATCGGGCGAGCAGACGCCGGCGGCTCCGCCCGTGCCCGTTCCGCCGCCCCTGACCGACGCCCAGCGCGCGACCATGCTGGCCGCCCTGCCCGCCCCCTACAACACCGCCGATCTGGAACACGGAGCCAGGGTCTTCGCCCGCTGCAAGGCCTGCCACACCGCGACCGCCAACGGTCCGAACATGACGGGGCCGAACCTCTACGGCGTCATCGGCCGGGTCGCCGGGACCCATCCGGGCTACAACTATTCGAAAGCGGTGAAGGGCGCCGGCTTCGCCTGGGACGACGACCACATCGACCACTGGCTGGCCAATCCGCGCAGCTTCCTGCCCGGCAACAAGATGACCTTCCCCGGCCTCCCCGACGCCGAGGACCGCCGCGACGTCATCGCCTGGCTGAGCGTCGAGGCGGCGAAGAGATAAACCGGGCCTGACCCTATTCCGCCGCGTGCGGAACGGGGTCGTTGGCCGTGGCTTCCTGGGCTTCCCACTGTTCGATCTTGCGGGCCGTCCATTCGGGCGACTTGGTGAAGCGCGCCAGCGCGCCGTAGATCACCGGCACCACGAACAGGGTCAGCAGGGTCGAGAACATCGCGCCGGTGAAGATCACCACCCCGATGGTCTGGCGGCTGCCCGCCCCCGCCCCGTGCCACAGCACCAGCGGCAGGGCGCCGAAGGCCGTGGCGATCGAGGTCATGATGATCGGGCGCAGACGCAGGGTCGAGCTCTCGATGATCGCCTCGCGGATCGACCGGCCCTGGTCGCGCAGCTGGTTGGCGAACTCGACGATCAGGATGCCGTTCTTGGCCGCGACCCCGATCAGGATGATCAGGCCGATCTGCGAATAGATGTTCAGGCTGGACCCGGCCATCAGCAGGCCGAACAGACCGCCCGCCGCCGCCAGAGGCACCGTCAGCATGATCACCGCCGGAGTGATCCAGCTCTCGAACTGGGCCGCCAGCACCAGGAAGACCAGCAGCAGGGCCAGGCCGAACGCCGCGCCGACCGCGCCGCCCGCTTCCGCCTGATCGCGCGCCGCCCCGCCCCACTGGATGGCCACCACGCCCTGCGGCTGTTTGGCGGCTTCCGCGTTCAGGAAGGCCACGGCGTCGGCGATGGTCTCGCCGGGGTTCAGGTCGGCCTGCAGGCTGATCGAGCGCTGACGGTCCAGACGGCGACGGTCCGGGGTGTCGCCCGAGGTCTTGGTGTCGACCACCGAGGACAGAGGCACCAGCGTCCCCGATCCGGTCGAGACATACAGCCCCTCCAGATCGCCGACGCCCGAACGGTTGACCCGGTCCGTCTGCAGGATGACGTCATATTCCTGACCGCCCCGGATATAGGTCGTGGCGCGGCGGGAGCCGAACATGGTCTCCAGCGTCCGGCCAATCTCCTGCGAGGAGACGCCCAGCGCCGCCGCCTTCTCCGGATCCACATCGACCAGCAGACGGGGGGCGTTGGGCTCATAGTTCAGGCGCGGGCGCGAGAAGCCGGGGTTCTCCAGCGCGGCCGCCAGCACCGGCTGCAGCCAGCGATAAATGTCCTCGTATTCCGGCCCGGTGACGATCATCTCGACCGAGTTGGAGTTACCGCCGCCCCCGCCGCCGCCGCGCTGGAAGGCTCCGGGGATGGAGGCGTTGACCTGGGCGCCCGTCTGGCCGCGCAGCTTGCCGTTCAGCTCCTGCGCGATCTGGTCGGCGGCGCGGTCGCGCTCGGACCAGTCCTTGAGGATCAGGGTGGCGTTGCCGGAGTTGTAGCTGCCGCCGCCGAAGCCGGGCGAGGAGATCAGATAGCTCTCGACCTCGCCGTTCTCCTTGTACTGGGCCAGGATCGGCTCGAGGCCGAGCATGATCTTCTTCGTATAGTCGAAGCCGGCGCCTTCCGGCCCCTGCACCCGCACCTGCACCCGGCCCCGGTCTTCCTGGGGCACCAGTTCGTTGGGCAGGACGAAGAACATCCCGACCGCCCCGCCCCCGACCACCAGGATCAGGGCGATCACGCCGATGACGGCGATGCGGCTGCCGACCAGCAGGTCCAGCGAGGCGCCGTAGCTGTTCTTGAGCACGTCCATCGCCTTGTCGACGCGCTGAGCCACCCAGCCCGAACCGGACGCGGGTTTGAGAATCTTGGACGCCAGCATCGGCGACAGGCTGAGCGCCAGGAAGGCCGAGAAGGCCACGGCGGCCGCGATCGCCGCCGCCAGTTCGACGAACAGCCGCCCGACGTATCCGGGCAGGAACAGCAGCGGCGCGAACACCGCCAGCAGGACGATGGTCGTGGCCACGACGGCGAAGAAGACCTGACGCGCCCCGCGCTCGGCGGCGACCAGCGGCGGCTCGCCATGGTCCAGACGGCGCTGGATGTTCTCGGTCACCACGATGGCGTCGTCGACCACCAGACCGATGGCCAGCACCAGCGCCAGCAGGGTCAGAAGGTTCAGCGAGAAGCCCAGCGGCGCCAGGACGATGAAGGTCGCCAGCAGACAGATCGGGGCCACGATCGAGGGGATCAGCGCCGCCCGGAGGCTGCCGAGGAAGATGAAGTTCACCAGCGCCACCAGGGCCAGCGAGATGCCGATGGTGATCCAGACTTCGGAAATGGCGTGGGAGGTGAAGACCGAGTTGTCGGAGCCGACGACCAGTTCAGTGCCCGGCGGCAGGCTGGCCTGCATCTCGACCAGGGCCTTGCGCACACCGTCCGAGATGGCGAGGTCGTTCGACTGGGCCTGACGGGTCACGCCCAGACCGATCTGGTCCAGACCGTTGCCGCGGAACAGACGGCGTGCCTCGGCGGGGGCCTCTTCCACCCGGGCGATGTCGCCCAGACGGGTTACATAGCGGTTGGCGCCGATGATCGCCCCGGTCGTGCCCGAGGTCGAAGGCTGGGTGGTGTTGGTATTGGTCGTGGTCGCCGCCGTCGGGGCCGAACCCGCCGTGCCGATCGGCAGCAGGGCGAAGTCCTCGGCCCGGGCATAGGTGCGGGCCACGCGGACCGTATAGTCCTTGTCGGTCGATTCCAGCGCCCCGGCCGGAAGCTCGACGTTCTGGGCGTTCAGGGCGTTCTCGACCTGGGTCACGGTGATGCCGCGCGCGGCCATGGCTCCGGCGTTCAGCCAGATGCGCATGGCGTAGCGCTGCTCGCCGAAGATCTGGGCCTGGGCCACGCCGGGCACCGTCGCCAGACGGTCCAGCAGATAGCGGTCGGCGTAGTCGGTCAGCTCCAGCCGGTTCATCGTCGTCGACCGCAGGAACAGGATCATGATCGGCGAGGAATCGCTGTCCGCCTTGGACACTTCCGGCGGATCGGCCTGTTCGGGCAGGCGGCCGACGACACGGGCGACACGGTCGCGCACGTCGTTGGCGGCGTCGTCGATATTGCGGTCCAGCGAGAACTCGATGGTCACGCTGGATCGGCCGTCGCGGCTGGACGAGGTGATCCGCTCCACGCCCTGGATACCGGCGATCTGCTGCTCTACCGGCTCGGTGATGCGGTTCTCGATGACCTCGGCCGAAGCCCCGGCGTAGCTGGTGTTGATCGAGACGACCGGCGGATCGACGTCCGGCAGTTCGCGCACCGGCAGGAAGAAGAAGGCCGCCGCGCCGATGACGCACAGCACGATGGCGGCCACCGCCGCGAAGACGGGCCGCCGGACCGCGACGTCGGAGAGCATCATCGTGCGGCGCCCTGACCAGCGGCCTGGGCCGGGGCTTGGCCGCCCTGACCGCGACCACCGCCGCCACGTCCGCCGCCCACGGTGACCGGGGCGTTGGGCTGGATGCGGTTCAGACCGCCGCCGACGACCTTGTCGCCGATGCTCAGGCCCGAAACGATCTCGACGAAGCCGCCCTCGACGGCGCCGGTCTCGACCTCGACGCGCTGGGCGGTCGAGCCCTTCTCGCCCCTGGCGATGCGATAGACGAAGGCGCCCTGGCCTTCATACTGGATGGCGGCCTCGGGCACGGCGGCGCTCTGGCGCTGACCCTGGGCCACGGCGACGCGCATCAGCATGCCGGGGCGGATGCGGCCGCCGGGGTTGGGGAACTCGGCCCGGGCGGTGACCGCGCGGGTCGCCTCATTGATGCGGGTGTCGATCAGGGCGATGCGGCCCTGGAAGGCCTCACCACCGAAGGCGTCGGCGGTGGCGGTCAGGGGAAGGCCGGGACGCAGCACGCCCAGATACCGTTCCGGCACCGGGAAATCGACGCGGATGACATCGGTATTGTCCAGGGTCGCGATCACCGCGCCCGGGTTGATCAGGGTGCCCGCCGTGACCGTGGTCAGGCCCAGGACGCCGGCGAAGGGCGCGCGGATCATCCGGTCGCCGCGACGCGCCTCGGCCGCCGCCAGCGAGGCGCGCGCCGTCGCCAGCGCGGTCTCGGACTGTTCGGCGGTCACGCGCGGGGCGATGCCCTTCTCGGCCAGGGCGCGATAGCGTTCGTATTCGCGCTCGGCCTGGGTCACCTGGGCGCGGGCCTCGATGATGCCGGCGTCTTCCTCGCGCGCCTGCAGCTGCACCAGAGGCGCGCCGGCGGCGACACGCTGGCCGTCGCGGAACAGGACGGCGGTGATCAGCTCGGTCGAGTTGGAGGTGATGTTCACCGACTTCAGCCCGCGGGCCACGCCCAGCACCCGGATGGTGTCGCTGAAGGATCGCGAGGCCACCGTCGCTTCCGACACCTGCTGCCCCCGTCCGCCGCGACCGCCGCCCGGCGCAGCCTTGGCCGCCCCTTCGTCCTTGGCGAAGGCGATGTGCAGCACCGCGGCGACGACCATGAGGCCGAGCATGACGCCGGCGGCGACAAG
The DNA here is from genome assembly GCF_058807035.1 of Brevundimonas sp. GW821-FHT12E07. NCBI lineage: Bacteria > Pseudomonadati > Pseudomonadota > Alphaproteobacteria > Caulobacterales > Caulobacteraceae > Brevundimonas > Brevundimonas sp. GW821-FHT12E07. Next base: position 172,997 of record NZ_JBXAQH010000004.1, on the reverse strand, counting down.
GAAGAAGTGGCGTTTGATCACGCGGGTACTCTCGGGAGCCGTGGGGGACGGACGTCTGAAGACTTCTCAGGCGGGGTCGGACATAGCCGGTCCTGCCGTCGAGGCAACTAAAGTCTGTGTAACGCGCGCGGTTCGTAACTCCGTCGGTCGCGAATGTCGCAGTCGGGGCTTTTTCCGGGCGATTTCAGAACCGGCGCCAGACCGCCAGAACCGGCCCGCCCGAGATCGGCGTCTCGCGCCCCGCCGCCGTCTGTCGCCAGCCTGCCTGCAGGCTCCAGTCGCCAAATCGACGCACCACCGAGGTTTCGACCGACAGCCAGCGCGCGCCGTTGACGCCCCCATCGTCGTCCGCCGTTCCGCCGAAGGCCTGGGCCAGCACCATCCAGTCTTCGCCGAAATGGCCGCCGAGGGTGAAATCCACCCGCGTCTCGTCCGGCAGGCCGTCCCGCATCCGCCGCGCCGCCTGAAGCTCGACGAACGACCGGTCCGGGCCCCAACGCGCCGGAAGGCCGCCGAACGACCGCCCGACCGAGACCCGCGCCTCGAAATCATGGTCGCCGACGCCCGGGGCGGCGTATCCGGCGTTGCGCCCCTCCCCCGCCGAGGCGTAGCCGCCGTAGACGCTGACGGCCGTCTTGTCGTCGCGCCAGACCTGCCAGGTCAGGCCAATCTCCAGCGGACCGCGCCCCTCGTAGTCGACGAACTGGTCCTCGCCGTCCTGCCAGTCGCCCTTGAACTGAACCGTCAGCCGGTCGGTCACGCCGTACTCTGCAAACACGCCTACCGAGGTGTCACGGCGATTCTCAGGCAGGTCGACGCGGTCGCCGTCGGGGTCGAAGCCCTCATCGGCGCGCATGTCCTCATATTTGACGATGATCTGGCCCTTGCCCTTGGGCTGGGTCCAGGCGCCGGCCCAGACCGGACCAACGGCCACGGAGGGCAGAAGGACCGCGACGCCTGCGAGAAGCGCCGCGGCCGCCTTCAAGCGTCGTAGCCCGGGGATTTGCGGTCCAGCATGCGCAGGGCGCCCGGCCAGGCCAGGGCCGCGACGAAGGGCAGCCCCCCGCCCTGCTGTTTGGTCTCTTCCTGCGCTGCGTCCGGGGCGATCAGGACGTGCTCGCGGCCACCGGACAGGGCCGCCACCTGCTGGGCGCAGGCCCGCTCCAGGAAGAACATGCCGATCCACGCCGCCGCCGCCGTCTGACCGACCGCCAGCGTTCCGTGATTGCGAAGCAGCATCAGCGGCTTGTCGCCCAGATCCGCCACCAGCCGCTCGCGCTCGTCATGGTTCAGGGCCAGGCCCTCATAGCCGTGATAGGCGACCTGATGCTGCAGCAGACAGGCGTTCTGGCCGATCGGCAGCAGCCCCTCCTGCTGCGCCGCCACGCCCACCCCTGCCGTGGTGTGCAGGTGAATGACGAAATGGGCGTCCTCGCGCGCCGCATGGACGGCCGAGTGGATGGTGAAGCCCGCCGGATTGATGAAGCTCTGGGTCTCCTGAACGATGTTGCCGTCCAGATCGACCTTCACCAGCGCCGACGCAGTCATCTCCTCGAAGTACCAGCCGTAGGGGTTGATCAGGAAATGATGCTCAGGGCCGGGCACCCGGGCCGAGATATGGGTGAAGATCATGTCGTCCCAGCCGTGCAGGGCGACCAGCCGGTACAGGGCGGCCAGATCCACCCGGGCCTGCCATTCGGCCTCGGAAACGCGGGACTTCAGACTTTGCGGGGCGGCGCCGTCGGCCATGGGGGTATCCTTCCTGTCGCCTCTCCGGGCGTAGAGGTCACCGTCTTCCTCTGCCCCGTGCGCGTCAAGCGTGACCCAAGGTAAGGTTGATGGACCATTAACCCAGTTTTCATGACCGGTACCGCACTCTGCGATCCAGAATCGGACCTGATCCGACCGGAGTTCGCCGTGACCGCAGTCGCCTCGTTGCAAACCTTCGCACCCACGCGGCCCGCGAGCTTCTCGCCCGCAGACCTGCTGACTCTCGCGAAGAGCCGCACCACAGACGATCGGCAACGGCTGCTGCTGGGTATCGCGGCCCTGTGCGACTCGACCCCGGCCGGCGCCGAGGTCTCGCCGGTCCTGACCGAGATCTTCCTCACCCTGGCCCGTCAGGCCGAGCACGACATCCGCAAATCCCTGGCCGAGAGCCTGGCCGGCGCCGAATGGGCGCCTCTGGCCCTGGTCAATATGCTGGCCCTCGACGAGATCGAGATCGCCCGCCCGATCATCGCCAACAGCCCACTGCTCAAGGATCATGACCTGATCCGCATCCTGGTCGAGGCCACGGTCGAGCATCATATCGAGGTCGCCCGTCGCCCGATGCTGAGCGGCGCCGTCGCCGACGCCATCATCGACGCCGCCGAGCCCGCGACCATGACGGCGCTCGCCTCCAACCGCACCGCCGAGATCAGCGAGGGGGGTCTCAGCCGACTGGTCGAGCAGTCGCGCCGCGTCGCCGCCCTGCGCGCGCCCCTGACCCGCCACCCGCGCCTCAACGACGTCCTGGCCCGCGAGCTCTACGGCCTCGTCGGTCAGGCCCTGCGTCAGGCCATCGGCGAGCGCTTCCGCGTCGACGACGCCTGTCTGGCCAAGGCGATCGAGACGGCCGTGATCAGCGTCGGCCCCGGCCGCGCGCCGGTCCCCTCAGCGCCCCAGCCCAGCCACTCCGAGCGCGAGGAGATGGAGCGCCGTCTGGTCGCCAAGCTGCAGAGCGCGGGCCAGCTGCGCGCCGGCTTCCTGATCCGCGCGATCCGCGAGAAGCGTCTGAGCCTGTTCGAACACTCGCTGGCGGCGCTGGGCGGCTTCAGCATCGCCCAGGTCCGCGCCGCGGTCAGCCGCCCCTCGCCCCAGGCCCTGTTCCTCGCCTGCAGCGCCGTCGGCATCGACCGCGCCGTCTTCCCGGCCGTGCTGGACGAGATCCGCAAACTGACCAACGGCCTGCCCGGCTGGGGCGGAGATTGGGGCATGGCCGGCGCCTCCCAGACTGACGCGGCGCGGGAATTCCGCCTCATGGTCGCTGACGTCGCGGCCTGACGTCACACTTCGGTATTTGACTTCGCGACCGGCCTCGGCTTGCGTGCCGCCGTGACCGAAACCGCCCCCTCCCCCCAGATGGCTCTCGCCTTCACCGCCAGCGAGCGTCCCGAGGCGCAGTTCGCGCGCGCGCTGCTGGCCAAGCGCTACGGCTCGGTCCCGATCGAGGAGGCCGACATCATCGTGGCCCTGGGCGGCGACGGCTTCATGCTGGAGACCCTGCACAGCGACCTGACCCGCCGCACGCCCGTCTACGGCATGAACCGCGGCTCCGTCGGCTTCCTGATGAACGACTACGAGGAAGACGACCTCCCGGCCCGCATCGCCGCCGCCGGCCGCGCCGTCATCCACCCGCTGCAGATGGACGCCTGGAACGAGGCCGGAGAGGTCTCCAGCGGCCTGGCCATCAACGAGGTCTCCCTGCTGCGCCAGACGCGCCAGAGCGCCAAGCTGCGCATCACCATCGACGGCAAGGTGCGGCTGGACGAGCTGACCTGCGACGGCTGCATGGTCGCCACGCCCGCGGGTTCGACCGCCTACAACCTCTCGGCCCACGGCCCGATCATCCCCCTGGACGCCCGGATGCTGGCCCTGACCCCGATCAGCGCCTTCCGGCCCCGTCGCTGGCGCGGCGCCCTGCTCTCGCACGAGGCCAGGGTGACCTTCGAGGTGCTGGAGCACGACAAGCGCCCCGTCAGCGCCGTCGCCGACAATCTGGAAATCCGCCGCGTGGCCCGGGTCGATGTGCGCGAGCGCCGCGACATCAGCCTGACCATGCTGTTCGAGGCCGGCCGCTCCTTCGAGGAACGGGTGCTGCTGGAACAATTCACAGGCTAAGCGGAACGGTCACCGTTCCTTAAGGCCAATCGTTCAGTCTGTGGCTGCACGTCCCGAGGAGTCACCGTGAGCAACCCGGCCCAGGTCATTCGCCCGCCCAACACCCTGCGCCTCAAGGTCGGCGGCGGGTTCGGCGGTATCGACGCCAACGCCATCGCCAAGGCCGAAGAGGCCCTGAAGGCGATGTCGGCCCAGTTCGGCCAGTGGCTGCAGGACGAAATCAACAAGCTGGACGCCGCCCAAGCCGCCATCCGCGCCGAGGGTCTGAACGCCCAGACCGCCGAGGGCCTGTATTTCCGCGCCCACGACCTCAAGGGTCTCGGCACCACCTATCAATATCCGCTGGTCACCCGCCTGGCCGGTTCGCTGTGCAAGCTGCTGGACGATCCGACCAAGCGCGCCTCGGCTCCGGTCCGCCTGCTGGACGCCCACATCGACGCCATCAAGGCCGTGGTCCGTGACCAGATCCAGACCGACGACCACCCGGTCGGCCGCGCCCTGGCCGAGACCCTCGAAGCCGAGGTCGCCGCGCACAAGGCGTAAGCCGCGCTCAAGTCGCGAGGCCCCGCGGGCCGAGCATAGCGCCCAGAAAAGAAAACGCCCGCTCGGTCCGAGCGGGCGTTGTTCGTTTGCGGAAAGCCTCAGGCCGCCGAGGCGTTACGGCCCGCGCTCGGCAGCGGCGGCTGGTCCAGCCGCTCCATCAGATAGGCCAGGTCGTCGCGCGGAGTGTTGGGGCGCTGGGTCAGGAACCGCTCCAGCATGCGCTGGCGGAACTCCTCGCCCGAGGTGTCGACGCCCTCGGCCTGAAGCGCGCGCCAGGTGTCGACCCCGGCGCGGAAGGCCTGGAACAGGCGCGGCGGCAGGCCCGCCCTGTCATAGATGGCCTTCAGCCCCAGGGGCCCGGCGTCGTGCACCATCAGCCAGGCGCGCGAATGCGGCGTCGAGGCCAGTTCGGCGACGGCGTGCTCGAACAGCACCATCTGCCCCCGCGCCAGGGCGCGCAGCAGCAGGGAGGCGGTCAAGGCCTTGCGGGTGTTCAGTTGGGCCACGAAGCGCGGCAGGTCGGCGCTGGCCGCCGCCTGATCGACCAGATCGATGGTCGAGCGCTCGCGGGCGAAGGTCGCCAGACGGATGGCGGTCTCGGGGGCCACGGCGTGGCGGCTGATCAGGTGCTCGCGCACGGCGTCGCTGGCCAGGGCGATCAGCTTCTCGGTCACGTCCAGCGGCAGGACCTGACGATAGGACAGGGCCGCGACCACCTCCGGCGTGTCGCCGAACCGGTCGATGGAGCGCAGCATGGCCTGTTCGGACAGGTCGGCGTTGTCGTTCGAGGCGAGGGTGCGCACGGCCATCTCGCAGCCGTCGATGCTCAGGGCGTCGGCGACGTCGCGCGACACCTTGGGGCGACCGGCGATGGCCACCTGACGCACGGCCGATCCGGCGCGGACGATCTCGATCAGGTCATCATCGGTGAACACCGGCGACGAACCGATGATGGGCAGGGCCACGCTGTCGACGTCCGCCGCCAGCCGGCGCGCCACGTCGTGCGGCAGCAGATCCGAGGACTTCAGCGTCACCGCCAGCGACCGGCGCACCAGTTCGGCGGCGTCATTGGCCAGGACGCGCAGGATCTTCTGCGCCGCCTCGCGGTCGGCCTCGTCCAGCTCGGCCCGGTCCATGCTGCGGCACAGTTTGTGCGCCGCCGAGGCGCGCTCATCCTCGTCGGACGCCTTGATCAGGCGGCGGATATCGAACTCGGTCAGGCGGGCGCGGAAGGCGGTCATGCGGCGGCTCTTGATAAGGGCGGACAGAGAATCGGCCCCCGGTTCATCCTCAGCTTGCCATGCTTAACGTCTGGTTTACCAACCCTGTCGTCGCCCCGCTCGGGCTCGCATTCCAGCCGCGCCTTGCGCTTTGAAATCACGCGCCCTTCCGTCCGGGATCGGCGCCCGACCCGGCAGGCCCCGGCGCGGATGTAGAATGGCCTCGGGTCTTTGACATCGCAGGCGACGAACGCCATGCCGCGGCTCCGGGTCTGCACCCGATTGCACGCGTGAGTGCAAAGGCGGGTCGCGACATCCAGACTGTTAAATCAATGGCCTGGCTGCCGCATCTTCATCCAGTGCATTCAGGATTGCACTTTTTGCACCCGCTTTTTTTCGAGTGCACGCGGCCCTCAGACGCTGTCGGGTTCCGGCCCGTAGGCGCCGCCGAAGCCGCTGCTGGCGCCCTTGCCGTCCTGGCCCAGCAGCAGGGCCAGCAGGGTCTCGTTCTGCTTCAGCCGGTCCAGCCGCGCGGCCATCATGATGTCCCGCTCCTGATCGGTCGGCGGCGCCGTCGGTGTGCGACTGATCGAGGCCGGCGAGCCCTCCCCGGCCGTCTTCTGCAGATTGGCGTGGACCTCTGCGACCGTGGCCGGACGGCCGTCGCGGTAGAAGATCGAGCGGTTGGCCTGGGCCGCGTCGGGGAACATGGCCGCCGCGCTGGCGCCCGGGTGCGAGACCATGGCCTCCATCAGCCGGGCCGCCCCCGCCGGCCCCAGGAAGTGGGCGGCGTACAGGTCGCCGGCGCCCGGCTCCTGCCCCGTGCGGCCGCGCAGATAGGCGGCGTTCGACGCCGTCAGCTCCGCTGCCATGCTCGAGGCCGCCTGCGGATCGAACCTCAGGTCCATGACCACATTGCGGGCCGAGCCCTCGACCTGCCAGCGCCCGTCGCGTCCCCGATGGATCAGGTCGGCGTACTGGCCATAGCCGTGCTTGGCGCCCGACTGTTTGACCGTCGACAGCCAGGTCTGTTCGATGAACTGGAACAGCCCCGCCGCCGACGAGGTCCGGGCCTGGGCCGAGGGGTTGAAGGCGCTCTCCCGACGGGCGGTCTTCATCAGGAAGTCGAAGTCCACGCCGGTCGCCGTCGAGGCGCGCCGGATGGCCGCCTCCACGCCGCCAGATGAGGGAATCGATCCAACCGTCATAACGTCCGGGACGCTGGCGGATCGTGGTTAACGAAAGGTAAATCCGCCACCTTCGCGCGTGTCACCGCCAGGTGAGCATTGATAAGCTTGGCCTTGCCCCAAAGCCGACACAAGCCTGGCGCGAACTTCACTTGTGGGCGGCTGGGGAGCGGCCACGGGAGTGACTGCCATGATGATGAAGACAGCCGGCGGACCGGGTCTGGTCAGCCCTCTGGACTACGGCGAACGCAAGAAGCCTTTGCCGCGCGCCACCTGGATCGCCGTGGGGGTGGTGGTCCTGGCCCACGTCGGGGTCGGCGCGGCCCTCTATTATCAGAAGTTCGAACTGACGCCGACCGAGACCACGCCCGAAGATCGGAGGATCATCCTGACGATGGAACGGCCGATCATCCCGCCCGAGCCGCAGAAGCCTCAGCCGCAAGAGCCGCGGCCGACGAACAACATCCACGACACTCCGGCGCCGACCCTGCCGACGCCGACGATCTTCGCGGACACCTCGCCGGTCCCGGCGGCGAATCCGGGCCCGGTCATCGCGTTCGAGGACCCGGCGCCTGCCGTTCATCCGGTCGTCGCGGAGCCGCCGCGCACCCCGCCGGTGATCACCCGACCGCAGTGGGCCAGCCAGCCCTCGGCGGCGCAGATGAGCCGGGCCTACCCCGAGCGGGCCCTGCAGGACGGGATTTCGGGCTCGGCGTCCCTGATCTGCACGGTCAGTGCAGCGGGCGCCCTGAGCAACTGCGCGGTGACGTCGGAGAACCCGTCCAACCGCCGCTTCGGCTCGGCGGCCCTGGGGCTGACCCGGTACTTCCGCATGCAGCCCGGCGCGGTCGACGGTCAGGCCATCGACGGCGCGCGCGTGAGCTTCAGCGTTCGCTTCGCGGCGCCGGAGTAAACCTCAGCGGGTTCAGGGCGGCGGCGTGCTCGATCATGTCGCCGCCCTCGACTGCATCCGCCACGACCCGCCCGACCAGAGGCCCCAGCAGCCAGCCGTTGCGACGCGGGGCCAGGGCCAGATACAGCCCCGCTTCGCCGCTGAAGCCCGCCATCGGCAGGCCGTCCGGCGTCGCCCCGCGCACGCCCACCCGCCAATAGACCCCGTCCTCGATCTCGCACTCGATCAGGGCCGCCGCCATGGCCGCCAGCTGGGCGCCGACATCGGCGTCGGGCTCCAGATCGCGCCGCCCGGGCTCCATCGTCGCCCCGATCAGGGTCCCGCCCTCGGTCGGCGCCACATAGCCCCCTGCCCCGCGCGTCACCGTCTCCGCCAGGGTCTGGGCGGTGAAGCCGATCTGGCCCCGGATCGGAGAGATCTGGCGGACCCGTCCCGCGACCGCCTCCGGCAGGCCCGGCAGGGGCTCGGCGACGCCGGTGGCCAGCACCACGGTCTTCGCCTCGATCGGCCCCGCCTCCGTCTCGACGCGCCAGCCCGTCGCCGTCCGGTCGATGCGGAGGGCCGAGGCCTCGACCGGCGGGGGCTTCAGCAGCGCCTTCAGGGCCGCCAGAGCCGACACAGGGTCCACCTGAACGTCATCCGCGACATGGACCTGCCCCTGATCATCCAGCGAGGCCTCAAAGCCCAGGGCCTCAAGCGCCGCGACCGTCCGTTCGCCATCCTTGCCGCGCCAGACGGCGGGCGCGGGCTTCAGCCTGACCTCGGGAATGTCCGCCCACAGCCGTCCGGCCTCGCGCAGCAGCCGCGCATGCTCAGGGCTGGCCCCGTCGACGAAGGCCTCGATCCCCGGGGCGATCATCCCCGCCGCCACGGACGAGGCGTTGCCGCCGCCCGGGTCCAGCACCACCACCGCCCGCCCGCGCCGGGTCAGCGCCACGGCGGTGCAGAGGCCCAGCACGCCGGCGCCGATGACGAGAGTGTCGGTAGTCAGGGGAGGAAACGAAGAAGGCACGGACCGTCCTTCGACCGCCCGCGCCTCCTTTTCAAGTCGTCAGAGGGCTGACTTACGCCGAAACCGCCAGCCCGCCCTCGGCGTTCAGCCGCTCGACCAGCGCCTCGTGCTGGGCCCACAGGGCCTTGGGCAGGCGGTCGCCGAACCTGTCGTAGAAGGCCGGGATCAGCGAGGCTTCCTCGCTCCAGACCTGGGTGTCGACGTCCAGCAGCAGCTGCAGGTCGGCGTCCGACAGGTCGAGGCCTTCGAGGTCCAGCGCCGAGGCCGGGGGCACGCGGCCGACCGGGGTCTCGGTCGCCGTCGCCTTGCCGTCCAGACGCTCGGAGATCCACTTCAGGACGCGGGCGTTCTCGCCGAAGCCCGGCCAGACGAACTGGCCGTCCTCGTTCTTGCGGAACCAGTTGACGAAGTAGATGCGCGGCAGCTTCGAGGCGTCCTGCGCCTTCTCGCCCAAGCCCAGCCAGTGCTTGAAGTAGTCGCCCATGTTGTAGCCGCAGAAGGGCAGCATGGCGAAGGGATCGCGGCGCAGCTCGCCGATGGCGTTCTCGGCGGCGGCGGTGCCCTCCGAGGCGACGGTCGAGCCCAGGAACACCCCGTGTTCCCAGTCGAAGGCCTCGGTCACCAGCGGCACGGCAGAGGCGCGGCGGCCGCCGAACAGGATGGCCGAGATCGGCACGCCCTTGGGGTCTTCCCACTCGGGCGCGATGGTCGGGCACTGCGACGCCGGAGAGGCGAAGCGGGCGTTCGGGTGGGCCGCGGGCTCGCCCGAGGCGGCGTCATAGGCGGCGCCCTTCCAGGTCGTCATCCCCTCCGGCGCGTCCTTCGACATCCCTTCCCACCAGACGTCGCCATCGGCGGTCAGGGCGGTGTTGGTGAAGACGGTGTTGGTGGCCAGGGTCGCCATGGCGTTGGTGTTCGACGCATGGCTGGTGCCCGGCGCGACGCCGAAGAAGCCCGCTTCCGGGTTCACGGCGTACAGGCGGCCGTCGTCGCCGAAGCGCATCCAGGCGATGTCGTCGCCGATGGTCTCGGCCTTCCAGCCCGGCAGCGTCGGCTGCAGCATGGCCAGGTTGGTCTTGCCGCAGGCGCTCGGGAAGGCGGCGGCGATGTACTTCGCCTGCCCTTCCGGGTTGGTCAGCTTGAGGATCAGCATATGCTCGGCCAGCCAGCCCTCGTCGCGGGCCATGACCGAGGCGATGCGCAGGGCGTAGCACTTCTTGCCCAGCAGGGCGTTGCCGCCGTAGCCCGAGCCGTAGGACCAGATCTCGCGCGTCTCGGGGAAGTGGACGATCCACTTGTCGGCGTTGCAGGGCCAGGCCACGTCCGACTGGCCGGGGGCCAGCGGCGCGCCCAGCGTATGGACCGCTGGCACGAAGACGCCGTCGTCGCCCAGCACGTCCAGCGCAGGCTTGCCCATCCGGGTCATGATGCCCATCGACACGGCGACATAGCCGCTGTCGGTGATCTCGACGCCCAGGGCGGAGATCTTGGAGCCCAGCGGCCCCATCGAGAAGGGCACGACATACATGGTCCGGCCGACCATGCAGCCGTCGAACAGGCCGTCCAGCCGCTCGCGCATCTCGATCGGATCGGACCAGTTGTTGGTCGGGCCGGCGTCGGCCTCGTCCTCGGAGCAGATGAAGGTGCGGCTCTCGACCCGGGCCACGTCGCGCGGATCGGAGGCGGCGTAGTAGCTGCCGGGGCGTTTGACCGGGTCCAGCGCCTTCAGCGTGCCCTTGTCGATCAGGTCGGCGACGATGGCGGCCTTCTCGGCCTCCGACCCATCGCACCAGTGCACCCGGTCCGGCCGCGTCAGCGCCGCGATCTGCTCCACCCAGGCGACCAGCCGGGCGTGACGCGTTGGCGCAGGGTGAAGGCCCGGTACGGATACCGGTTCGATCTCGAGGGCGGACATGGCATAGCTCCTGAACCGTCGGTCGCGGCGCTCATTTCGAAGCGGCGTCGCTGACCCATGCAAGTAACATGACGTGATGTTTCAGTTACAAAGACAGCCTGCGGACCCTGCGTCAACTGTGGCAAGTTTCCACCTCGCAGACCCGCTATGTTGTTCATCATGAAGTGATTTTTGACCTCTGCGATGACACCGGTATCATTCGAATGAAGACGATGGATAGGCTTGAAAACCTGCCGTCCGGAGCGATTTCCTCACCGGCGGCGAGACGCAACATCGAACCTATCCGACAGGTTCTTTTCGCGCACTTTCCGACCCGTGGGCGGGTGCTCGAGGTTGCCGCGGGCTCGGGCGAGCACGCCGTGGCCTTCGCCGAGTCGTTCCCGGGTCTCGAGTGGACGCCCGCCGACCCCAGCGAGGAGGCGCGGATCAGCATCGGCGCCTGGACCGGCCTCCATGGCCCGCCGAACCTGCGCCCGCCCCTCGATCTGGACGCTTCCAACCCCGAGAGCTGGCCTGAAGGCCCGTTCGACGCGGTCGTCTGCATCAACATGATCCACATCAGCCCCTGGGCCGCGACGGAGGGACTGATGGCCGGCGCCGGGCGGGTTCTGGCCAATCCTGGCGGCCTGCTGGCCCTGTACGGCCCCTATCGCGAGGCGGACGTCGCGCTGGCCCCGTCCAACGCCGCCTTCGACGACAGCCTGACGTCGCGCGACCCGGCCTGGGGCCTGCGCGACCGCGACGCCGTCGCCGCCGAGGCCCGCAAGCACGGCCTGCACCTGACCCGGCGCATCGCCATGCCGGCCAACAACCTGATGCTACTGTTCCGCCGCGCCTGACCCACAACCAAGACCAAGGAAACGCCCATGAAGACCGCCCTCATCGCCGCCGCCCTGCTCGCCCTCGCCGCGCCGGCCTTCGCCCAGACGGCGGCCCCTGCCCCCGCGCCGTCGCCGCAAGCCCCCGCCTATGGCGCGCCGATCAGCATGGAGGCGGCACAGGCCCTGATCGCCCGGGCGGTGGCCGCCGCCGAGGCGCGTCACTTCCGCATGGCCGTGGCTATCGTCGAGCCCTCGGGCGAGCTGGTCGCCTTCGTGCGCATGGACGACACCCAGTACGGCTCGATCTTCGTGGCCCAGAAGAAGGCCACGACGGCCGCCCGCTACCGGATGCCGACCTCGACGATGGAAGAGCGCACCCTGGCCGGCCGCACCGTCACCCTCGCCAACGAGGACAGCCTGCCCATCGCCGGCGGCATCCCCATCGTCGTGGACGGCAGGATCGTCGGGGCCATCGGCGTCTCGGGCGCCGCGGCGTCGGAGGACAATGAGATCGCGAAGGCCGCGCTCGGTCAGTAAGCCTTTGCGCTCCGGGAGCCATGGCCTAGAGGAGCGCCATGGCTTTCACCCGCACTTATGACGGCGACGAACCGATCCGGCTGAACAAGTGGATGGGCCAGACCGGCGTCTGTTCCCGGCGCGAGGCCGACGCCCTGATCGCCCAGGGTCTGGTCTCCATCGACGGGGCCGTGGTCACCGACGCCGGGCGCAAGATCGAGACCGGCCAGACCCTCACCCTCGCCGATCAGGCGACCGAGGCGCTGGCGGCCGGCGTCACCATCCTGATCCACAAGCCCGTCGGCTATGTCTCGGGCCAGCCTGAGCCCGACAAGCGGCCCGCCGTGCGCCTGATCACCGAGGGCAACCGCATTGGTGAGGGCGAGGTCCCGGCCGACGACGTCTCCCTGCCCCCGATCGGACGGCTCGACGAGGACTCGCGCGGCCTGCTGATCCTGTCGTCCGACGGCGTCGTGGCCAAGGCGGTGATCGGGCCCGACAGCGACCTCGACAAGGAGTACCTCGTCCGGGTCGTCGGCGACGTGACCGAGAAGAAGCTCAAGATCCTGCGCCACGGCCTGATGCTGGACGGGCGTCAGCTGCGGCCCGCCTACGTCAGCCGGATGGAGTCCTTCCGGCTGAAGTTCATCCTGCGCGAGGGCCGCAATCGCCAGATCCGGCGGATGTGCGAGATGGTGGACCTGGAGGTCGTCGACCTGATCCGCGTCCGCATCGGCCCGATCCGGCTGGACGGCATCCCCGAGGGCAAGTGGCGGATGGCCACGGCCGAAGAGCGCGCCGCCCTGCTGGGGCAAGCCCCTAGCGCCTGAACACCCCGACCAGTTCGACGTGGGCCGACCAGAGGAACTGGTCGACGGGGGTCACCGTCTCCAGCCGGAAGCCGGCGTCGATCAGCACCCTGGCGTCGCGGGCGAAGGTGGTGGGGTTGCAGGACACGCCCACCACGACCGAGGCCTTGGTACCGGCGATCTGCTGCGTCTGGTCAATGGCGCCGGCGCGGGGCGGGTCGAAGACGATGGCGTCGCAGCCCTTGAGGTCGAACGGCGACAGGGGGCGGCGGAACAGGTCGCGCGCCTCGGCCGTGATCTGGCGCAGGCCCGAGGTCGAGCTGACCCCCGCCTTCAGGGCCGCGATCCCGGGCGCAGAGGCGTCGGCGGCCAGCACCGGGGCCACGGTCGCCAGGGGGAAGGTGAAGCTGCCCGAGCCGCAGAACAGGTCGGCGACCTTCTTTGCCCCCTTCACGGCGGCGACGGCGCGGCTGGTCATGGCCAGCTCGGCTTCGGGCACGGCCTGAAGGAAGCCGCCGGGCGGCACGGGCACGCTGGCCGGGCCGAACATGACGCGGGGCTGGCGGGCCATGACGAGAGTCTCGCCGGCCATGCTCAAACGGGCCAGATCGGCCTCGCCGGCGGCGCGGATGGCCTGCATCTGCCGGTCGCGCGACAGGCCGCCCGACTTGCGCTCCACCCCCGTCACATCGACGTCGAGGCCAGCCTCGGTCCAGGTCACATGAAGCGTGGGCGCCGACTTGGGATGTTCGAGGAAGGCGCCCGCGACCTTGGCCAGCGAGGGGAAGGCGCGGACCAGACGCGGATCGGCGACCGGGCATTCGGCGATCTCGACCAGCCGCCAGCTCTTCCTCGCCTTGAAGCCGAGGACGACCTTGCCGTTCTCGAGGCGGCGGGCGTGCAGGGCCACGCGGCGGCGCGAGGCCATGGGTACGGCGACGGTGGCCTCGATCTCGGTCTCGATGCCTTCGCGGGCCAGGGCCAGCCGGACCTGCTCGCGCTTCCACTCCAGATAGGGGCCGGTCGCCCAGTGCTGCAGCGAACAGCCGCCGCAGTCGCCGTACTGGGGCGAGACGGGGGCGATCCGGTCGGGGCTGGGGGTCAGGATCTCCACGCCCTCGACGCGGCCGTCCTTGATCGTCTCGGCGCGGATGGTCTCGCCGGGCAGGGTCAGGGGCGCGAACACCAGGCCCGCAGGCGTCTGGGCGATCCCATCGCCCTGTCCGCCGACGCGGGCGATCGTCAATGTTTCCATCAGCGGGTCTCTATCCCCTCCCCCTCCAGCGCTCAAGCAGCGCGCTCTTCCCAAACCTGAACGAAGATGAACGGCGCGCTCAAAGGCCGTTCAGCTTCGGGGTCGTAAACCCTGATGCAACAGACGGGGAGCTGATCCGTTCAGCGGCCAGATCTGCAACAGGGACAAGGTACACACGATGTTCGCCGCCTTCTCAAAACCCGTTCTGGCCGCCGTCGCCGTCGCGACCGCCGCCGCTTCGCTGCCCGCCGCAGCCAGCGCCCAGACCTACGTCCAGGGCTATGGCGGCGCGACCTATGGCCAGCCGCAGTACGACTACGGCCAGCAACGCTACTACGACCCGTGCGACCGTGAGCGTCAGGGCCGCACCGGGGCCGGCGCCGTGATCGGCGCGGGCGCGGGCGCCGTCGTCGGCTCCCAGCTGGCCGCGCGCGGCCGCCGCACCGAGGGCTCGATCCTGGGCGGCGTGCTCGGCGCCGTCATCGGCGGCAGCGTCGGTCGCGGCTCCAGCGACCGCTGCTATGAAAACCAGGGCTACGGCCAGCCGGCTTATAGCTCGGGCTATGGTCAACCGGTCTACCAAGGCTACGACCAGCGCGGTTACGACAATCGCGGATACTCGCAGTCGTCGTCGGTCTATTACGACGAGAACGGCTATGGCCCGTACAGCACCGCCCCCTCCTACTCGGGCCCGTCCAGCAGCTACGGCTCCTATAACCAGGGCTACACGGACGGTCGTCAGGACGCCCGCCGCGACCGCCGGGACGGCTATGACCGTCGCGACGCCTACAGCGGCCAGGTTCAGTACAGCGCCGACGGCCGGTACTGGTACGACCCCCAATACGGCTGGCGCCCGCGCTAAGCCCCAACAAGATCGCGGCGTCGATTCTTTTCAGCCCCCCTGTCGGTCGACGACGTGACGGGAGCCCCCGGTGGAGCAATCCATCGGGGGCTTTCTTTTTTGGTGTCGCTAACGCTCGCCGCGCGGCGGCTCGCTGCTTGAGCGACATCGTTGAGTGTCGCTACCGCTCGCCGCGCGGCGGCTCGCTGTTTGAGCGACATCGTTGAGTGTCGCTAACGCTCGCCGCGCGGCGGCTCGCTGCTTGAGCGAGGTGGTTGGTTTATCAGCCTCCCTTCGTGGCCCAGAGCAGGAACTCGATGTTGCCGTCACCGCCGGTGATGGGGCTTTCGGTTGTAGCGTTCACGGTCCAGCCGATGCCTTCCAGCCAGTCG
This sequence comes from Brevundimonas sp. GW821-FHT12E07, assembly GCF_058807035.1. NCBI lineage: Bacteria > Pseudomonadati > Pseudomonadota > Alphaproteobacteria > Caulobacterales > Caulobacteraceae > Brevundimonas > Brevundimonas sp. GW821-FHT12E07. Next base: position 157,691 of record NZ_JBXAQH010000004.1, on the reverse strand, counting down.
CGGACGCCGGTGACGGCGGCGGCGTGGGCCTCGGGGTCCTTGACCACGCCTTTCTTGCCGGCGCTGGAAGGGCCCGAGCCTTCGAACTGGGGTTTGACGAGGGCGATCAGGTCGGCGCCCGGCGCGGCCAGATCGAGAGCGGCGGGCAAAACCTTGGCGAGGCCGATGAAGCTGGCGTCGCAGACGACCAGTTCGGGGGCGTCAGGGATCAGGGTCGCGTCGAGCGTGCGGGCGTCGGTCTTTTCCAGATTGATCACCCGGGGATCGGTGGCGATCCGCTCATGCATCTGGCCCGAGCCGACGTCGACGGCGAAAACCCTGCTCGCACCGCGCTCCAGACAGACCTCGGTGAAGCCGCCGGTCGAGGCGCCGACGTCCAGAGCCACCCTCCCCTCCACCGCGACGGGCCACAGGGTCAGGGCGTGGTCCAGCTTCAGCGCGCCGCGCCCAACGAAACGGTGGGCGTCCACGGCGGTGACCTCGGCGTCGCGATCGACCTTCTGCGAGGCCGACTTCGCGGGCTGGCCGTTGACGGTGACCCCGCCCGCCTCGATGGCCGCGCGCGCTCTGGAGCGGCTCTCGGACAGGCCGCGGTCGACGAGCAGTTGGTCCAGTCGGTCTCTCATCACGATCCTTGCCGTTCCTGTTCTGGCGGTCTGAAAACACACTGACAGACTGCCAAATCCTGCCAAACGTCCCCGTGGAACCCGGCGCGGCGCCGCAAAAAAGAGCGCCAAACCGTGCCAAACCGCGCCACTTCGGACGGGGCCGTCGGGGGAGAATCCGCCGGGGAAGTATCCTAGCACGCGCACGGGCGCGGCGGGTTTAAGGAAGTCGATGGCGCCGTGGGCCAGCCGTGGCCGGATTTCCGTACGCTGACCCGAATGTCTCCACCGTCTGCCGGCGGGGGTGCGACAGCTTGTCCATTGCGACGGTGCATGATCTTGTCCGGCGTCCAGCCCGGAGGAGACCGTCCATGTCCCGCACTCGCACCCGCCTGTCCGTCATCCTCGCCGCCGTCGCTGCGACCGTCGCCTCCGCCGCCCTGGCGCAAACGGTCCCGCCCGCTCAGGACGACGCCCTGACCGCCTCGAAGACCGAGATCCCTGCCGCCTTCCAGCCGGGCGTGCCCGCCGACAACTATGTCCGGCGCGAGGTGATGATCCCCATGCGCGACGGGGTCCGGCTGCACACCGTCATCATCATCCCCAAGGGGCTGACGGATGCGCCGATGATCCTGGATCGCACCCCCTACAACGCCAACCGCCTGACCAACGGCACGGGCAGCACCCATGCCGAGATGCTGGTGCGTCAGGGCTACGGCACCCTCCTCCAGAACGGATATATCCTCGTCGCCCAGGACGTGCGCGGGAAGTACGGGTCGGAGGGCGACTATGTGATGAACCGGCCCGTCGTGGGGCCGCTGAACTCGACCGGCGTCGACCACGCCACCGACGCCTATGACACCATCGACTGGCTGTCGAAGAACGTGCCCGAGTCCAACGGCCGGGTCGGGACCATGGGCAACTCCTACGACGGCTTCACCGTCACCCAGAGCCTGATCAACCCTCACCCGGCGCTCAAGGCCGCCGTGCCGATGATGGCCATGGTGGACGGCTGGATGGGCGACGACTGGTTCCACAACGGCGCCTTCCGCTGGCTGGGCGCCATCGACTATGCGCTGGGGCAGGAAGGCGCGCGCTCGGGCGGCCCGGCCTGGCCCGCCGCCTGTTTCGACGACTATGAATGCGCCCTGGCCGCGGGTTCGGCGGCCCAGCTGGGCGAGACCAAGGGGGTTCAGCAGACCGGCTTCTGGAACCAGTTGCTGCGCCACCCGTCCTATGACGCCTGGTGGCAGGCCCAGGCCGTGGACAAGATCCTGGCCCAGCAGCCGCTCAAGGTGCCGACCCTCTGGGTCCAGGGCCTGTGGGATCAGGAGGACATCTACGGGACGCTGGCGGCCTGGCGCGCGGTCGAGCCCAAGGACGTCAACAACGACATGAACTTCCTGGTCGCCGGCCCGTGGATGCACGGCGGCGCCTATCGCGACAGCGGCTCCAGCATCGGCGACGTCCAGTTCGACAGCGCCACCGCCTTCTACTTCCAGCGCCACGTCCTGCTGCCCTTCCTCGACGCCCATCTGAAGACCCACGGGGCGCCGGCGGACATCGCGCCCGTGACCCTGTTCGAGTCAGGCCGCAACGAGTGGCGTCACCTGCAGTCCTGGCCGACCGACGTGCCCTCGCGCCGCCTGTATCTTCAGGCCGGCAACGGTCTGGGCTTCACCGCCCCTGCGGAAGGCGGTCAGGCGTTTGACGAATACATCTCTGACCCGGCCCATCCGGTGCCCTATATCCAGCGGCCGGTGCGCGGCGACGCCTGGCGGACCTGGCTGGCGACCGACCAGCGCCCCTACAGCGACCGCGCCGACGTGGTGACCTATGTCTCCGAGCCCCTGACCGAGGCGGTGCGCATCTCGGGCAATCCGCAGGTGCATCTGTTCGCCGCGACGACCGGCACGGACTCCGACTGGGTGGTCAAGCTGATCGACGTCTATCCGTCCGAATACTGGCTCCAGCCCGAGATGGGCGGCTATCAGCTGGCGGTGTCGATGGACATCTTCCGCGGCCGCTATCGCGAGAGCCTCAGCGATCCGAAGGCGATCGCGCCCAACCGGCCGCTGGAATACAAATGGGCCCTGCCCGCGGCCAGCCACACCTTCCTGCCGGGTCACCGGATCATGGTGCAGGTCCAGTCCAGCTGGTTCCCGCTCTACGACCGCAATCCCCAGACCTTCGTGCCGAACATCATGTTCGCCAGGCCCGAGGATTATCGCCGCGCGACCCAGCGGGTCTATCACTCCGGGGCCAACGCCACCTTCATCGACCTGCCCATCGCGGTGGATCAGGCGGGCGAGGCGCACTGACCGCCTCTCACCGCTCATCCCGGCGAAGGCCAGGATGAGCGGCAGGGGTAGCGTCAGCCCATCGCCTCGATACGCTCCAGCGCCGCGACCAGCTTGGCGTGAGCCTCCTCGGCCTCGGCCAGTTTGGCGCGCTGTTCGTCGATGACGGCGGGGGCCGCCTTGGCGACGAAGTTGGGGTTGCCCAGCTTCTTGTTGATGTGGGCGACGTCGTCGACGGCGGCCTTGATGGCCTTGGCCAGACGCGCCTTCTCGGCGGCTACATCGATGGTCCCGGCGAGCGAGATCGCGGCCGTGGCCCCGCCGATGACGAAGCTGACGGCGCCGGCGGGCGCGGCCTCGGCAGTCGCGACCTCGGACACCCGGGCCAGCGTCAGGATCAGCGGCCGGTGCAGATCGATACGGCCGGCCGTGACAGCGTCGGGGCTGACGAAGGCCAGGGGCGGCTTGGCGCCGGGTGGGACGTTCATCTCGGCGCGCAGCTGACGCACCTCGGTGACCAGATCGACCAGCCAGCCGATCTCGGCCTCGGCCTCGGCGTCCACGAAGGCGTCGGGCAGGACCGGCCATGTCGAGCCGATCAGCATGGGTTCGTCGCGCGCGGGGCCTTCCTTGCCCAGCTCGTCCCACAGCTCCTCGGTGATGAAGGGCATGACGGGGTGCAGCAGCTTCAGCGTCTGGTCGAGGGTCCAGGCCGTCATGGCGCGGGTCTCGGCCTTGGCCGCCTCATCCGAACCTTGCAGCACCGGCTTGGACAGTTCGACGTACCAGTCGCAGAAGACGTTCCAGACGAAGCGGTACAGGGCCGAGGCGGCGTCGTCGAAACGGCCGCCCTCGATGGCCTCGGAGACCTGACGCTCGGCCTTGGTCAGCTCGCCCCGGATCCAGCGGTTGATGGTCTGGGTCACGGTCGCGGGGTCGAAGCCCTCGACGCGGACGGCCTCGTTCATCTGGCTGAAGCGCGCGGCGTTCCACAGCTTGGTGCCGAAATTGCGATAACCTTCAATGCGCTCCTTCGACAACTTGATGTCGCGCGTGCCCGACAAAATGGCCATGGTGAAACGCAGCGGGTCGGCGCCCAGCTCGTCGATGATGACCAGGGGGTCGATGACGTTCCCCTTGGACTTCGACATCTTCTGCCCCTTCTCGTCGCGGACGAGGCCGTTGATGATGACACGCTTGAACGGGACCTCGTCCATGAAATGCAGGCCCATCATCATCATCCGGGCGACCCAGAAGAAGATGATGTCGGCCGCCGTGACCAAGTCCGAGGTCGGGTAGAATTTCTCCAGATCCGCCGTCTTCTCGGGCCAGCCCATGGTCGAGAAGGGCCAGAGCGCCGAGGAGAACCAGGTGTCGAGGACGTCCTCGTCCTGGGTGATCGGCTTGTTCCCCGCCAGTTCGCGCGCCTCGGCCTCGGTCTCGGCGACATAGATCTGGCCGTCGGCGTCATACCAGGCCGGGATCCGGTGGCCCCACCAGAGCTGGCGCGAGATGCACCAGGGCTCGATGTTGCGCAGCCATTCGAAATAGATCTTGGAGTAGCTGGCCGGCTCGAAGACGGTCGCGCCGGTCTCGACCGCCTTGATGGCCGGTTGCGCGAGCGTATGGGCGTCGACGTACCACTGGTCCGTCAGCCAGGGCTCGATGACGACGCCCGAACGGTCGCCGTGCGGGACCATATGCTTCGTCTTCTCGATCTCCTTCAGCCAGCCTTCGGCTTCGGCGCGGGCGACGATGGCCTTGCGCGCGGCGAAGCGGTCTTGACCAGCGTATTCGGCCGGGACGTCGGGGGTGTCGACGTCGGTGATGCGGGCGAAGGCGTCGAGGATGTTGAGCGACGGCAGGCCGGCGCGCTTGCCGACCTGGAAGTCGTTGAAGTCGTGGGCCGGGGTGATCTTGACCGCGCCCGAGCCCTTGGTCGGGTCGGCGTAGTCATCGGCGACGATGGGGATACGGCGGCCGGTGATCGGCAGGATGACCGACTTTCCGACGATGGACGCGTAACGCTCGTCGGTCGGGTGCACAGCGACGCCGGTGTCGCCGAGCATGGTCTCGGGCCGGGTGGTGGCGACGACGATATAGTCGCGGGTCTCGTATTCGGTCGCCTTGCCGTCCTCGTCGAAGGCGACGGGGTATTCGAAGGTGACGCCGTCAGCCAGCGGATAGGCGAAATGCCAATAGGCGCCGTCGACTTCCTTTTGCTCGACCTCGAGGTCCGAGATGGCCGTCTGGAACTGCGGGTCCCAGTTGACCAGCCGCTTGTCGCGATAGATCAGGCCTTCCCTGTGCAGCTGGACGAAGACCTTGCGGACGGCGGCGTTCAGCCCCTCGTCGAGGGTAAAGCGTTCGCGCGACCAGTCGCAGGAGGCGCCCAGACGGCGCAGCTGCTGGACGATGGCGCCGCCGCTCTCGGCCTTCCATTCCCAGACCTTCTCGACGAAGGCGTCGCGGCCCATGTCGCGGCGACCGACATTGCCGGCGGCGGCCAACTGGCGCTCGACGACCATCTGGGTGGCGATGCCGGCGTGGTCGGTCCCGGGCAGCCACAGGGCGGCCTTGCCCTTCATCCGGTGATAGCGGGTCAGGATGTCCTGAAGCGTGTTGTTCAGCGCATGGCCGATGTGCAGCGACCCCGTCACGTTCGGCGGCGGGATGACGATCGAATAGGCTTCCGTCGCACCCTCGGTCGGGGCGAAGGCGCCGGACTGCTCCCACTGGGCGTACAGGCGGGGTTCGGAGGCCTTGGGGTCGAAGGTCTTGTCGAGCATCGGAAGTCTCTTTGGTTCCCTATCGCTCCGCGCGCGGCGCGTCGCTGCATGAGGGTAGTCAAAAGCAGAAGAGGCGGCTCCTGCCGGAGCCGCCCCTGTTGATCTAGTCGCGGGATGCGCGAAGGGCTAGCCGGCGGTGCGGGAGATCCGCTCTACTTCGGCCTTGACCGCGCGTTCGACGATGCCCGGCAGGTTGGCGTCGAGCCAGCCCTTGAGCATGGGCTTGAGCATCTCGGCGACCATGCCCTCGACGGTCGAGCCCGAGATGAAGTTGAGGTCGCCGGTCGGGGCCGGAGCGGCCGAGGCCGGCTTCAGGCTGGCGTGCAGGCCGGCGAAGGCCGAGGCGGCGCTGGCGGCGGCGCTTTCGCCGACCAGGCTGTCGTAGTCGGGCGTCGGCGCCGGGGCGGTCCAGGCGGTCGGAGCCTCGGGCTCGGGCGAGGAGACGTCCAGATCGCCGATGCTCTCGACGGCCGGGGCCTCATAGGTGTCGGTCAGTTCGAGGATGTCTTCCTCGACGGCCTCGGGCTCCTGGAACGCGGGCTCCGACGCGGCCTCAACCGGGAAGGGCTCGGGCTCGGGCGCCGGGGCGGGAGCCGGCTCAGGCGCGGCCGCCGCCGTCTCGGCCGGAGCGTCGTCTTCGGAGATGATCCGGCGAATAGACGCCAGAATCTCTTCCATCGTCGGTTCCTGGGCGGTCGGGTCGGACATGCGTAAACCTCGGCGGCACTTGAAAGCGCACGTGGACGACGTGCGTGGACGGCTCAGGGCCTCAGGCGATCAGATCGCCCTGCCCCACAATCCTGTCGTCGCATCAACGCCCGCCGGAATCAACGGGCGTTTTGCACCTGCACGGTTAACCCGACCGGGCTTTACCGTCCCCTGTCAGGATTGAGGCGCAGTCTTGACGATGTCGGACTTCAACTGGGTGTCGATGGGAGCCTGGGCGCCCTGCGGGGTGGGGGTGACCAGCGGGGCGGCGATGCGGTCGATCGTCTCCAGAACACCGTCCCACGGCAGAGCCCCGCGACCGCGCACCGCGTCGGTGTTGGCGGCGGCGTCATAGGCTTCGAGCGACGGCACCAGGTTCGGGCCTTCGAGGCGGCCCATGGCGGCCAGCAGCGAAGACTGGGCGATGTAGGCGTTGGCCACGGCGCTGACCAGCTGGACCTGGGCGGCGCGCAGCTCCAGTTCCTGGTTCAGCACGTCCAGGGTGGTGCGCAGGCCGACCTGGGCCTCCTGACGCACGCCCTCGGCGGCGACGGTGGCGGCGCGGACGGCTTCATTGCCGGCGGTGACGGTGGCCTTGGTCGAGATGACCTGGGCATAGGCGGACGAAACGTCCTGCAGCACGCCGCGACGCTCGCCGTCGATGGCGATCTTGGCGGCGTTGGCGGTTTCCAGCGCCTGCGCCACGCGCGACGCGTTCAGGCCGCCGGTGAACAGGGGCACCGAGATCTGGGCGCCGACGGTCAGGCTGGAGCGGTCGGCCAGGTCGAACTGGCTGAGGTCGCCGGAGCCACCGTAGGAGGCGGTCAGGCCGGCCTGGGGCAGATAGGCCGAGCGGGCGGCGGCGACGCGGGCCTCGGCGGCCTGCAGGGTGTAGTCGGCGGCGACGATGGAGGGGTTCTCGACCAGGCCGACGTCCAGCGCCTGTTCGAAGTCGGTCGGGACGCCGGGCAGCTCGGGCGGGGTCACCAGATTGGTCGGGGCCTGGCCGACGACGGCGGCATAGGCGGCGCGCGACACCGACAGCTGGGCCTGGGCGTTGGCCAGGTCGGCTTCCGAGGAGGCCAGACGGGATTCGGACTGGGCCACGTCGGTGCGGGTGATCTCGCCCACTTCGAAGCGGGCGTTGGATTCGTCGAGCTGGCGGCGCAGGACGGTCAGATTGTCCTGGCGGATCTGCAGGATCTGCATGTCGCGCTGAACGCCGACATAGGCCTGAATGACCGAGGCCAGGACCTGTTGTTCCACGGCGCGCAGGTTTTCACGGCCGGCCAGGACATTGGCTTCGGCGGCGCTGACGGCGTGACCGATGCGGCCGCCGCTGTACAGGGTCTGCGACAGGCTGACTTCAAGGCTGGCGTTGTCGACGTCGGTGATCGGCGCGCCCTTGACGTCGGTGCGGGTGTAGCTGGCGCCGATGCCGACATCGATGGTCGGGCGGTAGGAAGCGCGGGCCTGCGGAATGCTCTCGTCCAGGGCCCGCTGGTTGGCGCGTTGCGCCAGCAGGGTCGGGTTGGTCTGGTAAGCCAGGGCCAGGGCTTCCTGCAGCGTCTCGGCGGACGCCGATCCGGCGGACACGGCCAGCCAGGACACAGAGGCAAGGGCGACCGCGATGACGGACGAACGTTTCAGCATGTCTAATTCCCGATGGGTTCGCGGAGGAGCGCGCCCTGAACTCTTCTATTCTCGCGTAGAGCGCATTCCGCCTACGCCACGCCAGTTAAGTTTTTTTCACGCGCCCGCCACCCCCGTCCGGCGGAAAAATGGACACTACAGTGCGAAAATCACCGGGGGCGACATTTCCGCCATAACCTGGGGGTTGGAATCAAACAGCTCGCGGCGCGACAGACCCTCGCGGCCACGGACATAGAGCACCGCCTTGCCGGCCGCGCCGGGGCGTTCGACGACGACCAGACGGCCGCCGACCTTGAGCGCCTTGATCCAGGCCTCGGGACGGACCGGCGTCGCCATTTCCGAGACGATGATGTCGTAGTCGCCGCCCGAGGGCTCGGTCACCGGCGCCACCACGGTCGTCACGCTGGCCTCGGCCAGGGCCTCGCCCGCGATCTCGAACACCGCCGCATCGGCCTCCTGGGCCGTGACGGTCAGGCCCAGATGGGCCAGCAGGGCCGCGGCATAGGGGCCGTTGACGGCCAGGGCCGTCTCGCCCGCGCGGGCGTCGGTCGCCTGCAGCAGCTTGGCCACGTCGCGGGCCATCATCAGCTTGCGGGTCGGGGTGATCTCGGTCTCGACCTCGGCATAGGCGGCGAAGGTGCGGTCGGGCGCGCAGAAGCGCTCGCGCGGCACGCTGTTCAGCGCGGCCTGCAGGCTGCGATCGGTGACGTCATTCACCCGGACTTGCGAGTCCACCATGACCTTGCGCGCGGCGGCGTAATCCATCGGCGGCGAATCCTTGTGCGTTCAGAGAGGAAAATCTGGCGTGCTTATAGGTCCGTGCGTTGCAGCGGACAATCCGATCTGATAGCGAACGCCTCCCGATGACGACGGGACCTCTTTCGAGAGGTTCCCGACGGCCTGATGGCGGAGTGGTTACGCAGAGGACTGCAAATCCTTGCACCCCGGTTCGATTCCGGGTCAGGCCTCCATCGCGGGATGAGGGGGGAGCGGCGAGAGCCCTCCCCCCTTTCTCTTTTCTACTTCAGGGCGCCGGTATCCAGATTCAGGCTGGAGACCGGGATGACCTCGACGTTCGGGTGTTTGGCGCGCAGGGCGTCGATGAACTTGGAGGCGTCGCCGACGATGACCAGGCTGGCGTTCGAGACCGGGAGGGCGCGGGCGAAAGCGGCCTGGACCGAGGGACCGTCGACGGCGGCGACATTGCCCGCATAGGCGGCCAGATCGCTCATCGGCAGGTCGTAGAGGGCCAGATTGGCCACCAGCGAGCCCAGACCGTCCACCGTCTCCAACTGCGAGCCGAAGGCGCCGGTCAGGATGGCGCGGCGGGTGGTCAGTTCGCTCTCGGTCGGCTGGGTGGTGTCCAGACGCTCGATCTCGGCCAGAATCAGATCCGACACTTCGACGGCGGTCTCGTTCTTGGTCTGGGCCGAGGCGGTGAACAGGCCAGGGCCCTCACGCAGGCCCAGCGACGAGCGGGTGCCGTAGCTGAGGCCGCGCTTGATGCGGATTTCCTGATTGAGGCGCGAGGTGAAGCTGCCGCCCAGCAGGGTGTTGCCCAGCGTCAGGGGGAAGTAGTCGGCGTTGACGCGGGGCACGCCGCGCAGGGCCGCGACCACCGCCGCCTGCCCTGCGCCCGGCTGGTCGATGACCACCACGCGCGGCGACAGGGCCTGGCCGGCCGGAGCCGTGGCCGCCGCGACCGCCGAACCCGAGGGGCGCCAGTCGCCGAAGGCCGACTGGGCCAGGGCCCGGGCCGCTTCCGGAGTGATGTCGCCGCTGAACACCAGGGTGGCGTCCGACGGCTGGTAGCGGGCGGCGTGGAAGGCGACCACGTCATCGCGGGTCAGGGCCGGAACCGTGGTGACCGTGCCGACGCCCGGCGAACCATAGGGGGCGTCGCCATAGACGACCCGGCCCGAGACCATGGAGGCCACCTGCCCCGGCGAGGCCAGCGACACCTTCAGGCCGTCGAGGGTCTGGGTGCGCTGACGGTCCAGCTCTTCCTCGGCGAAGGTCGGGTTGCGGACCAGATCGGCCATCAGGGCCACGGCCTGCGGGAAGACGTCCGCCGGGGCGTTGGCATAGACGCTGGTGAAGTCGGTCCCGGCGCCGGCGCCGATCGAGGCGCCCAGCTGTTCGATCTGGGTGGCGATCTGGGGCGCGTCGCGCGTCGTGGTGCCCTGGGTCAGGAGGTTGGCGGTCATGGCCGCGACGCCCGACTTGCCGGCGCCGTCATCGGCCGAACCGGCGTCGAAGCTCAGGCGGGCCGAGACCAGAGGCAGACCCGGCTTGTTGACGACCAGGATGCGCATGCCGTTGTCCAGACGCGCCTCGGCGACCGCAGGGGTCGTGGGCGAGACGGCGGCGGTCGGCTCGGGCAGTTTGGCGCGCTGGGCCTCGGGCAGCAGGGTCAGGGCTTCGCCGGCGGGGGCCAGATCGGCGATCTGGACCGGGGCGGTGACCCGGGTGTTCTGCTGGGTCACCGGATGCTGATCATCGGCGTTCAGATAGCGGATGGTGATGCTGCGCTCGGGCGTCAGATAGCGGCGGGCGACGCGCTGGATGTCGGCGGCGGTCACGGCCTGGATGGCCGCGATCTCGCGGTCGGCGACCGAGGCGTCATTGGTGTTGATCAGGGCGAAGCCGAGGACGTTGGCGCGGTCGTCGACCGTCTCGCGGTTCCTCAGGGCGTCGGCGACCAGTTCGTTCTTGGCCTCGGTCAGTTCGGCGTCGGTGACGGGGGCGTCGCGGAACTTCGCCACCTCGGCGTTCAGGGCGGCGATCCCCTCCTCCGGCGTATGGCCGCCGGCCATGATGGCATAGACCTGAAGATTGCCGGCCTGTTGCGACGAATCCGGGCTGGAGCCGATCTGGGCGGCGATCTGCTGATCATAGACCAGCGAGCGATAGAGCCTGGAGCTCTCGCCGGTCGACAGGATGCCGTCCAGCACCGTCAGCGGAATGCGGTCCGCCTCGTCCTTGTAGGCCACGGTCGGATAGGCCACCACCACCGCCGGAAGCGGCACATTGGGGGCGTAGAAGGTCGCCTCGCGCGGGCCGGTCGGCTCGCGTTCCTTGACGTCATTGACCGGCAGCGGCCGGTCCGGATTGGCGATGGGGCCGAAATACTGGTCGATCCAGCCGTTCAGCTGGGCCTCATCAAAGTTCCCCGCCACGATCAGGATGGCGTTGTCCGGCCGGTAGTAGGTGGCGTGGAAGCGGCGCACGTCGTCGATGGTCGCGGCGTCCAGATCCTCGATCGAGCCGATGGTCGAGCGGCGGTAGGGGCTGTCCTGATAGATGGTCGCCGGGGCGAACAGGCCGAACAGGCGGCCATAGGGGCTGGAGAGGACGCTCTGGCGGTACTCTTCCTTCACGACGTCGCGCTCGGACTTGAACACGTCCTCATTGACGACCAGCGAGCCCAGACGGGTGGCCTCGGCGAAGATCAGCCGCTGCAGATGATTGGCCGGGATGGTCTCGTGATAGGCGGTGACGTCGTCGGAGGTGAAGGCGTTGTTGTTGCCGCCCACATCCTCGGTCAGGCGGTCGAAGGTCTCGTCCGGGAAGTCCTTGGTGGCCTTGAACATCAGGTGTTCGAACAGGTGGGCGAAACCCGAGCGCTGCTGCGGATCGTCCTTGGAGCCGACGCGGTACCAGACCTGGACCGTGACGTTGGAAGTGCTGGTGTCGCGCGCCGTATAGACGTCCAGACCGTTGGCCAGGGTGCGTTTGGTGAAGCCCAGGGGCGGCACCTCGATACCGGCGGTGGCGGTCGCGGGCGGCGGCGATGCGGCCCCTTCGGCGAAAGCCGGCGCGGCGGCCAGGAGGGCGGCGGCGGAAGCGGCGGCCAACAGACGGAACTTCATGCGATTTCACTTTCCGGACAGGTCTGGTCCCAAGACCTAGGCCCGCGCGTGCGGCGGGGAAAGTGACCGATCTGTAATCTGGCGGCCTGTCAGGCGGCCGGCGCCGTCTGCGGGGCGACTTCCTCGATCTTGGTCCGGCAGAAGTCCGCGGCCGCGACCAGGGTCGGCTCGGGCGTCGTGGCCAGGGCCTGACGGTTCAGCGTTACCATCTGGGCGCCCAGATCGGGCTGCACGTTCTTTTCGAACCAGGTCCGCCAGCGGCGCTGGAGCGCCTGGTTCTCCGGCTTGTCCGCGTTCGGCGGCAGGTCCAGCACGGCCATGCATTTGCCGGCGATCAGATCCCAGGAGCTGGAATCGAACAGGGCCAGGGCCGAGGCCGCCGGATCGTCGTCCGCGCGCGGGGCCTGGGGCGCCGGGGCGGGCGAGCCGCAGGCCGCGAGGGCCAGAGCGAGAGACAGGATGCCGAGCGCTGTTTTCATGGGGCCAGAATAGGCGACGAAACCCGTCTGGCAATGCGCAAGATCAGCGTTTGCCGCCGGTGTCGCCGGGCCACAGCGGTCCCGCGAACCGGCCGGCCAGATAGTCCATCAGAGCCGTGACCCGCGCCGGCCTCGGCCCGCCGCCGGGCGCCACCAGATGAAGGTCGATGCGCGGCAGCTCCCAGTCGGGCAGCAGGATCTCCAGACGCCCCCTGGCGATGTCGTCCCAGTGGAAGAAGTCGGGCTGTTCGGCGATGCCCAGCCCGGCCAGCAGCGAGGCGGTCAGGGCGTCGGCGTTGTTGGCGCGCAAGGGGCCGTGCGGCCGGACCATGACCTCACGCCCGTCGGTCCTGTGCCGGAACTTCCAGGTGTTGGGCGTCGGCAGATAGGCATAGCCGAAGCAGGAGTGGCGCGAGAGCTCCTCTGGGTCCTGGGGCCGGCCGCGCTGGGCGATGTATTCGGGCGAGGCGACCAGATGGCGTTTGATGGTGCGGAGCTTGCGGGCCGTCAGGGAGGAGTCCGGCAGGGCCGCGATGCGCAGGGCGCAGTCGAAGCCGCCGCCGACCAGATCGATCACCTCGTCCGACAGATGCAGGTCGATGGAGACGTCCGGATGGCGGGCCAGGAACTCCGGCAGGGCCGGCGCGACATAGGAGATGCCGAACGACATCGGCGCGGCCAGCCGCACCAGGCCGCGCGGATTCATTGACTGGTCCAGGGCCTGGGCCTCGGCGGCCTCGCCCTCCGCGACCATCTGGGCGGCGCGGGCGGCCAGCCCCCTGCCCTGCTCGGTCAGCGCGAAGCGGCGCGAGGTCCGGTGCAGCAGAGTCGTGCCCAGACGCACCTCCAGCCGGCTGACCGCCTTGGACACGGTCGCCTTGGACAGGTTCAGCGCCTCGGCCGCGCCCGAGAAGGACTGGGTCTCGGCCACCTTGGCGAAGATGGCGAGGGCTTCGAGATCGGGCAGTTTCGACATGATCCTCAGAGCCCCCGTGGAAACGATGTGTTTCAGTTGTTTCTATTTCTGATCGTTAGCGGATCGCTATCTTGCCCTCAAGCCAGAGCGGCGGTGAGCGCGGCGGGGATGTCCCCGCCCCCATCGGACCGCGGAGACGAGACGATGATCGAGCGCAGACCTTTTGAAACCCTGGGCGGCGCCAACCACGGTTGGCTGAACGCCAAGCACCACTTCTCCTTCGCCAACTATTACGACCCCAAGCGGATGAGCTGGGGCAGCCTGCGGGTCTGGAACGACGATGAGATCGCCGCCGGCTCGGGCTTCCCGCCCCACCCGCACGCCGACATGGAGATCATCACCTATGTCCGCGACGGGGCCATCACCCACGAGGACAGCCTGGGCAACAAGGGCCGCACCGTCGCCGGCGACGTTCAGGTGATGAGCGCCGGCACCGGCATCCGCCACGCCGAATACAACGCCGAGCCGGACCTGACCCGGATCTTCCAGATCTGGATCGAGCCGACCCGTCGTGGCGAAAAGCCCGCCTGGGGCGCCAAGCCCTTCCCCAAGGGCGACCGCGCCGGTCAGTTCGTGGTCCTGGCCTCGGGCTTCGAGGACGACACGGATGCTCTGCCGATCCGCACCGACGCCCGCGTGGTGGGCGCGACGCTGAAGGCCGGTGAGACGGCGACCTATCCCCTGGGCGCGAGCCGTCGCGGCTACCTGGTCCCCGCCATCGGCGAGGTCGAGGTCAATGGCGTCCTGCTCAACGCCCGTGACGGCGTCGCCATCACCGACGAAGAAACCTTGACCGTGACAGCGCTCAAGGATGCTGAGATTGTTCTGGTTGACGCTGCCTGATAACTGGAACTAACACTGTTTCAATAAGACCCGGTCGGCTCACACCGGCCGGGCCTCTCTTCAGAGAAAGAAAGACAATGGCTTCCTTCAATACCGCTCCCTGGGCGCCGCGCGCCCTCGCCGCCCTCCGCATCGTCGCGGGCCTGCTGTTCCTCGCCCACGGCGTGATCAAGCTCTGGGGCTTCCCGGACGGCGCCGAGCCCGGCGTGGTCCCCATGTTCAGCCTGTTCTGGATTGGCGCCGTCCTCGAAGTTGTCGGCGGGGCCCTGATCATCCTGGGCCTGTTCACCCGCCCGGCCGCCTTCGTCCTGGCCGGCGAAATGGCCGTCGCCTACTGGATGTTCCACTTCCCCAAGAGCCCGTATCCGGCCGTGAACGGCGGCGACGCGGCCATCCTGTTCTGTTTCATCTTCCTGTACCTGGCCTGCGCCGGCACGGGCGCCTGGAGCCTGGACGGCCGTCGGAAGTAAGCCGACCCGTCAGCGTCAATGACAGACGGCCCGGAGGAAACTCCGGGCCGTTTTCGTATCTGCCTATTTGCGGGCCGCCGCGCTGGCTTCGCGGACGCCCTCGAACTCATTGCCGGGGGTCCATCTGGGCCAGTCGGTCCCCGTCGCCAGATCGCGGCCGACGTCATAGAGCAGCTGCACGTCAGCGGCCGCGCCGGTCATGTCCCAGCCCGGCTCCCAGGCGTCGGTCGGCTGGTGATAGCGGTCGCGGACATAGATGCGGCTGGCCTCGGAGGCGCCGGTGAAGCCCGCGGCCGCGAACAGGGCCGGCACCCCCATCTTGGCCAGGGGGAAGTGATCCGAGCGATAGAAGGCCCCGACCTGGGGCGCCGGGTCGGCGATCAGGGTCCGCCCCTCCTTCGCCGCATCGCGCGCCAGCCGGTCCTGCAGATCGGTCTTGCCGTAGCCGATGACCACGATCTCAGGCGACGGCCCGCCGGGCAGAAGCGAATCCATGTTGATGTTGGCGACCGTGGTCTCCAGCGGCACCAGCGGGTGGGCGGCATAGTAGTAGGCCCCCAGCAGACCCGCCTCCTCGGCCGCCCAGGAGACGAAGATCTCGGACCGTTCGGTGCGCGGGGCGGCGGCGAACAGCCGGGCCAATTCCAGCACCCCGGCCACGCCCGAAGCGTTGTCGACCGCGCCGTTATAGATGTCGTCGCCCTGTGCGTTCGGCGTGGCGTGGCCGAAGGCGTCCCAGTGGGCGCCGAACATCACCGTCTCGTTCGGCCGCGTCGTGCCGGTCAGCTTGCCGGCGACGTTGCGGGTGGTCAGCCGCTCGTACTTGAGGCCGAAATCCATCGACAGGGTGACGCCGTTCAGGGCGACGGGATGGAAGTCCGCCGTCTGGGCCTGGGCCTTGAGCGTCGCATAGTCGAGACCGGCGGCGGCCATCAGCCTGGCGGCGATCGGCTGCTGGATCCAGCCCTGGGCCTGGACCCGCTCGGCCTCCACATTCTCGCGCACGATGTCGAAGCCGGCGGCGGTGGAGGAGTTCTGCAGCGTGGTCCAGGGATAGCCGGCGCCGGCGGTCTCATGGATGACCAGCACGCCCGCCGCCCCGCGCCGCGCCGCCTCCTCGAACTTGTAGACCCAGCGGCCGTAGTAGGTCATGCCCTTGCCGTCGAACTTGCCCGCCACGGGGCTGTCGGCGGGGACCTCGAAGTCCGGGTCGTTGACCAGCATCAGCACGATCTTGCCGCGCACATCGACGCCCTTGAAGTCGTCCCAGCCGCGCTCGGGCGCCGTGACGCCATAGCCGACGAAGACCACGGGCACGTCGGTCAGGGTGATGCGGGAGACCGGACGATGGCTGCCGACGATGATGTCGGTTCCACGCTGGAAGGTCAGGGCCTCGCCCCCGGCCCTGGCGGTCAGGACAGCGGGGCCGTCCTGCAGGAAGCGGTTGATCGGCACAGTCTGGAACCAGCCGCCGTCATCGCCCGCGGGCTCCAGCCCCATGGCCTTGAACTGATCGGCGACATAGTTCACCGCCGCCTCTTCGCCCGGGGTCGTCGGTCCGCGCCCGCCCATGGCGTCGTCGGCCAGGGCCGCGATATGGGCGTTCAGCCGCGCCGGATCGATGTGTTGCGCGTCCTGCGCGCTCGCCATGGAGGCGGCGCTCGCCAGCAGCAGGGCCACGGCGGAGACGGTGATGGATCTATGGAAGGGCATCGGGCGGACTCGGCGAGAGGTCGGGGGACGCCGACCCTGCCCCCCGGCAGCCGTCGTGTCGACCTCCAAAGCCCGAAAACGGCTAGACCGGCGCGGTCATCCAGCCGATCGCCCCGGCGGTGCTGACGGCGAAGAAGACGACGCCCAGCGCGGTCGCCACGCGGGCGTTGCGGTGAACGAAATACAGAATACTGGCCATGACAATCTCCCCGCACGCATGGCGACACGGAAAGCGCGGTTCGGCAAGGTCAACAAAGCGTTAACGCCCTGATTTCGTGCGATTGTCACCGGATGGGCGCAATTGCTTCACCGCCCCTCACCCACGCGGCGAATTCGCTATCGGTTCGCAGCCGTCAGGCCCGGGTCAACTGATGCAGGGCGATGGCGGAGGTCGCCGCGACATTGAGGGAATCGAAGCCTCCGGCCATGGCGATCCCCACCGCCCGGCAGCGGGCGATGACCGCCTGCGGCAGGCCCGGCCCCTCCGAGCCCAGCAGCAGGGCCCGCCGACCGCCGGGTCTCAGCGTCGCCAGGGGCTCGGTCGCCGAAGGGGTCAGGGCGATGACCTCGAACCGCGCGGCCTTCAGGGTCTCGACCAACTCTTCCAGCGGCAACGGGCGCGGCGAGGGCGTGCGCAGCACCGCCCCGACCGAGACCCGGATCGACTTGCGATAGAAGGGATCGCCGCAGCGGTCGTCCAGCAGCACGGCCCCGGCCCCGAAGGCCGCCGCATTCCTGAACAGGCCGCCGATATTGTCGTGGTTGCCGATGCCCTCGGCCGCGACGACCACCGCATCCTCACCCAGCCGGTCCAGCACGGCGGACGCCTCTTCCGGCGCGGGCTTTTCGCCGAGCGCCAGTATGCCGCGATGCAGGGGGAAGCCGGCGATGGAATCGAGCACCGCCTGGCTGGCCGCATAGACCGGCATATCGTCCGGCGCGGCGGCGATGATGGGTTCCAGCGACGCGACTCGCTTCTCGGCCAGCAGCATCGAGCGTGGCCGGCACAGGCCGGCGGGCGAGACCAGATTGCGCAGCACCACCTCGCCTTCGGCGATGAACAGCCCTTCCCGCCCGGTCAGGTCCCGCTCCCGGATGTCGCGATAGGCGGCGATCCGGGGATCGTCCGGAGCCTCGATGGAAATGATGCGCATGGCCCCACATTAGCCGTTGCAAGACGCGCGAAGCCACTGCTATACGCCCGCCTCCCGAGCAGATGTTCCGCAGTAGCTCAGTGGTAGAGCAGCCGACTGTTAATCGGCTGGTCGTAGGTTCGAATCCTACCTGCGGAGCCATCTCGGACCCGGCGTCCCGCCGGGACCTCTTCCCTCTCAGGACAATCTGATCAGGCCGGCTGGCGGTTGCCGCCCGTCGCCGCGAAGATCTGGCCCGTCGAATAGCTGAGCGCCGGATCAGCGGCGGCGACATAGAGCCCGGCGATCTCGGCGGGCTGGCCGGGCCGTCCGAAGGGGCTGGAAGCGCCGAAATTCCTGAGCTTCTCGGGCGTCGCGCCGCCGCTGACCTGCAGCGGGGTCCAGAAGGGGCCGGGCGCCACGGCGTTCACCCGGATGCCGCGCGGCGCCAGCTGGGTCGCCAGCCCCTTTGTGAAGTTCAGAACCGCCGCCCGGGTCATGGCGTAGTCCATGATGTCCTCCGACGGATCGCCTGCCTGTTCGGACGCGGTGTTCACGATCACCGCCCCCTCCCCCATGACTTCCAGCGCCGCCTTGGACAGCCAGAAGGGCGCATAGACATTGGTCTTGAAGGTCGCGTCGAAGTCCTCGGCGCTGATGTCGGCGATTGAGGGGCGCGTCTGCTGGCGGGCGGCGTTGTTGACCAGGATGTCCAGCCCGCCGAGCGCCTCTACGGCCTCCGAGACCAGCCGTCGGCAGAAGCCTTCGTCGCGCAGGTCGCCCGCGATCGACACCCCCTTGCGGCCCTCGGCGAGGATCAGGTCGATGACCTCGCGCGCGTCAGGCTCCTCCTCGGGCAGGTGGTTGATGACCACATCGGCGCCCTCGCGCGCGAAGGCGATGGCGGCCGCCCGGCCGATGCCGCTGTCGCCGCCCGTGATCAGGGCCCGCTTGCCGGTCAGTTTCCCGGACCCCCTGTAGCTGGTCTCGCCATGGTCCGGGCGCGGGTCCATCTGCGAGGCCAACCCCGGCCAGGGCTGCTTCTGATCCGGGAACGGCGGGGTCGGATAATGGGGCGTAGGGTTGGAGGCGTCGGCCATGGGATTACTCCGGTCTGGTTCGCTTCAACCGCCCCCGCCCGCGGGGGTTCCACCCAGCGCCGGAAGCGCGCCTGAACCCGCCCCCGTCGCCGCGCGGGCCCGCGATTTCAGGCGCCCAGAACCTTTCTGAGCGACGCCTCGATCTGTCCTCCGCTCCAGCTATCGCCGTAGTCAGCGCGCGCCTGCTCCGCGACCGCGACCAGAAGCGGAAGATCCGAAACCCGGCGGGCCAGAGCCGCCGTATGCGGCGCGGTCTCCGTCAGGATCGCGCCGATCTTCGGAAAGCGGTCGGCAATCGTGGTCCACAAGGTCGCCGTCACAACGTCGGCCAGGCCCGGCGCATCCCCGCCCAGAAGGAATCCGGATTTGGCCTTCAGACCATGGCGCCGGCCGATCTCCTCCCAGAACGACATCCACTTTTTCAGACGCGGCTCGAACTCCGCCCAGCGATCAGGGGTCCACATCGACTTGCCGCCGTCGCGGGTGAGCTCGTCGATGACGTCGTTGGCGTCGCACACCACCTTCAGCGCCAGGGCGCGCCCGGCCGGATCTTCCGGCAGCAGATCGAGACTTTCGCCGAGGTAGAGCAGAATGGCCGGCATCTGGGAGACGGCGAAACCGCTCTGCTCATCGACGAGAACCGGCGGCCCCATGAAGGGGATCGGCATCGCCTTGACCGGGCCCTCCATCAGCCTGCCGATCTGCTTGTCGCCCGCCTCCACCCATGTCTTCCCGGCCTAGGCCAAAACGGCGCGCACGAACTGGCCCCGAAATGGCGCGGACCAGTAGTAGAGGGTGTAGTCGGACATGGGCGCTCCTGAACACGGCTCCCACCAACGTCGCCGCAGGTGCGAAGTTCACGGTCGAGCCGCCTCGCGCCCTCGCCAAACGACGCCGAAGGCCAGGGCCGCGATGACCCCCAGGTTCCAGACGTAATAGGCCGAGACATAGGCCCACTGCTCAAGCGACCGGTCGCGCGCGAAGACGAAGTGGGTGCACAGGATCAGGAACTGGAATCCCGCGGCCGCCGCCGTCCAGCTGCGCCGCGCATAGAGGGCCGCATAGAGGAAGAACAGGAAGACGGCGACGTCGAGGCCGATGGCGATCCAGGGCGGATCGACGCGATTGAATGGGGTCAGCGCCGACCCGATCCAGGCCACCGCCAGCACGGCGACGGTGGCGCGCTCCCAACGGCGGCCGCGCAACAGGGCGGCAAGACCGACGAGCGCGAAGACGACGAGCGTGAACAGATAGATTGGCGACACGGCGGTTCCCCCGCCGTGTCGTAACCCTGATCAGGCGGCTTTCTCAACCAGACTTAAGGTCGGTGCGAAGCCCGTTTCGCGGGGCGTCGGCTCATCTTCCTTGTCCAGGCCGCCCATCTGCAGACCGCGGAAGCGGGTGCGGCCCTTCACGACCGACAGGGCTTCATGCAGTTCGACCATGGCGCGCTGGGACTCGATCTGGGCCGCCATGGCCCGTGACAGGGCGTCGAACACCGGCTGACCGACGGTCGGCGACAGGCCGGCGTCGCGGCGCGACCGGGTCAGGGTCTGGGCCAGACGGCCCAGGCGGGCGATGGATTGATCCTGGCCGGCTTCGGCGTGGGTCAGGGCTTTCTGCACGCGAGCGGCGATGCTCGCGGCCTTTTCGGCGCGTTTCATGTGGGGCTTTCGGAGATGAACCCGGGAGCTTCAGCCGCCGTAGCGGAACTTCTGAAGAAGAAAGGCGAAGCTTTCGGCCCCCGCGAGGCTGAGGAGGATCAACGCTGCGACGGCGGCTACGCCGAAGACGACGAGGATGCGTCCGAGGAGTTCGTTCCCGTGAAGGACGGATTGAAGTCCTGATCGAGCAAGGCCGTCGCCAGATAGAAGAGCTCGGCCATCACTCCCTCGGGAGTCAGGAAGGGCGCCTGCTTGCGCGTGCCCTCCACCAGATGCCGGACCATCAGACGTTTGTCGGGCGTATGGGCCATCCCCAGAAGAATGGCTTCCACCCCTGCCCAGCTGACGGCCGGTATCGGATCCTTGTTCGCGGTCATGGTAGTCCTCGTTTGCCCCTTCAGAAGGCGCTGAGGACGGCCGTTGGGCCATTGGGAATGGATCGGATTGGGAACCGGTCCCAAGGGTTTCCCAGGCCGCCAGACGCAGGGCCGCGTCGACCCGATTGCCGGCCTGAAGCTTGCGGACCGCGTTTTCGCAATGCCGGTCCACGGTCCCCGGCTTGATGCCCAGTTCGCGGGCGATCTGCTTGGAATTCAGGTGCGCGTGAACAAGGCGCAGGCATTCGCGCTCGCGTTCCGTCAGCTTGTCCTGGGTTCCCGACATCAACCTGCATCCGCGGCTTCTCCGCCGTTTCATCGTTGCCGTCAGACGCACGGCGACGCAAGGCGTCATACTCTCAGGCTTTTCTGCAGGAGATCGCGGCCCGGACCGTCAGGTCGTGAAGCCGATCACGGCGGCGCGGGTGACGGCGGCGGCCTCGGTGGCGGTCAGCGTCTTCCCCCGTCCGAACGCCGCCGCGCCCGGCCCCCAGCACCCATGCGTGGAGAAGCGCACCTCTTCCGGCTGAAGCATGGTGCGCGGATTGCCGTCGCGGCCCGTGTACCACATCTCGGTCCAGCCCTCGGGCGCGATATGGTCGTCCATCCAGCAGTCGAGATAGCTCGCCGCCGCCACGAAGCGCGGATCGCCGTAGCGGCCGTCGGGGAAGGTTGTCGTCGGCCGCCAAGGCCGTCCCAGGAAGACCGAGCCTTTCGCCGTCCCCGCCTCCTTCGTCAGGCGGCAGCGATGGAAGACGAAGCCGAACGGCTGATCGATCGGGGTGCTGGGCGCGGCGATATAGCCTTGATCGAGCTTGTCAGTCGTCTCGCCGGGACGCGGCCGCGAGCGGATCTCGCAGCCCTCGAACCAGACCCTCCCCGCGCCGAAGATGAAGTCGTAGCTGCCGGCGATCACGCAGCGCTCGAACAGGGCCGTCCCGACATTGGCGAACAGGGTGTCCTGATAGCCGAGGATGTCGCAGTCGCGGATCACGGAGCGTTCGGCGCCCCGGTCCAGCATCAGAGCCACAGCCTGCGGCCCCGCCCCGTCGTGCGACCGCAAGCCCTCAGGCTTCGTCATCTCGGCCAGTCCGTCGAAGGCGTTGTTGATGGTCAGGTTTTCGGCCCGGAAGTCGGGCGCCCGCACGAACAGGGTCGCGCTGCGGGTCGTGCCCCAGTTGCGCCCGTCCGGCCCTTGCAGCCCCGAGGCCGCCAGATGGTTGATCACAGACCCTGTCCGGCTCGCCCCGACCAGATGGACGAACGGCTTGTCGACCACGACCTGCCCCTCATGGATCCCAGTCCCGATCAGGATGCGGAACGGCCGCGTCCCGTCGGCGGGCGCCGCCGCGATGGCTGAGGTCAGGTCGGGATAGACGGGCACGCCCGCCGGCGCCCTGCCCTGCCCCGGCTTCATCACCGCCGCGTCAAAGGTCGCGGATGCGGCCCGGGCGGCCGACGCCAGCCCGCTTGCGGCCAGCGCTCCAAGGATCAGACGGCGGGAAACGACGGAGGTCATCCGCCCCTTCTACCAGACCCTATTTCAGCGTCACCTTGACCGTGGTCGAGAGCCCCGATCGCAGCTGGTCCAGCGCCGGCTGGCCGGGGTCGAGGCGGATGCGGACCGGGACCCGCTGGACCACCTTGGTGAAATTGCCCGTCCCCGGCTCGAACGGCAGCAGGGAAAAGGTCGAGCCCGAGCCCGGGGCGAAGCTGTCGACCACGCCGTGCAGACGCGCGCCCGGCAGGGCGTCGATCTCGATGTCGGCGCGCTGGCCGACGCGCATCCTCCCCGTCTGGGTCTCCTTGAAGTTGGCGGTGACATAGAGGCCCGTCGCCGGGACCACGGTCAGCAGCCGCGTGCCCGCCTGGACATAGTCGCCGGGCTCGGCCTGACGGTCGCCGACGATGCCGTCGATCGGGGCGCGGACGATGGTGTTGGCCTGATCTTGACGCGCCAGATCGAGCGCGGCCTGCGCTCTCGCTACCGAGGCTTCGGCGCGGGCCACGGCGGCGGTCAGGACCTCGCGGCGGGCGGTGACGACCCCGGCCTGATTGCGGGTCACCTCCAGATCGGCGCGGGTCTTGTCGGCGGCGGACTGGGCCGAAACGGCGGCGGCGCGGCGTTCCTCGGCGTCACGGCGCGCGACCGTGCCCGAGGCCAGCAGGTCGTCGAACCGTTGGCGGTCGGCCTGGGCGCGCGCGTTCTGGGCGTCGGCCGAGGCGATGGAGGTCCGCGCCGAGCGGATGTTGGCGGCGGCCAGGGCCTCGTCGGCGCCGAGCGAGGTCAGGGCGGCGTGGGCGGCCAGAAGCGCGGCCTCGGCGTCAGCCAGATCGGCCTCGGCGGCGGCGACCCGGGCGTCGAACTCCTCGGGATCGATGCGCACCAGCGGATCGCCCTTCCTGACCGCCTGATTGTGGGCGACCAGCACCTCGGCGATCAGGCCGCGCACCCGGGGCGCCACCGACGAGCTGTCGGCCTGCACATAGGCCGCCTCGGTCTCGACCGTGTTCCTCGGCATCAGGATCAGCGTCGCCCCGCCGACCGCGATGACCACCGCCGCCGAGACCATGATCAGGGTCCGCTTCGAGAACGGCAGGCCCGCCTTCCTCGCGGGAACGGCGACGGCGTCGGGGGTGGTGGCGGTCATTGGACGGCTCCGATCGTCCCGGCGGGGAGGCCGAGGCGGCGTTTCAGGGCGGTGCGCGAGGCCAGCAGAATGGCGTCGGACTGTTCGGTCGGGCCGATGGCGCGGGCCAGGGACAGGGCCCCTACCGCCTCCGACACCACCGAGCGCGAGACCAGCACGGCCTCGTCAGGATCGAGCGACGGATCGGCCGCCTCGATCATCGGCCGCATCAGCGAGGCCAGCCGGTCGGCGGTGACGGCATAGGCCGCCCGCTGCGCCGGCTCCAGCCGCGTCATGTCTGTCGACAGGATCGGCAGCGGACAGAGGAAGGTCCCGGAATCGCGATGCCCGGCCGACAGATACATGTCGAGATAGGTCGCCAGCGCCACCGGCAACGGCAGGCCGTCGGTGATCCGCTGGAACCGCGCCTTCGCCCCCTCCAGCATCTCCTCCAGCGCCGCATCGATCAGGGCGTCGCGCGAGGGGAAGTGGGCATAGAAGCCGCCGTGAGTGAGCCCTGCGTCCTTCATCACCGCCGCCACGCCCAGATTGGCGATGCCGTTCTGGCGGATGGCCTGTTTGGCGACGGTCAGGACCTTCTGCCGGGTCCGGGCCTTGTGTTCGGCGTCATAGCGCATGGCCTTGCGGGCCTCCTTTATATGACGCATGTAATATAAAGGCCGGCGCTTCCGCAAGGGGCGGCGTCGGCAGGACCGCTCCGATGACCGACGCCACCGCCGACAGCCTCCCCCAACCGGCCCGCCCAAAGGCCGCCCCGCCGAACCCGCTGGCCCTGCCGACGCCGGTGAAGTTCCTGATCTTCGGGGTCATGGCCTTCGGCCAGTTCATGGCCCTGATCGACATCCAGATCGTCGCCGCCTCGCTGAACGACGTGCAGGCGGGGCTGTCGGCGGGGCCGGACGAGATCAGCTGGATCCAGACCGGCTATCTGATCGCCGAGCTGATCATGATCCCCTTCGCGGCCTTCCTCGCCCAGTCCCTGTCGACCCGATACCTGTTCGCCCTCTCGGCGGGGCTGTTCACCCTGTCCAGCGCCCTGTGCGGCATGGCCTGGGACATCGAGTCGATGATCGTCTTCCGGGTCATTCAGGGCTTCGTCGGCGGGGCCATGGTGCCGACCGTCTTCGCCACCGGCTTCGCCATGTTCGAGGGCAAGCAGCGCGCCATGATCCCGGCCATCCTCGGCATGGTCTCGGTGCTGGCCCCGACGCTCGGCCCCACCGTCGGCGGCTGGATCACCGACGCGGCCGGCTGGCGCTGGATCTTCTACGTCAACATCGTGCCGGGGGCCTTGGTGACCGTCTTCGCCCTGCGCCTGATCAAGGTCGACCTGCCGAATTTCGCCATGCTGAAGCGGATCGACTACTCCCACCTGGCGGCCATGGCCGTCTTCCTCGGCGGGCTGGAGTACGTGCTCGAGGAAGGGCCGAAGAACGACTGGTTCCAGGACCCGTACATCGCCATCGCCGCCTGGGCCTCCTTCGTGGCCTTCGTCCTGTTCCTCGAGCGCTCCTTCAACTCCGGCGGGCCGATCGTGCGCCTGACCCCGTTCAAAAAGCCGACCTTCGTCTTCGCCTGCGTCTTCAACCTGACCATTGGCTTCGGCATCTATGCCTCGACCTATCTGATCCCGGTCTTCCTCGGCCGTGTGCGGGGCTACAACTCGCTCGAGATCGGCACGACGGTCGTGGTCACCGGCTGCGCCCAGCTGTTCAGCGTCATCGTCGCGGCCCGCGCGTCGCAGAGCGTGGACCAGAGGATCATCATCGCCGTGGGCCTCAGCCTGTTCGCCTTCTCCCTGTTCCTGACCTCGCACCTGACGCCCGACTGGGGGTTCGCCAGCTTCTTCTGGCCCCAGGTCCTGCGCGGCTTCTCGATCATGCTGTGCATCGTGCCGAGCGTGCAGTTCGCCCTGGCCGGCTTCGCGGGCCCGGACCTGCGCTACGCCTCGGGCCTGTTCAACCTGATGCGCAATCTCGGCGGCGCCGTGGGCATCGCCATGGTCAACACCTGGCTCGGCGACAACGCCCGCCTGCACGTCCAGCGCCTCGGCGAGGCCATGGGCCAGCCCCACAGCCATGCCGCCGAACTGGTCACCGGCCTCGCCGCCCAAATCGGCCGCGTGACCTCAGACAGCACACAGGCCCTGCTGATGGCCCAGGGCGAACTGGCCAAGGTGGTGGCCCGCCAGTCCCTGACCCTCGCCTTCAACGACGTCTTCCGCCTGATGGCCTGGATCTTCCTCTTCGCCCTGATCATGGTTCCCTTCTGCCGCCCGCCGAAAAACGCGGCGCCGGCCACGGATGGGCACTAAGGTGAAGCTTCTCCCGCTCCCAATCGCGAGGCTCTCATGAGCACGACCAAATGGCTCGCCGCCGGCGTCCGCACCCCCTTCGCCAAGGTCGACGGCCCGCTCTCGAGCTATGACGCCATCGCCCTGTCGGTCCCGGTGGCCCAGGCGATGGTCGCGAAGCTGAACGGCGCCAAGCCCGACTTCGCCGTCTGGGGCACGGTCATTCCCAACCTGACCTGGAGCAATATCGCCCGCGAGGTCCTGCTCGACGCCGGGCTGGATCCGACCATCCCGGCCTTCTCGACCGTCATGGCCTGTTCGACCTCCATGGTCGGAGTGTTCGAGGCGGCGGGGATGATCGACGGACGCGGCCGGGATCTGGCCCTCGTCGGCGGTGTCGAGGCCATGAGCCGGGTCCAGATCGGCCTGAGCCAGGGCCTGTCCGACGGCCTGCGGAAATTCCTGCAGGCGAAGACGCTCAGCCAGCGCATCAGCCTGCTGTCGCAGCTCAAGCCCCTGTCCCTGTTCATCCCCAAGGTCGTCAATCGCACCACCGGCATGAGCATGGGTGAGCACACTGAGATCACCGCCAAGGACTGGCAAATCGCCCGTGAAGATCAGGACCGCGTGGCTCTCGCCAGCCATCAGACCGCCGTCGCCGCCTGGAACCGGGGCTTCTTCGACGACCTCGTCATCCCGGTCGGCGAGTTCAAAAAGGACAACCTGCCCCGCCCCGACACCTCCATGGAGCGGTTGGCCAAACTCAAGCCCGCCTTCGACAAGGTCAGCGGTCAGGGCACGCTGACGGCCGGCAACTCCTCACCCCTGACCGACGGCGCCGCCGCCATCTGGGTCGCCTCCGACGCGGGGCTGAAGCGCCTGCCAGCCGAGACGCCCCGGGTGAAGCTGATCGACTATGAGGTCACCTCCATCGACCTGAAGCACGAAGGTCTGCTGATGGCCCCGGCCTATGGCGTACCGCGCATGCTGGTCCGCAACGGGCTGACCTATGCCGACATCGATCTGTGGGAGATCCACGAGGCCTTCGCCGCCCAGGTCCTGTTCCACATCAAGGCCTGGCAGGACCGCGACTTCCTGCGCGACAAGGCCGGCGTAACCGCCGACCTCGGCGCCTTCCCGACCGACCGGGTCAATCCTAACGGCGGCTCGACCGCCCTGGGCCATCCCTTCGGCGCGACCGGCGCCCGCATCCTCTCGCAGGCGGTGAAGGAACTGGCCGGCCGCCCCGCGGGCACGCGCGCCATCGTCAGCATCTGCGCCGACGGCGGTCTCGGCACGATGGCTCTGCTCGAAGCCGCCTGATCGGGCAGAAAAAAAGGCCGCGTCCGAGGACGCGGCCATAAAAAGTTTATTTGGGAGGAAACGCCCAGGAAAGGGCATGACGCCGAAGCGTCGAGAGCAATCTATGTTGCGACGCACAATTTCGCAAGCGCGACATGCGGTTTTGAAACACTCAGTGTCCTAAAGTTACAAACAGAGCCGCCCGTGGCGCCCGACCGCGAACCGCCTTACATAGGACCGAACCTCCGCAGCCGCTCACGAGAAGGCCCTGTTTCCACGTGGAAATTTCTGACGATACCCAGGTCCTGATCATCGGCGCGGGCCATGCCGGCGGCTCGGCGGCGGCCCTGCTGCGCCAGTATGGCTTTGCCGGGAAAATCGTCCTCGCCGGGACGGAAACCGCCCCACCCTATCAGCGCCCGCCCCTTTCGAAGGCCTGGCTGAAGGGCGAGGCCGACCTCGACGCCCTCCTGCTGCGCCCCGAGAGCTTCTACGCCGAACAGTCGATCGACCTGCGCACCGGCGTCACCGCGACCGCCATCGACCCGGCGGCCAAGACCGTGACCTTCGAAGGCGGCGCGGTCGAGCCTTACGACATCCTCATCCTCGCCACCGGCTCGGTGGCCCGCAAACTGCCCATCCCCGGCGCCGACCGGCCCGATCTGGTCGAACTGCGCACGCTGGAAGACGCCGAACGGCTGAAAAGCGCACTCGGCCCCGGCAAGCGGATGGCCGTGGTCGGCGGCGGCTATGTCGGTCTCGAGGCCGCCGCCTCGGCCCGCAAACTGGGCGCCGAGGTCGTGGTGCTGGAGCGAATGGACCGGGTGCTGCAGCGGGTGGCGTCCGAGACCCTTTCGACCTTCTTCACCGACCATCACCGCTCCCACGGCGTCGAGATCCGCACCGGCGCCGAGGTCTCGGGCTTCGAGGACGGCGGTGTGCGCCTGGCCGACGGCGAGCTGATCGCCGCCGACGTGATCCTGGTCGGCGTCGGCGCCCTCGCCTGCGACGCCCTGGCCCGCACCGCCGGTCTGACTTGCGACAATGGCGTGGTGGTCGACGAGGCCGCACGCACCTCCGACCCGTCCATCTTTGCGCTGGGCGACATGACCCACCGGCCGATCCCGGTCATGGGCGGTCGGGTCATGCGGCTGGAAAGCGTGCCCAACGCCCTGGAACAGGCCAAACAGGCGGCCAGCGCCATCACCGGCCGGCCGGCCCCGGCGCCCGAGGTCCCGTGGTTCTGGTCCGACCAGTATGAGATCAAGCTTCAGATCGCCGGCCTGCCCTTCGACGCCGACCGCCAGATCCTGCGCGGCGACCTCTCCGAAGGCCGCTTCGCCGTCTTCCATCTGGCGGGCGACAAGGTCGTCTGCGTCGAGGCCGTCAACGCCCCGCCCGAGTTCATGGCCGGCCGCCTGCTGATCGGTCGCGCCACGCCTGTCGATCCCGTCAAACTCGCCGACCCGACGGTCTCGATGAAGGAGGTCGCGGCCTGATCGGCCCGGCTCCGGACAAGAAAAAAGCCCGACGCGGGCGCCGGGCTGAAGAAGTTCGGTGATGGTGGTGTCCCCAAAAAAGAAGACGAGTCCTCCATCGGCCGTTTTGCTTAACGAGAGGTAAACGGCGTCAACCGGCCGGGAACCAGCTGCCCTGACGCGAACGCGGCTCCACTGGCCAGGACACCGACCAGCCCTGCGGATTGGACACCATCGCCAGACCGCCGCCCGCCCCGCCATTGCCCAGCGCCGGACCCGGATAGGCGTAGCGCCGCCCGGCGACCACGATCTCCGCCGCCCCGGCGCCTTCGCTGGTCAGGGTCAGGCTCCAGCGTCCGTCCGGGCCGACATGGGCCTGCACCGGTTCGCGCCCGGCGACCGAGACCGCGACGCTCGAACCCGGCTGCGCCCGACCCGAGGCCAGCAGCGAATGACCGTCGCTGTCGACCACGTCCAGCGGCCCGGCGGGATCCAGCCTTTTGGTCGGGGCGCCGGGCCCTAGCAGGGCCGTGGGCCCGGCCGGGTCGCGCGACACCAGCATCTGATAGGGGGCCGGCGAGGCGTCCTGACCGTCCTGGGTCTCGACCAGGAACAGGGTGTCATTGTCCGGCGAGCGCACCTGGAGATCGAACCGCCCGTTGGCGTCGGCGCCCACCGCATAGGCCGTGCCCCCGGCGGCGCGCAGCACAACCCGTCCCTGCGGCGCCGCCCGGCCGTGCACCGTCAGCCCTGATGCGGTGCGTTCGACGCTCTCGATCTGCGGCGGCGTCACCCAACCCGAGCCGGACTGCGCCTCGGGCGCGCGGCCTTCCGGCGCGGGCGAACAGGCGGCTCCGCCGAGAACAGCGAGGGCTGTCATACCGATGACGAAGATACGCCGTTTCATCCTGCTCGCCGTGTCTGTAGGACTGTCGGCCCAGATAGCCCGGCGCGACCCGAATTGTCTCTGCCGGATGTCCGTTTTGTTCGAGGATTCATGTCCCTGCCCGCCACCGCCATCGCCCCCTTCGACGGCAAGTCCGTCTGCCTGTTCTGCGGCTCGGCCCCCGGCAACGACCCCGCCTATATCGAGGCCGCCACGGCCTTCGGCGCGGCGACGGCCCAGGCGGGCTGGCGGCTGGTCTATGGCGGCGGCGGCGTGGGCCTGATGGGCGCCTCGGCCAAGGCGGCCCATGACGCCGGCGGTCGCGTCGTCGGCATCATGCCGGCCTTCCTGCGCAGCCGCGAACGGCTGTTCGACGACGTCGAGACCATCGTCGTCACCTCCATGCACGAGCGCAAGACGCTGATGTACGACCAGTCGGACGCCTTCGTCGTCGCCCCCGGCGGCGTCGGCACCCTGGAAGAGGTCATCGAACTGCTGTCGTGGAAGCGGCTGGACCTGCACCACAAGCCGATCCTCTTCTTGAACATCGACGGCTTCTGGGCCCCTCTGCTGGCCGTGCTTGAGGACAGTGTCGCCCGCGGCTTCAGCCCGCCCTCCTTCCTCCAGGCCTACAGCGTCGCCGACAGCGTCGATGAGGCGATCGAGATGATGGTCCGGGGCGATGCGCCCGTCGTGCAACATGATCAGAGATAACTGATCACCGATCATAAAAAGTGCATCGCGCCACGATTTCGCCCTTGACAGTTTTCTAATGAAACTGACATTGGCGTCTCAGGAGCGCATTTCCTGACGCTCCGACCCGTTCTTCGGAGACAATCCATGCGCGCTCTCGTGCTCGCGGCCGCCCTGTTCGCCGCCGCTCCCGCCCTGGCCGACACCCCGGCCACCAGCCTGACCCTCGCCGACGCCTCCAAGGCCCCGGCCGCGACCCTGATCATCGACGGCGCCTCGTGGCGCTGCACCGGCGCGTCCTGCACCGCCACGGGCGGCGCCAGCCAGCCCGCTCCGCGCGCCTGCCGCCGGGTCGTCGCCCGCGTCGGTCAGGTCAGCGCCTTCTCGTACAAGGGCGTGACGCTCAGCGCTGAACAGCTGGCGACCTGCAACGCCGCCTGAGGCGTCGCTACAACCTGACGGTCATTTGACCGCCTGAAGCCCTGCTTCAGGCGGTCTTTTGTTTCAGGCGGTTTCGCCGTTGAGGCGCCGGATCATGCGCTCGCGCCCGATCAGGGGAACGATCGCCGCCATGTCCGGCCCGTGCGGCTGGCCGGTCAGGATCAGGCGCAGCGGCATGAACAGCCCCTTGCCCTTGGCGCCGGTCTTGTCCTTGATCGCCGTCGTCCAGGCCGACCAGGCGGTCTCGTCGATGGTCTCGGGCAGCAGCTCCAGAGCCGCGGCGGCGAAGCCCGCGTCCTCGACCACCGGCGTCACCGGGCCCTGAACGATCTTGGCCAGCTCCGTCACATCGGCGAATTTCTGCAGGTTCGGCCGGACCACGGCCCAGAAGGCCTCGCCCAGATCGACGCCCAGAGCGGCCAGACGCGGCTGCGCCGTCACATAGTCCATGGCGTGCAGGGCCTGGGCGTTCAGACGGTCCAGATCGGCTGTGTCGTAACGCGCCGGCGAGCGGCCCATCTTGGTGAAGGCGAAGCTTTCGCCCAGCGCGTCCACCGAAGCGCCGACTTCCAGCGGGTCCGAGGTGCCGATCCGGCCCAGATGGCTGGTGATGGCGATCGGCTCATAGCCCAGGTCGCGCATCTCACTGATCGACAGCGAACCCAGACGCTTGGACAGGGCCGAGCCGTCCTCACCGACCAGCAGCGGCATGTGGGCGAAGCCGGGGACCGTAGCGCCGAGCGCCTCGAATATCTCGATCTGGGCGCCCGTGTTCGTGACGTGGTCCTCGCCCCGGATGATGTGGGTGATGCCCATGTCGATGTCGTCGACGACCGACGGCAGGGTGTAGAGGAACAGGCCGTCCTCGCGGATCAGCACCGGGTCCGACATCGAGGCCGTGTCGACCTCGGCATGGCCGCGCGCCAGGTCTTCCCAGGCGACGCGCTTGCCGTCCAGCTTGAAGCGCCAGTGGGGTTTGCGCCCCTCGGCCTCGAAGGCGGCCTTCTCCTCGTCGGTCAGGCTCAGGGCCGCGCGGTCGTAGATCGGCGGCAGGCCGCGCGCCAGTTGCACCTTGCGCCGACGATCCAGCTCCTCGCCGGTCTCGTAGGCGGGATAGAGGCGGCCCGAGGCCTTCAGCCGCGCCGCGGCCTCCTCATAGCGATCGAAGCGCTTGG
Organism: Brevundimonas sp. GW821-FHT12E07; assembly: GCF_058807035.1. Classification (NCBI taxonomy): domain Bacteria; kingdom Pseudomonadati; phylum Pseudomonadota; class Alphaproteobacteria; order Caulobacterales; family Caulobacteraceae; genus Brevundimonas; species Brevundimonas sp. GW821-FHT12E07. Next base: position 126,090 of record NZ_JBXAQH010000004.1, on the reverse strand, counting down.
ACTGGTTGTAGCGCTCGTCCCAGACCAGGCCCAGCCAGGTCAGGTCGTCCTCGATCCCCTGTTCAAACTCGGCCGTCGAGCGCGCCAGGTCGGTGTCGTCGATGCGCAGCACGAACGAACCGCCCTGCCCTTTCGCGAACATCCAGTTGACCAGAGCCGTGCGGACATTGCCGACGTGCAGCTTGCCGGTGGGCGACGGAGCGAAACGGACCTTGACGGACATGGGATGGGCGACCTTGAAAACGAGGCGCGTAGGTCGGTCACGGCGGTGGCGAAGTCAAGGCGTGGCTTGGGAGCAGAGCCCCGTCATGATAGATTGCCCATCGTCATGAACGCGCCCGTCCAGATCCGGAAGCCCGAAGTCGCGGAACGCCTGCGCGAACTCGCGCGCCTGGAAGGCAAGTCCATCACCGACCTGGTCGAGGAGATGGTGCGCGAGCGGGACGAGCGTCTGACCGCCCGGCGCGAGGCGGAGATCGAGGCCAAACTGGCGGCCGTGGAGGAAATCGTCGCTCACTTCCAGAGCCTGCCCATCGTCGGACCGCTGCTTACGGACGACGATCTCTACGACGAATACGGCCTGCCGAAGTGATCGTGGTCGATGCTTCAGCCCTTGTGGCGGTTCTGCTGAGGGAACCGGAGACCATGGCGTTTCGTAGGGCCATGGCGGGCGAGACCGACCTGCTCCTGTCCCCTGTCGGCTATTGGGAAGCCGCGACCCGATTGCGCAGCCTGCGCGGCGAAGCCGGGGTCGTCGATCTGGATCGGATGATCGCGCAGTTTGGAATACAGATCGCCCCCGCCACCGCACGCACGGCGACACTGGCCTCAAGCGCGGAGCGCGACTTCGGCAAGCGCACTCCGGCCAGGCTGAATCTCGGCGACTGCTTCGCCTACGCCTTGGCCACGGAATATGCCGCGCCCCTGTTGTTCAAGGGCGACGACTTCATCCAAACCGATCTTACGTCCGTCCTGCCGGCCTGAGCAGGCAGGCGATCAGTCGTCGCGGTGGACGCGTTCGCGGCGTTCGTGACGTTCCTGGGCCTCGACCGACAGGGTCGCCGTCGGGCGGGCTTCCAGTCGGCCCAGGCCGATCGGTTCGCCGGTGTCCTCGCAATAGCCGTACGAGCCGTCCTCGATCCGACGCAGGGCGTCTTCGATCTTGGAGATCAGCTTGCGCTGGCGATCGCGGGTCCGAAGCTCCAGCGCCCGGTCGGATTCGGACGACGCCCGATCCACCAGATCCGGATGGTTCTCGGTCTCGGCCTTCAGATTGATGACCGTGCCCTTGGACTCGCGCAGGATGTCATCCCGCCACGCCATCAGCTTGTGTTTGAAATAGGCCAGCTGCCGTTCATTCATGAACGGTTCGTCGTCTGAGGGCCGGTACGCGACCGGCTCTGCTGCAGTCATGGACGCAACTGCGTTCATCGCACTCACGCTCTTCAACTAAAACGCCCCCCTGTGGCGCAACCTGCCTTTAGGCGTCGGCGAGAGTCGGAGCAACGCGGTTCGCGCGTCCGTGATCAGGGAAAACCCGCTCGACGTGAGCAGCGTGACATTTTGTCATCACACTGCTCAGCGGACAGGGGAAAAGTTCAAGGATTCGGTGGTTTATGGTGCGCTGCGGCGAACTTCGGCCTTGGCCAGCTCAACCGCCGCGCGCAGATCGATCTGATCCAGCAGACCCCTGAGACCATCGTTTTGCGCCTCAGGTGCATCCTCGGGCCGCTCTTCGCGCAGGGAGCGGCTCAGGCGCTCCAGGGCTTCGGTGTCGTTTTCGCCGCCCAACATCGCCATTTTGAGTTCGTCGAGCCGGTCCAGCAGGCCGCGTCCGCGCCGAATCGAGCGGCGGCGGCGTTCGGTGGCGCTCTCCACGCCTTGCAGCGCCATGAGGGCCGAGAGCCCCGCCACACCGCTCGCGCTGGAGGCCGAGGCCGTCGCCGCGGCGGGCGCAGAGCCCCCCGTCTGGCCAAGGCTGAAGCCGCCCGCGGCCTTCGTCGGACGCGCGCTGGAGGCAGATGTCGGACCTGAGGGGCCGGTGACCTTCATGGACAAACGCTCCGGGACATGGCTGATCCTCGCCGGATCACGGTGACTGTTTGGTTAACGGGCGGGCAGAATCTGCCGCCCTGAACGGCAAGCTTCAGCTTTCCATCGTTGAAAATATTGAACTTTCAATTCGGCATGATCCTCGCATTCCGTTTCGGGTCACAGTCAGGATTACCCTCGATGTCGAAACGTCTTGCCGCCCTCTTCGCTCCCGTCCTGATCGGACTGGCCGCGCTGACGGGCGCGACCGCCGCCGACGCCCAGTCGCGGATCAAGGACATCGCCTCCATCGAGGGCGTCCGTTCCAACCAGCTGGTGGGCTACGGCCTCGTCGTCGGCCTGAACGGCACGGGCGACAGCCTTCGCAACTGCCCCTTCACCCGCCAGTCGCTGGAAGGGATGACCGAGCGTCTCGGCGTCAACATCCGCGGCGCCAACGCCAACTCCAAGAACATGGCCGCCATCATGGTGACGGCCGAGCTGCCGCCCTTCTCCACCCCCGGCTCGCGCATCGACGTGGCCGTCTCCAGCATGTGCGACGCCAAGAGCCTGCTGGGTGGCACCCTGCTGGTCACCAGCCTCCAGGGCGCGGACGGCGAGGTCTATGCGGTGGCGCAAGGGTCGGTTCAGACGGGTTCGGTCTCGGGCGGCGGCGCCTCGGGCTCCTCGGTGACGCGCGGCGTCCCGACCGCCGGTCGCATCGCCTCGGGCGCCACGGTCGAGCGCGAGACCGGCTTCAACCTCGATTCGATGCCCGAGGTTCGGCTGACCCTGCGCAATCCGGACTTCACCACGGCCCAGCGCATCGCTGCCGCCATCAACCAGTCCTTCCCCCAGTCGGCCCTGGCCGAGAACGGCTCGGTCGTCGCCCTCCGCGCCCCGGCCCAGCTGGGCATGGCGGGCTTCATCAGCCGGGTCGAGAACATCCCGGTCGCCGTCGACGCCCCGGCCAAGGTCATCATCGACGAGGTCAACGGCGTCATCGTCATGGGCGAGGCGGTCCGCATCTCCACCGTCGCGATCGCGCAAGGCAATCTGACCATCTCGGTGCAGGAGAACCCCCAGGTCAGCCAGCCGGCGCCCTTCAGCCAGGGCCAGACCGCCGTCGTCCCCTCCTCCACCGTCAATGTGGAAGAGGAGCTCGGCCGCGAGATGCGCATCATCAACGGCTCGACCTCACTCTCGACCCTGGTCAACGGCCTGAATGCTTTGGGCGTCTCGCCGCGCGACATGATCTCCATCCTCCAGGCCATCAAATCGGCCGGCGCCCTCCAGGCCGAAATCGAGGTGATGTGAGCATGAGCGACCTGTCCCCCACCTCCTCCCTCGTCTCGGCTCCCGCCGGCTTCCTGACCCCGGCTCCGACCGCGCCCGCCGCCGGAACCGGCTCCACCATCAGCGACGCCCGCCGGGCCCAGATCAAGAAGACCGCCCAGGACTTCGAGGCCTCCTTCCTGTCGGAAATGCTCAAGCCCATGTTCGAGGGCCTGTCGACCGACGGCCCCTTCGGCGGCGGCGAGGCCGAGGGCACCTGGCGCAGCTTCATGATCGACGCCATGGCCAAACAGACGGTCAAGGCCGGCGGCATCGGCCTGTCGAACGTCGTCATGTCCGAAATGATCAAGATGCAGGAGGCCCGGCAATGACCGACGCCCACACCGCCACCGCTGCCGCCCGGCACCTGACCGAACTGACCGAGACCCTGACGAAGCGGCTGGAGACCGAGACCCGGGCCTTCTCGGAGCGCCGCCCGCAGGACGTCGTCGAAAGCCTGCCCGTGACCCAGGAACTGGCCAACCAGTATCGCCGCGAGTCGGCCCAGGTGAAGGCCAACCCGACCATCCTCGCCGCCGCCCCGTCCAGTGAGCGGATGCGGCTGGTCAAGGCGACCGAGCGCTTCAACACGATCCTCGCCAAACATTCGGTCGCGGTCGAGGCCGCCCGCATCATCTCCGAGGGCCTCGTCCAGACCATCGCCGGAGAGGTCGCCGCCTCGCGCGCCATGGGCACCGGCTACGGCGCCTCGGGCCGCGCCACCTCCGGCGACGGCCGCGCCATCACCCTGAACCGCAGCGCCTGATCAAGACGCTCAAAGACCAGCGATTTTCGATCCATTAACCCTGCCAATGCGGCGAAGCTTTAAGGCCTCGTCGGCTAGGGTCGAGGCATGGAAATCCGCAAACGCCTTCTGGGATTCGCCTTCGCCTCGGCCGACCTGCTGGTCGAGCTGATGCCGGACGGCCGCGTCGGCATGGTCCTGGGCGTCGGCCCGGCGGCCGGCATCGGCCCCGAAGTCTTTCAGAACCAGCCCCTGGCCGACCGCCTGGCGCCCGGCGGCGGCAAGCTTCTGACCAAGGCCCTGACGGCCCTGCAGCCCGGCGCCCGCACCAGTGCGGTGCCCCTGCTGATGACCTGTGGCGAGGGCAAGGTCCGCCGCGCCACCCTGCGCGCCTTCATGCTGCCTGAGCTGGCGCCGGCCATCTCCTGTTCGATCAGCTACGACGGTCCGGTCTTCTCGACCGTTCCGGACGAATGCCCGCCGATCCTCGACGCCACCGGCTTCCTGGACAGCGCGCGCGGTGTCCTGAACGACCCCGACGCCGGTCCCTCCTCCATTTCCTTCATCGACATCGGCGGCCTGACCGCCATCGGCGCGGACATCGAGCGCGCCACCGCCCGGGTCGAGGCCACCCTGCAGTCCGCCTCCATCGACGGCGCCTCGGCGGCCCGCCTGACCCCGGAACGCTATGCCCTGCTGCGCGACAAGGACGACAAGCGCGATCTGATCGGCGAGGTCCAGGAGGTGGTCCGCAACGAGGGCCTGAACCTGTCGATCTCCGGCACGAACACGCCCATGCCGAATTGCCCGCCTGTCAACGCCCTGCGCGCCCTGCGCTTCACCGTCGAAGGCTGTCTGGCCGAGGGCGGGCTGGACAATCCCGACGCGGCCTTCAACACCGCCATGGCCCGCACCATGCAGGAGGCCGAGGGCTTCCGGAACGTGGTCAAGGCGCGGACCTTCAATCTGCACTACCAGCCCATCGTCGATCTGAAGACCGGCGCCGTGCACCATTTCGAGGCCCTGTCGCGCTTCAGCGGCGACATCAGCCCGGCCAACACCATCCGCATGGCCGAGGAGCTGGCCCTGATCGAGGGCTTCGACCTCGCCGTCGCCGAAAAGGCCCTGCAGCGGCTGCGCAAGCCGGGATCGGGTCTGCTCAAGATCGCCATCAACGTTTCGGGCGCCTCGCTGGCCACCGACGCCTATGTCGAGGCCCTGCTCAAGATGACGGCCGCCGCGCCGGACGAGCGTCGCCGTCTGATCGTCGAGATCACCGAGTCCGCCGCCCTGGCCGATGTCGCCGCCGCCAACCGCCGTCTCGGCGCCCTGCGCGACGCGGGGATCAAGCTGTGCATCGACGACTTCGGCGCCGGCGCCGCCTCGCTCGAATACATCCACGGCCTGTCGGTCGACACGGTCAAGATCGACGGCAAATTCATCCAGGGGATGGCCAGCGACCTCAAGACGCGCACCGTCGTCGCCCATCTGGTGGAGCTGTGCGGTTCGTTGAACCTGACCACCATCGCCGAGTTCGTCGAGACCGAAGCCACGGCCGACATGTTGCGTGGTCTGGGCGTCGACTACGCCCAGGGCTGGCTCTACGGCAAGGCCGAGGCCGAGCCGCGCACCATCCTGCAAACCACCTCGGCACCCGTCCGCCGCAAGGGCGCCGTCGCCAGCTGGGGCTGACCGACCTCGCAGAGGCCGGCGCACGAACCCTCGCGTCATCAAGGCCGTGAGCGCTTCCGGACGCATTCGGCCCAGCATCATCCGTAGCGGGTGTAGACTGCCCGCTCTGGTCTTTGACATCGCCGCACCGAAAGAACGGGCCTGCACGCCGTTGCACGCGAGCGCAAAGCCCGCCTGAAGATTCCAGATCAAGGAAATCGAGATAAATCAAATCAGTATGATAAACATCTGAGGTATAACATTCTTTTTTGCACTCGGGTGCAAAACTTTTTTCCGGCTCCCTAACGGGCCGCGAGATGCACCGTCTCCTCCACCCCGATCGCCTCCAGGAAGGCCGGGTCGTGGCTGACGACCAGCAGGGCGCCGTCCCAGGCCGCGAGCGCCGCCTCCACCGCCGTGACCGCGTCGAGGTCCAGATGGTTGGTCGGCTCGTCGAGAATCAACAGTTGACTGGGCTGCTCGCCACCCATCACACAGGCCAGCCCCGCCCTCAGCCGTTCCCCGCCCGACAGGGTCCCGACCACGCGGTCGCCCGCCGTGTTGCGGAACAGGAACCGCGCCAGGGCCGCCCGCGCGACATTCGGCGTCGCCCCGGGGTTGAGCCTCAGGAAGGCCTCGACCACCGTCTCGTCGGGCCGCAGCAGACTGGTCTCCTGATCCAGCAGGGCCGCGCGGACCGGCCGCTCGACCGTCCCCACTGTCGGCTTGAGCAGGCCCGCCGCCAGCTTCAGCAGGGTGGTCTTGCCCGCCCCGTTCGGCCCGGTGATCGCCACCCGGCGCGGCCCGATCAGGCTCAAATCCACCGGCCCGACGATGCGTCCTCCGTCCGGCGTGTCCCACGTCGCCCCGGTCATCGCCAGCACCGTCCGGCCCGCCGCCAGTCCGGTCGGCGGCAGGGGGATGGACAGCTCACGCACTCGCTCGACCCGCGCCCGGGCTTCGTCCCGGGCCGTCTCCGCCGCCTCGGCCCGGCGTTCGGCCAACTGCCCTTCACGCGCCCCGGAGACCTCGGCCCGCTCGGCCATCATGCCCAGAACGATCTTCGGCGCCGAGCCGCTGGCGGCATAGGCTCGCCCCGCCCGGTCGCGTCGCGCCTTCTTCTCCGCCGCCTTCTGCCCCTCGCGCGCGGCCCGGTCGACGTCGCGCTCGGCCGAGGCCAGGTCCCGCGCCGCCGCCGCCCGCTCCGCTGCCTTCCGCTCGGCGTAGAGGTCGTAGTTCCCGCCGTAGACGGCCGCGCCGAGGCTCGAAAGCTCCACGATCCTGTCCATGCGGCGCAGCAGATCGCGGTCGTGGCTGACGACCACCGCCCCGCCCTTCCAGCGCCCCAGCACCTCGGCGACGATCCTGCGGGCGTCCGCATCCAGATGGTTGGTCGGCTCGTCGAGCAGCAGCAGGTCCGGCCGGGCGATCAGCAGCCCCGCCAGCCTCAGCCGCGTCAGCTCCCCGCCGCTCACGCCCGCCGACAGCCGATCCAGCGCCAACCCGGTCAGACCCACATCGGCCAGGGCGTCCTCGATCCGCTCGCTCAAGGTCCAGTCGGCCTCGGCCAGATCCGCTTCGGTCCCCTTTCCCGCCAGAACCCGCTCCAGCACGGCCACGCCTTCGCCGACGCCCAGCGTCTCCGCCACGCGCTCCTCCGGCCCCGGCTCATGTCGCTGGTCCAACATCCCGACCGTACCGGCGCGCGCCAGCGTCCCGCCGGACGGCGGCTGCTCGCCGGCGAGGATGCGCAACAGGGTGGACTTGCCCACGCCGTTGCGGCCCACCAGACCGGTGCGCTCACGCCCGAAGGTGAGGCTCAGATTGTCGAAGAGACGGCGGCCGTCAGGCGTATCAGCGCTGATGCGGTCCGCGGTTGCGAACCCGGACGGGCACGCGCTTGGGCTTGGGGAGGTTCGAGACATAGACCGCGATCATGGCGACGAGGGAAAGGGCGGTGCCGATTTCCAAAGCGATGATCATGACGGTCGGGCCTCCTGAACGAACTCAGACAGGAAGGATGGCGCGTCCCGGGCCTTTGCGCAAGTGCGGCGCCCGGCTGGCGGCGAACACGGCTCTGTGACAGGCTGGGCCGTAAGGAGACTTCGCCATGCGCCTGATGACCCTCACCGCCTGCCTCGCCGTCGGTCTGACCACGAGCGGCTGCATCACGATCGGCGGCGAAGACGATGCGCCCGCAGGCCCGCCGACGGTGATCCGCACGCCGGGCGAGCCGGCCCCGCCCCAGGCGAAACTGTACGCCGACTGCCTCGCCGCCTCGGCCGCCGCCGGGACCTATGAGAAGGAGCCGGGCGTCGATCTGTTGCGCCTGACCTGCACGGGCGCCCCGGCCCGGGCCTTCTACGACGGCCTGGCGGCTTGGGCCTCGACCGGCGGCGGCTCGGAGGTCGTCGCCGAGGGCCGCACCTGGCGCTACACCCAGAAGATCGAGCGCAACCCCTACGGCCTGGACGACTGCTCCACCGACGGCGCCGGCGACTACCGCTGCACCATCACCCTGAACGTCGGGACCTTCCTGTCGGCGACCGCGCCGACCTGATCAGGCGGCGTGGCCTTGGGCCGCGGGACGCGGTTCGGGCTCGACGGGGATGATCACCGGCTCGCCCTCCTTGCCGGGGGCTCCCTCGGACGGCTTGGCGACGGGAGCGACCGTATCGCCCTTGAGGCTCACATTGAGGTTGAACCTCAGCACCTTCCAGGCCTCGTCCTGCTTCTTGAAGATGACGTCCATGGTCAAGGTCCGGTCCGGATACTCATAGACACGGCTCACCTCATAGGTCGAACCGGCTGTGCCGCTGTTGGCGCGCCAGCCGTTGGTCGTCCCGGCGGGCACGGGCCCCTCGGGCACCAGGGTCTTGAGGAAAGGCAGTTGGGCGCGAACCTGGGCGGGCGAGTTCTCCTTCGACATCTTGCCCATGATGACGTCGGCCCGCTCGGCGCCGATATCGGCCAGCAGGGCGTCGGTCTCGGCGTCCCGCTCGGGGTTGCCCTTCATGGCCGTGGCCACGCCACAGGCTGAAAGCGCCATGGCGGCGCAGACGGCGACGGCCGCCGATCGGAACATGGACATGCTGCATTCCCCCTTGAGGCTCCAGCTTGGCAGAAGCCTCGCCGCTCGCCAATCGGCCGCGCACGCCCTCAGCGTCGCCAGGCTCCACGCGGGGGCCGACCGGCCGCCACATCGGCCGCGTCCGACGACCGCCCGCGCGCCCGTTCGGTCATGCAGGACAGGGCCTCGGCCAGGAAGGCCTGTTCCTGTTCCGGCGAGGCGAAGAACCGTCGCGGCACGAACAGCCCCGTCCCGTCGCAGACGAAGGTCCAGTAGGCCTCGATCAGCATCAGCTCGGACACCGAGCCCCAGGCGCCGAAGTAGCTCTGGCGTTCGCCCTTCAGGGTCAGGCCCTCGGGCGACAGGATGGCGCGAAACGCGTTCTCACGCGGCGTCCCACCCGCATCCAGCACGCGGTTGTAGGTCGCGGCCGACAGAGTCTGGCACAGGCGCAGGCCGATCATCCAGCCGATCAGGCCGCCGGCCAGCAGGGAGAAGCCGAAGTTCTCGCCGGCCCACACCGCGCCCGCCAGCCGGAAGGCCACAATCGGGATGGCGATCCCGACCACCGGTCCCAGCCAGGGCAGCAGGCCGCAGAACCGGCAGCCGCCCATCCGGTGATACATGATCCTGCCGTATCGCGCGGTCTCCAGCCGCACGAAGGCCCCACTGACTTCCAAGCCGACTCTCCCCCTCGTTCGCGCAACCCTAGGCGGCGGAATGGCCGGGCGGCAATGCGCTCCGCTCTCCCGCGGATACGTGTGGGGCGGTCAGCGATCTTCGCGGGTGTGGAAGATGCGGAGGATGACCACGGCGTCTTCATACGGTCGGTAGCGGATGGCATATCCGGCCTGCCCGAACCGCAAGACATAGACCCGGGTCCCCCGTGGCGCCGGCGCGCCGCTCAGCGGGAAGTCCGCCAGATGGTCGAAGGCCTTGTCCAGAACCTCGATCATTCGGAGCGCCGCCGCCGGGCTATGGATCGCGATGAACCGGGCCAGTCGCCTCTGATCCGCCAGCGACGCCGGCGTGAACGAGACGGACAGACTCACTTGCGCTGGAACTCCGCCACGGCCTCGCGCAGCCCGGCCATCCACTCGTCTTTCGAGATCGACACCCCGGTCCGCTCATATTCGTCCAGCCGTCTGAAATCCTCGGCCCAGTCGTCGTCTGCAACCTGATCCAGAACCTGCAACGCCAGTTGCTCGACCGACAAACCCGAGCGGTCAGCGACAGCCTCCAGCCGCTTCGCCAGGTCAGCGCTCAAATGAATATCGACACCGTCGGCCATGCCGGACGATACCCCGGCTTGTCAGGAGCCGCAATGTTCCCATATTGTTCTTGCTGAAACCCCCGGATCAGTCCCCATATACTCCCGTTGCACCGGACCTTGTCCGGCCCTCCCGCGTTTCCCCGGACACATGACCGAAAAGCACAACTTCATCCGCGTGCGTGGCGCCCGCGAGCACAATCTCAAGGGCGTGGATGTCGACATCCCGCGCGAGAAGCTGGTCGTGATGACCGGCCTGTCGGGGTCGGGCAAATCCTCGCTCGCCTTCGACACCATCTATGCCGAGGGCCAGCGCCGCTATGTCGAGAGCCTCAGCGCCTACGCCCGCCAGTTCCTGGAGCTGATGGGCAAGCCGGACGTCGACCTGATCGAGGGCCTGTCGCCGGCGATTTCCATCGAACAGAAGACGACGTCCAAGAACCCGCGCTCGACCGTCGGCACGGTGACCGAGATTCACGACTATATGCGTCTGCTCTGGGCGCGCGTCGGCGTGCCCTATTCGCCCGCCACCGGCCTGCCGATCGAGAGCCAGACCGTCTCCCAGATGGTCGACAAGCTGACGGCCCTGCCGGACGGCGAGCGCCTGCTGCTGCTGGCCCCGGTCGTTCGCGGCCGCAAGGGCGAGTACAGGAAGGAGATCGCCGAGTGGCAACGCTCGGGCTACCAGCGGCTCAAGATCGACGGCCAGTTCTACGCCATCGAGGACGCGCCGACCCTCGACAAGAAGTTCAAGCACGACATCGACATCGTCGTGGACCGGATCGTCACCAAGGCAGGCCTCGAGGGCCGCTACGCTGACTCGATCCAGACCGCGCTCGGCCTCGCCGACGGCATCGCCGTGGCGGAATGGGCCAATGCGGAGGAAGGCCAGGAGCCCCGTCGCATCACCTTCTCCGAGAAGTTCGCCTGCCCCGTCTCGGGCTTCACGATCAGTGAGATCGAGCCCCGGCTGTTCTCGTTCAACAACCCGTTCGGCGCCTGTCCGGTCTGCGACGGCCTGGGCGTCAAACTGGCCTTCGACGCCGATCTGGTGATCCCGGACCGCGACAAGACCCTCCACGCCGGCGCCGTCGCCCCCTGGTCGCGCGGCCCCTCGCCCCTTTACACCCAGACCCTGCAGGCCCTGGCGCTCCACTACGGCTTCTCGATGGACAAGCCCTGGCGCGAACTGCCGGCCAAGGCGCAAGGCGTCATCCTGAACGGCTCGGGCGGCGACAAGATCAAGTTCGTCTATGACGACAACGCCCGGAAGTATGAGACGGTGAAGACCTTTGAGGGGGTCCTGCCCAACCTCGAACGCCGCTGGCGCGAGACCGACAGCGCCTGGGTCCGCGAGGAGCTGGGCCGGTTCCAGTCCGAGACGCCCTGCGACGCCTGCCACGGCAAACGCCTCAAGCCCGAGGCCCTGGCGGTCAAGATCGACGGCTCCGACATCGCCGACATCTCCACCCTGTCGATCAAAAAGGCCTTTGACTGGGTCCAGGCCCTGCCGGAGGCCCTGACCGAAAAGCAGATGGAGATCGGCCGTCGCATCCTGAAGGAGATCGGCGACCGGCTGCGGTTCCTGAACAACGTCGGCCTCGACTATCTGTCGCTCTCGCGCTCCTCGGGCACCCTGTCGGGCGGCGAGAGCCAGCGTATCCGTCTGGCCAGCCAGATCGGCTCGGGCCTGACCGGCGTCCTCTACGTCCTCGACGAGCCGTCCATCGGCCTGCACCAGCGCGACAACACCCGACTGCTGGAAAGCCTCATGGGTCTGCGCGACCTCGGCAACTCGGTCCTCGTCGTCGAGCATGACGAGGAGGCGATCATGACGGCCGACTATGTCATCGACATGGGTCCGGCCGCCGGGGTCCACGGCGGCGAGATCTGCGCCGAGGGGACGCCCGCCGAGGTCATGGCCAATCCCAAGTCCCTGACCGGCAAATACCTGACCGGCGAACGCGAGATCGAACTGCCGCCCGAGGGCCGCCGTCCGGTCAACCGCAAGAAGATGCTCAGGATCTCGGGCGCGACCGGCAACAACCTCAAGGCCGTGACCGGCGAGATCCCCGTCGGCCTGTTCACCTGCGTGACCGGGGTGTCGGGCGGCGGCAAGTCGACCTTCACCATCGAGACCCTCTACAAGGCCGCCGCGCGTCGCCTGCATCAGGCCTCGGACGCCCCCGCCCCCCATGACCGCATCGAGGGGCTGGAGAATTTCGACAAGGTCATCGACATCGACCAGTCGCCGATCGGCCGCACCCCGCGCTCGAACCCGGCGACCTACACCGGCGCCTTCGGCCCCATCCGCGACTGGTACGCCGGCCTGCCGGAGTCCAAGGCGCGCGGCTACGGTCCCGGCCGGTTCAGCTTCAACGTCAAGGGCGGCCGCTGCGAGGCCTGTCAGGGCGACGGCCTGATCAAGATCGAGATGCACTTCCTGCCCGACGTCTACGTCACCTGCGACGTCTGCAAGGGCAAGCGCTACAACCGCGAGACGCTGGAAATCGTCTTCAAGGGCAAGAGCATATCCGACGTTCTGGACATGACGGTTGAAGAGGCCGGCCAGTTCTTCAAGGCCGTGCCGCCGATCCGCGACAAGATGCTGACACTCAGCCGCGTCGGTCTGGACTACGTCAAGGTCGGCCAGTCGGCGACGACCCTCTCGGGCGGTGAGGCCCAGCGGGTCAAGCTGTCCAAGGAGCTGTCGAAGCGGGCCACCGGCAAGACCCTCTACATCCTCGACGAGCCGACCACCGGCCTGCATTTCGAGGACACGAGGAAGCTGCTGGAGGTGCTGCAGGAGCTGGTCGACAACGGTAACACCATCGTGGTCATCGAGCACAATCTGGATGTCATCAAGGTCGCCGACTACCTGCTCGACTTCGGTCCCGAAGGCGGCGACGGCGGCGGCGAGATCGTCGCGGTCGGCACGCCCGAGGAAGTCGCCCGCAACGAGCGCAGCTGGACCGGCAAGTATCTCAAGGAGGTCCTCGACCGCCACGAGACCCGCCGCAAGGCCCGCGTCGCCGCCCTGACGGCGGAGGCCACGGCCAAGCCCGCCAAGGTCCGCAAGACCGCCTGACATTCAACCGACCGGGTTCGCCGAACACGCGTTAAATTCATCACAGGACGAACAATCGTTAACGCCTGTGAAGCTCGACCGTGAACCGCCGCGTAGCTCTCGCGTTGGTCCTGCGAATGCGAGTTTGATGATGTTCAAGGTCCTTGTCCCTGCTGTCGCCGCCCTCGGTCTGGTCGCCTTTGCGGCCAAGACCCAGGACTGGTCGTCCGAAGCCGAACCCGCCGCGGCGGCCGCCATGGCCCAGCCGATCATGGGCTGGCACCTCAGCTATGAGGGTCCGATGGCCAAGCTGGCCTATGGGGTCGAGAACTCCGACCAGCTGGCCATGATGGTCACCTGCGCGCCCGGCGACCGTTCGGCGGCGATCTATGGCGACGTCCTGCCCGCCTCCCCCCGTCTGGCCCAGGCGTCGCTGGGGTCGATGGAGGACGAGGCGCGCCTGCCACTCTCCGACCCGGCTCTGCAGAGCCTGGCCCGCAACGGCGTCATGCCCGTCGTCGGCGAGGCCGGTCCGGCGCGCATCCACGCCAGCGACGCGGAACGCCGTGTCGTCTCGGGCTTTCTGTCCTATTGCGATCAGGCCCGGGCCTGATCATCTGCAAGCCTGACCATTCCAGGGATCACGACATCAGCGGGGGCTGAGCCATGACCACCACCCTGACCGCCCTGACAGCGGCGATGCATCTGGCGTTCGCCCTGCTGTCCGGCTCGACGGCACAGGCCGCCGCCTGGACCTGGACTCTCTATGAGGGCGAAGGGCCCGTAGTGCTGGCCAACGAGGTGCCGGACACGCCGCAACTGAAGGCCACGCTGGAATGCACACCGGGATCCGGCGTCGCCCGGGTCTCGGTCTATGGCGGGCCTCTGACCGCCGGCATCGCCACCGTCACCTCCGGAGGCGGGTCCGGACAGGCCCAGACCGAGGCCCAGGCCGGGCGCGGCGGAAAGCTGAGCCTGGCCCTGCGCACCGACCACCCGGTCTTCGGCCAGTTCGTGGCCTCCGGCGACCTGTCCGTCGCGGTCGGCGACCAGCATCAGGACGTCGACATCGAAGCCGCCCACCTTGCCAAGCTGCGCCGCTTCGCGGACCTTTGCAGCGGATGAGCCTCAAGGATCGCCGCGTGAACCCTGCCCGAGTCGTACTGATCGCCAGCCTCGCTGCCCTGGCCGCCGCCTGTTCGACCACGCGCGAGGGTGCGCCGGTTTCGGGCGCCTCCAGCGGATCGCCCCGGCCGGTGGCGGGGATGGACTGGTTCTATCATCCGGACGCGGGCGAGGCCTCGCTGCTGTATGGCGTCGATGAGAGCGACGACCTGCGCCTCGGCCTCGCCTGCCAGAAGGGCGCGGGTCGGCTCGAGATCACCACCAGCGCGGCGCACGGGGTGCGCGAGATCCACCTGGAGTCGGGCGGCGAGACCGAGCGCTTCCACGCCGAAGGCGAGCCCGCCGTGGTGACCGACGGCGACTTCCTGACCGCCGAGGCCGCGACCTCAGCCCCGGTGTTCCAGCGCTTCCGCCGCGTCGGCTGGCTGGCCCAGTGGCAGGGTTCTCACCGCGAGACCTATGTCCCGCACCCGGCCTCCGCCCCGGACATCGAGCGCTTCTTCACCTTCTGCGGCTGACGCCTACTGGCCTTCCAGACCGCGCCGCTTCTCCTCGGGCGTCTCATCGGGCTCCCCGTCGGCGTCCGCATCGGTGAAGCGGGTCGGGCCGATCCGCCCGGGATTGAAGGCCATGCTGAACAGGACCCCAACCAGGATCAGAATGCCCAGTCCGACGATGAAGGTCTGCATGAGGGCTCTCCGACGCTACCCCTGACCAACGCCGCCCACCCGCAAGGGTTGCCGAACAGCGCTCTCACCAAAGACATGTGGCCCCGGGACCTTGGCCGTAGGAATGTCCGGGTTCGGGCGCCGTTCTGACAAGGATCGGGATCACAGCGCCAGACGCGACTTCCCGCACCGATCGCCGATATCCATGACCGACGCCCCCGACGCCTCGCCCTCCCCTCACGGTCACGGCCATGGCGGCGGTGGGGGCGGCAAGCCGATCTTCCTCGACGCCACGGGGCGGCGCGCGCGGCGGCTGCGCTGGGCGGCCATCGTGGTGGCGGCGGTCGCGGCCGTCGTCCTCGCCAGCTTCGTCGCCAGTCTGGTGATCCTGCCGCGCCTGACCCATCTGGCGGTCTCGAGTCCCGCCTACTCCGGCCATGTGAAGCACGGCGGCCGCCACGCCGGGACCGCCCTTCTGCACCGGATCGCCCTCGACGACCGCCGGAACCGGGCGAAGCCGGTGGCCGCCGCCGGGACCATCGCCGGCGCTTGGTTCGCGCCCTGGGAGGACGGGGCGCTGGACAGCTTCCGCCATCACGCCGCCGACCTGACCCATGTTTACCCGACCTGGCTGGAGCTGAGCCCTGACGGCTCGGGCGTGCTGACGAAGGACTACGACCCCGCCAGGAACCCGACCACCGCCCCTCTGGTTCAGGCGGCGCGGGCCAATGGGGTGCGCATCGTCCCCGTCGTCGGCAACGCCACCGAGGGCCTGTTCGATCCGCACCGCATCGACCGGATGCTGGACGGCCCCAACGCCGAGTCGGTGCTCAACCAACTGGTCGGCTTTGTGGATCAGCACGACTTCGCCGGCCTCCAGATCGACTTTGAACAGCTGACGCCCGAGCAGATCCGCCGCGTCACCCCCTGGCTGAACCGGCTGCACGCCCGCCTGCAGGGCCAGGACAAGGAGCTGTCGATCGCGCTCGAGGTCAGCCTGTCCGACGCCGACATCCGGACCCTGGCCTCGGCCGTCGATTACGCGGCGGTCATGGCCTATGACGAGCACGGCGAGACCAGCGTCCCCGGCCCCATCTCCTCGGCCGGCTTCGTCAACCGGTCGCTGGACCGCTTCACCCGGCTGGTCCCGGCCGGCAAGCTGATCCTCGGCGTCGGGGTCTATGGCTACGACTGGAAGGTCGGGACCGAGGCGGCCGATTCGATCACCAACACCGCCGCCCTGACCACCGCACAAGGCTATCGCCCCGAAGACGCCCCGGGCGACGTCATCGACTTCGACCCTGTCGCCCTGCAGCCGACCTTCAGCTACCGCGACGATCAGGGCCGGATGCACGAGGTCTGGTTCCAGGACGCGGCCTCGGTGGCCAACGCCATGACCATGGCGCACGGACGCGGCCTGCGCGGCGCCTCCCTGTGGGCGCTGGGTGAAGAGGATCCGACCAGCTGGAAGGTGTTCGGCAAGCACGCGGTCCCGGCCCCGCAGGCCGATACGGCTATGCGGACCGTCACCCTGGCCCAGGCCATCGCCTTCACCGGCGAGGGCGAGCTGCTGACCGTCACCCATGAGCCCCGGGCCGGACAGCGGACGCTGGAGCGCGATCCCTCGAGCGGGCTGATCACCGACGAGAGCTGGAGCGCCTGGCCCTCGGCCTGGACCATCCGCCGTCGCGGCGCCCCCGACCACGTCCTGGCCCTGACCTTCGATGACGGTCCCGATCCGGAGTGGACGCCGAAGATCCTCGACATCCTCAAGGCCAAGGGGGCCAAGGCCACCTTCTTCATGATCGGCGACGAGGCCGTGGGCCATCCCGATCTGGTCCGCCGCGTCCAGGCCGAGGGCCATGAGATCGGCAATCACTCCTTCACCCACCCCAACATGGCTCATGTCGGGGACGAGCGGGTGGAGCTGGAGCTGACCGCTGCGGACCGGGCGCTGGAGAGCCTGACCGGCCGCCAGATCACCCTGTTCCGCCCGCCCTACAACGCCGACTCCGAGCCCGACTCCTACGGCGAGATCGCGCCGATCGCCGTGGCCTCGCGCCTCGGCTATTCGACCGCGGGCGAGTCGATCGACCCCAACGACTGGGACCTGACCCGGGCCAATGCAGGCGGCGGGACGCACCGGTTGACGCCGCAGGAGATCGTCGCCTCGGTCCTGTCGCAGGCCGACAAGGGCCACGCCATCCTGCTGCACGACGCCGGGGGCGACCGGTCGGCGACCGTGGCCGCCCTGCCCGCTATCATCGATGGGCTGCGGGCGCGCGGCTACACGCTGACCACCATCGGCGGTCTGGTCGGCCAGACGCCGGACCAGACCATGCCCGCCCTGCCGAAGGACGAGCAGTCGCTGATCGCGGCGGATCAGGCGGCCTTCGGCTTCACCCACCTGCTGGGCGTCATCCTGTTCTGGGGCTTCAGCCTGGCCATCGGCCTCGGCCTGTGCCGGATCGTGCTGATGCTGGGGCTGGCATCGGGCAAGAGGGCGCGGCCCCTGCCCTCGCCCGAGGGTGCGCCCCTGCCGAAGCTCGACGTCATGGTCGCGGCCTATAACGAGGTCGAGGTCATCAACCGCACCATCGACAGTCTGCTGACCAGCCGCGACGTCGACGTTCGGGTGCTGGTCATCGACGACGGCTCGACCGACGGCACCTTCGACGCGGTCAAGGCGGCCTTCGGTCAGGATCCGCGCGTCCTGCTGCGGCGCAAGCCCAACGGCGGCAAGGCCTCGGCCCTGAACGTGGCCCTCGCCGAGGCGACGGCGCCCATCGTGGTAGGGGTCGACGCCGACACCCAGCTGTCGCCCGACGCGCTGGCGAAGCTGGCCGCCTGGTTCGCCGACCCCCGCGTCGGCGCCGTCGCCGGCAACGTCAAGGTCGGCAACCGCCGCAACATCGTCACCCGCTGGCAGGCGCTGGAGTATATCACCAGCCAGAACGTGGACCGCCGCGCCCTGGCCCGTCTGAACGCCGTCACGGTCGTGCCCGGCGCCATCGGCGGCTGGCGGACCGAGGTGCTGCGCGCCGTGGGCGGCTATCGCTCCGACACCCTGGCCGAGGACATGGACCTGACCTGGCGGGTGCGCGAGGCCGGCTGGGTCATCGCCAACGAGCCCGAGGCCCTGGCCTTCACCGAGGCGCCGGACACTCTCCGCGGCCTGCTCAAGCAGCGCTTCCGCTGGAGCTTCGGCACGCTCCAGTGCCTGTGGAAGCACCGCCGGTCGGTCGGCAAGCACGGCTGGTTCGGCGGCCTCGCCCTGCCTAGCCTTTGGCTGTTCCAGATCGCGGGCCAGGTGCTGGCGCCCCTGATCGACCTGCAGCTGCTGATCGCCCTGGTGATCCGCCTGCTGTCGTGGTGGGCCGCCTCGCAGCACGCCGACATCAGCGCCAGCCCGGACACCACCCTGTGGCTGACCCTGACCGTCTATGCCGCCTTCACCGTGCTGGAGCTGGCGGCAAGCTGGATCGCCTATGGCTTCGATCGGGAGAACCGGCGCGACCTGTGGCTGCTGCCGACCCAGCGTCTGGTCTATCGCCAGATCATGTACGTGGTCGTCTGGCGGGCGCTGGAACGGGCCCTGACCGGCCTCGGCCAGGCCTGGGGCAAGCTGCGGCGGACCGGGGACGTGGTGCTGGAGCCTGGGAAATGACACCGCTGGACATCTTGTCGGGCGGGCTGAATTAGTCATACAAATCCTCCCAAGAGATCGGCCCCGGGACGACGCTCCGTCCAACCCGCGGCGTCCCGGAGGAAGACCCATGCTGACCCGTCGTCGGTGGCTGCTGAGCGCGGCCGCCCTGCCCGTCGCCGCCAATCTCGTTCCCACTCTCGCCTTCGCCGAGGGCGCCACCCCTGAGACGGTGAAGGCAGCCATGAGCCGCGCCACCGCCTTCATGACCGACAAGGTCGCGGTCCACGGCGGCTATGTCTGGTCCTATCTGGCTGACGGCTCGCGCCGCTGGGGCGAGATGGAGGCGTATCCGACCATGATCTGGACCCAGGCCCCGGGCACGCCGGAGATGGGCCAGATCTTCCTCGACGCCTACCACGCGACGGGCGACGAGCAGTATTACCGGGCCGCCGAAGCGGCCGCCGACGCCCTGATCGCGGGCCAGCATCCGGCCGGCGGCTGGAACTACATCATCGACTTCGCCGGCGAGGACTCGCTGAAGCGCTGGTACGAGACCATCGGCAAGAACGGGTGGCGGCTTGAAGAATTCCAGCACTACTACGGCAACGCCACCTTCGACGACCACGCCACGGTCGAGTGCGGCCGCTTCCTGCTGCGCCTGCATATGGAGAAGGGCGATCCGAAGTACCGAGCCGCTGTCGACCGGGCGGTCGGCTTCGTCCTGGACAGCCAGTATCCGAACGGCGGCTGGCCGCAGCGCTATCCGCGGATGGGCCAGTTCTCGAACCACGGCCGGCCCGACTACACCGGCTACATCACCCTGAACGACGAGGTGGCGGAGGAGAACATCAGCTTCCTGCTGGTGGTTCTGCAGCAGCTCAAGGACGAGCGGGTGCGCGCGCCCCTGATCAAGGCGATGGAGCTGATCATCGCCCTGCAGCAGCCGCAGCCGACGCCAGGCTGGGCCATGCAGTATACGCCGGACCTCAAGCCCGCCACGGCGCGGACCTATGAGCCCGCCTCGATCACCCCGCACGGCACTGCGGCGGCGGTGGATCAGCTGCTCGACTACTACCGGCTGACCGGAGAGCGGAAGTATCTGGCCCGGGTTCCGGAGGCCATCGACTGGATCGCCAGCGTGGAGCTGCCGCCCGAGAAGCGCGCCGCCGACGGCCGCAACTTCCATCGAAACTACGAACCGGGCACGGGCCGTCTGATCGGCACGCACCGGCGCGGCTCCAACGCCCAGAACGGCGAATACTGGTCGGACTTCGACACCGAACACACCCAGCCCGAGAAGCACATCAACGTCGCGGCCCTGCGCCAGCGCTATGAGCGGGTGGCGGCGATGACGCCCGAACAGGCGACGCGGGATTCGGCCTTGCTGGGACGCGGCCCGTCGCTGCTGCCGCGCTATATGCTCACCCACGACGTCGGCGGCTCGGATCTGAACGTCACCGAGACGCGGCAGGCGGCGGACGACGCCACCCTGCTGGTCGGAGAGCTGAACGCCGAGGGCTACTGGCCGCTGGAGCTGCGCACCACCAGCCATCCGTATCAGGGCGACGGCCCGGCCAGCCCGCCGCCGGGCTTCGTCGACCGCGGCCAGGTCGGCGACGACTGGGACACCTCCCCCTTCACCGAGCCCTCGGGCCCGATGGGCATCTCGACCGGGACCTACATCAACAACATGAGCCGGCTGATCCGCTATCTGGAGACGCACAGGACGGCGGGCTGAGCCGTCAGAACAGGGCGACCACCAGCGCGACCACCAGCAGGATCGCGGTCGCCCTGAAGACGGCCCACAGGGCGATGGCGGCGGCCTTCAGATAGGAGGTCGACAGCTTGTGCCGGAACCAGATGGTCTGGATGACCATGAACCAGGCGGCCCCGGCCAGGGTCGCGATCACGCCGAGCAGGTTGGGGATGTCCGGCCGCTGCAGGATGATGCCGCCGAAGGAAGTGAAGGCCACGCACGGCGCCGCCAGATAGCACTGGGCGTAGAAGGGCGCGCGCAGGCTCTCGCGGCTGAGCTTCTTGCCCTGGCGATGCAGCAGGCTGGCCGCCGAAATCAGTGGGATCAGGCTGAACATCAGGGACCGGAAAAGGATGAGGTTCTGCGCCGAGGCGGTGATGGTCCGCGTCACGTTCGACGTCGCTTCAAGCTCGGGCACATGGGCAGCGACGGCGATCAGATTCCACAGGACGATGGTCGCCAGCAGCACCAGAGGCGGGCTGAGCGTATCGTCATAGCGCCGCTCCTCGGCCTCGGCCTGCTCCCGGTCGGAATAGTCCATGGTGGCCAGCGGTCGCCGGATGATCCGCCACATGGTCAGCGGATAGAAGAGCAGCCAGCTGGCGGCCTCGAAGATGAACTCTTCGAAGCTCCGCAGGATTTTCATGAAGTCCATTCGGGCCTCGCCGTTCCTGTGCAGCCTCAGGTTGGCGAACGTCGGTCGCCTGTTCAACCCGTAACCGCCGGGATAGCCTCGCCTTAACCACGACGGATCGCCGCATGACCCCGACGCCCGCGCCCGCGCGAGACTTTCCCTTCTATCGGGGCGCGCCCGTGGCGATCTCGCCGGGAGGATGGCTGCTGGTCATGGTCGGCTGCGCGACCGGGTTTGCCGCCCTGATCGGTCAGGGCCTGGTCTGGCCCGCCGAGGCGGGGCGCTGGTGCGCGGTCGCCCTGTTCGTGGTCCTGCCGCTGACGGCCCTGCGGATCGCCGCCGGGCGGCGGTGGACGGCCTTCTTCGCCCCGATCCGGCTAAAGGACCTCGCCATCGGGCTCGCCTTCATGCCTCTGACCGTCCTGGTCAGCGCGGCGGTGGCCCTCGTGGTCATGCATGCCGGTCCGACGACGGCCAATCCGATCTTCGACACCTTCCAAAGGATGAGCGACGCGGACTTCGCCCTGTTCGCCGCCAGCACCCTGCCGCAGCTGTTCGGCGAGGAGCTGATCACCCTCCTGCCCTTCCTCGCCCTGCTGACGGCGCTGCAGTCCGGCGCGCGCCTGCCCCGGCGGGTGGCCATCATCGTCGCCTGGATCGTCTCGGCCCTGATCTTCGGCGCCCTGCACCTGCCGACCTACGGCTGGCAGGTCGCACAGGCGCTCGGCGTGATCTTCGCGGCGAGGCTGGTCCTGACCCTGCCCTATCTGCTGACCAAAAACGTCTGGTCCTCGACCGTGACGCATGTGGTCAACGACTGGGCGGGCTTCCTGGTGGTGATCGGGATCACAGCGCTGAAAGGGTGAGGCGGAGGCCGTTTCGACGGGCGCGATCGCGCTTACGGAAACAGGCCCCCATGGTACGTCCTCTCGGGCTCGAACCGAGGACCCTCTGATTAAAAGTCAGATGCTCTAACCAACTGAGCTAAGGACGCGCCGTGGGGTGGGGGGCCTTCTGTTGCATCGCGCCATTCGGGTCAAGCCTTGCGTCACTCCAAGAACGCAGGAATCTGTCCGGCCCTGCCGAATTGGCGCACGGATTCGCCGCCTTAGGGGTGACCGGGGGGCGGATGGGCGGTATGGAACGGGTCTGTCCGGAGCGCGTTTTCGCCGGACGGGGGAGGACGACGATGAAACGACTGATTCTGGCGATCGCCATTTGCAGCGCAGCGGCCCTGGCCGCGTGCGACGACGTCCGTCAGCCCCAGACCGAAACCGCCCCGCCTCCGCCCGAGGCCCCGCCGGTCGCCGAGGCCGCACCGGATCACACCGCGCCCGCTTCGGACACCGTGCCCACGCCCCCGCCGCCGGTCGAAGGCACCCTGCCGCCCGACCAGCGTCCGTCCGAAGAGACGGTGAAGCCCGAAAGCGAAACCCTGTTCTACTGACCCCCGCCACAGGGTCGCCATCAGGGGATGATTTTCGCATCCCCGGGGCGGGCTTCAGGCAGACGAAGGCTCCAGTTTGATTCCACGGCCATTCCAGCCGGCCGCGAGGGGCCAGTTTCGGACTGAAGCCCTGCGGCTCGCCTTGGTCGGCGTCCTTGCCGCCGCCCTCGCCTCCCCGGTTCTGGCCGCCGAGCCCAAGGCCCAGATTCGCGGCGAGATCGACGCGGCCCTGCGCACCCAGCTGGCCCGCGCCGTGGGCGAGGTCGACGACGCCCCGGCCAACCGCTTCGAGGCCCGCCGCCGCGCCCGCTCCTCGGTCGAACTGGCCCAGGCCCTGCTGCGCTCCGAAGGCTATTATCAGGCGACGGTCGAGGATGTGGTCGAGGGCGAGGACAATCCCGTCGCGGCGATCAACGTCATTCCCGGACCGCGCTTCCTGATCAGCCAGCCGGCGATCGACTGGATCGCCCCCGCCCCTGCCCCCCAGGCGCAGACCGCCGTCACGGGCGAGATCGGGCTGAACGTCGGCGATCCGGGCCGCGCCGTGGACGTCATCGCCGCCGAAGGCCGGATCATCGCCGGCCTGACCCGTCGCGGCTATGCCGATGCGAAGACCGAACCCCGGCGGGTGGTGGTGGATCACGCGGCCTTCACGGTGCAGCCGACCTACAAGATCGTCTCGGGCCTGCTGGTCCGGCTGGACGGGGTCAAGCTGGACACCGACGGCTCGACCAACCCGAACTGGGTCGCGGGCCTGGCCCCCTGGAGCGAGGGCGATACGTTCGATCCGGACAAGGTCGCCGAGCTGGAGCGCCGCCTGCTGGACACCGGCGTCTACGACGGCGTCGGCGTGGCCCTGGCGCCAGCGGATCAGACGAATGCCGACGGCAACCGGCCGGTCATCGTCACCCTGAACGACCGGCCGCGCCGCATTCTGGAGGCCGGGGCCAGCTTCTCGACCGCCGAAGGCTCGGGCGTCGACGTCATCTGGACCTGGTTCAACCACTACAACCGGGCCGACACGATCAAATTCCAGGCGCGGGCGGCCAACATCGACAGCCGTCTGGGCGTCGACCTGTCCCTGCCCCACTGGCGCCATCCCGGCCAGACGCTGAAGCTGTCGGTGGCGGCGGTCAACGAGGACACCGACGCCTATACCCGCACCGCCTTCACCACCTCGGCCGACCTGCAGCAGCGCATCGGCCGGACGTCCTATTACAGCTACGGCCTCGGGCTGGACGCCGGGCGCTACTACGAAAACCGGTACGACCCGGTCACCCAGCTACCGCTGAGTTTCGACCGGGACCTGGTCATCCTGACCGGCCGGGGCAGCGCCTATCTGGACCAGTCGAACGACCCGCTGAACCCGACCAAGGGCTATCGCGTGACCCTGAACGTCCAGCCGACAGCGGTGGCGGGCGAGGACACGGTGCTGTTCCTGCGCGCCGAGTCGCAGGGGACGATGTATGTCCCGATCGAGAAGGACGCCCACACCGTCCTGGCCGGCCGCATTCGCATCGGCTCGATCCTCGGCGGGCAGGAGCTGACGGTGCCGTCGGACCGCCTGTTCTACTCGGGCGGGGGCGGCTCGGTGCGCGGCTATGAGTACCAGGGCGTCAACCCGCGCCTGCCCGACAATACGCCCCGCGGCGGCCTGTCCCTGTTCGAGGGCTCCATAGAGGTGCGGCGCGACATCGGCGAGAGCTGGCAGGCCGTGGCCTTCGTCGACGCCGGCGCCATCGGCTTCCAGGAGACGCCGAACCTGACCAATATGCGCTACGGCGCCGGGGTCGGGGCCCGCTTCAAACTGCCGTTCGGCCCGGTGCGCGCCGACCTCGCCTTCCCCCTGTCCCCGCAGCCCGGCGACAGCAATTTCCAGATCTATATCAGCATCGGTCAGGCGTTTTGACCGAAGAGCCGGACATCGTCGAAGCCTTCAAGGCCGAGCCGGACACCCCGGCCAAGAAGGCGGTCAGGAAGCGCACCCGGCTGCAGCTGGCGGCCTTCGTCGCCGGGATCGTCACGGCCTCGCTGGTCGTCATCCTGCTGATCGGCCTGATCGGCGGGCGGATGTATCTGCTGTCGGACTCGGGGCGCGGCCTAGTCACCAGCTTCGTCGCCGGGACCAAGATCAGCCGCTACGGGCGGATCAATGTCGAGGGGCTGAAGGGCGACCTGTTCAACGACTTCACCCTCGACCGGGTCACCATCACCGACAGGAAGGGCGTCTGGCTGGAGGCGCGCAATGTCCGCGTCGACTGGTCGTACCTGCCGCTGCTGACCCGCCGCTTCCACGCCGACGAGATCAGCGCCGACAAGATCACCCTGATCCGCCGCCCCGAGATCGATCCCCCGGACGGCAAGCCGCCCCAGCCCGCTCCGATCAGCGTCGACATCGACCGGTTCGCGGCCAATATCGAACTGCTGGAAGGCTTCTCCAAGGAATACGGCAAGTGGCGGCTGACGGGCGCGGCCGACATTCCGCGCTTCGGGGCCAAGGACGCCGAGATCAACGCCTACAGCCTGAACCGCCAGGGCGACTATCTGCGCATGACCGCGACCTTCGGCGGCAAGCCGGAGGACCTGCGGCTGAACCTGCGCGCCAATGAGGCGCAGGGCGGGCCGATCGCCGGCTCCCTCGGTTATTCGCCCGACCAGCCCTTCTCGGCCGTGGCCATCATCAACGGCGAGATCGTCGACGCGACGGTGAAGACCGGCCAGTTCATCCCGCTGGTGGTCAAGGGCCACTACGGCAAGGCCGGGGCGCGGATCTCGGGCTTCGCCGACTTCAGCGGTTCGGACCTGCTGGAGCCCTTCGTGCGCCGGATCGGCCGCACCGCCCGCTTCGGCTTCGCCGCCGTGCCGGACGCGACCCGCAAGGGCTATCAGGGCGTCGGCTGGCGCTTCATCTCCGAGAATTTCACCTCCAACGCCCGGGGCCTGATCCGGATGTCGGACCGGTCGGCGCCCGACGGGGTCCAGCTGGAGGTCGAGACCGGCTCCCTGACCCGGCTGCTGGGCGTGACCCTGGGCGGACGCACGGCCTGGAGCGGCGTCTTCCGCGGCGAAGCAGCGACCTGGAGCCTGACCGGCCGCGCCACCATGCTGGCCGCCGACATCGCCAGCTACAAGGCGACCCGGATGACCGGCCCCCTGAACGTTCAGGTCAAGAACGGCCGGATGGATATCGACAGCGACCTGATCACCAACGGCGGCTCGACCGAAGGCGTCATCGGCGCCCTGTTCGGCGCGACCCCGCACCTGAAGGTCGAGGCGGCGCGGATGAAGGACGGGGCCATCCTGTTCGAGAAGCTGAATCTGGTCGGCCAGGGCCTGCTGGTCAACGGCACGGGCAACCGCAACCTGACGGGGGGCCTGAGCTTCCGGGGTCAGGCGCGGATCACCGACATCGGCCGGGTGCAGAAGGGCGCCAGCGGCCAGCTGGCCGGGACCATCACCGCCTCCAACCGCTCGGGCCAGCCGTGGCGGCTGGGCTTCGACGGGCGCGGCCAGAAGGTGCTGACCGGCCTGTCCGAACTGGACCGCCTGCTGGGCCCGACCCCGCGCGTCCAGTTCGACGGGCGGATGGAGCACGAGCTGACGGTCGACAAGCTGCTGGTCACCGGGACCATGGGCGAGGCAGCGGCCCGGGGGCTGATGGGCTTCGACGGGTCCCTGAGACTGGCGCTCAACTGGAACGCTCGCGGGCCGTTCGGCGTCGGGCCGATCGCCATCGACGGGGCCATGGTCGGCAATGGCGCCCTGACCGGCACCCTGGCCCAGCCGCGCGTGGATCTGACGGCGGGCTTCGACAAGGTCGACGCCGGTCCGCTGAAGCTGACCCAGACCCAGCTGATCCTGAGCTTCAGAAAGGGCGCGGACGCCTCCGACGGCCGGGTGACCATCACCAGCGCGTCGAACTACGGCCCGGCCGCCGCCTCGGGCAGCTTCTTCCTGGGCGGCAAGGCCGTGCGCCTGACCGACGTCGACGTCGATGCGGGCGGGGTGAAGGCGCAAGGGGCCATCTCCCTGTCGGACAGCATCCCGTCCAGCGCCGACCTGACCTTCAGCGCCCGGCCCGGCGCCTTCATCGCCTCGGGCAGCGCCGAGGGCCGCGTGCGCCTGACGGAAGGGAGCGGCGACGACACCGCCATCCTGGACGTGACGGCCAAGAACGCCCGCCTGACCGGCTCGACCTACACGATCCGCAGTCTGGATCTGGAGGGACACGGAACCCTGTCACGCCTGCCCTTCACCCTGGCGCTGGACGTCGGCGGCGATGTGCCGGTCCAGTTCAACGGCTCGGGTGTCTATGCCCGCCCCAACAACACCGACCAGAGCGTCACCCTGAGGGGCGGCGGCCGGGTGCGGGAGATCAGCTTCACCACCCGCAATCCGGCGGTCATCGCCCTCGCCGGCGACGGCAAGGTGGCGCGCGTCGACCTGAACGTCGGCGGCGGGGTCCTGCTGGGCGAGCTGCGTCAGGACAGCAACGCGGCGGTGATCGAAGCCGACCTCAGCGCGGTGGAACTGGGCTCCCTCGTCTCCGACCTGCGCGGCCAGATCACCGGCAAGGTTTCCCTGCGCGGCGCGGGAGACGATCTGGACGGCACCGCAAATGTCACCCTGAAGCAGATCCGCAGCGTCGACGCCCCGCGCGGTCTGGCCGTCGACGGAACCCTGAACGCGACCCTGAACAATGACGTCCTGCACGTCGTCGCCGCCGCCAATGACGACACCGAGGTGCGGGCCAATGTCGATCTGACCCTGCCGGTCGAGGCCTCGGCCGCGCCGCTCAGGCTGGCCGTGGTGCGGACGCGTCCGATGTCCGGCACGGTGGCGATCCAGGGCCAGATCCAGCCGATCTGGGACCTGTTCCTGGGCGGCGAACGCTCGCTGGCCGGTCAGGTCAACGGCAACGCCACCATCGCCGGCACCATCGCCGAGCCGCGCATCAACGGGCGGCTGGACGTCCGGGAAGGCGCCTTCCGCGACAACGCCA
Source organism: Brevundimonas sp. GW821-FHT12E07 (assembly GCF_058807035.1). Classification (NCBI taxonomy): domain Bacteria; kingdom Pseudomonadati; phylum Pseudomonadota; class Alphaproteobacteria; order Caulobacterales; family Caulobacteraceae; genus Brevundimonas; species Brevundimonas sp. GW821-FHT12E07. The sequence goes on along the minus strand of NZ_JBXAQH010000004.1, from coordinate 98,620 downwards.
CGGGCCTGCGCCTCAACGGCCTGACCATGGCCAGTCGTTTCGACGACACCACCGCCCTGATCGAGACCTTCAGCGCCAACGACGGCGACAAGGGCACGGTCACGGGCGACGGCCGCATCGGCCTGCGCGAAGGTTCGGGTTCGAGCTTCGAACTGGCCCTGGCCAGGTTCAAGATCATCGACAACGACATCGCCGAGGCCCACGCCTCGGGGCCCATCACCGTGGTGCGCGGCGCCGACGGCAACATCACCCTGACCGGCCAGATCGCCGTCGATGACGCGAAGATCGAGGCCAATCCGCCGGGCGTGAACGGCGTGGTCGGCATGGATGTGGTCGAGATCAACCGCCCCGGCGGCGACCCGCCCGAGGCCGACACGGCCAAACAGCGCGGTCCGCAGTTCGGCCTGAACATCCGGCTGACCTCGCCCGGCGGCGACATCCGCGTCGTCGGCCGCGGCCTGAACGTCGAGATGCGCGTCAACGCCCAGGTCACGGGCACCATCGCCCAGCCGGTCCTGACCGGGAACGCCAGCGTGGTGCGTGGAGACTATGAGTTCGCGGGCAAACGGTTCGTGTTCGACGACCGGGGCACGGTGGCCCTGTCGACCGATCCGGCCCTGATCCGGCTGAACCTGTCGGCGACGCGCGACGACCCGACCCTGTCGGCGACCGTCAAGGTTACTGGCACCGCCGCCGCGCCCAAGATCGAACTGACCTCCACCCCTTCCCTGCCGCAGGACGAGATTCTCTCGCAGGTGCTGTTCGGCCGGTCGGCGTCCCAGCTGTCGGCCTTCGAGGCGGCGCAGCTGGCCTCGGGGGTCGCGTCCCTGGCGGGCGGCGGCGGCTTCGACGTGATCGGCAACCTGCGCGAACTGGCCGGGCTGGACCGGCTGTCGTTCGGCGGCGAAGCCTCGGCCCTGACCGTCGCGGGCGGCCGCTACATCACCGACAACGTCTATCTGGAGATCATCGGCGGCGGCGAAGGCGGGGCGGCGGTCAATGTCGAATGGCAAGTCCGCCGCAGCCTGGCCATCAGCTCCAAGGTCGGGGGCACGGGCGACGCCACCCTCTCGATCCGCTGGCGCCGTCAGAGCCGCAACCCGGGCGCCCGGACGGACAGCCGGCCGAACCGGAACTAGGGCGATGAGCCTGCTCGACCGCCTGGACGTTGCGCTGCCGATCTTCCAGGCGCCGATGGCCGGGGTCTCGACACCGGAGATGGCGGCGGCGGTGTCGAACGCCGGAGGACTCGGCGGGATCGCGGTGGGCGCCACGGACGCCACCGGCGCAGCCGCGATGATCGGGGCGGTCCGGGCCCTGACCGGGCGCCCGTTCAATGTGAATGTCTTCGTCCATCAGACGCCGGTTGCGGACCCGGCGCGGGAGGCGGCCTGGCTGGACGCCCTGTCGCCCCTGTTCGCGGCGTTCGGGGCCGAGCCGCCGTCGGCGCTCAGGACCATCTATCGAAGCTTCGCTGACGATGCGGCCATGCAGGCCCTGCTGGTCGAGGCCGCGCCGCCCGTGGTCAGTTTCCACTTCGGCCTGCCCGATGCGGGCGTGATCGCGGCGCTGAAGACGGCGGGCTGCGTCCTGCTGGCGACCGCGACCAGCCTCGAGGAGGCGCGGGCCGTCGAGGCAGCCGGGATCGACGCCGTGGTCGCACAGGGCTGGGAGGCCGGGGGCCATCGCGGCGTCTTCGATCCGGACGCGGCGGACGACCGGCTGGGAACGATGGCCCTGACGCGGTTGCTGGTCGAGCGCACCACCCTCCCCGTCATCGCGGCGGGCGGGATCATGGACGGGCGCGGGATCCGGGCGGCGCTCGATCTCGGCGCCGTCGCGGCCCAACTGGGCACCGCCTTCATCGCCTGTCCGGAAAGCGCGGCGGACGGTTTCTATCGCGCGGCGCTGGAGAGCGAGGCCGCCGGGCGAACGACGATGACGCGGGCCATCTCGGGACGTCCGGCCCGCTGCCTCGCCAACCGCTTCACGGAGTGGGATGACGGGACCCGCCCGTCCGTCCCCGCCTATCCCATCGCCTATAACGCAGGGAAGGCGCTGAACGCCGCCGCCAGGGCCAGGGGCGACGGCGGCTTCGGCGCGCAATGGGCCGGTCAGGGCGCGCCCCTCGCCCGGTCGATGTCGGCGGCGGAGCTCGTGGCGGCCCTCGCTCGGGAGATGACCGAGGCCGGTTGAGGATGTCTGGTGAAGCGCTCGACACATCCCCTCCAGGGGGATAGGAACGGCGAATGACCCCGCTTTCCGAACTGCTGCAACAGGGCGCCGCCCACGCCTGGCTCTTCATCCCCAGCGCCATCCTGCTGGGCGCCCTGCACGGGCTGGAGCCGGGGCATTCCAAGACCATGATGGCGGCCTTCATCATCGCCGTGCGCGGAACGGTGAAACAGGCGGTGCTGCTGGGCCTGTGCGCGACCCTGTCCCACACCGTCATCGTCTGGATTATCGCCCTGGGCGGTCTTTATCTGTGGCGCGGCCTCGCGCCGGAAGCCATCGAGCCCTACCTGCAGCTGGGCTCGGCCGTGATCATCATCGGCATGGGCCTCTGGATGATCTGGCAGGCGCGGCGCGATCAGAGGCTGGCCGCCATGGGCCATCACCACGATCATGGCCACGACCATCACCATGGGCACGATCACAGCCATGACCATGGGCACGGCCATCACCACCACGAGGACGAGGACCGGCTGATCGACACCGGCCACGGCGTTCTGGGCCTGACGATCTTCGAGGACGGGGTTCCCCCGCGCTTCCGCATCTATGCCCAGTCCGGGCGGCTGGACGCGGCCGGCAATGTGCGGATCGAGACGCAGCGGCCCGACGGGACCGGCGAGACCTACAGCTTCACCCTCGCCGACGAATATCTGGAATCGGTCGAGGCGATCCCCGAGCCGCACGACTTCGTCGCCCGGCTGACCCTGGCGCACGGCGACCATTCGCACGCCTATGACCTGGTCTATGCCGAGCATGACCATGCCCATCCGGAGCTGGACGACCTCAGCCTGACCGCCGGCTATCAGGACGCCCACGAGCTGGCCCACGCCAACGACATTCGCCGCCGCTTCGCGGGGCGGAGCGTGACCACCGGCCAGATCGTCATCTTCGGCCTGACCGGCGGGCTGATCCCGTGCCCCGGGGCCATCACCGTCCTGCTGCTGTGCCTGCAGCTCAAGGCCTTCACCCTGGGCGCCGTTCTGGTGCTCTGCTTCAGCATCGGTCTGGCCCTGACCATGGTGACGGCGGGGGTCACCGCGGCCCTGAGCGTGAAGCAGGTCTCCAAACGCTTCAGTGGCTTCGGCGACATCGTTCGCAAGGCGCCCTATGTCTCGGGCGGCGTCATCCTGCTGCTCGGCCTCTATCTGGCCTGGAGCGGCTGGACCCATCTGCCCAACTGAGGAGCGACGTCATGAGCCACGCGCACAACGCCGACCTGATGAACCGCCTGAAGCGGGCGCAGGGCCACCTCGCCACCATCATCCGCATGATCGAGGAGGAACGGGACGGGCTGGAGACAGCCCAGCAACTGCAGGCCGTGGTCAGCGCGCTGGACAAGGCCAAGACCATCCTGGTCACCGACCATATCGAGCATCATCTGGAGGATGTGGTCGGTCCGCTGTCGCGCGAGGCCCGCGAGAAGCTGGGCCGGCTGACCGACCTGGCGAAATACCTCTAGAGGACTTCCAACACCCGCTCGATCGGGCGGCCGATGCGGGCGCCCTTGTTGGTCTCGACGATGGGGCGTTCGACCAGGATCGGCTCGGCGATCATGGCCTTGAGGATGGCGGCGTCGGAGGCGTTCGCGGCGAGGAGGGCCTTGGCGCCCTCCTCCTTGGTCCGCAGCAGGCCCCGCAGACCGCCGCCGGTCTCCGCAGCCAGCCGGTTCAGCGTCGCCGCGTCCCAGCCGGTCTTCAGGTATTCGACGATCAGGGGCTCGACGCCCCGCTCCCGCAGCAGCGCCAGCGCATTGCGCGAGGTGCTGCAGCGGGGATTGTGGAACAGGGTAACGGGCAAATCAGTAGGCCGAGTTGGCCTCGTCCAGCTGGATCTTCTCCAGCTTGCCGATCGCCTTCAGGCCGGTGATGTGCAGCACGAACTGGACCACCAGGATGACCAGCGACAGGATCACCTGCCACATCGGCGTCACGGGAGCGTTCGGCACCATGCCGGACAGCAGCGGCGCCAGGGCGGTCATCACGAAGCCCAGCACGATCAGGATGATGAACAGGATGGCGATCCATTTCGCCGGGCTGCGCCACTGGATGAAGCCGAAGATCGCCTGAACCACGATCAAGGCGTATCCCAGATACAGGCCAAACTGGGCGCCACCGGCGGCCGCAGCGGCGGAATCGGGGTTGGCCGCACTGGCCTGGGCGACGGCCTGTTGGGCGATTTCGGGGTGCATCAGCATCCAGACCGCGCTGATGATTCCCACCACGACGCCGATGAAGATGGAGATGGCGCTGGCCTTCGAAGCCTTGGCGGCCTCGGCTTCGGTGGTCATCGGGGTCGTGGGCAACAGATAGGTCATGGGTGCTCCCTCAAGCTGACAGACGGCAACCCTAGCTTGCCGAACGGCGTAACGAAACCGCCGACCTTCACCTTTTCTCCGTGGAAGCCTAGGGTCCCCCGGATGCGGATTCTCACCCCCGATCAGACCGTGCTCGACCATGTGGCGGCGCGGGAGGCCGCGATCATCGGCCGGGCCGTGGACTGGGCCGCGATCAACTCGGGCAGCCGTAACGCCGCCGGGCTGAACGCCATGCTGGACGTGCTGGAGGCCGAGGCGCGCCGCCTGCCTGCGGAGGTCGTGCGCATCCCGACGCAGGGTTCGACCACCGTCGACGACGACGGCTCGGTCCGGGCCGAGGCCCACGCCGACGCCCTTCAGATCACCGCCCGGCCCGAGGCGCCGGTGCAGGTCGTCCTGACCGGCCATTACGACACCGTCTTCCCCGCCGAGAGCGGGTTCCAGTCCGTGACCACGCGCGCTGACGGCGCCCTGAACGGTCCGGGCGTCGCCGATATGAAGGGCGGCATCTCGGTGATGCTGGCGGCGCTGGAGGCGTTCGAAAGCCATCCCGACCAGGCCAATGTCGGCTGGACCGTTCTGCTGTCGCCGGACGAGGAGATCGGTTCGCCCGCCTCCGCCCCCCTGCTCGCGAAACTGGGCGCGGCCGGGCATGTCGGCATGACCTATGAGCCGGCGCTGGCCGACGGGACCCTGGCCGGGGAGCGCAAGGGCAGCGGGAATTTCCACCTGATCGTCACGGGCAAGGCCGCCCATGCGGGCCGGGCCTTCCACGAAGGCGCCAACGCCGTAGCGGGCGCCGCCATCATCGCCGCCGCCCTGCACGCCCTGAACGGCCGCCGCGAGGGGGTGACGGTCAATGTCGCCAAGATCTCGGGCGGCGGCGCGCTGAACGTCGTCGCCGACAACGCCGTGGTGCGGTTCAACGTCCGTGTCCCGGACGCGCAAAGCGCCGCCTGGGTCACGGATGCGATTCACGAGATCGCCGCGACGCCGCCGTTCGAGGGGCTGACGCTGGACCTGCACGGCGGCATGACACGCGCGCCCAAGCCGATGGACGCCTCACAGACGGCCCTGTTCGAGGCGGTGCGGGAGACCGGGGCCCTGCTGGGTCAGACCATCGCCTGGACGCCCTCGGGCGGTGTCTGCGAGGGCAACAACCTGCACGCCGCGGGCCTGCCCAATATCGACACCCTGGGCGTGTGCGGCGGGGACATCCATTCCGACCGCGAGTTCGCCTGGCCCGACAGCTTCGTCGAACGCGCGCAGCTCTCGGCCCTGATCCTCTGTAAGCTGGCGAGTGGCGAGATCGACGCCCACCGCCTGAAGTCCCTGCGTCTGGAGACGATGTAAACAATGCTCGTCGTCAGACCTGCCCTGCCCGCCGACCTCGACCACCTTCTGGAGCTGGCCATCCTGTCCGGCCCGGGCTTCACCAGCCTGCCCGAGGACCCGGACCAGCTGACCGAGCGTCTGGACCTGAGCCGCGACAGCTTCGCGGGCGCCCTGTCGCCCGAGCAGCGCTGGTACACATTGATGCTCGAGGAGAGCGACACCGGCGACATCGACGGCATCGGCAGCGTCAAGGCGGCGGTGGGGCTGAAGCGGCCCTTCTTCTCCTATCGGGTGGTCAACAACGCCTCCTCCTCGCCGTCGCTGAACATCCGGCTGGAGCACCAGACCCTGGTGCTGGTCAATGAATGCACCGGCTGGACCGAGGTCGGGTCGCTCTTCCTGAAAGCCGACCGACGCAAGGGCGGCGCCGGGCGGCTGCTCAGCCAGTCGCGATACATGCTGATCGGGGCCGAGCCGGAGCTGTTCGCCGACACGGTTCTGGCCGAGCTGCGCGGCGTGTTCACGCCCGACGGCGCCTGCCCCTTCTGGGATCATGTGGCGCACAAGTTCTTCCCCATGCCGTTTGATCAGGCGGACATGATGACGGGCTCGACGGACAAGCAGTTCATCCTCGACCTGGCCCCGCGCCACCCCATCTATGTCGATCTACTGCCCGAGCCCGCGCGGGCGGTGATCGGCAAGGTGCATCCGCAAGGGGTGCCGGCCATGGCCCTGCTGGAAAGCGAGGGCTTCCGCCCCAACGGCCTGATCGACATCTTCGACGCGGGCCCCACCGTCGCCTGCGGCCGCGACAATATCCGCACCGTCCGCGACGCCCGGTCCATGACCGTGGCCATCGCCGCCGAGGTCGAGGCCGAGCTGCCGTCCCTGATCTCGACCGATAGCGTCGGCGCCTTCCGGGCCGTGCGTCAGCGTGTCGCCCTCGACGGCGACGTCGCCACCGTCTCGACTGAAACCGCCGACGCCCTGAAGGTCCGGGCGGGCGACACCGTACGTATCAAGGCCTGAGTGCAATCATGACCGTGTTCCAGTCGACCGACCCCGCCACCGGCGAAACCGTCTGGGAGGGCGAGGCCGCCTCCGCCACTGACGCCGCCGCCGCCGTCGCGGCCGCGCGCGCCGCCTTCCCCGACTGGGCCGACCGCCCGCGTCAGGACCGGATCGACGCGGTGAAGCGCTACCAGACCGCGCTCAAGCGCCGCGCGCCGGAGATGGCCGAAGCCATCAGCTGCGAGACCGGCAAGGCCCTGTGGGAGACCAACACCGAGCTCGCCTCCATGGCCGGCAAGGTGGATATCTCGATCCGCGCCTATGACGAGCGCACCGGCGAGCGGACGACCGAGACCGCCTTTGGCCACGCGACCCTGCGCCACCGTCCGCACGGTGTCGCGGCGGTGCTGGGCCCATTCAACTTCCCTGGCCACCTGCCCAACGGCCATATCGTCCCGGCCCTGCTGGCCGGCGACACGGTCGTCTTCAAGCCGTCGGAGGAGACGCCCCTGACCGGCCAGCTGATGGCCGAATGCCTGGCCGAGGCGGACTTGCCGACCGGGGTGTTCAACCTGATCCAGGGCGGACGCGATACGGGCGCGGCCCTGCTGGATCAGAAGATCGACGCGCTGATGTTCACCGGCTCGGGCGCTGCGGGGGCTTACTTCAGGAAGAAGTTCGCCGACGATCCGCATGTGATCCTGGCGCTGGAGCTGGGCGGCAACAATCCGCTGGTGGTCTGGGACGCGGCCGACGCCGAGGCCATCGCCGGGATCGTGGTCCAGTCGGCCTTCGTCACCACCGGCCAGCGCTGCTCCTGCGCCCGGCGTCTGGTCGTGCCCGAGGGGCCGCAGGGCGACGCCATCGTCGAGGCCGTGGCGGCCCTGTCGGACCGTCTGGTCTTTGCGCCGTGGGATTCGACGCCCGAACCCTATGCCGGGCCGCTGATTTCGGAAAAGGCCGCCAACGCCGCGCTTCAGGCCCTGCAGCAGCGTATCGATCTGGGCGCCAAGGCGATCCGGGCGAGCGGCCCGGTCGACAATCTGCCGGGCGCGTTCGTGAAGCCCGCGATCATCGACGTCACCGGGCTGAAGGTTCTCGACGAGGAGATGTTCGCGCCCTTCCTGCAGGTGATCCGGGTCCCGAGCTTCGAGGCCGCAGTCGCCGCCGCCAACGACACCCGCTATGGCCTCTCGGCCGGTCTGGTCTCGGATGATCCCACGAACTGGGACCGCTTCATCCGCCGCATCCGCGCAGGCGTGGTCAACTTCAACCGCCCGACCACCGGCGCCGCCGGCGACATGCCCTTCGGCGGCCTCGGCGACAGCGGCAACCACCGCCCCTCCGCCTGGTACGCCGCCGACTACTGCGCCTATCCGGTCGCCAGCTTCGAGGCCGGAGCGGTCAAGAACATCGAGGGCGAGATCAAGGGGCTGCGGGGTTGACCCCTGCCGTCGAAGCCAATGCCGATGGTCTGATCGGGCCGACCCACTCCTATGCCGGGCTCTCTCCGGGCAATCTCGCGGCCAGCCTGTCGAAGGGCGAGGCGTCGAATCCGCGGGCGGCGGTGTTGCAGGGTCTCGACAAGATGAAGCGGCTGGCGGACCTGGGTCTGCCGCAGTTCGTCCTGCCGCCGCACGAGCGGCCGGACGTCGGCTTTCTGCGCAGCCTCGGCTTCGGCGGGACGGACGCCCAGGTGCTGGAGCGGGCGTGGAAGGATGCGCCGGCTTACGTGGCCGCCGCGGCCTCGGCCTCGCCGATGTGGGCCGCCAACGCCGCGACGGTGACGCCGAGCGCGGACTCGGCCGACGGCCGCGTCCACTTCACCCCGGCCAATCTGCACACCAATCTGCACCGGTCGCTGGAGCATCGACAGACGAAGCGGGCGCTCGACGCCCTGTTCCCCGATCCGGCCCGGTTCGCAGTCCACGACGCCCTGCCCGCGCACGCCCAGTTCGCCGACGAGGGCGCCGCCAACCACGTCCGCCTGTGCAGCGAGCATGGAGCACCGGGGGTCAATCTGCTGGTCTGGGGCCGCGAGGCGCATGAGCCCTGGGACGGCGCCTTCCCTGCCCGCCAGACCCTGCAAGCGTCCGAAGCCGTCGCGCGGCGCCATCAACTTCTGGGCCATGGCGCCGGCCGTCCCGTCTTCCCGCGTCAGGGCCGGGCCGCCATCGCCGGCGGGACCTTCCACAATGATGTGGTCTGCGTCGGGTCGCTGCAGACCCTGCTCTTCCACGAACTGGCGTTCGAGGACACAGCGGCCACCAAGGTCCTGATCCGCACCGCCGCCGAGCGCCTGTTCGACCCGATCTTCGTCGAGATTTCCGAGGCCGAACTGCCGCTGGCCGACGCCATCACCAGCTACCTGTTCAACTCCATGCTGATCCAGGTTCCGGGCGAGAACCGCCTGACCCTGATCTGCCCGACCGAGACGCGCGACAACGCACGCGCCCATGCCGTGGCGCAGGGGCTGGCGGCGTCAAACGGCCCCATCGGGCGCGTCGAATATGTCGATGTGCGCCAGTCGATGCGCAACGGCGGTGGCCCGGCCTGCCTGAGGCTGCGCGTGGTCCTGACCGATGAGGAACTGGCCGCGGCCAACCCGGATATGCGCCTCAATGACGGGCTGCACGGGGCGCTGAGCGTCTGGGCCGTCAACTGGTACCGCGATCGCCTGGGCCCCGCCGACCTCGCCGACCCGGCCCTGCTGGACGAGAGCCGGGGCGCGCTGGACGAACTGACCGGCATCCTGGGCCTCGGCTCCGACTTCTATCCGTTCCAGAGGGACTGACCTCATGACCGCTGAACCCATGACCCCTGCGCGACGCCTGCGGAACATCATCGGCGGCTCGGCGGGCAATCTGGTGGAGTGGTTCGACTGGTACGCCTATGCGGCCTTCACCCTGTATTTCGCGCCGGTCTTCTTCCCCGACGAGGACCCGACGGCCCAGCTGTTGAGCGCCGCCGCCGTCTTCGCCGTGGGCTTCCTGATGCGGCCGATCGGCGCCTGGATCATGGGGGTCTATGCCGACCACAAGGGGAGGAAGGCCGGTCTGACCCTGTCGGTCAGCCTGATGTGCGCGGGGTCGCTGATCATCGGCTGCGCGCCCGGCTATGCCCAGATCGGCATCGCCGCGCCGATCCTGCTGCTGTTCGCCCGGCTGCTGCAGGGGATCAGCGTCGGCGGGGAATACGGGTCGTCGGCGACCTATCTGTCGGAGATGGCGACGCCGAAGCATCGCGGCTTCTGGTCCAGCTTCCAGTATGTGACCCTGATCTCGGGCCAGCTCCTGGCCCTCCTGCTGCTGATCGTCCTGCAAAGGACGCTGAGCACCGAGGCGCTGGAAAGCTGGGGCTGGCGTATCCCCTTCTTCGTCGGCGCGCTGCTGGCGGTGGTGGTCTTCTGGCTGCGGCGTCGGCTGGATGAGACCGCCGCCTTCAAGGCCGAGGACGTGCGGACCGAGCCCAAATCCAGCGCCCTGCAGCTGTTCGCGAAACATCCGAAGGAGGCGCTGATGGTGCTGGGCCTGACGGCCGGGGGGACGCTGGCCTTCTATACCTACACGACCTACCTGCAGAAGTTTCTGGTCAACACCTCGGGCTTCTCCAAGAACATGGCGACCGAGATCAGCGCGAGCGCCCTGCTGATCTATATGCTGCTCCAGCCCGCCGTCGGGGCCCTGTCGGACCGGATCGGGCGCCGGCCGGTGATGATCGCCTTCGGGGTGCTGGGCGTGCTCTGCACCGTGCCGATCATGTCGACGCTGGCGGTGACCACCAACGCCTTCGCCGCCTTCGCCCTGGCGCTGGCCGCGCTGGTGATCGTGTCCGGCTATACGGCCATCAATGCGGTGGTGAAGGCCGAGCTGTTCCCGGCCCATATCCGGGCGCTCGGCGTCGCCCTGCCCTACGCCATCGCCAACGCCCTGTTCGGCGGCACGGCGGAATACGTCGCCCTGTGGTTCAAGCTGGACGGAAACGAGAGCCGCTATTTCTGGTACGTCACCGTCATGATCGGGGTTTCCCTGCTGGTCTTCGTCTTCATGCGCGACACGAAGCACAAGACCCTGATCACGCACGATGATTGATCGCGCGGCCGAACTGAAGGACCTGCTCGCGGAGTCCCTGACGCCGAAAGGCACGCGGCGATTGCCCTTCGACCAGATGCTGGAGGTTCTTGAAGCGGGACAAGCTGCGGGTCTGGACCTGTTCAGCGTGGACGCGACCAACGCCGAGGGGACGAGTCCTCATCCCGAATGGATGTTCCGCCTCACGGATGCGCAGGCCGCCGTCACTCCGGCCAAGGACGTCATCCCGATGGCGCTGAAATTCTATCGCGATCACGCGTCGGACGGCGCCCTGTCCAACGCCCGCTTTGAGGTCTTCTTCGAAACGATGGACTAGGCCGCGAAGCGTCCGCCCCGCGCCGCATAGGTCTGGGTCCCACGCGTCAGAACGCGGTCGCCCGGCAGGACGGCGTCGACGGCGATGTCCGGCTGGCCCTTCAGGGCGTCATAGACGGGGCCGAAGTCCTTCAGCGTCACCTCTTTCAGCGCCTCGATCGAGGGGATGACGAAATAGACCTGCTGGAAGTCGTCGATCCGGTAGAGGGTGCGCATGACCCGCTCCAGCTCGAAGCCGATCCGGTTGGGCGACGGGTCCTCGAGCGCGAAGACGCTCTCGGTCGCCGAGGAGACGATGCCGGCGCCGTAGATGCGCAGGCCCGCAGGTGATTCCATCAGGCCGAATTCGACCGTGTACCAGTAGAGCTGGGCCAACTGGGGCAGCATGCCAAGCGAGGCGGCGCGCTGACCGCCCTTGCCGTAGGCCTGCATATAGTCGGCGAAGTCGGGGTCGGTCAGCATCGGCACATGGCCGAAGACGTCGTGGAAGATGTCCGGTTCCTGCAGGTAGTCCAGCTGGTCCGGCTTGCGGATAAACTGCCCCGAGACGAAGCGGCGGTTGGCCAGGTGGTCGAAGAAGACGTCGTCGGGCACCAGGCCGGGCACGCACTCCACCGTCCAGCCGGTCAGGGCCTTGAGCTTGGGGTTCAGTACCGCGAAGTCGGGAATGCCGCCGGTGTTCAGGTCCAGGGCCTTCAGACCGTTCATGAAGGCGTCCGAGGCCCGGCCCGGCAGGATCTTCATCTGCCGCTCATACAGGGTGTCCCAGGTGTCGTGCTCGACCTCCGTATAGGCGCGCCAGTTCTGGCTGATGGTCCAGTCAGCGGCCGCGCCCGGGGGCGGGGCGTCAAAGACGTGCTCGAAATCGGACATGGACGCGCTCCACTGGTGGCGTGTCTCGGGGACGCGCTCTTCTTACGCCCTATCTAGGCTGAGCCGAAACGCGCCGCTAGTGGATCGGCTGCCTGGCCGGAGCGTGGTGACCCGCCGCGTCGACGGTGAACCAGTGGGCCTCGTCGTCGGGGCTCAGGGGTTCGATGTCCGGGTCGATCTCCAGCACGCCCTCGGCGGCGTAGACGAGGAAGCCCGAATCGTCGCCGCCCAGACCCTCGCCCATCGCCAGAACGCGATAGAAGGGCTGGTCGCGGTGGTCAGGACCGGGCTGGTTCGCCGGCCCCGCATAGATCGGGTCGACGTCGACGATCAGGCCGCGGAAGGCCTGCTCCCGGTGGCGGACGATCTGGCCGAGGCCGAATTTGGCTGTGTGCTCCTGGGTCATGATCACAAGTTACGTCGCGACGCCTGAGCGGGATCCGTCCACCGCGTTCATGAGGGCGTCATATTCGCTTGGCGCGCGACGAATCCTGAGGCTAGGTTGCCCGTGACGGGCGCCGTCATCGGTTGCGCCCATATGAAAGTTCGGCCCATGCCGGAACCCGACGGCGCGCCTGCGAGGCGCGACGGGTCCCAGCGCCAGAGGTCCGACCGCGCTTCGACCCCGGGCAAGTCCCGCGGCGGCGCACAGGGCCATGGAGCGTCCGGTCGCGATGCGCCGCTGTACGGCGCGCTCGATCTGGGGACCAACAACTGCCGCCTTCTGATCGCCCGCCCGGCGCGGGAAGGCTTTCGCGTGGTCGACAGCTTCAGCCGCATCGTGCGCCTCGGCGAAGGTCTCAGCCACACCGGCCGGCTGGACGAGGCCGCCATGGACCGCGCCTATGACGCCCTCGCCTCCTGCGCCGAGCGGGTGGTGCGCAAGGGTCTGGATTCCGCGCGGCTGACCGCCGTCGCCACCCAGGCCTGCCGCCAGGCCGAGAACGGCGCCGCCTTCATCGAACGCGTCCGCAGCGGCACCGGGCTGAAACTGCGCATCATCGACCCGGCCGAGGAAGCCCGACTGTCGGTCGAGGGCTGCCTGAACCTGTTCGATCCCCGCGCCGAGGCCGTGCTGGTCATCGACGTCGGCGGCGGTTCGACCGAACTGTCCTGGCTGAGGAAACAGGGTCGGGAGATGAAGACCGTGGCCTGGATGTCGGCGCCCTTGGGCGTGGTCACCCTGGCCGAACGGCATCCGGAGCCCGAGGACGTGACCGGCCCGGCCGGCGCGGCCTGGTATGAGGCCATGGTCGCCGACATGGGCGCGGCCATCGCCGCCGGCGGCATCGTCGACGCCGACATGCGCGACCTGTTCGGGCGCGGCCGGGGCCATATGGTCGGGACGTCCGGGGCGATCACCAGCCTGGCCGGCATCCACCTGAACCTGCGCCGCTATCAGCGCGACCGCATCGACGGCCTGTGGATGAGCCGCAAACAATGCGAAGCGGCGGCGGATCGGCTCAAGGCCCTGGGGCCGGACGGTCGCGCGGCCGAGGCCTGCATCGGGCCGGACCGCGCCGATCTGGTGCTGGCGGGCGCCGCCATTCTGGAGGCCGTGCAGCGGGCCTGGCCGTGCGAACGGGTCCGCGTCGCCGACCGGGGTCTGCGCGAGGGCCTGCTGCTGCAGCGAATGCGCGAGGACCGCAAGCCGCGTCGTCGGCGTCGGCGGGGACGCGGCAATGGAGCCGCCGCGGCGGCCGAATAGGCTCTAGCGCGGACCCGCCGCGCCTTCGGTCGGCGCCCCGGCCGGCGCCGCCGCAACCACCGAACCGCCCGCGACCTGCACCGGCAGGACGATGTCGCAGACCGAGAAGTCGGCGCCCTTCGACGCGCGCGTCAGATCGACCAGGGCGCGGAAGCGCGGCGAGGTCGTGTCCAGCACCTGAACGCTGGGCCGATCGGCCTCGGGCAGGTCGGCGGCGATGCGGACGGTGGTCATGCGATCAGGATCGGTGACGATGCCGCTGCCTTCGGCCCCGGTCTTGAGGCTGCGCACCACATCGAGGCCCGACACCACGGCGCCCCAGACGGTGTAGCGCTTGTCCAGCGACGGATAGGGCTGGCGCATCAGGAAGAACTGGCTGTTGGCGCTGTCGGGATTGTCGTCGCGCGCCATCCCCGCCACGCCCGGGCAATAGACGCCCCAGCCATGGACCATGTGATCGGCCGTCGTCGCCATATAGCTGTCGGGCTGGGTCTGGATCGGCAGGGAGTGGATGAAACCCAGCACGGCGCCGGCCGGGGCCGCGACCGGGCTGAACGGCATGTCGGGACCGCGCCGGAAGGTGAACTCGGCCTTCAGGTCGGGATAGGCGCTCTGGCCGTCGCCCGTGCCCAGCGGATCGCCGGTCTGGGCCATGAACAGGTCGATGACCCGGTGCCAGGTCAGATTGTCGAAGAAGCCGTTACGGGCCAGAAGCCGCATCCGCTCAACATGAAGGGGCGCGACCTCGGGGGCCAGCTCGACCAGGATCCGGCCCTTGGTGGTCTCGATGACCATCAGGTTCTCGGGCGGCACGGTGCGCCATTCCGACGGCGGCGCAGCGGTCGGCGCGGGAGGCGGAGGCGGCGGGGCCTCGGCCGCCTCCGCGGCATGAGCCGGGGGATGAGCCGGCGTCTGGGCCATTGCCCCCGAGGCCATGATGAGGGCCAGCATGGCCCCCGCCGTCACGGTTCTGATCATGCCGTCCCCTCCCCCGCTTATCGTCAGCCGCCGGTCACGATCGACGGCGTCTCCACGTCGCAAATGCCGAAATTCAGCCCCAGCCGGTTCCGCGTCGCCTCATAGCGCTGGACGAAAGCCGGGCTGGTCGGCAGCAGCACCTTGACGGTCGGGCGCTGGGCCTCAGGAATGGCCGAGGCTAGCTGGACCCTGGTCATCAGGTCGGGATTGGCGACGGCCCCGTCGCCCGCATCGGTCCCGGCGTTCAGCGCCTTGACCACGTCCAGCCCGCTGACCACCCGGCCGAAGGTCGTGTAGGCGCCGTTCAGATTGGGATTTGAGCCCATCATCAGATAAAACTGGCTGTTGGCGCTGTCCGGATCGCCCGAGCGGGCCATGCCCGCGACGCCCGGACAGAACAGACCGCCGGCGTCCACCTTCATGTCGGCGGTGACGAACATCTGGGCGTCGGGCTGGGTCTGGATCGGCAGGGAGCCCAGGATGGCGCGAACGCCGCCGGTCGAGGAATTGGGCACGATGGCGAAGTCCGGGTTACGGCCCCGACGGAAGGAGAATTCGCCCGGCACGTTCGGCAGATCGCTGCTGCCGGCGCCGGTGCCCAGGGGATCGCCGGTCTGGGCCATGAAGCCCCGGATGACGCGGTGGAACTTCAGCCCGTCATAGAAACCGCGATTGGTCAGGGTGCGGATACGCTCAACGCTCTGCGGCGCGACGCGGGGCTCCAGCTCGACCAGGATGCGGCCCTTGGTGGTGTCGATGACCAGAAGGTTGTCAGGCGAGACCGTGCGCCAGTCCGCCGCGTCGGCGGGCGGCAGAGGCGTAGGAGCCGGGGCTGCGCCCTGGGGTGGGGTCCGGGGCATCAGCTGGGCCTGCGACGGGCCGGCAGAGAGAGCCATGACGCCGGCGACGGCGGCGGCGAGGACGGTGAGCGGACGCGAGTTCATACGTGTTTCTTTACCCTGGCCCGCACGCGCGCGGCGACGGCGGGGCTGACGAAGCTGTCGATATTCCCGTCCAGACGGGCGATCTCCTTGACCAGTCGGGAGGCGATCGCCTGATGGCGCGGATCGGCCATCAGGAACACGGTCTCGATGTCCTGATTGAGGCGCTGATTCATCGCCGTCATCTGGAACTCATATTCGAAGTCGGCGACGGCGCGCAGGCCGCGCACGATGACCCCGGCCTCCAGCTCCTCGGCGAAATGCATGAGCAGGCTGGAGAAGGGTTTGACCACGATGTCGCCGTCGAAACGCGCCACCTCTGCGGCGACCATCTCGACGCGCTCGGCCGTCGAGAACAGCGGGCCCTTGTCGTCGTTCTGGGCCACGCCGATAACCAGCCGATCCACCAGCTTGGTGGCGCGGCCGATGATGTCCATATGACCGTTGGTCACCGGGTCAAAGGTGCCCGGATACAGGCCGATACGCATTTTTCCCGTTGGCATAAGGGGTCGCCCTTCCCGCTTGAGACGGCGGTGTTAGCAGGTGCGGCAGAGGTGGCCTAGAGGCTCAGCTCGCTCACTCGGCCTCGCCCGCGTCCAGCCCCTTCAGATAGGGCCGGGCGGCCAGGATAGCCTGACTGCGGTTGCCCACTCCCAGCTTCTTGAAGATGGCCGACAGGTGCTGTTTCACCGTGCCCTCGGTCAGATTCATGTCGCCGGCGATCTGCTTGTTCAGCCGGCCGTCAGCCAGGGCGACGAGGACGCGCAGCTGGGCCGCCGACAGGGTCGAGATGCGCTGCTGGAAGTCCACGGCCGCCGGGGTGGGCGCCGAGGTCTCCGGGAAGGGCACCTGTTCACCGCGCATGATCGTGCCCACCGCATTGACCAGCGAGGACACCGGCGCGGATTTGGACAGATAGGCCGAGACGCCGAAGGTGCGAGCCAGGGCCACCGTGTGGGCGTCCGCGCGCGATGAGACGATCGCGATCGGAACATTGGGCAACAGCTGCTGCAGCCGGATCAGGGCGCTGAACCCCGTGGCGTCCGGCAGCATCAGATCCAGCAGCACCAGCTTGATGCGGGCGCCATTGGCGCGGGCGTAGGCCTCGGCCTCGGCCGCCGTTGTGACCCGGCCGATTTCAAGATGCGGGTAGGCCGCGCCCACCGACAGTTCGAACGCTTCTCCGACCAGAGGATGGTCGTCGACGATCAGGACAATCCACTGCATGGCGATGAATCAAGGCCTCCTGCCCTATATTCCCCACAACCGGGATGAGAGGCAAACAAGAACGGCAAGGTAAACGAAAGATTATCCAATACTTTCCGGTGCGTCTGTTTGCGTGGTAAACGCAAAGTAACCATACAGTTCATTTGTGTATTGATCGCGTCAAAATCGTATAACCTTGGTGTGTTTTGGCCCTTAATACGGGTTCCGGTTGTAGACATCGACGGTGGCGGCGGCCCATCAGGACGTCATCAGGTTGCAAACGCCCCTCAGGGAAAACGTCATGTCCAACAAACTCTTCTTCGCCGCCGCCGCCGCTCTTGTCGCCGCCGTTGCCAGCCCGGCCTTCGCCCAGTCCTCGGCCTCCACCACCGGTACGGGTTCGGTCACCATCGTCCGTCCGCTGACCATCACCAAGAACGCCGACCTGGCCTTTGGCACGGTCGTCCGCCCGGCGACGGGCTCGGGCACGGCGGTGGTCAGCGCCGCGGGCGCCCGCTCGGTGACCGGCGGCGTCGTCGGCCTGTCCTCGGGCGCCACGCCCGCCGCGGCCCAGTTCACCGTCTCGGGCGAAGGCGGCCAGTCGATCTCGGTCACCATCCCCGCCAGCTTCTCGATGGCCAACGGCTCGGACACCCTGACTGTCACCACTTCGAACAACCTGACCGGCTCGGCCTCGGCCCAGACGCTCAGCAACGCCATGGGCGCCGCCGGAACCCTCGCCTTCAACGTCGGCGGCAGCGTGCCGATCGCCTCGACCACCCCGACCGGCACCTACAGCGGCTCGTTCACCGTTTCGGCGGCCTATAACTAAAGGCGTATCCGGGGCGCCGACAACGCGAGGTTGGGTTAACCTTCCGCCGTTAGTCTGCTGGCCGAAAGCCGCCCCCCGGGTCCAGACCAATGCTCAGATCAGCCGCCCCTATCATTGCCGTAGCGCTCGCCCTCGCCGGCGCGGCAGCCGCCCAGACGCCTGCCGCCCCTGTGGTCACGGCGACGCCGACGGGCGCCGATCTGAACATTTCGCCGCGCCGCGTCACCTTCGATGAGACCGAGCGAGCCGCCTCGGTTTACGTGTTCAACCAGGGGGACGCCCCGGCGACCTACACCGTCGAACTGGTCGATCGGGTCATGTCGTCGGACGGCCAGATTCGCGCCGTCGCTGACGCCCCCGATGCGCCGCGCTCCCCCTCGGCGATCGACTATATCCAGTACACCCCGCGCCGGGTGACGCTGCAGCCCAAGGAAAGCCAGGTCATCCGCGTTCGCGTGCGGCCGCCGGCGACGCCGGGCGAATACCGCACCCACCTGACCGTGACGGCCCTGCCGCCCGAGACCACCGGCTTCACCGCCCAACAGGCCGCCGAGAACACTCCGAACGGGGTGGCGCTGCAGATCACCGCACTCTTTAGCGTCAGCATCCCGCTGATCGTGCGCGACGGCGCCGTCGACGCCCGCGCCGCGGTCGAGAACGCCCGGTTGATGCCCGCGAGCGAGGGCGCGCCGAACGGCGCGGTCAGCCTCGACCTCGTCCGTCTGGGCGCCAACTCCGTCTATGGCGACGTCCAGATCCGCGCCGGAACGGGCGCCGCCGAGCATGTCGTCGGCCTGGTCCGCGGCATCGCCGTTTATCCGGAAATCGAGCGTCGCACAGTGGTCGCCCCCCTCGTCATGCCCCTCGTCGCCGGCGAGCCGGTCCAAATCGTCTATGTCGACGACGACACCAAGGCCGGTTCGGTTCTGGGGACCGCATCCGCCGCTCCCGCAGGCGCGCCCGCACCGCAATGACCTCTGCCCGCCAGGCCACGGCGGTCGCGCTCGCCGTGCTCGCGGCGGGAACCGTCACGCCTGCCATGGCGCAGAACCTGGTGACCAATCTTGTAGTCGCGGCCGAACCCGCGCCGTTCAACGCCGACGACCTGCTGTTCATGGAAGTCCAGGCCGATGGCTATCAGCTGGCCGAGACGATGAACGTCTATGGCTCCCGCGCCGGGGTCTATGTGCCGCTGGGCGAGTTCGCGCGGGTGCTCGATTTCGCCATCGGGGTCTTCCCCGCCCAGCGCCGGGCCGAGGGCTGGATCGGATCGCGCGACCGCAAGCTGACCCTCGACCTCAATACGGGCGTCGCCATCGTCAACGGCAAGGCCATCACCTTCACCCCCGGCCAGGCCGCGATCTTCGACAACGACCTCTATGTCCGCGCCGATCTGGCCGAGCAGCTGTTTCCGGTGAAGCTGCGCGCCGACGTCAACGCCCAGACCCTGACCGTCACCCCGACCGAACCCCTGCCCTTCCAGCAGCGTCTGGCGCGCGAAGCCCGCGCCGCCGGCCTGAACCAGCCCCAGGCGATCCTGCGCGTGCAGGAGGTCCCGGCGCCCTATGAACTTTTCACCCCGCCCGCCTTTGATGTGAACCTGGGCGGACAGGTGGCGCGCGACGGCGTCGACCAGTCGCACAGCTTCGACGTCCGCATGGCCGGTGACCTGCTGTACGCGGGCTTTCAGGGCTTCCTCGGCTCGGACCAGAACGGCGAACCGACCAATGCGCGCGTCCTGTTTGAACGCAAGGACCCGGACGGTCACGCCCTGGGCCGCCTCGGCGCCACCCGCGCGGGCCTCGGCGACGTCTTCAGTCCCTCGATGTCGCTCGGCGCGGGCAGCTATGGCGGCAGGGGCTTCGTCTATTCGACCGCGCCGCTGGAAACCGTCGACCTCGCCACGCCTCTGAACCTGCGCGGCGAGTTGCCCCTCGGCGAGGAGGTCGAGCTCTACGTCAACGAGGTGCTCCAGGCCGCCCGTTCGACCCCGGATCAGGGCCGCTACGAGTTTCTCGACGTACCCCTGACCTTCGGACTGAATACCATCCGTCTGGTCTTCTACGGACCCCAGGGCCAGACCCGGGAAGAGGTCCGGCGGATCAATTTCGGCGCCGGCCAGGTTGAGCCCGGCAAGCTGATCCTGCGTCTGGCCGGGATTCAACAGGACCGGTCGGTGTTCGAGCTCACGCCCGACACCTCCCCGGACGAAAGCCAGGGCGAGGCGCGGCTCGAGGCCCTGTTCGACTACGGCATCAGCACTGCCCTGACCGTCAGCGGCGGTCTGGCCCGATATACGCCTGCGGGCTTTGAAGAGCGTACGCTGGGACTGGCCGGCGTCAGGGCCTCCCTGTTCGGCGTCGCGACACAGATCGACGCCGCCCGCGACAGCGAGGGCGGGACAGCCGCGACCGTGGGGCTGGCCGCTCGTCCGTTCGGCCTCTCCGTCGTCACACGCCACGCCGAGTATCGTGGCGGCTTCGTCGACGAGACGCGTCAGGTCGGCGCCACCCAGGACAGCCTGCTGCGCCGGGCCACCGACTTCCGCGCCGACATGCAGTGGCGGGTGCGGGACACCTTCAGCCTGCCCCTGTCGCTCGACCTGCGCCGCCTCGAAAGGCTGAACGGCACAGGCGAGACCAATGCCGAGTTCCGCACCTCCGCGCCCGTCAACCGCTATTATCTGTCAACCAGTCTGGCCTATGCGGACACCACGACGCTGACGACCCGCGCACGAACCCTCATCGGCGCCTTCGACGTCGCGACACTGGTCGCCGCCCGGGCCCAGTTTCGTGGCGGCGTCAGCTACACCGTCTCTCCGACGACCGAGCTGGACAGCGCCTATCTGACCGCTGACGTCCAGATTTCAGAGCGCCGCACCCTGCGGCTCAGCGCCGTCCAGACCTTGGGCGAACAGGAGGCGACCACGCTCCAGGCCGCTGCCTTCTGGCGCGCAAAACGCTTCGACGTGGCCCTGACCAGTGCATGGGAGACCCGATCCGGCGAGTGGCAGGTGGGAATGCAGTTGGGCTTCGGCTTCGCCTTCGACCCGGCGCTGGGGCGCTACAATGTCGTGCGGCCGGGCGTCTCCGCCGGCGGCTCCATGGCCGTGAACGCCTTTGTCGACGCCAATGGCGACGGCCGCCGCCAGCCCGGCGAACAGGGCGTATCGAAGATCGTGATCCAGACACCCGCCGGCGCCGCCATCACCGACAAGGACGGCCGCATCTTCACCTCGGGCCTCGGGGACGGCGCGGCCGCCTCGATGAGGGTCAATCTGGAAGGCATTGACGATCCCTTCCTGCTGGGTCAGGCCGAGGTCATCCGGACCGTGCCCCGCCCGGGCCACACGACGCGGATAGACATGCCTCTACAGCAATCCGGCGAGGTCGAGATGACGATCATGCTTCATCGGGACGGGGCCGAGGATCGCACGCTCGCCGCGGTCAATATCCAGCTGGTTCCCGAGGCGGGCGGCGCGCCCGTTCTGGCCCGCAGCGACCACGCCGGCGTCGTCTTCATCGAGGACGTGGCGCCCGGCCGCTACCGGATCCAGCTCGACCCTCAACAGGCCTCCGATCTCGGCATGACGATGACGAGTGCTCCCGTGGTCGTGCTCCCCGCCGATGGCGGCTATGTCCGCGTCGGAACCGTCGTGGTTCAAATCGCTCAAGGAGGAACCGCCTGATGCGCCCGCTTTTCCTGAAGACCTGCCTGCTGGCAGGCGTGGCCGCCTTGCTGCTTCCCCCTCCGGCCATGGCCCAGGCAGCCCCCCCGAGCCGCCGCGCCAACGCGACCGGCGCGATCCAGGTCGAGCGGGCCCTGACGCTGAGCAATGTCCAGTCGATGAGCTTCGTGGCCACCCGCCGCAACGTCGATAACGGGACCGGCAACGGCGTTGAGGCGACCAATGCCGACGCCTCCGACGCCCCGGCGGTCATCGACATCACGGGCGACCCGGGTCGCGTCTACCGGATCCAGTTGCCCGCGACGATCGACACCGCACTGTCGCAGGGCGTCATCAACGGCTTCCAGGTCTGGAGCGAGACCGTCGGCGACGTGTCCAGGACCATGACCGGCCGCCTGAACGCCGAAGGTCACGACCGACTGCGAATCTCCGGTGTCCTCACGACCGCGCAGGGGATGATCATCAGCGACGTCCAGGCCGCCGTCCCGGTCAGCATCGACTACGAGTAGGCGCGCGCCCGACCGCCCCACTCGGTTGAAACGTTTTGGCGCGTGGACAGGTCCGGTCGGCTCGCTCATAGGGGGGCCGTGACCACCCTCGCTCCAAGTCCGGTTTCCCGTCCCGCATCGGCCGCCCCGGCGTCCACGCGCCGGCACGATCTGGACTGGCTGCGCATCGCCGCCTTCGCCCTGCTGATCGTCTATCACGTCGGCCTCGCCTACGGCCCCTACGACTGGCACGTCCACAGCGCCCATACGCTCGAGTGGATTCGCGAGGGGGTGCTGATCACCAATCCCTGGCGGCTGACCCTGCTTTTCCTGGTCTCCGGCGCGGCCCTGCGCTTCATGACCCTGAGAAAGACGCCCGCCGAGGTCGCGAAGCTGCGCCTCGCCCGCCTCGGCCCGCCGCTGGTCTTCGGCGTTCTGGTGCTGGTGACGATCCAGTCGTGGATCGAGGCGATGGACAAGTCGCATACGCCGATCAGCTATCCGGCCTGGCTGTGGCACGAGTTCAGCCCCTCGGGCATCGCCGACGGCATCCCCCTGAACCATCTGTGGTTCGTCCTCTACATCACCGTCTACAGCTTCATCGTCGTGGCCCTGCTCAACCGGCCCGGCTGGATCGCCTGGGCCGAGGCGAAGATCGGTCCGGCGCTGAGCGGCTGGCGGCTGCTGGTCTTTCCGGCCCTCTATCTGATGATCGTGCGTTGCATCCTGTTCCCGCATTTCGGCCTGACCAACAACATCGTCTGGGACTGGTACAACCACGCCCAGTCGCTGGCCGCCTTCCTGTTCGGCTTCCTGGCCGTGCGGCAGGAGAGCATCTGGCGCGACTTCCAGCGCTTCCGCTGGATCGGCCTCGGCGTCGCGGCCGTGGCCCTGCCCCTGATGATGCTCCAGGTCGCCCACCCCGGCGGCGGCGCCTTCTGGGGCATCCCGCGCAATCTGGTGGTGGCGCTGGACCAGTGGTCGGTGATCGTCGCCGCCCTCGGCTTCGCCAGCCTCTACCTCCGCACCTCGACCGGCCCGGTCCAGACCTATCTGAACGAGGCGGTCTTCACCCTCTATCTGGCCCACCAGACGGTGCTGGTCTGCGCGATCTGGCTGATCCGGCCCGCCGGTCTGCCGGTCTGGGTCGAGGCCCCGACCTTGATCGCGATCACCATCGGCGGCAGCCTGCTGATCTATGAGATCGTGCGCCGCGTCCCCCTGCTGCGTCCCATCTGGGGTCTCAAGCCCCTGCCCGGCCGTGGCCTGTTCTCGGGTCTGGCCGTGACCCGCTATCGCCGTCGCCGCATCCTGCTGGGCATCGGGGTCTTCGCGCCGCTGCTGGCGCTGGCCGTCGTCGGCATGGCCATCCTCGCCTACCCCGGCTTCGACAATGCGCGGCAGTATCTCAGCGAGTTGGGCGGGGCGTCATCGCCGATGCCGCGCATCTTCAACTGGGGCGTCTTCGTCGCGGGGGTGATGGCCGGCTTCGCGGGCGTCGGCTTCGGCCTGGCCGTGATCGCCATCACCCGGGCCCACATCGCCGGCTGGTTGACCGCCATCGTCTTCGTTCTGGCCGGAACGGGGCTCGCCCTGTCGACCCTGTTCCCGTATCCAGACCCCCGGCACATGTACATCAACATGGGTCTGGGCATTCAGGTCGCGCCCCTCCTGCTGCTCTGGGGCCTGGCCGGCAGCCGCGAGCTGTCGCGGCTGAAAGCCTTCCTGATCGGGGTTTTCGTCGTGATGACAGGCCTGACCGTCATGACCTATCATCTGGTCCTGCCGGGTACGGTGAACCCGTCCAACGTCGGCTGGTGGGAGCGGGTCTATGCGCTCGTCCTGGTCGGATGGGTCGGGATCGCGGCCTGGGCCCTGGGCCGTCGGCTGCGGCATCATGCCGAGAGCCAGTGATTCCGGGCCGGTCGCGAAAAAACACGAGACCATCACAACTCTGTGATTGATTTTCACGAAAATGCGTTCATGCTGCAATGCAGTAGTCCGCGCCTCCTCCGCCTCCCAAGCGCGGATTTTCGGGGAAATCAAAGCCGTCATGAACAGCCTGGCCCTGCGTAGCGAAGACTTCCTGTCCGGAGCCGTGGAATACGGCGCCGATGGATGGCTCCCCGACGAAGCGCCGCTGGACATGCCGCGTCAGGCGTTCGACGTTGAAACCGCGACGGTTTCCGCGACGCTCCCGACCACCCCCGCCAAGGTGAAGGCCCGCCGTCTGGTGCTGCTGGCCGCCACGGTCGTCGTGACCGCCCTGGCCGCCGTCGCCCCCTTCATCCTCTACGCCCGCCACGGCTGGGACGGACTGGAGATGCTGGCGTTCGGCCTGTTCCTGATTCTGATCGCCTCGATCGCCTGCTGGTTCTCCAACTCGGCCATCGGCCTGTGGGTCCTGATGACGGATCGCGAGCAGGACGACCTCGACTTCCGTCCGCATCCGGCCGCGCCGACGACGCGCACCGCCCTGCTTATGCCCCTCTACAACGAGGACGCCTACACCGCCCTCGGCCGTCTGGCCCAGATCGACGCCGGTCTGGCCCGCCTCGGCGTGACCGACGCCTTCGACCTGTTCGTCCTGTCGGACACCAACAAGGAAGAGGCCCTGATGCTGGAACAGGCGGCGTTCGCCGGCTTCCGCATCCGCGCCCACTCGCAGGCCTTCTATCGTCACCGCGAGAAGAACACCGAGGCCAAGTCGGGCAACATCACCGACTGGACCCGTCGCTGGGGCGGCGCCTACGACTTCATGATCGTGCTGGACGCCGACTCGACCATGGCCGGCGAGACCGTCCTGCGTCTGGTCGACGCCATGGAGCGCAATCCGGGCATTGGCCTGATCCAGACCGCCCCGACCATCGTCAAGGCCTCGACCCTGTTCGCCCGCGTCTCGCAGTTCAGCGTCAAGCTGTACGGCCGCGTCGCCGCCGCGGGCCTGGCCTGGTGGACCGGTTCGGAAGGCTCCTACTGGGGTCACAACGCCATCCTGCGCACCCGCGCCTTCGCCGAGGCCGCCGGCCTGCCGGTCCTGCCGGGCAAGAAGCCCTTCGGCGGCCACATCATGAGCCATGACGTCGTCGAGGCCGCCCTGCTGCGCCGCGCGGGCTGGGCCGTCCACGTCACCGCCGCCCTGGACGGTTCGTGCGAAGAGACCCCGCCGACCATCACCGACTTCATCCGTCGTGAGCACCGCTGGTGCCAAGGCAATTTGCAGCACATCGCCTTGCTGGGTTCGCGCGGCCTGAACGGCGCCTCGAAGATGCAGCTGTTCATGGGCGTCCTGGCCTATGTCGCCTCGCCCCTGTGGTTCGCCTCGCTCGTCACCGGTCTGGTGATCCAGCTCTACTATCCGATCGACTGGGCCTCGTTCTTCTACTTCCTGCACCCCGAGTTCTCGCCCTTCATGCTGGCCTCGCTGCTGGCGGGCGTGCTGTTGATCGGACCCAAGATCATGGGCGCGGCCCTGGTCCTGTCGCGTCCGCGCGAGCGTCGCGCCTTCGGCGGCGGCGTGCAGATCATCAAGGGCATGTGCGCCGAGATCTTCCTGTCGGCTCTGCTGGCCCCCATCCTGATGGTCGCCAACACCAAGGCCGTGCTCAAGATCCTGTGCGGTCAGGACGCCGGCTGGCACGCCCAGCAGCGCGACGCCGACGGCATCACCTGGGCCGACGCCTTCCGCTCGATGCGCTGGCAGATGGGCGTGGGCCTGGGCTTCTGCGTCGCCCTCGCCTTCCGTCCGGACCTGGCTACCTTCTTCATCCCGATCGTCGGCCCCCTGCTGCTGGCCGCCCCGATCGCGGTCTGGACCTCGCGCCGCGCCACCGGCGAGGCCCTGGCGGCCAAGGGCTATCTGGTCACGCCCGCCGGCGACGAGCAGAGCGCCACGCCTTCGGTCCTGCACGGCCCGATGCGCCCGAGCCCGCTGCGCGAAGAATCCCGCGTCGCCGCCCTGCGCGCCCTGTCGAACGCCTGAGCGACACACCAAGCCAAAACAAAAGGCCGCGCACGGGCATCGTGCGCGGCCTTTTTCGTTTGCGGATCCGGGCTGGCCTCTAGAGCTGCCCCATCGAGTTGTCATGGTGCACGGCCTGCTGCTTGAGCCAGTCGACAAAGGCCGTGGCGCTGGGCGACGCTGGCCGGTCGCGCGGCAGGACCACATGATAGGCGAAACCCACCGCCTGACTGCCGTCGGCGAAGGGTGCGACCAGACGGCCGGAGTTCAGGTCAGCCTGGGCCAGGGTCCGTTTCGCGAGCGCCACGCCGCGTCCGGCCAGCGCCGCCTCGATGACCATACTGGCCTGGTTGAAGCGCGGCCCCCGGCGCGGGTCGGAATGCTTCACCCGCCGCGCCTTCAGCCACATGGCCCAGTCGGGTCGACCGGGATCGCCGTCCTCGGACATGTCGTGCAGCAGGGTGTGGTGCGCCAGGTCCGCCGGGGTCCGGATCGGATGCTTGCCGTCCAT
Source organism: Brevundimonas sp. GW821-FHT12E07 (assembly GCF_058807035.1). Classification (NCBI taxonomy): domain Bacteria; kingdom Pseudomonadati; phylum Pseudomonadota; class Alphaproteobacteria; order Caulobacterales; family Caulobacteraceae; genus Brevundimonas; species Brevundimonas sp. GW821-FHT12E07. The sequence goes on along the minus strand of NZ_JBXAQH010000004.1, from coordinate 72,136 downwards.
CAGCGAGGGCGCCGCGACCGGCAGCACCGTCTCGGCCATCAGCCGCTCGACGATATGGCCTGGATAGTCGCCGGGACCGTAGCGCACCGCCAGATCGGCGCCGCCCTCCCCCAGGGTCGCCGGCTCCATATCGGCCGAGATCCAGACCTCGATCTCGGGATGGGCGGCGTGGAAGTCGTCCATGCGCGGCATCAGCCATTTCGAGGCGAAGGACGGCGCGACGCTGATCGAGACCTGCTTCCTGCGCGGCGGCTCGCGCAACAGGGACGAGGCGTCCATCAGCCGCTCGAACCCCTCGCGCAGCAAGGGCACGGCGCCCCGCCCCAGATCGGTCAGCTGCAGCCCCTTGGCCTCGCGCTTGAACAGCGGCCCGCCGACGATGTCCTCCAGCAAGCGGATCTGCTGGCTGACCGCGCCCGGGGTCACCGCCAGCTCATCGGCGGCGCGTGAGAAGTTGAGGTTCCGCGCGGCGCTTTCGAAGGCGCGCAGGGCATTGAGGGGGAGCAACGGTCTGGCCATGGCCGTTAGAAATCCTATCACCGCGCCAAAGACAATCTGGTTTGTGCATCGCACCCCATAAGCAGAGGGTCAGATCACGACCCACGGACAGGCTTACCCCTACCGATCGAGGCCGGTGGAGCCTGTCATGAGAGTTTTTCTGGCGTCCATTCCGATGGACGGCGCCCGCATCATCATCGTCGGCAACGGCGACGCCGCCCTGGCCAAGCTGCGCCTGTTCGGCCAGACGCCGGCCGAGGTCGTCTGGTTCGCACCGGCCGGCGCACCGACGGGTCCCGGCGCCCTGCAGGGTGGGCCCTCCCCCATCGAGCGCCTGCCTGAGGCTTCGGACCTCAGCGGCGCCCGTCTGATCTTCATCGCCGTCGAGGACGCGGCGGTCGCCCGCGAACTGGCGGTTCTGGGCCGCGCGGGGGGCGCCCAGGTCAATGTCGTCGACCGTCCGGCGCTGAGCGACTTCCACACCCCGGCCCTGATCGACCGCGACGAGGTCGTCATCGGCGTCGCCACCGGAGGCTCGGCCCCCATCCTCGCCCGCGACCTGCGCAGCCGGATCGAGGCCGTCCTGCCCACCGGTCTGACCCATGTGGCCAAGCTGGCCCGCGACCTGCGCGACACCGTGATCGCCAGCGTCCCCGACTTCATGGCGCGCCGCCGGTTCTGGGAGAAGGCTTTCCGGGGCCCCGCCGCCGACCTCGCCGCCGCCGGCCAGACCGCCGAGGCTCGCCGCGAGATGCTGCGCCTGCTGAACGTCGCGGCGCCGGAGCAAGGGGTCGTCCACATCGTCGGCGCCGGTCCGGGCGATCCGGAACTGCTGACGCTGAAGGCCCTGCGCGTGCTTCAGGACGCCGACGTCATCATCCACGACCGTCTGGTGCCCGAGGCCATTCTGGAGCGCGCCCGTCGTGACGCCCGCCGCCTCTACGTCGGCAAGGCCCGCGCCGAACACTCCGTGCCGCAGGACCAGATCGAGGCCCTGATGGTCGAGGAGGCTCGCGCCGGCCACCGCGTCGTCCGGCTGAAGGGCGGCGATCCCTTCGTCTTCGGGCGTGGCGGCGAGGAGCTGGAGGCCATGCGCCGTGCGGGCGTCCCCGTCTTCGTCGTGCCCGGCATCACGGCCGCGGTCGGCTGCGCGGCCTCGGCCGGCATCCCCCTGACCCACCGCGACCACGCCCAGGCGGTGACCTTCGTCACGGCGCAGGAGAAGCCCGGCGGCATCGCGCCCGACTGGAGCCGTCTGGCCGCGCCCAACCACACCCTCGCCATCTACATGGGCGCCGACCGCGCCGAGCAGACGGCGGCGAACCTGATCGCGGCGGGCCGGTCGCCCGAGACCCCGGTGGCCATCGTCGAGAACGGCAGCCGTCCGGACGAGCGGGTCATCAACGGGGTGCTCGGCGACCTCGGCGGCCTCGTCGCCCGGTCCAGCCTGACCGGCCCGGCCCTGCTCTTCGTCGGCGAATGCGCGGCCTTCTCGGCGGCGGAACTGGATGTGCGCGCGGAGCTGGTCGCATGAAGCTGATCACCGCCAACCGTCTGTCCGATGGCCGCGTCATCTATGTCGGCGAGGACGCCAGCGTCGTCGAGGAAATCGCCTCGGCCGCCCTGTTCGACGGCGACGAGGCCGACGCCGCCCTGATCGCCGCCGCATCCCAGCCCGGCACCTTCGTGAACCCTTATCTGGTCGAGGTGACCGGCCACACTCCGTCCGGTCGCGACCGGCTGAAGGAGACCATCCGTTCGGCGGGTCCCACGGTCGGCAACAGCCTGAAACACCACGAGTCCGCCTGATGTACCGCTATGACGAGTTCGACGCCGCCCTGGTCCGGGAACGGGTTGAGGAATTCCGCGATCAGGTCGCACGCCGCGCGTCCGGCGCCCTGACCGAGGACGAGTTCAAGCCCCTGCGCCTGATGAACGGCGTCTATCTGCAGCTGCACGCCTATATGCTGCGCGTCGCCGTGCCCTATGGGACCATGAACGGCGCCCAGATGCGCAAACTGGCCCACATCGCCCGGACTTACGACAAGGGCTATGGCCATTTCACAACCCGGACCAACATCCAGTTCAACTGGCCGGCCCTGACCGACCTGCCGGCGATCCTCAGCGATCTGGCCGAGGTCGAGATGCACGCCATCCAGACGTCCGGGAACTGCATCCGCAACACCACCACCGACGTCTTCGCCGGCGCCGCCGACGACGAGGTCGAGGATCCGCGCCCCTGGTGCGAGGTCATTCGCCAGTGGTCGACCATCCACCCCGAATTCTCCTTCCTGCCGCGCAAGTTCAAGATCGCCGTGGTGGCGTCCAAGAAGGACCGCGCCGCCATCCGCACCCACGACGTGGGCCTGCAGATCGTGAAGGGCGCCGACGGCGGGACCGCCTTCCGGGTCTTCGTCGGCGGGGGTCAGGGCCGCCTGCCCCATATCGGTCAGGAGATCGCCCCGGCGGTGCCCGGCCATGAGCTGCTCGCCTATCTGACCGCCATCATCCGGGCCTGGAACCTGCTGGGTCGCCGCGACAACATCCACAAGGCCCGGATCAAGATCCTCGTCGCATCGCTGGGCATCGACGCCTTCCGCGAGGAGGTGGACCGCCACTTCGCCACTCTGCGTCAGGAGGCCCTTCAGGTCCCCGCCGAAGAACTGGCCCGCATCCAGGCCTATTTCGCTCCGCCGGCGTTCGCCGACCTGCCGCGCCAGTCGGCCGCCTTCGACCGCGCGGTCCTTGCCGACCCCGACTTCGCCCGCTTCAGCCGCAACAACGTCCGTCGCCACAAACAGTCGGGTTACGCCTCGGTCGTCATCTCGCTGAAGCCCGTCGACGGCGTGCCCGGCGACATCACCGACGCCCAGATGGAGGTCGTCGCCGACCTGGCCGAGCGCTATTCGTTCGACGAGGTCCGCGCGGCCTATGAGCAGAACCTGGTCCTGCCCCACGTCCGGCTGGACGACACCCCGGCCCTGTGGCGCGAGCTGCTGGCGGCGGGTCTGGGCACGCCCAATGCCGATCTCGTCACCGACATCATCGCCTGCCCGGGGCTGGACTATTGCTCCCTGGCCAATGCCCGGTCGATCCCGGTCGCCCAGGCCCTGTCGAAGCGCCTTGCCGATCTGGACTATCAGGAGAAGGTCGGGCCGCTGCGCATCAATATGAGTGGCTGCATCAACGCCTGCGGCCACCACCATGTCGGCCATATCGGCGTCCTCGGCGTCGACCGTAAGGGCGAGGAATACTACCAGATCACCGTCGGCGGCTCGCCTGACGAACAGGCCGCGCTCGGCGAGATCGTCGGCAAGTCCCTGCCTGCCGACGAGGTCGCTCCGGCCATCCAGCGCGCGCTGGACCGCTACCTCGAGGTCCGCACCGAGGGCGAGCGCTTCATCGACACCGTCCGCCGCCTCGGCGCCGATCCCTTCCGCGACGCCATCTATGCATACGAGTTCGCCGATGCCTGATCTGCAACTGCTCGACTCCATCCAGAACGGCCCGCGCCTCAGCGTCACCACGCCGCTTGAGGAGGTCGAGGCCGCGGCCGCCGCGACCGATGTGCTCGTGCTGGAGTTCGACGCCTTCCGCGATGGACGCGGCTTCTCGCTGGCCTCGGTCCTGCGCGAGCGCGGCTATACGGGCCGGCTGATCGCCGCCGGAAAGGTCCTGCCCGATCAGGCCCGCCACCTGCGCCGCACCGGCTTCGACGCGGTCGAGCTGAACCCCGGCGCCGATCAGGCCACCTGGACGCGGATGGATCAGGCATTTAGCGCCGCCTATCAGGACGCCATCGATCCGGCCCCGACCATCTGGGAGCGCCGCGCCACCGCCCGTGCGGCCGCCACGACAGCCCCTACCGAAGCCGAACTGGAGGCTCTCGCGGACCGGCTCAACACCGAACTGGAAGGCGCCGACGCCGCGACCATTCTGAAGGCCGCGCTGGACCCGAGCCTGGGTCTCAAGACCGCGGCCATCTCCTCCTTCGGGGCCGAGAGCGCCGCCCTGCTGCACCTGATCGCCAGGGAGGACGCGGCCCTGCCCGTGGTCTTCCTCGAGACCGGCCAGCACTTCTTCCAGACCCTTCAATACCGCAAGCAGTTGTCGGAAAGCCTTGGCCTTTCCGACGTCCGCCTGGTCACGCCCGACGCGGCCGAGAAGGCCGATCTGGACGCCCGCGACGACCTCTGGAAGACCGACGCCGACGCCTGCTGCGACCTGAGGAAGACCCGCCCCCTCGCCCGCGCCACCGTCGGCTTCACAGCCCTGATCACCGGCCGCAAGCGGCATCAGAACGCCACCCGCGCCGCGCTCAGGCCGTTCGAGGTGCTGGACGGGGTGCTGCGGGTCAATCCGCTGGCCAACTGGGCCGCCGAGGACATCGAGGCGCACCTGACCGCCCACGCCCTGCCACGCCATCCGCTGGTCGAGCAGGGCTACCTCTCGATCGGCTGCCACACCTGCACCCGGCCGGTGCAGGAGGGCGAGGACGCGCGCGCCGGCCGCTGGTCGGGGATGGACAAGACCGAGTGCGGCATCCATCTGGGACGTCGTGAGCCCATCGCGGCCTGACCCACCTCGCCTGCTCCGCCTGCCCTGCTCTACTGAAAGACTTCCCGTGACCGTCACCCGTTCGATCGTTGACCTGATTGGCGACACCCCGCTGGTCCGGCTGAACCGCCTGTCGGAGGCGACCGGCTGCGAGATCCTGGGCAAGGCCGAGTTCATGAACCCCGGCGGCTCGATCAAGGACCGCGCGGCCCTGTCGATCGTCCAGTCGGCCCGAGCCTCGGGCGCGCTCAAGCCCGGCGGGACCATCGTCGAGGGCACGGCGGGCAATACCGGCATCGGCCTGGCCCTCGTCGGCGCGGCGCTCGGCCACCCCGTCGTCATCGTTATCCCCCGCACCCAGTCCGAGGAAAAGAAGCAGGCGATCCGTTCGCTGGGCGCCCGCCTGGTCGAGGTCGACGCCGCCCCCTTCGCCAGCCCCAACCACTTCGTCCACTATTCGGGCCGCCTCGCCGCCGAGCTGAACGAACGCGAGCCCACCGGCGCCATCTGGTCGAACCAGTTCGACAACCTGGCTAACCGCGAGGCTCACTACGCCACCACCGGCCCGGAGATCTGGGCCCAGACCGCGGGCAAGGTCGACGCCTTCGTCAGCGCCGTCGGTTCGGGCGGGACCCTGGTCGGTGTCTCCCAGTATCTGCGCGAACAGAACCCCGACATCCGTATCGGCCTGGCCGACCCGGCGGGCGCGGCCCTGTTCAACTGGTTCACGAAGAACGAGATGACCTCCGAAGGCTCCTCCATCACCGAGGGCATCGGGGTGGCGCGGATTACCGGCAATCTGGAGGGTTTCACGCCCGACTATGCCTATCGCATCGAGGACGCGGACTTCCTGCCAATCCTGTTCGATCTGGTGAAGGACGAAGGCCTGTCGCTGGGCGGCTCGGCGGGCGTCAACCTCGCCGGCGCGGTGCGTCTGGCCAAGGACCTGGGCCCCGGCAAGACCATCGTCACCTGCCTGTGCGACCCCGGCTCGCGCTATGCGTCCAAGCTGTTCAACGCCGACTTCCTGCGCGGCAAGGGCCTGCCGGTCCCGGACTGGGCTTCCGACGCCGCCCCGGCGATCGTCGCGGCCTGAGGCGGGCATCCTGACCCGATCAGACTAAAGTCGGAAGTTGTAGCAAAGACTTCCGAAACCATGACGTGTCACTGATGTCCGGATCATTCCGACGTCAATCAGGGTTCATGACCGTCCGCCTTCTCGTCATCGCCGTGGTGCTCTGGGCTCTGACCGCCCTCGCAGCGCCCGCCCATGCCCAGATCCAGGTCGCCTACAGCCCGACGGGATCGCCGGCGCTCGGCCGGATCGTGCGCGACAGCGGCGCCTCGACCTTCACCATCAGCACCAGCGGCGCGGTCACCCGCACCTCGGGCTCGGCCATTCGCCTGTCCAGCGCCTCGGTGACGCCCCCGACGATCACCATTTCCTGCGGCTTCCTGAACCTGGACGGCCTCTGCGCCCTGCGGCAGGTGCGGGTGACGGTTCAGGCCGTGCCGAACGCCAATGCGAAAATCACCCACTTCTACATCAGCAGCCTGCTGGGCAATCTGCTGTTCGCGGGCACGGCGCCCCCGTCAGGGTCCAGCATGACCTTCGACCTCAAGCCTCTGGGCCTGCTCGGCACGGGAACCTTCACCCTCGGCATGGATGTCTGGATTTCGGGTGGGCTGCCCAGCGGCCAGTACACCTTCGACTATGTGGTCACCGCGACCTTCATCTAGAGCGGCCAGAACAAGAGGATCAGCGGCGGCCCGGCCAGCAGGACCAGCAGGCTCAGCGGCGCGCCCAGCCTCGGATAGTCCGAGAATTTGTACCCGCCCGGCCCCATGACCAGCGTATTGCACTGGTGTCCGATGGGGGTCAGGAAGTCGCACGCCGCCCCGACCGCCACCGCCATCAGGAAGGGATCGGGGTTGAAGCCCAGTTGCCTGGCCAGGGTCGCGCCGATGGGCGCCACGATCAGCACGGTGGCGGCGTTGTTCAGGAAGGGCGTCACGGCCATCGAGGCCAGCATGACCCCGCCGACCGCGATCACCCCCGGCATCCCACCGAAGACGTTCCGCAGCAGGCTGGCGATCAGGTCCGAACCGCCGGTGTTCTGGATGGCGTCCGAGACCGGGATCAGGGCCGCGATCAGGACCAGCAGCGGCCCGTCCAGCGCCGCATAGGCCTCGCGCATCTTCAGCCCGCCCAGCGCCACGATCACCACCGCCGCCCCGAAGAAGGCGATGGCCACCGGCACGACGCCGAAGCCGACCAGGGTCATGGCTATGGCCAGCGTCACCGCCGGCAGGAAGCGTTTGCGCACACTACCAAGCCGCACCTCTCGCTCGGCCAGGGGCAGCAGGTCCAGCGCCTTCAGGGCCGTCGGCAGGCTCTGCTCGGCGCCTTGCAGCAGGACGATGTCGCCGGGCTGGAGCCTGGCCGTCCTCAGATGCTGGGTCAGCTCATAGCCACTGCGCGACACGCCCAGCAGATTGATGCCGTGCTGGCCATAAAGGTCCGACTGGCGCACCGACTGGCCCTGCAGCGGAGAGTTGCGGCCGATGACGGCCTCGACCACGGCGATGTCCTCGCTCGCGCTTTCCATCAGGATTGGGCGGTCATCCCGGATCAGGCTCAGCTTCGAGCGACCGAGGAACTCCTCCAGCGCCTGCTGCTCGCCCTCGACCAGAAGCACGTCGCCGGGATGGATGACGGTGTTGCCGCGCGGGCGGGGTCGGCGCTTGCCGTCGCGGATCAGGGCCATGATCCGCACATCGCCCTCGCCGCAATCGCTGAGCGCCTTGATCGACATCGACCCCGGCGCCCAGTCCTCGGGCGCGCGCACCTCGGTGGCGTAGGCGTTGGCGGCCAGGGCCGCGTTCAGGGTCGCCGCCCCCTGACGGTTCTTCGGCAGCAGCCGATAGCCGAAGGCGAGGAAGGCGAGTGCGATGGCCGTCAGCCCCAGACCGACGGGCGCATAGTCGAACATGGCGAAGGGTTTGCCGAGGATCTCGTGGCGCACCTCGGCGACGATGATGTTGGGCGCGGTCCCGACCAGGGTGACCATCCCCCCCGCCATCGCGCCGAAGGCCATGGGCATGAGCAGCCGCGACGGCGCCGAACCGGTCTTCCTGGCCACCTGCAACGCGACCGGCATCATGATGGCCAGGGCCCCGACATTCTTGGTCGCCATCGATAACAGGGTCACCGCCCCGGTCAGAACCGGGACCTGACTGCGCTCGGTCTTCAGATGCGGCAGCACCCGCCGCATGGCCAGTTCGATGATCCCCGACCGGGCGAAGGCCGCCGAGACGATCAGGGCGCAGGCGATGATGACGGTGACGTCGTTCTTGAACCCGTCGAAGGCCGCATCGGCCGGGATGATCCCGACGGCCAGCCCCGCGACCAGGGCGACCACCGCCACCAGATCATACCGAAACCGCCCCCAGACAAAGGCTCCGATGGTCAGGGCGATCAGTCCGAACGCCAGCCCCTGCTGCAGTGTCACGCGGTCTCAACCCCTTGAAGTCTCGGGCGCTCAACCCGTGGGAAGCTTCGGCGTTCCGCGCGGCTCAGGGGTTCGCCCCATTGAAATCCGGCGGGCGGGATCGACCATGCCGCAGGAACCGCCCTGCTTTCCGGACGCTGACGGACCATGACGCTGAACGATCTGGCGAAGCTCAATGACATCAAGCTGCTGGTGTTCAGCGGCTCGACCCTGACCCTGGGCGGGATCGTGACCGGCGCCCTGATCATCGCCGCCTCGATCATCCTGTCGAAGATCGTCGGCCGGGGCCTGAAGGGGTTGCGCGAACGTTCGCCGCAGAAGTCGACGGCGGCCCTGTACCTGCTGGAGAAGCTGACGACCTATGGGTTGGTCATCCTGGGGGTGATCTCGGGCCTGACCACGGCGGGACTCAACCTGTCATCCATCGCGGTCTTCGCCGGGGCCATCGGCATCGGCATCGGTCTGGGCCTTCAAGGCGTCGTGAAGGAGTTCGTCTCGGGCCTGTTCCTCATCTTCGACCGGATGGTCTCTGTCGGGGACTATGTCGAGCTGGAGAGCGGGGTGCGCGGCGCCATCATGGAGATCGGCCCCCGGGCCACCCGGCTGCGCACCAACGACAACGTCAACATCATCGTCCCCAACTCGACCTTCATCCAGGACCCGGTGACCAACTGGACGCTGAAGGGGGACACGCGGCGCATCCACATCCCCTTCAAGGTCGCCTATGGCGCCGACCGCGGGAAGGTCCGCGACGCCGTGCTGGAGGCCGCCCGCGCCAGTCCCTTCACTCTTGTCGAGACCGAGGCGCGCAAGAGCCAGGTCTGGCTGGTCGGCTTCGGCGAGAACGGCCTGTCGTTCGAACTGGTGGTCTGGCCGACGCGGGCGGCCGTGAAGCGGCCGGCCGGGATGCATGCGGCCTATACCTGGCTGATCGCCGACGCCCTCGACGCGGCCGGGATCGAGATCCCCTTCCCCCAGACCGACATCCGCCTGCGCAGCGTGTTCGGCCAGGAGGGCGAGGCGGCGATGGAAAACCTGGGCTGGGTCAAGCCGAAGACGAAGCGGGATGCGCCGAAGCCGGTCACACCGCCGCCGACCGCCGCGCCCAACGACGCGGCCGACGAGATTCTCAGCCCCCAGACCGACCCGACCGACCCCGACAACGAACCGGACGAAGAGCCCGTCGCGCCCCGGAAACGCTAGACGCCCGAGGTGTCGATCCGCGCCACCACCGACATGCCGGGGGCCAATCGCGTTGTGACCTCCTGATTGGGGTCGATGGCGATCCGCACCGGCACCCGCTGGGCGACCTTGGTGTAGTTGCCGGTGGCGTTGTCGGGCTTGATCACGCTGAACTCCGATCCCGTCGCCGGAGAGATGCGCTCCACATGGCCGCGCAGCTTCGCCCCGCCGAGCGAGTCGACCGTCATCTCGACCGGCTGGCCGATGCGGATGTTCTTGAGCTGGGTCTCTTTCATGTTGGCGTTGACCCAGATGAGGTTGGGCACCAGCGAGGTCAGCTGGGTGCTGCCGGCGACCACCGACTGGCCGAGCCGGACCGAGACCTCGCCCAGACGGCCGTCGGCCGGCGCGACGATGCGGGTGTTGTCCAGGTTGATCTGGGCCAGCCGCACCTGGGCGCGGGCGGCCTCGACGGCGGCCTCCAGCGAGCCTCTGGAGACCACGGCGGAAGAGACGCCGGTCTGGGCCACGCCTTGCAGGGCGTTGGCCTCGGCGACGGCGGCCTGGGCGGCGCGCAGCGAGGCCTGGGTTGTGTCGATCTGGGCCTGGGCGACCCATCCGCCCTCGAACAGCTTGCGGGCGCGGTTCGCATTGGCCTGGGCCTGAACCAGCGCCGCCTGGGCCGAGGCGATGGAGGCGTTCCGCTGGGCCACTGTCCCTTGCGCCGAGGCCTGGGTGTTGGAGGAGTTGGCCAACGCCGCCTCTGCGGCGTGCAGGTTGGCCGTCGCCTGATCCAGCTGCTGGCGATAGATGCGGTCGTCGACCGTGGCCAGAAGCTCCCCCTGCTTGACCACCTGATAGTCCTGCACACGGACCGAGGTGACATAGCCCGAGACCTGCGGGCTGATGATCGTCACCTGACCGCGCACGAAGGCGTTGTCGGTGTGCTGGATCGCCCCCGAGAAGGGCGGCAGCTTCCAGGCGTAGAGCACCAGACTGATCCCCACGAGGGCGACGATGCCCAGGATCACGCCGAACAGGGCGCGCTTTGCAGGGATCGCGGCGGGGGGCGCCTGAGGGGTCGGGGCGGGGGGAGCGGAAGGGGCGGTCGTGTCGGTCATGGCGGGTCTCGGGGGCGATCTCAGTGGGCGGAGGCGGCCGCTTCGGCGGCCTCGCGGGCGGCGGCGCGGCGCGCCTGAATACGGGGACGGAAGTGCACGAACGTCGTCCACAGACAGCCGGCGGCGGCCGCGATGGCGATCAGCAGGAAGACGTCATTGTAGGCCAGCACATGGGCCTGGGTGGTGATCTGCTGGGTCAGCAGGCTGACCCCTTCGCCGGAGCGCAGGATCTGGTCGTTCTGGACCCGGGCATAGGCGCCGCCCAGCTGCTGCAGCCGCAGGATGGTGGCCGGGTCGCCCATATTGACGCTCTCGGCGATCTGGCTGGAATGGAATTTCTCGCGGATCGTCTCGATGGAGCCGACCAGGGCGGTCCCGGCCAGGCTGCCGACGTTCTGGATCACCGAGAAGGTCACGATGAAGCTGACCAGATTCTGCGGCGCCTTCGTCAACACCTGGGTGATGCCGATCATCAGGGCCGGGCCGATGAACAGGGCCGAGGCGAAGGCCAGCAAGGCCTGGCTGAAGTAGAGATTGACCGGCCGCGTCAGGCTGGTCGCGTGGCTGTCGATGAAAGCGCCGACGGCGATCAGGGCCAGGGCGATGGCGATAGGCTTGTAGAGCTTGGCCATGTTCAGGGTCAGGGCGCTGGTCGCCGTCCCCGCCATCATGGCGATCAGGACGACCCAGAACAGGCTCCTCATCTGCTCCAGGCCCAGACCCATCTGCTGCAGGAAGCCGACCGAGCCCGAGGTCTGTTCGGACAGGACCACGCGCAGCAGCAGGATCGCGAGGATCAGCCGGATCAGGTCGGCGCCGCCGAGGAAGCGCAGGTCGATCAGCGGCCGCTTGCGGTAGAATTCGATGATCATGGCCGTGGCCAGAAGCACGATCGAGCCGATCAGGGCCCAGCCGATCCAGCTGGCCTCGGTCCACCAGACATAGCGCCCCAGCCCCAGCACCGCGCTCAGCAGGGCGATCCCCGGGGCGAACAGGGCGAAGGTCAGGAAGTCGAGCGGCTGATAGGCGTCGATGCGTTGCGACGGCGGCAAACGCAGGGCGAACACCCCGGCCAGCGACAGCAGGGCCAGACCCAGTTGCGACAGGTTCAGCCCCTGCCAGTCGCCGATATCCAGCAGATGGGTCGAGACGATCCGGGCGATCGGCACGGCGAAGCTGGACAGGCCGATACCGACGATCAGCCCCTTGAGCCGGTGCGCCGCCGGGAAGGCCTGGATGATGTAGAGGAAGCCGAGCGTCGACATCCCGGCGCCGCAGATGCCCGCGACCGCCCGGGTGACCAGTTCGCTCTCGAAACTGGAGACGAAGACGTTAGCAATCGAAACCGGAACGAAGATTCCTAAAATGATCCTCGTGAACGGCTGAAGCCCGTATTGCTGGCGGAACTTGACGAGGATCAGGTTCATGCAGGCGTTGGTCATGATGAAGACGACCGGCAGCCAGGCCGCCTCGGTCGTCGTCACCCCAAGATGGCCCGCGAGGCTCTGAATGTTGGCCGTGACCACCGCATTGCCGAGGTTGCCCGTGATGGCGACCAGCAGGCCGACGGCACCATAGGCCAGACGCAGCCGCCAGTGGTGATCGGGCGTCGCCGGCGAGCCGATCAGGGTCGGCTTCTCGTGCGGTTGAAGAGTCTTTTCGTACTCTTCCCAGGGCAGGTCGTGCGGGCGGGTGCTCATTACCGAATCCGAAGTCCGTCGAGCAGCAACGCGCGAATGCGCCGGGCGAACATATCACGCTCTTCCGGCGTCGGGCGGCTGGCGCCTGCGCCGAGGATCATGGCGATGGCGCGGATGTCGCTGGGACCCAGGTCGGGGCGGACCAGGCCGGCGGCGCGGGCCCGTTCCAGCGCCCCCTCCCCGGCCTCGACCAGCTTGGTGCGGATCGGCTTGAGCGCGCCCGAGGACTGGGCCTCGCGCAGGGCGGCGTCGAGGCCCGCGTTCTTGCCCAGAACCTCAGCCAGTTGGTCCACGAACCAGAAGAAGCCCTCGGGATCGTCGCCGCGCTCGCGCGTCCGGCGGGCGAGGTCTTCCAACTGGTCTTCGAAGACGGCCAGGGCCAGGGCCGTGCGGTCGGCGAAGTTGCGATACAGGGTCGCCCGGCCGACGCCCGCCTTCTCGGCGATGACATCGAGCGGGACGTTATAGCCCTGATCGGCGAAGGCCTCGGCGGCGGCGGCCAGCAGGGCGTCGCGTCTTTCGACCGCATCTTTTCGAGGGGCTCGGGCCATGAGCGGCTAAGTGGACACCCATGTCCGCTTTGGCAAGCCCATCAGACAGGTCGGCGGTGGAATTTCTGTCGCGGATGCAAAATCATGCACAGTTCGTAGCGTCAGAGCCGCCAGACTTCGGACTTCCGACCCTCATCCCCGAGCGTCCCGGCCACCCAACCGCAGATTTCAGCGGCGGCCTCGTCGGTTCCGGCGGGCGGGTTGACCACCACCATCGTGCAGCCGTTCATCTTCATCGGATTGGCGAGGGGCCGCAGCCGCGCCTCGGCGACTACCGTCGGATGGCCGCTTCCCAGCCGGCGCAGGAAGCCGTCGAAGGTCTCCAGATCCTTGAGCGGGGTCCAGATCGCGACCGTCGCCTCGCGCCGCGCCCTGAGGATCGCCAGGGTGGTGTCGGCGGCGCGCAGATAGTCGTCGGGCCGCTCGAACGGCGGGTCGATCAGGATCAGGTCGGCGGGTCCGGCCTTCGCTTCGGCCAGCACGGCCTCATAGCCGTCGCCGGATCGGCCCGAGGCATTGGGATGGCCGCGCAGGGCCTCGACCAGCAGATCGGCGACGTCAGGATTCAGGTCGAAGCCGCCATAGCGGTCGCCGGGCCGAAGATGGCGCGCGATCAGCAGGGGCGAGCCCGGATAGAAGCGGACGCCGCCGCCCCCCTCCATGGCCGGATTGACCGCCCTCACCTCCGCCGCCAGGGCGGCGATCAGGGGCGGCAAACCTTCCGCCTGCATCAGCCGCGCCACGCCCGCCTCGGCCTCGCGCGAACGAACCGCGTCGCCGGACAAGTCGTAAAGGCCGGCGCCCGCATGGGTGTCGAGGACGGTGACCGTCTGCGCCTTCGCCTGCCGCGCCTTCAGCAGCCAGAGGACGAGGGCGTGCTTGACCAGGTCGGCGAAGTTTCCGGCGTGAAAGCTGTGACGATAGTTCATGCCGGGTCGTCCCCCGCCGGGCCCTTCAGGTCAAGCGCGACCATCCCCGCTTCTGGACGCCAGCCGACACAGGAACCGGCGCACGGCGCGGAACGTTCGCCGCACATGCCCGACGGTTCCACAGGTTTCATCCCCGTTCACGAGGTCCCGACCGGCCTCACCTATTGCAGCGATGAGAACCCCGGGCTGCACCGCAGCCGCAGCGGAACCGGCTTTTCCTATCATGACGCCAAAGGCGTCCTGATCCGCGACCCGGCGGTGATCGACCGCATCAGACACCTGGCTATCCCGCCGGCCTGGACCGACGTCTGGATCTGCCCGCGCGCCACCGGCCATATCCAGGCGACCGGCCGCGACGCCCGGGGCCGCAAGCAGTACCGCTATCACCCCGACTGGAGCACGGCCCGATCGGAGACCAAATTCGACCGCCTGCCCGCCTTCGCCCGCGCCCTGCCGAAGCTACGCAAACAGGTCGACGCCGACCTCGGCAAACGCGGGGCCACCCGGGACAAGGTGCTGGCCACCGCCGTGCGGCTGCTGGAGATCACCCTGATCCGCGTCGGCAACGCCCAGTATGCGAAGCAGAACCGCTCCTACGGCCTGACCACTCTGATGAAGCGGCATCTGGAGGTCGGCGGCGCCGCCCTGACCTTCGAGTTTCGGGGCAAGAGCGGGGTTGACCATAAGGTCAGCGTCCGCGACCGGCGGCTCGCCACCGTTGTCCGCGCCCTGCGTGAGCTGCCGGGCCAGCACCTGTTCAAGTACCGCAATGCGGACGACGATCTGTGCCCCATCACCTCGGACGATGTGAACGCCTATATCCGCGAGGCCATGGGCGACGGCTTCTCGGCCAAGGACTTCCGCACCTGGGCCGGGACAGTCTCGGCGGCGCGGGCCCTCCGCGAGATGGATCCGCCTACCTCGCCGACGGACGCCAAACGCCGGATCAACACCTGCGTGAAGGCGGTGTCGGGCCTGCTCGGCAACACCCCGACCGTCTGCCGGGCCTCCTATATCCACCCGGCGGTGCTGGAGCTCTACGCCGACGGCGAAATCCGCAAGGTTCTGCCCGGCGCGACGACCGCCGGCTTTGAAAAGGCTCTGGTCAAGGTTTTGACCCAAGCATGACGAAAAGCTGAGTTGAGAGCACAACGTTACGCGGGTAACGACGATCCACCATTCCTGAGGGGGAAATCGTCATGCGCCTGTCCAACGCCTTTCTGCGTCTCGCCGTCGTCTTCATCGTGATCGGGGTCAGCCTCGGCTACTATATGGGCGCGACCCAGAACTTCACCGCCTCGCCCGTGCATGCCCACATCAACCTGCTCGGTTGGGTGTCGATGTTCCTCTACGGCCTGTTCTATCGGGCCAATCCGGAGGCGGCGGAGGGCTGGCTGCCCAAGGTCCATTTCGGGTTCGCGGTCATCGGCTTTCTGATCTTCATGCCTGCCCTGCTGATCGAAGTGCTGCAGATCAAATCGGCCCTGCCCGTCGCCCAGATCGGCCTGATCGCCGGCCCGACCCTGGTGGTCATCGGCATGATCCTGTTCGCGATTATCGTCTTCGGCGCCACTGGCGGACGCAAGGCCGCGGTCGCCTGACGGCGTTCTGCTGGGAGGAATGCTGCCAACTCGCGTTAGAAAATCCCCTTTTGTGAGATAGGGATTAACGGTCACGGTTCTCGGGCACAGCCAGGAGGATGACCCGTGCCCGCGACCTTGCCCCAAACCGCCCGCCGCCGAACCCGCGACCTGATTTCCCTGGCGGCGCTGGCGACCTGCGTCGCCGGGCCCACGTTTGCCCAGACCGCCCTTCCGGCCGGAGGCGAAGAAGGCGGAGCGGCGACTGCGACCCAGACCCGCCCCGTCGTGGATCCGTCCTATGCCAGCGTCGGCGACATCGTCGTCACGGCCCGGCGGCGCGACGAGCGGGCCCAGGACGTGCCGATCGCCCTGACGGTGATCAACGAGGAACTGCTCAACCGCACCGGCGCCTACAACGTCGCCCAGGTCACCCAGCTGGCTCCCTCGGTCCAGCTGCTCACCCCCAACGCCCGCAACACCGCCATCACCATCCGGGGTCTGGGCGCCAGCTACGGCCTGGCCAACGACGGCCTGGAGCAAGGCGTCGGCATCTATATCGATCAGGTTTATTACAGCCGCCCCGCGACGGCGACGCTGGACTTCGTCGACATCGACCGGATCGAAATCCTGCGCGGACCGCAGGGGACGCTGTTCGGCAAGAACACCACCGCCGGCGCCCTGAACATCACCACCCGCGCGCCCAGCTTTACGCCCGAGGCGCAAGGGGAGCTGTCGATCGGCGACTACAACTTCGTCCAGGCCAAGGCGACGGTGTCGGGTCCGCTGATCGCCGACACCCTGGCCGCGCGCCTCTCGTTCGTCTCGACCACCCGCGACGGCACGCTCGACAACGCCACCGTCGGCCACGCCCAGAACGCCCAGAAGTCGATCAGCCTGCACGGCCAGTTGCTGTACCAGCCGACCGAGAAGCTGCAGGTCCGCCTCTATGGCGACTATTCCGACCAGACGCCCGACTGCTGCACCCAGCTCTACGTTCGCGTCGGCCAGACCCTGAAGGCCGCCGACGTCCAGTTCGCCGCCCTCGCCGCCGGCCGCGGCTATGTTCCCGCAAGCACCAACCCCTTTGACCGCACCGCCGACGTCGACGGGAAGATCCAGGCCGACCAGATCCAGCGCGGCTTCTCGGCCATCGTCGACTATGACCTCGGTTTCGCCACCCTGACCTCGGTCTCGGCCTGGCGGGCCTGGGACTGGCGTCCGGCCAATGACCGCGACTACACCGCGCTCGACATCACCCGTCAGTCGGCCAATCCGTCGGACCAGGACCAATGGAGCCAGGAACTGCGCCTGTCCTCCAACGGCAAGAACCGCATCGACTGGACCGCCGGCCTCTACGCCTTCCATCAGGCGGTGGAGAC
Source organism: Brevundimonas sp. GW821-FHT12E07 (assembly GCF_058807035.1). NCBI lineage: Bacteria > Pseudomonadati > Pseudomonadota > Alphaproteobacteria > Caulobacterales > Caulobacteraceae > Brevundimonas > Brevundimonas sp. GW821-FHT12E07. The sequence goes on along the minus strand of NZ_JBXAQH010000004.1, from coordinate 55,124 downwards.
CCACGGCATCACCGAATACGGCAATGACGCCACCTATTGGCTGACCGCCCACGACACCGCCTACAACGCCGCCACGGCGACGGACCCGCACGCCCTCGACTCCCTGCTGGCCGGCTACACCGTCTTCAACGACAGCCGGATCGAGACGGACTCGCTGGCCGCCTTCGCCCAGCTGACCTGGAACATCACCGATCGCCTGCACCTGACGCCGGGCCTGCGCTACACCCACGAGGAGAAGGACGGGGCCTATGTCTCGACCACCACGGGCGGGCTGGCGACGACGAATACGGCCCTGCTGAACCGCCGCCTCGGCGTGGCCCGGCCCCAGGCCTATTCGGCCAGCATCTCGGACGGCGACCTGTCGGGTCAGGTGGCCCTGTCCTATGACATCAGCGACAACGTCCTGGCCTACGGCTCCTGGGCGCGGGGCTACAAGTCGGGCGGCATCAATATGGCGGGCATTCCGAACCTGCCGTCGGGCGCTCCGTCCCTGACCAACGCCACGGTCAAGCCGGAGGTGGTCACGACCTGGGAGCTGGGCCTCAAGACCCAGCTGTTCGACAAGCGGCTGACGGCCAACCTCGCGGCCTATCGCACCGACGTCGAGGACTACCAGGCCAATGTCGTCGACACCGGCCCGGGCGCCCTGCGCGGCTATCTGGCCAATGCGAAGAAGGTCGAGATCCAGGGGATCGAACTGGATGCCTTCGCCCGGCCGACGCCTTGGCTGGACGCCTACGCCAACCTGGCCTGGACAGATGCGAAATACGCCGACTTCGCCAACGGCCCCTGCCCGCTGGAGCTGATCGGATCGACCACCGTGGCCTGCGACCTGTCAGGCAAGGACCTGCCCGGCGTCTCGCCCTGGGCCGCGTCGGTCGGCGGCGAACTGCACCGCGACGTGACGGGTCTGGGCTATGCGGGCGAGGCCTATTTCGGCGCCGACGCCAACTACCGCTCGACCTACAACGCCGACGCCTCGGTCTCGAAATACACGGAGATCGACGGCTATACGGTGCTCAACCTGCGGGCCGGCTTCCGCGCGAACAACGGCTGGGAGGCCTTCGTCTGGGTCCGGAACGCGCTGGATGAAGACTATCTGCAGCTTCTGACGGTTCAGGCCGGCAACTCGGGCCTCGTGCTCGGCACGCCCGGCGATCCCCGGACCTTCGGCCTTACGCTGCGGGCGAAATACTGAGGTCAGGCCCACCCGTATCTGACCTTACGAGGTCCTGGAGCGTGCGCCGTTCCAGGACCTCGGCCAGGGCGTCGCGGCCTTCCAGCAGGACGAAGCGGATGCCGCAGGCCTGAACGTCCACGCAGTTCTCGCAGGCCTCGAACCGGGTGCGAGAAGCGCAGGGCGTCAGGGCCAGCGGCCCGTCCATGACACGGATGATGTCGGCGACCGAGATCTCCGTCGCCGGCCGCGCCAGGGCATAGCCGCCCAGACGCCCGCGCGAGCTGACCAGCAGCCCCTCGCGCTTCAACCGCAGCATCACCGCCTCCAGATACTTCCGGGGCGCGGAAATGGCCTCGGCCACCTCCCCGATGGCGGCGGGCGTCGGATGGCGTTCGGCGAGCGTCATCATCGCCCGCATCGCATAGCGGGCCGTGTCAGACAGCATTGACGCCGCCTGAAATCACGCCGCGTCCTGCCAGTTCAGTACAACCTTGCCCGACTGGCCCGACTTCATCGCCTCGAAGCCGTCGCGGTAGTGCGAATAGCCCATGCGGTGGGTGATCAGGGGCTCCAGATCCAGACCGGCCTTCAGCAGGCCCAGCATCTTGCGCCAGGTCGTGAACATCTCTCGGCCGTAGACGCCCTTGATGGTCAGTGCCTTGAGGATGATCGTGCCCCAGTCGGTTTCCATCGGCTTGGACGGAATACCCAGCATGGCCATGCCGCCGCCCATGATCAGGGTGTCGACGCATTGCTTGAAGGCGATGGGCGAGCCGGACATTTCCAGCGCCACGTCGAAGCCGACCTTCAGGCCCAGTTCCTTCATCACGTCACGCAGGTCCTCGCGCGAGGTGTTCACGGTGCGCACGCCCGGGGCGACCTTGTTCCCGAGGTCGAGGCGGTAGTCGTTGATGTCGGTCAGGACCACGGTGCGGGCGCCCGCGTGGCGCGCGACGGCGGCGGCCATGATGCCGATCGGGCCTGCGCCGGTGACCAGCACGTCCTCGCCCAGCAGGTCGAACTGCTGCGCCGTGTGCACGGCGTTGCCGAACGGATCGAGCATCGAGGCGATCTCGTCCGAGACGTCATCCGGCAGCTCGATCACGTTGAAGGCCGGGGCGACCACGAACTCGGCGAAGGCGCCCTGACGGTTCACGCCGATGCCGCGGGTATGGGGGTCGAGGTGGAAGTGGCCCGCGCGGGCGGCCTCCGAGTTCAGGTCGATGACATGGCCTTCGGCAGAGACGCGCTGGCCGATCTTCAGCGGCCGGTTCACGTCCTTGCCGATGGCGACGATCTCGCCGGAGAACTCGTGGCCCGTGATCATTGGGGTCGGGACGTTCTTCTGGGACCACTCGTCCCAGTTCCAGATGTGGATGTCGGTGCCGCAGACGGCGGTGCGGTGGACGCGGATCAGCACGTCCTCGGGCCCGGCTTCGGGGATGGGGGCGTCGATCAGCTCCAGGCCGATCTCGGGCTTCATCTTGGCAAGCGCTTTCATGGTGTCAGTCATCAGATCACTCCCAACTCTTTACCGGCCTGTTTGAAGGCCTCGACCGTCCGGTCGATGTGTTCGAACGTATGCGCCGCCGACATCTGCGTCCGGATCCGGGCCGCGCCGCGCGGCACCACCGGGAAGCTGAAGCCGATGACATAGACGCCCAGCTCCAGCATCCGCGCGGCCAGGGTCTGGGCCAGCTTCGCATCCCCGAGCATGACCGGGATGATCGGATGCTCGCCGGGCAGAAGGTCGAAGCCGGCGTCGGTCATGGCCATGCGATAGCGGTGGGCGTTGGCGCTCAGCCGGGTGCGCAGAGCGTCGCCCTCGGTGCCTTGAGCGATCCGGATGGCCTCCATCGAGGCGCCGCAGACGGCCGGGGCCAGGGCGTTGGAGAAGAGGTAGGGCCGGGCGCGCTGCTTGAGCAGCTGGACCACCGGCGCGCTGGCGCAGATGAAGCCGCCCATGGCGCCGCCCAGGGCCTTGCCGAAGGTGCCGGACAGGAAGTCGATTTTCACCCCGTGATGGGCGAAGGAGCCCCTGCCCTGCGGGCCGAGGAAGCCGGTCGCATGGCAGTCATCGACCATGATCAGGGCGTCGTATTTGTCGGCCAAAACCCGGATCTCATCCAGCTTGGCGATATAGCCGTCCATCGAGAAGGCGCCGTCGGTGGCGATGACGATGTTGCGGGCGCCGGCCTCGCGGGCCTCCTTCAGCCGGCTCTCCAGCTCGTCCATGTCGGAGTTGGCGAAGCGGTAGCGTTTGGCCTTGCACAGCCGCACCCCGTCGATGATCGAGGCGTGGTTCAGGCTGTCGGAGACGATGGCGTCCTCTTCCCCGAACAGGGGCTCGAACAGGCCGCCGTTGGCGTCGAAGGCGGCGGCGAGCAGGATGGCGTCCTCGAAGCCGAGATAGCCCGCGATGGCGCTCTCCAGCTCCTTGTGGATGTCCTGGGTGCCGCAGATGAAGCGCACCGAGGCCGTGCCTGCGCCGCGCTTGTCGGCGGCGGCCTTGGCCGCATCGACGATGCGCTGGTCGCCTGCCAGGCCCAGATAGTTGTTGGCGCAAAAGTTGAGCACCTGACGCCCGCCGACCTCGATGACCGGCCCCTGTCGGGAGGCGATGACCCGCTCGGGCTTGGTCAGCCCCTGGGCGTCGATGTCGGCCAGTTCGGCGGCGATACGGGCGTGAAAGTCAGTGGGCATGGGTCCCCGGAGTACGGCTGGGAAGAGGCCCGCCGGTTACGCCGATTTCGCCACGTTGACCAGCGGGCGCCCCTCAGGTCGTCGCCGCACCCGCGGGCGCCATGTCCTCCTGCGTCGGCCGGATGGGGCTGACGTCGATGCGGCCGCCGCACGGGGTGAAGGCCTGGGCGAAGGTGATGAAGTTGCTGTCGCCCGGCGCGACGAAACGCACGGCGGCGGCGCTGGGGCAGACCCGCTCGCCCGCGCCCTCATTGGGCACCACTGTCCAGGCGATGTCGAAATACCCCTTGGCCTGGGGCGCCAGATTGACCGGCCGCGGGGCCATGCCGCCGCTCAGATAGCTGCCCGGATGCTGATCGATTTTGATCGCCGTCAGACCGCGGCCCCGCCCGTCGAGAAGGGTCACGGTCGGATAGCCGGTCAGGCTGCAGGCCGCGGTCCCGATGTTCTGGACGCCCAGCGTCGCCAGCCGATGGCCCATGCCGGCGTCGCCGCCGTCGGCCGAAAGCTTCAGCTGGTTCGACTTGCACGGCAGGGCCGCTGGCAGGACCCCGCCGGGGGCCGGGATCGCCGGTTGCGTCGGGCCGACCGGGGTGTCGACACCCGAGGCCGGACGGCTGCACCGCTCCAGAATGGCGACGCCCACATCCTGATTGGGGCCGAGGCGGCTGAGGGTCGCGGTCTCCTGACCGTCGCGCGTGGCGGTCCACCATTCGACGCCCGAGCCGGCATAGCGGGCGCCGCTGGCCGCCTGGACCGTGCGCAGGGTGTAGGTCTGGCCGTTGTAGCCGATCTGGGCCGTCGAGGTGTCCGGGTACTGGACCACCACCGTCTTGCCGCTCTCGCAGGCGTATCCGATCGGCGGGGCGGGAGGCGTCTGGACAGGCGTCGGTGCCGGGGCTTGCGGCTGGGCCGGAGGCGCGGCGGCCTCGCGCGAACAGGCCGCCATCAGGGCGGCGACGGCGACGAGAGCGGTAGCGGTCTTGGCGGCGCGTTGGGTCATGACGGTCCTCGGTTCGGCGAGGTTAACGTCGTTCTCCCTCAAAGGCTCCGCTTATTGACGGCGGCGTCGGCGCCGATATGGGCCACGCCCTGGCCGGCGGCGATCTCCACCTGCCGGTGCCGCTCGGCATAGGCGCGGCGTTGCTCTTCGGTGCGGTCCTCATGACAGGCTTCGCAGGACACCCCCTCGACATACAGGGGCGACAGCCGCCCCTCCGGGCTGACCGGCATCCGGCAGCCCCGGCACAGGCTGTGGGTCCCCTGCTCCAGCCCGTGCCCGACCGCGACCCGCTCGTCGAAGACGAAGCATTCGCCGCGCCACAGGCTCTCGGCCTCGGGGATGTCCTCCAGATAGCGCAGGATGCCGCCCTCCAGATGGTGGACGTCTTCGATCCCCTCGGTCTTGAGGAAGGCCGTCGCCTTCTCGCAGCGAATGCCGCCGGTGCAGTACATAGCGACCTTCGGCGGTTGCGGTCCCTCGAACAGCGCCCTGCCCTCGCCCCGGACCCAGTCGGGGAAGTCGCGGAAGCTGCGGGTATTGGGCTGGATCGCCCCCTCGAAGGCGCCGACGGCGACCTCATAGTCGTTGCGGGTGTCGATCACGATGGTCGCCGGATCGGCGATCAGGGCGTTCCAGTCCCGGGCCGACACATAGGTCCCGGCGTCGGTCAGGGGATCGATGTCCGGCTCGCCCATGGTCACGATCTCGGCCTTGATCCGCACCTTCAGCCGGTGGAAAGGCGCCTCGGTCGCCGTCGAATACTTCAGCTCCAGCCGGTCGAAGCCCGGCAGGGCGTGGATGGCGGCGATGACCGCGGCGACGCCCGCCTCAGGCCCCGCGATGGTGCCGTTCAGCCCCTCATGCGCCACCAGCAGGGTGCCGCGCACGCCGTTGGCCGCACAGACCGCCTCCAGCCGATCGCGCACGGCCTCACGATCCGCGATCCGGGCGAAACGATAGAGGGCGGCGACCTGAAACGGGGCGGGCTGGGAAGTCATCGGCGGCTTATAGTCCGCCCCCGCCTTTCGCCAAAACCTCCCGCGGGCCTAACGGCCCGCGATCGGCAGTGAAACTTCGAAGGTCGCGCCTGTGGTCGAGGGCGTCAGCCGGATCGAGGCCCGGCTGGCGGCCAGCAGGGAGACGGCGATGGACAGGCCCAGCCCTGCCCCGCCCTCGCTGCGTTTGGAGGTAAAGAAGGGTTCGAACACCCGGTCGGCGTCGCCCGGCGGCACGCCCGGCCCGTCATCGGTGACGGTCAGGATCAGGCTGCGCTCCTCGCTGCGGGCGGTGATGGCGACCCGCGTCGCTCCCGCCTGACGGCTGTTTTCCAGCAGGGTCGAGACCACCATCTCCAGCGTCGCAGGCGGCACGGCGACCGGGGGCGGATCCTTGAGGTCGACCGCGATCTCCAGATCCCCGGCCCGGGCGTCGACGGCCTTGGACACCGCCGGGACCACATCGACCGCCAGATTGGCGTCCGGCCGCGCCATATCGGCCCGCGCCAGATCCATGAGCCGCGTGACCAGCCCGGCCAGACGGCGGGCATCGGCGGCGATATTGTCGAGGAAGCGTTTGCGCTGGCCCGTCTCCATGGTCTCCCCATGGTCCTGAAGCAGCTCGACCGCGCCCTGGATCCCCGCCAGCGGCGTCTTGAACTCGTGACTGACGGCGGCGGCGAAGTCGCGCAGGTAGCGGGAGCGTCGGTCCACCGCCTCGGCCATCAGGCTGAAGTCCTCATACAGCGTCCGGATCTCCACCGCCGAGGTCGCGGGCGCGGGCGGCAGGGTCCCGCCGCCGGTGGTGACCTCGCGCGCCGCCTCGCTGAGCTTCTCGATCGGTCGGGCGATGCCGCGCGCCACCAGCACCGCCAGCACCGCGATGACGCTGAGGGTGCCGAGGATGCCCAGGGCGATCTTGATCCGGTCCTGATAGACGCCCTTGAACAGGGCGCGCGGCGAGCGTGAGGTCAGGATCACCCCCCTCACCTGCCCGTTCACGACGACGGGGCGGGCGTGATGGATGCGCAGGCCCGAGGCCCGGCTCAGCCATTCCATCGAATAGCGCGGGTGATAGTCGGCGTTGCGGCGCAGCACCGTATACGGCCGCCCCGCCAGAGCGGACCGCACCTCGGGCAGATCGGCCCAGCTTCCGCCCTTCGCATAGCCGTCGACGACCACGCCTCGCCCGTCCAGCAGGATGATCGAGGCCAGGGTCGTGCGCGCCGTCTCCTCGGCGATAGGCTTGAGCCGGGCGTTCAGGGCGACAGCTTGCGGATCGGGCGGCGGCGCCGGCCGCGCCTCGGGCCGGGCGGGCAGAACCGGGGTCGAGCCCAGGTCGATGGTCGCTCCCTCGGGCTGGTAGTACCCCGGCTCGCGCCGCGCCTCGGGCGTCGCCGCGATCAGGACGGCGCCGGGCCACAGGGCCTCCGCCGTCGCCGACAGCGCCGCCGTCTGGGCGATCAGCTCCGACTCCGTCTGGCGGACAAGCGTGTTCTCGTAGACCCGAAGGAAAACACCCACGAGCCCCGGCAGGATGGCCGCGAACATCAGGACCGACAGCAGGATGGTCCGCAGCCTCAGGGCCGGCCAATGCGCCCGGATCCATTGACGCCCCCGCTGGTAGGCCGTCTGGATCACGCCGCTCCGCCCGCGCACGGCCCGATCTGATAGCCGATGCCCGCCCGCGTCTCGATCACATCGCCGCCCCCGACCGCCTCGAACTTGGCGCGCAGGTTGCGGACGTGGCTGTCGATGGTCCGGTCGGTCATGGCGAAGCCCGGTCCGTGCACCCGGTCGATGATGGCGTCGCGGCTGAAGACCATGCGCGGCGCCTCGGCCAGCACCCTCAGGATGGCGAACTCGGTGACCGTCAGCGAGACCTCGGTCCCGTTCCAGGCCGCGCGCCAGCCCTCCCCGTCCAACGTCAGCCGCCCGTGGGCCACGGCGTTCGTCGGCAGCGGCGGCGGCGTCCGCGAGACCCGGCGCAGGATGGCCGCGACCCGGGCCACCACCTCGCGCGGGCTGAAAGGCTTGGTCACATAGTCGTCGGCGCCCAGTTCGATGCCAAGGATGCGGTCGATCTCCTCGTCGCGCGAGGACAGGAACAGCACCGGCAGATCGCCCTCGGCCCGGATGCGGCGGCAGGTCTCGATCCCGTCCATGCGCGGCATGTTGATGTCCAGGATGACCAGATCCGACCGGTGCGCCTGAAGATCGACCAGGGCGGCCTCGCCGTCGGCGGCCTGGCGCGTGGCCAGACCCGCCTTCTGCAGGGCGAAGACCAGAAGATCGCGGATGTGGGGGTCGTCGTCGACCACCAGGACGGTGCGCTGCATGATCCCCATGTTCAGTGTCCCGCGTTCGAGGTCAACGGGGCCGAGGCCGAAGGGGCGGTCTGCGGGGGCGTCGTGGTGATCAGCGGAGGTCCCCGATAGGCGACCTGCGGCGGCGTGAGGACGACCGGAGGCGGAGGCGGCGGGACGGGTTCTCCGTCGCAATCCCTCGGCAGCGAACCGAGGTCCGGCTTCTCCCATCCGACCAGCGACTGGGCTTTCGCCAGACGCCTCGCATCGCGCCAGGTCCAGCCGCGCCAATGCGACTGGCGTTCCATGACCGTCTGCTGGGCGTTCCAGCGCACCGAGGCGATCCGGGCCTTGAACAGCGGCTCCTGCGTCGCCTGCTCCAGCTCGGCCAGGGACACCAGCCCCGCCGGCCCAAGCTTGCGCATATAGCAGAGGTCCAGGTAGGCCCCCTTGCCATCCACCTCGGCCGCATGCCGCACATTCCAGGCCGCGACCGGGGGCCCCAGATTGATCACCCCGATCGCCGCCAGCACGGTCAGGGTCGTCAGCAGATTGGCATTGATCAGCCAGTGCGCGCTCCGGTTCCTCAGCAGTCGCCAGCAGATCAGCAGCAGGCCGACGCCGACCAGCGCCATCCAGATCATCGCTGCCAGCCGAAGCCGGGTCAGGGAGAAGACCTCCACATAATCGACGGTGCGCAGCAGGCTGGAGGCCACCAGCAGCATGTTCTGCGCGACCCAGACCATGACCAGAGCCCGCACCAGCGGCCGGTTCGCCGTTTCCGACCCCGGCCTCAGGGTGATCAGGACGAAGGCGCCGGCCAGCAGGGCCGTGAGGATCAGCGGATAGGCGCCGCGATGGGCGTATTCCGCCAGGGTCACGCCGTCCGGCAGCGGCGCCCCGCTCCACAGGAAGGCGATGTCGAGCCCGTTCTGCAGGGCGAACACCAGGTTGAAGACGATCAGGGACAGGGTCACCGAAGCCGTGCTGACGCCGGGCAAGGCGCGCTCGCCCAGCGTCGGCAACCGCAGCAGCCGACGCCGCCAGCGCGGTCGCAGCGCCGCCCAGGCCGCCACCGCCACCAGGCCGCAGAAGATTGTCCGCAGCACCGTCTCGACCGAAAGAGCCGGCAGCCTCAGCCGGGCCAGGGCGTCGGAGATCAGCGGGTTGGCCGCCGCGAACAGGCCGAGAAAGACCAGACCGCCCAACACGGGCACGGCGATCAAGGCGGCGACCTTGAGGATCGAACCCGTCCGCCCCCCGCCGCGCCGACGCCGCATCGCCAGCCTGCGGATCAGATCGATCAACGGCCCGAAGGCCGCAACCACCATATGGACAAGCAACCTCTGGCCCCAGCGCCAGCCGGGCTCGCCGTGTGCGACCCGCGCCGACAGCGCCGCGATCGTGACGGCCAGGGCGTAGAGCAGCCAGAGCAGCAGGCTGGGCCGGTCGATCATCGTGACGGCCAGCAGGGCCGCCAGCCCCAGGGCGACCGCAGCCCTCGGCTCCCGCAGCAGCCCGGGCCGCGCCAGCCAGACGCCGGCGATCCCGATCAGGCCGAAGACCCCGACCGTCGCCCCGGGCCGGTGGGCGAAGAACAGCTGGTCCGCCAGGATGACGAGGGCTACGGCGATCGCCGCCTTCGTGGCCAGTGTGGCGCGGATGGACGTCATCGAGGGCTCTCCGTGTGAGGAGACCCCATACTGAGCCCCGTCCGTCAGCCGCCGGTGGCGCGGATCCGGAGATGCCAAGGAAGAGCCGTGCAGAAGCGGTGCAGGATGCGGCCGATCACCATCGGGCCAGCGTAGCGATTGCGCCGGAGGCCGTTCGGGGTAATGTCCACCGCCTCAGGAAAAGGACTGTCTGCATATGCGTCTTCGCTCCGTCTCCCTCGCCGCCCTTCTGGCCGTGATCGCGCCCGCCGCGCCCGCCCTGGCCCAGACGTCCATAGCCCCTGCCGCCGCCGCATTGGCGACCGCCGCCCAGGCCCCGGAGCTGCAGGCCGCGCCCGTGTCGGCGCTGGTGTCCGAGGTCAATATCCCGTGGAAGCGCTTCACCCTGGACAACGGCCTGACGGTGATCGTGCATGAAGATCACAAGGCGCCCGTCGTCGCCGTGTCCGTCTGGTACAATGTCGGCTCCAAGGATGAGCCCGCCGGTTCGACGGGCTTCGCCCACCTGTTCGAACACCTGATGTTCGGCGGTTCGGAGAATGCCCCCGGCTCCTACCTGGGCCGGATGCGCAACCTCGGCCCGTCGAACCTGAACGGCACGACCTGGTTCGACCGCACCAACTATTTCGAGACCGTCCCCACGCCGGCGCTGGAACAGGCGCTGTTCCTGGAGAGCGACCGCATGGGCTATCTGCTCGGCGCCCTGGGTCAGGACACCCTCGATCTGCAGCGCGGCGTCGTCCAGAACGAGAAGCGTCAGGGCGACAACCAGCCCTATGGCCTGTTCGAATACGCCCAGCTGGAAGCCCTCTTCCCCGAAGGCCACCCCTATCGCCACTCGACCATCGGCTCGATGGCCGATCTGGACGCCGCCAGCCTTGAGACCGTGCGCAACTGGTTCCGCGACAACTACGGCCCGAACAACGCCATCGTCGTCCTGTCGGGCGACATCGACGAGGCCAAGGCCCGCACCCTGACGCAGCGCTATTTCGGCGCCATCCCGCGCGGCCCGGTCAACACCCCGGCCGAGGCGCCCGTGCCGACCCTGGCCGCGCCGATCGTGGCCACCATGCATGACCGCGTCGCAAACACCCGCCTGACCCGCAGCTGGGCCGTGCCCGGCCTGACCAGCGACGATGCGGTGCCCCTGGCCGTGGCAGCCCAGGTCCTCGGCGGCCTCGCCTCCTCGCGCCTCGACAACCAGCTGGTCCGCGGCGAACAGACGGCGGTGTCGGTCTCGGCCGGCCTGCAGGACTTCCACCGCATCGGCATCTTCGAGATCTCGGTCGATGTGAAGCCGGGTCAGGACGCCGCCGCCGTGGGTCGTCAGCTCGACGCCATCGTCGCCGACTACATCGCCAAGGGCCCGACCGACGAAGAAGTCGCCCGTGTCGCCACCCAATATGTGTCGCGCGTCGTGCAGAGCCTGGAACAGGTCAACGGCAAGGCCAACGTCCTGGCCGAGGGTCAGCTCTATTCGGGCGATCCGGACCACTACAAGAAGGAGCTGGCCGAGTACGCCTCGGTCACCCCGGCCCAGGTGACGGCCGTCATGCAGCACTGGCTGACCCGTCCGGTGTTCGACATGACCATCGCCCCCGGCGAGCGCGAGCCCTATGCCGAGGCCGCCCTGACCAAGCCCGATCCGATCCCGGCCGCCGAGATCCAGCGCGTGGCCCGCGACCCGATGCCGGCCATCGGCCAGGTGCCGGATCTGGTCTTCCCCGCCGTTGAGCGCGCCACCCTCTCGAACGGCGTCAAGGTGGTCTACGCCCACGTCGACACCGTGCCGGCGACCAAGGTCGCGGTGGAGTTCGACGCCGGCTACGCTGCCGACGCCGCCGACCACCTGGGCGCCCAGGCCATGATGCTGGACCTGCTGGACGAGGGCACCACCACCCGTGACGCCAACCAGCTGGCCGAGGAGAAGGAACGGCTGGGCGCGGCCATCAACGTCGGCGCCTCCATGGACCGGACCGCGGCCGAACTGTCGACCGTGACCGCAAATCTGACGCCGTCCCTGACCCTGCTGGCCGATGTCGTCCGCAACCCGGCCTTCGCGCCTGCGGAGATCGAGCGCGTCCGGGCCCAGCGCCTGTCCGCCCTCGCCAGCGAGCGCACCAACCCGGGCGCCATCGCCGCCCGCGCCCTGCCGCCGATCCTCTACGGCGCCGACAGTCCCTATGGCCGCTCCTTCACCGGCACGGGCGATGACAAGACCATCACCGCGCTCAGCCGTGACGATCTGGTCGCCACCCATGACGCCTGGATCCGTCCGGACAATGCGACCATCTTCGTGGTGTCCGACCTGCCTCTGGCCCAGGTCACGCCGCAGCTGGAGGCCGCCTTCGGCGACTGGCGCGCCCCGGCGATCGCCAAGGGGGTTAAGACCTTCTCGAACACCGTCCCGACGCCGTCCAACCGCATCGTCCTGATCGACCGTCCGCAGTCGCCGCAATCGCTGATCTACGGCGGCGCGGTCCTGCCGCTGTCGGGCACCGACGATCTGCTGGCCCTCAACGCCGCCAACGTCACCCTGGGCTCGGACTTCCTGTCGCGGATCAACTCGGACCTGCGCGAGACCAAGGGCTGGTCCTACGGCGTCCGCGGCACGGTCAACCAGCTCGAGCACCGCGTGCCCTACATCGTCAACGCCCCGGTTCAGTCGAACCGCACGGGCGAATCGGTCGCGGCCCTGATCGCCCAGTACGACCGCTTCCTCGAAACCGACGGCGTCACGCCGCAGGAGCTTGAGCGGACCATCAACGGCAACACCCGTCAGCTGGCCGGCAGCTATGAGACCTCGGCCCAGATCCTGGGCGCCCTGCGCTCCAACGCCCTGTACGGCCGTCCGGACGACTATCAGACCACCCTGTCCAGCCGCACCCGCGCCCTGACCGCGGCCCAGCTGGACGCCTCGGCCCGCCAGGTCATCCACCCCGACCAGTTCGTCTGGGTCGTGGTCGGCGACGCCTCGGTCGTGAAGCCCCAACTGGACGCCCTCGGCCTGCCGGTCGAGGTCCGCTCGGCCCAGTAACGGCGAAGCCGCTACCGCCTTGCCGCCGTCGTTTCCGGGTTCGCCCGGGGACGACGGCGAGCCGGCTTCTGCGGTCAGGTCTCAGCGCTGCTTCCGCAGTGAGCGCTCCTCAAACTAGGCCTCAAAGCCGGCCTCGGTCGCCACCCGCACAAGTTCGGCCAAAGTCGACACTTCCAGCCGGCTCATCAGGTGGGCGCGGTGGGTCTCGACCGTGCGTGGGCTTAGGGAAAGATCCTGGGCGATGGTCTTGTTGGTGCCGCCGGCGATCAGCCCCTTTAGGACCTCGCGTTCCCGCGCGGAAAGCTGGGCAAGACGGACCTTGAGGTTGGATCCCTGCGTCGACGCCTCGGGCTGTTTGAGATCGAAGGCGGCCTGGCAGGCCAGAACGATGTCTTCCGTCGTGGGCTGCGACAGCACATTCAGGGCGCCCAGCTTCATCAGACCCACCACATCGTTCAATCGGGCTTCGAAATCCCCGATCGCCATCCATGCGAGGTTGGGCGCGCCCTTCAGCGCCGCGGCTGTCTTCAGGGCGGGACCGGCCTCCGCGCCGACGCTCATGACCACCGCGCCCGGACGGAGATCCCCGCAGAGACGCTCGAAATCCCTGAAGCCGCTGAACACCCGCACCCTGAACCCCCGCGCCTTGAGCGCGTCGGACAAGACCCGGCCGGCATTCTCCGGATCACTCACGAGATAGACGCGGGGATCGTCCTCCCCGCCCAGTTCGACCACCAGGCCGCCGATCTGCTCCCGCTTACCGCCGACGGGGAAGGCAGTCAGCTGACAGGTCCTTGCCGAGCCGACCGCCGACAAGCGCCGGAACCGGATCTGTGTGGACTGACCCGCCGCCGCCTGATCCAGGGCCGCAACGAAGGCGGCCCGGTCGTCGGGGTGAACCGTGTCCGTCCAGTCCTGCCAACGGATCGGGCCTTCGACCGGCAGCCTCCAGGCCGCGCGGACCTCCGGATTGGTGGGCTCCAGTTGACGGGTAGCGACATCGGCGACCCAGAGCATGGTCGCTTCGGCGCCGTGAAAGTCCCGGAGCAGCTGGTCGCGCTGGTCGAGCCCCTCGGCGGCGGCGCGCCAGTCCTCGATATCGGCGGCGGATCCACACCATTCGATCACCACGCCTTGCGGATCGACGACCTGCTGGCCGCGTATGGCGAACCAGCGGTAGCGGCCATCGCCACCCAGAAGCCGTTGCTGAACCTCGAAGGAACGCCCGTCCGTCGCACAGGCGGCATGGGCCTTTTGCGCCTCGGCAATGTCGTCGGGATGAACCCTGTCGTTCCAATGGGCCTCGCCCAGGTTCGCACCGCCCAGATAGTCTTTCAGACGCTGGTTGACCCAGGTGATCCGCCCCTCGGGACAACATCTCCAGAGCAGACCGGACGCGGTGTCCGCGACGGTTCGCAAGGCCGCCTCGCTCGCCCGCAGGGACTCCGCGGACAGATGACGACGGGTGGTGTCGTAGACGATGCCGAGCACGCCCCCGATCTCGCCGTTCCGATTCTGAATGGGCGAATAGGAGAAGGACCACCAGGTCGATCCCAAGGCCCCATCCCGGACCAGGGGCACATGATAGTCCTCAAGGAAGGTGGGACGCCCCGCCATCGCCTTGTCGAAAAGCGGTCCCACCTCGTCCCAGGCCTCCGGAAAGACCTCCTGCATGGGCTGTCCGAGCTCGACGACCTTGCCGGCCAGGACGGGCTCGTAGGCGTCGTTATAGAACAGCCGCAGATCAGGTCCCCAGGTCAGGAACATCGGGAAGCCCGCGTCCAGCATCAGGTTGAGGGCGCTGATCAGAACCGGGTCCCAGCCGGCCATGGGCCCCATCGGGGTCTCCGCCCAGTCGGTTCCGCGAATGCGCGTCGCCATCCGGGCCCGGGCGCGGATCGGAGAGGCGTTGGTCGGCGACGATGGGGCGTTCGGGTCGGACGGCGGGGCCGGAGGGTCTTCCACAGGCGCTCCTGCTCGTGATTCTGGTAAATCACAGACGACCACACCTGAGGTTGCTTCGGAAGTAGTGTCGTGTTTTCAAACCGCTATGTCTGAAACCCAACATAAGCTGTTAGACGCCGGGCTAGTCCTTCAAATCTTCACATATCTTTGGATCACCCTCCCGTTCCGAAGATGGACCGCCGCTTACACTGAAGGTGTTCTTCGTACCGACCCGGAATCGCCGTCAGGCCGCCGAGCGCCAGCTACGGGGCAGATGAAAGGCGCGCAGTTCTCCGCCGAGGTCGGCGTGCAGAATCTCGACGCTCGCTCCCGACGCCATCGCCTCGCGCGCCAGGCCCAGGGCGCATTGCAGCGCCGCGGACCGTGATGAAAAGCGACCGAACTGCCGGCGCTCCGACACCACGCGCCAATCGGCCCCGCAAAGCAGGATGGCGTATCGGACCAGATTTTCCTCGACCGCCCCGGGCTGATCTGCACCGGCCTGACCCGCCCCGGGCACCTCTCGAAGGCCGACGGCCGGCGGCGCGAAGGGCGCGGCGGACGTGTCAGGGTCGCGCGCCTCAGGGTCGCGACTCTGAGCCTTCTCCAGCAGGAGGCGAGTGACGGCCTGACGGTCGACGGCCGGCGAGTAGAAGAAGCCCTGTCCCAGGGTGCAGCCCCATTGCCGGAGCTGATCGACCTGGGCCCGGGTCTCGACCCCTTCGGCGACGACCTTGATCCCGAGCCGGCTCGCGATGGCCAGAACGCCCTCCGTAATGGCCGCGCCGCGGCTGTCGCGCTCCATGTGGGCGACGAAGGACCTGTCGATCTTCAGAATGTCGACAGGCATCGAAAGCAGATGGGTCAGGGAGGCGAAGCCGGTGCCGAAGTCGTCGAGCGCGATCCGCAGTCCGCGCGCGCGAAGATCCTGGATGGCGGCGCTGACCTCCTGGCCTTCCCGTCCCATATAGACGCTCTCGGTGACCTCGAGGATCACGTGGCCGAGGGGCACACCCTGACGCTCGAAGGCTTCGGCGAGCGCCTCGTGCAAGCGGCCGCTCTGCAAGTCCGCGGAGGAGGCGTTGATACCGACATGCTGGAACCAGATGCCCTGATCCAGCCAAGTCCGCACGTCCCGCGCCACGATGTCCAACATGCGCCGGGTCAGCCGCGTCGCGGTATGGACGTCCGTGGTTGCTTCAAAGCAGTCACCCGCCGACAGCACGCCTCCCTCCGTCGTCACGACCCGGAACAGGGCTTCCAGGCCGACGATCTCGTCCGTGTCGATGCGGACGATGGGCTGATAATAGGCGTCGATGCGGTCCTCGTTCAGCGCGGCCTCCACATTGCGGATGGCGCACAGGCGGCGGCTCACGGTGTCGCCCAGAGCGGGCGAATAGATCGCGAAGCCGCCCAGGCGCGCGGTCTTGGCGTGGCACAGTGCGAACTCCGCCTGTTGCCGCAGATCGGCCAGCGTCGCACCGGATCCAGCCAGGGCGCCGCCGATGGTCGCCAGAGGCGTGGTCAGGCTTCCGTCGCAATCGACAGGCTCCGAAAGCCCGTCCAGAATCCGTCCCGCCAGCGCTTCCAGACGCTCGGCGTCGATCTCGGCATCGTCGATCAGGACAGCGAATTCATCCCCGCCCAGGCGGAAGACCCGGAAGGGCGCGGCGCAGTCGTCGACCCGTTTCGCCGTCGCCTGCAGGAGGCGGTCGCCGGCCTTCTGACCGAAGGCGTCGTTGACGGTCTTGAGATTGTCGAGGTCGGCGATCAACACGGCGCCGAGGCCGGCTTCCTCGGTCAACCTCATCGAGACGGCCTCGAAGGCGGCCTTGTTCGGAAGATCGGTCAGGAGGTCGCGATAGATCAGACGGCGCAGATCCGCCGTCCTGCGATCCCGCTCCATGGCGATGGCGCACAGATGAATACTGCCCTGGGCGAGCTCCGCCTCGGCCTCGGTACGGCGTCGCGCCTCGCGATAGTAGACGGAGACGGCGCCCAGCACGACGCCGTCGCCGCCGACGACGGGGGCGGACCAGCAGGCGCGCAGACCACTGTCCAGCGCCAGGAGACCGAGCGCCGACCACCGGGGATCGGTGGCGATGTCTGGCGTCTCAACCACCTGGGCCAGATAGACGGCGCTGCCGCAGGCGGCGACCTGGGGCCCGATCGCCAGTCCGTCGAAGGCCTGGTTGAAGACGTCGGGCAGACTGGGGCCAGCTATGGCCTTCAGCTGCCCCGTTATGTCCAGCTGGACGATGGAACAGGCCGAGCCGGGTAGAAGCGCCTCGACGCGAAGACACAGCGCGCGCGCCGTCGCGTCCAGCGGCCCGCCGCGGGCGATCATTTCCAGGATCTCGTTCTGAAGCAACTGCAAGGCGGTCTCCCCAAGGGCCGGGGCGACGTCGGCTTTCGCGCGCCATGCCCCCTTTTATGGGACACTGAACGGTGATCCGCGAAGGATCATCCGGACGCCTCCTCAGTAGGGACACCGGAGCGGATTCAGCTTCTCTTAACCGAACTGGAGGCCCCGCCCTCGGCCGCGACCTTGACCAGTTCGGCCAGGGTGCTGACGCAAAGCCGGTCCATCAGATGCGCCCGGTGCGTCTCGACAGTTCGAGGGCTGAGATCCAGCGCCTTGGCGATGGTCTTGTTAGTGCCGCCGGCGACGAGGCCGTCCAGAACCTGACGTTCTCGGGGGCTCAGCTGCAGGATCTTCTGGACCGCATCGCTCGGCGCGCGGCTCTCGCCCGCCTTGCCGAAGGCCCGCGCCAGAGCGGCCTGGCTCGCGGCGGCGACGTCATCGGGGCCCGGCATCGCCAGAATGTCGGCCGCGCCGAGCTTCATCAGCTGAACGACGTCCTGCAGGCGGTGCTGCAGGTCGCCGACCGCGATCCAGGGCAGCTGGTTGCCGGACGCCAGTACGGCGGCGGCCTTCAGGGTCTTGTCGATATCACCGCGGACGACCAGGACCGCGCAGCCGGGCGCCAGATCGCCTGCGATCCTCTGGAACTGGGCGGTGTCATCGAAGGCGCGAACGCGGAAGCCCTTGCGGGTCAGGGCGTGATGCATGGCGTTCTGGGACGCCGGGTCGGAATCGACCAGATAGATGCGTGGATCGTCGTTGGACGCCACCTCGACGACGACGCCGCCGATCCGCCGGGCGCCATCGGCGGTCGGAGGGATGACGAAGGCCGTGGCGTGGAAACGGCGCACGGCGCCATCGAAAGACACGCTCCGGAACCGCGCCTGGGCGACCCCGCCGGCCGCGGCCTGGTCGAACATTGCCGACAGCTGGGGCCGGTCGTCCGGGTGGGCGAAGGAGAGCCAGCTCTCCCAGGCGATCGGTCGCCCGTCCTCCGGCAGGCGCCAGGCCGCCCGCTTGTGGGGGTTCAGGGCCTCGATCTCGCGCGTGGCGACCGAGCCGACCCACATCAGGGTGGCGTCGCACCCGTGGAAGCGCCGCAGCAGATCGCTGGAGGCGTTCAGACCGTCGGCGGCGCGCCGCCAGTCGTCGATGTCGGTCGCCGAGCCGCACCGGCCCGACACCTCGCCCGTCTCGTCGAAAATCTCCTGGGAGCGGACGACGAACCAGCGATACCGTCCGTCGGCGCCGCGCAGTCTCTGCTGCTTTTCCGAGGGCTCGCCCGGCTGGTCGGCGGCGCCCGTCCCGCCGTCAGCGGGATGCCGATGGTCGTCCAGCATAACGCCGCCGGGTCGGGTCAGTCCGAAATAGTCCAGCAGCCCCTGGTTCGCCCAGGTTAGCCGCCCGCGGACGTCGCAGCGCCACAGCAGGCTCGGCGTCATATCCGTGGCGGTCAGCAGGGCCGCCTCGCTGCGGCGCAGGGACTCCTCGGCCGCGACCCGGCGCGTGGTCTCGTAGAAGACGCCCAGGGCGCCGCCGACCGAACCGTCCTCGGCCCGCGCCGGCGACCAGGACGCGGACCACCAGGTCGTCGCCAGGGTCGAGTTGCGCAGCAGAGCGATGGGCAGGTCTTCGAGGTAGCTGGACCGTCCCTCCAGCGCTTCGCCGAGATACCTCTGGATCTGGGTCCAGGCCTCGGGGAAGACCGCGCTGATCGGCCTGCCGATGCAGTCGCCCTTGCCCAGAAGAACGGTCTCGAAGGCGTCATTGTAGAATAAATGGTGGTCCCGCCCCCAGGTCAGGAACATCGGGAAGTGGGCTTCCAGGACCAGGTTCAGACTGGAGACGAACTGACTGTCCCAGGTCACGAAGGATCCCAGCGGCGTGACGTCCCAGGGGAAGGCCCTGATGATGTCGGCGCTTCGCCCCTCGGCCCGCAGGGTGTGCCGATCAAACCCCTCGAGGACGGGGGCCCACTGATCAACCGAAGGAAACGCCCGGCCCATACAACCCTCAAGAAGCAACGCAACGCAGCCTACCGTACATACACACCACGGGTTGTAAACCATAGGTCAAGAAAACCGCCGATAAGCGCGATTCCAAGCGATTACGAGAGCTTGGCCTTGAGAATTGGCCTCAGAAGATAGCTCAGAACGCTGCGACTTCCCGACTGAATGTCCACTTCGGCAACCATACCAGGGCGAATCGGCAAGATTTCACGGCCATGCCGAAGGTAGGCGCGGTCGGTGCGAACGAGGACGTTGTAGTAGGCGACCTTGCCCCTCGGGGTCTCCTCCTCGATGGTGTCCTCGCTGATCTGCTCAACCTTTGCAGTAAGATCGCCGTAGACCGAGTAATCGTAAGCCGTGATCTTGACGCGCGCCGTCATTCCCGGACGGATGAAGGCGACGTCGCGCGGCAGAATTCTGGCCTCCACCAACAACTTGTCGTCGATCGGGGTGAGCTGCATGATCGCCTCGCCCGGCTGGATGACACCACCACGGGTTGTGATCAGCACCTCATTGACCCGGGCCCGCACCGGGGCGGTCAACCGGGTGCGGTTCAGCTGATCCTGACGCTGGTTGAAGATCTGGGTCTGGGCGGCCAGCTCGGCCTTCTTGGCCGCCAGCTCGGCATAGGCGTCCTGCATATAGGTGTTGCGGACCTCGGTCTGGCGTCCGCTGAGCTGGGCGATATCCTTTCCGAGCCGCAGGGCCTCGACCTCGCTGACCACACCGCGCGCGGCCAGGGGCTGGACCATGGCCAGCTGACGCCGGGCATAGGCGCTTTCATCGACCAGGGCCTGAACCGTGGCGTTCAGATTGTGCCGGCGGGCCGTGAACAGGGACCGTTCCGACGCAATGACCGGATCGTTGGCGGGGATGCTGGCGGGGAAGTCGATGGTGCTCTTGCCCAGCACCTCGGCCTCCAGCCGGGCGATGGCGGCGGTCAGGGCGATGACCTGGGTCCCGGACTCCAGCGCCGAGGACCGAAAGCGATTGCTGTCCAGCTGCACCAGCGGCTGTCCCGCCTGAACCACATCGCCCTGCTTGACCATCAGGTCCTGCAGGATGCCGCCTTCCAGGCTCTGGATCACCTGCACCCGGCTGGACGGGACCACCCTGCCCTCGCCTCGCGCCGTCTCGGCCACCGGGGCCCAGGCAGCCCAGGCCACGAAGATGACGATCAGGGCGACGCAGACCCAGAGGATGGGCCGCGCCGCGACGTGCGTCTCGCCGTCGTCGCCCTGCGACAGGGCCCGGCGAAGGTCCCGTTCGATACGCGCTGCGTCAGCCATGGGCCGTCCTCACCAGCTTGTGCTCATTGGCGCCCGCCTCGTGCGGGGCATCGCCGACCAGCCGCCCGCCCGCCAGCGCCAGAATGCGATCCGCGACGCCGAGAACGGCGCGCTTGTGGGTCGCCACGATGACCGTCCGCCCTACCGACCAGGTCTTCAGAAACTCGACCACGCGGCCCTCATTGGCCTGGTCGTAGGCGGAAGTCGGTTCGTCCATCAGCACCACCTTCGGGTCCTGCAGGAAGATGCGGGCCAGGGCGATGGCCTGACGCTGACCGCCCGAGACGCTACGCGAGCCGACGATCGGAAGATCCAACCCGGCGGGATGGCCGCGCACGAAACCGCCGAGGCCCACGGCGTCCAGCGCCTCCAGCAGTTCGCCGTCGCCGTGCCGGCCGCCGTCCAGCGCCAGATTGTCCCTGAGAGTCCCGTGGAACAGGGCCGTGTCCTGGGGCAGATAGCCGATGGCCCGGCGCTGATCGGCCGGCTCGATCTGCGACAGGCCCACGCCGTCCAGCAGGATCCGCCCGGCGGTCGGATCGCCGATGCCGGACAGGACCCGCAGCAGGGTCGACTTGCCGGCCCCGTTGCCGCCGATCACCGCGATCCGCTCGCCCGCCGCGATCGACAGTTTCGGGATCAGCAGGATCGGCGCGGCGTCGGGCGCGGGGCGGACCTCCAGCGCCTGCAGCTCGAAGGCGCCGCGGATGTCGGGCATGCGGGTGAACTGGCGGTCGGCGGGACGCTCGACGGGCGCCGCCATCAGCTGATCCAGACCCTCCAGCGCCACCTTGATATGCTGCCAGCGGGCGAGGATGCCGGTGAACTGGGCCGTTGGCGAGATGGCGCGCGACACCAGCAGCGAACAGGCCACCAGGGCGCCGGTCGTCATATGGCCCGCCGCGATCTGATAGACCCCGATGACCAGGGCGCCGATATAGGCCAGTTGCTGCACCGCCGAGGCCGAATAGGTCAGGGTCGAGGAAATGGAACGCGACCGCTGGCCGGATTCGGCCAGCTGGGCCGACAGCAGCTCCCACATGCGCAGGTTCCGCCCCTCGGCCCGTGTCGCCTTCACGGTCTCGAGGTTCTCGACGGTCTCCAGCAGCAGGCCGTGCTTGACGGCGCCCTCGCGCAGATTGTCGCGCGACAGGGCCGCCAGCTTGCGCTGCAGCAGGAAGCCCGGCACCAGCATCAGTACCACGGCCGCCGCCGGCGCCAGGGCCACCGGGCCGCCGATGAAGGCGATGACGCCGAGGAACACCAGCACGAAGGGCGCGTCGGTGATGGCCGCCACGGTCGAGGCGGTAAAGAACTCGCGCACGGACTCGAACTCGCGCACCTGGCTGGAGAAGGCGCCGGTCGATCCGGGCTTGGCCGAAAGCCGGATCGACATGACCTGTTCGAACAGCCGCGACGACAGCTTCAGGTCCAGCTTCTTGCCGGTCACGTCGAGCAGGTGGGCGCGCAGCTGGCGCAGCACGAACTCTGCAAGGATCGCCAGTGTCACGCCGCTGGCCAGGACCCACAGGGTGCCGAAGTTCGAGGTCGGCACGACCCGATCGTAGACCTGCATCGAGAACAGGGAGGTGGCGATGGCCAGAAGACTGGCGAAGGTCGCGGCGACCCCGACCTCGACAAACTCCGGCCAGGCGTCGCCGACCACGCCGCGCAGCCAGTGCCGCGCCTCGCCCTTGGCATAGCCTCCGGCCCGGCTGTCGCCCTCGTACAGGGCGCGGGCGAAGATGATCGTGCCCTCGTGATCGGCGCGGACAGCATCCAGCGGCGCCCGCTCCTCGCCGCCGCCGGTCTCGGGACTGAGCAGGATGGCGGTGTCGCCCTCGCGCCCGACCAGAATGCGGGTCCCGCCGTCGCGCATGACCAGCAGCGCCGGCAGAAGGGACAGGGGGGCCATTTCGACGGGCATGGACACCGCCCGCGCGGACAGGCCCGCTCGGCGCATCGCCCTGGCCACCTGCGACAACGGCAACCGTCCGGCATCGAGCGCCAGTCCATCGCCGAGCTGGGCCACGCTGACGGGCCGTCCCAGCCTTGAGGCCAGCAGGACCAGACCTTCTCGCAACGGGTCGTTCATGGATGTTCCCCCGGGGTCTGCATCTGGTCGCCGGTCATCATGGGCGTCAGCAGGCCCAGCTGGGCGGCGGCCTGGTACTGGAGACGCAGGCGTTCGATGACCAGATCGACCTTGTGACGCTCGGCCTCGAACTGCTCGGTCTGCATGATCACCAGATCCTGGATGTCGCGACGGCCGACCAGGAACTGTTCGCCGTAGAGGTCGCGGACGGCCTCCGCCTGCGCGGCCTGATCGGCCAGGGCGCCAATGCGGGCGGCGGTGGAGGCGTCGGACCGGATCAGGGCTCCGACCGTCCGCTTGAGATCGCGCGCCTCGGCCTCGGCCGCCCAGCGGGCCGCCTCGCGACGCTGACGTTCCAGCTCAGGCCGCTGGAGCGCGCTCAGTCCCTGCTGGGAGGCGAGCCGGAAGCGGACGCCGATCGAACTGTCGTTGACCAGCTGACCGCCGATCTCGCGCCGCTGGACCCCGCCTTCGAGGTTCAGGCGCGGGAAGCGGGCGGCATTGGCCTCGCGCAAGCCCGCGTCCGCCACCCGCACGCCCAAGGCCGCCTTTCGATAGAGGGGCGAGCCGGCGATGGCGGCGTCGAGCGCGCCCTCGTCGGCCACCGATTCCAGAACGGTCGGCGGCGCCGGCGGCAGGCGCAGGCCCTCGGCGGGTTCGTCGACCAGAAGCGCGTAGCGGCCTAACGCTTCTTCGAGGTCGCCCTGCAGGCGGGCGCGTGTGCCCTCGGCGGTGGCGACGGCGAGGTTGACCCGGCCCGCCTCGCTCTGGTCGGCGTAGCGGCCTTCGACGCGTGCTTCGGCCATCGCCGAGACCTCGTCCAGCCGTTTGAGGTGGTCCTCCAGCAACGAGAGCTGGGTCCGGTCGTTGACAATATCCAGCCAGGCCTCGACGATCTGCAGGGCCACATCGTCGCGCACGACCTCCAGATTGGCCTGCTGCTGGGCCAGCAGCGCCTGCTTCTGGTCGATGACGCTGCGGGTCTGGCCCCAGTCATAGAGCGGCTGGGCCACGGTGACGTCATAGGCGACACCGGACGCGACCGGCCCCGACGAGGCGCTGACCACCGGCAGCCGGCCATTGCCCGCCATCTGGAGTTCGATCGTCGCCTGGCTGACCTCGGCCTGGGCGACCTGGATGTCCGGATGCCGCGCCAGCCCGCGCGCGACCGCCTGCTCCAGCGTGCCCGCACAGGCGAGCGACGGGGCAAGCAACGGCGCCGCCGCGATCAGCAGCGCCGTCGTCAGGCTCGCGATATACCCCCCCAACCGATTGATCATGGATGGTGTGCGACGCCTCCGTCTTCGAGGATGGACATCGGGGAGACGTAGAGGTCGTAGCCGCCCACGACGCTCTGGAGGGGCTGGTTCAGCGTGTCGGGCTGGTCGCCGAAGGTCAGGAAGATCTCCGGCTCATCGAGGATGGCGCGGGTCAGGTCGTGAACCACACCCTGATCGCCGCCCGCGGCCTCGGTCCCGACCGACAGGCCCGTGTCGAGACCCTGCCAGCCGATGTCGACGTCGAAGGTCGTCGCCACGACGTCGGCCCCATCGTCCGAGGACCAGGCATGGAGACCTGCGTCCTCGGACGGCACGACGATCATGTCGGAGCCCTCGCCACCGGTGAGGGCCGCATGGGAGGCGACGGCGGCATGGCTGTCGCCCGCCGAGCCACTGTCCGAAACGCTCGCCGTGGAGTCGCTCTCGGCGACCCGCATCAGGCTCTCCACCGACGAACCGGAGACCGGGTCAGGGCCGTCGAGGCTGTTGAGCAGGTTCACATTGACCACCGAGCCGATCACCGCGGAACTGCTGAGCCCCTGCGCGTCGGTGGCGGTGATCGTCATGGCGTTCAGGACGTTCGCGCTGAGCAGGGTGCTGCTGAGCAGGCCGCCGCTGGTGTCCGTCAGATGAACCGTTTCGAGGAAGCGGTTGATCTGCAGGTTGTCGATCACCCCGCCGTTCAGGGCCGTGACCTCGATCCGCGCGGTCGGCGCCACGACGCCGAGCAGGCCCGACGACTGGGTGACCTGAACGCCGAGGCCGTAGCTGGCCGCGAGGGCCGCGTCCCAGGCGAAGGTCAGGGGCGTGAGGTTGAGCGCAACCGTGGGCGCATACTCGACCCGGACATTGCTCAGATTGCCGTTGGCGTCCGCCGCCAGCAGGTCCTGGCCGTTCAGGTTCAGCCCGGCCGCGCCCAGCCCGATCAGGCCGAGCAGGCTCTGGGCGTTGGCCTCGACCACCGGGGCGACATTGCCGGCCAACGGCGGCAGGGGAACGACATTCGCGCTGTTGATCGCGACGCTGGTGGAGGCGGCGTCGCCGTCACCGTCGATCACCGAGGTCCCGATATTCAGGGTGTTGGAGGCGGTGGAGCCGTCCACTGTCAGCGTATCCACCACCAGCTTCCCGCGCGTCAGCAGGTCGGCCAGGATCGCCTGATCCGAGGCGAAGCCGGAGGTCAGGTTGACGTTGGACAGCAGGATGGTCTGATCCCCTGCCCCGCCTGTGGAGGTCGAGGAACCATAGCCGCCGACGAAGCCGCCGGTCGTGCTGAGGTGGATCAGGGTGCCCGAGGCCGTCTGTTCGAAGTGGATGTAGTTCGACAGATTGCCCGGGTTGTTTCCGATCCGGCCCTCGCCGACCAGCAGGCTGGAGAGGTCCAGGACATCGCCGCCCAAGCTCAGGCTGGCCACATTGAAGTCAGTGATCACGTCCGCGGCGGGCTGGGCGATCGTGCCCTGATCGCCGCGCTCCCAACGGAAGACGTCGCCGCCCGCGCCACCGTTGAGGGTGTCGTTTCCGGTTCCTCCGATCAGCAGGTCGTTACCGGCGCCGCCATTCAGTGCATCATTGCCCGAACCGCCCCGCAGGATGTCGTTGCCGAGGCCCGCGTTCAGGGTGTCGTCGCCGGCATAGCCGTAGAGCCGGTTGTCCAGCGCCGCGCCGGTGCCGGTATCGGAGGCCGTGATCACATTGCCGGTCGCCGAGCCCGTCAGGATCTGGGCTGGCTGGGTCGCGGTCAGCAGGCCCGAGACCAGGCTCAGATTCGCCAGATTGCTTTCCGACGCCAGGGTGACATGACCGGCCTGATCGGTGGCTTGGATGCTGATGGTCTGGGCGACGTTCAGGTCCAGCAGGCCCGACAGGCCCCCGCTCATTGTGATCGAGCCGAGGAACTCGTTGAGCTTCAGATTGTCGACCGCACCACCGCCCACAGCCGTGATGACCAGTTGCGACGAGCCGGGCAGCAGGAAGGTGTTGGTCTGGGCGACCGACAGACCGAGCTCGGCCGCGAGGGCGGCGTTGTAGCTGAAGGTCTTCAGGCCCAGACCGACGGCCGCCGAATAGCGCACCGTCACCGCGCTGATGTCGTTGTTGGCGTCCGACGCCGAGAAGAACTGCTGCTGGTCGAGCCTGATCAGTCCGAGGACGTCGGCGTTGATCAGACCCAGCAGACCGCTGTTGCCGCCGAGGGCCACGTCGGGCCGCACCGAGGCCGGCGCCGCCGAGTCCTGACCTGTGACGTGCACGCGATAGTCGCCGCTGGCGAAGTCGAAGCTGATGCTCTCGCCGCGCACCGTGGTCGCTGACAGCACCCCGCCGGAGACGCCGTAGGAGACGAGGGTCGAGGACGATCCCGAGGCCGCCACCGCGCCCGTGGCGGGCGTATAGGTGAAGGTCCGACCGTCGATGGTGACCGAGGTAATGACGCCGCCGTCCGCGCCGAAGCCCTGGACCAGATCGCCGACGATCACGCCGGGCGCGGTCGGGGTCAGGGTGGTCGGGGCGGCCAACACCGGCACGCCGTCGGTGACGCCCAGATTGATGACGCCGCGCGCCGTGCCGTCGCTGTCGGTGACCGAGACACCGATCGGCAGTTGCAGGACGTCCGCCCCCGCCCCGGGGTGATCCAGCGCACCCAGCAGGGTGACGCTGTACTGGCCCGTGGCGTTGATTGTGGCGCGGATAACGGGCTGGCCGCCTGCCGAACCGACCAGGGCGCCGGTCCCGTCCACGGCCCAGGTGATCGTCTGGCCATGGGAGTTGAAGACGCCTGTCGGGGCCTGGAGGCCATAGGTCACGGCGCCGGTCGCGCCGGTGACGGCCACGCTGCCGGTCGCCGCCACGCCGAGCGCGGCTTCAGAGACAGCGGCGGTCGCATTGGCGATGTTGATCGGCACGGCGTCGACCGCGAAGGCCGCCGTCGTCGAGGGCGCCGAGGCGTTGCCAGAGGGATCGCGGATGATCGCCGTCGCCGAATACTGGCCGTCCGACAGACCCGCGCCGATGGCGAAGACCGCCTGGCCCGCCGCCAGGATGGGGGCGGTGACGACCGTGCTGAAGGTCTGGGACACGCCGCCCGTGGTCACCGTCAGGGTCACGGTGTCGCCGACCTGGGTCGCGGGCGTCAGGGTCACCACCGCCGAGACGCCGTCGGCGAACTCCGCCGGGGTGATCAGGCCATCGGCGGCGTCGGCGATGCCGAGCACCGGGGCCTGGGTTCCGGCGGGTCCGCCGGGCCCCAGAATATCGAGCGTATAGGGCCGCGAGCCGCTGATGGTCCCGACATTGCCCGCCGCATCGCTGGCCTGGACCGAGGCGGTCAGGGTCCCGCCCGTCAGGGCCGCGCCCGAAGCCGCGATCGACCAGCGACCGTCGGCGGCGACGGTTCCCGAGAAGGTCTGGCCCCCGGCCGTGACGGTGACAGCATCGCCCGCCCGGAACTCGCCGGTCACCTGGCCGGTGACGATCACCGACCCTTGCGACTCGGTCCGGTTGACGATGTCGTCCCCGGCAATGACGTCGATGCTGATCGCCGTCGTGGCGCCGCTGGGCGGGGTGACGTCGATCGGGGCGATGGTCGTGGCGGCCGAGACGTTTCCGGCGGGGTCGATCGCCGTGACCTGTCCGGAGAAGTTGGGCGGCACCGCGCCGCCCGCAAAGGCTGCCGCCGGGATGGTCCAGGTCCCGCCCGCGCCGACGAAGGCGACGACCGGCTGGCCGGAAGCACCGATCACTGCGGCGCCCGCGCCGTCGCGCAGCTGCACCGTACTGCCGACCTCGCCCGAGCCGCTCAGGCCCGCGACGCCCGCGCCGGTCAGCGCCGGCGCATTGGGGGCGACAAGGTCAACGCCGTACAGCCGCTGCAGCGCGACCGTCGCCGTATTCCCGGCGGCGTCCGTCGTGGTCACCGAGGCCGTCAAACCGGTCGAGGCGGCCAGGTCGCCGCCCGCAAAGGCCACCGACCAGGCTCCGTTCGCGGCCAGGACCGCGCTCTGGCTGACGCCGTTGGACAGGGTGACGACAATCGTGTCCCCGGCGCGGTACTCGCCGGTGGCACCGCCGCTGACGGTCACCGAAGCCGAGCCGGCCTCGGCGATGTTGACCACATTGTCGGCAGTGACGGGATTGACCGCCAGCAGCAGGCGCACCGCACCGTCCACCGGGCCAACCGGGCTGGCCGCCGTATTGCCTGCGGGATCCGCGGCCTGAACCGAGCCCGAGAACCCGTCGAGACTGGCGGACAGGGCCGCCGCCGGCAGGGTCCACTGGCCCGCGCCGTCGGCGACGGTCGAGCCGACGGTCTGACCGCTTGCATTGCGAACCGTGATCGTGGCGCCGGCCTCGGCCGTGCCCGACAGACCGCTGCCGTTGGCGACGGTGATCGCCGGAGCCGCCGTGGTCAGATCGACCGCATAGGGCTGGAGGTCGGTGACGGTGACCATATTGCCCGCGCCGTCAGTAGCGCTGGCCGTGGCGGTGACCGAGGTGGAGGCCTGCAGCTGGGCGCCGGTGAAGGTCGCGCTCCACACGCCGCCCGCGCCGACGGTGGTGTTGACGAAGACCCCGGTCGAGAGCTCGACCCGGATCGCCGCCCCGACCACGATGTCGCCGACCGCATGGCCGGTGACGGCGACGGCCGCCTGGGCCGCCTCGGCGCCGTTCAGGACGTTGTCCGGCGTAACGGAATCGATGACCAGGGTCAGGTCAGCGCCGCCGTCGATCGGCCCGACGCCGGTTGAGGCGGTGTTGCCGACCAGATCGGTGGCCCGGACCGAGCCCGTGAAGCCGTCCAGACCGCCGGGAACCGCCGAGGCCGGGAAGCTCCACGACCCGTCGGCGGCGACCACCGCCTGAATGGGCGCGCCTCCGCCGGTCAGCACCGGGTTTCCGCCCGCATCGAGCAGGGCCACGGTTGCGCCGGCCTCGGCCGTGCCGAACAGGCCCGCGCCATTAGCCGCCGTGACGACCGGCGCCGGGGTCAGGCCGTCGACCGGGCCGACCGCACCGCTGGCGGCATTGCCCGCGACATCGACGGCCCGCGCCGTGCCGGTGAAGCCGTCCAGCCCGCCGGGGATCGATGCGCCGGCGATGGTCCAGACGCCTGAGCCATTGACCACCGCGCTGACCGGGACGCCGCCCGCGTCGAGGATGGGGGCGCCGCCCGCGTTGAACAGGGTCACAGTGGCGCCCGCCTCGGCCGTGCCGGTCAGGGCCGCGCCGTTGGAGGCCGTGACGATCGGTCCGACCGTGGCTCCATCGACCGGACCCAGCGCCGTGGCGCTGAGATTGCCCGCGGCGTCCGCCGCTTGCACCGAACCGGTGAAGCCGTTCAGTCCGCCAGAGACGGAAGCCGCCGGAATCGCCCATTGGCCGTTGGCGGCGACGACGGTCGTGGCGACCACCGCTCCGCCCGCGCCGAGCAGGCTGATCGTCGTTCCCGCCTCGCCCGTGCCGCTGACGCCAGAGCCGTTGGCGATGGCGATAGCCGGCGCCGTGGGAGCGATCAGATCGACCGCGAAGGTCTGGATGTCGGTGACGGTGACGCTGTTGCCGGCGGTGTCGGTGGTCGTGGCGACGACCGTGATCGTGGTGGAGGCCGCGAGATCAGCGCCCGCGAAGGCGACGTTCCAGCTGCCGTCCGCCGCGAGCGTCCCGGTCTGGACCGCCCCGTTCGACAGGGTGACGGCGACCGTCGCCCCGGGGGTGTAGTCCCCGATCGCCTGGCCGGTGACGGCGACGGACGCCGCCGCGCTTTCGGCGATGTTGATGACGTTGTCGGCGGTGACGGCGTCGATGTTCAGCGACAGGGTGATCGAGCCGTCGATCGGCCCGACCACGCTGGCGGCCGCATTGCCTGCGGCGTCCACCGCCCGCACCGAACCCGTGAAGCCGTCCAGCCCACCGGGGATCGCGGTGGCGGGAATGGTCCAGGCGCCGCCGGAGTCGGCGACCACGGTGACCGCGCCGCCGCCCGCGCCCGTCACCGGGCTTCCGTTTACGTCCAGCAGGGTCAGGGTGGCCCCGGCCTCGGCCGTGCCCTGAACCCCCAAGCCGTTCTGGGCCGTGACGACCGGGGCGGGGGTCGACCCGTCCACCGGGCCGACGCCCGCCTGGGCCGCATTACCGGCGGCGTCCGTCGCACGCACCGAACCGCTGAAGCCGTCCAGGCCTCCCGGGACAGCTCCGGCCGGAAGCGACCAGCGTCCGTCGGCGGCTACCGTCGTCGTGACCGGGGCGCCGTTGACGTCCACGACCGGGGTCCCGGCGGCGCTCATCAGGGTCAGGGTCGCGCCCGCCTCGGCCGTGCCGGTCAGGCCCAGGCCGTTCGCCGAGGTCAAGGTCGGCGCCGGGGTCGAACCGTCGATGGCCGGCAGGATCGTGGAGGCCGTGTTGCCCGCCGGATCGGTCGCCCGGACCGAGCCGCCGAAGCCGTCAAGGCCGCCGGGAACCCCGCTGGCCGGGAACCGCCAGGCGCCGTCGAAGCCTGCCGTCACGGTGGCGATCACCGCGCCCGAGCCGCTGACCAGGGCGATCGTATCGCCCGGATCCGCCGTGCCCGAGACCGCCAGTCCATTGGCGTCGGCAATGACGGGCGCCGTGGCGACCAGATCGACGCCATAGGTCTGACTGTCCGAGACGGTCACCGTATTGCCGGCCGTGTCGGTCGTCTGGGTCGCTGCTGTTACCGAGGCTGCGCCTGCCAGATCCGCGCCGCTCGCGGTCGCCGTCCAGCTTCCATCGGCGGCCAGGACGGTGTTCAGCACCACCCCGTTGGACAGGGTCACCACGACCGCCTGCCCGGCGGTGAAGTCGCCGACGGCCTGACCGGTCAGGGCCACCGAGCCCTGGGACTCGGCCAGATTGAGCACATTGTCCGCGGTGATCGGGTCGACCGTGAGCGTCAGGGTGACGGAGCCGTCGATCGGACCGACCGAGACAGCCGAGGCGTTGCCGGCCGGATCGACCGCCTGGACCGAACCGACGAAGCCGTCGAGGCCGCCCGGGATGGCGGAGGCCGGAATGCTCCAGCTCCCGTCGACCGCCACCGTGGTCCGCACGGGCTGGCCATCGGTCCCGATCACCGGCGCGCCGTTGGCGTCCAGCAGGATGACGGCGCCCGGCTCGGCCGTGCCGCTGATGCCGCCGCCGTTGGCGCCCGTGATCACCGGCGCCGGGGTCAGGCCGTCGATGGGACCGACCGCCGCCGTCGCCGTATTGCCGGCGACATCAACGGCCGTGACCGTTCCGGTGAAGCCATCGAACCCGCCCGGAACCATACCCGCGGGCAGGGTCCAGACGCCGTTGGACGCCGTCACCGTGCTGACAGCGGCGCCGCTCGCATCCAGAACGGGCGCGCCGTTCGCATCCGTAAGGGTCACCGTCGCCCCGGCCTCGGCCGTGCCGGTCAGGCCCGCGCCGTTCGCGGTCGTCACCACCGGCGCCGCCGTCGTCCCGTCGATCGGACCCAGCGGCGTTTCGGCGATATTGCCCGCGGGATCGACGCCTTGGGCGGAGCCGACGAAGCCGTCCAGCGAGACCGTGAGATCGGTCGCCGGAATGACCCAGCGGCCGTTGTCGCCGACCATGGCCGTGCCCTGCACATTACCGCCCGCGTCGAGCAGGTTGACGACGGTCCAGGGCTCGCCGGTGCCGCTGACCTCGGTTCCGTTGGCAACGGTGACGATCGGCGCCAGGTGCTCGAGATCGACGACGAAGGCCTGGGTGTCGGCGACCACCACGGGATTGCCCGAGCTGTCAGTAGTGGTGATTTCGGCGGTGACCGATGTCGAGGCGGCCACGTCCGCGCCGGGCATGCCGACGCTCCAGCTGCCGTCAGCCAGCAGGATGGCGAACCTGATGACACCATTGGACAGGGTGACCGTCACCGTGTCTCCGGGATTGAAGTCGCCGATCGCCGTCCCTGCCACATCGACCGAGGCGGACGCGGCCTCATCGCCGTTGACGACGTTGTCGGGCGTGATCGTATCGACATTCAACGAGACGGTGACCGAACCGTCGATGGGACCGACGGGGCTTGCAGCCGCATTGCCCGCCGGGTCGACCGCCCGCACCGAGCCCGAAAAGCCGTCCAGACCACCGGGCACGTCACCGGCCGGAATCGTCCATCCGCCCTGGGCGTCGACCACGACGGAGATGGGGGCGCCGCCGGCGCCGGCAACCGGATTTCCGGCGGCGTCGAGCAGTGTCAGGGTCGCTCCCACCTCCGCCGTACCCTGGATGAGCAGGCCGTTCTGGGCCGTGATCACCGGGGCCGGGGTCGTTCCGTCGATCGGACCGACCGCTGTCTGGGCTGTATTTCCTGCGATATCCGTCGCGCGGACCGATCCGGTGAAGCCGTCCAGGCCGCCGGTCACGGCGGCGCCCGGCAGGGTCCAGGTCCCGTTCGCTGCGACTGTCGCGGTCACCGCAGCGCCATTGGCGCCGATCACTGGCGCCCCGTTCGCACCCAGCAGGGTGACCGTGGCTCCGGCTTCGGCCGTCCCTGACAAAGCCACGCCGTTGGCCGAGGACAGGACCGGCGCTGTCGTGGCCGTATCCACGTTGACGGTCACGGTCGCGAACGGCGCGGAGGCCGCTCCGCGTCCATCATTGATGACCGCCACCACCGAATAGCCGCCGTCCATCAGGGTCGAAGGCAGGGTGACGTCGGCCACGCCCGCGGCGATCTCTCCGGCGACCAGCACGTGTTCGATCGTCAGGGGCGCGCCGCTCGAGGTGACGGTGACCACGACCCGGTCGCCGACCTGTGCGCCCGCTGTCAGGGCGACCCGCGCCTGGATCCCGTCGGCCAGTTCGACGGCGTTCACGCCCAGGGCGGCCTCGCCAATGATGAGAACGGGCGCGTCGGTTCCGTTCGGCCCACCGGGGAAGGTCAGGTCGGGCGCGGTGGCGGTCGCGGTTGGCGATGGGTTCCCGGCCGGGTCGGTCTGGATGACGGTGACGGTCTCGCTGGCGATCAGCGGCGTCGTCAGGGTGACAGTGAAACGCCCGTCCGGCTGGACCGCGCCTGTGCCGATCGTCGCGCCGTCCGGCCCGCGAACGGTCACAGTGGCGCCGGCCTCGCCCGCGCCCGTGACGGCGGCGCCGGTCGCGGTGACCTGAACATCGGTCGCGGCCGCCGGGGCTGTGGTGTCGGGCGCCTGGGCCGTCGCGGGCGTGGAGGGGTTCCCCGCAGTGTCGGTCAGGACCACGCTGACCGTCTGGCCGTTGGTCAGGGGCGTCGGCAGAGGAACCGCGAAAGTCCCGTTACCCGCCACCACGCCCGTGCCGATCACGCCTCCGTCAGGACCGCGCACGGTCACCGTGGCGCCGGCCTCGCCCGTGCCCGTGACGGAGGCGCCGTTGTCCGACACGTCCAGCGCGCCGGCCGGAGCCGGGGCTGTAGTGTCGGGCGCCTGGGCCGTGGCGGGCGTGGACGCATTGCCCGCCGCGTCGGTCAGGACCACGCTGACCGTCTGGCCGTTGGTCAGGGGCGTCTGAAGGGTGACGGTGAAGGTCCCGTCAGCGGCCACGACACCCGTTCCGATCGATGCTCCGTCCGGGCCGCGCACAGTCACGGTCGCGCCCGCCTGGCCGGAGCCGGTGACGGCTGCGCCCGTATCGGTCACATCGACGTTTCCAGCGGGCGCAGGCGCGGTGGTGTCGGGCGCCGTGGCGCTCGCCGGAGTCGAGACATTGCCCGAGGCGTCGGTCAGGGTCACACTGACGCCCTGTCCGTCGAGCAGAGGCTGGGCCAGGGTGACCGAGAAGGTCCCGTTGGCGGCGACGGTTCCCGTACCGATGATCGCCCCGGCGGAATTGCGCACGGTGACGGTCGCGCCCGCCTCGCCGGATCCGGTCAGGGTTGCGCCGGTCGAGGCGAAGGCCAGGTTGGTCGCAGCGGCTGGGGGGGTGGTGTCCTGGGCAGGCCGGATCGGCGCGTCCGATCCGCCGCCGCCACCGCCGCCGCCCGCCAGAGCCGCCAGGCCGCCCGCAGCGGCGAGACCGCTCAACGCCGCCCCGCCCGCGCCCAAACCGCCGACGGCCGCGCCGCCCGCGACCGACGCCGCCTCGGCCGAGGCGGTCAGGCTTTCAAAGGGCGACAGCTGATCGAGGGCGGCGAAATTCAGGCTCAACGGTCCATCGGAAACCGCCGCCGTATTGAACAGAACCGCATGGTGGTCGTCGTTTTCGAGGAACAGCTTGCGATCGACCGCCCCCTGGAAAAAGCCTGCCAGACGGAGCAGTTGCCCCTGAGCATTCTCCAGCACCAGGTCCAGCCCGTCGCGCGCCATAGACGCGACGTCAGACACGTTCAGGTCCAGATAGACGTCACGCGCCGCTCGAACGTCCAGAACACCCGAAGCCTCGATTGTCGGCGCCGAGGCCGGCGGCATCGCGCCGTTGCTCAGCTTGGCTCCAGTGCTCAGCGCATCCTGCGCGGCGACAGCGTTCATGGTCTACCTCCACCTGCGCGCCGTCTGGCGGGCGCGCTTTCATCCCGGCGCCGTTCCGGATGCGCGGGGTGGAGGCTGGCAGGGGGGGTGCATGGACCCCCACCCCGACATGTCATCCGGAACGACCCGGGATTTGTCGCAGAGGGGGCGCCGTCCGTCCTCAGTAGGTCTACTTAGGGTGGATACTTGCCCAAAACTCTTTAGTTATTGAGAAGTTAACGCATGCGACATCCGGTCTTCACCGGACCGGCCGACGCCGAAAAAGTCGAGCCCGAGATCCAGGGCGCCGAGACCGGTTGAACCGTTAACCTCCCCAAACGCTATCGTTGCATGACCAGCTACGCGATCCATCTGCACGATGGGGGACTGAAGCCGCCCCGGTCGACCCATATCTCGGCCATCGGCGACGCCGCCGCCCGCCGCTGGGCGCTCGACTTGCTTCAGGAGCATCCCGGATATCACTACGTCAGCGTCACCGACGGGCTGAGGCATATCGGGAAGTACGAACGCACCGGCGAAACCGTCTGACCCTTGCGACGGCCGGAACCCCTTTTCCCCGGAGCTCGTTGTTGAGCGCTTCCAGAGGGATGACCGAGTGTCCGAAACCGTCCTTGAACCGACCTTCCACCCGCCCCAGGACGCCCTCGCCTTCTATGAGGAAAGCCTGCGGCTGCTCAAGGAAAGCGGCATACCCTTCCTGCTCAGCGGCACCTATGCGGTGACGGCCTATACCGGCATCCGCCGCCCGACCAAGGATCTGGACGTCTTCTGCAAGCCCGGCGACTACCCCCGCATCCTCGCCTTCTTCCAGGCCCGAGGCTATCGGACCGACGTTGAGGACGAGCGATGGATCGCCAAGGTCTGGAAGGACGAGAAGCATTTCTTCGACGTGATCTTCGCCATGTCGAACGGCACTATCGCGGTCAACGACAGCTGGTTCGGCGACGACCGGATCGAGGTCTACGGCCATGAGGTCGCGATCACCCCGCCGACGGCCCTGATCCTGTCCAAGGTCTTCATCCAGGACCGCTATCGCTATGACGGGGCCGATGTGAACCACATCATCCTGAAGCAGTCCGACGCCATCGACTGGAAGGCCTTGCTGGATCAGATGGATCTCTACTGGGAGGTGCTGATGGCCCATCTCCTAAACTTCCGCTTTGCCTATCCGACCGAACGGGACAAGGCGCCGGCCTGGCTGATGCAGGAGCTTACCGAGCGGCTTCAGGCCCAGGTGACCCTGCCATCCCCGCGCGTGAAGGTCTGTCGCGGACGGCTGTTCTCGGCGCGAGACTACGTCCTCGACATCTCGGAATGGGGTTTCGGCGACGTGGTCGGCAAGGGGCTCGACGAGCGGCACGACCCGGTCAACCTCGGTCACTGAAGGCGACGGCATGAGCGATATTTCCCCGACTTCGACTGCTCCCCAGACGCCCCAGCCCGGCATGGACACCGGTCCGAAGAAGAAGCTGCGTGTCGCCGCCGTCGGCGACCTACATGTGGGCGAGAACCACGACCGGCCGCACCGCGCCCTGTTCGAACGCGTTCACGAGGACGCCGACGTCCTTTGCCTGTGCGGCGACCTGACCAATTTCGGCAAGACGCGCGAGGTCGAAATCCTGCTCGAGGACATCCGGTCCTGCAAAATCCCCATGGTCGGCGTGCTGGGCAATCACGAGCACGAATGCGGCCAGCCGGAACATGTGACGAAGATGCTGTGCGACGCCGGGGTCAAGATGCTGACCGGTCAGGCCTATGAGATCGAGGGCGTCGGCTTCGCTGGCGGCAAGGGGTTCGTCGGCGGCTTCGGGCGCTACATGCTGAGTTCCTTCGGCGAAAGCTCGATCAAGACCTTCGTCCAGGAGGCCGTCGAGGACGCCAATCTGATCGAGAACTCGATCCGCACCCTGCGCACCGAACGCTCGGTCGTGCTGCTGCACTATTCCCCTGTTGTCGACACCGTCGTGGGCGAGCCGCCGGAAATCCACGCCTTCCTGGGCTCGTCACGGCTGGCCGAGACGATCGACAGGTACGACAACATCAGCCTGGTCGTGCACGGCCATGCCCACCGCGGCGCGCCGGAGGGCAAGACCCACAAGGGCACACCCGTCTACAACGTCGCCCTGCCCGTGCTGAGAACCCTCGGCGACACCCCGTACCGGGTGTTCGAGGTCTAACTCATGCTCTACCGCCCTTTCTCCGCCGCCCTCTGTGCCGCGACCGCTCTGGTCGCCTTGGCCGCTTGCGGTGAACGCGCCGCTTCCACCGCTCCACAGCCGTCCGAAGAGGCGGCGTTTGAAGCGCCCAGGCCCGTACCCGCGCCTCCCCTGCCCTCCACCGCGCCGATCTCCGGGCCCCCACAGGCTCCCGCTGAGACGGACGGCCCGGCCCTGACTGAACGGGATTGCCTGCTCGTCGTCGACGGCGTGACCCACGTCAGCGGCCGGTGCCTTGTCTATCCCATGGGGGACGGCGGCTTCACACTGAACGTCTGGAGCCGCGGCAAGCCCGCCCGGTCCCACTTCGCTGTCGTCTCCATCAATGGCCGGGGTCCTGCCGATGCCAGCTGGAACAAGGACCCGGACGACAGCCACGCCTGGGACGCGCTCGGAACCGTCACGCCGGAGGCGGGATGCTGGGTCAACGCGCGGGCGAGGATCTGCGCACGGTAACCTCCACAGCAGCAAACGCCCGCAGGAAGTTCTCTATCCGTCGACGGATGATGTCTCGGCGTGGACGTGGCCGCTTTCACAGCCGCAGGCCGATCGCGTCAGGCCCGCGACGTCCTGGATATCGACCCGGCCCCGGCCGACCAGGATGATCTTTCGATCCTGAAGCGCCTGAAGCCCTTCGTTGACCGTGGCACGGCGCTGACCGACCAGTGCGGCCAGTTCCTGTTGCGTGGCGACCAACCTTTTCTCATGGGTTCTTGCGTGGATCGTCGCCAGCAGGTCGGCCAGACGGGCAGCGCCCGAATGGGACATCAGGCAATCCAGACGCGCCTTCAGCAACTCCATGCGCTGCTCGGCGGCCTCGCGCCTGCGCGTCAGGTCGTCGGAGGTGTCCGAAGCGGGCTCGACCTCGCGATATCGCCCGTCTGTCAGCCAGACGCCTTCGCCCTGGATCAGTTCACCGGGCCCCACCAAACAGGCGAGGCGGCCAGCCGGCGTGGTCTCGACGAAGACACCGGTCTCGATCCAGGCAGGCACGGCCGTTGCGGCACGGCGCTGGCCTTTCAGGACGGAGCGCGCGGGCTCGCGGCCAGGCTGAGGATCGGCGGAATCGGGGAAATCGGAAGCCATGATCGCCGATGCGGCGAGGTTCGGCCCCGCGCATTAACATAGGTGAATCCAACGTCGTTTTCAGACGTTGGCCTTCAGGTCGGTTCGCGATGCAGGCGCAGATAGGTCGGGTCGAACTCCGCGATCTCCACCAGCCGGTCCCAGTTCAGGATCGTGACCCGCGCGCCCACCCAGGTGATGACGCCTTCCGCCCGAAGCTCCCCGATCAACCGGTTCACATGGACCGTCGACAGGCCCAGGGCGTCGCCGAGCACAGCCTGGCTGAGCGGCAGATCGAAGACATGATCGGCCGCCTGACTGACGACCTCCAGGCGCAGATACATCTCGCAAATCAGGTGACAGAGGTGGGCCAGGGCACTGCGTCGCCCCATGGCCACCAGCCACTGGCGATGGATGGCCGCGTCGATCACCGTGTCCAGCCACAACAGGCGGGCGAGGTGGCCATGGTCGTCGATCAGCTTGCGCAGGTCGGCGTGACTGGCGTGAACGATTGTGCAGTCGGTCAGGGCGACGATGCCGTGGTCCATCTGCTTCATCAGCAGGCTGTGCAGGTCGATGAAGTCGCCTGTGACATTGATCTCGGTGATCTGCCGACGCCCGCTGGCCAGGGTGGTGTAGCGGGCGGTGAAGCCGCTCAGGATCAGGGTGCTTTGCTCGACGCGAACGTGTTCGTGGACGATGTCGCGCCCCGCAGGGACGCGAATGGCCGGCCCCAGGACACGCGCCAGCGCCGCTTCCTCGTCGGCGCTCAGAACGTCGCGGCGCGCCAGCTTTTCGATCAGTGCGTTGGTCATTCCGCGATCAGGCCCCGCGCCCGTTCGTCATCCGGCAAGGACTTCGACGCCCGAGCAGTCAGGGCGACCACCACTTCGCGCTTCTCATTGGTGGTGATCAGGCTGAAGGCGCCCGTCGGCCAAAAATGCGAGCCGCTGTTCTGCAGCAATTCGCCGAAGACCACGAGCGCTTCATCGCGCGCGGCGTCGTCGTCCGCGAGTTCCTCTCCCAGCTCGTCGCGAACGCATTCGCCATCCAGAGTGTGAAAGAAATATCGGGCCATCGCGCTCTCCGTGGAGATGCACAAATCCCTGGCGGCCTGTGCTGTTCCCACGCCACGGGTGGCCGCTCGAACCGATCCCGGGCGATCCGGGCCAACGGAACGTTCTCAGGCGGGAGGCAGGATGTTGGGCGGCGGAGGCGCGGTCAGGGTGACGGCGAGGCCGGGATGACGGTTTGCGATCTTCAGGGGGGCGCCGTGCAGGGAGGCGATGGCCGAGACCATCGACAGACCGAGCCCCGACCCGACCGTGTGGCGACTGCGGTCCAGCCGGTAGAAGCGGCGGGTCAAATTGGAGAGCTCGGCCTCGGGCGCGCCCGGACCATCGTCCTGAACCGTGACGACCGCTCCGGCGCCGGGACAGTTCCGCACCTCGACCGTGATCGCCCGGCCAGGCGCGCCTTGGGTCAGGGCCCCATGCGTAAGGGAATTGTCGATCAGGCTCGCGACAGCCTGGGCCAGAAGGGCGCTGTCGCCCTCAACCACCGCCTCCGGGTCGGAGACAAGGCTGAGCGTCCAGCCGGCCTCGTCGGCCGCGGGCTGATAGGCTTCGACCACCTCGGCGACGGTCGGGACAAGATCGAAGACCGCGAAGCGGCGGCTGGTCCCACCCTCGATCTGGGCGAGGCGCAGCAAGGCGGCGAAGATCTCCAGCAGACGGTCCGTTTCGCCGACAGCGTCAGCCAGCAGCTCGTCGCGCGCCTCGGCCGGCGCGGCCTGGGCGTCCTCCAGCCGGTTGCGCAGACGGGTCAGGGGCGTGCGCAGGTCGTGGGCGACGTCGGCCGAGACCTGACGGATCGCCTCCATGGCGCTCTCCAGCCGCTCCAGCATGGCGTTCAGGGTGTCGGCGAGGTCGTCGAACTCCCGCCCGATGCCCAGCGACGGCAGGCGCTCGCTGAGGTCGCCGCTCATCACCCGCCCGGCCGCGTCGGTCACGCCCTTGAGTCGGCGCAGCAGCACCGCCCCCGCCGCCGCCCCGCCGATCAGGGCCAGCAGGACCACGACCAGACCGCCGACGATCGCCAGCCGGTGCAGCCACTGGCGCAGCTCCTCCAACGCATAGGTGTCGCGGCCGACGGCGATGAAGGTGCCATCGCGGGCCCGATCGGTCAGGACGATGACCTCAATGGAACCGCTGTCGACCGTCTCGTCCTCCTCGGCGACCATCGGCAGATGGATGCTGGCCTCGCCGCGAATCTGTTCGACCGAGGCCGGGAGGCCCGCCGCCAGCCGCTCGCCCGACGGGGTGACGACCAGATAGCTGAACCGTTCGGGCTGGCCGCCTGCGACATGCTCCCTGAGGGACGCAATCAGGGCCGGGCCGCCCTCGGCATTGGCGTCGGCGACCAGGACCGCGACCTGATCGCGCAGCGCGTCGCGCGCGGTCTCCTCGGCGAAGCGGCCGACGGCGATGTCGAGCACGAGCAGCAGCACGGCCGTGCCCAGGCCGAACACCGCCGCGAAGACGATGGCCATTCGGAAGGTGGTGGTCTGCCAGAGTTTGGCGGGCGGTCTATTCCGGTTCATCGAGCACATATCCCACACCCCGCAGGGTGCGGATAAGTTCGATGTCGAATCCGCGATCAACCTTGGATCTCAGCCGGCTGACATGGGCGTCGACGATGTTGGTGCGTGGATCGAAGTGGAAGCCCCACAGGCTCTCCAGCAGCATGGTGCGGGTGACCGTCTCGCCGACCCGGCGCGCCAGAAACTCCAGTAGCTTGTACTCCTGCGGCGTCAGCTCGATGCGCTTGTCGGCGCGCGTCACCTTGCGGCGGCGGGTGTCGATGGACAGGTCGGCGATGCGGATGACGTCGTTCTGGCTGGTCAGGGGCGGGCGCCGCACCAAGGCGTTCAGCCGGGCCAGCAGTTCGCTGAAGGCAAAGGGCTTGACCAGATAGTCGTCGGCGCCGCCCTCCAGCCCCGAGACCCGGTCCTCGATCGAGCCCAGGGCGGTCAGCACCAGCACGGGAGCGTTGATCCCCTCGGCGCGCAGCAGACCGATGGCCTCCAGTCCCGAACGGCCGGGCAACATCCGGTCCATGACGATGACATCATGGGCGCCGGCCATGCCGATCTGCACGCCCTCGTCGCCGGTCTTCGCCACATCGACGGTGTGACCGGTCTCGACCAGACCCCGCGCGATGAAGGACGCCGT
Source organism: Brevundimonas sp. GW821-FHT12E07 (assembly GCF_058807035.1). Taxonomy (NCBI): domain Bacteria; kingdom Pseudomonadati; phylum Pseudomonadota; class Alphaproteobacteria; order Caulobacterales; family Caulobacteraceae; genus Brevundimonas; species Brevundimonas sp. GW821-FHT12E07. The sequence goes on along the minus strand of NZ_JBXAQH010000004.1, from coordinate 14,268 downwards.
GCGCTCGTCATCCTCGACAACCAGCACCTTCATGCCTGCACCTGAGCCTGTCGTTCGCGCTTCATGGTCGGACATGATCACGAAGCCGGGCTGTCAAGCCAGCCGAAGTCGCTCCGGGCGCGTCGAATTAATCCGACCGTCAGACTATGCGTAAGTGACGAGGCCTAGGCGGTGCGGACGGTTTGATCAGACGAGTCCGCCCCGAGCCCCCCCTGTGAATTTCGGCCCAAGGATCATCGGCTTCGGCGCCCTCCTCGCCGCCGCCAGCGGAGTGTTGGGAGGCTGCGTCAGCTATCAGGCCAGCCCGGTCGATCTCCCGGCGTCCGCAGCGGCGCTCGAGGCGCGGACCGTGCCGACGCCCCCCAGCGGACCCCTCTCGTATCTCGCCGCGCTCGATCTCGCCCTGCAGCGCGCCCCGGCGGTGCTTCAGGCCCGGGCCGCCTATGACAGCGCCGTAGCGGCGGCGCGGACGGCGCGGGTTCGGCCGGCGATGACCCTGACGCTGACCGCCGAATATTCGCATCAGGCCGATCCGAACAAGCCGTGGCTCTATGGCGGGGCTCTGGATGTGCCGCTCGATCGGGGACGCGACGCCCGGATCGACAGCGCCGATCTGGCCATCCTCAAGGCGCGCTACGACCTCATTGAGGCGGTCTGGGCGACCCGCACCGCCCTGCGCCGCGCCCTGTTCGATCAGGCGGTGGCGGAGGAAGAACTGGTCATCGCCGACCGGCAGATCGCCATCCGGGAGCAGCGGCTGGCGGTGTTCGAACGTCGCGTCGTGCTCGGCGAGGACGCCCGGCCGGTCGCCCTGACCGCGGCGACGGAGCTGTCGATGTCGCGTCAGCGCCGGACCTCGGCGGCGGCGGCCCTGACGCAGGCCCGGGCGGCCATCGCGGCTGAGCTCGGCGTGACCGTTGAGGCGCTCGGCAGCCTCCGGATTGAGACCCCGACCGCCACACCGCCCGCTCCAGACGCCGTGCCCGGCCTGCGCCGCGACGCCGCGATCGGTCGCGCCGACGTGTTGAGGGCCGTGGTGGACTATGACATCGCCGAACAGGCCCTGCGCAGCGCCGTGGCGGGCCAGTATCCGCAGGTGACTCTCAGCCCCGGCTACACCTGGGAACGCGGGGTGACCAAGCTGCCGTTCAACCTCGGCCTCGCCCTGCCCCCGGCCGACTTGAACCGCGCCGCCATCAATGAGGCCGAGGTCAAACGCGCAGAGGCCGGGACCGCGCTGGAAGCCGCACAGGCGAAGGTTTTCGCCGAGGTCGACGCCTCCGCCTCCGCCCTCGCCGGCGCCGACCGTCAGGCGGCCCGGATCGAAGCCGGGGATCGCCCCCTGGCGGCCCGCGCCAGAGCCCTGACCGACCGCGCCGTCGCCCTCGGCGAAAACGACCGCGCCGACTCCCTCGCCGCCGAGGCCTCGGCGCTGGATGTCGACCTGTCCGTCATCGACGTACGCCGCCTTCAGGCCACTGCCCTCGCCGACTTCGAAGCCGCGACGCGCGTTCTCGCCGACCCTGCCGAACGCGACCGGCTTGCCGCTGCACTGCCCTCCCCCGCTTTCGGCCCGGAGACCGCCTCATGAACGCCCGCCGTCACGCCCCTCTGCTGGCTGCCATCGCCCTCGGCCTGTGCGGAGCGGCCGCCGAAGCCCCGCCGCCCGCGCAGATGGTCGCCGCGACCCAGCATCGGCTCTCTGTCCAGACCGCGCCGCTGATGGCCGCCAGTCATGCGCCCAGCGTGGCAGGATACGCCCGGGTGATCGACGCCGGGACGCTGGCCCTGCTCGACACCGACCTGTCCGCCGCCCTCGCCGCCGCCGCCGCGTCACAGGCCGAGGCGGCCAGGGCCACCGCCCTGCACGCCGAGGACCAGATGGTCGCCGCCAAGGTCTCGGAGGCCGCTGTGGCCACCGCCCGCGCTGATCAGGCGAAGGTTCGGCTGCTGCGGACCCGCCTCGGCCTCGAATGGGGCCCGGGGCTGACCGCCATGGGCGACGGCGGTCGCGCCCGGCTGATCCGGGATCTCGCCGCCGGGAACGCAGTCCTGCTGCGCATCGACGCCGCAACGCCGTCAGCCGCCGGTGGCGCGGTGACCCTCGATCTCGGGCCGAACGGCACGGCGCGGGCGCGCATCCTCGGCCCCTCGCGCACTGCGGATCCGCGCCTTCAGTCGGCTGGCCAGCTCGCCATCGTCACCGGCCCGCAGGCGCGGCTGCTCGGCGTCGGCCTGGCCGTGCCTGTGCAGATTCCGGCAGGCGGCGGCGTGACCGGTGTCATCGTGCCTGACAGCGCCGTCCTGCGCGCCGAGGGCCAGAGCTGGGTCTATGTGAAGACCGGCGCCGAGGCCTTCGAACGCCACGTGCTGGACCAGCCGGTCGCCACGCCCGACGGCCTGTTCGTCGTGACTGGCGTCAAGGCCGGAGATGTGGTCGCCACGCGCGGCGCTTCGGCCCTCTACGCCGCCGAACAGGCGGGCGGCTGAGCCATGCTGAACGCCGTCGTCCATTGGTCGCTGGAGCGAGCCCGGATCATCGTGGTCCTGGCAGCCCTGCTGCTCGCCTATGGCGGCATGACGCTGAAGACGGCGTCGTACGACGTCTTCCCCGAGTTCGTTCCGGCCCAGGCCGAGGTCCAGACCGAAGCCGCGGGTCTGACCGCTGAACAGGTCGAACAGCTGGTCACCCGGCCGATCGAACAGGCCGTGGCGGGCGCCGCCGGGGTCGAGACGGTGCGATCGGAATCCATCCAGGGCCTGTCGCTGGTCACGGTGACCTTCAAGAGCGGCGCCGATCCCTATCGCTCGCGCCAGATCGTCGCCGAGGCCCTCGGCGAGGCCGCGTCGAACCTGCCCGCCGGCGCCACCGCCCCCAAGGTCGCGCCCCTGACCTCCTCGACCATGGACCTGCTCAAGGTCGGCTTCACCAGCGACCAGCTCAGCCCAATGGAACTGCGCGATCTGGTCGAATGGACTGTGCGGCCGCGCCTGCTGTCGGCGCCCGGCGTCGCCCGCGCCACCGTCTATGGCGGCGAGACCCGACGCATCGAAATCCGCGTCAAACCGGACTCCCTCGCCGCCCATGAACTGAGCTTCAGCGACGTGGTCACGGCCGCGCGCACCGCGACCGGCGTCACCGGCGGCGGATTCATCGACACCTCCGAGCAACGCATCCTGATCGAGACGCAAGGTCAGGCCTCGACCCCGGCCGAAATCGGCGCCGCCCAGATCACCACCGTCGACGGCCTGCCGATCCGGCTAGCGGATGTGGCCGAGGTCGCCGAAGGCTCCGTCCCCCTGAACGGCGACGCCCTGATCATGGGGCGTCCGGGCGTCCTGATCAGCCTGTCGAGCCAGTACGGCGCCAACACCCTGACCGCCACCAAGGCTCTGGAGGCCGCACTTCAGGAGCTGAAGCCGACGCTGGACGCCGCGGGCGTGACGGTGAACACCGGCCTGCACCGCCCGGCCAACTTCATCGAAGCGGCTCTGGGTGGCATCGTCGAGGACCTGCTGATCGGGGCGGCCCTGATCGCGCTGGTGTTGTTCGTCTTCCTCCGGAACTGGCGGGCGGTCGTGATCTCGTTCCTGAGCATCCCGCTGTCGCTGCTGATCGCGGTGATCGCGATGGACCGGATGGGCTGGACCATCAACACCATGACGCTGGGCGGTCTGGCGGTGGCCCTGGGCGTGGTGGTCGATGATGCGGTCATTGACGTGGAGAACATCGTCCGCCGCCTGCGCACCCGCGATGAGGCCGAGCCGCATGCCCTGACCATCCTGCACGCCTCGCTCGAGGTCCGGGCGCCGGTGATCTACGCCACCCTCGTGGTCGCCCTGATCCTGACGCCGGTGCTGTTCCTGCACGGTCTTCAGGGGTCGTTCTTCAGCCCGCTCGCGGCGGCCTTCATCCTCGCCACCCTGGCGTCGCTGGCGGTCGCCGTCGTGGTCACCCCGGCGCTGAGCCTGCTGCTGCTCAGAAAGGCCCATCTGCCTGAGGAACCGAAGCCCTTGCTGACCCTGAAGGAGAAGCATGCCGGCCTGCTGCAGCGGATCTCGGTCCGCCCGCGCACCGCCCTGATCGTCTCGGTCGTCGCCTTCGTGATCACCGGCGCCGGCTTCGCCCTGTTCAACACCGAGTTGCTGCCCGCCTTCCGCGAGAGCCATTTCGTGCTCGGCGTGGCGGCCCGACCGGGCGCCTCCCTGACGGTCATGCGGACCTACGGCAAGGCCATCACCCGCGACCTGCTGGCCGTGCCCGGCATCCAGTCCGTCGAGCAGCAGATCGGCCGCGCCTCGGGCGGCGAGGACACCTGGGGCACCGAACGCAGCGAGTTCCACGTCGAGCTCAAGCCCAAACTCTCGGGCGCCGAACAGGACCGGATCCAGCAGAAGATCCAGGATATCCTGGCCGCCTATCCGGGGCTGGAGACCGAGGTTCTGACCTTCCTCGGCGACCGGATCGGCGAGTCCCTGTCGGGTCAGACCGCCAGTCTGGTGGTCAGCCTCTACGGCGCAGATTCCGATACCCTCGACAAGGCCGCCGCTCAGGTCGACGCCATCCTGAAGACCGTCCCGGGGGCGACCGACGTCCAGCTTGGCACGCCACCCTCGACGCCCGCCGTCCGCATCACCCTCGATCCCGTTGCCGTCGGGCGCTACGGCCTGTCCCCCGCCGAGGTACTGGACGCAGTCCAGACGGCGTATCAGGGCACGGTCGCGGCCCAGATCTACCGCCAGGACCGGGCGCTCGACATCGCCGTGACCACCCCGCCGAACCTGCGCTCCCAGCCGGAGGCCGTCGGCGATCTGTTGATCCGCTCCAGCTCGGGCGCCGTCGTTCCGCTGCGCCAGATCGCCAGGGTCGGGCTGGTCGACGGACGCACTGTCATCGCCCATGACGGCGGCCGCGCGGTCTCGGTCGTCACCGCCAGCCCGGCCCCGCGCGACGTGGCGAAGGTGACCAAGGCCGCGCAGGCGGCCATCGCGAAGGCCCAGCTGCCGCCCGGGGTCTATGCCGAATATTCGGGCTCGGCCGCCGGCGCCGCAAGCGCGCGCAACGACCTGCTGCTCAACGTCGGCGTGGCCTTGGTCGGGGTCGTGATCCTGCTGCTGCTGGCCTTCCGCAGCGGTCGGGCGGTCGGCCTGATCCTCGGCACCGCGCCGGGGGCGCTCGTCGGCGGGGTGGTTGCCGTGGCCCTGACTGGCGGCAGTCTGTCGCTGGGCTCTCTGGTCGGCTTCGTGGCCCTGTTCGGCATCGCCTCGCGCAACGCCATCCTCCTGATCTCCCACACCGAGCATCTGGTCACCCACGAGGGCCATGACTGGTCGCTGGAGACGGTTGTGCTGGCGACGCGCGAACGGCTGACGCCGATCCTGATGACGGCCCTGGTCACCGGCCTCGGCATCCTGCCGCTGGCTCTGCAGACGGGTCAGGCGGGGCGTGAGATCCAGGGACCGATGGCCATCGTCATCCTCGGCGGTCTGGTCACCTCGACCCTGATCAGCCTGCTCGTCCTGCCCGCCCTGATCTGGCGTTACCTGCGCATACCGGAACCCGAAGCACGTGAAGCGCACACCGACCTCGCGGGAGAACCCGCCTGATGTTCGACCTCATCGTTCAGATCATCACGGTCACCGGCGTGCTCGGCGTCGCCTTTCTGATGTTCGCCGAGAACGTCTTCCCGCCCCTGCCATCCGAAGTGATCATGCCGCTGGCCGGATTCGCGGCGGCGCGCGGGGACTTCAGTCTGCTGCTGCTGGTAGCGGCGGGCACGCTTGGTGCGGTGGCCGGCGCCTGGGTCTGGTATGAGGTCGGACGCCGCGTCGGGCTGGCGTGCCTGCGCCGCTGGTCAGAAACCCAGGGCTGGTGGCTGACGCTTGGCCCCGAGGAGATCGACAAGTCCGCGGCGGTGTTCGCGCGCTTCGGCGGTCCGGCGGTCCTTATCGGCCGGCTGGTCCCCACGGTCCGCACCTTCATCTCCATCCCCGCCGGAGTGACCGGCATGGGGCTCCGGCGCTTTCTGGCCTGGACGACGGTCGGGACGGCCGCCTTCACCTTCATCCTGGCCTATGCGGGCTATCGGCTGGAGGCGCACTACGACCGGGTCGAGGCATGGCTCAACCCGGTCACCACCGGCGTGCTGATCGTCGCCGTCGGGGCCTATCTTTATCGACTGGTCGTCTTTCACCGTCGCTCGCGCGGAGGCGACGATGCCTGAGGCCTGCTTCCCGCATGAACACAAACGAGACCGCGAAGCGCGCGGCTTCGCGATCCCGTTCGCGCCTGACGACAAATCTCAGTCGTCGGCGCCCTCGTGGCCTTCGTGTTCCTCGCCCTCGTCCTCATCGTCCGGACCGATTTCCTTGACGGCGCCGGTGCGGGCGTCGATCTCGACGCTGATGTCGCCGGTCGAGGCCACGGTGGTCACGATCCAGGCCGGTCCGCCGTGCTCTTCCTCCAGCGACACCTCCACGGCGCGGCCGTGGCTTTCGGTCTCGGCCGTCGAGATTGCGGTTGCGATCGGCACGGTGGCGCGGGCCAGCAGGGCCGCGTCCTCGCTCTCGGCCGGACGGGCGGTGGCGACGCCGGCCGCCGCGGCTCCGGCGACGCCGAGCGCGGCCAGAGCGATGAGTGGCAGTTTGTTCATTTCGATCTCCCTGCAGACGAAGGGTCTGCGGGATCGTCCTACGCGCCCCCGTCTCTCGCGATCATTGCCCCAACATTACGATCATCCCTCCAGCCCCCTCACCCGACGCTCCCCCCGCGCCGCCTAACCAGAAAGCCCCACCGTGTCAGACGCAAAAAGCAACGCGATCCAACGCATGCAGCTGATCCGCAAGATCGTGCTGTTCATCCTCATCCTGGGTGTGATCGCGCTCTCCGCCTTCACCAAAACCCTGAACGGCGAAACGCCCTTCCATGAAATCCTGGAGACGGTCGGCCTGATCCTGATCGGCGTCGCCATCGTCGGGCGAGGCTGGTGCTCCCTCTATATCGGCGGGCGCAAGAAGGCCGAGATCATCGATCAGGGTCCCTATTCGATCACACGCAACCCTCTCTATGTCTTCAGCTTCATCGGCGCCTTCGGCATCGGCGCCCAGACCGGCAGCATCACCCTGGCCCTGCTGTTCGTCCTGATCGCCGTCATCGTCTTCTGGGCGACGGTGAAACGCGAGGAGGCCTGGCTGCTGGACGCCTTTGGCGAGCCCTATGCCGCCTATCTGAAGCGCACCCCGCGGTTCTGGCCGAACTTCTCGCTGTGGAACGCCTCGGAGACCCTGGAGGTCCGGCCCAGCTATTTCCTGACGACCATCTTCGACGGCCTGACCTTCCTGCTGGCCATTCCGATCTTCGAACTGATCGAACGGGCCCAGCAGGCCGGCTGGATCCACACGATCTTCACCCTGCCCTGAGGATTCAGGGCTTCCGGGTCACCCTGAGGTCAATGCCGCCGGCAAGGTCAAAGCCGGCGGCGGCGATCACCGCCTTGATCCGCTTGGCCAGAGCCTCGTCGACGAAGGTCGTGACCGTCTCCCGCTCGACATCGACGAGGTTGATCAGCGGGATGTCGCGGGCCAGCTGGAAGAAGATGCGGGCCCCCAGCACGGCATTGACCGCCAGATAGCCCTTGTCCTGCAGATCCCGGATGGCGCGATAGACGCTCGACCTCGCGATCGGGTCGTCGGCGCGATTGGCGACCATCCATGCCCGCTCGACATCCATGACCTCGGTCGTGCCTTCGAAGGCGGCGAGGACACGCCTTGCCGTCGCGCTAAGGCGGACGCCAGTCCGTCGAGAGAGATCGAAGGTGTTCAAGCCAGCTCCGTGAACGTCAGGGCGGAAGCATTGCCGGGCGCGACCTTCGTCGAACATGACAACAGGATTACTTCCGGCGCGGCGCGCGCATCCGCCGCACTTCAGAGGCTTGCCAAGATCCAGGGATTTTGCGGTTCAGCCAAACCTTCGCGCAAGATGACGGCAGCGTTACGATGTGCCCGGCAGCGCGCGTTTGCGTTGCAAGGCATTCTCAGTCGCACTACCCACCCCGCAGCGAATGCTTCGCAACAACGCGCGGCGAGCCTGTGTCTCGCTGCTGCCGGGGATTTCAAAAATGACCAAACCGACCAGGGCGCGGGCTGACCGCGCACGCCTTCTGTCCATCCTGCTGGCTTCGACGGCTGTCGCCGCGGCCTCGCCCGTGTTGGCGCAACAGTCCGAGGCCCAGACGACCTCGGTCGCCGATATCGACGTCTATGGCCATCGCGACAACGGCTATCGCGCCAATGCCACCACCACGGCGACGAAGACGCCGACCGCCCTCATCGACACGCCCCAGGCCGTGACCGTCGTCACCCGCGACCAGATCAACGACCAGGCCCTGATCAGCATGAACGACGTCGTGCGCTATGTGCCCGGCGCCTCCTACGCCCAGGGCGAAGGCAACCGCGACACCCTGGTCCTGCGCGGCATCTCGAACACCGCCGACTTCTTCACCGACGGCGTCCGCGACGACACCCAGTACTACCGGGACTTCTACAACGTTGAACGCGTCGAGATCCTGAGCGGCCCGAACGCCATGACCTTCGGTCGCGGCGGTCCCGGCGGCGTGGTCAACCGCGTCACCCGTCAGGCCGGCTGGGGCATCGACAGCCAGCTTCGCGTCGAAGCCGGTTCGGACGGCTTCTATCGCGGCACGGGCGACTACAACCATGTGATCAGCGACCAACTGGCCGTCCGTCTGACCGGCCTGTACGAAAACTCCGACAGCTACCGCGACGGTGTCGAGTTCGAGAAGTTCGGCATCAATCCGACCGCCACCGTCCGTCTGAAGGACGGCACCGTGGTCCAGTTGGGCTATGAACATTTCGAGGACCGTCGTATCGCCGACCGTGGTGTTCCCGCCAACGCCGGCGGCACGCTCGCCAACCCGGCCAAACCGCTGGAAGGCTATACCCACACCTTCTTCGGCGATCCGCGTCAAAGCCCGACCGACACCGACGTCGACGCCTTCTCGGCCATGGTCGAGCACCGGTTCGGCAATGGACTGACCCTGCGCAATCGCACGCGCATCGCCGACTACGACAAATTCTACCAGAACGTCTTCCCCGGCGCGGTCAACGCCGCGGCCCAGACCGTGACGATCAGCGCCTACAACAACGACACCCAGCGGCAGAACCTCTTCAACCAGACCGACCTGATCTACAAACTCCAGGCCGGCGGCATCAGCCACACCCTGCTGGCCGGCGTCGAGTTCGGGCGTCAGGAAACCGAGAACTTCCGCCAGACGGGCTTCTTCACCGGCGGCGCGACGTCGATCCAGGCGCCCCTGTCCAACCCGACCGTCAATGTGCCGATCACCTGGGCGCAGAACGCCACCGACGCCTCCAACAAGGGCACGGCCAAGGTCGCCGCGGCCTATGTGCAGGACCAGATCGAGCTGACCTCGCAGCTGCAGCTGCTGCTCGGCCTGCGCTTCGACAGCTTCAAGGTCGACACCCTGAACCGGCGCACCAACGCCAGCTTCTCCGCAACCGACGACCTGTGGTCGCCGCATGTGGGTCTGGTGTTCAAGCCCGTCGAGACCCTGGCCTTCTACGGCAGCTACTCGAAGAGCTATCTGCCGCGCTCGGGCGAACAGCTATCCTCCCTGTCGGCGAGCAACGCCTCCCTCAAGCCGGAAGAGTTCGACAACTACGAACTGGGCGCCAAGTGGGACGTCAACCCCGCCCTGAGCTTCACCGCCGCCGTCTATCAGCTGGACCGCAAGAATGTGGTCGTGCCCGATCCGTCCAACCCGGCCCTGTCTATCCTGGTCGACGGTCAGCGCTCGAAGGGCATCGAGATCGGCGGCCGCGGCCAGATCACGCCGGAGTGGAGCATCGTCGGGGCCTATACCCACATCGAGGCCGAGATCACCAAGGCCCAGTCCGCCACAGTCCTCGCCGGTAACCGTCTGGCCAACGTCGCCGAGGACAGCGCCTCCCTGTGGAACCGCTACGACTTCACGCCGAAATTCGGCGCCGGTCTGGGCGTGATCTACCAGGGTGAGCGGTTCGCCGCCTCGGACAACACCCAGGTGTTGCCCAGCTTCACCCGCGTCGACGCCGCCCTCTACTACGCGGTCAATGACAAGGTGGACGTCCAGCTGAACGTCGAGAACCTGTTCGACGAGGGCTATTTCGCCTCGGCCAACTCGAACAACAACATCACCCCGGGCTCGCCCCGCGCCTTCCGCGTGGCCCTTACCAGCCGGTTCTGATGGCCCGAGCTTCGGCCCATTTTGAAGCCTGAAGAGGGGCGGGATCGCGCACGCGGTCCCGCCCCTTCGCCTTTCCGGCGCAGAGCCGTGGCGATTCATAATCCGCCCGTCAGCTTCCGCGTAAGTCCTTCGCGACAAGGTCCCTGCACGCCTTCCTGCAAGCTTCGCCGAACCTTTACCTCCCTGTCGTCGCCCCGTGGCCGGCGCGCCATGACGCGCGTCCAGACTGGGCCGGCAACCCGGACTCTCCATGTCGCCAGATCGCGAACCGCCGTCGTCCCGCGTCACTCGAAAGCCCGCGAGGCTGTCGTGGATCAAGCGGGTTTTTGTCGCCGCTCTCGGCCTGACCCTGATCAGCGCCGGGCGTCCTCTTCCACAGGCGGCAGCGGCCGCGGCCGACGCCCTGCGGTCCGGGCCAGACCGATATGACTATGCGGGCCTCATCCACCTGCACACCGGCTATTCCGACGACGCCACCGGAACCTACGACAGCCTGGCCGCCGCCGCCGGGCGGCAGGGCATCCGTTTCCTGATCGTGACCGATCACAACACCCTCCAACCTTTGCGAGACGGGCGTCAGGGCTGGCGCGGCGGCGTCCTGATGCTGACAGGGATCGAGAGCTCGCGACCCGAGGGCCATATGGTGGGCCTGGACATCACCTCTGCCCCAACCGACGGCGAGGCCCCGACCTGGCCTTTCCTGTCGAGTATCGAAGCGGAGGGCGGGTTGGCCGTCATCGCTCATCCCACCCATCGCAAATGGGCGTGGAAGGGTCCAATCGACGACCGCATCATGGGCATGGAGATCCTCGATCTCGCCGACCAGTTCTACGACGCCCCGTCACGCGCGAAGGCCGCAGCGCTGGCCGCCCTGCCCTTCCGCCCGATGGCGGCTTATCTCGAGCTCGGCGGACGTCCGGCCTCGGCGCTGGCGAGGTGGGACCAGATCACCCGGACGCGGCGGTTCGTCGGCCTCTACGCTCCTGATATCCATCAGGCCATTGAACTGTCGGATGACTGGAAAATCCCCTTCCCGCCCGCACACGACATCATGCGCATCGCCCGGGATCATATCGTGACACCGACACCCTTCACCGGGCGACAGGCTGAGGATGCGTCGCTGGTCTATGACGCGCTCAAGGCCGGCCATGTCTACGTCTCTCTTGATGTCCTCGGCGATGGAACCGGCTTCATGTTCACCGGCGAGCGGCCGGGTCAGATCACGTGGATGGGCGATCAGATCGTCTCCGGCCAGCCCACCACCTATCGCGTCCGGCTGCCGGCCTCGGCGGCGCCGCTCAAGCCCGTGATCCATCTGTTGCGCAACGGGGCAGAGGTGACGCGCAGCCAGCCCGGGGACGCCAGCCTCGCCTGGACGAGCGGCGACGACGGCGTCTATCGCGTCGAGGTCACGACCCGGGTCGCGACCCTCGCGGGTCCTTCCCGTGAAATGGTCTGGATCTACTCCAACCCGATCTACGCCCGGGCGGGCGACCTTTCGCCGGAAACGTAATGCGGCCGTCAGGCCGCCGTCATGGCCCGCGCCCTAGGGCTCGGGAAACCCGGAGTCGCCGTCGCGGCCGATCGGGATTTCTCCTCGGGGCCAACCATGATCCTCTCCCGCACCGCCACGCCCCTCGCTCAGGCCATGGCTGCCGCCCTCGCGACCTTGCCCGCCGTCGCCGCGGCCCAGACCTCCTCGCCTCAAACCCGGCCCTCCGATACGACGACCGTCGGCGAGGTGGTCGTCACCGGCCAGCGCCCGGCCGCGACCACCTCGATCGACCGGCGCACCTATCGCGTCGACAGCGACCTGCAGGCCGCCTCCGGTTCCGTCAGCGACGTCCTGAAGAACATCCCCTCCGTCGAGGTCGACGCCCAGGGCGTCGTCAGCCTGCGTGGGACCCCAGCGTCCAGATCCTGATCGACGGCCGCCCCTCGACGACCCTGTCGGCGCTCAACCGGGCCGACACCCTGCAGGGCCTGTCCGCCAGCACGATAGAGACGATCGAGGTCATCACCAACCCGTCGGCGGCCTTCCGTCCCGACGGCACGGCGGGGATCATCAATATCGTCACGAAGAAGACCCGGACGCCCGGCCGGTCGAGCTCGGTCCGCGCCAGCGTCGGGACGGACGGTCGCTACAGCCTCGGCGTCACCGCCACCCAGCGCATCGGCGCCCTGACCCTGAACGGCAATCTGGGCCTGCGTCAGGACGAACGCATCCGTCGCTCCACGGACGACCGGGTCCTGACCGACCCCGTCACCGGTGCGGCCACCGAAACGCGTCAGGTCACGGCCTTCGACACCGGCCGCCTGTCGAAGACCATCGGCGCGGGTCTGGAGTATGACGCGACCGCGCACGACCGGCTCAGCGCCGGCGCCAGCTATACCGAGCGCAGCGGCGACCTCAGCGCCTTCCAGACCAATCAGGTCCTGACGCCGGGCGGCGTCGTGACCCGCGACTACGACCGCTTCGGCGGCGGCGACGAGACCCAGACCTCCGACGAGTTGCTGGCCGGCTGGCGCCACACCTTCTCAGGCGAAGGCCGCACCTTCTCGCTGGATCTGCGTCGCGGGCGAACGGTCGAGCAACAGACGCGCCAGCTGACCAACCGCTATCGCCTGCCCATCGGCCCGGACCAGATCGATCTCGAAACCCCGAGCGAAAGCGAGCTCCAGCGCCAGTTGACCGCCGTCTACGCCACGCCCCTGGCCGGCGGCGATCTGGAGGTCGGCTATGACGTCCTGCGCGAGGACGCCAACTATCGCCATCGCGGCGGAACGGTCGACGCGGGCGGCGTCTATCTGCCCGACGCGAACCGAACCAACCGCTTCCTTTACGACCGGACCATCCACGCCCTCTACGCCACCTGGGAACGGCCGCTGACCGGCAAGCTGTCGGCCATCTTCGGCCTGCGTCTGGAGGAGATGACCGACCACGCCGATCAGGTCGATCTGGGCCTGACGAAACGCCGCGACGCGTTCGACGTCTATCCGACCCTGCACCTGCAGTACGAACTGTCCGACACCCAGACCCTGCGCCTCAGCTACAGCAAGCGGGTGGCGCGGCCCGAGGTCGAGGACCTCAACCCCTACCCGACCTATACCGATCCCCTGAACCTGCGCGCCGGCAACCCGGACCTGAAGCCGCGCGAAACGGACTCCTTCGAGGCCAGCTACCAGTATGCGGCCCACGGCATGTCCTGGGAGGTCACCGGTTATCTGCGCAAGACCGTCAACACCTTCACCGAGGTGACCCGGCTGATCAGCCCGACGGTCGTCCTGACCACGGAGGAGAACCTCGGGCGCAGCGATGCGGCGGGCCTGGTCTTCGCCGGACGCGGCAAGCTGACCGACCGGATCGCCTACCGCGTCAGCGGCGACGTCAACTATACCCGGCTGGATCCCGGCAACCTCGGCTTTGATGTCCGGTCGGGCTGGAACTCCTCGGCCAAGGGGGGTCTGGACTATCAGCTGACCCCGTCGGATCTGCTGCAGGTCAGCCTCGACTATCGTGGCCGCCGCCAGACCGCGCAGGGCTATCGCGAGGGCGTGGCCAGCGCCAACCTCGGCTATCTGCACACCTTCGCCAACGGCGTCAGCGCAGTCGCCACCGTGTCCGACGTCTTCGACAGCCAGATCGAACGGTCGCACATCGACGCCGCAACCCTGCGCCAGAGCACCGAACGCCGCGGCTCGCGCCGTCTGTTCAACTTCGCCGTCACCATTCCCTTCGGCGGCGCCCGCCCGGCCCGGATCGCTCCGGCCGAGTTGACGGACTAGGGCGGCCGACCAGGCGTCAGCTATTCCACCAGCCGCCTGCTCGGCGGCGCCATGCCCGGCAGCCTGTCTCTGGCGCCGGGGGGCGATGACGAGTCACAGGTGCGGGAGGAGCCTCCCCGCGCCTGAGGGCGTTTGCGCTTCGTCGGGTTGGCCAGAACGCAAAACGCCCCCGGGCTTTTGGCCAGGGGGCGTTTTGTTGATGTTTGGGTGCGGGAGC
>NZ_JBXAQH010000003.1:270138-661127 GCF_058807035.1 Brevundimonas sp. GW821-FHT12E07 | reverse complement strand
GTCTTGCCGTGGTCAACGTGACCAATCGTGCCGATGTTGCAGTGCGGCTTCGTGCGTTCGAACTTTTCCTTGGCCATGGCCAAACTCCTGATGGCCCGGGTTGAGGGGCGCTGTGTGCATTCAAAAACCTGGAGCGGGTAGACGGGATCGAACCGACATCCTCAGCTTGGAAGGCTGCTGCACTACCATTGTGCTATACCCGCGCGAAGACCGCCTCGGACCTTCCCTCACGGGTTGGAGCCTCGACGACCGGTCCGTTCCGTCGTCCTGATCGCTCGTTTCGAAAGCGCGTGGTGGGGGAAGAAGGACTCGAACCTTCGAAGCTTACGCAGGGGATTTACAGTCCCCCCCCTTTGCCGCTCGGGACATTCCCCCAACGCGCCTTTCGAACCGACCAAACCGTCTCGCCGTTCCTCTTTCGAGGGGCGGCTCAACAAAAGCCTTCGATGTTCCGGCACGCCTGAGATAGAGGGAGCGCCAGACCCGAAAGCCCTAGGGCTCCAAATCGGAGGGCGTCTTATAGTGTCGAGAAATCCAGAACGCAACGACCGGAAAGCAGGCAAAAAACCTGTTTTTGGAAACAGGCCCCAGACGGCGTCTGACGGCTCCAAGAAAGGCGGCTGGAACCCCAATCCGCCGACGAAAAGCTTCGCAGATTCAACGCCTCGTGCGCCAAAGGGCGCCAAGTCGGATCCGGACGCCTTCGTCTGGGGACGGCACCCCGTACTCGCCGCTTTGGCGAATCCGGCCCGCAAAGGCATGGGTCGCCTACTGGCCACCGAGGACCGCGCGGCCGAACTCGAACGCGGTAATCTGAATCACGGCCACAAGATCGAGGTCATGGACGCCCAGACCCTGGACCGGATGCTGCCGGCCGGCGCCGTGCATCAGGGACTGGTCTTCAAGGTGTCGCCGCTGGAAGGCGTGGCGCTGGACGACATCGCCGATCCGGCCGAAGGCATCATCGTCATGCTGGACCAGCTGACCGATCCCCAGAACGTCGGCGCCATCTTCCGTTCGGCCCTGGCCTTCGGGGCGCGCGGCATCATCGTGCAGGACCGCCACTCCCCCGCCCTCGCCGGCGCTCTCGCCAAGGCCTCGGTCGGGGCGACCGAGAAACTGCCCTGCGCCCGGGTCACCAACCTCAGCCGCGCGCTGGAGCGTCTGGCCGACCTCGGCTGGCGGGCTGTCGGCCTCGACGGGGATTCGGACGAGACGCTGGAGACGGCGCTGGATGAGCGCCCGACCGTTCTGGTCATGGGCTCCGAGGGCGACGGCATCCGCCGCCTGGTCGCCGAACACTGCGACGTGCTGGCGAAGATTCCCATGCCCGGCGGCTTCGAGAGCCTGAACGTCTCCAACGCCGCCGCCGTGGCCCTCTATGAGGCCAGCCGAAAACAGAAGAAGGCCTGAGGCCGCCGGGAGAGGGCTTTCCGTCTGAATAAGGCCCCGCTAGAGAGCCGTTCATGGAATCCCTCTTCACGCCCCTTCTGATCAGCCAGCTGGCCGCCCTCGGCCAGGTGCTGATGATCGACCTCGTCCTGGCCGGCGACAACGCCGTCGCCGTGGGCCTCGCCGCCGCCTCCCTGCCGCAGGAGCAGCGCCGCAAGGCCATTCTGGTCGGTCTCGCCTTCGCGGTGGTGCTGCGGATCCTGTTCGCCCTGATCACCGTCCAGCTGATGGCCATCGTCGGCCTGTTGCTGGCGGGCGGCTTCCTGCTGCTCTGGGTGTGCTGGAAGATGTGGCGCGAGCTGCGCGAACAGGCGACCCACGATCAGGCCCAGGCCCAGAAGGAGCTGGAGCTGGCCGCCTCGATCGAGCACGGCACCGGCCCCTCGCCGGAAGAGCTGGGCATCAAGCGCAAGACTTTCGGCGCGGCTCTGCTGCAGATCCTGATCGCGGACGTCACCATGTCGCTGGACAACGTCCTCGCCGTGGCCGGCGCCGCGCACGAGCATCCGTGGATTCTGGCCGGCGGCCTGCTGATCTCCATCGCCCTGATGGGTCTGGCGGCGACCTATATCGCCAAGCTGCTGAACCGCTTCCGCTGGATCGGCTATGTCGGCCTGTTCATCGTCCTGTTCGTCGCGGGCCGGATGATCTGGGACGGCGGCCGCTCGGTCATCGTCCGCACCGGCCATATGGACGAGTTCAACGCCTCGGCCCCGGCCTTCCTCGACATCGGGCATGAAGAGGCGGCGGAGTATCTGCGCGGGACGAAGGACGCCAAGGCGGCCCACACCGGCGGGGACGTGGCGAAGGTCTAGCTCGCCTCAGCCCCGCCGAAGCGTTCCGACCATTCGGCGACCTGAACGTCCTCGATCTTCCTGAACAGGACCTCGGCGGCCTGAACGGTCTGGCCGAGCGGCAGGGCCGTGGTCCAGTCCTCGCCGGGGGCGGGCCAGGTCAGGTCGGTCGCGCCGACGCTGGCGGCGATCTTGACCGCCGAGAAGGGCATGACCGGCGCGGCCAGACGGGCGAACAGGGCGACGAGGTTCAGGCCCATGCGCACGCCGACCGCGGCTTGCGCGGGATCGGTCTTGAACGCGGTCCAGGGCGCCGCGACCTGCAGATACTCATTGCCCAGAACCCAGACGGCGCGCAGGGCCTGGGCGGCCTTGCGGAATTCCATCGCCTCGAAGGCGGCGGTGGCCTCAGCGATGCCGGCGTTGACGTCCTCGATCAGCTTCGCCTCGACCGGGCCGGCCTCGCCGCCCTCGGGGACGACGCCGCCGAACTTGGACTCGGTGAATTTTACGATCCGGTTGACGAAATTGCCCAGCACGTCGGCCAGGTCCTTGTTCGTCGTCGACTGGAACTGCTCCCAGGTGAAGGCCGCGTCCGACCCTTCCGGGCCATAGGCCGTCAGGTGCCAGCGCCAGTAGTCGGCGGGCAGCAGCTCCAGCGCCTGATCCATGAAGACGCCGCGCTTCTGGGAGGTCGAGAACTTGCCGCCGTACCAGTTCAGCCAGTTGAAGGCCTTCAGCGTATCGACCGTCTTCCAGGGCTCGCCCGAGCCGAGGATGGTGGCGGGGAAGCTGACGGTATGGAAGGCGACATTGTCCTTGCCCATGAACTGGACGTAGCGGACGTCTTCCGCCCCCGCGTCCAGACGCCACCAGTCGCGCCAGGTCGTGCCGTGCTTCTCGGCCCATTCCTGCGTCGCGCCGATGTATTCGATGGGGGCGTCGAACCAGACGTAGAAGACCTTGTCCTCCATGCCCGGACGCGGGAAGCC
The DNA here is from genome assembly GCF_058807035.1 of Brevundimonas sp. GW821-FHT12E07. Lineage (NCBI taxonomy): Bacteria > Pseudomonadati > Pseudomonadota > Alphaproteobacteria > Caulobacterales > Caulobacteraceae > Brevundimonas > Brevundimonas sp. GW821-FHT12E07. The sequence continues at coordinate 657,889 of NZ_JBXAQH010000003.1, read as the reverse complement.
GTCCTTGACCACCGGAATGCCCCAAGCCAGATCGCGGGTGATGCCGCGGTCGATCAGCCCCTCGTCGAGGTGTTTGTAGGCGATGGATTTGGCCAGGGTCTGCCAGTCGTCCTTCGAGGCGATCCAGTCGCGGATCGGCTGCTCCAGCTTCGTCTGCAGCAGATAGAGGTGGCGGGTGTCGCGGACCTCGAGGTTCTTCGAACCTGAGACCGACGAATAGGGGTCGATCAGATCGGTCGGGTCCAGCAGGCGGCCGCAGTTATCGCACTGGTCGCCGCGCGCCTTGGGATAGGCGCAGTGGGGGCAGGTTCCTTCGACATAGCGGTCGGGCAGGAAGCGGGCGTCGTCGATCGAATAGATCATCCGGTCGACGCGTTCCTCGATCAGGCCGTTCTTCTCCAGAGCCTCGGCGAAATGCTGGGTCAGGCGATGGTTCGGCGGATTGGAGGAGCGGCCGAAATGGTCATAGCTCAGGCCGAAGGCCTCGCCCGCCGCCTTCTGGATCTGGTGCTGTTCGTCGCAATAGGTGCGCACGTCCTGACCGGCGGCGGCGGCGGCCAGCTCGGCCGGGGTGCCGTGTTCGTCGGTGGCGCAGATATAGAGGACGTCATGTCCCTGGCCGCGCTTGAACCGGGCCCAGACGTCGGCCGGCAACATGGAGCCCGCCAGATTCCCCAGGTGCTTGATGCCGTTGATGTACGGCAGGGCCGAGGTGATCAGGATGCGGGCCATGGGAATCCGGTCGTATGGGGAAGGCGTGGGATATAGAGTGGGCGGGCGCGTCCGTCACCTCCATGCGCCCCGGAGATCCGTCCTGCCCGTCATTCCCGTCGTCAAATGCGAGCGGATGTCCCGTTCGGTGCTCTTCTACACCTGGATTCTGGACTTCAAGCTGGCGCACATCTTCCCCGGGCCGACGGACCCCGCCTACGCCATCCTCACGCGCGACGGCGACGAACTGCACCTGTCCAGCCAGACGGACGACGGGATCGCGGGCCAGACGGTGCTGGTCCTGACCAGGGACGTCGACGCCGACTTCACCGGAATGAAGGAACGCGGCTTCGTCCCGCCCGACCGCGAGGAATCGCCCCTGCATCAGGGACCGATCGACCAGACCTGGGGCACGCGTGAGTTCGCTGTCGACGACCCGGACGGCAATACGATCTGCTTCGTTCAGCGCTGAGCGGACCGCGCGTCAGAACCCGTGGGGTTGCGCCGTTCGCCTTACGGTGCAGGTTGGCGGTGATGGAGGTTTCCATGCGCCGCACACTGTTGTCCGCCCCTCTCACCATCCTGGCCCTTGTCGCGGCAGGCTGCGCCTCCGCCCAGTCCGGGTCCAAGCCCAAGCCCCCCGTCATGCCGGGCGCGGATCTGCCCGAGGCCTGCCGACCGTTCGTCGGAGACGAGGTCCGGATGAGCGTCAACGCCGCGGTGGTGCGTCCCGGGGACACGGCGCCGATCCAGGCGACCGTCCGACGGCCCTATCATCCCGGCTGGGCGATGGTCCCTGCGACCTGCCTGTCGGGCTGGCGGGTCACGCCATCGGGGGCCGCGACCGTGGCGCGGGACGAGGGGCCGCGCGCCACAGGGTTCCGGGACGTGGCCCGGGTGACCTTCGCCCCCGACCTCGCCGCCGGGACCACCGTCACGATCGAGGCGCGCACGCCCGGCCAGCCCGCCGTCGCCACCGTGGTCGTCGTCGGTCGGGACGAAGCCCTGCTCGTCGGGCGCTACAGCCAATTGGAAGTCGAATGCCAAGGGCCAGAGCCGCAGCAGCCGGTGCGCGAGCTGCGCTTCCGCGCCGACGGCCATTTCTCGGTCACCTGGGCGCCGTTCGAGACCTACGAAGACTATTGGGGCGACTATGTCCACGACGCCGCGACCGGGCGGATGACCCTGACGGTGACCGGCGGCAACCAGCTTCCGGGCGAGGGAGCGCGTCTCAGCGGCACGGCCGAGCTCAAGCCCGATGAGGGCCGGCTGGTGATGGACGGCTTCTATCTCGGTGACGGCAAATCCGACGGCGCCGGCCGGTCCTGCCGCTATGTCTTCTCGGGGCCGTCGCTGCAGTAGCCCTGAACGCGGCGCGCCTTACGCCGACTTAACTTGCATGACGCCGGTATCCCGATCAGCCTGCGGTTGAACGCAGGGGGAAGCCGCCATGGGGTCTGACATCAAGTCGAGCTACGGGCTCGGATGGGGCTTCGCCCTCGCCTTCCCGCTGATCTTCCTGCTGCCGCCCGTGGTGGAGTTCCTCCAGCATGTGATCGAATGGAAGCTCGGCGTCTTCGACAGCGTGCAGAAGGCAGAGGCGTTATCCAACCATCCGGTCCGGCTCGGGTTCGGCTTCGTCAAGCTGGCGTCCCTGCTGGTGGTCGGCCTGTGGATCAGCCGGTATCGGCACAGCGGCGGCGACCGCAGGGTCGCGGGCAGGGTCACCGGCGGGCTATTTACAGCCTTCATCCCTGTGATCGTCGTGGCCCTGGCCTGGGAGGGCGCCCAGATGGCGGCGGGGCCGTGGCTCAGCGCTGCGGCGATCGGTCAGGTCCCGTCCATCGCCGCCGGGATCGGCCTGTTCGTACTCGGCGCGGTGTTTCAGGTGCTGACGGCGGGCTGGCGCGTCGGCGTGCCCCTGCGCGACCGGCGGATGGGGTTCTTCGGCTCGATCGGAAAGGGGTTCAGGGTCATGCCGGCCGGGCTTGCGATCTACTTCATGGTCTTCCTGCCGCTGCTGGTGCTGCACACGGGGCTGAACGTGGCCATGGCCCTGATCGGGCTGGGTCCCACGCTCTGGGGTCTGTTCGGCGTGGACGCCCTGCTGGTCGGCTATATCGCGACGGCGGTGTGGGGGGTCTATGACGCCATCTACCGGCGCGGGCTGGCCGCGGCCGGTCAGGAACCTGTGACGCTGGCGGCCTGAACCTCAAGACGGCGTGCGACGCGGACAAACCGGCCGGTCAACAGGGCCGAGGACACCAGACTGGCGATGATCACCGCCCAGACCAGACCGTTGACGCCCAGATGGTGGGCCAGAACCCAGCCGACCGGCATCATCACCAGCGTATAGGCGCCGAAATGCATGATGGTCGGCCACCAGACGTCGCCCGCCGCGCGGTTGGCGCTGGCCGAGACCACCTGAATGCCGTCCGCCACGAAGAACAGGGTCGCCAGCACCAGAGCGGGGGTCACCACCGCCAGCAGCAGGGGATCGCGATTATAGGCGCTGGCCACCACGGGGGCGAACAGCCACAGGCCTATGGCGACGATGATGGTCAGGACGCTGACCACCCCGATCCCGACCAGACCGGCCCGCAGCACGCCGCGGCCGTCTCTGGCTCCATAGGCCCGGCCGACCAGCACCGCCGTCGCCGCCGAAAGCCCCATCGGGACCATGAAAACGATGGCCGAGACGTTGAGCACGATGGCCCAGGCCGAGGTCTCGATGGCGCCCAGCTGGCCGGCGATGAAGGTCATGGCGGCGAAGGCCCCGACCTCGATGAAGTAGCTGGAGCCGGCGCCGTAGCCGACCTTGCGCTGCTCGCGCTCGGCCAGAGGATCGCGAGACGGCTTGAGGAAGACGCCCAACTCCCGCGCCTCGGGCAGGCGGACGATATAGATGATCAGGAAGACGGCCAGCGAAGTGCGCGCCGCGAAGGTCGCCCAGGCCGAGGCCGCCGCGCCGTGGACGCCCAGCCCCAGAATGTCGGGCACCAGCAGCAGGTTGAGCGCCAGATTGATGCCGTTGGCCACCCACATGGCCCACATCCCGGCCTTGGGTTTGTGCAGGGCCTCAAGGAAGAACTGGGCCGCGACGCTGACCAGATAGCCCGGCATCGAGAGGGCGAAGATGCGCAGGGCCGGGCTGGCGCCCTCGCCCAGACCGTCGGCCAGACCGGCGTGCTGCAGACCCAGGGGCCCGAGCAGCAGGAGGACCAGCATGGCCGCGATCCCGAGCTGCAGCGAATAGGAGACGCCACGGCGCAGGACGGCGCCGACCTCGGCCCGCCGCCCTTCGCCGAGGAAGCGGGCGGTCATGACCTGCACCCCCATCATCAGGCCGACGGCGGTGGTCACCACGATGCTCATGGGGGCCAACGCCAGGGAGCTGAACGCCAGCTCCCGCGCCGAATAGTTGCCGACCACGATCACGTCGGTCAGACCCATGGTCATGATGCCCAGACGCGCAAGGATCACCGGCCAGGCGAGGCGCAGCAGGTCTTTGGTCGCGGTGCGGGAGGTCGGGCTCAACATGGGACGCGGCACGGACCACGGACGGGCGCCCGGGTCAACACGAGGGATGCTTATGGATGGATAAGCCGCGGCGGGCTAAGGAGCGCGAATGACCCTTCGCCCCCTCTTCGTCACCCAGGTCTATGAGGCCAGCCTCGCCACCACGGCGGGGTTCGAGGATTTCAACGCCGACCTGTCCGACGCCTGCCGCATGCTGGCCGACGAGGACGGCGCTGGCCGGGCCTGGTGCAAGGCCAACGGCTATCGCGGCTATACCTCCTACGGCTCGCTCAACGACCTGCCGCTGCGGTTCCCCGAGTTCGCCGAACTCAAGAAGCATCTCGATCGACACGCCCTGGCCTATGCCAGGGCGCTGAACTTCGACCTGGCGAAGAAGCCCAAGCTCGAAAATCTCTGGGTCAATATCCTCAAGCCCGGCGGCGGCCATACGGGCCATATTCACCCCCACGCCTTCCTCTCGGGCACCGTCTATGTCGAGGTCCCCGACGGCGCCTCGGCGCTCAAGCTCGAGGATCCGCGCCTGCCGATGATGATGGCCCGCCCCGGGGTCACCGAGGACGCGCCCGAGGCCGAGAAGCCCTTCGTCTATCTGGCCCCCTCGGCGGGTACGGTGCTGATGTGGGAAAGCTGGCTGCGCCACGAGGTCCCGACCAATCAGGCGAAGTCCGAACGGATCTCGATCAGCTTCAACTATGCCTGAGACCAGAGGCGTGTAACCTTCGCCGCGCACCGGACGAAGACGCCTTTGACCGTGACGGATCGTGAAGCCCATCTGAAAAGCCTGATGCTCCGCGGTCTCGACGGCGACGCGGCGGCATGGCGCGTGCTGCTTACCGATCTGGGCGGCTATCTGCGCCCTTATTTCCGCGCCCGCCTGTTCGACGGCGGGGCCGACGCCGAGGACCTTGTGCAGGAAACCCTGATCGCCATCCACGCCAAGCGCGCGACCTGGGACCCGTCCCAGTCGTTCAGCGGCTGGGCCTGGGCGATCGCCCACCACAAGCTGGTCGACCATCTGCGCCGCCGTGGCCGCCGGCCGACCCACCCACTGGAGGAGGCCTCGGCCCTGTTCGCCGATCACACCGTCGAGGACGGGGCGACGAAGGCGGACCTGAGCCGCTGCCTGTCCCTGCTGCCCGCCCGCCAGCGCAAGTTGATCGAGGACGTGCGGCTGAAAGGCCTGTCGGTCGCCGAGGCCGCCGAGCGGCACGGCTATTCCCTGACCGCCGCCAAGGTTTCCATCCACCGCAGCCTGAAGGCGCTGAACGCGAAATTCGCCCCGGTCATGCAGGAGGCCGTCGATGAAGACTGACGACCTGATCCAGGCCTTGGCCGCCGACCTGCCGCCTGCGCGCCGTCTCGACCGGCGGCTGCTGCTGTCCCTGATCCCCGCCGCCATCGTGGTGCTGGTCACCGTCGGCCTGTGGCTCGGCTATCGCGACGACCTGATGGCGGCCATGCGCGGTCCGGTCTTCTGGGCCAAGGCGGCCTATACCACCGTCATGGCCGGAGCCGGCTTCTGGCTGCTGGACCGGCTGGGCCGGCCGGGCGCCAGTCCAAAGGGGCCGCTGATCCTGCTGGCCGCCGTCCTGACCCTGGCGGTCGGACTGGGGCTCTATGAGCTGTTCACCCTGCCGATGCCCGAACGGATGCCGGCCATGATGGGCGACAGCGCCCATGTCTGCGCGCCCAATATCGCCCTGCTCAGCCTTGTCGCCGCGCCCTTCGTCTTCTGGGCCGCCCGCGCCTTCGCCCCGACCCGGCCGATGCTGGCGGGCGCGGCGGCGGGCCTGCTGACCGGCGGTCTGGCTACAACCCTCTACGGCCTGCACTGCCCCGAGCACGCGGCGGCCTTCGTGGGCCTCTGGTACACGATGGGGATGGCGATGGCGGTGGCGGCCGGGGCCGTGATCGGGAAGTTCGCCTTCCGCTGGTGACTACTCTCCGGTCAACGCCGGCCAGGCCTTCATGGCGGAGGTCACCACCGAGTCCAGCTCTTCACGCCCCGCCCCACCCTTGGCGCTGAGGCTCAGCCCCTTGTGGATCGCGGCATAGAACTGAGCCACGGCCTTTGCGTCGGTGGTCGGCGACAGCTCGCCCTCGGCGATGCCCTTGCGAACCCGCGCGGCCAGGGTCTCGGTGGTGCTGGCGCGGATCTCGCACAGGCTGGCGGCGAGTTCGGGCGACATCTCCCCGGCCTCGGCGGCGGTCTGGATGACCATGCAGCCGCTGGGGAAGTCGCCGTCGGTGAAGACGCGTGCGGCGTTTCTGAGCAGGCCTTCGACGCTCTCGCGCGCCGTCGCCGCCTGCATCACCCCCCAGAAGCCGCCGCTGAAGCTCGACACATAGTGGTCGATGGCCTCGCGATAGAGGCCTTCCTTGGAGCCGAAGGCGGCATAAAGGCTGGGCGAGGCGATGCCCATGGCGGCGGTCAGCTCGCTCATGGAAGCTGCGGCGTAGCCCTTCTCCCAGAACACGCGCATCGCCTGTTCCAGGGCCTGGGTGCGATCGAAACTGCGGGGGCGGCCCCGGGTAGGAGCGGGGGCGCCATCAACGGATAGCGACATTCGGACCTCTTTTTGTGCTGATCGATAAATAATCCCTTGCGCTCCTGAGGCAAGCTCCCCAGCTACTTCTGTGCCGATCGATACAGAATTGGCCGAACGCAACAGGATCATCGCCATGAGCACTCCCTCCCTCCCCCTTTCCGGCAAACGCGCTCTCGTCACGGGCGGCGCGCGCGGCATCGGCGCGGCCATCGCCCGCCAGCTGGCCGCCGACGGCGCCGACGTCGCCATCACCTATGAGAAGTCCGCCGAAAAGGCCGAGGCTCTCGCCGCCGAAATCCGCGCCCTGGGCCGCAAGGCCGTCGCCATCCAGGCCGACGCCGGCTCCGTCGAAGGGCCGAAGAAGGCCGTGAGCGAAACCGTCGCCGGCCTCGGCGGCCTGGACATTCTCGTCAACAACGCCGGGATCGCCGGCGGGGCCCTGTTCGCCGACCAGTCGGTCGAGGAGATCGAGGCCCTGCTCAACGTCAACGTCCGCGGGGTCTTCCTGACCAGCCAGGCGGCCCTGCCGCACCTCGGCGAGGGCGGCCGGATCATCTCGATCTCCAGCGTCCTGGCCCACCGCGTGCCCTTCCCCGGCGTGACCGTCTATTCGGCGACCAAGTCGGCGCTGGAGGCCTTCACCCTGGGCCTGTCGCGTGAGGTCGGCGCTCGCGGCATCACCGTCAACATGGTCAAGCCCGGCGCCACCGACACCGACATGAACCCCGCCGACGGCCCCAACGCCCCGACCATGCTGTCGGGCATCTCGCTGGGCCGCTACGGCGAACCCTCCGAGATCGCCTCGGCCGTGGCCTTCCTGGCCGGTCCGGGCGCGAGCTACATCACCGGCACCAGCATTCTGGTGGACGGTGGCATCGGCGCCTGATCGGCGTCTGAATGCAGGGGACCGGCGGCCATTCGTCGCCGGTCCTCGCTCTTTGGCCATGGGCCTCTGGTCAAGCGCCGCCTGAAATGTGATCGTTCTCAACGGAAACGTCCCGTGGAAGAACATCAATGGTCGCCACACGCCTGATCGCCGCCTGCGGCGCCTTTTGTCTTGCCCTCGCGGCCTCTGCGGCCTCGGCGCAGGTCACCTCGCCGGACCCCGGCTTCCTGCATGCGCGCGGGACCGGGATCGTCGACGGTCAGGGCCGTCCCATCATCCTGCGCGGCATGGGTCTGGGCGGCTGGGTTCTGCAGGAGGGCTATATGCTGCACCTGCCCGAACTGGGTCAGCAGCACGTCATCCGGGCCCGCATCGCCGCCCTGATCGGGGAGGAGAAGACCGAGGCCTTCTACGCCGCCTGGCGCGCCAACTACGTCACCAAGGCCGACATCGACGCCATGGGCCGCTGGGGCTTCAACTCGGTGCGCGTGCCGCTGCACTACGACCAGCTGACCCTGCCCGCCGACCGCGAACCGACACCGGGCGCGGACCGCTGGAACGAGGCCGGGTTCAAACAGATCGATGACCTGATCGGTTGGGTGAAGGCCAACGGCATGGTCCTGATCCTCGACCTGCACGCCGCGCCGGGCGGTCAGGGGACCGACCTCGCCATCTCCGACCGCGATCCGTCGAAGCCCTCGCTGTGGGACAGTCCGGAGAACCGCAGGAAGACCATCGCCCTGTGGCGCAAACTGGCCGAACGCTATGCCGACGAGCCTGCCGTCGGCGCCTATGACATCATCAACGAACCCAACTGGGACTTCGAAAGGCCGGGTGGCGGGCATGGCTGCGAGGAGACGACCAACGCCCCCTTGCGCGGCTTGATGATGGAGATCACCGCCGCGATCCGCGAGGTGGATCAGCGCCACCTGATCGTCATCGAGGGCAATTGCTGGGGCAACAACTATCGCGGCGTCCTGCCGGTCTGGGACGACAACACGGCCCTGAGCTTCCACAAATACTGGAACGCCAACGACCCTGCCTCGATCGCCGACATCGTCAGGCTGCGCGACGAGAACCAGGTCCCGATCTGGCTGGGGGAGTCGGGAGAGAACTCCAACACCTGGTTCCGCGACGCCATCCGCCTGGTCGAGGACGAGAACATCGGCTGGGCCTTCTGGCCACTGAAGAAGATCGGCTTCAACCAGCCGCTGGAGGTGGTTCCCAACCCCGGCTGGGCGGCGCTCGTGGCCTACCTGACCGGCAAGGGACCGGCCCCCACGCCCGCCGAGGCCGAGGCGACCCTGATGCGGATGGCCGAACACGACATCCGGTTCGAGAACAACACCGCCCACCCCGACGTCATCGACGCCATGCTGCGCCAGCCGCACTCGGACGCCACAGCTCCCTTCGCCGACCACCGCATCGGAGGCGGCCCCGCCGTCATCCCCGCCGTCGATTACGACCTCGGCCGCGTGGGCCACGCCTGGTCCGACACGCGCGACGCCAGCTATGAGACCCCGAGCCAGAGGATCTGGTGGAACACGGGGCGGACCTACCGCAACGACGGCGTCGACATCGCCCGCGAGGCGGACGGCGCGCCGGTCGTCACCGACTTCACCACCGGCGAATGGCTGAGGTACACGTTGACAGCGGAGGCCGCCGGGGCGCGGAGAGTGACGGTGTCCGCCCGGAGCGGTGCGCCCGCCCGACTGTCGATCCGTCTGAATGGCGCGGCGCCGGTCGAGGTCGCGGTCCCCGCCTCAACCGACTGGCGGGAGGTCTCGACGCCGCCACTGTCGTTTGCCGCGGGGACCAACACCCTGATCCTCAAGGTCGAGGATTGCGACGGGTGTGCGGTGCGCAGTCTGATGGTCGCCGCCGATTGAGGCTTCCGCCCTCAAAACGCCCCCTGTCCCGGCTACGTCATTTGCCACCCGGCGCGCGGATCGCTACATCCCGCCCCTATTCCCATTTCCGACGAACCCGAAGGGCGCACCGCTCCCCATGGCGCAGCAATATATTTTCCAGATGCAGGGTCTGACCAAGACCTTCCCTGGCGGCAAAAAGATCTTCGAAAACATCTGGTTGAGCTTCTACAACGACGCCAAGATCGGCGTCGTCGGCGTCAACGGCTCGGGTAAGTCCACCCTGCTGAAGATCATGGCCGGACTGGACAGCGAGTTCACCGGCGAGGCCAAGGCCGCCGACGGCGTCAAGCGCGGCTATCTGGAGCAGGAGCCCCACCTCGACGACGCCCTGACCGTTCGTGAGAACGTCGAGGCCTGGTGCGAAGAGAAGCAGTGGGTCAACCGCTTCAACGCCATCGCCATGGAAATGGCCGAGGAATACTCGGACGAACTCATGGAGGAGATGACCGCCCTTCAGGAGAAGATCGACGCCGGCGACGTCTGGGACATCGACAGCCGCATCGAAATGGCCATGGACGCCCTGCGTTGCCCGCCGGACGACTGGATGACCACCAACCTGTCCGGCGGTGAGAAGCGTCGCGTGGCCCTGGCCCGCCTGCTGCTGTCCAAGCCCGACATGCTGCTGCTCGACGAACCGACCAACCACCTGGACGCCGAAAGCGTCGCCTGGCTGCAGCACCATCTGGAAGCCTTCCCCGGCTGCGTCATCCTGGTGACCCACGACCGTTACTTCCTCGACCTCGTCACCAAGTGGACGCTCGAACTCGATCGCGGCAAGGGCATCCCCTACGAAGGCAACTACTCCGGCTGGCTGGAGCAGAAGCAGAAGCGCGTCGTGCAGGAGCAGTCGGAATCCGAAGCCCGCCAGCGCGCCCTCACCCGCGAACTGGAATGGGTCCGTTCGGGCGCCAAGGCCCGTCAGGCCAAGTCCAAGGCCCGTCTGGCCGCCTATGAGAAGATGGTCTCCGAGCAGGAGAACTCGCGTCAGGCCCAGACCCACGCCGTCATCCAGATCCCGCCCGGCCCGCGCCTCGGCAATGTCGTTCTGGAGGTCGAGGGCCTGCAGAAGTCCTATGGCGACAAGGTCCTGTTCGACAACCTGACCTTCAAACTGCCGCCCAACGGCATCGTCGGCGTCATCGGCCCCAACGGCGCCGGCAAGTCGACCATGTTCAAGCTGATCACCGGCCAGGAAACGCCCGATGGCGGCACGGTCAAGGTCGGCGAGACGGTCAAGCTGGCCTATGTCGACCAGTCGCGTGACGCGCTCGATCCCAACAAGACCATCTGGGAAGAAGTCTCCGGCGGCACCGACGTGATGCTGGTCGGTAAGCGCGAGATCAACACTCGTGCCTATGTCGGCTCGTTCAACTTCAAGGGCGGCGACCAGCAGAAGAAGGTCGGCCAGCTGTCCGGCGGTGAGCGCAACCGCGTCCACCTGGCCAAGACCCTGGCGACCGGCGGCAACCTGATCCTGCTCGACGAACCGACCAACGACCTGGACATCGAGACCCTGCAGAACCTCGAAGAGGCGCTGGAAGAGTTCGCCGGCTGCGCCGTGGTCATCTCCCACGACCGCTGGTTCCTCGACCGTCTGGCGACCCACATCCTGGCCTTCGAGGGCGACAGCCACGTCGAATGGTTCGAAGGCAACTTCGAGGCCTATGAAGAAGACAAGAAGCGCCGCCTGGGCGCCGACAGCCTGATCCCCCACCGGATCAAGTTCCAGAAGTTCGGGCGCTGATTTCAACCGGCTCCGATGTGAACGGCCTCCCTCGCGGGAGGCCGTTTTCGTTTCGGGTGGCGTCTGTCGACGGCCGGCGTAATCTGGCCCCATGACCACCCGCCCCGCCGTTCTGATCATGCAGCGCCATCTCGGGCAGCTGACGCCGTTTCTGGAGGGCGCTTACGACGTCTATCGCTTCTGGGAAGGGCCGCCGGCGGAGGTCGAGGCGCGGATCGGGGCGATTGTGGTGGCGGGCGAGTTCGAGCTCGACAAGGCGCTGATCGAACGACTGCCGAACCTCAAGCTGGTCGCCTGTTTCACCTCGGGCTACGACCGGATCGATGTCGACTGGTGCCGGGCGCGCGGCCTGCCGGTGACCCATGCGCCGGGGGTCAATCACGAGGACGTCGCCGACCACGCCATCGGCCTGATCCTGGCGGCGAGGCGCAAGATCGTCGAGGGCGACCGCCATCTGCGCGCGGGCGAATGGACGCCGGAGACGCGCATCCTCACCCCCTCGCTGAAGGGACAGAAGGTCGGGATCGTCGGGCTGGGCCTGATCGGTCAGGCGGTGGCGCGTCGCGCCGAGGCGATGCGGATTGCGGTGCGCTGGTGGGGGCCGCGCGACCGCCCCGCCGACTGGCCGCGCGCGGCGACCCTGCTCGAACTGGCGAAGGACAGCGACATCCTGGTCGTCGCCTGCCGGGTGGACGACAGCAATGTCGGCCTGATCTCGAAAGAGGTTGTGGAGGCGCTGGGTCCGTCAGGCTTGCTGGTCAATGTCTCGCGCGGCCAAGTGCTGGACGAGGAGGCCGTGATCGCGGCGCTCAAGTCCGGCGCGCTGGGTCAGGCGGCGCTGGACGTCTTCACCCATGAGCCCGTGGACCCTGCCGACTGGGCGGATGTGCCCAACACCGTGCTCACGCCCCACACCGCCGGGGCCACGACAGAGGCGGTGCAGGGCATGTTGATGCTGATGGTCCAGAACCTGGCGGCGGTCTTCGCCGGCGAACCGTTGAAGACCCCCATCCGGGACTAAGGAATTACTCGCCGGAGGGCGGCTGCATACCGCCTTCGGGCATGCCGCCTTGAGGCATGCCGCCTTGAGGCATGCCGCCGCCGGGGCCGCCCTGGCCGCCGCCCTGACGCATCATGCCGCGCATGGCCTGCAGCTCTTCCGGGGTGACCGTGCCGTCGTGGTTGGCGTCCAGACGGGCGAACAGGGCCGCCGACATGGCGTGATATTCGTCCAGGGTGACCGTGCCGTCGTGGTTGGCGTCGGCGCGCTCCATGCCGCGGCCGGCGCTCATCATGCTGCCGGGGGTCGGGGGCGGGGTCAGTTCGGCGCCGGTCAGGGAACCGTCGTGGTTGGTGTCCAGGTTGTGGAAGCGGGCGTCGGACCGCTCCTGCATCTGGGCCAGGGTGAAGGGGCCCATCTGGCCCATGCCGCCCATCATCCCGCCACCCGGACCCTGCTGGGCGGAAGCGGCGAAGGGGGCGGCGGCCAGAACGGCGGCAGCGGCGAGAGCGAGGCGGATCATGGGAAAATCTCCTGAAGACTCCCGTTGAACGACGGCCCTGCGGCCTTCCGTCGCGGGAATTCGATCATTATCCCCGATCCCGCCCGGGCGCCTGCGTTTCTTCCTTGCAAAATCATATAAGGATATCTTTATATAAAGCCATGAGCCTGTCCGCTGATCAGACGATCGACGCCCTTCGCGCCGCCGGCGAACCCACCCGGCTGCGGGTGCTGTCGCTGCTGACCGGCGAGGAACTGTCGGTGATGGAGCTGTCGCGGGTGCTGCAGCAGAGCCAGCCGAGGGTCTCGCGGCACCTCAAACTGATGGCCGACGCCGGATTGATCGAACGTTTCCCGGACGGGGCCCGTGTCTTTTACCGCATCTCCTCGGACCCGCTGGCGCGGCGTCTGGTCGAGACGGTGCTGGACCTGCTGGACGATTCCGAGGGCGAGGCCGACCATCGCCGCCTTGATGAGGTTCGCGACGAACGCGCCGCCGCCGCCGCCGCCTATTTCGAACAGGTCGCCCCCCAGTGGGACCGCATCCGCTCCCTCTATGTCGCCGAGACCGCCGTTGAAAGCGCGGTCGAGGCCGCCGCCGGACCCGGCCCGTTCGAGCGGGTGGTCGATCTCGGCACCGGCTCGGGCCGGATGCTGACCCTTCTGGGCAAGAAGGCGAAGATGTCGGTCGGGCTGGATCTCAGCCACAACATGCTCAACATCGCCCGGTCGAACGTCGCCCGCGCGGGCGTCGAGAAGGTCGAGCTGAGACACGGCGACATCTTCGCGACCCGCCTGCCCTCGGCCAGCGCCGATCTGGTGATCGTGCACCAGGTGCTCCACTATCTGGCCGACCCCCACGCCGCCGTGGTCGAGGCCGCGCGACTGGTGGCGCCCGGCGGACGCATCCTGATCGTCGATTTCGCTCCCCACGAGATGGAGGCCCTGCGCGAGGAACACCAGCACCGCCGTCTGGGCTTCGCCGACGAAGAGATCGCCGGCTGGCTCAACGACTGCGGCCTGACCGCCTTGCCGCCGGTGGCCCTGCCACCCGACGCGGACGGCCTGACCGTCACCATCTGGACCGGCCTGCGCGCCGCCTCCTCTGATTCCCGAAAGGCCGCCTGATGGCTTCCGCCGCCTCCCTCCAGAGCCCTTCCCAGGGCTTGGCCGCCGCCCGTGCCCTGCTGCTCTCGCCGCTGGGCCCCGTCGCCCGCGCCGGCGACAACGCCAATCCGGTGCGGGTCTCGTTCGAGTTCTTCCCCCCCAAGACCGACAAGGCCGAGGAAACCCTGTGGGAGGCCGTGCGCCGGCTGGAGCCGCTGAACCCCGCCTTCGTCTCCGTGACCTATGGCGCGGGCGGCTCGACACGCGAACGCACCCACCGCACGGTCCAGCGGATGCTGACCGAGACCACCCTGCGCCCGGCCGCCCACCTGACCTGCGTCGAGGCCTCGCGCGACGAGGTCGATGAGGTGATCGAGAGCTACAAGGCCATCGGCGTCGACCACATCGTGGCCCTGCGCGGCGATCCGCCCGGAGCGTCCGGCATCGGCGGCGTCTATACGCCCCGCGCCGACGGATACGCCAACGCCACCGAACTGGCCCAGGCCATCAGCCGCGTCGGCGGCTTCGACATCTCGGTCGGCGCCTATCCGGAGAAGCATCCGGAAAGCCCGTCGATCGACCACGACATCGACGTCATCAAGGCCAAGATTGACGCGGGCGCGACCCGGTTGATCAGCCAGTTCTTCTTCGACATCGACGCCTTCCTGCGCTTCCGCGACCGTATCCGCGCGGCCGGAATCGACGCGCCCCTGCTGCCGGGCATTATGCCGGTGTCCAATTTCGCGGGCCTGCAGCGGATGAGCGCATCATGCGGCGCCTCGGTGCCCCAGTGGCTCGCCAACCATTTCGACGGCCTGGATGACGATCCCGAAACCCGCAAGCTGCTGGCCGCCTCGGTCGCCGCCGAAACCTGCGCCCGGCTGCAGGAAGAGGGCTTCCAGGACTTCCACTTCTACACCCTGAACCGCGCCGACCTGGTCTATGCGATCTGCCGCGTTCTGGGCGTCCGCGAACAGAAAGCCGTTGCGTAAGATGACCTCTCCCCTCTCCCGCGCCGAACGCATCGCCGCCCTGCACAAGGCCGCGAAAGAGCGCATCCTGGTCCTCGACGGCTCCTGGGGCGTGATGATCCAGCGCCGCGGCCTGGAAGAGCACGACTTCCGCGGCGACCGCTTCGTCACAGCCAACGGCTATGACGAGAAGGAGCAGATGAAGGGCAACAATGACATCCTGTGCATCACCCGCCCGGACGTCATCAGTGACCTGCACGACCAGTATTTCGGCGCTGGCGCCGACATCTCCGAGACCAACACCTTCTCCGGCACCGTCATCGCCCAGGACGACTACAAGCTGGACGAACAGGCGGTCTGGGACATCAATCTGGAAGGCGCGAAACTGGCCCGCGCCGCCGCCGACCGCTGGACCGAGAAGGAGCCGCACAAGCCGCGCTTCGCCGCCGGCTCCATCGGCCCGCTGAACAAGATGCTGTCGATGTCGTCCGACGTGAACGATCCGGGCGCCCGGCTGGTGACCTTCGACCAGGTCTATGAGGCCTATCGCCAGCAGGTGAAGGCGCTTAACGAGGGCGGCGTCGACCTCTATCTGATCGAGACCATCACCGACACGCTGAACTGCAAGGCGGCGATCAAGGCCATCAAGGACCTTGAGGACGAGGGCATGGAGGCCCTGCCGATCTGGATCTCGGGCACCATCACCGACCGCTCGGGCCGCACCCTGTCGGGCCAGACGGCCGAGGCCTTCTGGAACTCGGTGCGCCACGCCAAGCCCTTCGCCATCGGCTTCAACTGCGCCCTCGGCGCCGATCTGATGCGGCCCTTCATCGCCGAACTGAGCCGCGTCGCCGACACACTGGTCGCTGCCTATCCCAACGCCGGCCTGCCCAACGCCATGGGCCAGTACGACGAGGAGCCGCACGAGACCGCCCACTTCATCGAGGAATGGGCCGAGGCCGGTCTGGTCAATATCGTCGGCGGCTGCTGCGGCACGACGCCAGACCACATCGCCCACGTCGCCCGGGGCGTTTCGAAACTGCCGCCGCGCCCCATCCCGGAGCGTCCGGTGGCCATGCGACTGTCGGGGCTTGAGCCCTTCGAAATGGCAGGATGACTGTCCGCGCCCGTCCTTTTCTGTGGTCACGCTTCCGGAAGCGTGTTGCTCTTCTCGCATCTGCGAAAAGGGGCTGAATCATGAGCGGGACGAGGCGGGCGTTTCTGACACGGTTGGCGGCGGCAGCCGGGACCGGCGGGATGTATATGGCCATGCGGGCCATGGGTCTGGTCGATGACGGCGTCGCCCACGCCGAGACCCCGTCCCTTCAGCCCGGCTCGGGCAATGGATCCAGCGTGGTCATCCTCGGCGCCGGCCTGGCCGGACTGAGCGCCGCCTGGGAGCTGAAAAAGGCCGGATACGCCGTCACCGTGCTGGAGGCCCGCGACCGGGTCGGGGGACGCAACTGGACCGTCCGGCGCGGCTCGAAGATCGCCCACACCGACAAGCCCGAACAGACCTGCACGTTTGAAGACGGCCAGTATTTCAACGCCGGCCCAGGCCGTATCCCCAGCCACCATCAAGCCACGCTCGGCTACTGCCAGGAGCTGGGCGTCGAGATCGAGGTGCTGGTCAACCACTCCGAAAGCGCCCTTATCCAGGCCGAGGGCTTCAACGGCGGCAAGCCGATGCAGATGCGTCAGGCCATCCACAATGTCCGCGGCCATGTCGCCTCCCTGCTGGCCAAGGGGGTGAAGAATGGCGGCGTTGATACGGCTCTGGGCGCCGAGGACCAGGCCCGGCTGGTCGAGAATCTGATCGGCTGGGGCGGGCTGGATCCGGACCTCGCCTTCCGCCACAGCGAGACCTCGGGCCTGATGATCGAACCGGGTGCCGGGGATGTCGTCGGCAAGCCGCGCGACGCCATGATCCTGGCCTCCCTTCTGCATCCGGCGGCCTGGGGGGCGCCGACCTTCCACGACATCATCGACATGCAGGCGACCATGCTCCAGCCGGTCGGGGGCATGGACCGCATCCCCATGGCCTTCGCCGAGAAGCTGGGCCGCGCCATCACCCTGAACGCCCAAGTCACCGGCCTGAAGCGCAAGGGGGCGGGCGTCGAGGTGACCTGGAAGGACCGGGCGGGCGCCAGCCACGCCGTCGCCGCCGACCACTGTATCTGCACCATCCCCTTCCCGGTCCTGGCCGGGATCGAGAACGACTTCTCGGCCAATCGTCAGGCCGTCGTGAAGAACGCGGTGTACGGCGACTCGGTCAAGATCGCCTTCCAGTCGCCGCGCTTCTGGGAGAGCCGCGACCAGATCTACGGCGGCCTGTCGTTCACCGACCGCGACACCCTGATGACCTGGTATCCGTCGGGCCGCTTCCTGCATCCCACGGGCATCCTCGTCGCCGGCTACAGCTTCGCGCGGCCCGCGACGCGGCTGGGCTCCCTGCCGCTGGCCGAGGGCCAGGCCTATGCGCGTGAGACGGTCGAACGGCTGCACCCCGGCCAGTCGGGCAAGCTGACCGACGGCGTCACTGTCCACTGGGGCCAGATTCCGTTCAACCTCGGCATCGCCGGCGAGGTGGCCCAGGAGGACCCCGCAGGCTATACGCTGATGAACGATCCCGACGGCCCGTACCTGTTCGCGGGCGAGCACCTCAGCCACGTCGGCGCCTGGCAACAGGGCGCCATCGTCTCGGGCTGGCGCGCCGTCAACGCCATCGCCGCCCGTCGCCAAGCTCAAGCCGCCTGAAGGAGACCGTGACGATGTTCAAGACCCTCACTGCCGCCGCCCTGCTCGCCGCCTTCGCCGCCCCGGCCCTCGCCCAGACCACGTCGCCGACCGCGCCTTCGTCGACGATCGAACGCACCTACCCCTCTCCCACCGCCTTCATCGCCTCGACGGTGACCGTGCCCGCCGGGACCGAGCTGATCTTCCTGTCGGGCCAGTTGCCTGACGTCGCCGACGCCACGGCGCCCGCGGGAACCGTCGCCGCCTATGGCGACACCGAGACCCAAGCCGCCTCCACCTTCGCCAAGATCGAACGCCTTCTGGCCACGCGCGGCCTGACCATGGGCGACGTTGTCTCCATGACCGTCTATCTGACCGCCGCGCCGGGATCGGACCGCATGGACTTCGCCGGGATGATGAAGGCCTACGGCAAATATTTCGGCACGGCCGAACAACCTAACCGCCCCTCGCGCTCGACGGTGCAGGTCGCGGGCCTCGCCGGCCCCGGCTTTCTGATCGAGGTCGAGGTCACGGCCGCCCGCACCCCCGCGGCGACCGCCCACTAAGGATACCCTGTCTTGCGTCCTGCCTATCTCAACATCGGCGAACGAACCAACGTCACCGGTTCGGCCAAATTCCGTAAGCTGATCGTCGAGGGGAACTATACCGCCGCGCTCGATGTCGCGCGTCAGCAGGTCGAGGCCGGCGCCGCCGTCATCGACATAAACATGGACGAGGGCCTGCTGGATTCGAAGCAGGCCATGATCACCTTCCTCAACCTGATCGCGGCCGAGCCCGACATCGCCCGCGTGCCGGTGATGATCGACAGTTCCAAGTGGGAGGTGATCGAGGCCGGGCTGAAGTGCGTCCAGGGCAAGCCCATCGTCAACTCCATCTCCATGAAGGAGGGCGAGGACAAGTTCCGCGAACAGGCAGTGGCCTGTCTGCGCTACGGCGCCGCCGTCGTGGTCATGGCCTTCGACGAAGTGGGTCAGGCCGACACCGCCGCGCGCAAGATCGAGATCTGCACCCGCGCCTACCGCATCCTGGTGGACGAGGTCGGCTTCCCGCCCGAGGACATCATCTTCGACCCCAACATCTTCGCCGTGGCGACGGGGATCGAGGAGCACGACAACTATGCCGTCGACTTCATCGAGGCGACGAAGGTCATCAAGGAGACCCTGCCCTACGCCCGCGTCTCGGGCGGGGTGTCGAACGTCTCGTTCAGCTTCCGCGGCAATGAGCCGGTCCGCCGGGCCATCCACTCCGTCTTCCTGTACCACGCCATCGCCGCCGGCATGGACATGGGCATCGTCAACGCCGGCGACCTGCCGGTCTATTCCGACATTGACCCCGTGCTGCGCGAGGCCGTCGAGGACGTGATCCTGAACCGGCCCCAGCGTACAAACGTCTCCAACACCGAACGACTGGTGGACATCGCCCCGGGCTTCAAGGGCGACAAGACCGAGGCCAGGGTCGTCAATCTGGAATGGCGCAACGCCCCCGTCGGCAAGCGCATCGAGCACGCCCTGGTCAATGGCATCACCGAGTTCATCGACGCCGACACCGAAGAGGCCCGCCTGTCCTTCGACCGGCCGCTGCACGTCATCGAAGGTCCGCTGATGGACGGGATGAATGTGGTCGGCGACCTGTTCGGCTCGGGCAAGATGTTCCTGCCGCAGGTGGTGAAGTCGGCCCGCGTCATGAAGCAGGCCGTCGCCTGGCTGGAACCCTTCATGGAGGCCGAAAAGGCCGGCAAGCCGCGCGAACAGGCCGGCCGCATCCTGATGGCCACCGTCAAGGGCGACGTCCACGACATCGGCAAGAACATCGTCGGCGTCGTTCTCCAGTGCAATAACTACGAGGTCATCGACCTGGGCGTCATGGTTCCGGCCGACCGCATCCTGGACGCCGCGAAGGAGCACAACGTCGACATCGTCGGCCTGTCGGGTCTGATCACCCCCTCGCTGGACGAGATGGTCTTCGTGGCGCGCGAGATGGAGCGGCGCGGCTTCGACATCCCCCTGCTGATCGGCGGCGCCACCACCAGCCGCACCCATACGGCGGTGAAGATCGAGCCTGGCTACCATCGCGGCTCGACCACCTATGTCATCGACGCCTCGCGCGCCGTGGGCGTGGTCTCTGGCCTGCTGTCGAAGACCGAGCGTGCGAAGAACGAGGCCGCCACCCGCGACGAATACGTCCGCATCCGCGAGCAGTACGCCCGCGGCCAGGAGGTCAAGGCGCGCGCCAGCCTCGTTCAGGCGCGGGCCAACCGTTTCCTGCCCGACCCGGCTGATCGCATGCCCGGCAAGCCGTCCTTCATCGGCGTGCGCGCCTTCGACAGCTGGGACCTGCAGGATCTGGCCGACCACATCGACTGGACGCCCTTCTTCGCCAGCTGGGAGCTGATCGGCCGCTATCCGCTGATCCTCGAGGACGAGATCGTGGGCCAGGCGGCGAAGGACCTGTTCGCCGACGCGCAAGCGATGCTGAAGCGGATCGTCGAGGAGAAGTGGTTCACGGCCAAGGGCGTCGTCGGCTTCTGGCCGGCCCGCGCCGTTGGCGACGACGTCGCCGTCTTCGCCGACGAGAGCCGCACCGACGAGATCGCCCGCTTCCACACCCTGCGCCAGCAGATCGCCAAGACGAACGGCAAGCCCAACCTGGCGCTGTCGGACTTCATCGCGGAAGAGGGCGAGGACTATATCGGCGCCTTCGCCGTCACCGCCGGCCATGGCGAGCTGGAGAAGGCCAAGGCGTTCAAGGACGCCGGCGACGACTATTCGTCGATCATGGCCGCAGCCCTGGCCGACCGCCTGGCCGAGGCCTTCGCCGAACGGCTGCACAAGGAGGTCCGCACGCAGCTCTGGGGCTATGCGGCCGAGGAGACGACCAGCGTCGATGACCTGATCGCCGAACAATATCAGGGCATTCGCCCCGCCCCCGGCTATCCGGCCCAGCCCGACCATACGGAGAAGGCGACCCTGTTCCGCCTGCTCAACGCGGGCGAAAACGCGGGCATGGCCCTGACCGAAAGCTTCGCCATGACGCCCCCGGCCTCGGTCTCGGGCCTCTACTTCGGCCATCCGGGCAGCCACTATTTCGGCGTCGGCAAGATCGATCGCGACCAGATCGAGGACTATGCCCGTCGCAAGGGCTGGGACGTCGAGACCGCCGAACGCTGGCTGGCCCCGATCCTCAACTACGAGCCCGGTCAGGCTGCGCGAGGCGCGGCGGCCTAAAAACAAAACCCTCTCCCAGAGGGAGAGGGCCAACCGCCTACTGCGCCTGCTCCACGCCCTCGCTCTTCAAGCCGACCTCTTCCAGCGTCGCCGGCGGGGTGGTGATGTTCTCGCGGATGCGGCGGGCGGCGTGTTCGCAGCGGCCCGGCAGGCCGAAGAACAGACCGAAGGACTGGCTGCGCGCCGCCTCGTCGGTCTGGGCCAGGACCGCGGTCCAGCGGGCGGTCGCCTCGGCGGCGGCGGTGTCGGCGGCGGCGCGGGCGGCGGCCGACTGGCGCGACCGGGCCACGGCCAGTGCGCCTCGGAAGTCCGCAGCTTCCAGCTTGCCCAGACGGATGATCTCCAGATCCTCGGGATTCCGGTCCGTCAGGGTCTCGCCCAGCTTCACATGGCCGCTGACCAGGGCGTCGCACCAGGCGACCAGGGGATAGTCCTGGTCCGGCGCGCCGCGCGGCATGGGGTTGGAGTAGGCGAGCGCCTCACGCATCCGCAGTTGGGCCGGGGTCTCGGCGACCGCGGCGTCGGAAGCGGTGGCGATTGGCCCATCCTGGGCCTCATTCGGCGCCGGAGCCGTCTGGGTCTGGAACAGCAGGGCGGCGGCGGCGAGGAGGCTCAGCATGAAGAATCCGAAGTCGTTGAAACGGCTTGCCGGTGGGACATCCCGACGGCGCGCACCGTAACGCTTGCCGGGCTGGAATGGTTTTTCCGGGGCGAAGAAAAATACCGCTCCAAAGAAAAAGGCGGCGGACCCGAAGATCCACCGCCCGTTTCCGTGTCGAAAGTCCGCCGGTCCCGAAGGACCGACAGGTTTCCTTAGAAGTTCGCCGTGACGCTGACGAACATGAAGCGACCCAGGGTGTCGTAGATCTGCCCGTAGGTGTTGCCGTTCTTCGAAGTGTCGCCCGAGTAGGTGAGCGGCGGATCGCGGTCGAGGACGTTGTTCACACCGACGCGGCCCGAGACCGTGTCCGTGATCTGCCAGTCGGCCGAGATGTCGAAGTAGTTCTGGGCTTCCAGTTCGTGGTCCAGACGCGTGGGTTCCGTACCGAGGCTCGAGCCGTACTCGACCGAGCTGTAGTAGCGCCACGTGCCGGCGACCGAGACGTTCCAGGGCGTGTTCCAGCCGAGGCGGACGCGGTGGCGCCACTCGGGGTTCGGAACGCCGCAACCGGTGTTGCCGTAGTAGCCGACGCAGTCCTGGATCGAGGAGGCCTGGTTCAGACCATCGTCCGATTCCAGCTTCTCAACCCAGGTGCCGACGAAGGCCAGGCTCATGGAGCCGTACGACGGGGCGCCGAGGTCAGCCAGGTCGAAACCGTAGCTGGCGTTGACGTCCACGCCCGAGGTCTTCACGCCACCGATGTTGATGTTGGTGGCTTCGATGTAGCCCGAACCGATCCACAGCGAACCGTTGGCCGGGTTGCGGTGGATGAGGGCGCAGGCCGAAGCCAGGTTGTCCTCATAGCAGCTGTCCAGGGTCGTGACCGGATCGAGCGAGCTGACGGCGTTGTCGAGCGTGATGTCGAAGTAGTCGACCGAGGCGTTAAAGCCCGGCAGGAAGCTCGGCGTGAACACGACACCGGCGGTGAAGGTGTCGGCTTCTTCCGGCGTCAGGTTCGGGTTGCCGCCGAACAGGGCGTTGTACTGGTCAGCGCCGTTGTTCAGGCCCGTCGAGCCGTAGTTGATGTTCGGCACGCCGGTGGCGAAGCATTGCGCCTGGGTGGCGGTCGGAGCGATCGGGTTGCCGTTGCTGTCGAAGTTCGCGCCGCAGGGATCGCGGGGAATGCCGACGAGGCCGACCGTTTGCGGGTTGAACAGTTCGACGACGTTCGGCGCGCGAACGGCGTGCGAGAAGCTGGCCCGCAGGCGCAGGTCCTGGACCGGCGCATAGTCGGCGCCGAACTTGTAGGTGTCCGTCGACAGGTTCGAATATTCCGAGTGACGGAAGGCGGCGTCGACCGAGGCCGAATAGGCCCAGGGTTGATCGTCGGCCAGCGGCACCTGGATTTCGCCGAACACGTCGGTGACGTCCGAGGCGCCCGAGATGTTTTGCGGAGCCGAACCCTGACCCGCGCCGTCACCCGAGGTGAAGGTGATGTCGAAGGTGTTTTCCAGGTAGTCGCGGCGGTACTCGACGCCGAACGCCACCTTCAGGCCGCTGGCGGCCCAGGGCGACTGGATGCCATAGACGCCCAGGTCGCCGGTGACGGCAGCCGTGACGACCTGCTGCGTGGTCGTGCCGGTGTTGACCAGCGGAACCTGCAGATAGTCCAGGGCGGCCTGGGTGACGCCACCGGCCGAGAAGACGTTGTAGGGCACGCAGTTCGGGTCGGTGCCGTTGGCGACGGAGCGGCAGACCGGGTTGCCGTTGACGTCGCTGACGACGTCCAGGGCGTTGGTCAGACGACGGATCGAGAACTCGTTCAGGTAGGTACGCGCCAGGCGGACCTTCGAGAACTGGGCGGCGATGTCGTAGTTCCAGCCGTCGGTGATCAGGCCACGCAGGCCGACCACAGCGCGGTAGGATTCGTAGGTGATCGAGTCCTGACGACCGCCGCCTTCGACGTTACGACGACCGATATAGTAGGGCTTCGTGTTGTCGGCGGCGATGTCCGCAGCAGAGCACTGGATCGCCGTCCGTTGTTGAGCCGACAGCAGCGGGTTTCCGCAGTTGATGGTGCCGGTGTTGAAGAAGTCGCCCGACGGAGCGATCTGGGCCACCGACTGGTAGTCCGAGAACATCAGCTGGGTGAAGGCTTCAGCGTGCTCGTTGATCTCGTAGTGACCGAACGCGCCCAGGGTGTAGCGTTCGTCCGGGCGCTGGTAGTAGTTGGCCGGACCGAAGTTGTACTGGTCAGTCGCGTTGTTGAACGGGACGAAGGTGTTGCCCGAGACGGTGTAGTTATGGCCGGCGAAGTCGTTGAACTGGCCGGTGGCAGAGGTGCCGGAACCACCGCAGGTGTAGGTGTTCGCGCCGAGGGGACCGTTCGGCAGGGCGATCGTACAGGCCGAATAGTCGCGGTTGGCTTGCAGGATGGCGTTGTTCGAGCGGTAGCCGGCGTAGGCCAGCAGGTTGCCCTTGCCGTCCGGCGAGCTGACGCCCATCGAAATGGTGATGTCGCGGCTTTCACCGTCCGACACGTTGTCGTCGGGCAGCGCGAACTGGGCGGGGTTGGTCGTCGCACGACGAGCAATTTCGGCGCGGACATTGCCGGTGCCGTCGTAGTCGTTGTTGTGCTGGTACATGCCGTATTGGGCATTGATCTGGATGCCTTCCAGATCCTTCTTCATGATGAAGTTGACGACGCCGGCGATGGCGTCCGAACCGTAGACGGCGGAGGCGCCGCCCGTCAGGACTTCAACGCGGTCGACCAGCTGGCCGGGGATCTGGTTCAGGTCGGCGGCGGTGTCGTTCGGCGAGCCGTAGCCCATGCGGCGACCGTCGATCAGGACCAGGGTGCGGTCCGAACCCAGGTTACGCAGCGAAACCGTCGCCGTGCCGGACGCGCCGTTCGAAACGGTCGAGTTCTGCGAGGTGAAGGCTTGCGGCAGCTGGGTGACCAGGTCCTCGACCCGGGTGACGCCCTGGACGTCGATGTCCTCGCCGGTCACCTGGGTGACGGGGCTGGTGGTCACGAGGTTGGCTTGCGGAATGCGCGAGCCCGTCACGACGACTTCGGCGACTTCATCGCTCTGCGGATCGGCCGCCGGCGCGGTTTGCGCAAAGGCGGGAGCCGCGAAGGCCGCGAGAGCGGCCCCGGTGATGATGGTCGTCGCCAGAAGGCGTTGACGCGTTTGTTGGGTTCTCAAGGATCGTTCTCCTGAATGTGGCCCCGCTCCTTCCAGAAAGCTGGGCCCGACCTCTGTTTTGGTTTTCGCTGACCCCGGACCGGATTTCCGGATCGCTGACGAAGGTTAGGCGCCTTGTTCCGTGTTGCGCCACAGCAATTACGTATGTGTAACAAACTCGCCCCGGGACTGTCGTATTCGAGACACGTTCTCTCCCGGGGCGACTATGACCCGACGGGCGACCCGGCTAAGGTCGTTCGAGACGAAAAATTTCCTGAATCCAATCGGAACTGGTGAACTCTACCATGCGTTTGCGCCCGCTAGCCCCGCAGGGGACCCCCGCCCTCTTCTTTGCCGTTACCTGTTTCGCCGCATTCGCGAGCGCAGCATCGGCTCAGCAAGCTTCTTCAAATGAACGACCCGAAGTCCTGTCCCGGCTGGTCGCCTGTCGCGCCGTGACAGCTCCGGAAGCCCGTCTGGCCTGCTATGACGCGGCCGCCGGAGCCCTCGACACCGCCCAACAACAGGGGGAGGTGGTAGTCGTCGACCGGGCCCAGGTTACCGCCGCCCGTCGCCAGTTGTTCGGTTTCGAACTGCCCGCGATCACGCTTTTCGACTCAGGCCCGGCCCCGGAACGGATCGACTCGGTTGAGACAACTTTGACCCGCGCCGTCATGGCCGGAGAGAACAAATGGGTATTTGTACTGTCCGACGGCAGCACCTGGCGTCAGCTCGACAGCGAGCGAGTCTCCTTCCAGAACGAGGCCGGGCAGGCGGTGCGGGTGCGTCGCGCCACCCTCGGCAGCTATCTTTTGACTGTCGGGCGTAGCCGCGCCGTGCGCGTTCGTCGGCAATAGGAGCGAGAGATGTCGGCTTTTCGCCAACTGGTTCCCGGCGTCATGGTCGCCGGCCAGATCCGGCCGGAGGACCTGGCCGAGGCGGCGTCGCTGGGCGTGCGCCGCATCATCAACAATCGGCCCGACCATGAAGAGCCGGGCCAGCCGACCTCGGACGAGATTGAGGCGGCGGCCCACGCCGCGGGACTGGACTATGTCCACGCCCCCGCCCGGGGCCTGCCCGACGCCGGCGTCGTCGACGCGGTCGAGGCGGCTCTTGAAGACGGCGCGCCGGTGCTGCTGTTCTGCAAGTCGGGCATGCGATCGACCGCCGCCTGGGCCCTGGCCTCAAGCCGGTCCGGCGTGCTTTCCCGCGACGAGATCCTGACCGCCGCGGCCGGGGCCGGCTATTCGCTCGGCGGCCTGCCGCTCTAGACCCTACCGCGTAAGGCTGGCCCGGGCCGCATAGGGCGCCGGCTCGGGCGTGCACGAGGCGGTGATCAGTTGCGCCGCCATGAGACACAGGATGGCCGCGGCGATGGGCTGGAGCCGATTTGAGACATTAAAGGCGATGGTCTTGGCCACGACGCAGCTCCGGAAGGGGATTTACGTCTTGTTAAGGCAAGGGTCAGGCCAGCCCCGGGGGCCACTGAGAAATCCGCCTCTGGGCCGGGGGCGGATTTTCGGCGAGGCGGATGGACCGGTTCGGGTCTAATCAACCGCCTGAAACCCGCGCGCTGACGCCCGTGCGCTGATGGAAAGTCGCCCGATGATTCCTTTCGTCCGTGACCTCGATGTCGTCTACGGCCGCTGCGACCAGGTTTCGCCGCGGATACAGAGGGTCATCGCCGACAATCCCGGCCCGTTCACCTTCACCGGCACCGGGACCTATATCGTGGGGCGTCCCGAACCGGGGGCGGAGGTCGCGGTGATCGACCCCGGCCCGCCTGACGACGCCCACCTCAAGGCCCTGTTCGCGGCGGTCGAGGGGCGGCGCGTCACCCATGTGCTGGTGACCCACACCCACCGCGACCACTCTCCCCTCGCCCGCCCCTTCGCCGAGGCGACCGGCGCTACGATCCTGGCCGCGCGCCCCCCCGCCCACACCATCCACGCCTCCGCTCCGCTGGAAGAGGATGAGGACGACGACTTCGCGCCCGATGTGATTCTGACCGGCGGCGAAGTAATCCAGGGCGACGGCTGGACCATCGAGGCCATGGCCACCCCGGGTCACGCCTCCAACCACATGGCCTTTGTCCTGAGGGAAGAGAACGCCCTGTTCAGCGGAGACCATGTCATGGGCTGGTCCACCACCGTCGTCGCTCCGCCCGACGGGGACATGGCCGACTATATGGCCAGCCTAGACGCCGTCATCGCCCGAAACTTCACCACGCTGTGGCCGACGCACGGGGCGCCGGTCACCGATCCCGCGCCCTTCCTCATCGCCTATCGCGCCCACCGCCAGGCGCGCGAGAATCAGGTGCTGGACCGTCTGGCCGCCGGAGACCGGACGGTCGCCGAGATGATCCCCGTCCTCTACGCCGCCGTCGACAAACGGCTGTGGCCGGCCGCCAGCCTGTCGGTCCTCGCCCATCTGGGAAAGCTGGTGCGCGACGGCCGGGTCACGGCCGAACCGGCGCCGGGTCTGGACGCGATCTGGAAGCTGGAAGCCTAGGCGGTCATCCCGGCGACGATCTTCTGCGCCAGACGACAGGCCTGCCCCCGGTCACGCCGCGGGTTGCGCGCCGTCACCCGCACATCGGTCCGTCCGGGCCGGATTCGCACGACGGCGTCATAGGGCTGGTTGTACCAGAAGCTGATCCAGGTGCCGGCCCCGCCGCCGACGCCGGCGGCAGGCACGTCGAAGCCGGCCTTGTCCAGGGCGTAGGCCGCGACGCCGGGCGCCACCTGGGTCGGCAGGGCGGCGATCGGGCAGCCCCCGGCCCCGGCGTCAGCCGGAACGGGCGACGACCCCATTTGAGCCCGCGAGGCGATGATCCGCTCGGGGTAGTAGGGCGTGTCCGAGGCGTCGGTCGAGACGTCGCCGCCGCCCCTTGCGTCCCGCTCCAGCGCGAAATGCCAGCCGAAGCCGGCCAAGGTTATCGCCGATATCACCACCGCCGCCAGTCCCAGCGAGCCGGCGTAGCGACGCTCGGCCAACCCGGCCGTCGCGGCGGCCAGGGCGCCGAAAACGCCGAGGACGGCGAGACCCAGCGCGACCTTCATCGTCAGCAGGTCGATCGCGAAATCCAGCGGCCAGACGCCGAACTTGTAGCCGATCGCGGCGGCGAAGGCCGTCAGCGGGGCGAGGACTGCGACCAGCAGACCCAGCCGCGCGCGGCGGAACATCCTGTCGCGACGATCATGCAGGGGCGAAGCGGTCATGATCTCAACCTAGCCAAGGCCAACCCTTCCGGCCACCCCCAACCCGTGGGGGTTGAGCGACCTTCAGCCGACCTGGGCCCGGTGCCTCAGCATCGCATCCGCCAGGACGCAGGCGGCCATGGCCTCGACCACCGGCACGCCGCGCAGGGCGACGCAGGGGTCGTGGCGGCCCTTGGTCCTCAGATCGACCTCCTCGCCGTCACGGTTGACAGTCTGGCGCAGGGTCAGGATCGACGACGTCGGCTTGAACGCCACCTTCAGGGTCAGCGGCTGGCCGGTGGAGATGCCGCCCAGAATCCCGCCCGCATGATTGGACAGGAAGACGGGGTTTCCGTCCTCGCCCATCCGCATCTCGTCCGCATTGGCTTCGCCGGTCAGTTCGGCGGCGCCGAAGCCCGCGCCGATCTCGACGCCCTTGACCGCATTGATCGACATCATGGCCGCGGCCAGTTCGGCGTCGAGTTTGGCGTAGAGCGGCGCGCCCCAGCCGGCGGGCACGCCCGTGACCTCCAGCGCCACCACGGCCCCGATCGAGGACCCGGCCTTGCGGACCCCGTCCAGATAGGCCTCCCATTCGGGCACGACGGCGGCCGAGGCGGCGAACAGCGGGTTCTGATAGACGGCGTCGAAATCGATCACCTCGTCGGCGATCCGATGCGGCCCCAGCTGGACGACGCCGGCGCGGATCTTCACGCCCTCGCCGAGAACCTTTCGCGCCACGCCGCCCGCCGCGACCCGGCTGGCCGTCTCGCGCGCCGAGGACCGGCCGCCGCCGCGATAGTCGCGCACCCCGTATTTGGCCTGATAGGTCACATCGGCATGGCCGGGGCGATACGCCCGGGCGATCTCGCCATAGTCCTTGGACCGCTGGTCCTCGTTCTGGATCTCGATGGCGATCGGCGTGCCCGTCGTGACCGGCCCGTTTCCATCGTCGAAGACGCCCGACAGGATGCGCGCCGTGTCGCTCTCGTTCCTCTG
The DNA here is from genome assembly GCF_058807035.1 of Brevundimonas sp. GW821-FHT12E07. Taxonomy (NCBI): domain Bacteria; kingdom Pseudomonadati; phylum Pseudomonadota; class Alphaproteobacteria; order Caulobacterales; family Caulobacteraceae; genus Brevundimonas; species Brevundimonas sp. GW821-FHT12E07. The sequence goes on along the minus strand of NZ_JBXAQH010000003.1, from coordinate 628,980 downwards.
GGTCACGAAGCGGCTGCCGCCGGGCTTCCTCAAGTCCAGCCAGGGCTGCAGGTCCGCCTCGGTCAGGGCGATCAGGGGCGGACAGCCGTCCACCACGCAGCCGATCGCCGGCCCATGGCTCTCGCCCCAGGTCGTCACGCGAAACAGATGGCCGAAGGTGTTGTGGGACATGGTCCCCGCTTAAGCCGCCAGACGCTCCGGCGTCCAGACCCGCGTGAAACGGGCCAGCAGGTGTTCGGCGGCTGAGGGTGCGTCTTCGGACGGGTTCAGGGTCACGAACAGATGGCCGGCGGGCCGGCTTCCCCGCGCCGGCAGGCCCATGTCGCGCAGCCGGATACGCACCGGAACCGTCAGCCCCGGCGTGACCCAGGCCCCGCGCGTCCCGGCGTAAGTATCGATCTCGACCCGGCCGCCGTCCTCGATCAGACGCGGCGCCACGGCCCAGCTCATATGCAGGTCGTCGCCCAGCACGCTCAGTCCGTCGGCTGACCGGATCAGGATCGGCAGATAGAGGTCGGCCCCGTCCGCCGCCGCGCCACGCAGCCGCAGATGGTCGCCGGTCCGCATCCCGGGCGCGACGGTGATCTTCAGAGATTTGCCGTGCAGCCGAACCCGGCTCACCCCGCCCTGAACAGCCTGCAAGGCAGTGATCCCGACCACCGGCAGAGCCTCGGGCGAGGCTTTCGGGGGTTCCAGCGGCGTCAGGGCGCCGCCCTCCTCCTGGATCAGCCGCCAGGCGGCGATCACACGACGGAAGCGGTCGTCGTCGCCGCCGGGCAGGTCGGGCCGCGCGGCCTTGACCGCCGTCCGGAACGCCCGCCTCACGGCGTCTCCGTCCGTCGGGCCGTGCAGGCCGAGGATGGCATAGGCCTGGGTCAGGGTCTGGCTGGGCGCGCGCATCCGACAGCCTTGTCGCCAACATGGTCAAGAGCCGGTTAACCGCGTTCGCAGGCGGGGGTCTTGATCCAGAACAATGCGCTTTGCGTCGCGAGCCGCTATATCCCGCCCCATGAGCAACGCCGCCATCCCCGCCAGCCCCGACCGCGAAACCTATGCGCGGGACTATGCCGCCGCCCTCGCCGCCAACGGGGACGAGACGATCTTCGACCGGGCCGAGCCGATCGGCCTGTTTCTGGAATGGTTGGCCGATGCGAAGGCGACCGAGCCCAACGATCCCAACGCCATGGCCCTGTCGACGGTCGACGCCTCGGGGGCGCCGGACAGCCGGATGGTCCTGCTCAAGGACATCGACGACCGGGGCTTCACCTTCTTCTCCAATGCCGAGAGCGACAAGGGCGTCGAGCTGGCCGCCCGCCCCGTCGCAGCCCTGCTGTTCCACTGGAAGTCCCTGCGGCGTCAGGTTCGTGTGCGCGGCCGGGTCGAGCCGGTGAGCGTCGCGGAAGCCGACGCCTATTTCGCCACCCGCGCCCGGGAGAGCCGCATCGGCGCCTGGGCCTCGGACCAGTCCCGCCCCCTGCCCGACCGCGAGACCCTTGAGGCCGCCGTCGCCCGCGAGACCGAACGCTTCGAGGGCCAGGATGTGCCCCGCCCCGAACGCTGGACCGGCTGGCGCGTCATCCCCGACGCCGTCGAATTCTGGCGCGATCGCCCGTTCCGTCTGCATGATCGGCTGAGGTTCGACCTGGCGAACGGCGAATGGCGGCGGGAGCGGCTCTACCCCTGAAAGCCAGACAGAGGGATCGCGCTTGACTGTTACCAATCGTACAACATATTGCGCAATATATTGTACGATGAGGTCGTTGATGTTTCCCCGGACGTTTTCGCTGTTGCTCGCCTTCACTGCACTGACCCCCGCCCCGGCTCTCGCCCAAACGCTCGACCGTCAGGCGCAGCAGGCGGTCGTTTCCCGGCTCGAAACAGCGCTGCGGGAGAACTACGTCTTCCCCGACCGCCTCCCGGCCATAGCCGCCGAACTGGATCGCCGGGTGCAGGCCAATCCGGTCGAGGGCGCCGACTTTGCCGCCAGTCTGGCGCAGGGCCTGGTCAAGGCGAGCAGCGACCTGCATTTTTCGGTGGCCTTCGATCCTGAAGAGGTCGCCGCCGATCGCCGGGCCAAGGCCGGTGGCGAAGCGACCTCTCAGGAACAGCGTGACAGCGAGCGGGCCGCCAATTTCGGCTTCCGTGACGCCAGAGCCCTGGACGGCGACCTTGCCTATATCCGGTTCGATTTCTTCGCCGACCCGCAGTACGGCCAGGACACGGCCGCGGGCGCCATGCGCTTCGCCGAGGGCGCCAAGGGGCTGATCATCGACCTCCGCTACAACAATGGCGGCGTCCTTGAGATGGCGCAGTTCCTGATGAGCTACCTCTATCCCGCCGGTAAGGAACAGGAATTCTTCGACTACAACACCACGGAGCACGGTGTTCGCCTGGCGCGCAGCCAGTGGAGTCTGGCCGCTGTGCCCGGTGTGCGATCGGGGACTGTTCCCGTCGTGGTGCTGACCGGATCGACATCGTTCTCGGCCGCCGAATGGATGGCGTTTTCGCTGCAGAAGCTCGGCCGGGCGACGCTCATTGGCGAGCGAACCGCCGGCGGCGCCCACCCCGTCACCCGCGTCCCCATTGACGACGACTTCATGCTTCAGGTGCCGTTCGGCCAGATCCGCGATCCTGTCGACGGCAAGGACTTCGAAGGCGTCGGGGTCGCCCCCGACATCGCCGTTCCGGCGTCGGAGGCCCTGCTGACGGCGCAGAAATTCCTGCTGCAAAGCCGGGCGGACGCAGGCGATGCCGACGCGAAATGGGCTTTGGTCCCCGTCGAATTCGCGCTTTCAGGCGAGAGCGTCAGCGACACGGATCTGGATGACGCAGCGGGTGCCTATGAGGGGCGGACGCTGGTCCGCACGCGGACCGGCCTCTCCTACCACTGGCGTGACCGCTTCGTTCTGGCGCTGGAGCCGATCGGCAAGGATCTGTTTGCCGTCGAAGGCACGGATGACTACCGCTTCCGTCTGGTCCGCGACGCCGGCCATGTTAGCGCTCTGGAGAGAGTGTTCAAATCCGGCGACGTTCTGACCTATCGCCGTCTGGATTGAGGAGCGCACGGGGTGACAGAGTTGAGCCGCACCTTTCTGGGCCGCCTGAGCGAGCAGTTGAGCGAACTGATCGAGCAGCAGTCGGCCGAGGTCTTCGCGCGCGCCGGGCTGATCATCCCGGTCAAGTCCTCCTTTCTGTTGAAGGCCATTGCGACGCTCGGTCCGGTTTCGGCGTCCGATCTCGTGCGCGCCGTGAACCGCTCGCACCAGCTGATCCAGCAAAAGGTGCCCAAATTGGTGACACTGGGACTGGTGACCCGCCGGCCCGACCCCGACGACCAGCGCGCCGTCCTGATCGAGATCACCGGGGCCGGGCGCGAGCAACTGGCCCTTCTGGACAGTCTGGCGCCGCAGTTCGACAGGGCCTACGCAGACATGGAAAAGGAAACGGGCCCTGTGTTCGACGCGATAGACCGTGCGATAAACGCGCTCAGATCTCGCCCCCTGATCGACCGCATCGACGGCTGAGGGCGCAACGCAATCCGTCGTCGGTCAGCTTCCGGCCTTCGCCCCGTAGCGCGCCAGGAAGGTCTCCACCGCGTCCGAGACGATCTGTTCGACCGAACGCACCGCCTGGACCTCGTCACCGGTGACCAGGGGCATGAAGAAGATGGGGTGTTCGATCATCCCCATCAGCTGTCCCGCCGCCCAGGACGGCTTGTCGATGACCAGCTCGCCCGAGGCTTTCAGCTCCATCAGGGCGGTCATCAGGGGACGGCCGAAGTCGCTGCGCCCGCGGTCGAAGAACTTCATGGCCGTGTCGCGGAAGCGCGGCCGCTCGGCCATCACCAGCCGGAATACAGACCGCACGAAGGGGTCGCCCATGAAGCCGGCGTAGGCGGTCATGAAGGCCGTCAGCCGCTCGCGCGCCGGCCCGCCATAGGCCCCGACCTTGGACATCTGCCGCTCGAAGTCGTCTGCGGCGTCGAGAATGACGGCGGCGAACAGATCCTCCTTGGAGGGGAAATAGGCATAGAGGGTTGCGGTGGAGACCCCCGCCTCGCGCGCGATTGGCTCGACCCGGGTGGCGGCGTATCCGGCGCTCATGAAGGGCTTGCGCGCACTGCGGAGAATGGCCGCCTTGCGGGGGTCTTCGGGAGAGGCGGGCGGTATCGTTGGGCTTTCCGGGGGCATCTGACCAACTGCTGTTATCGGCAGCCTGTCGCGAAACCGCTACGCTCGCAAGCGAATTTAACGAGCGCGTTCAGCCCTTTCGACCAGCGGCGCCAGAAGCGGATGGGCCAGAACCGGCGCCGCCAGCCGCACCACGGCCTGCGGATCCTCCAGCCGGACCGCCGCGGTGGCGTCGGCGACAATGAAGTCCGCATGGGTTTTCGAGGGCTCGGTCAACCGCTCATGACCGGGCCGGACGGTCAGCAGATACTGGTGGATGACGGACTCCGCCGTGCGCCCACGCTCGGCCTGGTCGCGCAGCAGCCGGCGGATGAAGCGGATGTCCGACGGAGTGTCGACGAAGACGCGGATGTCGAACAGGGCCGTCATCTCGGGCGTGCACAGGACGTGGGTGCCCTCGACCACGATGATTTCGGCCGCCGGGATCGGCTCCCCGTCTGGCTCGCGCCCGTGATGGATGAAGGAATAGACCGGCGCGGTGATCGGCTTGCCTGCCTTCAGCCGCCTCAGGTCCTCGGCCATCAGCTCGTGGTCGCGCGCCGCCACGTCGTCGAAGTCGAAGGTCGCGGCGTCGAAGTCCGGGAGGCTGGCCGCGTCGCGGTAGTAGGAGTCCTCGCGCACCAGGGCCGCCGCGCCCTCGGGCAGGGACGCGACGATGGTCTCCGCAAGCGTGCTCTTGCCAGAGCCCGAGCCGCCGGTGATCGCGATGAGAATGGTCATGGGCGGGCCTTCTAGGGCCTGGGGCCCGCCCCCGCTAGTAGGGCCAGGCGTCGCCGAACCGGAACACCGACAGGGTCATCCCGACGACCAGCAGGATAAAGAGGGCCAATTTGTTCACGAGCAGCGCCCGGACCTCTCGTTCGCGCGCCTTGGTGATCGCATGAATTGATACGCCGATCGAAAGAACAACCAGACCGGCGGGTCCGGCGATGGTCGCCTCCGATCCCACGCCCGCCAGTTCGCCGAGCAGCGCGAAGGGAAGGCCACAGATCAGCCAGGCCCAGACGCTGATCATGCCGATCCAGACACCCAGCGGAGACACGGCCAGAGCGATGAAAACGCCGCCGCCGAACAGGCCCCACCACGGGAAGGGCCAACTGACCGGCTCCGCGGGATCGAAAGAGGATGGAGGCGCCCTGTCCATGCGCAAGTCATAGCCACAACAGGGTTTCCACTTCGTGGAGTGACGTTGCGTCACGTTTGCTTATCAGCGTTCACCTGAGTAGCGTGGACTCAAGCGCCGCGATCAGCCGGCGCATTTCGAGGAAGTGCAGATGCTGGGTTTGATGCAGGATTGGCCGCTGACGGTCGACAAGATTCTGGACCATGCGAAGAACTGGCATGGCCATCGCGAGGTGGTCACCCGGTCGGTCGAGGGCCCCATCGTCCGCACCAGCTACGCTGAAATCCACGCCCGGGCGAAGCGGGTCTCGAACGCCCTGCTCGGCTGGGGCGTCAAGCCCGGCGACCGCATCGCCACCCTGGCCTGGAACACCGGCAAACACATCGAGGCCTGGTACGGCATCATGGGCATCGGCGCCGTCTGCCACACCCTGAACCCGCGCCTGTTCCCGGAACAGCTGATCTACATCATCAACCACGCCGAAGACCGGATGATCTTCGTCGACCTGACCTTCGTGCCGCTGCTCGAGGCCATCCTGCCGCACTGCCCCAAGGTCGAGCGGGTCATCGTCATGACCGACGAATGGACCATGCCGGCGACCGCCCTGCCGCGCGCCGAATGCTACGAAGCCATCCTGTCAGACGCTTCGGAAACGGTGACCTGGGGCGACTTCGATGAACAGACCGCCTGCGGCCTCTGCTACACCTCCGGCACGACGGGGAACCCCAAGGGCGTCCTCTATTCGCACCGCTCCAACTTCATCCACACCCTGCTGGGCCTGCAGGCGACCGTGCTGGGCGCGACCCCGTCCGAGGTCATCCTGCCGGTCGTGCCGATGTTCCACGCCAACGCCTGGGGCATCGCCTTCGGCGGTCCGGCCGCGGGCTCCAAGCTGGTCATGCCGGGCGCCAAGATGGACGGCGCCTCCATCTATGAGCTGATCGTGACCGAGGGCGTAACCTTCTCGGCCGCCGTCCCCACCGTCTGGCAGGGGCTGCTGGCTCACCTGCGCGAGAACAAGCTGCAGATCCCGACCGTCAAGCGCGTCCTGATCGGCGGTTCGGCCGTGCCCGAAAGCCTGATCCGCGCCTTCCACGACGAGTTCGGCATCGAGGTGCTGCAGGGGTGGGGCATGACCGAGACCTCGCCGATCGGCACCCTGTCGAACATGACGCCCGAGACCCTGGCCCTGCCCTACGACGAGCAGATGAAATACCGGATCAAGCAGGGCACCCCGCCCCTGGGCGTCGAGCTCAAGCTCAAGAACTACGCCGGTCAGGACATGCCCCACGACGGGCACACCTACGGCCGTCTGATGATCAAGGGCCCGACCATCGCGGGCGCCTATTTCCGCTCGGACGAAAGCATCCTCGACGCCGAGGGCTTCTTCGACACGGGCGACGTCTCGACCATCGACGAGATGGGCTTCATGCAGATCACCGACCGCGCCAAGGACGTGATCAAGTCGGGCGGTGAGTGGATTTCCTCCATCGACATCGAGAACATCTCCGTCGGTCACCGCAAGGTCGAACTGGCGGCCGTCATCGGCGCGGCCCATCCCAAGTGGGACGAACGCCCGGTCCTGATCGTCAAGCTCAAGCCCGGCCAGACCCAGGACAAGCAGGAGCACCTCGACTTCCTGGTCGGCAAGATCGCCAAATGGTGGATGCCGGACGACGTCGTCTTCGTCGACGACATCCCGCTGGGCGCGACCGGCAAGGTCGACAAGAAGCTGATCCGCGAACGCCTCAAGGACTACCGCCTGCCCACGGCGACCGAACCGGCCTGACCCCCGGTCAGCTTCCGTTCACCCTTTCAGGGTTAACGTCATGGCTTCGGGAGACCCAGTCATGATCATCGCCTCCACGCGCGCGCCCAAACTCGCCATCAGCCTGGCCGTCGTGCTGGGAACCGCCACCCTGCTCCAGGGCTGCCTGGTCGGCGCGGTCGCCGGAGCGGGCGTCGCCGTCGTCGGCGGCACGGCCAAGGTGGTCGGCGGGGTCGCAGGGGCCGGCATCGACGCGGTCACCACCTCTGACGAGGAAACCAAGGCCCGCCGCGAACGCGAACAGCGCGACTACGAACGCGAGCAACGCCGTTGCGAACAGCGTCAGCGTCAGGGCAAGCGCTGCTAGGTCGGCTTCTCCAGAGCGAACAACTTTCCCCGAACAGGTGAAGGGACCTGCGGTTGCGCCTGACACCCGCGATGGTCTAGCGTTCGGCCAACGAGGGGGAATACGAAATGACCGACACGCCGCCCGGGCTCTCGCCCGACGACTCCGGCTTGCCGCCTATCAAGACCGAGGACACGATCGGGACCCCGCCGTCCGACGGTCAGACCCTGAAGTTCGACACCACGCTTCGGCCGTCGTCCTTCCTCGGGCTCAGCCTCAAGAACGGCCTGCTCAACCTGATCACCCTCACCCTCTGGCGCTTCTGGGGCAAGACGGAGGTCCGTCGCCGCGTCTGGCAGGGCATCCGCCTGAACAATGACGCCTTCGAATACACCGGCCGCGGCGTGGAGCTGTTCATCGGCTTCCTGCTGGCCCTGCTGGTCCTGGGCCTGCCCTTTCTGCTGTTCGTCTTCGCGGTCCAGTTCCTCGAACCGATGGTCGCCTTGCTGATCCTGCCGCTGCTCTATCTGTTCATCTTCTGGCTCTCGGGCTTCGGCGTCTTCACCGCCTATCGCTACATGGCCAGCCGCACGACCTGGCGCGGCATCCGGTTCCAGCTCGGCGGCTCGGCGACCGGCTTCGGCTTCAAATACCTCGGGATCCTGTTCCTGAACGGCATCACCCTGGGCTGGTACGCCCCCGCCGGCGAGCGCCAGCTGGCCGAGGCCCTGTGGAGCGAACTCAGCTTCGGCAACCGCCGCTTCCGCTTCTACGCCGCCAAGTCGGAGCGTGAGGGCGTCTACGGTGCCTTCGCCCTGGGCTGGTTCCTCACCTTCGCGCCCTACATCCTGTTCGTCTTCATCTTCATGGCGATCGGCTTCGCGGCCGCTGCGAACGGGGGATTTCCGTCGGCGTCCAACACCTACTCCATGCCGCACATGGCCATGGTCGCGCTCATCTATGGCGTGATGCTGTGCCTGGCGCCGCTGGTCCTGCTGATCTGGGCTCCCTATCAGGCCGCCATCCTGCGCTCGATCACCGCCGGCGTGGGCGTCGACGGAGCCAGCTTCAAGCTGGACGTCAAGGCCATCCCCCTGTGGTGGCTGATCGTCACCAACCTCTTCTTCCTCCTGATCACCTTCGGCTTCCTGATGCCCTGGGTCCAGGCGCGCACAGCCCGCTTCCTCGTCGAGCGGCTGTCGTCCAAGGGCGAGGCGCGGGTCGATGAGGCCTTGCAAACCGGCCGCGGCCCCGGCTCGGGCGAAGGGCTGGCGGACGCCTTCGGCTTCTCGCTGATCTGAGCCGATGCAGACCCGGTTCCTGGACGGAAAGAGCGCCCGGTCCTTGTCGGCTGAGGTCGAGGTGGACGGGGCGACCGTCCGCATCGTCGCCGACGGCCGGACCTACGCCTGGCCGGTCAAGGGACTGAGCCTGGTCCTTGAGGGCGACGAGGCGCGGCTGTCGCACAAGTCCAACCGCGACGCCCGCCTGATCCTGCCCGAGGCCGAATGGGTCCGGATCGGCGGCGACCATATCGAGGCCATCGCCCGTCACCGGCGGCGGGTCGAGACCGGGCTGGTCGTCGGCCTCACGGCCTTCGCGGCGGCCACGGTCGGCTTCGTCTTCTTCGGCGTCCCGGCCCTGTCGGGGCCTCTGGCCCGGGCGACGCCGCCGTCGTTCGAAGTCAGCATGGGTCGCAATTTCGACGCCCAGCTCGGCGCCGCCTTCAAGACCTGCGACGGCCGCGAAGGCCAGCAGGCGCTTCACGATCTGGGCCAGCGGATCGCCGCCGGCGCCGACACCCCCTTCGACATCCGGGTACGCGCTGTCCGCGCCCCGATGCTGAACGCCTTCGCCCTGCCCGGCGGCCCGATCCTGGTCACCGACGATCTCATCCGCGACGCCAAATCGCCCGACGAACTGTCCGCCGTCGTCGCCCATGAGGTCTCTCACGTCGAGAAGCGCCACGTCATGCAGGCCGTGTGGCGCAGCCTCGGCATCGGCCTGCTGCTCGACGCCGTGGTCGGCGGCGGCTCAGGCGCGGGCCAGCAGGCGGTCCTCCTCGCCGGTCAGGCCACCGATCTGCGTTACGGCCGCGAGGCCGAGAGCGAGGCCGATGCGCGCGGCCAGCAACTCCTCCACAAACAGGGGCTGTCGTCGAAGGGCATGGCCAGCTTCTTCGCCCGCCTCGGCAAGGAAGACGGCGAAGGCGATCTGGCCACCGTGTCCGAGTTCGTCGCGACCCACCCCAACGCCGCGCGCCGCGCCAAGGCCGCCAAGGCCGCCGAACGCCCGGGCGCCGTCGCCCTGACCCCCGCCGAATGGGCCGCCGTCAAGGCGACCTGCGGCGCCGACGACGACAGACTGATCCCGGTCATCCGCAGCCGCTTCGGCCTCGGCCGCTAACGACGGGATCGGCCTCAGGGCTGCCAGACGGGGGCATGGGGATTCGCCCTGATGGGCGGCTCCGAGAGCATGGGCCAGAACCTTCCGGACCGCCCCGAAGCCGCCGGGGCTCTGGAGCCCTCGCCATGGCCAAGTCGCCCGAAGCCGCCGCCGGTACGCCGGATCACCTGCCGCGTCCGGACTTCCACTTCACCGGCCAGGTGGGGCGCACTTTCAAGGACTCGGATCCAGCGGAGTTTCCCCAGCCGACCGAGGCCCCCAAGGGGGCGCCCAACATCGTGCTGATCCTGCTGGACGACGTCGGCTTCGGCCAGTTCTCGACCTTCGGCGGCGGCGTGCCCTCCCCCACCATGGACCGGCTGGCCAGGGAGGGGGTGCGCTACAACCATTTCCACACCACCGCCCTGTGCAGCCCGACGCGGGCGGCCCTGATCACCGGCCGCAACCACCATTCGACGTCCTTCGCCGGCATCACCGAGGTGGCCACGGGCTATGACGGCTATTGCTGCATCCTGCCCCGCAATTGCGGCACGGTCGCCGAGGTGCTGCGCCAGAACGGCTATATGACCGCCTGGATCGGCAAGAACCACAACACCCCGACCTGGGAGACCAGCCCGATCGGCCCCTTCGACCGCTGGGCCAACGGCCTCGGCTTCGACTATTTCTACGGCTTCAACGCCGGCGACATGAGCCACTGGCATCCGGTGCTTTACGAGAACCACAACCTCGTTCCGGCCTCCGACGATCCCGACTACCACCTGACCGAGGACCTGGCCGACAAGGCGGTCGAATGGGTGCGCCGGGCCAGGAGCATCGCGCCGGACAAGCCGTTTTTCCTCTATGTCGCCCCCGGCGCCACCCACGCCCCGCACCAGGCGCCCAAGGACTGGATCGATCAGTTCAAGGGCCAGTTCGACGACGGCTGGGACGCCTATCGCGAAAAGACCCTGGAACGGCAGAAGAAGCTCGGCGTGGTCCCGGCGGACACCCAGCTGACCGAGCGGTCGAAGGGCCTGCCCGCCTGGGACGGTCTGGAGCCCGACCAGAAGCGGCTCTACGCCCGGATGATGGAGTGCTTCGCGGGCTACGGCGCCCAGGTCGACGCGGCCATGGGTCGGGTGGTCGATGCGGTCAAGGAACTGCCCGACGCCGACAACACCATCATCCTCTACATCGCCGGCGACAACGGCTCCTCGGCCGAGGGCGGGTTGGAGGGCTCGCTGAACGAGAATCTGTTCTTCAACGGCTTCCCCGAGACCTGGCAGGACAACCTCAAAGCCATCGACGAACTGGGCGGGCCCAAGCACTTCAACCACTTCCCCTCGTCCTGGGCCCACGCGATGAACACCCCGTTCCAGTGGACCAAACAGGTGGCCAGCCACTTCGGCGGCACGCGCAATCCGCTGATCGTCAGCTGGCCCGACGGCATCAAGGACAAGGGCGGGCTGCGGGACCAGTTCCTGCATGTCATCGACATCGTGCCCACCCTCTACGAGTGGGCCGGCGTGACGGCGCCCATCGAGCTGAACGGCGTGCCGCAGAAGCCGATCGAGGGGATCAGCTTCGCCTTCACCGCCGCTGACGCCAAGGCGCCGAGCAAGCGCAACACCCAGTATTTCGAACTCGGCTGCAACCGAGGCCTTTATCACGACGGCTGGATGGCCTCGGCGCCGTCCTTCGTGCCCTGGGCGTCGGTTCGCGACGACAACTGGAATCCCGACACCGCTGTCTGGGAGCTCTACAAGATCGACGAGGATTTCTCCCAGGCGAAGGACCTCGCCGGCGCCAATCCTGAAAAACTGCGCGAACTTCAGGACCTGTGGTGGGCCGAGGCGTCCAAATACAGCGTCCTGCCGCTGGACTGGCGCGCCAGCATCCGCATGAACGCCGAGGCCATGGGCCGCCCGAACCCGGCCGGACATCGCACCAAGGCCGTCTACTACGAGGGCATGACGGCGCTGCCCGGCGCGGCCTGCCTGCCGATGCTCAACAAGTCCTGGACCATCACCGCTGAGGTCGATCTGCCCGACGCGACGACCAGCGGCATGATCGTCACCCAGGGCGGGTCCGAGGGCGGCTATGGCCTGTATCTGCGGGACGGCAAGCCGGTCTTCGTCTACAATTTCCTGAGCTTCGCGCGCCCCACCTTCACCGGCGAGGACGCTCTTCCGGCGGGCAAGACCACCATCGTCGCCGACTTCAAATACGACGGCGGCGGCATGGGCAAGGGCGGCGAGCTCACCCTCAAGGCCGGCGGCAAAAAGGTCGCGGGCGGTCGCATCGAACATACGGTGCCGATCCAGTTCGCCATCTTCGAAGGCCTCGACATCGGCCTCGACAGCGGCTCGCCCGTCGACTGGACCTACCAACTGCCGTTCAAATTCACCGGCAGGATCGACAAGGTGACGGTGGAGATCAAACCCGGGGCCTGAGCGGTTGGGCCTGACCGGGAGATAGACCCTGTCACATCGGGCGGTTTAGGCTGCTCGCATGACCCCGACCCTGCTCATCCCCGGCCTGGCCTGCACCGCCGAACTGTTCGGGCCCCAGATTCCGGCCCTGTGGCCGCTCGGGCCGGTGACCGTCGCCACCTCGACCCAGGGCGACAGCATGGCCGCCATCGCCGCCGGCATCCTGCGCGACGCCCCGCCGCGGTTCGCGCTCGGCGGCCTGTCGATGGGCGGCTATCTGGCGCTGGAGATCCTGCGGCAGGCGCCGCAGCGGGTGCTCAAGCTGGCCCTGATGGACACCGCCGCCCGCCCCGATACCAAGGAGCAGTCGGCGGTCCGGCGCGGCCTGATCCAGCGGTCCGACGACGGCTATCTGGAGGGGGTCATCCGTCAGATCGCGCCCAATCTGCTGCACCCCGACCACCGCGACGACCACACCCTGATCGAGACCCAGGTCCGCATGGGTCTGGCCGTCGGGCCCGAGGCCTTCAAACGCCAGCAGACGGCCATCATCAACCGCATCGACAGCCGCCCCTACCTCTCGGCCATCGCCGTCCCGACGCTGGTGCTGGTCGGCGACCGCGACGCCCTGACCCCGCCCGACCGCTCGCAGGAAATGGCCGCCGCCATCCCGGGCGCGAAACTGGTCGTCGTCCCCCACTGCGGCCATGCCTCGTCGCTGGAGCAGCCCGCGGCGGTCAATGCGGCGTTGGTGGAGTGGGTGGCGGGCTAGGCGACCTAATTCCAGCCCGCCGCTCGCGCTTTCACCTCCTCGGCGCCCGCGACCGTCTCACCGGCCAGGGTGGCGTCGACGGCGGCGAGGACGACGGCGGGGGTGTCCGACGACGCCGTGCGGACCTCGCTCGACGCCGCAGCGAACGGGGCCAGGGCCTGCATCGCCCAATGGCCGTCGCGGCGGCAGGCCAGGCCCGCCACCCCGGCCTCTCCGGCCCGGAAGGTGCGGCACCAGCGGCCCTCGGCGTCGCGGAAGGTCAGGCCGATGGCGCGACCTTCGCCGTCCGCGCCGTCCGCCGCCAGCCTCTGGTCCAGCACCCGGACCAGCCCGGCGTCGGCGATCACCCCGCCCGGCTGGACGGCGAACCCTTCAGGCGTCGCCCCCTGCCCCAGCCAGCCGATCGCCAGCCCGCCGACGAAACAGGCCGTGGCCAGCCCACCCCAGATCGGCGCCGCCTTCGGAGCAAACGCCGCCTTGAGCCGCTCGGCCCAACCCGGCGCGGTCTTCGCCTTCGCTCCACCTGCGATCAACCGCATCAGGTCGGCGTCGCGCGGATCGGGCGCGATCGGAAAGGCGTCACGCGCCGCCACCCGGTCGCCCCGGAAGGCCGCCAGCCGCGCCGCCAGAACCGGATCGCTCGTCGCCGCCGCATCGACCTCGGCGGCCCGCTCGGGCGACAGCTCGCCGTCGGCGCGGCGCATCAGGATCTCGTCATCGAAAGTCGTCATGCGCCCACTCCCTGTTCGGTCAGCGTCTGGATCAGGGTCTGGCGGCCGCGCACCAGACGGCTGGTCAGGGTCCCCTCGGGCACGTTCAGCACCCGCGCGGCCTCGGCATAGGAAAGCCCGTCGATGAGCACCAGCGCCACCGCCAGCCTCTGCTCCTCGGGCAAGGCCAGGATGGCGCCGCGCGCCGCGAGCGCATCGAGACGCAAGCTCTCACCGGCCATGGCCGCGTCGGGAACGGCGGCGGTGAAGTCATCCTCGGGGGAGACCACCTTGCCCCATCGGGTGCGGGCGCGGCCCTGATCGATGAAGATCCGTCTCATGATCGTGAAGGTCCAGCTGTCCAGCCGGGTGCCCTCGCGGAAGCCCGAACGCTTTGACAGCGCTCGTTCGATCGTCTCCTGCACAAGATCCTGGGCGTCGGCGTCCGAGCCCACGAGGGCGCGCGCGAAGCGTCGCAGTCGCGGCAGCAGCTCCACGAGCCCGGTCTGAAAGGCGTCCAAAGGCGTTCCTCGGTCATGAGGGATGGAACGACCGGCCTCCGGCGTTTCATCCCTCGACACGCTTATTCCGTCATTGCCGCCGCCGCGCCAATGGCTTTCACTCAACGGGCACGGAGCCAAGACCATTTCCCGCACGCTGAAAACCCTGACGATTCTGCTCGCCGCCGTCGCTGTAGCGGCCCCGGCGATGGCCCAGGTCGGCCTGCCCGGAGGCGGTGTGAGCGGCGGCCTCGGCCAGCTGCCTTCGACACTCAGGGACACGATAGGCGGCGCGACCGATCGCGTGGACGCCCTGACCGGCCGGCTTCAGGACGGCGCCGAAGACGCCCTGCGTGCGCCGTCACGCCTGACCGCCCTGATCCGCCGCTCGCGTGGCGCACTGGAAGCCGATCCGCAGGGCTGGCCCGTCGTCAGCGGCGAACTGGTCGCCGTCGGCATGAGCGCCGAGGCCCGCCGCGCCGCCCTCGCCGAAGGCTTTACCGTTGTGCGCGAGGAACGGCTGGAGGCGCTGGACCTGACCACCGTCGTCCTCGCCCCGCCGCGCGGCCGATCGCTGCGGCAGGCGCTGCAGCGGCTGCAACGGCTCGATCCGGAAGGCGACTACGCCTTCAACCATGTGCACCAGCCGGCCGGCGCGCTCGAACCCGCCGCCACGCCGCGCGCTATTGCGCCGCCGCCCGCGCAGGCCTCCAGCTCGGCCCGCCTCGGCCTGATCGACACCGGGATCGAGGCCACCCACCCGGCGCTGGTCGGATCGCGCGTGACCCAGCGCGGCTTCGCCGGCCCGCCGCGCATGGGCGGTCACGGCCTCGCCGTCGCCTCCCTGATGGTCGGGCGCACGGCGAACTTCACGGGCGCGGCGCCCGGGGCCTCCCTCTGGGTCGCCGACGTCTATGGCGGCAGCCCCACCGGCGGGTCTTCCACCGCCCTGGCCGAAGCCCTGTCATGGATGGTCGAAAGCCGGGTGCCGGTGGTCAACATCAGCCTCGTCGGCCCGCGCAATGCCCTCGTTCAGGCCGCCGTCCGACAGGCCGAGGCACGGGGGCTGACCCTCGTCGCCGCCGTCGGCAATGACGGCCCGGCCGCCCCGCCCCTCTATCCGGCCGCCTATGAGGGCGTCATCGGCGTCGCCCCCGTCGACCGCCGTGACCGCATCCTGCCCGAGGCCGGGCGCGGGCCTCAGGTCGACCTGTCGGCGCCGGGCTCCGATATGGCGGCGGCAGGCGTGGCCGGAAGCTGGGTCACGGTGCGCGGCGCCTCGTTCGCCTCCCCCCTCGTCGCCGGACTGCTGGCGGGCGAGAGCCTGTCCTCGCTCGAACGGTCGGCCCGCGATCTGGGCCAGCGCGGCGCCGATCCGGTCTATGGCCAGGGCCTCGTCGGCGAGACCCTGCGCACCGCCCCCGAGGCCGTCGGCGCCCGCCAGAGACTGTCGAACTAGGCCGCTTGGAAAAAAGTTTCGCCCGCCGGGATGAAAGCCGAATGCCCCGTCGTTGGACCCTGTGAGGACGGATCAACCGCCCGCGAAATCGCAAGGAGTTTCCAATGCGCAAGTCCATGATGCTCATCACCGCCGCCGCCTTCACCCTGACCCTGGCGGGCGGCGCACAGGCCCAGGTTCTGGGCGGAGGCGGCGGCCTCGGTGGCGGTCTGGGAGGCGCCATCGGTGGCGGCCAGATCGGCGGCAATCTGACCGGTTCGGGCATGCTGAACGGCACGGTCAACGGCTCGGGCGTCACCGGCGCCGTGAACCAGACCACCACTCGCGCCGAACGCGCCGCGGCCCGCGCTGAAGCCCGCGCCGCCCAGGCCCGCGCCCGGGCCGAACGCACCGCCGGCGCAGCCCGCGACCGCGCCACGTCCACCGCCGCCAGCGGCGTTTCGACCGCTCAGGGCGCCGCCGGCTCGGCCGTCTCGACCGCCCAGGGCCTCGGCTCCTCAGCGACGGGTTCGGCCTCCGGCGCCCTGAACGGCGCGACCAGCGCCGCCAATGGCTCGGGCGTCTCCGCCTCGGGCTCCGGTTCGGGCAATGGCTCGAGTTCGGTGACCACCCCGCGCGGCCGTCAGATCGACGCCGGCGGTTCGGGCTCGGCCAACGGCTCGGCGTCCGCCGACCGCAACGGCGCCTCGGTCAGCCTCGGCGCCAATGCGAACGCCAACGGCTCCAGCCAGCGCCCGCAGTCCACGACCCCGAACTAAGGGTCGCAGAAGCGAAGAAGGCCGCCGGTTCGCCCGGCGGCCTTTGTCTTGTCAGAGGGTGAGCGTACAGCGCTCATGGATGGTTGGCCGCGCCACGGTGATCCGCGACAGCCCCGGCCAGTCGGGCTTCAGCCGGTTGGCGAACCACAGGCACAGATGCTCCAGCGTCGGCAGCTCCAGCCCGGGCTTGTCGTTCAGCAGGCCGTGATCCAGCTCCTCCGCCGCCGCCTTCAGGGCGCGGTCCAGAGCCCCGAGGTCCGCGACCCAGCCGTGGCCGTCCAGCGTCGTCCCCTTCACGGTCGCCTCGACCTGGAACGAATGGCCGTGCATCCGGCGATAGATGCTGCCCTCGGGCTCGTTGGGGAAGTGATGCGCGGCGTCAAAGGTCGCCGCCTTGGTGATTTCAAACTCGGTCATCTGACTAACGCACGCCAATGTATTTGTGGGTCTGGACGCTGAGCCGCCACTGCGGGTGCGTCAGGCAGTATTCGATGGCCGCCTCGGTGTTGGCGGCCTGGTCCGGTCCGTCCATCGGCTGCAGCCAGAAGCGCTCGAAATCGAGCCCCTCGAATCGGTCCGGCTGGGCCAGGGCCTGCGGATAGACCAGCTTCAGCTCGGCGCCGGAGGTCTGGACCACCGCGGCGTCGGCCTTGGGGCTGACGCAGATCCAGTCGATGCCCTCGGGCGCGGCGACGGTGCCGTTGGTCTCGACCGCGATGTCGAACCCGCGCGCCTTGAGCGCCGCGATCAGGGCGGCGTCCAGCTGCAGCAGGGGCTCGCCGCCGGTGCAGACCACCAGACGCGGATCGCCCTCGCGACCCCGCCAGAACGACGCCACATGATCGGCCAGCGTCTCCGCATCCGCGAACTTGCCGCCGCCGTCGCCGTCCACCCCGACGAAGTCGGTGTCGCAGAACGAACAGACGGCCGAGGCCCGGTCACGCTCAAGCCCGTTCCACAGGTTGCAACCGGCGAAGCGCAGGAAGACGGCGGGCCGCCCCGCCTGTCCGCCCTCGCCCTGCACCGTCAGAAAGGCCTCCTTGACCGCATAGGTCATTGGGCGGCTTCCGTTTCGCCCGCCCATTCGGCGTAACCGGCGGCGCGCAGTTCGCAGGCCGGGCAGGTCCCGCAGCCGAAGCCCCAGACGTGGCGGTGCGACCGGTCGCCGAGGTAGCAGGTGTGGCTCTCCTCGACGATCAGCTCGACCAGCCTTTGCCCGCCCAGCCGCTGCGCCAAGGCCCAGGTCTGGGCCTTGGTCAGGGCCATCAGCGGGGTGTCGATCGGCACGGGCTTGTCCAGACCCAGCGTCAGGGCGCTGGACATGGCGTCGATGGTCGCGCGGCGGCAGTCGGGATAGCCCGAGAAGTCGGTCTCGCACATGCCGCCGACCAGAACCTCCAGCCCCCGCCGGTCGGCCAGAGCCGCCGCGCAGGTCAGGAAGACCAGGTTGCGGCCCGGCACGAAGGTGGTCGGCAGGCCACGGGCGTCGACCTCGATGGCGCGATCCGTCGTCATCGCCGTTTCGCCGATCGCGCCGAAGCCGGTCAGGTCGACGATATGGTCCGGGCCCAGCCGATCGGCCAGCTCGGGCAGGACCTTCGCCATGCCGTCGCGGACGCGCTGACGCGCCTGCATCTCGACCGCATGCCGCTGGCCGTAGTCGAAACCGACGGTCTCGACGCGTTCGTACCGCTCCAGCGCCCAGGCCAGGCAGGTGGCGCTGTCCTGCCCTCCGGAGAAGAGGACGAGGGCGGATGAAGAGGGGGAATTCTGGAAATCGCTCATGACAAGTCTGCGGTCGGCCATTTGGCCGCGCGCATTCGGGGTCGCCTTCGGGATGAAACTTCGGCGGCCTCCATACACCAAGCCCGCCCCCGGCGCAAAAAGCCGCAGGCCCGCCCCGCCTGGGCTTTTGAACGAACAGGCAATTTTCTCAATCTGAGAAAATCCCCCGCCGCTTAACCCTTCTGAAAATGGTTCTCGGCCATTGTCCACAGCGTAGAACGGAGTCCCGGCCAGTATGCCGACTATCGAAGTCCTCACGGAACGAGCCGAACCCATCGCGCCCGATGTGCTGGCGAGCGAGGTTTTCGCGCGCTTCCACCGTGAGCCGGACACCCTCGTCATTCCCGTTGTTGACGACGGCCGCCCGGTCGGCCTGGTCGAACGCAACGCCTTCCTGATCAAGATCGCCGGCCCGTTCGGCCACGCCCTCTACTCCGGCCGCGCCGTGACCTATGTCATGGACTCCGAGCCGGCCGTGGTCGAGGCCGGCGTCGCCATCGACGCCTTCTGCGACATCATGCTGAAGGGCGGCCCCGGCGCCCTGATGCGCGGCTTCATCGTCACCCGCGACGGCCGCTATCGCGGGGTCGGCACCGCCGTCTCCCTGCTTCAGGCCATCAACGACCAGCAGCGCCGCCAGAACGCCGAACTGGCGGACCAGCAACGCGCCCTGACCGACTCCAAGGCCCAGGCCCTGGCCTCGGCCCGCGCCAAGAGCCAGTTCCTGGCCATCATGAGCCACGAGCTGCGCACCCCGATGAACGGCGTCCTCGCCGTCGCCGAACTGCTGCGCCGCCAGCCGCTCAACGAACAGGCCCAGTCGCACGTCCAGACCATCGTCGACTCGTCAGAGACCCTGATCCGCATCCTGCAGGACGCGCTGGATCTGTCGCGCGCCGAGGCCGGGGAGCTGGAGCTTTCGCCCGTCGCCACCCCGCTGCGCGCCCTGATGGACGACGTCGAACAGCTGTGGGCGCCGCGCGCCTCGCAGGACGGCGTGACCCTGATGGTCGGCTATGAGGGCGACACCGAACTGGCTGCAGAGATCGATCCGATGCGGATCAAGCAGGTGTTCAACAACCTGATCGGCAACGCCCTGAAATTCGCCCGCAACGGCATGGTCGAGGCCAGGCTCAAGGCGTGGGTCGACGGCTCGAACATCCGCATGGAGGCCCGCGTCCGCGACGACGGCCCCGGGATCGACGCCGAGCGTGTGGACGCCATCTTCGAACCCTTCGTTCACGGCTCCGGCCCCGACGGCGCGGGTCTGGGCCTGTCGATCTGCCGCCAGGTCGTCGAGCGCATGGACGGCCGCATCTGGGCCGAGAACAACGCCGGCCGCGGCGCCACCTTCGCCTTCGACTTCGCCGCCCCGCGCACCGTGGCCCAGGTCGACGCCCAGTCGAACGTCCAGGCTCTGGCCGAGCTCGAGCTTCAGGCCAATCCGCACATCCTGATCGTCGACGACAACGCCACCAACCGCGTCGTGGCCCAGGCCTTGTGCGAGATGTTCGGCTGCAGCTCCGAGACCGCCGAGGACGGCGTCGAAGCGCTGGAAGCCGTTCAGGCCCGCCCGTTCGACCTGATCCTGATGGACATCAAGATGCCGCGCATGGACGGCGTCCAGGCGACCCAGGCCATTCGCGCCTTGACCGGTCCCGAAAGCCAGATCCCGATCGTGGCCCTGACCGCCAACGCGGACCCGGACGACGCCAAGGCCTATCTGGCCATCGGCATGGCCGCCGTCGTCGAGAAGCCGATCAAGCCCGAGCGCCTGCGCATGGCCATGAACGCGGCCCTCAGCGGCGAGACCCTGGCTCCGGCCGAGGCCCGCCCAAGCCGCGTCCGCGCCGCCTAGCTGACGCCTTCAGGCTCCGGCGCCGGGGCCTCCTCGTCCTCGTCGTCATAACCGACCAGTCGGAGCGCCCGCGCTGTCTGGCCGTTCAGCTCGCACCAGCCCAGCAGCCCCTCCTCGCGGCCGTGGGTGATCCAGATCTCCTCCGGCTTCAGCTCGGCGAAGGTCGTGGTCAGTTCGGTCCAGTCGGCGTGGTCCGAGATGACCAGCGGCAGTTCCACGCCCCTCTGCCGCGCCCGCGCCTTCACCCCCATCCAGCCTGAGGCGAAGGCCGTCACCGGATCGGCGAAGCGACGGGCCCAGCGATCCTGAATGGCCGACGGCGGAGCGATGGCCACCTCGCCGCCCAGCGAATCCTTCGGCAGGCCCGTCGCGGGAAGGATCGGTCCCAGATCCACGCCCTCGCGCTGATAAAGAGCGTTCAACCGCTCCAGCGCGCCATGCACATAGATCGGCCGCTCCCAGCCCGCCTCGCGCAGCAGACGGATCACCCGCTGGGCCTTGCCCAGCGCATAGGCGCCGACCAGATGGGCGCGCTCGGGGAACTGGCCCAGCGACTGGACCAGACGGCCGACTTCCTCTGAGTCCGGGGGATGGGCGAAGACCGGCAGGCCGAAGGTCGCCTCCGAAATGAAGACGTGGCAGGGCACAGGCTCGAAGCCGGCGCAGGTCGGATCACGCCGGCGCTTGTAGTCGCCCGAGGCGACCATGGTCAGGCCCTTCCAGCCGATGACCGCCTGGGCCGAACCGAGGACGTGACCGGCGGGGACGAGCTTGACCTCGACGCCGTTGACCGAGGTCGTCTCCCCATACGGGACCGGTTGCCGGTGGACGGCGAAATCCTCGCCATAGCGTTCGGCCATGATGGCCAGGGTCTGGGGCGTGGCCAGGACCGCGCCGTGGCCCGCGCGGGCGTGGTCGGAATGGCCGTGAGTGATCACCGCCCGCTCCACCGGGCGGACGGGATCGATGTAGAAGTCGCCGGGCGGGCAATACAGCCCAGCGGGCGTCGGCTTCAGCAGGTCCTCGAAACGGATCATGGGACTAAGGTCGGCATCCGGGGCTTGCGCGCAAGGCCGCGCCCGATAAGGACGGTTGGATGAGCGATACGTTCCTGACAGAGATTCTGCCCCAGCTGGCCGGCGGCGCCGCCCACACCCAGGCCCTGGGCTTCAAGCTGGAAAGCGTCGAGGGCCAGATCGTCAGGCTGCGGACGCCGTGGCGCGAGGATCTGGTCGGCGATCCCGATACGGGCGTACTGGCAGGCGGCCTCGTCACCACCATGCTGGACCATGTCGGCGGGCTGGCGACCTGGGTGGCGCTGGGCGGGTTCCAGAACATCGCGACCCTGGATCTGCGCGTCGACTATATGCGGGCGGCGCGGCCGAAGACCGACCTGATCGCCGAGGCCCACTGCTTCAAGGTGACCCGCAACATCGCCTTCGTTCGCGCCTGGGCCTTCGAGGCCGACGCAGAGGACGGTCCCGGCGATCCGGTCGCCGCCGCCCAGTCGGCCTATGTCATCACCGAGAACGCCTCACATCGGACCGGCGCCAATCTGAAGCCGCGCGCCGAAGGAGCGGCCCGATGAGCGATCTGCTGCAGCGCCTGCCCTACGCCCGCTTCCTCGGCCTCGAAGGACGGCTGGACGACGAGATCCTGACCGTGGTCATGCCCTTCGCCGACAGGCTGATCGGCAATCCCCTGCTGCCCGCCCTGCACGGCGGCTCGACCGCGGCCCTGCTGGAGATGACGGCCATCGCCCAGGTCGCCCTGGCCTATCCGCGCCTGCGCCTGCCGCGGCCGATCAACGTCACCGTCTCCTATCTGCGCTCGGGCCGGCCGGTGGACGTGCTAGCACGGGCGCATATCTCGCGCGCCGGTCGCCGGGTCGCCCACGTCCTGGCCGAGGCCTGGCAGGAGGACGCTGCCCAGCCGATCGCCACCCTGGTCGCCAACTTCCTTCTGGACGACAGCAACGAATAGTTGCGGTTGCGCGCCCACCCATGATTGTCCCGCACGGTGACGCTGGGTCACCGGGGGGAACAGCCATGGCTTCGAAGACTGACGACGGTGACACCGCGGCTCGCGTTTCCGCCGGCCTGAGGGTCACGGCAAGCCTTCACGCCGCCGAGGCCGCCGTCGACGCCGCCCTGGTCGAAGCCCAGGCGCTGAGCGCGCTCGCGCCCGCCGCCGGCGACCGCCCTGCCCCTGTGCGGGCGGTCAGCCAGGCGCGCGTCCATCTGGCCCGCGCCCACAAGACGCTCGCCGATGTCGCCCGCCGCATCGGCTTGGACGAGACCACCGTCGGCCCTCTGGACAAGCCCGAAGATACGCCTCCGATCGGCGGCGGTCCGAGGCGCCGAAAGCCCGCCCCGGGCCACCCGGCCTAACGGCAACGCTCACGCAAAGGGTAAACAAATCCCTACCGGACTCTCCTCAAACGTGTTAAGGATATCTTTACCTGTTGTTTAGGAGGGGTACCATGGATCGTTCTGAAGTTGTCGCCAGCGTTGCCGGCGAACTGCATGCCACTGAAAACGCTATCGATACCGCGATCACCCAGGCCACGACCCTGGTTCAGTCGATGATCGGCGCCCGCGCCGCCCTCTCGCTTTCGCCGGTGACGGCCGCCGGTTCGCAAGCCAAGGCGATGGAAACGATTGCCGCCCTGAGCACCGCGCGCGAGGCCATCGTCGCCTGCCACGCCGAAATGCAGAAAGATCACCGCAAGCTCGGCTGGGGCATCTACGCCGTCGGCCCGCTGAACAAGCCGAACGATTGGGAAACCCCGATCGGCGGCGGCGAAAAGCCCACGGGCGTCACCACCCGTCTGCGCGCCGTCTGAATTCGGTGTAATGTAGGCTTCCGGTCATTTCGGATTAGCCAGACTCGTTACATTATCGCCCTCGTGCCATCCGGCACGGGGGCGTTTTGATGTTTGATACCCTGTGGTCACAGATCGGCGCGATCTTTGTGGTCGCGATCTGCCTGTTCGCATTCTGGAAGGGCGACGAGCCTGAGCGTCTCGCCGCGGGCGCCTATGTGCTCGGCTGGTTCGCCTCGCTGCTCGCCCAGGGCGACGGCAAGGTGTTTCAGGTGCAGTGGGGCGTCTTCGCCATCGACGTCGTCATGCTGGTGGTTCTCGCCGCTCTCGTGTGGAAAGCCCGCCGCGTCTGGCCCGTCTGGGCGGCCGCGTGCCAGCTTCTGGTGGTCACCAGCCACGTTCTCTCGATCTTCGACGTGCGCCCCTCGGTTTCGGCCTTCCTGACCGTCGTCAACCTGGCCGGCTACGGCGTGCTGGTCGCCCTGGCCGTCGGCACCTTCTGGGCCTGGCAGGAGCGCCGCGCCGCCGGACTGGAATAGGCTTTTATTCCTGTGTACTCTGGCGACTCACATCGCCGGATGCCTGCGCAATGCCCCTGTCCCACGCCAAGCTCTGGAAGGCCGTCGACAACCTGGCGCGGCGCGAAGGCCTGTCCCCCTCGGGGTTGGCCCGACGCGCCGGTCTGGATGCGACCAGCTTCAACCGCTCAAAACGGTTTGGCCCCTCGTCGGGATCGGGCGATCCGCCCCGCCCCCGATGGCCCTCGACGGAAAGCCTGACCCGGATTCTCGAAGCGACACGGCTTTCGCTGGGGGAGTTCGCGGCCCTCGCCGAGGACGACGCACCGCCGGCGACCATCCCCCTGCTGGGCCTGGCCCAGGCCGGCGCAGACGGCTTCTTCGATGATGCCGGTCTGCCAACTGGCGAGGGCTGGGACCAGACCGAACTGCCGCGGCTGAGCGAAGGTCTGTTCAGCCTCAGGATCAGCGGCGATTCCATGACGCCTCTCTACCGCGAGGGCGACCGCGTCATTGTCGATCAGACCGCAACGGACGTGCGCAAGGGCGACCGGGTCGTGGTCCGCACCCTGGGGGGAGAGACGGTGGCCAAGGAGATCACGGCCCTGACGGCGCGCACCGTCACCCTGGGCTCGATCAACCCCGCCTATCCGCCCCGCGTCCTGCCCCGCCGGGAAGTGGTGTGGATGGCGCGGATCCTCTGGGTCAGCCAGTAGCCGCGCTCAGGCAGCGAACCGCCGCGCGGTGAGCGATAGCGCCCAAAAAGAAAGAGCCGCCCCTTGCGGAGCGGCCCCTTCCTCAACCCGAGGGCTGAACTCAGTTGGTCGTGACGTAGTGGGCGTTGACCCAGCCGCCGCCGGCGATCTGGACCCACTCGCCGGACGAGCCGATGGCGCTGAAGCGCTGACCGGCGGCCAGGGTGCCGCGCGTGCCGTAGTTGGTGCCCGGACCCGAGCGGATGCGCAGGTTGGAGGTGGCGCGATACTGGCCCTGGGCCGAGGCGGCGCGGGCGCGCTGCTGGTTACAGCCGATGTAGGACCCGGCCGCGGCGCCAGCGCCGGCGCCGACGATGGTGCCGGCCGTGCGCTCGTTACGGGCAAGGTTGGACCCCACCACGCCGCCGAGCACGCCACCGATCAGGGCGCCGGCCGTCTGACGGCCGCCGGGGGCGTCGCAGCTGGTGATGCCGTTCGACTGGGCGGACGCCGCCATCGGGGCGGCGGTGACGAGCGAGGCCAGGGCGGCGGCGGTCGCGAGGGTGATCTTGAAGGACTTCGACATGGCTCTCTCCATTTCATCGAGGTTGGTCGATGGGTGTGAGAATGCGCCAGCTCGCCTGAAGGCTCCCCGAGCGTCGCCGTTATTTTCGGTTCATCTTCAGAAGCCGCCGCGAAAGGATCAGCTCGCGGGCCAGGGCGATGTCGCGGACGACCAGATGTTTGCGTCCGGGAAACTGGACATCCATCACCTTCGCCCAGAGATGCAGATAGGCGTCGTCCGTAACGAAGACTGTGGTCGCGCGGACGCCTTTCTGGGTGGCGTACTTTCGGGCCGCGCGCGCGACCTGCTCGACGGACGCATCCTGGGCCACCACCGGGACATGGATGATACAGTCCCAGGTCCAGAGATCGGGCTCGGCATCGCCCAGGGCGAGCAGGCTCTCCGTCGTCGCCTCCCCGGAATCCGACGGGCCGATTTTCACCGTGACGATCCGGTCGTCGCGGTCGATGAGATAGTCCAATGCCTGCCTCCCTGAGGAGGCGCCCGACTACACCGCAACGCCGAAATGTCACGTATCTATTTGTAGATAAACGCTAAACGGCGAGTTTTCCAGCCGCGCCTTCTTCGATCAGTTGAATCGTCTGCGGCAGGCCGTAGATGGCGGCGAACGATCCGAAGCGCGGCCCCTGCGAGGCGCCGAGCAGGACCTCATACAGGGCGGCGAACCAGGCGCGCAGGGGCTCGAAGGCGTGATCCTTGCCCACCGCATAGACCTCGTTCTGGATCAGCTCGCCGTCGGTGGTGTCGGCCGGGAGGGCCTTGAGGCGTTCGGCGAGGTCGAGCAGGGCCGCCTTCTCCTTCTGGTCCGGCAGGCGGTACGACTTCGAGGGCTTCACGAAGTCGACGTAGTAGTTAAGCGCCCGGTCCATCAGCTGGTCCAGCACCGGCTCGTTCTCGGGCGTCGCCTCGGGCAGGTATTTGGCGAAATAGGCCCAGAGCTGCGCCTTGGACGAGGCGTTGGCCACGCCCACGAGGTTGAGCAGAAGCGCGAACGAGACCGGCGAGACGGCCGACGGCGGCGATCCGGCGTGGATCGACCAGACGGCGTTGTCGATCTGCTTGGCCGGCTCCTGGGTCTTGTAGTTCTCGATGAAGGCCAGATAGTCGTCGATGGCGCGCGGAATGACGTTGAAGTGCAGGCTCTTGGCCGACTTCGGCGACTGGAACATGTACCAGCTCAAGGACTCCGGCGTGCCGTAGCGCAGCCACTCGTCCATCGTCAGGCCGTTGCCCTTGGACTTGGAGATCTTCTTGCCCTCGATGTCGAGGAAGAGCTCGTAGTTGAAGCCTTCCGGCGGCACGCCGCCCAGGGCGCGGCAGACCTTGGAGCTCTCGCGCACGCTCTCGATCAGGTCCTTGCCCGACATCTCGTAGTCGACGTCCAGCGCGGTCCAGCGCATGGCCCAGTCAGGCTTCCACTGCAGCTTCACATGGCCGCCGGTGACCGGGACCTCGGTGCGGTTGCCGGGCTCGCCCGCCGGATCCTCGAAGGTGATCGTGCCCTTCTCGACGTCGCGCGCCAGGGTCGGGACCTGCAGCACATGGCCGGTGATCGGGCTGACCGGCAGGAAGGGCGAATAGGTGGCGCGGCGCTCTTCGCCCAGGGTCGGCAGCATGATCGCCATGACGGCGTCATAGCGCTCGAGCATCGTCAGCAGCGTCGCGTCGAACCGGCCGGACTTGTAGGTCTCGGTCGAGGACATGAACTCATAGTCGAAGCCGAAGCCGTCGAGGAAGGCGCGCAGGCGGGCGTTGTTGTGAGCGCCGAAGCTGTCGTGGGTGCCGAACGGGTCGCGCACCCGGGTCAGCGACAGGTGCAGGTCCTCGCGCAGCATCTCGGGGTTGGGCACGCCTTCGGGCACCTTGCGCAGGCCGTCCATGTCATCGGAGAAGGCGATCAGCCGCGTCGGCCAATGGTCGCCGGTCAGGGCGCGAAAGGCGTTCCTGACCATGGTGGTGCGGGCCACCTCGCCGAAGGTGCCCATGTGCGGCAGGCCGGAGGGGCCGTAGCCCGTCTCCAGGATCACCGGCCGTTGCAGGGCCTCGAAGGTCGCCAGGGCCTCATCCGCCTTGCCGGCGTCGATCAGCAGCCTGGCCGCATCCCGCTCGGCGTCCGACAGCCGCTTCTTGAGCACATGGGCCAGAAGATTGCGGGCTTGTTCGAACGGCCAGGACTTGGCCTCACGGGCGAGGGTTTCGAGGTTCTGAAGCATGGCGCGCGG
This sequence comes from Brevundimonas sp. GW821-FHT12E07, assembly GCF_058807035.1. Lineage (NCBI taxonomy): Bacteria > Pseudomonadati > Pseudomonadota > Alphaproteobacteria > Caulobacterales > Caulobacteraceae > Brevundimonas > Brevundimonas sp. GW821-FHT12E07. The sequence goes on along the minus strand of NZ_JBXAQH010000003.1, from coordinate 602,049 downwards.
TTTGGCGCGTCAGGGGCGCGGGGTCAACGGCTGCGTGCGGCCCGTCTCGGTTCGCCGGCTCAGGCGACCGCGGCCAGGTTCTGCGCCCGCCAGTCCTCGCGCCAGGAGGTGGTGGCCCATTCGAACAGCCTGGTCAGCAACTCGGGGGCCTTCACCGGCTTGGCGACGCAGTCGTTCATCCCGACATCCGCATAGGCGGCCAGTTGCTCGTCCAGCGTATTGGCAGTCACGGCGATGATCGGCACGGCCGAGGCTTCGGAGTCCAGCAGGCGGATGCGTCTGGAGGCCTCGACCCCGTCCATCACCGGCATCTGGATGTCCATCAGGATCACGTCCCAGTCGCCGCGAGCGGCCGCAGCCAACCCTTGCGCGCCGTCATCGGCCGTCTCGCAGACGATGCCCTGCATGGCCAGAAGGGCCGAGATCAGGGCCCGGTTGCTGTCGTTGTCGTCGACATAGAGGACGCGCATAGCCCGCCCCTCGTCTTCATCGGCGGCAAGACTGTTGTCGTCCGGAAGGCCCGGCTCGTGTTCGGCCGTCGGCTCAATGCCGCCGGTCCAGTCTTCCAGCTGGGACAGGCCGATCATCTGCTCGACGACAGTGGACAGGCGCTCGCCTGCGGCGTGGATGCGGCCGACGTGATCCTGCTGGACAGGGGCCAGCCCGGCCTCGGACAGCAGGGCCGAGAAGCCGAGCACCGCGTTCAACGGGGTGCGCAGCTCATGCGACATCTCGGTCAGGAAGCGCTGCCGGGCCTCGGCCATGGCGGCCTTCTGTTCGGCGGCAGCGCGGGCGGCCTCGGCCTCGACCCGGTCGGTCACGTCGCGCTCATTGAGCAGGACGCTGATCGCGCCGGTGACGGGGTCCTGGAGCGGGCGGCAATCGATGTGGTGCCAGCGCGGACCGGCCCCCGTGGTCATCTGGAACAGGGCGCCGGTGGCCTGGCCTTCCATGGCGCGGGCCAGAACCTCCTCGCCGTCTTCCGGCTTCGCGAACCGGGCGACGAAGCCCGAGTCCAGACCATAGGCGGCGAAGGCGGCGGGGTTGGCGAACAATGACTTCCCCTCGCCGTCGAACAGGCCGACCGGGCCGGAGGAGTGGCGCAGGGCCTCGACCGCGCGGCGTTCCTCGGCCTCGACCTCGACGGCGGCGGCCTCGAACAGCAGGACCTCGCGGCCATCGGCGAGGGCGACGGTCGAGATCACCGCCTGCACCGTCACCGGGCTGCCGTTGGGATAGAAGGTCCAGTGCTCCTCGACCTCCCGTCCCTCGGTGGTCGCCGCCCGGAGCCGGTCGGTTCGCGCCCGGACGGCCGGGGACAGTTTGGAGAAGTCCCGAGCCAGAAGCTCATCCAGATCGACCGCGCCCCACAAGGCCAGGGCGGCGACGTTCGCGTAGACGCCCCGGCAGCTGACCGGGTCGAACAGCCACACCGGTCGTCTCAAGCGGTCCCAGGCGTCGAGACGCCCGCCGTCAGCGAGATTTGGAAGGTCGAAACTCATCCGGCCATCCTGCCCTGAACGGCTGAAGCAACACTTAAACCCGGGGACGATCCGGGGTCAGCGCCGCCGCGCGGTCAAGCCCACCACGGCGGCGCCGGCGGCGACGATGAGGGCGTCCTCGATCAGGCCGCTCTTCGTCTGGCCGATGCGGGCCATGGCCCTCTTGCGACCGGCGAGGCCGAGGTAGGCCAGCGGAATGGCGGTCCCGACAGCCAGCGCGGCGCCGGTCTTCTCGCGGCCTTTGGGGGCAAGGGCGGCGCCGGCGATGCCCGCGCTCATCACCCGGGCCAGCAAGCCGAGGAAGACGGTGCGGTCGGGCGCGGTCTTCATCTTGTCGCCGAACAGCTCGCCCACGCCCATGGCCAGCGCCCCGAACCTGAACAACGGATGGTCCAGAAGGATGAGCTTGCCGGGTGTGCGCTCACCCGCGAGGCGGGCGGTGGCGAGGGCGGCCATCGGGGTCATGGAGCGGGCGCTGGCGACGGCGCCGATGAGGACGGAGGGCAGAAGGGGGGAGGTTTTCATCTGGCTCGAACGCCCCGGCCTGATCAAGGTTCAGTGCCGATTCGACCGGGGTTTGACGCCCGTTCCGGCCGGGTGCAGCGTGGTGGTTCATCCTTCTGAATTCGAACCGACATGGCCCGCTCCACACCCGCCTTCCTGGCCCTGCTTCTCGGCGCCATCTGGTTCGGCCCGGCTCAGGCCCTGTGCAGCTATGATGGCGTCCTCTACGCCCATCCGACCGTGGAGCGGGAGTTCGGCGACGATCCGCTGGTCGTGCACGTCAGGGTCATTTCGGCCTTCGATAGCTGGCGGCAGCCCGGCTGGTCCGACGACGACGCGCCCTGGACATTGACCCGCGTACGAGTGCTCGAAACCTTCAAGGGCCAGCCGCCCACTGAACTGTCCCTGTTCACCTTCAGGAACAGCGGCGCCTTCTACACCGACGATGTCGGCGGAGAATATCTGCTGTTCCTCGAACCGGTTCCACGTGATCGGTCCAATCCGCGCGAGGCTCGCGGCGCATGGTACGCGAACTATTGCGGCAACTCCGGTCCTTGGATGGAGGTGTCCGCCACCGACCTCGCCGCGCTCCGGGCGTTGAAGGCCTCAGGCCGCCGATAGTGAACTCTACTTGACCCCTCCCCTCCTCCGTGGCCTTTGCGCCGCCTGATGAAGACCGCCGACTTTGATTTCGACCTGCCCGAGGACCGCATCGCCCTGAGGCCTGGGGAGCCGCGGGATTCCGCGCGGCTGCTGGTGGTTCAGGATGGCGCGCTGGGGGACCGGATCATCCGGGACCTGCCAGACTTCCTGCGGGCCGGCGACGCCCTGGTGTTCAATGACACGCGGGTGATCCCGGCGCGGCTGTCGGGGGTGCGGGAACGGCCCGATCCAGTGGTGGCGGGCGAGATCCTGACCGTCGAGGTCGAGGCGACCCTGCATCACCGGGATGCGCCCGACGTCTGGTCGGCCTTCATGAAGCCCGGCAAGCGGATCAAGGCGGGGGACCGGATCAAGTTCCAGACACTGGAAGCCACGGTCGCCGACAAGGGCGAGGACGGCCTGATCACCCTGAAGTTCGACCTGGCCGGGCCGGCGCTGGACGACGCCATCCGGGCCGTGGGGGTCATGCCCCTGCCGCCCTATATCGCGGCCAAACGGCCCGAGGACGATCGCGACCTGACCGACTATCAGACCGTCTATGCCCAGCACGACGGCTCGGTGGCGGCGCCGACCGCGGGACTGCATTTCACGCCGGACCTGCTGGAGGCGATCCGGGCCAAGGGCGTGACGACCCATGCGGTGACCCTGCATGTGGGCGCCGGCACCTTCCTGCCGGTCAAGGCGGACGATACGGCCGACCACAAGATGCATTCCGAGTGGGGCGAGGTGTCGGCCGAAACCGCCGCCGCCCTGAACGCTGTCCATGCCAATGGTGGGCGGATCGTCTGCGTGGGCACGACCTCGCTGCGGCTGCTGGAGTCGGCGACGACGCCGGAGGGCGTGGTTCAGGCCTTCCACGGCGACACGGCCATCTTCATCACCCCGGGCTACCGGTTCCGGGCGGTGGATGTGCTGATGACCAATTTCCATCTGCCCAAGTCGACCCTGTTCATGCTGGTCTCGGCCTTCGCAGGGCTGGAGACGATGCGCGCGGCCTATGAGCACGCGATCCGGGACCGGTACCGGTTCTACTCCTACGGCGACGGGTCGTTGCTGTTTCGGGCCTGAATCTCCTCCCCATCGCCTTGCGATGGGGAGGTGGCGCGGCCCCGGTTGGGGCCGTGACGGAGGGGGCTCTTGCTGCCTTGCCTTCGCCGGACGGAGGGGGGTTCCGAGAAAGAACCCCCTCCACCACCCGCCAAGCGGCGGGTGGTCCCCCTCCCCACGCTACGCGAGGGGAGGAGACGCTTCGCGTCAGCCCGCGATCAGGCCGAAGTCGGCGACGCGGCCCATGACGTCGCGGACCTGGCCCAGGAGTTTCAGGCGGTTGTCGCGTTCGGCGGGCACGTCGGAGTTGACGAGGACGTCGGTGAAGAAGGCGTCGACCGGGGCGCGCAGGGCGGCGAGGGCCGTCATGGCGGCGGCGAAATCCTCGGCGTCCAGGGCCGTGTCGACGGCGGTCGCGGCGGCGGCGGTCGCGAAGGCCAGGGCAGTCTCGGCCTCGGGCTGGTTGGCGAGGCCCGTGGCGACGGCGCCGGTCGGCACCGGCCCTTTCTTCTCCTCGGCCTTGAGGATGTTGGACGCGCGCTTGAAGCCGGCCAGCAGATTGGCGCCGTCGTCGGTGGCGAGGAAGGCGGCCAGGGCCTCGACGCGGCGGACGATGCGGACGAGGTCGTCGTCACCGAGGGCGAAGACGGCGTCGACGAGGTCGTGACGCTGGCCCTGATCGCGCAGGAGGACCTTCAGGCGGTCGGCGAAGAAGGTCGTGACGTCTTCAAAGCGGTCGTCGTGCTTTTGTTGGAACCACCGCTCCGACCAAGCATCCAAGGCCGCGCCACGGATATGCAGCCGGATCTGGTTCTCCAGCACCAACCGGATCACGCCCAGCGCCGCTCTCCGCAGCGCATAGGGATCCTTCGAGCCCGTGGGCTTTTCGTCGATGGCGAAAAAGCCGACGAGGGTGTCGAGCTTGTCGGCGAGGGCGACCGCGACGGTGACCGGGGCGGTCGGGACGGTGTCGGCCGGGCCCTGCGGCTTGTAGTGGTCGCGGACGGCGTCGGCGACGGCGTCAGGCTCGCCGGCGGCGCGGGCGTAGTAGCCGCCCATGACGCCCTGCAGTTCCGGGAATTCCCCGACCATGCCGGAGGCCAGATCGGCCTTGGCGAGGCGGGCGGCGCGTTCGGCCTGATCGGCGTCGGCGCCGACCAGAGGGGCGATCTCGCGCGCGAGGGCGGCGATGCGGTCGACGCGTTCGGCGAGCGTGCCGAGTTTGGCGTGGAAGGTGACGCCGGAGAGCTTCTCCGACCAAGCGTCAAAGCCGGTCTTGAGGTCCTCGTCCCAGAAGAAGCGGGCGTCGTTCAGGCGGGCCGACAGCACGCGGCTGTTGCCGGCGGCGAGGGCCGCGCCGCCGTCGGAGGCCTCGACATTGGCGACGACGACGAAGTTGGGCGCGAGGCCATGCTTCGACGGATCACGGACGGCGAAATACTTCTGGTGCACCTTCATCGACAGCCGGACCACCTCGGGCGGCAGGCTGAGGAACTGGGGGTCCATGTCGCCGAGGATGGGGGTCGGCCATTCGGCCAGGCCCGCGACCTCGTCCAGCAGGCCGTCGTCGTCGACGAGGGCGAGGCCCCTGGCGGCCGTGATAGATTTCGAGGCGTCGAGGATGTTCAGCTTGCGGTCGGCGACGTCGAGCAGGACGTAGTCGGCCTCCAGCTTGCGGCGGTAGTCGGCGAAGTCGTTGACGGCGATGGGCTGGCCCTTGCCGAGGAAGCGGTGGCCCTCGGTGATCGCGTCGGACAGGATGCCGTCGATGTCGAAGGGCACGACCTTGCCGTCGAACAGGCAGAGGATGCGCTTCAGCGGACGGATCCAGCGCAGGGTTCCGGAGCCCCAGCGCATCGACTTGGGCCAGGGGAAGGCGCGAACGATGGCGTCGACGGTCTCGGGGACGATGTCGGCGGTGGCGCGGCCCTTCTGCTCGATGACGGCGAAGAAGACGCCGTCGCGCTCGGTCAGCTGGTCCTTGGTCAGGCCGGTCTTGCGCAGGAAGCCTTCCAGCGCCTGCTCCGGGGCATTGGCGCGCGGGCCCTTCAGCTCTTCCGAACGGTCGGGCGTCGCCGAGGGCAGACCGTCGATGACGAGCGTCAGACGGCGCGGGCCGGCGAAGACATTGAGCGCCTCCCAGCTCAGGCCGGCGGCCTTGAGCCGCTCGGAGACCATGCGTTCCAAGTCGCGCGCGGCGCCCTGCTGCATGCGGGCGGGGATTTCTTCGGAGAAGAGTTCGAGGAGGAGTTGGGGCATCAGGCGGTTTTCCGCTCTTGTTCGACGTAGGCGAGGGCGCAGGCTTTGCAGAGGTCGCGGATGCGGCCGATGTAGCTCTGGCGTTCGGCGACGGCGATGGCGCCGCGGGCGTCCATCAGGTTGAAGAGGTGCGAGGCTTTCAGAACCTGATCGTAGGCGGGCAGAACGAGCGGCTGCCCTTGCGGTCCGGTCATGGCGAGCAGGCGGGTCGACTCGCGCTCCATGTCCTCGAAGCGGCGCTTCAGCCCCTCGACCTCATAGCCGTGGAAATTGGCTTCCGACTGCTGGCGCTCGTTCTCGAGGAAGACCTCGCCATAGGTCAGGCCGTCGTTGTTGAACTTCAGGTCATAGACGTTGTCGACGCCCTGGACATACATGGCCAGACGCTCGAGCCCGTAGGTCAGCTCGCCCGAGACGACGTCGACCTCGATGCCGCCGACGCCCTGGAAATAGGTGAACTGGGTCACCTCCATGCCGTCGCACCAGACCTCCCAGCCCAGACCCCAGGCGCCGACGGTGGGGTTTTCCCAGTCGTCCTCGACGAAGCGGATGTCGTGCAGTTTGGGGTCGATGCCGATGGCAGCCAGCGAGCCGAGATAGAGCTCCTGCAGATTGTCCGGGTTCGGCTTCAGCAGGACCTGGAATTGATAATAGTGCTGGAGCCGGTTGGGGTTCTCGCCATAGCGGCCGTCGCCGGGGCGGCGGCTGGGCTGGACGTAGGCGGCCTTCCACGGCTTCGTGCCGAGCGCGCGCAGGACGGTCGCCGGGTGCAGGGTCCCCGCCCCCACCTCGATGTCATAGGGCTGCAGCAGGGCGCAGCCCTGTTCGCCCCAGTAGCGCTGAAGCGTCAGGATGAGGTCCTGGAAGGACAGGGGTTCGGATGCGTGGGGCAAGGCTGGGAGGCTTTGTGCAGGCAAAAGTAAAGGCGGCGGACCCTAGGGCCCGCCGCCTGCAAACTCAACCTGACGCAGGGAATTAGCCTTGCGGCGTGGGCGTCGGAGTCGGGGCCGGTTCGGTCGTGACCGGGTTCTTGTCCTCATCCGGGGTCGGGGCGATCGGGGGCGTGGGCGCGGGGGCCGAGGTGGCGACCGGGGCGGTCATCGTCGGGTGGGCGGCCGGAGCGGTCGCCGGCGCCTCGGCGGCGGGGGCCTCGGTGACCATGGGGGCGGCTGGCGCCTCGTCGGCGTCGCCCGAGGCGACCTCGGAGGTGGCCGGGTTCAGGACCTTGTCGATGGCGAAGACGGCGCCGTTGGAGGCGTCGATGTCGGCCGTGGTGACGGTGGCGTCATCGACCTTGATGGCGTCGCCGGTGCCGTCCAGCTGGACCTGGGTGCGGGCCGCCGTCTCGACCCCGCCGCGCGTGCCCTTGATCTGGCTCGAGTTCACGTCGGCGACGATGAGGTGATAGAGCAGCAGCTGACGCAGCTCATTGACGTTTTCCGGGTCCATGAGCCGGGCGCGCTCGGCCTCGGGCAGTTGGGCGAAGGCGGCGTCGGTCGGGGCGAAGATCGAGATCGCCGGCTGGGATTTCAGCGTCTCGGTCAGCTGGGCCCGGTCGAGGGCGGCCAGCAGGGTCGTGAACTGGCCGTTGGCCTTGAGCTCATCGATGATGGTGTCGGAGGCGGCGGGCGCGATGGCCGGAGCCGCAGCGACGGGAGTCGCGTCCTGTGCGAAGGCGGCGGGGGCGGCGAACAGGGCGACGGCGGCGGTTGCGGTCAGAAGGCGGGCGCGAAGCATGACGGTTTCCTTTGACTCTCGGTCCATCGCGCGGGGGATCGCGACGGCTTGCGGAATGGGGCTGTCGCGAAGGAAAGACGGTTAGCGCGGCCGGAGTTCCATCCGGACGCCGATAATGAGCCGCGCCTCTAGCGGTCCGCGCAGAGAACGGCGCGCCTGACCCACCAGTCAGACCGGTCCTGCGACAGGGCGGCGGCGGCGCAGTCGGCGTCGTCAGCCGCGGCGAACAGGCCGAAGACGGTGGCGCCGGAGCCCGACATGCGCGCAAGGCCGACGCCCGCACAGGCCGCCACGGCGTCAAGCGCCGGCCGGATCCCCGGGGTCAGGGCGAGGGCGGGCGGCTCCAGATCGTTCCGCTGCCGCCCCAGCCAGTCGATGACGGCGGCGGGGCTCCAGTCGTCGGGCGCGACAGGGCGATCGGTCGAACCCGCAGGACCGGCGTCGAAGGCGCGATAGACAGCGCCGGTCGGGGACGGGACGCCCGGGTTGACGAGGACGGCGTGGAGCGACGGCAGGTCGGGCGCTTCGGTCAGGACGTCTCCCCTGCCCTCGGCCCAGGCGGAGCGGGCGCGGAGGCACATCGGACCGTCGGCGCCGACCACCCCCGCCACCGCTTCCAGAGCGGCGTCATCGAGATCGAGGTCGAGCAGCTCGCGCGCCAGCTTCAGGGCGGTCCCGGCGTCGGAGGAACCTCCGCCCAGACCCGCGGCGATGGGCAGCTGTTTGTCGAGGGTCACCCGCAGGGCGGGCTCGCCGATCCCCGCGCCCTGCCCCAGGGCCCGCAGCGCCTTGAGGATCAGATTGTCGGGCTCGGCCGCCAGGCCTGCGCCGAACGGGCCTTCGACGCTCAGGGACAAGGCCTCGTCGCGTTCGACCGTGACCCGATCGCCGACATCGGCGAAGGCCACCAAGCTGGCGAGCGGGTGGTAGCCGTCGGCCTGCAGGCTCCCGACGTGGAGGAAGAGGTTGATCTTGGCAGGCGCGAGCCCGGTCAGCAGCACCTTACGGCTCGGCGCCGACCGACGCGGCGGGGAGCGTGACCGTGACCGGCGCCACGACAGGCGTCTGGGGCGGCAGACCCTCGGCCAGCTTCTTCTCTACCCCGGCGCGACGTTCGGCGTCGGGGTTCAGGGTCAGGACGCGGTTCCACTGGAAGCCCGCCTCGCGCTTGCGGCCCACCTGCCAATAGGCGTCGCCGAGGTGGTCGTTGATCTCGGCGTTGGCCGGCTCCTTGTCGACAGCCTCCTCAAGGGTGACGACGGCGGTGTCGTATTGGCCCTGACGGAACTGGGCCCAGCCGAGCGAGTCCTGGATGTTTCCGTCATTGGGCTCGGCGGCGTGGGCGCGGGCGATCAGGGCCGCGCCCTCGGTGACCTTCGTGCCGTTGTCGACCCAGAGGTAGCCCAGATAGTTGAGGAAGGCCGGCTCATTGGGCTGGTCGGCGACGGCGGCGGCGAGCTCGGTCTCAGCCTCCGCGATCTTGCCGGACGCCTCATAGGCGGCGCCGCGCACGAAGTGGACGGCGGCGGGCTGGTCCGGGGTGTTGAGCAGCGGGCCGTTGAGGATTTCCAGCGCCTCGTCGTTGCGCTTCAGCTCCAGAAGCTGTGTGGCCAGGGCATAGGCGATGTCCTGGGACTCCGGCGCGGCGGCGAAGGCCTTGCGGAACTCGACCAGGGCCTCTTCCTTGCGATCGTCGCGGCCGAGGCTGGCGCCGATTTGCAGCCGGGCGGCGGCATAGGCGGCGGCGTTGCGCGGGCCGATCGCGGCCATGGCGTCGCGGGCAGCGGCTTCCAGATGAGCGCTGACCAGGGCGCCGCCCAGCAGCAGGCGGATATCGTCGCTGGGCGCGACCTCCATGGCCATGCGCAGATAGACGGCCGCGAACTCATTGGCGCGGCTGTCGGCGGCGAGGGAGGCGGCCAGCGTCAGACCCTGGGCGACGCCGTCGCGATAGGTGGCGGCGTCCGGGGCGCGGCTGCGAGGCTGGGATACCCGCGCCTTGGCGGCCGCGAGCAGAACGCTGTCGGGATTGGCGGCCAGGGCCTTGTCATAGACAGCGACCGCCTCGGCCTTGCGGCCACGGCGCTCGAGGAAGGCGCCGTAGCCCGCATGGAAGGGCGGCTGGGCGGCCGGATTGGCGTCCAGAGCCCTGAACTCGGCCTCGGCCTCATCGTAACGGCGATGGAGCTCCAGCAACTGGGCGCGCTGGAAGCGCAGCACCTGGCTGAAGGTGTCATTGGCGGTCTGCGGCGGCCCGATCAGGGCGAAGTCCCAGTCGCCGCCGGCGGCGGCGATCCAGCGCTGGGTCAGGAGGCCCGCGGCGGCATGAGGCATCTGGATCGGCCCGGCCTTGAACACCGCCGCGGCCTCGCGCGCCTTGCCGTGGGCATAGAGGTCGATGGCCTGAACCAGTCGCCCGGCCTCCGAAAGCACCGGCGGAACGCCCTCGCCCGACGGCGCCATCCGGGCCGCGTCCGAAAGATCCCCGGCCAGAAGGGCGGCGGTGAAGGCCTGCTGCTGAACGGTCGGCTGTTCCGGGGTCAGGGACTGAACCTCGGACAGATAGCGGGCGCCGAGGGCGGCCTCGCCATCGCCGACGGTCGAACGCGCGACCAGATTGCGCCCGCCGAGATAGAGGCCATAGGCGGTGTGGCCCTCGCGGTTGACCGGGGCCGGCGCCCAGACGGCGGGGATGGGAATGATGGCCGGCGCGGCCGGCGGCGGGAGTGGGGCTTCGTCGGAAGCGGGCTCGCCGTCCTCGGGTTCGCCTTCAACCGGGGCGACAACGGCTGGCGGCTGGACGGCGGGATTCGACTGGCCCGGCTGAACCGGCACGATGATCGGCGGACGCTGTCCGGCGGCCGGATCTGAGACCGGCGGCGCTTCCTGGGCCATGGCGAGACCGGGCGCGGTCAGGGCGAGGCCGAGAGCCGTGAAGGAAAGCAGCGTGAGGCGGAGGGACGTCATGACGGAACCCTCGCCACTTTGTCCCTCCCCCGCAAGAGGGGGTTTCCCCTCAGGCCCTACATATTCGGATAGTTGGGGCCGCCGCCGCCTTCGGGCGTGGTCCAGACAATGTTCTGCGACGGGTCCTTGATGTCGCAGGTTTTGCAGTGGACGCAGTTCTGGGCGTTGATCTGGAAGCGAGGATCCGACTTGCCGTCCTCGGCGTAGAGGACCTCATAGACGCCCGCCGGGCAGTAGAGGCGCGCGGGCTCGCCGAACTTCGGCAGGTTGACGCGGATCGGCACCGTCGGGTCGATCAGCTTCAGGTGAGCCGGCTGTTCCTCGGCATGGTTGGTGTTGGAGATGAACACCGACGAGAGCTTGTCGAACGACAGCTTGCCGTCCGGCCTGGGATAGACGCGCGGCTTGTATTTGGAGGCCGGTTCGGTCGAGGCCGCGTCGGTCTTCTTGTGCTTCATCGTCCAGGGCGTGGTCAGGCCGGTCAGGGCGAAGAGCCACATCTCGGCGACGCCCAGCGCGCCGCCCAGGGTCGTGCCGAACCTGGTCAGATAGGGCTTGGCGTTGCGGACGCCCTTCAGCTCCTTCGCGACCCAGCTCTTCTCATAGGCGGTCTGGTATTCGACCAGTTCGTCGCCCTCGCGCCCGGCCATCACCGCGTCATAGGCGGCGTCGGCGGCCAGCATGCCGGTCTTCATGGCGTTATGGCTGCCTTTGATCCGGGGCACGTTCACGAAGCCCGCCGAACAGCCGATCAGGACGCCGCCGGGGAACGACAGCTTGGGCACCGACTGGAAACCGCCCTCGGTGATCGCGCGGGCGCCGTAGGAGATGCGCGTGCCGCCTTCGAGGTGTTGGGAGATCGAGGGATGGTGCTTGAACCGCTGGAACTCGTCGAACGGCGACAGGAAGGGGTCCTTGTAGTTCAGGTGAACCACGTAGCCGAGGGCGATGTAGTTGTCGCCGAAGTGGTAGAGGAAGGAACCGCCGCCGGTGAACTCATCCAGCGGCCAGCCGGTGGAGTGCTGGACCAGACCCGGCTGGTGCTTCTCGGCCGGGACCTGCCACAGCTCTTTCAGGCCGATGCCGAATTTCTGGGGCGACTTGCCGGCGGCCAGCTTGTGGCGGGCGATGATGGTCTTGGCCAGCGAGCCGCGCACGCCCTCGGCGATGAAGACGTATTTGCCATGCAGCTCGATGCCCGGCTGGAAGTCGCCGGTCGGCTGGCCGTGCTTGTCGATACCAAAGACGCCGGCGACGACGCCCTTCACCCGGCCGGTGGGCTCGTCCCAGACGACGTGGCTGGCGGCCATGCCGGGATAGACCTCGACGCCGAGGGCCTCGGCCTGCTCGCCCAGCCAGCGGGTGACGTTGCCCAGCGAGGCGATGTAGCAGCCGTCGTTGTGCATCATCGGCGGCAGCAGCGGCATGGGGATGGAGACCTCGCCCATCGGGCCGAGCACCAGGAACTTGTCCTTTGTGACCGGCGTCTCCAGCGGGGCGCCGCGTTCCTTCCAGTCGGGGAAGAGTTCGTTCAGCGCCTTGGGGTCGATGACCGCGCCGGACAGGATGTGGCCGCCGACCTCGGCCGCCTTTTCCAGAACCGCGACGTTGATCTCCTTGCCCTCGGCTTCCGCACGCTGCTTCAGGCGGATGGCGGCGGACAGGCCGGCGGGGCCGCCGCCAACGATGACGACGTCATATTCCATGACCTCGCGCTCGACGCCCTGAAGCGCTTCCAGCGGGGGCAGGTTGTCGAGGATGGCTTCCTGCGCCGGAGTGGTGGCGCCGCCCTCGATTGCTTCCTCGGCCATGGTTTCCTGAATCCCGGTTCTCAGTGTGGTTATGTGCTTATCAGAACGTGACGTTGCGGCGGTCAAGGCTTATCCATGTACCGAACGACATGAACGCTTCTCCCCAGGACATCGCTGCGACCGAAAGCCTGCTCGCCTTCTGGCGGGATGCGGGGGTGGACGCCTGTTATGAAGACGCCGCGGTCGACCGGACCTATATCCCCCCGCCAGCCCTGAAGGCGGTGGCCAAGGCGACGGCCTCGGTCGTGGTTCAGGACAACAGCCATGACGCCGCCGACGAGGCGCGGCGGCTGGCAGCGGGCGCTGAGACGCTCGAAGCCCTGGCGGCGGCGGTGGCGACATTCGAAGGCTGCCCCCTGCGTGGCATGGGCGCCCGGCAGTCGGTGTTCGGGCGCGGCGCGACGGACGCCCCCATCCTGATCATCGGCGAAGGTCCGGGGGCTGACGAGGACGCGCAGGGCCTGCCGTTCGTGGGCAAGGCGGGCCAGTTGCTGGACAAGATGCTCGACGCCGCGGGCCTGACCGGGAAGGTCTTCATCACCAACACCGTCTTCTGGCGGCCGCCGGGCAACCGGACGCCTACGCCGCAGGAACAGGCCGCCTGCGCCCCCTTCGTGGAGCGGGCCTTCGCCATCCTGAAGCCGAAGCTTGTGCTGCTGCTGGGCGCGGCCTCGGCCAAGGCGGTGCTGGCGACCGACGAAGGCATCCTGAAGATGCGCGGCCAGTGGCGTGAGTGGCGGCTGCACGAGGGCGACGTCTCCGCCCCCGCCCTGCCGACCCTGCACCCCGCCTTCCTGCTGCGTCAGCCCCAGGCCAAGAAGCAGGCCTGGGCCGATATTCTGGCGCTGGCGGCGCGGCTGGAAGAGGCCGAATCGAGCGCGCCTCACTGACGCCTCGAACCAGGGCGATACCCCTGCTGACAGTCATGTGATTGAGGCCGGGCCGTTTTTCGGGCATGGTTACGGATTGACGACCGATCGCAGACACACGCGCCGATCCTGATCGAGACGGGAGACGCGTTGCACGAGGGGGCCGCCGCCTATGTATGCTTACCGCCGCGCTCTCCTTGCGCCGATGCTCGCCCTGACGATGACCGGTCTCGCTTCCGGTGTCGCGATGGCCAAGGAAGCGCCCTCCGCCGAGTCCGCCGCCCCGGCCGCGACTGACTCCGCCGAGGGCGTTGCCTACGAGGCCGCCGATGAAGGCGGGCCGACCGCCCTGAGCTCCGCCGACCGCCTCAGCTACACCACCGCCTTCGACGCCCTGCGCCGCGGAGACCTCGATCTCGCCCGCGCCGCGGCGCGCGAGGCGCGCGATCACGTTCTGCTGGGCCAGGTCGAGTTCGAGCGGCTGTTCCACCCCGACTACGTCGCCACCTATGAGGAACTGTCGGCCTGGCTGGACGACTATTCGGACCTGCCGTGCGCCCCGCGCGCCTACGCCCTGGCCCTGAAGCGCCGCCCGGACGGCGCGGCCGAGCCGAAACGCCCCGCCGGGGTCAGCGGCCGCACCTGGTCCAGCGTCGTCGAGGCCGGCGGCGGTTCGACCGAGGACGATCCCGCCAAGGCCGCGCGCGTCGCCTACAACCACGACGACCTGACGACCGCCTATATGCTGGGAACCCAGATCGGCGACTGGTGGACCACAGGTCTGGCCGCTTATCGGCTGGGTCAGTTCAACGATTCCATGCAGGCCTTCGAGCGCGTCGCCGCCGACCCCACCGAGGACCCCTGGGTCCGCGCCGGGGCCGGGGTCTGGGCCGCCAAGGCAGCCGCCCAGTCGGGCCGTCAGGACCGGATCACCGGCTTCCTGAACCTGGCCGCGCAATGGCCCGCGACCTTCTATGGCCAGGTGGCGCTGCGCCAGCTGGGCCGCGACGTCGCCATCGAGGGTCTGGGCCCGCGCCCCTATCAACCCGCCGGGGTCCAGCGCGTCGCCTATCAGCCCGCCCGGTCCGCCAACGAGGTGAATCCGCGCGACCTGAACGCCTTCATCCAGTCCGACGACCGCGCCCGCCGCACCGTGGCCTATCTGGAAGTCGGTCGCCGCTCCGACGCCCGGGACGAGCTGCGCGCCGGGTTGCGCACCGCCGTCGGCGACACCGCCCGGCGCATGTGGACCGGCCTGGCCGACGCCTTGGGCCCGCGCATGGGCGGCTCGGGTCCCGATGTGACCCGGGTCGACGCGATGCGCTATGCGACCCCGGTGCTGACGCCCGAAGGCGGCTTCACCATCGAGCCGGCGCTGGTCTATGCCCTGGCGCGCAAGGAAACCGACTTCAATCCGGACGCCCGCTCGGCCGCCGGCGCCTATGGGATGATGCAGGTCATGCCCGGCACCGCCGCCGAGATGACCGGCGACCGCACCTTCGTTTCGAAGCCACAGCAGCTGTTCGACCCGGCGGTCAACATGCGGCTGGGGCAGGTCTATGTGAACCAGATGCTGTCGCGGCCCGAGTTCCAGGGCGACATCCTGCGCGCCGTGGCCTCCTACAACGCCGGTCCCGGCCCGATGCTGGCGGCGCTGCGCAAGCTGGGGCCCAATCCGGACCCGCTGCTGCTGATCGAGACGATCGACGTGCCCCAGGCGCGAGACTATGTCGAAAAGGTCGTGGCGGCCTATTGGGTCTATCAGCGCATGTTCGGCAAGCCGCTGAACACCCTGGACGCGGTCGCTTCGGGCGCCGGTCTGGTGTCGATCGGTCTGGACTATGTTCCGCCCGCGCCGGCCGCGCCCGTGGAGATGGCCTCGGCCCCCGCCCCGTCAGGCGGTCTCTGACGTCCTAGAAGATACTGGCGACCAGCGAGGCGCACAGGCAGCAGCCGACCAGAAGCGCGAGCGCGACACTGCCGAGCGTCGGCTGACGCGGCGTGACGACGGCGGGGCGCGGCTCGACCGGAGCGGTCATGGTCGGTGTGTCCTGTGTTGGGGAGCGACCCCCGGATGAGAGAAAGATAACAGCGTTGCCTTAAGCGCCGGTCAGCAGGCGTGCTTAATGGAACACTGTCCCTCAAAGGCCCCAAATGAGGCGAGGTTCCGGCTAAGCCAGAGCTTCCCATTCGAGAAAATCGGGCTGTTGCAATAAGGCCGCGACATATGTGCTCGCCACGCCATCCTCGTCGCCGTAGCGGGCCAGATCGATCTGGTAGTGGCGGATGCGGGTGGCGACCGGGGTGAAGAAGGCGTCGGGCACGGACCATTCGCCGAACAGGAAGTCGCCCCCGGCTCCGAAGCGTTCGCGCAAGCCGCGGAACAGGGTGACCAGACGACGTAGATCGGCCGCGACGGCGTCGTTTTCCGGCGTCGGCGAGCGTTCGGGCCCGACCATCGGATGGCTGGGATTCATGGTGCAGTGGGTGCGCAGGGCCGAGAAGCCGCCGTGCATCTCGCAGGTCGCCGACCGGGCCAGCCACCGGGCGTGGGCGTCGGCGGGCCAGAGTTTCGCTTCGGGGAAGCGCTCGGCGCAGAAGACGGAGATGGCGAGGGAATCCCAGATGGTCTCGCCGTCCACCTTGAGCACAGGCACCAGGCCGCTCGGGGAGACCGACAGCATCTCGGCGTGGCCTTCAGGCGTGTTGAAATCGAGCTCGCGCACGGTGAAGTCGCCGGTGCAGCGCTTGAGCACCAGCCAGGGGCGCAGTGACCAGGTCGAGAACCGGCGCGGTCCGATGATCAGTTCCATGTGGCCCTCTCCCTGTCTTTGATGGCGCCCTCATGCGCCGACTCGGCCCCGCGCGCCACAGCCGGTCACGCAAGTTTAAGCGCCCCAGACACAAGCGCCGCTTGACTCAGGCGGGGGCAGCAACGACACCCCGCGCCCATGATCACGCGCTATTCCCGCCCCGAAGCCGTCGCCATCTGGTCCTCCGAGACCAAGTACAAGATCTGGTTCGAGATCGAGGCCCATGCCGCCACCAAGATGGCCGAGCTGGGCGTGATCCCGACCGAGGCCGCCGAGGCCATCTGGGCCAAGGGCAAGGACGCCGCCTGGGACTCGGACCGGATCGACGAGATCGAGCGCACGACCAAGCACGACGTCATCGCCTTCCTGACCCACGTCTCGGAGACGGTCGGCGAGGAAGCCCGCTTCCTGCACCAGGGCATGACCTCCTCGGACGTGCTGGACACCTGTTTCGCCGTGCAGCTGGCGCGGTCCTCGGACCTGCTGATCGCCGGCGTCGACCGGGTGCTGGCGGCGCTGGAGGCCCGGGCCAGGGAACATAAGTACACCCCGACCGTGGGCCGTTCGCACGGCATCCACGCCGAGCCCGTGACCTTCGGCCTGAAGCTGGCCGGCTATCACGCCGAGTTCCAGCGGGCGAAGCGCCGCCTGATCGTGGCCAAGGAAGAGATCGCCACCTGCGCCATCTCCGGCGCCGTGGGCACCTTCGCCAACGTCGAC
The DNA here is from genome assembly GCF_058807035.1 of Brevundimonas sp. GW821-FHT12E07. Classification (NCBI taxonomy): domain Bacteria; kingdom Pseudomonadati; phylum Pseudomonadota; class Alphaproteobacteria; order Caulobacterales; family Caulobacteraceae; genus Brevundimonas; species Brevundimonas sp. GW821-FHT12E07. The sequence continues at coordinate 585,157 of NZ_JBXAQH010000003.1, read as the reverse complement.
CCGCAGGTCGAACAATATGTCGCCGACCAGATGGGTCTGCAGGTCGAGCCGGTTTCGACCCAGGTGATCCCGCGCGACCGTCACGCCGCCTTCTTCGCGGCCCTCGGCGTCGTCGGCTCCTCGATCGAACGTCTGGCCATCGAGATCCGCCACCTGCAGCGCACGGAAGTCCTCGAGGCCGAGGAGTTCTTCGACAAGGGGCAGAAGGGCTCGTCGGCCATGCCGCACAAGCGCAACCCCATCCTGACCGAGAACCTGACCGGCCTGGCCCGTCTGGTCCGTTCTGCTGTGACCCCGGCAATGGAGAATGTCGCCCTGTGGCACGAGCGGGACATCAGCCACTCCTCGGTCGAGCGCGGCATCGGCCCGGACGCCACCATCCACCTCGACTTCGCCCTGAACCGTCTGGCCGGGGTGATGGAGCGTCTGCTGGTCTATCCGGAGAACATGCAGAAGAACCTCGACCGCCTCGGTGGTCTGGTCCATTCGCAGCGCGTCCTGCTGGCCCTGACCCAACTGGGCCAGTCGCGCGAGGACTCCTATGCGGCCGTCCAGCGCAACGCGATGAAGGTCTGGCGCGGCGAGGGCAACTTCCTCGACTTCCTCAAGGAAGACCCCGAGGTCATCGTCCCCGACGCCGAGCTCGAGGCCCTGTTCGATCTGGGCTATCACACCAAGCACGTGGATACGGTATTCCAGCGGGTGTTCGGCGCGAGCTGAACCCCGCGATGACGGTCAAGCGGCATTTCGCCCCGGTCGTCGATGAGAACACACGGCTGCTGGTGCTCGGCAGCCTGCCCGGTGACGCCTCGCTGAAGGCTGAGCAGTACTACGCCCACCCGCAGAACGGCTTCTGGCGCCTCATCGGCGGCGTGATCGGGCGCGAGGCCCATGCCCTGCCCTATGCCGAACGGCTGGAAGCGCTGAAGGCGGCGGGCGTCGGCCTGTGGGACGTCATCGCCTCGGCGGAACGGCCCGGCAGTCTGGACGCCGCCATCCGGTCGCCCGAAGCCGCCGATCTGCGCGGACTGATCGCGGGTCTGCCGGCGCTGAGAGCCGTGGCCTTCAACGGGGCGACGGCGGCGAAGGGCGGCCGCAGGGTGCTGAACGGCGTCGAAGGCCTGACCCTGATCGACCTGCCCTCCTCCAGCCCGGCCCACACAAGACCGCTATCGGAGAAGGCCGAGGCGTGGAGCCGTCTCGGGGCATTCCTGGCGGTCTGACGCGCAATCCCCGTCGCTCATGCTGGGCCGTATGCATCCTTTCCAGCGCTGGACAGTACCTGCTGCATAGCCGCCGACAGTGCGGCCTCAGGAGAAACCCCCATGTCCGCCCCCCGCTTCACAGCTCTCGCCACCGTTTCCGTCGCCGCCCTGCTGGCCGTCGCCGCCTGCAACAAGAAGGAAGAGGCCGCGCCCGCTCCCGCCGAGCCGATGGCTCCGGCGACCGCGCCCGCCACCACCGATCCGATGGTCGGAGGCGCGCCGATGAGCCCCAACGCCACCATCGTCGCCAATGCCTCCAAGGCCGCCAATCTGACCACCCTGGTCAGCGCGGTCCAGGCCGCGGGCCTGGCCGACACCCTCAACGCCACCGGCCCCTTCACCGTCTTCGCGCCGGACAACGCCGCCTTCGAGAAAATCCCCGCCGCGACCCGCGAAGGCCTGATGGCGCCGGCCGGCAAGGCCGCCCTGACGAAGCTTCTGACCTACCATGTGGTGCCCGGTAGGCTGACCGCGGCCGATCTGGCCGCTCAGGCCCAGGCCAACGGCGGCAAGGTCGAGCTGACCACCGTCGAGGGCGAGACCCTGACGGCCAACGTCAATCCCGACGGCTCGGTCACCCTGACCGACGCCAAGGGCGGAACCTCCAAGGTGACTCAGGCCGATGTGATGCAATCGAACGGCGTGGTCCACGTCATCGACACGGTCGTCATGCCGAAATGAGTTTTCTCGTGAACCGTTTTCGCGCGTGCGCATTCTAGAGGGGCGCAAGACGCAAGTATCGGGTGAGGCTTCCCCCAGCCCCCGAAACGAAGGGCCGCACTTTCCCCCGAGTGCGGCCCTTTTCGTTGTCCTCACCATCGCTCTTGCGATGGGGAGGGGGACCGCCCGCCCCTTGGCGGGTGGTGGAGGGGGTTCTCGCTGACTTTATTTCAACTGCGGAGTCCGGTTCGACAAAGAACCCCCTCCGTCACGACGCCAAGCGGCGTCGCGCCACCTCCCCACGCTTCGCGTGGTGAGGAGATTACTCGCCGGTGCGGATCTGGTCGCGGGCGACGGAAGCCAGTTCGTCCATCTTGGAGCGGATTTCGCTGTCCGAAACGGTCAGGCCCGAGCCCTTGAAGTCGCCAGCGACCTTGCGGAACACGTCCTCGTCGCCCGGCTGTTCGAAGTCGGCGCGCACGACGGCCTTGGCGTAGTCCTCGCCCGACTCGGGCGACAGGCCCATTTTCTCAGCAGCCCACAGACCCAGCAGCTTGTTGCGGCGGGCCATGGCCTTGAATTCCTGCTCCTGATCGAGCGCGAACTTGGACTCAAAGCCCTTTTCCCGATCATCGAAGGTCGTCATCAGCCGTCATTCGCTCCGCACGCGGGCCAATCCGGGCGCCGCAGACGCGTCTATAGCCGCCCCGCCGCCCAACGCAACCGGGATCGCTCGTGACGGGGCCCGATCGGCCCGTGGTTTGTGTCGCGAGCCCCGTTCCGCTAAAGGAGAGCCGAACAGATTTCCCCGCCCAGCCTGATTCCCGAACGCGGAGCCCAGACCCTGTCTCTGGCCGCGCGTTTTCCGTTTCCGGCGAAGCCCTTACCTTTTCCCGCCCGGGACCGACGATGAACACCAAGCGCAAGAAGCTCTACGAGGGCAAGGCCAAGATCCTGTACGAAGGACCCGAACCCGGCACCCTGATCCAGTATTTCAAGGACGACGCCACCGCCTTCAACGGCGAGAAGAAGGCCCAGCTCGAGGGCAAGGGCGTGATCAACAACCGTATCAGCGAGTTCGTGATGAGCCGCCTGAACGGCATCGGCGTCACCAACCACTTCATCAAACGCCTGAACTTGCGCGAGCAGCTGATCCGCGAAGTCGAGATCATCCCGCTGGAAGTCGTGTGCCGCAACATCGTCGCCGGCTCGCTGGCGACCCGCCTGGGCCAGGAAGAGGGCACGCCCCTGCCCCGCTCGATCATCGAATTCTATTACAAGAAGGACGAGCTGAACGACCCGATGGTGACGGAAGAGCACATCACGGCGTTCAACTGGGCCTCCACCCAGGAGATCGACGACATCCTGGCCACCACCGTGCGCGTGAACGACTATCTGTCGGGCATGTTCGGCGCGGTCGGCATCACCCTGGTGGACTTCAAGATCGAGTTCGGCCGGATCTGGGAGAACGACTTCGCCCGCGTCATTCTGGCCGACGAGATCAGCCCGGACAGCTGCCGCCTGTGGGACGCGACCACCGGCGAGAAGCTGGACAAGGACCGGTTCCGCCGCGACCTGGGCAATGTCATCGAGAGCTATGCGGAGGTGGCCCGCCGCCTCGGCATCATGAAGGATATGCCGACCGTGATTCAGGGGGGACTGCACTGATGGCCAAGGTCAAGGTTCACGTCTTCCTGAAGCCCGGCGTGCTGGACGTTCAGGGCAAGGCCGTCGAAGGCGCCCTGCAGGGTCTGGGCTGGGCCGGTGTCGCCAACGCGCGCGTCGGCAAGCTGATCGAGTTCGACCTCGACGGCGCCGAGGACCCGGCGGCAGAGGCCAAGAAGATGTGCGAGACGCTGCTCGCCAACACGGTCATCGAATCCTACCGGATCGAGGCCGCCTGAGGCCCAGAAGCCCGCGCCGTCCAGGCAAGCGATGCGCCGAGCCCACAGGGTCGACGCAACAGTGAAGCTTGGCCGTGAGTCCTGTGGCCTAATGCCGTTCTGTCGGATAAGGTTAACGCCTGCGTTTTCCTTCCCGGTCGTGTGAGCCCGAAATGCGGGTCCGCGGCCCCCTGATACGGCGGTTCGACGATGATCTGGCTGCGCCATGAACTGTGGGAATACACCGACGGACTGGGCTATCGCCTGGCCAGCCGGAGCGACACTGACGATACCGGCGCCCCGCTTCGCGGCGGCACGCTGAAGCAGATCTTCTATGCCCCCAGCCCGGCGGCGGCGAAGGCCCAGTACTGGGCGCTGCGCCAGCTGGGGCCGATCATTCCATCGCGCTTCGAATCCGACGCCCCCTTCACCCTAGCCCAGTTGCAGGCCCAGTTGGCCCAGTATCCCGACGACGCCACCCTGCACGGCCAGCCGGCCCTGCATCCGGGCGAAGAGGCGACGGCTGCCGAGGCCGTGGCGGAGGCGGGGGCGGCTGCCGAGGCCGTGGCGGAGGCGGGGGCGGAGGCGAACGCAGCCCCCGAGACTGAACAGGCTGCCATGGAAAGCCTCGAGCCGTGGCCGGTCGTCGCCCACGCCGAACCCTCGCTGGATGATGAAGCGGCGGTGGCGGAAGAGATCACCGAGGAACCCGAACCGGTTTCCAACGTCGTTCCGATCCGCAGGCCTCCGCCTCAGGACATCCGCGCGGTTCCCGAAGTGAACGCCGAGCCGCAGAGCCGCGAAATGGCGGCCATGGAGCGTCAGCCGGTCGCAGCGCCCGGGGCCCTTGGCCTGGCCCTGGCCGAACTGGGTCCGGCGGCCGCGTCGTCGGGCGCCCTGGCCCTGGCCTTGGCCGAGCTGGAGCCGACCCCGAACAGCATGCCCGACGACGGCCATCCGACGACCGGGCACGCGCCCCTGTCGCTGGTCGCGTCCCAGTCCACTTCGACAATCGAGGAGCCGCCCGTGTCAGAGACGCTTGTCGCCGAGAAGCCCGTCGCTGTTCCGGAAGCCCCCGAGGCCGAAGTCGCCGCAGCTGAGCACCCCGCGGAGACGGTCGAGGCGGAGACCGCAGAAGCCGTGAGCGCCGAGCCGCTGGTCGACGAGGCCCCGGTTGTCGAGGCGCCCGTCGTCGAGACCCCCGACGTCGAGCCGCTGGCTGTTGAACCCGTCGCCGCCGAGGCGGAAGTCGCAGAACCCCTGACCCCCGAGCCGATTGCCGCCGAAAAGGCCGTGGAGCCCGATCCGCTGGGCCCGATCACCGCCGTCGCGACCGCCACGGCCAAGGGCAAGCGCCGCAAGACCGGCTTCTTCACCGGCCTTCTGCGCGTCATCATGCTGCTGCTGATCCTCGGCGGCGTGATCCTGGGCGTCGGCCTGGCGACCGGGACATTCGACGGTCCGACCCTGCTGGCCCAGGCCCGGGCCCTGCCGGAACAGGCGCGCGCCCTGCCCGACCAGATCCGCAATCTTTCGATCGTGAAGACGCTTCTGCCGAGCTGAGGCCCCTGATAGGACGAGCCGACCGAACCCTCCCGCGTCGGGAGGCGTTCACGGCTGGAACACAGGAGCGCCCATGACCTTCACCCTGACCTCCACCGACATCACGGACGGCGGCGTCCTGCCCGACGCCCAGGTCGCCGCCAAGGGCAATACCTCGCCGCAGCTGAGCTGGTCCGGCGCGCCGGAGGGCACGAAGAGCTATGCGATCACCGTCTATGATCCGGACGCGCCGACGGGCTCGGGCTTCTGGCACTGGACAGTCGCGAACATCCCCGCGGACGTGACCACGCTTCCGGCCGGCGGCCCCGTTCCCTCAGGCGCGGTCGAGGGCCGCACCGACTACGGCGCGCCGGGCTTCGGCGGGGCCGCCCCGCCTCCGGGCCACGGCCCGCACCGCTACATCTTCACCGTCTTCGCCGTGGACACGGACAAGCTGGACGTGACGCCCGACAACTCCGGCGCCGTCTTCGGCTTCAACCTGCATTTCCACACCCTGGCCAAGGCCACGATCACCGCGACCTACGAAAACAAGGCGTAGGCCTCCTACTTCAGGGTCAGGATCACCCGCAGGCCGGCGGTGACGATGGCGTCGCGGTCGCGGTCGCCGCCGGGATTATGGATCCACTGCAGGTCCGGTTGGATCGTGAACGGCCCGAAGGTGTCGGCGTAGGTGATCTCCACGCCGCTTTCGGCGTCGCCGAACTGTGTCCCGGCGTCGAAAGCGTTGGCGCGGGCCTTGTCGGACAGGAAGCCCTGGTCGAAGCCGATGGAGAAGGCGCTGTCGGGGCGGCTCTGGAAGACAGAATCGACGCGCAGGCCCGCCTGCCAGCCGCCCTTGAAGTCGGTGGTGTCGCCGTCGGAGGCGCCGAGGCGCATGAAGGCGCGGACCGTGGGCTTGTCCTCGGCCTGATACAGGGTGCCCTCGGCGACCAGATAGGCGCCTTGGGCGTCAGTCAGGGCCGGATCGCCGAACGGGTCGAGGTCGCGGATGTCCTCCTGGGCCTCGCCGTAACGCCAGCCGCCGATGGCGACGCGCACCGGGCCGGACCAGCCGATCTCGGCCAGATAGAGGGCGCCGTCGTCGAGAGACGTATCGACGCCGCCGTCGTCGCCGATGGCGCTGGCTTTGGCGTTGACCGCCGCGAACCGGGCGTGAAGGCCGTCGGTGGAACCGAGTTGCACCCGCACCGCCAGAGACGTCGAGGGGAAGATGGACGGACCGTTCGGCCCCGTCGCCGCCAGCTCCGAGCCGATGCCGAATGGCGGCGAGATCAGCAGGTCCGAGGCCTCGGTTGAATAGAACTCGCTATTGACGTCATAGAGGCCCGCAAGAACAGAGGCGCGGCCCTTGGCCAGATCCTGTTCGATCCAGGCCTCGAACAGTCGGACGCCGTGGGAGCCGACCTCGATATTGTCATAGCCCTGAAGGGTCTCGGCGATGGCGTTGGGCTGACCGCCGCCGTTGGCCAGAAGGCTGATGTGGGCGCGAGCGCCGCGCCAGCCGAACTGCCGTTCCAGATCGCCGTCGAGGGAGACGTCAAGGTTATCGAGATACCGGCCCGCGCGCACATCGGCGCCGTCGACCACGCCGATCACGTCAGCGGTATAGGCGGAATGCCATTCCCAGATCGGCTGTTCCGAAGGCGATTGCGAATCCGTATCAGCTGTCTTTGCGAAAGATGAAGTCGCCGACAGAAGAACACCCAAAGCAACCGACGCGAATACGCCCCGTACCAACGCCATCTTGTTTCTCATCCATTCTGGAAGATGAGGCATCACCCTTTCCGGGACGCCCTGTTGACTGCATCATCGGGCAAACCCTTCAAAAATTTCTCAATTCGAACAGCGTTTTGGGTACGCAGTGTTCCTTACCGTACGGAATAACATCGTTAACCCTGTTGGCTTTAGGTTGGACGCAAAAGCGGGGGACCCGATGCTTTCCACGATCCGATCCAAGGTGAAGTTCGCCGGTCTGGCTATGGCCATTCTGTGCGCATTGGGCTCCGGTTCGGGCCTGCTGATCGCGGCGTCGCTGAACGGATCGATGTCGGATTCGGCGCGCATCGCCGAGGTCCTGCGAAACCATATGCAGGCCGACATGATGCATGACGCCCTGCGCGCCGACGTCCTGGCCGCCCTGCTGGCCGCCCAGACCGGTGACGCCGGGGCGATGACCGGCATCCGCGCCGATCTGGAAGAACACTCCGCCAACTTCCGCGCCGCCATCGACGAGAACCACAAGAAGGCGACCAACGCTGAAACCATCGGCGCCCTGGAACAGGCCGACGCTCCGCTGCAGGAGTACATCGCCTCCGCCGACCGGATCGTGAAGCTGGCCGGCAGCAATCCGGCCGGCGCCGAGGCCGCCCTGCCCGCCTTCCGGACCAGCTTCAGCGCGCTGGAAACGCGGATGGAGGCGATTTCCGAACAGATCGAATCCACCCTGGCCGCCACCAAGGCGCGCGCCGAGTTCATGGCCGTCGCGGGCATCGTGACGATGATCATCGCCATCCTGCTGAGCGTGGGCCTGAGCCTGCTGCTGATCCGCCGATCGATGCGGGAGGTGGTTGCCCCGATCGGGGTGCTGAACGACGAAATGGCCGCCCTGGCCGAAGGCCGCACCGACGTCGATCTGACCAGCGCCGGCCGCAAGGACGAGCTGGGCGCCGTCGGCCGATCGGTCGTGGCGCTTCAGGCCCTGATCGTCGAACGCGCCCGCGCCGAAGCCGCCGCCCAGGCCGCCCAGCGCAGCCAGGCCGAGAAGGCCCAGCTGGCCGCCGCCGAGAAGCAGGCCCAGGTCGTGTCCGCCATGGCCGAGGGCATGGACCAGCTGAGGCAGGGCGACCTGACCCACCGCATCGTCGGCGAGTTCCCGCACGGCTATGAGAAGCTGCAGGCCGACTTCAACGCCGCCATGGTCCAGCTGGAAGAGACCCTGATTTCGGTCAACGGCAACGCCTCGACCATCCGCGGCGGCGCCCATGAGATGACCCAGGCCACCGACGACCTGTCGCGCCGCACAGAACAGCAGGCCGCGAGCCTGGAAGAGACCGCCGCGGCCCTGGAACAGATTACCGCGACGGTGAACCGCTCGGCCGAGGGCGCGCGTCAGGCCTCCAACGTGGTCGGCGAGGCCCGTGACGAGGCCGAGTCCAGCGGTCGCGTGGTCGGCGAGGCCGTCGCCGCCATGGACGCCATCCACGCCTCGTCCAACGAAATGGGCCAGATCATCAGTGTGATCGACGAGATCGCCTTCCAGACCAACCTGCTGGCCCTGAACGCCGGCGTCGAGGCCGCGCGGGCCGGCGACGCCGGTCGCGGCTTCGCGGTCGTGGCCTCCGAAGTCCGGGCTCTGGCCCAGCGCTCGGCCGACGCGGCCAAGGAGATCAACGCCCTGATCTCCAACTCGGGCCGTCAGGTGTCGCTGGGCGTGGACCTGGTGCGTCAGACGGGCGCCAATCTGGACCGGATCGCCGACCGCGTGCTGCGCGTCGGGTCGCTGATCACCGAAATGGCGGCCGCCAGCCAGGAACAGGCCACCGCCTTGACCGAGATCAACACGGCCGTCAGCCACATGGATCAGGTGACCCAGCAGAACGCCGCGATGGTCGAGGAGACCACCGCCGCCAGCCACGCCCTGGCCCAGGAGACCGAAATCCTGAGCCAGTCGGTCGGACGGTTCCGCCTGTCGGGCGGCGGCGAGGCCGCCGGCGGATCGCGGATGCGCTACGCCGCTTGATGGGCGCCGCCTGAAGCAAGGTGTGATCGGTATCGGAGCGGGTTGCGGTTGATCCCACGACGGGCCTCCCTATTTTGCAGTGCAGCAATTCTCTGCCTGCAGGATACCCATGGCCACGGACATCACGCCGGAGCTCGACGCCGCGCATTCGATCGCCGCAGAGCCGCAGGCCGCCGCCCCCAAGGCGGTGGCTCTGGTTCTGACCGCCCTGGCCATGGGCGGTTTCGCTATCGGGACCACCGAGTTCTCGGCGATGAGCGTCCTGCCGGACTTCGCAAATGATCTGGGCGTCGATGCGCCCACCGCCGGTCACGCCATCAGCGCCTATGCCCTTGGCGTCGTCGTGGGCGCGCCCCTGCTGGCGGTGATGGGCGCGCGCATCGCCCGGTGGAAGCTGTTGATCGGCTTCATGGCCCTGTTCGCCGTCGGCAACGCGCTGAGCGCGATGTCGCCGACCTTCGGCTGGCTGCTGGCCTTCCGCTTCCTGAGCGGCCTGCCGCACGGCGCCTATTTCGGGGTCGCGGCCCTGGTCGCGGCCTCGGTGGTGCCCCTGGCCTACCGGACCCGCGCCGTCTCCACGATCCTGCTGGGCCTGACCATCGCCACCGTGATCGGGGTGCCGGTGGCGACCGGCGTCAGCCACGCCTTCGGCTGGCGCTGGACCTTCGCCGCCGTCTCGGTGCTGGCCGCGATCACCATGACCCTGGTCGCCCTGTTCGCCCCGCGCGACCCGCCCCACCCCGACGCCAGCCCCTTGCGCGAGCTCGGCGCCCTGAAGCGGCGGCAGGTCTGGCTGACTTTGGGCATCGGGGCCATCGGCTTTGGCGGGATGTTCTGCGTCTATGCCTATCTGGCCTCGACCCTGACGGCGGTCACCGGTGTCGGGCCCGGAATGATCCCTTGGGTCTTCGCCGTCTTCGGCGGCGGCATGCTGGCCGGAAACCTGATCGGCGGCTGGACCTCTGACCGGTTCGGCATGAAGGCCGGCGCCGGGATGCTGATCTGGAGCATCTTCTCACTGATCCTGTATTTCTTCGCCGCGCCGCACCTGTGGGCCGTGCTGATCGTCATCGTCCTGATCGGCGCCGGCATGGGGCTGGGGTCGCTGCTGCAGACCCGGCTGATGGACGTGGCCGGCGACGCCCAGACCCTGGCGGCGGCGCTCAACCACTCGGCCTTCAACACCGCCAATGCGCTGGGACCGTTTCTCGGCGGCCTGGCCATCGCGGCCGGCTTCGGCTGGGCCTCGACGGGTCTGGTCGGGTCCGCCCTGGCCTTCGGCGGCCTGATCATCTGGGCGTGGGCGATGTGGGACGCAAAACGCACGCCTGCCGCCTGACACCCTCACGGAATCCTGCTAGAGGCCCCGCCCATGAGCGCAGCCGTCATCGTCTTCCCCGGATCCAACTGCGACCGGGACTGTAAAGTCGCCATTGAACGCTCCACCGGAGAGCGGGTGGAAATGGTCTGGCACGGCGAGACCAGCCTGCCCGACGACCTGGACCTGATCGTCCTGCCGGGCGGCTTCTCCTACGGTGACTATCTGCGCTGCGGGGCCATGGCGGCCCAGGCGCCGATCATGCAGGCGGTCAAGAAGGCTGCGGACGACGGCGTCGCCGTGGTCGGCATTTGCAACGGCTTCCAGATCCTGTGCGAAGCCGGAATGCTGCCGGGCGCCCTGCTGCGCAACGCCGGGCTGAAATACGTCTGCAAGCCCATCGCACTGGAAGTCACCAACGGCCAGACCCGCTTCACCGCCGGCTATCAGGGCCAGCGCGAAGTGGTCATGACCCAGGGCAACGGCGACGGAAACTATTTCGCCGACGCCGAGACCTTGGCCCGGCTCGAGGGCGAGGGCCAGGTGGTCTTCCGCTATGTCGACAATCCGAACGGCTCGGTGGCCAATATCGCGGGCATCCAGAACGCGCGCGGCAATGTGCTGGGTATGATGCCCCACCCCGACCGGGCCTTCGAGGCCGAGCTGGGCTCCGCCGACGGCGCGACCCTGTTCCGCAGCGTGATGGCCGCGGCCTAAGGGCGCGCGCATTTTCGCCGCATTCACGCAACCCGCGCGATTGACACCGTCACAACCTCTGAGGCATGCCTAAGGCAAAGCTTGGGGGGAGTATCCAATGTTCAAGAAGGTTCTCGTGGCCGCCGTCGCGGCCATGTCCGTCGCCGCTTGCGCGCCGACCTATGTCGCCACGCCCTATGACCGCACCGCCGGAGCCGTGCACGGCATCGTTCTGATCGACGACTCGGTGCCGGAAAAGGCCACCGCCTATGAAGTCGCTTCAGTCGGTTCGAACTTCGGCCTGATCGGCGCCCTCGTCGACGCGGGCATCCAGGCCGAGCGGCAGGGCGCGGTCAATGAGGCCCTGAACGGCACGGGCTTCGACGCCGAGGCCCGACTGGAAGCGCGGGTGATCGCCGCCCTTGGCGAGCAGGGCTATACCGCCGCGCCCCTGCCCGGCGCCGACAGGCCCAAGCGCGATTTCCTGACGACCTACCCGACCGCCCCCGCGGGCGTGGACGGCTATCTGGACATCGCCATCGTCAACTACGGCTATATGTCCTCGGGCGCAGGCCAACCCTTCCGTCCGACCGTTGGAGCCAAGGTCAAGCTGGTGAAGGTCTCCGACGGGTCGGTGCTCATGGAAAACATGATCATCTACAATCCGCTGAACGCCATGCAGGGCGTGATCACCCTGTCGCCAAACCCCGACTATGCATTCAAGAACCGGTCGGAGCTTCTGGAAGACCCGAACCGTCTGGCCGCGGGCATCGAGGACGCCCTGAACCAGGTCGCCGACACCGCTGTCCACCTGCTGCGCTAGGTCGCGACGATGCGGATCAAGCCTCTTCTCGGCGCCGGCCTGGCGGCGGTGGTCCTGGCCGGCTGCGCCAGCGTGCCGCCGCCGGCTCCGCCGGTCCTCGCCTATGCGCGCGACAACTGCGACGCTGCGCCGAACCTGACGACGGCAATCAGCCTGACGCCGGCCAAGGAAACGCGGACGCATTTCGTTTCGACCGTCATGGGCGCCGACACCGCCTGTCTGGCGCGTGAAGGGCGGACCTCGCCCTATGTGGTCTATGCCCTCCCCGCAGACCGGGGGGACAAGACCCTGATCATCGGCGGACTGCTGGAGACCAACCGCATTCTGTCGCCCGGCATCACCGTTCTGGACGGCGAGGGCCATGTGACCCGCGCCTTCACGACGGCGGACTTCCTGTATCGCGGCCCGGTCTATTCGGTTCAGTTCCGGCCGCGCGAGAGTGAGGCCTATATCGTCGTGGACGTCGATCCGACACGGATCGGCGCCCGCTATGACGCGATCAACGTCGGGACCAACACAACCACGATCTCGACGGGCTACATCACGTCCAACTTCACGACGGGCACGGAAGCCAGGACCAGCCGGACCTTCTCCTGGGAGGGCACGGTCAACGTCACAGTCAACGACAGCGACACCGAGGAAAAGCCGGCCGATCCGGCCTGAAGCGGGACGCCTCAGGCGTCGCTGGTGCGCGACAGCTGTTCGTCCTCGTCGACGGCGTCTTCATCCTCGTCGGGCGTGACGACGCCGCCCGGGTCGCGCTGGGCGGCCAGTTCGCGCGCGCCGACGCCCAGCCCCTGTTCGATGGCCAGATTGGCCTCGACGTCGTCGGTCTCGAAATGGGGTTTGTCCTCGGGAGCGTCCTTGGGATCGGGCATTGCAGCCTCCTTCTCTAAGCGATGATGCAGGCTGAACCGCCGGGCGGCCGCTGCGGTTCCGGTGAACCTTCGCCGCGCTGAGGCGTAAGGGCGGGCTGAACCCGTTGCCGGAGCCTGCATGTCCATCGTCCGACCCACCGCCGCCCAGAAGACCCGCCGCTGGATCGTGCTGGGCGCCGCCGTCTTCGCCGTGGTCGTGGCCCAGGCGCAGATGGGCCTCGGCTGGGGGCAGAGCGCCGCCGCCTTCGCCGCCGACAGCGATGCGACCCTGAAGGTCGCCGGCTGGGCCTTCGCCATCTGGGGCCTGATCTATCTGGGCCTGCTCGTCTATGCGGTGCGGCAAGTGCTGCCGCAGACGGGCGAGAGCGATCTGATCCACGCCTTCGGCTGGCCCTCGGTCCTGGCCTTCGCCGGGATCGGGCTGTGGATCGTGGCGGCGGCGATGGATTGGGAGGTCGCGACGATCGTGCTGATCTTCGGGTCTCTGACCGTGCTGGTCATTCCGTTGCTGACCCATGCGCGCCAGATGCGGAACCTGAAACTGGCCGACAGGGACCGATGGATTACCGTCTGGCCGCTGAGCCTGCTGGCCGGGTGGCTGAGCATCGCGGCGCCGGTCAATCTGATTACGGTGGCGACCGGCAACGGCGACCTGCCGTCAGCCCTGTCGCCGACGCTGTGGGCCGGGCTGGCGGTTGTCGTGGTTTCCCTGGGCGCCGTGGCCATGACCTGGCGGATCCGGACCATCGCCTTCGGCCTGCCGGTCTCCTGGGGCCTGGCCGGGGTGTTCGCCGCGGAACAGGCGCGCAACGAGGCCCTGGCCTTCACCGCCGTGATCGCCGCCGTGGCGGTTCTGGTCGCCGATGTGGTGATCGTCCTGGCGCAGAGGCGACGGGTCGAGCGCGTGGCCTAGGTAGACAGGTCACGACGGGCTGCTAGCGTGGCCTAATGGATGCCGAGGCCCTCTTCAGGCTGAACGGAACAAGCCGGCGCGATCCGGGCGTGGAGCAGTGGCTGGCGTCGGACGATCCGCTACGGCAGCTGGCCGGTATCTGGTTCCAGCGCATGCGCGACTGCGGCGAGGGTGTGCGCGAGACCCTGGGTGACGGCCATCCGATGGCCTGCGTCGAGGATGCGGCCTTCGCCTATGTCGACGCCTTCAAGGCCCATGTGAACGTCGGCTTCTTTCGCGGCGCGACCCTGCCCGACCCGGCCGGCTTGCTGGAAGGCACGGGCAAGCGGATGCGGCATGTGAAGCTGCGCTGGGGCAAGCCGGTGGACGAGGCGGCGTTGACCGAGCTGATCACGGCAGCCCATGCCGACATCCGGGCGCGGCTCGCGGCGGAGAAGGACGGGGTTTAAGGCCCTTCCCCGGGCTGACTCCGGCGACGAACATCGCTAGAAGCCCCGCCATGAGCGCCCCCCAGAAAACCATCGCCGAACTCGCCGCCGAATACGGCCTGAGCCCCGCTGAATACCAGGTCGTCCTGGACCGTCTGGGCCGCGAGCCCAACCAGCTGGAATTGGGCGTCTTTTCAGTGATGTGGTCCGAGCACTGCTCCTACAAGTCGTCGAAGATCCACCTCGGGAAGTTCCCGACCAAGGGGCCGCGCGTCATCTGCGGACCGGGCGAGAACGCGGGCGTCATCGACATCGACGACGGCGACGCGTGTATCTTCAAGATGGAAAGCCACAATCACCCGTCCTTCATCGAGCCCTATCAGGGCGCGGCGACGGGAGTGGGCGGCATCATGCGCGACGTCTTCACCATGGGCGCGCGTCCGGTGGCCTTGCTGAACGCCCTGCGCTTCGGCGACGTCGGCCATGAGAAGACGAAGCGTCTGGTGAAGGGCGTGGTCTCGGGCATCGGCGGCTACGGCAACTGCGTCGGCGTGCCGACGGTGGCGGGCGAGACCAATTTCCACGCCGGCTACAACGGCAACATCCTCGTCAATGCCATGTGTGTGGGCCTGGCCAAGTCGGACGCCATCTTCTACTCGGCGGCTCCGGGCGCGGGGATGTCGGTGGTCTATTTCGGCTCCAAGACCGGCCGCGACGGCATCCACGGCGCGACCATGGCCTCGGCCGAGTTCGACGAGGACTCCGACGAGAAGCGCCCCACGGTGCAGGTCGGCGATCCCTTCGCCGAGAAGCTGCTGATCGAGGCCACCCTCGAACTGATGGCCTCGGGCGCCGTGGCCGCCATCCAGGACATGGGCGCCGCGGGCCTGACCTCCTCCTCGGTCGAGATGGCCGGCAAGGGCGGCGTCGGCATCGAGCTGGACATGGACAATGTCCCCCAGCGCGAAGAGGGCATGTCGGCCTATGAGATGATGCTGTCGGAAAGCCAGGAGCGGATGCTGGCCGTGCTGAAGCCGGGCCGCGAGGAAGACGGCTATCGCATCTTCAAGAAGTGGGGTCTGGACGCCGCCGTCATCGGCCGCACCACCGACACCGGTCGTCTGGTCCTCAACCACCACGGCGAGGTGGTCTGCGACGTGCCGCTGGCCCCGCTGTTTGACGACGCCCCCCTGTATGACCGTCCGTGGGTTCAGCCCGAGCTGCACGGCCGCCTGACCGCCGCCGACGTCGCCGCGCCGGAGAGCTGGAATGACGCGGTGCTCAAGGTCGTCTCCTGCCCCGACATGGCCTCCAAGCGCTGGATCTGGGAACAGTACGACCGTCACGTCATGGCCGACACGCTTCAGGACTCGGCGACCGGTGCCGACGCCGGCGTGGTGCGGGTCCATGGCACCGACAAGGGTCTGGCGGTCACCTCGGACTGCACCCCGCGCTATGTGCAGAACGACCCCTATGAAGGCGGCAAGCAATGCGTCGCCGAGGCCTGGCGCAACCTGACGGCCGTCGGCTCCCTGCCGATCGCCATCACCGACAACCTGAATTTCGGCAACCCGCAGCGGCCCGAGATCATGGGTCAGATCGTGCGCGCCATCGACGGCATGGCCGAGGCCTGCCGCGAGCTGGACTTCCCGGTCGTGAGCGGCAACGTCTCGCTCTACAACGAGACCAACGGCGCCGCGATCCCGCCGACTCCCACCGTGGGCGGCGTCGGCCTGCTCAAGAACTATGATGTCGTCACCGGCTTCTCGGGCGTGGCGGAGGGCGACGCCCTGATCCTGATCGGCGCGACCGAAGGCGAACTCGGCGCCTCCATCTATCTGCGCGAGGTTCTGGGCCGCGAGGACGGCGCCCCGCCGCCGGTCGACCTGAAGCTGGAGCGCCGCACCGGCGACTTCATCCGCAGCCAGATCGAGACCGGCCTGCTGACCGTGGTCCACGACCTGTCGGACGGCGGCCTGATCGGCGCCGCGGCGGATATCGCCCTGGCCTCGGATATCGGACTGACCCTGAACGCGGCCGACCACGGCCAGTTGTTCGGCGAGGACCAGGCCCGCTACCTGATCGCCGCGCCGAACCCGGACGAGATCATCACCGCCGCGCGCGAGGCCGGTCTGCCGGTGTCGCTGGTCGGCAAGGCGGGCGGAACGGCCTTCGCCGCCGAGGGCCTGTTCTCCATCCCGATGGCCGACCTGCGTGAAATCCACGAAGGCTGGATGCCGGGCTGGATCGAAGCGGCCTGAGGCCGGTTATGCGTCGGCTGATCGTCCCCGCCCTGCTTTTGATCAGCCTGGCCGCCTGTGACGGCGAGGATCCGGTCGACAGCGTCATCCGCGACGTCTCGACCAAGAACCATGCGGCGGCCGCCGCGGCCGAGGCCGAGGCGGCGGCGAAAGCGGCTCCCGAAGCGGCTCCGGCGGCGACAGCCGAATGCGACGTCGAAGTCAGCTTCGGCAGCTATGGCGCGGGCCCGGACGTGGTGCTGCGTGACAACATCGTGACCCTGGTGAAGGCCGATCCCGGCGTGACCGCATCGGAAATGAAACCCTGGGGTCGTGAGGGCGAAACGACCCTGTGTCTCAAGGCGAAGGACGACGCCGCGGCCAACCGCCTGTACGGGACGATCGCCGCCCAGCTGCCTTCGACCAGCAGCCGGGCGCCGACGACGGTCCGTCACCGCGACGGGCGCAGCCGCGCCACTCTCTATCCGACCGCGCAATGACATCCCCCGAACACTCTTGAACACGCCCGACGCTCCAATGCGGGTCGTAGTCGTCCTGCCTCCGGGATCGCGCTTCGACGTCAATCGGCCGACCTCGATCGAGACCGTGGTCCGGTCGCTGGGCGAGCACAGCTGTGATCGCGAGACGCTGACCGTCATCTGCGATGAAGGCGCGGCGCGTGGTGACGCCCTGACGACCCTGGCCATTGCGCCGGAACGATCGCCGGGGAGACGGGCCAGGGTGATCGCCGACCATATCGCGCGGCTGCGGCCGGATATCGTCGAGGTCCATCAGCATATGCCGAGCGCGGCGGCGCTGGCCAAACGCCTGCGGACCCTGCCGGTCATCCTGTATCGCCACAACCTTCTGCCGCGCGCCGGAAACCCCCTGAAGCGCCTGCGCCATCGGCTGCGCGCGGGGCTGTTCGACGGCAACCTGTTCGTCAGCGAAGTCGGCCGGCGACAGTTCGTCGATCGCTACCCGCATCTGACCGATCGAGCCGTCGCGATGCCCAACGCCATCAACACGGCCCTGTGGTCCGCGCCCGTCGCCGATCGCGCGCCCCTGATCGCCTTCGCTGGCCGGGCGGCGCCGGAGAAGGGTCTGGCGCCCCTGTGCGAGGCGCTGGTCCCGGTTCTGGATGCGCGGCCAGACTGGCGGGTCGAGCTGGCGCTGGGCGACTGGGACCGGCATCAGGCATGGACCGAGGCGCAACTGGCCTCGTTGGCGAGGTTCGGGGACCGCGTCACAGTGCGGCACGACGCCCCCCGTGACGTCGTCCGCGCTCTTTTCCAGCGGGCCGCCATTGTCGTTATTCCCTCGCTGTGGCGCGAGCCCTTCGGACTTGTGGCGATCGAGGCCCACGCCGCCGGAAGCGCGGTCGTCAGTTCGGGCATGGGCGGGCTGGCGGAAGCCAGCGGCGATCACGCCCTGGTGGTTACGCCAGATGCGGACTTCCCGGTGCGGCTGGGCCAGGCCCTGTTGAAGCTGATCGACGATGCCGCCGCACGGGAAGCCATGGCCGCCGCGGGGCAGATCTACGCCCTCAGGGAGCACGATGCCCACGACCGCGCGCGCGATCTGGACGCGGCGCGGCGCCGGTTCGCGAACGCCGATCGCGCACGCCCCTGAATCGCCTTTCACCTGTCACGATCCGGGCGTAGCGTTCGGGGCATGGCCGATGGATCGCAGACCTTCCGCCCCTGGACGCCGCCCCGGCCGCCCAAGCCGCTGGGGCTGATCCCGTTCCTCTGGATCAGTTGGCGCAATCCGCTGCTGATGTGGTCGGACCGTCACTTCGCCGAACCGCAGTTGCACGGTCGCGGGCCGCTCGGAGAAGTGCTGGTCGTCAGCCATCCCGAGGGTGTGCGCCACGTCCTGACCGAGAACGCCGCCAACTATGAGAAGGGCGCCCTGCAGCGCCGGGTGCTGGGGCCGATGCTGGCCGACGGCCTGCTGCTGACCGAGGGCGAGGTCTGGAGGCGCGCGCGGCGCATTCTCGCGCCCCTGTTCACCCCGGCGCGGACGCTGAAGATGGCGGCGCGGATGGACGAAGTCTGCCGCGCCCGGGTCGAGGCCCTGCATCTGGAACATGGGGCGCGGGTGCTCAACATCGATTCCGAGATGTCGGGTCTGACCTTCGACATCTTGTCGGCGACCCTGTTCTCCGACGAGCTGGACGGGGATGCGCGCGGGTTCGAGGCGGCGCTGAACCAGTATCTGGCGGTCGGCGCGCGGATCGATCCGCTGGACGTGTTCAATGCGCCGTCGTGGATTCCGCGACTGGGCAAGACCGCCAGCTATCGCTCGGCCCGCTATTTCGAACAGAGGGTGGGTGCGCTGGTGGCCCGGCGGCGCGCGCGGATCGAGGCCGGAGAGGCCGCGCCTGACGACCTGCTGACCGCCCTGCTCACCGCGCGCGACGAGGCCGAAGACGGAAAAGGCCTCGACGATCGGGAGGTCGCGGCCAACATCCTGACCTTCATCCTGGCCGGGCATGAGACGACGGCGCGGACCTTGGGCTGGGCCCTGCATCTGATCTCGCGCAGCCCGGCCGTGGCGGAGACGCTGAAGGCGGAGGCCGACGCCTTTGACATCACCGATCCGAAGTGGGCCGAGGGCCTGCCGTGGACGCGGGCGGTGATCGAGGAGGCCATGCGGCTGTTCCCGCCGGCTCCGACCCTGGCGCGGCGATCGATGGGACCCGATGTGGTCGGCGGCGAGGCCATCGGCGAGGGCTGCGCGGTGCTGATCTCGCCATGGATCCTACACCGGCACGAACTATTGTGGGACGAGCCCGACGCCTTCCGGCCCGAGCGCTTCCTGCCGGAGAATCGCAAGTCCATCGACCGCTACGCCTATATTCCGTTCAGCGCCGGCCCCCGGGTCTGCATCGGCGCCGCCTTCGCCATGCAGGAGGCGATGATCGCCCTGACGACCCTGCTCAAGGCCGCCGAGGTCGAGGCGATCAGCACGGTCGAACCCCACCCGACGCATCAGGTCACCCTGCGCAGCCGCCTGCCCATACACCTGCGATTGCGACCTCGCCGGACCTCGCCTGAGGCCGCGGCAGCCTGACGCAGATCTGAAGCGCCACTGTCGCAAACCCGGCGTAGGGCGGAAACCTCACCCGTTCAGAGGCCGCCCCATGACCCGTTTCGACCTGTCCCGCCGGGGACTTCTGACCGCGTTCGGCGGCGGCCTGGCCCTGACGCAGACCGGCCCGGCCCTGGCCCAGGCGGCGTTCGACGTGAACCCCTTCCGGCTGGGCGTCACCGCCGGCGACCCCCAACCCGATGGCTTCGTGATCTGGACGCGGCTGGCGCCCGATCCCCTCGCCTACGGCTCGGGCATGCCCAATCAGCCGATGGCGGTGCAGTGGGAGGTGGCGGCTGATCGCGGCTTCCGCACCGTGGTCCGCTCAGGCGAGGCCATCGCCCGGCCGGAACTGGGCCATTCGGTTCACGTCGAGGTCGAGGGACTGGAGCCGGCCCGCGCGTACTTCTACCGCTTCACCGTCGGGACCGAGCGCAGCGGCGTGGGCCGCGCCAAGACCACGCCCGCCGTCGGCGCGGCGATGGACCGGGCCAAGTTCGGCATCGTCGGCTGCCAAGCCTATGAGAGCGGCTTCTACACCGCTCACCGCAAGATCGCGGCCGAGGATCTGGATTTCATCTTCTGCTACGGCGACTACATCTACGAAGGCCGGGGCAATCCGACCTATCAGAACGCCGCCGGTCCGATGGAGAATCCGCGCGTCCATCTGGGCGGCGAGATCTACAGCCTGGACGACTATCGCCGGCGCTATTCGCAATACACGATGGATACGGACCTGCAGGCCTCCCGCGCCTCGGCGGCCTGGTTCGCCGTCTATGACGACCATGAGGTGGACAACAACTGGGTGGGCGAGATCGATCAGGACGGCACCCCGTCCGAGATCTTCCTGCTGCGTCGGGCGGCGGCCATGCAGGCCTTCTATGAGTTCATGCCGATGCGGAAGTCGGCCTTCCCGCGCGGCTCGTCGATGCAGCTCTATCGCCGGGCCCAGTACGGCAATCTGATGGACCTGAGCTTCCTCGACACCCGCCAGTTCCGCTCGGACCAGCCCTGCGGCGACCGGTTCGGCGCCAACTGCGCGGCCATCGATGCGCCCGAGGCCCAGATCCTGGGGCAGGCGCAGGAGGCCTGGCTGTTCAACAACCTGGATCGCTCGACCGCGACCTGGAAGGTGCTGGCGCAGCAGGTGATGATGATGGACCTGAACCGGAACTCCGGCGAGGGTTGGAGCGTCAATCCCGACAGCTGGGCCGGCTATTCGACGCCGCGCCGCCGGCTACTGAAGCATATGCAGGACCGCCGGGTGTCGAACGCCGTGGTCCTGACAGGCGATGAGCACCAGAATTTCGCCGGCAATCTGTTCCTCGACGGCCGCCACCCGGAAGGCGATCCGATCGCCAGCGAGTTCGTCGGCACCTCGATCAGCTCGGGCGGCGACGGCGTCGATCAGAAGCCGGAATGGGCCGCCTTCATGGCCGCCAATCCGCAGCTGAAGTTCCTCAACAGCCAGCGCGGCTATGTGGTCTGCGACGTCACGCCCGAGCGCTGGCAGACCGAGTTCAAGGTGCTGGACCAGATCCACAACCGCGACGGCGTCCTGACCACCCGGGCCAAATACGCCATTGAGGCGGGCAAGCCGGGGCTGATGGAGGCCTGATCCGCGACCCTTCGCCACCGGCAGGGAACCTGTTCGAACGCGGGTTCTTGAGTCAGTCTTGACGCAGCAAGCTCGGGGCGAAGACCCCAAGGGAGAGACGCGCATGGACTATGTCGATGGCTTCATCATCGCGGTGAAGAAGGACAAGATCGAGGACTACAAGCGGATCGCCGAAGAGAGCGCCCAGATCTTCAAGGAACTGGGCGCCCTGAGCGTGGTGGAATGCGTGGCGGACGACGTCCCCTATGGCAAGCTGACGTCGTTCCCCCGCGCGGTCATGGCGGAGGAGGACGAGATCGTCGTCTTCTCGTGGATCACCTATCCCTCGCGGGAGGTACGTGACGAGGCGAACAAGAAGATGATGGAAAACGAGAAGATGGCCGCCGCGATGAACGAGATGCCGGTGGACGGCAAGCGGATGATCTTCGGCGGCTTTAAACAGATCGTCTCGGCCTGACCGATCAGGTCCCCGCGAGGTAGGGGACGCTGTCGACCAGGACATAGCCGGGCGTGTTCTCGACGAAGTGGCGCAGCCAATAGGCATGGCCGGCGCCGTAGACGATGACGATCCGGTCGCCGGGTTTGGCCGTCAGCATCAGCTTGGCGAAGATCTTGGCGTTGCGCTCATACCAGCCCGAGTTCAGCTCGGCGCCCGGCTGTTCCACCGCGTCCCCGAACTGGAGCAGGCCGTAATAGAGGTCCATCGTGCCGTTGATCGGGTGGTCGGGGCGGTTGTTGTCGGCCAGCAGGGCGCCGAGGGTCTCGGTGCGCTGGCGCGCCGACAGATCGGCGACATAGGCGGCGACCGGGGCGTTGACGGCCGCCAGCTCGGCCTCCTTGTGATGGGCGGTGACCCACGCCATCAGCTTGTCGAAGGGGAAGTAGTCGCGTTCGCCGTCATCGGGCTGTTCGTCGATGGCGTAGACCCGCGTCAGGCCCTCCAGATTGGCCAGCCGATAGCCGATCTGGACCCGCTCATCGGCGTTGGTCAGGAGGTCGGCGGGGGTGAAGGCGGGGTAGCGCTGATCCAGCAGGGTGGTTGCATCGGTCGCGATCCGCTCGACGGCGATGGCGGTCGGGTGGAAGCGGCGAAGGCCCTCGGCGACGGCGGCCAGTTCCGCCTGTTTGGCCGGGGTGGTGACCGGGTCGGCGACGACGTTGTTGATGTCCTGCCCCGGATTGTCGAAGTGGAAGGTCCCGACGATCATCACCTGAATAGGCTCAGGCTTCGGCGCGGGCGCGGTCTGGGCCAGGGCGGCGGAAGGTAGCGCCAGGGCGGCGACGGCGGCGAGGATCTTCAGCATGGAGGTCTCCGACAGGGTTTCTGTTCAGAGGCGCGGCTGCGGCCCGGCGGATGCGCCCGCCGGCATTAAGTTTCCGACAGGTCGCGGATCAGGGCGGCGCGGTCGCCAGCGAACAGACGGTCGGCCAGGGCCTGAACCTCGCCGTCGACATAGGCCCGACGGTCGATCTCGGCGTGGTAGCGTTGGCGGCCGTCCTCGCGCACCGACCGGACCGCTCCTTTGTGCATCAGCCGGTTGAGCAGGGTCTTGATGGTGGCGTCGCCCCAGGGCTGGATCGACTTCACCTCATCGATCAGGGAGGCGAAGGACAGAGGGCCCTTGCGCCAGAGGGCGGCCAGAACCTCGCTCTCGGCTTCGGTGACGGGAATGCGGGCCATCAGGCCTTGAGCACCAGACGGTCGACCCGCGCCTCGATGATCCAGTGACAGATCACGGCCACGACGCCGACGACCAGGCCGAGGACCAGCAGGAAGGCGGCCTCGGCGAGTCCGGGGGCCAGGACGTTGAAGGGCTGGGATCCGCTGTTGGAGACCCCGATGAAGATCATCAGCAGATTATAGGCGGCGCCGAGCAGGCCCAGCAGCGGCGCACCCAGGCGCAACGCGGAGAGGAAGGTCGAGCCGCCGTTCAGATGCGGGCCGGACATCACCTTGCGCGCCGTCACCACGACGGCGGCGATCAGGGCGACGACCAGGGCCAGCACGATGACCTTCACCGGCACGGACGCATCGAGGAAGACGGTGAGCGGGGTGATGGGGTTTGGAGCGGACATGGGATTTCCCGAGGGTTGCTGTTCTGGTTCGATCGGCGCGTGGAGTCAGGCGGGCTGGCGCTGCGCCATCCAGCCGTGGGCGAAGACCGCCGCGACCGAGGCCAGCAAACCCGCCAGAACCACCACGGCGATCTCGGCCAGACCGGGAGAGATGATGTGGAAAGGCGGCAGTCCGCCATCATAGTTGATCCGCACCAGAATATTGGCGCCGAGGTAGATGGCCACGGCCGCCGCGAACAGCGGCCCGCCGAGGCGCAGGCTGGAGACAAAGGATTGGCCGGTCGCCGTCCGGCGAAGGCGTGAGGTCACGCCCAGAACCAGGGCCGTGATCGCCGCGACGATCATCAGCAACAGGCAGACCTTGGCGATGGGGCCGGCGTCGAGGATGACCGATGGCACCTTCTGACCCGTACCGCCGGGATGGACGGCGTTTTCGGCCTGGGCGGCGGTGGACAGCAACAGGATGGAAGCGGTCGCGAGGAAGGCGGCGGAGCGAGACATCGAATCCTCTTGAAGATTACGTTCGTAATCTTTGTGGATTACATGCGTAGTCGAGTCAAGCGCACTTCCCGCAGACCGCGGATCAGCCCGCCGTCCAGCCGCCGTCGACCATGACCGAACTGCCCGTCATCAGGCTGGAGGCGTCGGAGGCCAGCAACAGGAGGGGGCCGGTCAGCTCGTCCATCTGACCCAGACGGCCGAACTTGATGCGGCTCAGGACGAAGTCGCGCGTGCCGGGCGTGTCGAGGATCGGACGGGTCAGGGCGGTCTCGATGAAGGTGGGGCAGATGGTGTTCACCCGCACGCCGTGCGGGGCCAGGTCGATGGCCATGCAGCGGGTCAGACCCTCCAGTCCCCATTTCGAGGCGCTGTAGAGGGAGCGACCGGCGCCGCCGACATGGCCCATCTGGGAGGAGACATTGATGATCGAACCGGGGCGGCCGGCCTCGACCAGCCCTTTCGCCACCGCCTTGCCGACGAACACGGCCGCCTTGAGGTTGAGGTCGAGGACGGCGTCGTAGTCTTCTTCCGTCACCTCGAGGATCGAGCGGATGCGGTTGGCCCCGGCGTTGTTAAGCAGGATGTCGAAGGGGCCGCGCGCTGCGATCTCGCGTTCCACGGCGGCGATGTCGTTGACGTCGAGGGTGAAGCCGTCGGCCTGAAACCCGGCTTCGCGGATTTCGGCGACGCGCGCGTCGACGTCGGAGGCTGTGCGGGCGCACAGGGTGACGTGGGCGCCGGCCTGGGCGAAGATCGCCGCGCCCGCCGCGCCGATGCCCCGCCCGCCCCCGGTCACGAGGGCGCGCTTGCCGGACAGGCTGAAGTTCGGAAGGGCGGGGTCAGAGGCATGGCGGTCTCCTGAAAGGCCGCGCCAACCTCGGAGAGAAGTCGCTCCCGATCAAGACCGGGAACAGCGTCCGTCAGACCACCGGGATCGCCTGGCTAAGGCGGCCGCCGACACGGATGGGTTCGACGCGCGTGGCGAGCCCCGTGCGGTCGTCGGTCTCGACGAAGACGCCGCAGATGGTGGCGGGGCCGTGAGCCGGGGAATAGCGGCCCTGCGAGATGCGGGTGGTGAAGCGCCGGAGCGGCTCTTCCTTCTCATTGCCGATGACACTGTCGTAGTCGCAGCAGCCGCCGGCGTCGGTCTGGTAGGCGGTGCCGGCCGGCAGGATCTGGCAATCGGCGGTGGGGACGTGGGTGTGGGTGCCGACGACGAGGGAGGCGCGGCCGTCGCAGAAATGGCCCATGGCCATCTTCTCGGAGGTGGCCTCGGCGTGCATGTCGACGATGACGGCGTCGGCGACGGCGCCCAACGGGGCGGCGTTAAGCTCCCGGTCCACGGCGCTGAACGGGTCGTCCATCGGATCCATGTGGATGCGGCCCAGAACGTTCATGACCAGGACGGTGCGCCCGCTGTGCGTCTCGAACAGATTGGCGCCGGCGCCGGGCGCGTCCATCAGCCGGGGATAGTTGGCCGGGCGGATCAGGCGCGGCTCGCGCACGATATAGGTCAGGGCCTCGCGCTGGTCCCAGCTGTGGTTGCCCAGCGTCAGGCAGTCGGCGCCGGCCATGAACAGCTCACGCGCGGTGTTCTCGGTGATGCCGAAGCCGCCGGCCGCGTTTTCCGCGTTCACGACCACGAAGTCGAGCTTCAGATCGCGCTTGAGGCCGGGGAGATGATCGCTGATGCCGTCGCGACCGGACTTGCCGATCACGTCGCCGAAGAAGGCAAGACGCATGGGTTAGGGGACCTTTCGCGCCGGGGTATAGCCCACCTCGGTCAGAACGCCATGCAGACCTTGGTCGTGACCTTCCATCGGCACGCGCTCAAGGCGCTGGCCGGCGTAGGCGAAGCCGATGCGGATGGCGTCGGGCAGGACCGCGAAGGTGCGGTCGTAGAAGCCGCCCCCCTGCCCCAGCCGCCCGCCGAAGTCGTCGAAGGCCAGCAGCGGCGTCAGGATCAGATCGGGGACGACGGTCGCGGCAAGCGGCAGGGGCGCGGGACAGCCGGCGGCGTCCAGCTCCAGCGGCTCGCCCGGCGACCAGAGGCGGAAGATCATCGCCGCGTCGCGTTCCAGCACCACCGGCAGGCAGAGGGTCCGGCCCGCAGCGGACAGGGCCTGTGCGAGGGCGTCGGTCTCGAGTTCGGACCCCATGGCGCGATAGAGGGCGACGATCTCGGCGGCAGGCAGGGAGTCCGAATGATCGGCGGCGCGTTCGGCGGCCAGCGGATCCGTCCCGGCCAGTCGTTTGCGGAGGGCGCGCATCGAAGCGCGGAGAGCGGGCTTGTCGGAGATCATCACAACCGCGCTCAAGCAGCGAGCGACCGCGTCGCGAGCGGTAGCGCCCAAAGAAGGAAGGGTTGGCGGCGCCGCGAAGAGCCGTGGAGGACAGTTGAAATCCTCTCGAGCCTGGATAACCAGGTGGGCGCCATATACCCAGCCCCACGAGGCCGGACAGGGACAGCTCCCTTCGAGTGAATTAAGGCCGCGAGGATATGTCGCCTCCGACGAGAGCCGCAGCAGGACCCGCCGTCGATCAAGATAGGCCCTGAACCGGGCGCTCACAAGGCGGGCTGGTCAGATCGTCTGGACGAGTTTCTCGAGACGGGCGGCGACGGCGTTGAGGGCCTCTGCGACGCCGTCAGAGGCGACGCCGGGCGCCGGGGCAGCGACCGGAGCGCCATGTTGCAGGGTCAGCCGGGCTTCATGCAGTTCATCCGCCAGCAGCAGGGCCGCCATCAGGAACAGGCGCAGGTCGCCGACATGGCCGACGTCGCCCGCTACCGAACGCACATGGCCGTCAAACTGTTTGGCCAGGATGCGGACACGCTCCTCCTGACCGTCCGCGCAACCGACGGCATAGGGGCGTCCATTGATATCGACAGTGACGGTGGCCATCAGTCCTCCGGCTCCTGATCGACCGACAGCAAGCCGCGAAGCTGATCCGCGGCGCGCGCCAGGGCGGCGGAGGCGTCCCGGCCGGCGGCTTCCAGCGCTTCGATTCGGGCCTGATCCGCCGGATCGGACGCGCTCGCGCCCGGCGAAGGAATGGCGAACAGGTCGTCGTCGGCGATCGCCGGCGCCGAGGCCGGTCTCGCCTTCAACTCCAGCACCTTGCGTTCCAGTGCGGCCAGAGCCCGGTCGACCCGGTCCTTGGCGGCGGTCGTGGCGTCGGCCATCAGTCGCATCCTCCAGATTTCTTATAGAACCCGTGGACGGCTCGGGGTAAAGCGGCGCACCCAATTTTACCGCCCTCCGATCAAACGCCCCATCTACGAAAGGTCGCCCGCTATGACCGACCCCAAGACCGATTCCGTGAAACCGACCCAGAAGCAGATGGCCAACGCCATCCGCGTCCTGGCCATGGACGGCGTCGAAAAGGCGAAAAGCGGTCACCCCGGGATGCCGATGGGCATGGCCGATGTGGCGACGGTGCTGTTCTCGAAATTCCTGAAGTTCGACGCCTCGCGCCCCGACTGGGCCGACCGCGACCGCTTTATCCTGTCGGCGGGCCACGGCTCGATGCTGATCTACGCCCTGCTGCACCTGACCGGTTACAAGGCCGCGACGAAGCAGGAGCTGTCGAACTTCCGCCAGTGGGGATCGAAGACCGCGGGCCACCCCGAGTACGGCCATATGCCGGGCGTCGAGGTCACGACGGGGCCTCTGGGTCAGGGCCTGGCCACCTCGGTCGGCTTCGCCATGGCCGAGCGCCATCTGGCGGCCAAGTACGGCGACGATCTGGTCGACCACCGCACCTGGGTGATCGCCGGCGACGGCTGCCTGATGGAAGGCGTGTCGCAGGAAGCCATCGCCCTGGCCGGCCGCTACAAGCTGAACAAGCTGACCGTCCTGTGGGACGACAATGAGATCACCATCGACGGCAAGGTCTCGCTGTCGGACGCCACCGATCAGAAGGCTCGCTTCAAGGCCGCTGGCTGGGCGGTTAAGGCCGTCGACGGTCACGACAACGACGCCATCAAGGCCGCGCTGAAGTGGGCGACCAAACAGGACAAGCCGACGCTGCTGGCCTGCAAGACCAGGATCGGCAAGGGCGCCGCCACCATGGAAGGCAGCCACAAGACCCACGGCGCGGCCCTGGGCGCCGCCGAGGTCGCCGCGACCCGTCTGGGTCTGGGCTGGGACCACGACCCGTTTGAACTGCCGGAAAACATCCAGAAGGCCTGGCTCAAGATCGGCCGTCAGGGCGCCAAACACCGCAAGGCCTGGGAAGCGCGTCTGGCCGCCTCGAAACAGGCCTCCGACTTCACCCGCGCCATGAAGGGCGATCTGCCGGAAACCGCCTTCGCCAAGCTGGACGCAAAGATCGCCGAACTGATCGAAACGAAGCCGGCCCAGGCCACGCGCCAGTCCTCGGGCGCGGCGCTCGACGAGGTCTTCGCCGCCATTCCGGAACTGATCGGCGGCTCGGCCGACCTGACGGGTTCGAACAACACCTTCGTCAAGGACACCCCGATCTTCGACGCCCCGACCTATGAGGGTCGGTATGTGAACTGGGGCATCCGCGAGTTCGGCATGGCCGCGGCCCTGAACGGTCTGGCCCTGCACGGCGGGGTCATCCCCTATGGCGGCACCTTCATGGTGTTCTCGGACTACAGCCGCCCGGCGATCCGCCTGGGCGCCCTGATGGGCGTTCGCGCCATCCACGTCCTGACGCATGACTCCATCGGTCTGGGCGAGGACGGCCCGACGCACCAGCCGGTCGAACATCTGGCGGCCCTTCGCGCCATCCCGAACCTCTATGTCTTCCGCCCGGCCGACACCGTCGAGGCCATGGAAGCCTGGAAGATCGCGCTTGAAGCGAAGACGACGCCCTCGGCCATGTGCCTGTCGCGCCAGAAGACCCCGGCGGTCCGCACGGTCGCCTCGGCCGAGAACCTGACGGCGAAGGGCGCCTATGAGATCAAGGCGGCCTCGGGCGAGGCCAAGGTCACCCTGTTCGGCACCGGCACGGAACTGGCCCTGGCCCTGAAAGCCGCCGAGACCCTGGAAGCCGAAGGCACGCCCACCCGCGTCGTCTCCGTCCCCTGCGTCGAGCTGTTCGACAAGCAGGACGCGGCCTATCAGGCCTCGGTCCTCGGCCGCGGCACGGTCCGCGTCGCCGTCGAGGCCGCGATCAAACAGGGCTGGGAACGCTTCATCGGCGAAGACGGCGCCTTTGTCGGCATGACCTCCTTCGGCGCCTCGGCCCCGGCCGAGGTCCTGTACGAGAAGTTCGGGATCACCGCCGAGGCGGTGGTCGCCGCGGCCAAGGCCCGGCTGTGATCCACGCTCGCCGTCTGGCGGCGGCGGTCGGTCTGGCCGCGGGGCTCGCCCTCGCGCCGGCCGTCCACGCCCAGACGGTGACTGCACCCTCAGTCGCAGAGACGCCGATCGTCATCGGTCGCTCCTTCGCCCTGCCCTCGGCGGTGATGGGGGCGACGCGCGAGATCAATGTCTGGCTGCCGCCCGGCTATGCCGACAGCGGCAAGACCTACCCCGTCCTCTATGTGCTGGACGGCGGGCAGGATCAGGACTTCCACCACATCTCGGGCATCGCCCAGCTGGGGACCATCGTCGGCACGACCCGTGACGTGATCGTGGTGGGGGTCGCCTCGGTG
The DNA here is from genome assembly GCF_058807035.1 of Brevundimonas sp. GW821-FHT12E07. Lineage (NCBI taxonomy): Bacteria > Pseudomonadati > Pseudomonadota > Alphaproteobacteria > Caulobacterales > Caulobacteraceae > Brevundimonas > Brevundimonas sp. GW821-FHT12E07. Next base: position 555,834 of record NZ_JBXAQH010000003.1, on the reverse strand, counting down.
GATCGCCGCAACGAACTGGCCCTGCCGACGACCAATCCGGAATTGATCGCCCGCTACCCGACCCAGGGACAGTCGGAGCGCTTCCGCCGTTTCCTCGGCGAGGAGGTGCAGCCCTTCATCGATGGACGGTTCCGCACCAGCGGCGAGACGGCCCTGATGGGCGAATCCCTGGCCGGGCTGTTCGTCGTGGAGACCTTCCTGAAGGAGCCGCAGATGTTCGGCGCCTATGTCGCCGTCAGCCCGAGCCTGTGGTGGGACGGCGGTGAACTGGCGCGCCAGTCGGGCGCCCGCTTGCGCGACCAGTCCAATGATCCCCACACCCTGATCCTGACCCTCGGCGACGAAGGCGAGGAGATGCAGGCGCCGATGGACCTCCTGATCGCCAATCTGCGCGATCACGCCCTGCCCGGCGTGAGCTGGAGCTTCCAGCCGCGACCGGCGGAAAGCCACGCCACCATCTATCACGGCGCGGCGCTGGACGCGTTCCGCAAGCTCTATGCGGCGCCCGCACCGTGAGCCGTCTGGGCGCCGTCAGCCTGCTGGTCCGCGACTATGACGAGGCCATCGCCTTCTATGTCGACGCGCTGGGTTTCGACCTGAGCGAGGACACCGACATGGGCGGCGGCAAGCGCTGGGTGCGGGTGACGCCGAAAGGGGGCGACGCCTCCCTGCTGCTGGCCAGGGCGACCAGTGAGGCGCAGATCGCGGCCGTCGGCAAACAGGCGGGCGACCGGGTCTGGCTGTTTCTCGAGACCGACGACTTCGCGCGCGACCATGCGGCCTTGACGGTGGCGGGTGTCACTTTCCGCGAGACGCCTCGACACGAACCCTATGGCGTGGTGGCGGTCTTCGAAGACCTTTACGGCAACGCCTGGGACCTGATCGAACCGGCCAAAGGAGCCTGACCCCATGCCCGCCATGAAACTCGGCACCCCGCTTTCGGACACCGCGATCCGCGTCATGCTTCTGGGCTCGGGCGAGCTCGGCAAGGAGGTGGCCATCGAACTGCAGCGGCTGGGCGCCGAGGTGATCGCGGTCGACCGCTATCCCAACGCCCCGGCCATGCAGGTGGCGCACCGCAGCCACGTCATTCCGATGACTGATCCGCAGGTGCTGAACGGCGTGATCATGGCCGAGGCGCCGCACATCATCGTGCCCGAGATCGAGGCCATCGCCACCGACGTCCTGGCCCATATCGAGGCGGCGGGCATGGCGACGGTCATCCCGACCGCGCGCGCGGTGCAGCTGACCATGAACCGCGAGGGCATTCGTCGGCTGGCGGCCGAAGACCTGGGTCTGGCGACCAGCCCCTTCGACTTCGCCGGTTCGGCCGAGGAACTGGCGGCGGGCGCAGCGGCGGTGGGCTACCCCTGCTTCGTCAAGCCGGTGATGTCCTCGTCCGGCAAGGGTCAGTCGTTCGTCGAGAACGCCGACGAGATCGCCGACGCCTGGGCCTATGCCCAGTCGGCCGGGCGGGTGGACACGGCGCGGGTCATCGTCGAGGGCCGGATCGATTTCGACTTCGAGATCACCCTTCTGACCGTCCGCTCCCTGGGCGCCGACGGTCAGGTCCGCACCGACTTCTGCGCCCCGATCGGCCACCGTCAGGTCAACGGCGACTATGTCGAAAGCTGGCAGCCCCAGGCGATGAGCGAGGCCGCCCTCGCCGCCTCGCAGGACATCGCGGGCAAGGTGACGGCGGCGCTCGGCGGTCTCGGTGTCTTCGGCGTCGAGCTGTTCGTGAAGGGGGATCAGGTCTGGTTCTCGGAAGTCTCTCCGCGGCCGCACGACACGGGGCTGGTGACCCTGGCCACCCAGACCCAGTCCGAATTCGCCCTGCACGCCCGCGCCATCCTGGGCCTGCCGGTCGACGTCAGCCAGCGTGAGATCGGCGCCAGCGCGGTGATCTACGGCGGAATGGAAGCGGTGGGGATCGCCTTCGAGGGCGTCGCCGAGGCCCTGTCGGTCCCGACCGCCGACCTGCGTCTGTTCGGCAAGCCCGAGGCCTTCGAGCGGCGGCGCATGGGCGTCGCCACAGCGCGGGGCGCGACCACCGACGAGGCCCGCGACCGGGCCCGCGAGGCCGCCGGCAAGGTCAGGCCGGTTCGGGGATAGTTTCAGGCTCGGACACCGCTGCCTGTCCCAGAAGGGCGATGACGGCCGCACGCAGGGTCGGATCACGGCCCTGCCTCAGTTCATCCAGCGTCGGCGCCGTAACCACATCCGGCGTCACCCCGTTGTGCTCAAGCGTGACCCCCGCCGCCGTGCGGAAGCTGCGGACGCCGATGCTGAGCATGCCGCCGTCCGGCAGGTCGAAATGGCGTGAAGCGACCACCGCACCGGCGGATTTCGAGCCGACCACCGGACCGCGCCTGCTCTCCTGAACGGCGGCGGCGAACAGCTCTGCGGCGCTGGCGGTGCGTCCCGAGATCAGAACGGCCAGCGGCCCTGTCCACGGCGTGCGCCACCGCCCGGTCTTGCGCACCCCGCCGAAGATCGGACCGGAATCGATGATCCCGAAGGCGATCGGCTCGGTGAAAAAGGGCGACAGGATGCGCCGCAGCTCCCAGGCGTCGCCGCCGCCGTTGCCGCGAAGATCGATGATGATCCCCGGCGGCGGATCGGCCTGGGCAGCGGCCAGCTGGGCCTGCACCCACTCGCGGCTGGGGCCGTCGAAGGTGTTGAAGGTGATCACCAGAACCCCTTCGGGCGTGTGCTCGACATAGCCCACCTCGCGCGGCAAGGGCGCGGCGGCGAAGGTCGCGAGGTGCGGCTGGTCCTCGGCGTCGGTGAAGCCCCACTGATGCTCGCCCTCCAGATAGGAGCCGGTCAGGACGAAGGGTTCGCTATCGACGGTATCGACGCGCCAGCCGGGCTGAAGCCCCGCCTTCGCCGCCGGGCCGTCAGGCCGCACCCGATCCACGACGAAGCCCTCGCCCGCACCGGCCAGGGAGAAGCCGAACTCCAGCCCCTCCCCCAGGCGACGCTGGCGGGTCAGGCGGTTGGCGTAGGGCCGAGTGGCGTTGGTGTGTTTGTCACCCAGCTCGGCCAGCACGCCGTTCAGGCCGCGATAGAAGCCGACCTCATCCTGACTGGCCACGACCTCGGCGCGCTTTTCCGCCGCCTGTTCGAGCCAGTGGGCCCCGCGCTCCTCGCGCTGATAATGCTGCTCCGACACCGCCTCCACGACCAGATCATAGACCCGGGCGTTGAGCGCCAGCCGCTCGGGAGAGGCGTCTGCGACGGCGGCGACCTCGGGCACGCGTCGTTCATTGGCGCCGGGCAGGGTCGCGCAAGCCCCGAGCAGGACCAGGGCCAGGCCGAGCGGCGCGACCAGTCGCTTCGAAAGAGGAAAGGGCCGCCCGCGCATGGGCTCAGGCTAGAACGGCGAAGCCTGTATCGACAAGGCTTGGGCGGCGGCTCCTCCACCGGCCGCGACGTCACGCTGTCGCAGGGTGGCCACCGCGGCGTCGAGCGCGGGGTCGGGCGCCGCTGCGGACGCGGGTTCATCGGCATCGGCGACGGTGACGTCGGGAGCGACGCCGCGCTTCTCGAGCCGAACCCCGCCACGGGTGACGAAGTCCGAGCGGCTGAGCGTCAGGCGACCGCCGTCGGGCAGCCGACTGTCCTGCGAAATGAGAACCGCGCCTGCGGTCTTCTCGCCGACGATGACCGCGCGGCCGGCTTCCTGCAGGGCGGCGGGGGTCAGTTCGGCTGCGCTGCGGCTGGAGCGATCCACCAGCACCGCGAGGGCGTTGGGCGCCGGGGCGTCGAGGGTTCCGCAGCCCGGCTGGACGCGCAGGGTCGAGGCGCGGCCGCTGCGCGAGGTGCGGGTCGCCCAGACTTGCCGATCGGGCAGGAAGCAGGACAGGACCGCATCGGCCTCCATCAGCAAGCCGCCCGGATTGGCGCGCAGATCGAGAACCACGTCGGTGTCGGCGGGCAGGTCGGCCAGCTGATCGCCCATCCAGTCGCCCAGGCCGGGCTCGAAACCCTCGACCCGCAACACCAGAACACCGGGCCTCGACCGGTCGGCGACGAAGGCCGGCAGGGCGTCCATCTCGCGCGGCATGACGGTCACGTCGTGGAGCGCGCCAGCCTCGTCCACGAACCTCAGGGCGATCGCCTGACCATCGACCACGTCGAGATCGGGACTCCATCTGTTGTCGTCCGGACGAAGCCGCCAGCCCACGCGGACGCCCGCCTCCTCCGCCGGGGAGCCCGCACGCACCCGCTCGATCCGATAGACGCCATCGTCCTCGGGATAGAGGGTGACGCCCATCACCGGATGGCGCTCGCGCAGCAGGTCCTGGCGACGCACCGCGGCCGGGGGCGCAACGCCCGCGTGATCGTCGTTGAGCAGATCCAGCATCCGGTCGAGCACACGATAGAGTGCGCCGTCGCTGTTCGCCGCCAACGCCTGGGGCCGATAGGTCGCGCGCACCGCCCGCCAGTCCAGCCCATGGATCGAGGGGTCGTAGTAGTCCCGCTGAACCTCGGTCCAGACCTGGTCGAAGACCCGCTGGTTCATGCGCGCCCGGTCGCGATCCGGCGTCGATGAGGGTGCGGAAACCGGGGCGGACGCGGCGGTCGGGATGGGGCCATCGCCCGCGCGCACCGGGCCGACCGTCAGCATGCTGAGCGCCGCCACCGCCGGAATCAGTCGCCGGTACAAAGCCCTGCCGTAAAGGCCCTGACCAAGAAGAAGGGTGGCGGAGATCATCTCCGCCACCCTATGCCGCGAATGCGGCGGTTCTCAAGCGCGATGCCGAACTTGTCAGCCCGGCCCTTATTCGGCGGAGGTGTTCATCCGGCGGGTGAAGATATGGACGCCGCCACCCTCGCCCTTCTCACCGCTTTCGATGAAGCCGGAATGATCCGCATCGGCGCGCTGGAAGGCTTCACGCAGGGGCGCCAGGAACTCTTCCTCGCTGACCTTGCCGTCGTGGTCCTTGTCCAGATCACCGGGCCCCTCGCCCGGACCGCCGATGCGGTCGATCTGGATGCGGGCGCCCGGCGGCGGCGGGGGCAGGTCGCCGTCCGCGCCGCCAAGGCGGGTGACGAAGACGCGGGTGTCTCCGCCTTCGGGCCTGCCCAACTGGCCGTTGAACAAGGCGCCCTCAGGACCACCGACATGGACGCGGACCGGACCACCCGGACCACCCGGACCACCCGGACCACCGAGCACGACCATGGCCGCCGCGCGGCCCTCAGCGAACTCATCGGTCGAAATCTTGCCGTCGTGGTTCTTGTCGAGGAAGTCGAAGGCCTGGGTCTGGGGGGCGGTGAACTCTTCACGGGTGACGAAACCGTCGCCGTTCTTGTCCATGGTCATATTGTGCGGACCAAGGGCGCCAGAACGGGGGCCGTCGAGCCCCGTGGTGAAAACGCGAACATCCCGGTGAATCTCGGTACGGGGCTCAGGCGGGGTCTGGATCGCTTCGGGATCGGCGACGAGGCCGGCGAGGATCATGGCGATAAGCATTCGTGGTGTCTCCGTTCTGGACGCCGTCATCGACCACGCCGGGCTTGCACGGATATTTCAGAACTGCATGGATTTGTTTCACCGCTGCAATGATGCGATGCATCGGCATCGGCATAAGGCGGCCATGCTCATGGAAATCCCCTCCCGTATTCTCGTCGTCGACGACGACCCCGGCATCCGCGAAGTGCTCTGCGACTATCTGGGTCAGCATGGCTATGAGGCCAGCGGCGCCGCCTCCGCCTCCGAGATGGACCGCGCCCTTGCCGCCGCTTCCATCGATCTGATCGTGCTGGATTTGATGATGCCCGGCGAAGACGGTCTGTCGGTCGTGCGCCGGCTCAGCGGCAACGGCCCGCCGATCGTCATGCTCAGCGCCATGGGCGAGGACACCGACCGGATTGTCGGCCTGGAGCTGGGCGCCGACGACTATCTGGCCAAGCCCTGCAATCCGCGCGAGTTGCTGGCCCGGGTGCGCGCCGTGCTGCGTCGCCCGCGAGACGAAGAGGCCCCGGCGGGCGGTCCCGCCCTGACCTTCGCTGGCTGGCGGCTGGATCTGATGCGGCGCGAACTGACGCGACCGGACGGAATGCTGGTCGGGCTGTCGGGTGGCGAGTTCGCGCTTCTGAACGCCTTCGCCGAACGGCCCGGACGCATCCTGACGCGTGACCAGTTGCTGGAGGCTGCGCGCGGCGCCGACGCCGACGTTTTCGACCGCGCCATGGACGTCCAGATTAGCCGCCTGCGCAAGAAGCTGGATGACGGCTCGGGTCTGGAGATGATCCAGACGGTGCGCGGCGAAGGCTATCGCTTCGACGTCAAGGTGAGCCGCCGGTGAAGCGACCTTCATCGCTGCCGGTGCTGGTGTCCGTCGGGGCGCTGGCCGCGCTGGCCGTGGTCATGTCCCAGGCCGTGGCCTTCGCCGTCATCATCCTGGCGCCCGAACCGCCCCCCCCGGGTTTCAGCCTGGCCTCGGCAGCCGCCGCCCTGCAGGGCCAACCCGCGAAGACGAGCGACGGACGCAAGCTGGTGCGCAAGCTCGGCGACCACCCGATCGCGCTCGATGGTGAAAACAACCGGCGCCCGAACGACCCGCTGGTGACCTTCGTCACCGCCGGGCTGGCGCAGAGACTGAAAACCCCCGTTGAGAACGTCCGCGTCCGGATCGAACACCGCCGCCCGCCCTTCGGCATGGGGCGTCGGCGCAACGGCCCTGGCCCCTTCCCCGGTCAGGGCCCGGGGATGGATCCTAACGGTCGGCCGCTTTTTACGACCAGTTTCGTTCTGACGCGGCCGGACGGGCCGCCGCCACCCGACATCCGCCCCGATCACTCCGCTCCAGACCCGGAGCGAGGCATGGCTCCGAATGCCGTGACCTCGGCAGACGTTTCGACCCGCGTCACCATCCACCGCCAGAATGCGGGGGCGGTGGAGACCACCCGCCAGTTCAACATCATCGCCGACCGGCTGAATTTCGACCCCTTCTCCGCCTCGGTGAAGCTGCCGGACGGTCGATGGGCGACGGTGGAGCCGCCGCGCAGCCTGATTTCGCCATGGCAAAAGCGGCTTTTGATCTCGCTGCTGATCTCGATGCTGATCCTGGCGCCGATCGTCTGGCTGCTGGCGCGGCGTCTGACGCGGCCGATCCGGGTCTTCGCCGAGGCCGCCGAACGCTTAGGCGCCGATCCGGACGCAGACCCTCTGAAACCTACCGGTCCGACCGAGGTGCGCACCGCCATCGGGGCCTTCAACGACATGCAGGCCTCACTGCGTGATCACATGCGTAAACGGACCCAGACCATCGCCGCCATCGCCCATGACCTGCGCACCCCGCTGACGCGGATACGGTTCCGGGTCGAGCAGGCCCCGCCGAAGCTGCGCGACCGCATGGTCGCCGATGTCGAGGAAATGGACGCCCTGATCGGCCAGGCCATGGCCTTCGTGCGCGGCGAGACCCAGGCCGACCGACGCGAGCCTCTGGATCTGGACGCCCTGGCCCGCGACTGCGCCAGCGGCTTTTCCGAGACCGGCGCAGCGGTGACCTTCGACGGCGGCCGCGCCCTGCCGGTCGAGGGTGATCCGGCGGCCTTGCGCCGGGCCATCGCCAATCTGATCGAGAACGCGGTCAAGTTCGCCGACGCCGCGCGGGTCCGCACCTTCCTGCTGGACGATCAGGCCGTGATCTCGGTCGAGGACGACGGCCCGGGCCTGCCCGAGGAAGAACTGGAGACGGTGTTCGAGCCCTTCGCGCGCGGCGAGCGGTCGCGCAATCGCGAAACCGGGGGCGCAGGTCTGGGCCTGTCGGTGGCGCGTCAGGCGGCGCGCGGCGCCGGCGGCGACGTGACCCTGATCAGCCGCCCCGAAGGCGGCCTGACCGCCCTGATGGTTCTGCCCCTGAAGACCCGGACGGCCTGACAACGGTTTCCGCAGCGCCAAGCGTCACAGTTCATCACGCGATGTTACGCCCGCGGGGTTGATCCTCGTGCGCGAGAGCCCCATTGAAGCGCCAACGATAATCCACCCGCTTCAGGAGCCCGCCCATGACCCTTCGCGTCGCCATCAACGGCTTCGGCCGCATCGGCCGCCTCGTCCTCCGCTCGATCGTCGAGCATGGCCGCACGGATATCGAGGTCGTGGCGATCAACGACCTGGGTCCGGTGGAGACCAACGCCCACCTGTTCCGCTATGACTCGGTGCACGGCCGCTTCCCCGGCACCGTGACCTCGGGCGAGGACTGGATCGACGTCGGCACCGGCAAGATCAAGGTCACCGCCGAGCGTGATCCTTCGAAGCTGCCGCACGCCGAACTGAACGTTGACATCGCCTTCGAGTGCACGGGCATCTTCACGTCGAAGGACAAGGCCTCGGCCCACCTGACCGCAGGCGCCAAGCGCGTGCTCGTCTCGGCGCCTGCCGACAACGCCGACAAGACCATCGTCTACAAGGTCAACCACGAGACCCTGACCGCCGACGACATCATCGTCTCCAACGGTTCGTGCACCACCAACGCCCTGGCCCCGGTCGCCAAGGTCCTGCACGACCTGTTCGGCATCGAGCGCGGCTATATGACCACCATCCACTCCTACACCGGCGATCAGCCGACGCTGGATACGATGCACAAGGACCTGTACCGCGCCCGCGCCGCGGCCCTGTCGATGATCCCGACCTCGACCGGCGCCGCCAAGGCCCTGGGACTGGTCCTGCCGGAACTGAAGGGCAAGCTGGACGGCTCCTCGATCCGCGTCCCGACCCCGAACGTCTCGGTCGTCGACCTGAAGGTCGTCGCCTCGCGCGACGTCACCGTCGAGGAGATCAACGCCGCCCTGCAGGCCGCCGCCGACGGTCCGATGAAGGGCGTCCTGGCCACGACCGTCGAGCCGCTGGTCTCGCACGACCTGAACCACATCGCGGCCTCCTCGACCGCCGCCCTGCCCCAGACCCAGGTCGTCGACGGCAAGCTGGCCCGCGTCCTGACCTGGTACGACAATGAGTGGGGCTTCGCCTCGCGCATGGCCGACACGGCTCTGGTGATGGCCAAGTTCCTCTGATCGTGAGGGCCGCGCGAACTCCGACGGCGGTGTCGGCAGCGCGCGGCCCAGTTCGCCAAAGCGAGCGCGGCTTCTACGCCTTGGCGGCCTTGGTCGTGTTTGGCGTCGAAGTACTCATCGCCCTGTTCGTGCACGATGGCTTTATCCGCCCCTATCTGGGCGACGCCCTTGTGATCGGCCTGATCTATCTGGTGCTTAGAGCCCTCACGCCATTGCCGGTCTTGCCGGAGGTGGCGGCCACCCTGACCTTCGCCTTCGCCGTAGAGCTCGCCCAAGCGCTGAATTTCATCGACGCTCTCGGCCTCCGCGGCAACGCGCTTGCGCGCACCGTTCTGGGCAGCGCGTACGACCTTCGGGATTTTGCGGCCTATGCCGCTGGCGGTATGGGTGTGATCGCCATCGAGGCCGTCCGTAAAACCCGAATACTCTGATCCGAATTCCTGCAGTCCAGCTTTCCCCGCCCCAACTTTCCGAGATTTCCATGACCTTCCGCACCCTCGACGACGCCGGTTCACTGGCCGGCAAGACCGCCCTGGTCCGCGTGGACTTCAATGTGCCGATGGAGGGGGGCAAGATCACCGACGACACCCGGCTGCGCGTCGCCCTGCCGACGATCAACAAGCTGCGGGAAGCCGGCGCCAAGGTCGCGCTGCTGGCTCACTTCGACCGCCCCAAGGGCCAGGTCGTGCCGTCCATGAGCCTGAAGCCGCTGGCGGGCCCGCTGGCCGAACTGCTGGGCGCCCCGGTCCACTTCGCCGAGGATTGTGTGGGCGGCCCGGCCCATGCGGCCATCGACGGTCTCGACGCCGGCGGCGTAGTCCTGTTGGAAAACGTCCGCTTCCACGCTGCGGAAGAGGCCAATGACGCAGAGTTCGCGACCAGCCTCGCCGAACTGGCCGACCTCTATGTCAACGACGCCTTCTCGGCCGCCCACCGCGCTCACGCCTCGACCGAAGGCGTCGCCCACCACCTGCCCGCCTATGCCGGCGAGTCGATGCGCCGCGAGCTCGAGGCGCTGGATGCGGCGCTCGGCAATCCGCAGAAGCCGGTGATCGGGATCGTGGGGGGATCGAAGGTCTCGACCAAGCTCGATCTGCTCAAGAACCTGGTCGGCAAGCTCGACAAGCTCGCCATCGGCGGCGGCATGGCCAACACCTTCCTGTTCGCGCAAGGGCTCGATATCGGCGGCTCGCTGGCCGAGAAAGACATGGCCGACACCGCCCGCGAGATCATGGCCAATGCCGAGAAGGCCGGCTGTGAACTGCTGCTGCCCGTCGACGTTGTCGTCGCAACCGAGGTCAAGCCGGGCGCCGAGGCCCGCACCGTCAAGGCGGGCGAGACGCTCTCCGCCGACGACAAGATCCTCGACGCCGGCCCCGAGACGGTGGCGAAGCTGAACGCCGCGATCAACGGCTCGAAGACCCTGATCTGGAACGGCCCGCTCGGCGTATTCGAGGTCCCGCCCTTCGATGCCGCCACCGTCGCCGCTGCAAAGCATGTCGCGGACCGGACGAAGGCGGGCGTCCTGATCGCCGTCGCGGGCGGTGGGGACACGGTCGCGGCCGTGAATCACGCGGGCGTGGCTGACGACCTGACCTTCGTCTCCACCGCCGGCGGCGCCTTCCTGGAGTGGATGGAGGGCAAGCCCCTGCCCGGCGTAGAGGCCCTGCGCACCTGAACATCAGGCTCCTCGGGCAAGGTGACGCGGCGTAATGGCTGTTACATGACGTGACTTTATCGCGTCGCGGCGCTAGTCTCCCGGCAAAATAAAACAGACTGACATCAGGGGACTACACAATGGCGCGCATCACGCTGCGGCAATTGCTCGACCACGCGGCCGAGAACGACTACGGCCTGCCGGCCTACAACATCAACAACATGGAGCAGGGCCTGGCGATCATGGAGGCGGCCCATGAGGTCAACGCCCCGGTCATCATCCAGGCCTCGCGCGGCGCCCGCAACTACGCCAACGACATCGTCCTGGCCAAGCTGATCGACGCCCTGGCCGAACTCTATCCGAACATCCCGGTCTGTATGCACCAGGACCACGGCAACGGCGCGGCGACCTGCGCCACCGCCATCCAGTACGGCTTCACCTCGGTGATGATGGACGGCTCGCTGGAAGAGGACGCCAAAACACCCGCCAGCTACGAATACAATGTCGACGTCACCCGCCGCGTCACCGAGATGGCGCACAGCTGCGGCGTCTCGGTTGAGGGTGAACTCGGCGTTCTGGGTTCGCTGGAAACCGGCATGGGCGAGGCCGAGGATGGCCACGGCTTCGAAGGCAAGCTGGACCACTCGCAACTGCTGACCGACCCGGATCAGGCCGTCGACTTCGTCGCCGCCACCAAGGTCGACGCCCTGGCCATCGCCATGGGCACCTCACACGGCGCCTACAAGTTCACGCGCAAGCCGGACGGTGACGTGCTGGCCATGAATGTGATCGAGGAAATCCACCGCCGCCTGCCCAACACCCACCTGGTGATGCACGGCTCGTCGTCGGTGCCGCAGGACCTGCAGGACATCATCAACGCCTACGGCGGCCAGATGCCCCAGACTTGGGGCGTGCCGGTCGAGGAAATCCTGCGCGGCATCAAGCACGGCGTGCGCAAGGTCAACATCGACACCGACAACCGCATGGCCATCACCGGCGCGATCCGGAAGGTTCTGGTCGAGAAGCCGGGCGAGTTCGATCCGCGCGCCTATCTGAAGCCCGCCAAGGAAGCCATGAGGAAGCTCTGCAAGGAGCGCTACCAGCAGTTCGGCTGCGAAGGCATGGCCGACAAGATCACGCCGATGTCCACCGCCCAGATGGCCAAGCGCTACGCGTCCGGCGCTCTGGATCCGTCCTTCCGCGGCGCCGCCGTCAAGGCCGCCTGACAAGACCAAGGGGCGGCTCGAAAGGCCGCCCCTTTTCAATTCTAGACCGGATAGCGGTCGCTCAGCTCACGCCGCACCCGGCGCACATCCCATTCAGCCTGTTCCAGCGCGGCGTTGGCGGCGTCGGCATCGCGACGCGCGTCGCGGATTTCGCCCCGAACCTCCTGAATACGATCGCGAATCTGCTGCCGCTGTTCGTCCGTCAGGCCCTCGCCGCGCAATTCCCGCTGCTTGGCGTCCAGTTTGTCTTCTCTGTCCCTGATCCGGGCCACGGCGCTGTTCAGAGCGCTCGTAGCGGTCTCCACGGCCTCTTCTGCCCCGTGCAGCCGCAGCCCGTCCTGATAGGCCGGCATGAAGGCCGCCTCTTCCTCGGGACGACAGACGCCGTGATAGGTATTGCCGGACCGTCCCTCGGCCCATCCCCGATCGAAGGTGCAGTAGGTCCTGAGGCCCGCCTCGCGCGCCGAGCTGTAGGCTGCCGGCTCCGGCGTCACCTGAAACTTGGCGCAGGCCTTGGCGTGGTCGTCCAAACGCGACATCGGATAGCCCGCGGCCCCGTCGGAATACCCCTTCTCCCTCCAGGCGCCGGCCAGACATTCGTCCTCGCTCATGGTCGCGCAGCTGCCCAGCAGCATGGCTGCGGCGATCATGCTGCCAGCGATCGGAACCTTCTTCATTGGACCCCTTCCCTTCCAAGCTTCACTATTGAACCGAGTTATGTGTCGTGCAAGCCGCGCCTCGTGCTAGGAGAGCCCGGTGTCCGACCCTGATCTGATTGACGAGGACGGCCTTCTCCCGACCGAACTTCTGGAGGCGCGCATCGACGCGTCCGGGATTCGGCTGGACAAGGCCCTGGCCGAAGCCTTCCCGACCCTGTCGCGTGCGCGTTTGCAGGCACTCCTCGCCGAAGGCGCCGTCAGCCGCGATGGCATTATCCTGACCGGCGGCTCGGCAAAGGCCCAACCCGGCCTCTACGTCGTCGCCTTGCCCCCCGTCGCCCCGGCTACGCCGCAGCCCGAGGCTATCCCCCTGACCGTCCTCTACGAGGACGCCGACCTGATCGTCATCGACAAGCCCGCGGGAATGGCCGCCCATCCGGCGCCGGGCTGCGAGACCGGAACCCTGGTCAACGCCCTCCTGGCCCATTGCGGCGACAGCCTGTCCGGCATCGGCGGCGTCGCTCGCCCCGGCATCGTCCACCGCCTGGACAAGGACACGTCCGGCGTCATGGTCGCCGCCAAGACCGACCGGGCGCACGCGGGCCTGTCCGCCCTGTTCGCGACCCACGACATAGAGCGCACCTATATCGCCCTGACCCGCGGCGCGCCTTCCCCTACCAGCGGCCGCATCCAGACCCAGATCGGCCGGTCGTCTTCGGATCGAAAGAAGATGGCCGTGCTGCGCAGCGGTGGGCGTGAGGCCATCACCGACTATGTTGTCCACCGCGCCTTCGCCGTTCCCGCAAAATCCGGCGCCGCGCCCCTCGCTGCCCGTGTCGCCTGCACCCTGCATACCGGGCGCACCCATCAAATCCGGGTCCATCTGGCCTCCAAAGGGTCTCCGATCCTGGGCGACGCCGTCTACGGCTCGGGCAGCCCCGCCTCATCCGTCCGCGCCGCCATCGCCGAGGCCGGCCTCAGTCGGCAGGCGCTCCACGCCGCCGTTCTCGGCTTCGTCCATCCGGTGACGGGAAAGACGCTTCGCTTCGAGACTGCCCTTCCCCGGGATATGGCCGCCCTTGAGACCCTTCTCGCCGCGCTCTGAGCTGGGGCAACATAGTCAGTCTTGATTAAGGACGGACTAGTCGCTATATAGCTCCTCGACCGGTGCAAGTGGCGCCAGGAACACGGTCACGCTTATGTGTGACGATCCGCCCCTACAATGTGCGGAAACCCGTAGCTACTTGATTGGTTGAGGGGTGAGGGCCCGGCGCACACTCGGTGGCCGGAACCGGAGAGCCCGCTCGTTGATACGGGTCGGAGGGATCAGACTATGGCTGCACTGAAATCGATCGCGGTGATGTCGCCTGAACAGGGACTGTCGCGCTATCTCACGGAAATCCGCAAGTTTCCGATGTTGACCAAGGACGAGGAGTTCATGCTGGCCAAGCGCTGGTCTGAACACCAGGACGCCGAGAGCGCCCACCGCCTGGTCACCTCGCACCTTCGCCTCGTGGCCAAGATCGCCATGGGTTATCGCGGCTACGGCCTGCCGATCGGCGAAGTCATTTCCGAAGGCAACGTCGGCCTGATGCAGGCCGTCAAGAAATTCGACCCGGACAAGGGCTTCCGCCTCGCGACCTACGCCATGTGGTGGATCAGGGCCTCGATCCAGGAATACATCCTGCGCAGCTGGTCGCTCGTGAAGATGGGCACCACCGCCGCGCAGAAGAAGTTGTTCTTCAACCTGCGCAAGGCCAAGAGCCAGATCTCGGCCTTCGAGGAAGGCGACCTGCATCCGGAGCACCTCTCGGCCATCGCCACCAAGCTGGGCGTGACCGAGGAAGAGGTCACCAACATGAACCGCCGTCTCGGCGGCGACGCCTCGCTGAACGCGCCGCTGCGCGTGGACGGCGAAAGCGAATGGCAGGACTGGCTCGCCGACGATACGGCGGTCTCGCAAGAGACCGCCCTTGCCGACAACGAAGAGAAGTCGCTGCGCATGGGCCTGCTTCAGGAAGCCATGGGCGAGCTGACGGATCGTGAGAAGCACATCCTGACCGAGCGTCGCCTCAAGGACGATCCGGTGACCCTCGAAGAACTGGCCAGCCAGTACGGCGTCAGCCGCGAGCGGGTGCGTCAGATCGAGGTCCGCGCCTTCGAGAAGCTGCAAAAGGCCATGCGCGCCGCCGCCGAAGAGCGGAACCTCGTCGACGCCTGATTCTTGCTAGCGCTCAAAAGAAAAGCCCGGCTCCACGAGCCGGGCTTTTTTGATTCAGGAGGCCCGGGCCAGCTGCTCCGGCTCGTGCAGAGCCAGAAGCCCGCCGATCGGCTGGGCCAGCGCTGCCTTGGTCGGCATTCCGGCCGCCAACAGCGCCTCCAGACCCGCTGCGGCGATTGCCAGCTTTGCATCCGCCGTCTTGATGGCCAGCGCCTTCAGGGTTTCGGCCTGCTGACGGGCGGCTCGTACGGCCTGGGTCGGGTCGCTGTCATACTGGGCGAGAGCCGCGGCGAGAATTCTCATCGCCTGATCCTTGACCGCCACGGCCGCGGCGGCTCCGGAAGCCGGCTTGTCCTGTTTGCGTTTCTGCGGCCCGGCGTATTCGCCCGAGTTGAAGCGGCGACGGTCAGGCCCGACGTAGGCGACGCCTTCGATCCAGTCGCGCGGCTTCAGGGCCACGTTCTCGACACGGCGGAACAGATCCGTCGCGGTGAAAGGCTTGCGCAGGAATTCGTGCACGCCGCAGTCGCGTGCGCCCTTGATGGAGTTCGCCGTGGCTTCCGCCGTCACCATGATGACCGGCGAGCGTCGGCTGGCCAGGTTCGACCGGCGCAGCTTGCGCGTGAAGCCCTCGCCATCCAGACGCGGCCCTGCCCGTTCGGTGAAAATCAATCCCGGCTCGATCTCGCGGATCGAATCCATGGCGCGCAGCTCGTCGGTCTCGTGCACCACCTCACGGGAGCCGAGGCTCTTCATCAGGTCGAGCAGCAACCGCGCCGCCGCCGGATTCGGATCGACAACCACCACCCGCTGAATGGTCGGCGCGATGCGGGCAAGAGTTTTGGCGTCGGCAGCAAACAAGGGGACACTCCGCGATGGAGCATTATCCCTACCGGCTTCCGGTTAAGGCCGCGTTGAACGCGCGAACCTTTTCGCCTTAGCCGAGGAAGGGATCCCGCACCAGGATGGTGTCGTCCCGTTCGGGGCTGGTGGACAGGATCGCCACCGGGGCGCCGATCAGTTCCTCGATCCGCCGCACGTATTTGATCGCATTGGCGTTCAGGTCCTTGAAGCTGCGGGCCGAGGCCGTGCTTTCGCTCCAACCTTCCAGCTCTTCGAACACCGGCTCCGCTGCGGCCTGCGCCTTCAGGCTGGACGGCAGATAGTCCAGAACCTGCCCGTCGATCTTGTAGCCGACGCAGATCTTCAGCGTCTTCAGCCCGTCCAGGACGTCCAGCTTGGTCAGGGCGATACCGTCGATGCCGTTGATGGCCACCGACTGGCGCACCAGAACGGCGTCGAACCAGCCGCAGCGCCGGGCCCGACCCGTGTTGACGCCGACTTCGCGCCCCACGGTCGCCAGATGCTCACCAACCTCGTCGAACAGCTCGCAGGCAAAGGGGCCTTCGCCGACCCGGGTCGTATAGGCCTTCACGATCCCCAGCACATAACCGACGCTCTTGGGCCCGATGCCGGAGCCGGCCGCGGCCTGGCCGGCGGCGGTGTTCGAACTGGTGACATAGGGGTAGGTGCCGTGATCGACGTCCAGGAAGGCGCCTTGGGCGCCCTCGAACAGCACGCGCTTGCCGGCGCGCTGGGCCTGATCCAGCACACGCCAGGCCGGCTGGGCGTAGGGCAGGATCTTGGGCGCGATTTCCAGCAACTGGGCCAGCAGCGCTTCCGGATCGATGGGCTCCAGACCCAGTCCGGCGCGCAGCGGATCATGGTGCGAGCGCAGGCGGTCGATCTTGACCTTAAGGTCTTCTTCGTTGGCCAGGTCGCAGACGCGGATTGCCCGGCGGCCGACCTTGTCCTCATAGGCCGGGCCAATGCCCCGGCCGGTGGTGCCGATCTTGGCGCCCGGCGCGCTCGCCGCCGCCTCACGCGCCACGTCCAGCGCCGGGTGGATAGGCAGGATCAGGCAGGCGTTGTCCGCGATGGTCAGAATGCCGGGATTAATCGAGATTCCTTGCGCCTCGATCTTCTCGATCTCACCGACCAGATGCCAGGGATCGACCACCACGCCGTTGCCGATGATCGAGGGCTTGCCCTGCACCACGCCCGAAGGCAGCAGCGCCAGCTTGTAGACCTTGCCGTCCACCACCAGGGTGTGGCCGGCGTTGTGACCGCCCTGGAACCGCACGACCATGTCTGCCCGGTTCGACAGCCAGTCGACGATCTTGCCCTTGCCCTCGTCGCCCCACTGGGCGCCGACCACCGCAACATTCGCCAAAACCGTCTCTCCGCACCAATGCCTGTAATGGGCGGGCGCAGCCTATAGCGAGGGAATCGCCGAATGTCGTCCCGGTCGGGACGTTTTATCTGACGGACAGCTCTCCGACCGCGGTCTCGAACGCCCATTCCAGCCACGGCGCGGCGGCGATCACGTCGGCCGTCTCGACCGTACAGCCGCACCATAGGCGCAGTCCGGGCGGGGCGTTGCGGTGCGGCTCCATGTCGAACACCGCAGCCTCGCCTTCCAGCAGAGCCTTGAAGCGCACCACGAAAGCCTTCTGCGCCTCATCGTCGAGGGCGGCGACGCGCGCGTCGGTGAACTTCAGGCAGACCGAGGTGGTCGAACGGATTTCCAGCCGCTCGGGCAGGAAGGCGATCCAGTCGGTCTTCTCGACCCAAGCCTCAAGCGCCGCATAGTTGGCGTCGGTCCGGCGGATCAGCTCCGTCAGTCCGCCCGCGCGCTCGGCCCACTCCAGGGCGTCGATCCAGTCCTCAATGGTCAGGATCGAGAAGGTGTTGATCGCCACCCCGTCGGCCAGCGACCGGTCAAAGCCCTTACCGTCGGTGATCCGCAGCACCTTGGGGATCGGTCGGTCGGGTTTGAAGCCGTCCAGTCGCGCCACGGCTCGCGGCGACAGGACCATCACCCCGATTCCGGCCTCTCCGCCCAACGCCTTCTGGAATGAGAAGGTGACGACATCCAGCTTGTCCCACGGCAGCGGCATAGCGAACGCGGCCGAGGTCGCGTCGCAGATCGCCAGCCCCTCGCGGTCATCCGCGATCCAGTCGCCGTTGGGCACGCGCACGCCCGAGGTCGTGCCGTTCCAGGGGAAGACGACATCCTTGGCCCAATTGACCTTCGACAGATCCGGCAGCTCACCCCAGGGCGCCGTCAGGGCCTCAGGCTCCAGCCCCAGATGCGTCTTCACATCCGCAAGCCAGGTCAGGCCGAAATTCTCATAGGCGACGACCTGCACCGGCCGCTCGCCCAGCATACCCCATAACGCCGCCTCGACCGCGCCCGTATCCGAACCCGGTGTGTAGAGCATCACATGGCTTTCCGGGACCTCCAGAACGGCCCGGGTCAGCCGCAAGCCATGGGCGAACCGCTCAACCACCTCCGGCGCACGGATGCCCCGCCCAAGCAGCCCCGTCGGCAGGCCGCCCAGACTATAGCCGGGACGTTTCGCAGTCGGCCCCGACCCGAACCAGGGACGGGCAGGCTTGGCGGCAGGCTTGGTCATGGTCAGTCCCGGAACGGCCGCATCGGGCCCTCGTCACGCCGCTTCTGGGCCAGTTTGGTCAGGGCTTCGTCCTCCCCGTCCGGCAGGGCGATCATCAACTTGGCCAGCAGGTCGCCGCGCTTGCCGTTGGCGAAGGCCCCGCGTCCCTTGAGGCGCAGCACCTTGCCCGAGGTCGAACCCTTGGGAATGGTCATGCTGACCGTGCCCTCCGGCGTCCTGACCGGGATCTTGCCGCCCAGAACCGCGTCGTACAGCGACACCGGCTGGTCCATCGTCAGATCGGCGCCGTCGACCTTGAACACCGGATGCGCCGAAATCTTCAGTTCGATCAGGGCGTCGCCCGCCGGGCCGCCACGACCGGGCGCTCCCTGCCCCTTCAGCCGGATCGTCTGGCCATCGCCCGCGCCCTTGGGGATGGCGACGTCGAGCGTTCGGCCGTCCGAGAACTGGATTCGCCGGGTCGCCCCCGTGATCGAGTCTTCCAGGCTGATGTCCAGCGTCGCGCGCACATCGGAGCCCTTGCCGTTGAACGGCGACCGACCTCCTCCGGCCCTCGCGCCGCCGCCAAACCGCCCGAACAGCTCTTCCAGATCGATGTCGTCAAAGCTGGCGCGCCCGCCGGGACCGCCCGCGCCCGAAAAGCCGCCGAAGCCCGAGAACCCGCCCGCGCCCGCGCCGCCGCCACGCCCGCCGCCGAAGCCGGCGTATTGCTCACGTCCGTCCGCGTCGATTTGCCCCTGATCGAACTTGGCGCGCTTCTCGGCGTCGCCCAAGAGGTCGAAGGCGGCGGTGACCCGCTTGAACCGCTCCTCGGCCGCCTTGTCGCCCGGGTTCTTGTCGGGGTGCAGTTCCTTGGCCAGCTTGCGGAAGGCCTTCTTGATCTCATCCGCGCTCGCGCCCCTGGAAACGCCAAGTTCCTTGTAGGGATCGCCCGCCACGTCTGCACCGCTCCGCCGAAATCAGCCCGACGCACCACGCGCCACGCCCGAAAGGGAAAGCCGTCAGTTAAGGCATGGACGCGCCAAAGCAATGGGTTTCAGACCGGAAGGGCTGCGACCGCTTCAACACCCCACCCGAAAACCTCCCCCGCCTGGGCGACCCCGATCCGAACGTCCGCCCCCGGACCACCCGGAAAGTCCGCGCTGACGGCGCTCGTTTCATAGGTCGCCGCGGCGTCGGTCGTCTCCCAGCTCCGGATCACGGCGCCGCCGTCCCGCACCCTGACTCTGAACCGCATCGGGTCTGCGCCGAGGTCCCGGTCCCAGACATCTCCATTCAATCGAGACCGCGCAATCCAGCGGATGTCGAACCCGGTCGCGCCAGGACTCACCCTCAGATGGGCGGGGCTCCAGGGCCGATGAAAGAGCCCTCGCATCGTGATGGCCTGCTCCGACACACCCGGGCCGCCGGGAACGCCGCCCGCCGGTCCGACCCGCCAGATCAGCGGCAGCCCGACCTCGCTCAACGACAGCGAAACCCGGCTCATCGCCTCGTCCAGAAACACCACCAGGCCCCCGACCTCCGACCCGGCCGCCATCTCCGCGTCGGTTCCCTGCTGCGCCCGCAAGAGGCCCGTCAGCTTCCAGACCCCCTGCCCGACCAGTTCGGCGGACCGGAACTGAACGATCTCCCAACCGTCTCCCGCCTGAACCGCGACCGCATTAGCCCCACCCAGAACCGGCGCCTCACCCAGGCTGGCCGGCGCCGCGCCCTCGACCCTGACGACGATCGCATGGGTCTCGTCCCATCGCCCGACGACGCCGGGAGCCAAGGCCCCGGTCAGGACCCCGACTCGCGCCGGCGAGGCCGCCTCGCCACGCGCCGTTAACCCGTCAGGGCCAACGCCCGCGACCACCCGCATCGGCCGCCAGGGATCGGCCGCGACCGCCACCACCGGCCGCGGATCGCCCTCCCCTCCCGGCAACGGCGGCAGGTCCAGAATCGCGAACAACGGCGCTCCGAAGGTCGCAGGCGCATCGGCGGTTCGCCAGGACTCGATCAAATCCTGCGCCCCGACCGCTGGCGCCCGCCCCAGCGTCATCGTCGGGCTTTCGTCCAGGGTCACGCTCTCGACCCGCCAATCGCCTCCCTCCCCCTCCAGCTGGACCACATCGCCCGTCTCCAGCCCCAGCGCCTCCAGTGGACCGAGCGCCAGGATCAACCGTTCCGCCTGCTCGGCGCTGAGGGCCTGTCGCGCCATCCGGGCCGCCAGACCGGCGCCGCAGACCGCCGGCAAGACCAGATCGACAGCGTCGCCGGCCCCGCCCTCGTCGCTCCGGACGGTGACCGAGCCCGTCTGATAGTCCGCCCCCTCGTCGACGAACCGCACCCGCGCGGCCGAGGGCGCCGTCTCCGTCTCCCGCTTGCGGGTGACCGCCGTCCCCTCGTCCGAGAGGGCCATGGCGTCGAGGGTCAGCACGGTCGCCGGCGCGTCCTCCTCCCCGACCAGGGCCACCTTCCCGTCGCGCTCCGCTGCCGTCATACCGAAGGCGGCCAGCAGCGGCTCCAATGCGTCGCGGATCCGCATCGGCCGGTCGATCACATAGCGCACCAGCGCCCTCAGGCGGGCTCAGCGGCGCGAGAAAAACGCAAACCCGGGCCCGCCTTGGGATTGGCGCCGTCAAATAGGCGAGCTCAGTGGATCGGGCGCCCCCTTCGGAGCCTAGACGCCGCGTTCGATGTCCCACTCGGGCGCGGCCAGCTCCACGGCGTCGTCCGGATCGGCCAGATCCAGTTCCGAGATCGTCTGCCCCCGTACCGACACTCCGGCCTCGTGCACGCTCTCCGGATCGCCCGAGACCAGCGGATGCCAGTTCGCCAGCCCCCGCCCCTCGTTGATCCGCCGATAGCCGCAGGACTTCGGCATCCACTGCAGCGCCTCGATGTTCCAAGGCGTAAGCTTGATGCAGTCCGGCACATGCTCCTTGCGGTTCGGATAGTCGGTGCAGGTGCATTTCTCGCTGTCGAACAGCTTGCAATGCACCTTTGTCGCGAAGACCTCGCCGGAATCCTCGTCCTCGAAGCGGATCAGGCAGCACAGTCCGCACCCGTCACAGAGGCTCTCCCATTCCTCGCGGGTCATCTGCTCCAGACGCTTGGTCTGCCAGAAGGGCTTGGTTGCCGGGTCGGTACGCTCTACATCCACGCCCTCCCCATAGCCTTCCCCGCTCCCGAAAGCACCCATGGCCGCTCGCCCGCCTCTCGTTTCGCTCAACGACGTCCGTCTGCAGGACGGTCAACGGCCGCTCTTCGACGGGGTCAACCTCGCCATCGAACCGCGCACCCGGTCCTGCCTCGTCGGCCGCAACGGCGCCGGCAAGTCGACCCTGATGAAGGTCGTCATGGGCCTGATCGAGCCGGATTCGGGCACCCGCTCGGTCCAGGGCGCCGTCAAATTCGCCTATGTCCCGCAGGAGCCGCTGATCGCCGGCGACACCCTGCTGGACTACGCCACCTCCAATGAGGCCGAGCACTGGACCGCGGAATCCTGGCTCGAAACCTTCGGTATGGACCCGCACAAGTCGACCAGGGGCCTGTCCGGCGGCGAAATCCGCCGCGCCGCCCTGGCCAAGGCCTTCGCCGAGGAGCCCGACCTGCTCCTGCTGGACGAGCCGACCAACCACATGGACATCCTGGCGATCGAACTCCTTGAAAAGGAAATCATCGCCGCCCGCTGCGCCGCCCTGATCGTCTCCCACGATCGCGCCTTCCTGAACCGCGTCACCCAGTCCTGTCACTGGCTCGACAACCGTCAGGTCCGCACCCTGAACAAGGGTTTCGACGCCTTCGACGAATGGGCCACCAAGGTTCAGGAAGAAGAGGCCATCGCCTTCCAGAAGCTCACGAAAACCATCGAACGCGAGACCGCGACCTTCTACAGCTCCATCACCGCCCGCCGCAGCCGCAACGAAGGCCGCGCACGGTCTCTGGAAGCCCTGCGCGCCGAACGCGCCGAACAGGCCAGGGACCGCCCGCGCGAGATGTATCTCGGCGTCGATTCCGGAAGCACGTCCGGCAAGCTGGTCGCTGACCTCAAGGGCGTCACCAAATCCTTCGGCGACCGTGTGGTCATCAAGCCCTTTACCAGCCGCATCATCCGGGGCGACCGCCTCGCCATCGTCGGCCCGAACGGCGCCGGCAAGACCACCCTGGTCAAGATCATGCTCGGCGAGCTGGAGCCGACCGCCGGCACGGTCAAACTCGGCGCCAGCCTCGAGACCGTCTACCTCGACCAGTCGCGCGAGGGCCTGAAGTCCGACATGACCCTGTGGGACGCGCTGACCCCGGGCGGCGGCGACAGCATCATCGTGCGCGGGATTTCCAAGCACGTCGCCGCCTACGCCAAGGACTTCCTGTTCACCGAGGCCCAGCTGCGCCAGCCGATCTCGACCCTGTCGGGCGGCGAGCGCAACCGCCTGCTGCTGGCCCTCGCCCTGGCCAAGCCCGCCAATATGCTGGTCCTCGATGAGCCGACCAACGACCTCGACATGGACACCCTCGACAAGCTCGAGGAGCTGCTCGAGCAGTATGACGGCACCCTGATCCTGGTCAGCCACGACCGGGACTTCGTCGATCGCCTCGCCACCTCCACCATCGGCATGAACGGCCGAGGCGACATCGTCGAAACTCCCGGCGGCTGGACCGACTTCATCGGCCAGAACCCGGACTTCCTGAAGCAGATCGCCGAGGGCCGTGGCGGGTCACCCGCCGCGCCTGCCCCGGCGCCTGCTCCGGCCCCGGCGAAGGCCGCCCCTGCCGCCAAGGGCAAGATGTCCTTCAAGGACACTCACCGCCTCAAGGAACTGGACGCCCTGATCCACGAGCTGCCGGAGACCATAAAGGGCCATCAGGCCCGGCTCGATGACGTGAACTTTTACTCCCGCGATCCCGCCGGCTTCGCCTCCACCATGAAGGCCCTCGAAGCCGCCCAGCAGAAGCTTTCCGACGCCGAAGAAGAATGGCTGGCCCTCGAGGAGAAGCGCGAGGCGCTGGCGGGCTGATCGCCGCCATGGCGTCGGCGGCGGCATGGGCTAGAGTCCGGTCATGCCGCTGACCGCTCATACCCTGTCGCTGACCCTCGCCCAGGAGAAGGCCGCACGCCGGGTCAACGCCACAATGGCCGTCGCCCCGCGCCTCAAGCCCGACGGTTGGCGACTGCGGCTGGGCCAGCGCCTGATGCCCATCGCCGATCCGGCTCTCGGTCGCGTCGGCGCCCTGGTCCTGAAGCGTCGCGGCGTGCGCGTTTCCGCCCTTACCCTGAACGCCGTTCATCCCGTCGCCGTCCGCTTGCTGCACCCCTCGAACCCGCCCCGCGCCCTCCTGATCGATTTCCACGGCGGCGGCTGGGTGGTGGGCAGCGCCGCGCTCAACGACCGGCTGACAGGTCACTTCGCCGAGGACGGCCTCGCCGTCGCCTCGATCGATTACCGCCTGCTCGACGATATGCGCCAGATCTGGATGCCAGATGCGGTCGCCGACTGTGTGGCGGCGCTCCGCTGGGCCCTCGCCGAGGGCCGCGAACGTTTCGGCGTCGACCGGGTCTTCCTCATGGGTGAATCCGCCGGCGCTCACCTGGCCGCCCTCGCGCTCCTGACGCTGCGTGACGAGGGCGAGACCCGCCTTCCCCCCTGCATCTTCGTTCAGGGGGTGTTCGATCTATCGGGAACGCCGTCCGTTCGCGCCGCCAGCCCCGAGACCCTGTTGTTCGACGGCCCCAACCTGCCGCGCGATCTCGGCCGCCTGACACCCGGTCTCGATGAGACCGGACAGCGGGCTCCGGAGCTGTCGCCGCTCCACGCCGATCTCGCCGGCCTGCCGCCTGCCCTGTTCGTGACCGGCGAGCTCGACCCGTTCCGCGACGACAGTCTGCTGATGGCCGAGGCTTGGGGTCGTCATGCCCCCGTCGATCTGCTCGACGTCCCGACCGCTCCGCACGGCTTCCAGCACTTCGGCGCCCCGACCGCAGGCCTCGCCCAGGCCTTCATGCGGCGCTGGATCGACCAAACCGCCGCGCTCGACCCCGTTTCTGTGGAAATCCATACCGCTGATATCTATGGTGAATTTTTATCCGCCCACAGATATACACAGCCTTGTCCACCGCTACGGCTAAGCCTTTGCACAGACGGGGAATTTCGGACGCTTGCCGTCTAACGGATTTGGCGCGAACGTCAACAGGCCGAGGGACACGGCGGCGCGGAAATCCGGTGAGAACCGGGGCTCAAGCGGGTCGGTCCGGCTCTCTGACCAGACGGTCTTCCACTGGCGCCCTCGGGCGACGAAGCGAGACGGGACGGCAGGATCCAGGCTCTGAAGGGCTGAACCGCTTCGGCGGGAAGGCCCGGCAAGGGAACCGGATCGGGATCGATGAACGACGGCGGGGACGCAATCCTCGACGGACCGGCATCGAACAGGAGCCGCCAGGATACAGCGGACCATCTCCGGGGCTTGCCTCGCGGATGCTGAAGCCAGGGCCCTGAACCTCATTGGCCAAGTCCAACCCGGACTTGGCGAGGGGACGAGAGTGTCGGTTCGCCGGTGCGCTCGTCCCCTCGCTCAATTCCGGCGTCGGGTTTTCACATCAGGATGATAGACAACCCTCCGCCGTGATAGCAGCCTCCTCCGCGTACAAGTTGCGGAGATACGGATGCGGATCGCTACGGGCCTGATGATAGTCGCCGCCGTGAGCCCGTTCGGCGCATCGGCCCCGGGGCAGACTCCTCCGGTCCTCGTCGTCCCGCCATCTGACGCCACCGGCCCCGGGTCGTTCATGGTCATTCTGAAGACCGGCGCGGTCACCTGCGGCGATCAACCGATCGCCCCGGTCTATTCGGAGTCCCTGACAGCCGAAATCGCCGCTCCGGTTCAGCCACAGGTCCTGCCCGATGCCGTTCTGGCGTTTTCGATCGGTTCGGACGGCCGTCCTCGTGACATCCGCCCGGACGCCGCACAGGCGAACAGCTCCGAGCTGGCGATGCTCAACACCGCCCGGCTGACCGAGGATCAGGCGTCGCTCGCCGCATGGCGCTTTCCTGCCGCCGCCGCTGACTGTCGCCTGACGATCAAGCGCCGCCTCAGCCCCCTCGCCTATGCGCCCGAGGCGGCGATCGCTCCGCTTCTGACCTCGACACTGGAGCGGCGCTGGCGGGGGGCGATCAACGCACGGCTGCAACGTGCCGGCGACAACTGCGCCGACCGCCCCGACATGCTCGCCGCCATCTATCCGGACCGGCGCAAGGTCACGCCCCCGGCCGGAGGGCGGGTCTGGACGGTCCTGCGCTGGGACATCCTCCCGGACGGCCGCACCGCCGCTGTGGAGACGGTGACCTCGTCGGGCGAACCCGCTTTCGATGCGGAAGGACGGCGGGCCGTCAGCGACAGTCTGTTCGTCGATTCAAAGCCCCGCACAGGCTGCATCACCGTCTTCAGCCAGGCGGGCGAACCCCTCGGCAATACGCCCGAACCGGAGCCGACCGGCGACCCGCTCCAGGATTGCCCGGCGGAGGTTCGCGCCCGCTACGCCCCCGGAAGACTGACCTACCCCGAGGCCTTCCGCCGGCGAGGTATCGAGGGCTGGGCCATCGTGCGCTACGACATCGCCAGTTGGGGTCAGGTCGGTGGCGTCACCGTCCTCTCGGCGCAACCGGCCGCCGCCTTCGGCGACGCCGCCCGTCAGGTCATCGCCTCGGGCCGCGCGACGCCGGGCTTCGCCGCCGCCGTTCGCTGCACTGACCGCGTCATCTTCCGGATGCCGGCGGACGGCCAGGAACCCAATACCGACTGACGGAAGCGGCGGATCCGTCCTACCTTCGTTCGCCTTTCCTTCGCCGCCTCCGCACTCTAGCTTGCGCCCCATGTCGCGGGACCAGAATCGCACACTCATCGCCAGCCGCCGCCTTGTCCTCGCGGGCGGGGCGATGGCCGCTGTGGCCACGACCATGACGGGTCTCGCCTCCTGCTTCCGCTCCGAGGCGCCGGTCGACGATCAGGGCCGGGTCCGAATCCGCTTCGCCACCGACTGGCGCGCCCAGGCCGAGCACGGCGGCTTCTACCAGGCCCTCGCGACCGGCCTCTATGCGAAGCGCAATCTGAACGTCCAGATCGTCCAGGGCGGGCCGGGCGTGAATGTGCCCCAGTTGCTGGCCTCGGGCGCCGTCGAGCTGGGCATGGGCTCCAACTCCTTCATTCCCTTCAACCTTGTCGCCGAGGATGCGCCGGTGAAGGCCGTCGCCGCCTTCTTCCAGAAAGATCCCCAGGTCCTGATCGCCCACCCCGATCCGGATTTGAAGACCATCGCGGATCTCAAGGACCGCCCGTTCCTGCTCGCCGACGCCTCGATCACCGCCTTCTGGGTCTGGCTGAAGGCCAAATACGGCTTCACCGATGATCAGGTCCGCAAATACACCTTCAACCCCGCGCCCTTCCTCGCCGACGAGCGGGCCGTGCAGCAGGGCTATCTGACGTCCGAACCCTATACGATCGAGAAGGTCGGCGGCTTCAAACCAAGGGTCTTCCTGCTGGCCGACGAGGGCTACCCCTCCTACGCCGCCATGGTCCTTTCCCCGAACGGCTTCGCGCGCGACAACGCCGCGGCCCTGCGCAGCTTCATCGCCGCCTCGGCCGAGGGCTGGCGCGACTATATGAACGGCGACCCGAAAGAGGCCAACGCCCTGATCAAGCGCGACAATCCTGACATGACCGACGAGGTCCTGGCCCAGGCGCGCGACGCCCTGAACACCAACTCCATCGTCGAGGGCGGCGATGCGGCCCTCTACGGTCTCGGCGCCATGACCAACGAGCGGTGGCAGGCCTTCTTCGACACCACCTCGGGCGCTGGCGTCTATCCACAGAACCTGAACTGGCGCAACGCCTTCACGGACAGCTATCTGCCCGGCCGTGGCTGACGGACTTGCGGCCAGCCTTTCCGGCGTCACGGTCGCCTATGCGGACCGAGCCCCTATCGGCCCCGTCGATCTGACCATCGCTACCGGTGAGATCGTCGCCCTCGTCGGCGCATCCGGCGCGGGCAAGTCCACCATCCTGCGATTGCTCGCCGACCTGGAGAAACCGGCAGCCGGTGCCGTCGTCCGCCAGATCACCCCCGGGGGCACAGGCTTCGTTTTCCAGAGCCCCACCCTGATGCCTTGGGCGGACGCCCTTGCCAACGTCGCCCTGCCGCTGGAGCTAACCCACGTCCCCCGCCCTGAGGCCCGCGCCCGCGCCGTCGAGGCTCTCTCCGCCGTCGGCCTCGGCGACCGCCTGACCGCCCGTCCGTTCCAGCTGTCAGGCGGCATGGCCATGCGCGTCTCCCTCGCCCGCGCCCTGGTCACCCGCCCCGACCTCCTCTTGCTCGACGAGCCTTTCGCGGCCCTGGACTCCATCACCCGCCGCGGCCTGGTCGAAGACCTGCATCGCCTGTGGTCCGAGACCCGGCCCGCCATCGTCTTCGTCACCCATGACGTCGAGGAGGCCGTTTATCTGGCCCAGCGCGTCATCGTCCTCGACGCCGCCACGGGCCGCCCTGGCGAGCCCATGCCGACGCCGGGTCCCATCTCTCGCCCACCGCATTGGCGTTCAGAACCCGCCTACCGACAGACGGTTGAAGCCGTCGCCGACGCCCTGACTGTCGCCTCCCGCTCCGCGCTTGAGGCCGCCGGATGACCCGCGTCGCGAACCGCCTCGCCCCCTTCCTTCTCCTCGCTCTCCTGCTGGGCCTGTGGGAGGCCGCCTGCCGCCTGCTGCATGTGCCCGTCTACTTCCTGCCGCCGCCCAGCGCCGTCGCCGTCGCCCTGGTCGAGCGCGCGCCTGTTCTGGCCGGCTCGGCCTTCCAGACCTTCCGCATGGCGATTCAGGCTCTGATCGCCGCCTCGATCATCGGCGGCGGCCTCGCCGTCGCCGTCTCCCTCAGTCCGATCGCCGAGCGCGCCGTCCGCCCTCTGGCCGTGGCCCTTCAGGTTACCCCCATCGTCGCCATCGCCCCTCTGGTGGTCATCTGGGCCGGTCTGGACAACGCCGAGTTCGCGGTCGTCGCCCTTGCCGCCGCCGCTGCCTTCTTCCCGGTCTTCTCCGGCGTCCTGACCGGGCTCCAGTCCGCCGATCCGGATCTGGAGCGGCTGTTCGACCTCTATGGCGCGAACCGCTTCCAGAGACTGGCCCGGCTGCGCCTGCCGACCGCCCTGCCCTTCGCGCTGGAGGGTCTGCGCGTCGCCTCGGGCTTCGCGGTGATCGGCGCCGTCGTCGCCGAATTCGTCTCCGGCACCGGCCAGACGCAAGGCCTTGCATGGCGCCTGCTGGAGGCGGGAAACCGGCTTCGGACCCCCGAGCTTCTGGCCGCCCTCGTGTGGCTCGCGGCGCTTGGCCTGCTGCTCAATCTCGCCGTCGCCCTCGGCGCACGGGAAATCCTGAAACGGCGTTCCGGCCGTTAGCCCCGGGTTAATGCGCCTTCGGATACCTTGATCGGACGTTCCATGCGAACGCGGGGAGTCCGATTTGCGCAACCGATCCAACGCTCTGCCCGCGCTCGCCATCGGCGCCTGCGTCCTCTTCGCCGCCTCCCCTTCGCTCGCCCAGCAGGCGCGCCCCGGCGAAGTCATGGGTCTGCGCTATCTGACCTGGGCCGGCAAACCCGACGCCCCGACGGCCGGCGCGGCCGACGGCCTGCGTCGGTCTCCCGTCGCGGGGCCGCCCACGCCCCTCGCGGCGAACGGCGCCCGCTATCCCGGCATCCAGAACGCCTCCGCCCGCCCCTCGCGCTACGGCGTCGGCTCAGGCGCCGGCCTGACCCCCGCCTCCGCCTGGACCGGCTCCAACCGCACCCCGGCCCCCGCCCCCGTCCCGCTTGCCGCCGCTCAACCGCAGGCTCCGGAAGCACCCGCCTCGCGCGGCCCGATCCCCGTCTATTCCGCGCCCCAGGCCGATCCCGCCGAACAGGCCCGCGCCCAGGCCGCCTATCAGGCGCAGATCCAGGCGCAGTACCAGGCCTGGTACCGATCCGAGGCCCAGGCCCAGTACGAGGCCCAGGTCCGCGCTATGCCACAGCCGCAGCAGCAGGCCGTGCACATGCAGGCTCCCGCCGCCGATCAGGCCCAACAGTCGGCGCCGCTTCAGCAGCGCGCCGACGTCGGCCCAGCTCCGGCCGCCGCATCTGACTATGATCCCATGGCCCCGCGCCGGGACGCGCCCATCTTCCGCATGCAGCAGCCGCAGGCCGAGGCCCAGCAGCCCACGCCTGCGCCCGCTACCCAGGCCAACACCCAGGGCGAGATCCAGTCGCCGGTCCTGACCCAGCCTGTCTCAGGCCGCACGCCGGGCGGTCAGGCCTACGCCGGCGCCGAGCCGCCGCGTGAGGGCGTCCGCTACTATTCTGTCCAGCGCGCCGTAGGCCGCCAGCCGGACCCGATCGCCATCCCCGAGTCCGTCTATCTCGATAACGCCCCCATCGATCTGGCCGAGCCGCCCGCCGCCCCCGTGCGCACGCGAACCGTCAACGGCCAGGCCCAGATCGTCGTGCCCAATCAGGATCCCAATCTGCCATGAGTGACGTCGCCGCCCCCCTCTCCGCGGCCGATGAGATCGCCCTGACGGGATCGCGCCTTCCCGCGCTCATCGCCCTCGCCAAAGAGCCGTCCAGCGACAGTCGCCGCGCCCTGCTGCGTGAACTGACCGACCACTTCTTCGGCTCGACCCTGCGCACGGCAAAGGAAGACGAGCTCTACGGCTCCGTCCTCTCCGACCTGTCCGCCGATATGGAGCTCGCGGTCCGCAAGGAGCTCTCGGACCGCTTCTCGGTCAGGGCCGATGCGCCGCGCGGGCTGATCCGCCGCCTGGCCAATGACGAGGCCGACGTCGCCGACGCCGTCCTGCGCGCCTCGACCGTCCTGACCGAGGCCGATCTGCTGGGTGTCGTGCGCGTCCACGGCCAGGAACATCTGCGCGCCGTTTCCAGCCGCCCGGAAGTGCCCGAGGCGGTGTCGGAAGTCATCGTCGAGCGCGGTGACGACGAAACCCTCGGCACCCTGCTGCGCAATGACGGCGCCCGCCTGTCGCGCACCGCCTCCGAGACCGCCGTCGAACGCGCCAAGGTCAATCCGGCCCTGCACGCAGCGACCGTCGAACGCAGCGCTTTGCCCGCCGATCTGCTCAACGAGATGTATTTCGTCGTCGAGGCCCGGCTGCGCCAGCATATCCTCGAGACCAACGCCGCCTTGGACCCCGTCCTGCTCGAGGCCGCTCTGGCCGCCGGCCGCGCCCGTGTCGCCACCGAGGACGGCGTCCTTCCGGCCGACTACGCCGAGAGCCTGGCCTATGTTCAGGAACTGGCCGCCGCCAACCAGCTGTCGCCCCAGATGCTGGCCCGCTTCCTGCGCTCCGGCTCGCGCACGCCCTTCCTGATCTCCCTGGCCCAGCTGGCCGACGTCGACTTCCACACCGCGCGCCAGATCATCGAGCGCCGCGAGCTGGACGCCCTGGCCGTCATCTGTCGGGCCGCCGATCTGGACCGCGCCCTGTTCCTGACCTTCGCCGTGGTCATCCTCAACGACGACGGCGAGGCCATGGCCAAGGCGCACGGCTATGCGCGCCTCTATGCCGACCTGACCCGCGAACAGGCCATGCGCACCCTTCGCTTCTGGCGCATGCGCCGCGGCGTCCAGGCGGCCTGATCCCCGGAACCTGAATCCGCTCATCCCCGCGCAAGCGGGGACCCAGATCTTTGGGCGATCATCGGCAAACGAAAGGGCCACGCCCGCGATCCGGACATGGCCCTCGTAAACGCTGGGTCCCCGCTTTCGCGGGGATGAGCGGATATCGCGTGATTACTTCTTGCCGCGGGTCGCGCGGGCCGGTTTACGGCCGCCCTGGCCCAGGCCCATCTGCTTGGCCAGGTCCGAACGCGCCTTGGCGTAGTTCGGGGCGACCATCGGATAGTCCTTGGGCAGGTTCCACTTGGCGCGGTATTCTTCCGGGCTCATGTCGTACTTGGTGCGCAGGTGGCGCTTCAACGACTTGAACTTGCGGCCGTCTTCCAGACAAATCAGGAAGTCGGGGCTGATCGACTTGCGAACCGGGACCGCCGGCTCCTTGGGCTCGGGCTCGACCTCGACCACGCCGGTCGAAACGGTCGAAAGCGCGGCATGGATGTTGGCGATCAGCGCGGGCAGATCATTGGCCGCCACACTGTTGTTGCCGACATAGGCCGACACGATGTCAGCGGTCATTTCCAGAAGTTCGGTCTTGTCGTCCATTGGCGTTTCCACTTGCTAATCCCCACTGACGACTGACATCGCCACTCAAATCGTGATTCCGCCAATACTGACGTTCGCTCGTGAAAGCAATGGATGCCCGGTCTATGGCGAGGGAGTGGCATTTCCCAGTGTTGCAACCCAGAAACGGCCAGTTCAGACTAACGGCCGAAGTTTTCCGCCAACGCCATCATCGCCGCGCGCTCAGGCGCTGAATATTCATCAAGGGTTTCATTCTCCCCCTCGCGGATCGCTTTCAGCAGTGCGGGGGTCAGGGCCGAGGACAGAGACCAGTTCCAGTAACGCAGCACCGTCTGGGCGCGGTCTACAGCCAGCATCTCGAAGGTAATGCAGACCCGCTCCCACGCCGGATCGATCGCGCCGTCGACCGTCGCTTCGGGCCGGCGCATCGAACGCCACAGGTTCAGCAGGTCGACCCGGGACATGCCCGTCGCCTTGCACAGGATGGCCAGGGACTCGCCGCCGACGTCGCCCAGGATCTTGGCGCCGGTCAGGGGCTTGATCCCGGCCAGATAGGCGATTTCGGATGCGACCTCGCGCGTCAGCCCGTTCTGGCCGGCGACGGCGACCGCCTGCTCCAGGCTGTCATAGGGCGATTTGGCGATGGCGGCGCGGTTACGCTGCCGGCGCTCGATAAACTGCAGGGCCTTGCGCGACACCGGATCGGCCCAACCCTCCTCGGCAGCCATGGCGAAGACGTCCTCGACGACCTCCTGCATGACCTCGCGCGACACGGCGAAGCGCTGGAGGATGGTCTTGCGGTCGTCCGGTCCGCACCACCAGAACATCACATAGGCCCCCGACGGCCGCAGCTCGGGGCGGCGCAGCAGGTGGGCGCACAGGCCGGGGTGCTGACGGCTCAGGCTGACGATGCTCTCGACGGCGCTCTGCGACAGCCGCGCCGTCGTGTTGCGCAGCAGGGCCTCGATCACCGCCGCCTCCTCGAACCCGACCAGGGTCTCGGCGACGACTTCGGAGAGGCTGCGACGGTTGGCGATCAGGAAGCGATGCTCGGGCCCTGCGTCGCGGGCGCAGGCGACCAGATCGGCGTCAGTCAGGGAGGCGCACTGCTCGATCAGCAGGCCGGCGATGGCCGGGTCGTCGCGCAACAGCATCCGCGCCAGGCTGTTGGGCAGCTCCGACAGCGGGGCCAGGCGTTCGGCGACGCGCTTGCGCTCGCGCGGCTCGGCCAACCTCAGCATCTCGACCAGCAGGTCGCCGGTCACCGCCCGCTCGAAGGCGTTGATCCGGCTGGCGGGCAAAGACACGACGTCGGCCAGCCGCTTGAGCAGGGCGTGCCGCGCCCGCATCGCCGGCTGCGGCGCCTCGCCTTCAGGAATGACCGCAGGATCGGACATGACCTCGAAATCTAGGCCCAGCCGGTTAACCGCTGGTGACGTTCTCGATCAGAGGCCTTCGAACAGGGCCGTCGACAGATAGCGCTCGGCGAAGCTGGGAATGATCGCCACGATGGTCTTGCCCGCGTTCTCGTCCTTGGCGGCGAGGCGGAAGGCGGCGGTCAGGGCGGCGCCCGAGCTGATGCCGACCGGCACGCCTTCAAGTCGGGCGACCTTGCGGGCCATGTCGAAGCTGTCCTCGTTGGACACCTGTTCGACGTCGTCGATCACCGAGCGGTCGACGATGGCGGGAATGAAGCCGGCGCCGATGCCCTGAATCTTGTGCGGGCCCGGCTCGCCGCCGGACAGGACCGGAGAGGCGGTTGGCTCGACGGCGACCATCTTCACCGACGGCTTCTTGGCCTTCAGGGCCTGGCCGACGCCGGTGATGGTGCCGCCGGTGCCGACGCCGGCGATGACGATGTCGACCGCCCCGGCCGTGTCGTTCCAGATCTCCTCGGCGGTGGTCACGCGATGGATGGCCGGATTGGCCAGGTTGTCGAACTGCGACGGGCTGATCGAGTTCGGGGTCGAGGCCAGCAGCTCCTGCGACCGGGCGATGGCGCCCTTCATGCCCTTCTCGGCCGGGGTCAGCTCCAGCTGGGCGCCCAGCAGGGCCAGCATCTTGCGGCGCTCGATCGACATGCTCTCGGGCATCACCAGGATCAGCTTGTAGCCCTTGGCGGCCGCGACGAAGGCCAGGGCGATGCCGGTGTTGCCGCTGGTCGGCTCGATCAGGACGGTGTCGGCGTTGATCTTGCCGGCCGCTTCCAGCGCCTCGACCATGGCCACGCCGATGCGGTCCTTGACCGAGGCGATCGGGTTGAAGAACTCCAGCTTGGCCAGAACGGTGGCCTTGGCCCCGTACTCGGCCGACAGACGCGGCAGGCGCACCAGAGGCGTATCGCCGATGGTGTCGATGATCGAGTCGTAGATCTTGCCCCGGCCCTGGGTGGCGTGGCGGCTGGCGTCATATGCGGACATGGGGCGTCTCCGTCGTTCGAGGTCTTGTTCAGATAGGCCGCATACGCCGATCGCAAGGCGCAGCTAAGCGATTTCTGATCGCCGCCATGCGAGATTTCGTGAGGCGTCAGGTCCGATCCGGCAGCCAACCCGCCGCCTTCAGCCGTGCGACATGGGCGCGCGACACCGGCGCCTCCAGACCCGTCTTCAGCTTCAGACGCAGGTTGCGGCCGTCCTCGACCACCCCTTCCACCGCCCGGCGCGCCACCCACCAGGAGCGATGCACCTGCATCCCGTCCAGATTGCCGACCTCGGCCATGGCCTTGCCGAGCGGCATCAGGACCAGGGTCGACCCCTCGGCGGTATGCAGCCGGACATAGTGATCCTCCATCTGCAGCCCGATCAGATCGCGCCCCAGCCGACCCGGCAAACGCCGCAGAATGACCGGCTCACCAACGGCCTCCGTTGTGACCGGCGCCGCCCCCCGCATCCGCAGCACGGCGTAGAGACCGACATAGATCAGGCCGATCAGGACCGACTGGCCGTACCACTCAACCCAGCCCACGGCATGACGAATGCCGGGCCAGAAGCTCATGGCGATCAGACGGCTGGCGACGGTCAGCGGCACACTGCCGACCGCGACCAGCATCGGCAGCCAGAGCCACAACGGCAGGCGGAGGCGGCAGGCGTGCGGCCACAACCAGCGGATCGCGGCGCCGAAGACCACCCCGCTCATCATGAAGACCAGGGTCCAGTAGGCGATCCGCACCGGCAGGACGTCGTTGAAGAAGCTGCCGAACGGCCCGACGACGCCCAGCACCACGCCGGTCGCCGCACAGGCCGCCAGATCCACGGCCCAGGCGCGCGGCGTATTCAATCCTTCAGGCGTCGGTCCCGTCATCCCGCCTCTTATAGCCGCGCTCTTTGCCGACGGAACCGTTCGCCGAACCGCGCACCCGTTCGCCCATTCGCGAAACCCCGCTGGCGAGCGGACGCCGCCCGCCCGAACAGGGAGCAACCCCAACCCGGAACCGACCATGCCGCACCCCGCACCCTCGCCCCGAAGCCGTATCGCCTGCCTCTTCGGCTTCCTCCTGTTCGCCTTCATCCTTCTGGCTCTGATCGCGGGTCTGCCGCTCTCGGCCCACGCCCGGACTGACCGGCTCGCCCCTGACCAGTCCTTCACCTTCCCCGGAGGCGCCGACGGCGCCATCGAGGCCGGGGTCTGGCTGCCCGCCCCGCCCGCCGATGGACGACCGGTCCCGCTGGTCGTCATCTCCCACGGCAACGGGGGCTGGTATCGCGGTCATCCCGACACCGCCCGCGCCCTTGCCGACGCCGGCTTCGTTGTCGCCGCCCTGACCCATCCGGGCGACAATTTCCGCGACCAGAGCCGCTCGACCCAGCTGACCATGCGCGCGCCCCAGCTCAGCCGCCTGATCGATTACATGACCCGTGACTGGTCAGGACCCGCCGCCATCGATCCGGACCGCATCGGCGCCTTCGGCTTCTCCGCGGGCGGCTTCACTGTGACCTCGGCCATCGGCGGGATTTCCGACGCCGTCGCCATCCGCGACAATTGCCGCGCCCACCCGGACTTCTTCGCCTGTCGCCTGCTGGCCCAACAGGGGATCGACCTTTCGAATTGGCGGCCCGAGGCCCGTGATGACCGGATCAAGGCCGCCGTCATTGCCGCCCCGGCGCTCGGCTTCTCCTTCACCGACGCGAGCCTGGCCTCGGTCCATATCCCGGTCCAGCTGTGGCAGGCGGCGGAGGATGAGATCCTGCCCGCACCCTTCAATGTCGAGCCGATCCGCGACCGTCTGGGCGCCCCGCCTGAATACCATCGCGTCGAGCGGGCGATGCACTACGACTTCCTGACGCCCTGCAGTCCAGGCATGGCGGCCGAACTCCCCGACCTGTGCCGCTCAGCCCCCGACTTCGATCGCGCCGCCTTCCATCGCGACCTGAACCTCAAGGTCGTCCGCTTCTTCGAGGAGACGCTGAAATAGGTATTAGTCCCCGGCCGATCGGCCTCGACTTCACCCCTCGTTAACCATGATCCCGCATTCGTTAACGCCAGTCTCCCGGGGTCCTTTTGCGCAATCTCGTCGCCGCCGTCGAAGCCATCGACCCGCTGGTCGTGACCGGAAAGGTCGCCGGCGTCAGCGGGCTGCTGATCGAGGCCCGGGGCGGTCTGTCGCGTCTGGCCGTCGGAGCCCGGGCCGAGATCGTGCGGCGCGGCGCCACCGCCCTGCCCGCCGAGGTCGTGGGCTTTCGCGACTCCAAGGCCCTGCTCATGCCCTTCGGCCCGGTCGAGGGCGTGGCCCCCGGCGCCGACATCCGCATCATCGGCGAACAGGCCTCGGTCAAGCCGACTACCGCCTGGCTCGGCCGCATCATCGACGCCTTCGGCAATCCGATCGACGGCAAGGGGCCTCTGCCGCAAGGGCCCGCCCCCTATCCCCTGCGCGCCTCGCCGCCGCCGGCCCATTCGCGCGGCCGGGTGGGCGAGCGTCTGGATCTGGGCGTCCGCTCCATGGACGTCTTCACCACCACCTGCCGGGGCCAGCGTCTGGGCATCTTCGCCGGCTCCGGCGTCGGCAAGTCGGTCCTGCTGTCCATGCTGGCCAAACAGGCCACCTGCGATGTGGTGGTGGTCGGGCTGATCGGCGAACGGGGCCGTGAGGTTCGTGAATTCATTGAGGAAACCCTCGGCGAAGAGGGCCTGCGCCGCGCCGTCGTCGTCGTCGCCACCTCCGACGAACCGGCCCTGAAGCGGCGTCAGTCGGCCTATATGACCCTGGCCATCGCCGAATATTTCCGGGATCAGGATCTCGAGGTCCTGTGCCTGATGGACTCGGTCACCCGCTTCGCCATGGCGCAGCGCGAGATCGGTCTGGCCGCCGGCGAGCCGCCGACCACCAAGGGCTATACGCCGACCGTCTTCACCGAACTGCCCAAACTGCTGGAGCGCGCCGGGCCGGGACCGATCCGGCCGGACGGCACCACGGCCGGGCCCATCACCGCCCTGTTCACCGTGCTGGTCGACGGCGGCGACCATGACGAACCCATCGCCGACGCCGTGCGCGGTATCTTGGACGGGCACATCGTCATGGACCGCAAGATCGCCGAGCGCGGCCGCTTCCCGGCCATCGACGTCCTGAAATCCGTCAGCCGGACCCTGCCCGGCTGCCAGACCCCGCCCGAGCGCGAGCTGAACCGCCGCGCTCGCCAATGTTTGTCGGCCTATTCCTCGATGGAGGAACTGATCAAGATCGGCGCCTACCGCGCGGGGGCCGATCCCATCACGGACAGGGCCATCGCCCTCAACCCCGCGCTTGAAGCTTTTCTGGGCCAGGACAAGGACGACGCCACGCGTCTTACCGATTCCTTTACCCGCCTGGAGGCAATCCTGAACCAGGGGATGGTGCCGTCGTAAGGCGGCGCCTAATCGGAGAGACATCGCATGACCGCCTGGGCCCATTCGCTCATCCGTATCTCGAACTACGAGGTCGAGACGCTGCAGAAGCGCCTTGCCGAGATCACCGCGCGCAAGGCCTCCGCCGAGATGCGTCTGGCCGTGCTGGACGCCGAGGTCGAGGTGGAACGCGAGCGCGCCCGCGCGGACGCCAACGCCAATATGCTGCTCGGCGCCTATATGAACGGCTGGAAGGCCCGCAAGGGCGTCGCCGAGGCCGACCTGGTCACCCTCGAAGGCGAGGAATCCGGCGCCCGTGACGCCCTGACCGACGCCTTCGGCGAGCTCAAGAAGTTCGAACACGTCGCCGAAATGACCCGGCTGAACGCCATCATCGAGGCCGGCAAGCGAGAAACCGCCGCCTTCGACGAAATGGGCCTGCGCCGCCGCGTGAGCTGATGCTCGACCGGCGCGCCCTCCTCGCGCTGCCGATCGCCCTGGCCGCGTGCGAGCGGTTCGCCTCGGCGCAGCCCGCCGCTGCTTCGCCTGCCCGTCCCCTGAAGTCCCTCGCCCCCTTCCCGGTCGGGGTCTGCGCCAAAAGTCCCCAGTTCGAGGACCCGGCCTGGGTCGAACTCGTCACCGCCCAATTCTCCCAGCTCACGCCCGAGTGGGAGATGAAGATGGAATACATCCTCGGCGACGGGCCGGGGCGCTTCCGCTTCGACGGTCCCGACACCATCTCCGCCTTCGCCAAACACTATGGTCTGCGCCTGCACGGCCATACGCTGATCTGGTACGCGCAGGGCGAACAGGCCTTCGCCGGACTGGACCGCCCCGCCTTCATCGCCGCCTTCGACCGCTACATCGCCACCGTCGCCGGACGCTATCGGGGCCAGGTGGTCAGCTGGGATGTGGTCAATGAGCCGGTGACCGACGAGGGTTCGGAGCTTCGCGACTGCCACTGGAGCCGGATGCTGGGCATGGACGGATACATGATCCGGGCCTTCCACAAGGCGCGCGCCGCCGATCCGAACGCCGTCCTGTTCCTCAACGACTACAATCTGGAAAACACGCCCCGGAAGGGCGCGACCTTCCTCAAGCTGGTCGAGCGGCTGATGAAGGCCGGCGCCCCCATCGGCGGCATCGGAACGCAGTCCCACCTCGACATCCGCATCCCCGCCGGCCAGATTCGCGCCTTCTTCAACGACGCCGCCTCGCTGGGCCTGCCGATCCATGTCTCGGAGCTGGACGCCTCCCTGCGCAGCGAGGACCGCGTCGACCTGCGCAGTCGCGCCCAACGCATCGAGCAACAGACCGCCCGCGTCGGCGAACTGGCCGAGGCCTTCATGGCCCTGCCCGAGCGCCAACGCTTCGCCTTCTCCGTCTGGGGCGCGCGCGACACCGACAGCTGGCTGCGTCAGGGCGACCGCGACGACGGCCAGGACCAGCCCCTCCTCTTCGACGGCGCCGGACGACCGCGTCCGATGTATGCGGCGGTGGCGGGGGCCTTCGCCTGAAGGAACCGGGCGCCAGCTCCACGCCTTCCCCTCCCATGACCGCCATCGTACTGCCCGAAGCGCTCCAGCGCCGCGTCGAGGCCGCCGCCGGGGGCTTTCTGCGCGGGGACGGCCTGCCGACGATCGACTTCTCCGGGCCCAGGGGCGAACCGGCCCTGATCGGTGCGGACTCTGTGTCCTGGCGGATCTTCAAGAACCCGATCGCCCTGTTCATCGGCGGGGTGACGGCGGTGATCCTGGAGCTGGCCGAGCCGCGCGTGCGGGCCGGGGTCTGGGACCACACCAGCTTCCGCACCGATCCGGCCCCACGCCTGAGGCGCACCGGTCTGGCGGCCATGGTCACCGTCTATGCGGCCCGCTCCCAGGCCGAGGCCATGATCGCCGGGGTCAATCGCCGCCACGCCCGGGTCACCGGCACGGCCGACGACGGCCGCGCCTATGCCGCCGACGATCTGGAGCTGCTGGACTGGGTCCAGGCCACGGCCAGCTACGGCTTCATCGAGGCCTTCCACCGCTTCGCCCGCCCCCTGTCTGAGGCCGAACGCGACCGGGCCTGGGCCGAGGCCGGCCCCGCCGCCCGCCTCTACGGCGCGACCGGGGCGCCCGCCTCCCGGACGGAGTGGCAGGCCCAGCTCACCGCCATGACGCCGAAGCTGACCGCCTCGCCCATCGTGTTCGAGTTTCTCGACATCATGCGCGCGGCGCCCCTGCTGCCCGGCCTCGCGCGTCCCTTGCAGTCCCTGCTGATCCGCGCCGCCGTCGATCTGACCCCGCCCGAGGTCGCGCGTATCGTCGGGCTGGAACCGCGCCACGGCCTTTCGTCCTGGCAGACCGCGATCGTCCGCGCCGCCGCCCGGGCCGCCGACCGCCTGCCGCTGAAGGAGGCTCCGCCCGCCCAGGCCTGTTTGCGCCTCGGCCTGCCCGCCGACTGGCTCTACCGGCGCTGACATCGCGAAGATGTGTGGGCCGCCCGGCCTGGCGAACGGTCACGTCGTGATAGCGTCAGGCTGCGCCGGGAGGGCGCGGGGCGGTGATCCGGATGAATGGCAAATTCCTGCTGCTCGTGTTGTCGGCGGTCGTGCCGGCGCTGCTCGTTCAGGCTGACGCCCCGATCCCCACCACCGCGCTTCTGACCTACGGAGGAACGGTCGGCGCCTTGCAATCCGACTGTCGGCTTGGCGGAACCGACGAAGGTCTCGCCTATCAGTTCATCGCGACCTGCCCCGGCCGCGCGTCGTCTCCCGATGGACGCTTCGCCGTGGTTCAGCAGGCCTACGACAATGAACAGCCACCGATCGAGTTTCGAGACGCAGGCGACAGGGTTGTGACCCGGCTGCCGACGCTCAGCGACGATATGCCGTTCTCGATCGCATGGTCGCTCGACTCCCACTGGTTCCTGGCCAACCACCACGTCGGCTCCTTCATGGACGTGCTTCAGATTTTCGAGATCGTGGACGGTATGCCGGTCGAGCGCTCCGCCCTGACGGACGCCGCTGTCCGCGTGGCCCATGACCGCTATCCCTGCCTCCGGCCCGATATGATCCTGCCCAACAGCGCCCGCTGGACGCGCGACGGACGTGGCCTGGTCATCGTCACCATCAGCCGCGCCGACGCCTGCAGTGGCGACTACAGCCCGACGGTCGGCGATTGGAGGCCGCTGTGGATGATCGGCGACCTGACCACCGGCGCCATCGATCCCGCCTCGATCCGGGTCGCTGATAGCCCCCTGACCATTCCCGAGGATGGGGTCTATTCGGTTCGCTGAAATTGAAAACGCCCGCCGGAGCGATCCGACGGGCGTTCATTTTTTTGAGGCCGTTTCTTCCCTGACGCTTACTGGTCTCGGGTCGAGGGCTGCTTAGGCCGCGACGCTGTTGGAGGCTTCCGACGGGTCGCGCAGGACATAGCCGCGGCCCCAGACGGTTTCGATGTAGTGCTTGCCGCCCGCAGCCGTGGCCAGCTTCTTGCGCAGCTTGCAGATGAAGACGTCGATGATCTTCAGCTCGGGCTCGTCCATGCCGCCGTACAGGTGATTCAGGAACATTTCCTTGGTCAGGGTGGTGCCCTTGCGGAGCGAGAGCAGCTCCAGCATCTGGTATTCCTTGCCCGTCAGGTGGACGCGGTGACCGTTCACCTCGACCGTCTTGCCGTCCAGGTTCACGGCGATCTCGCCGGTGTGGATGATGGCCTGGGCGTGACCCTTGGAGCGACGGACCACGGCGTGGGTGCGCGCGATCAGCTCGTCCTTGTGGAAGGGCTTGGTCATGTAGTCGTCGGCGCCGCCGCCGAACGTCTTGACCTTGGTTTCGATCTCGGTCGAACCCGACAGGATCATGACCGGGGTGTTGACCTTGCCGACGCGCAGCTGGCGCAGGACTTCCAGGCCGCTCATGTCCGGAAGGTTCAGGTCGAGCAGGATCAGGTCGTAGTCATAGATCTTGCCCAGATCGATGCCTTCCTCGCCGAGGTCGGTCGTGTAGACGTTAAAGCCTTCGGACTTCAGCATCAGCTCGATGCTCTGGGCCGTCGCGTGATCGTCTTCAATCAGCAGAACGCGCATTCACTGCCCCTCCAGGCAAACCTTGACCATATGACCCGACTGTCCCGTCTCGGACACGCCCGGGTAACCTTGTTCGTGAGTTAACCGGTCAAAACCTTAAGAACAGTTAATGGCCGCTCATTGAGTCGAATCGTAGGCTGATTTGCGAATCCGCGTCGAGCGTCGTGAGTCAACGATTCCATTTTTCTTCGCCCGCCACGCGAACGCCTCTCCGAAGCGCGGCCTGAAGGCGCGGCCCGGATTTCCCCGACCCGCATAGTCCTCCACCGCCAGATCCGGTCTCGGCCTAGGGTTATGACCGAAACTGACGTCGAATAGGACATAATTCCTATCATGGCTCGAAGGCGGTCCCAAGATGGCCGTCGTCGATCATGGAGTTTGGAACAGTGTTGCAGGCAGGAATGGAAGAAACGGGTTGGCGGGCGCCGGTCACGGAGGGCGACCGGACGCGAACGGGGCTGGCGATGCAGATGATCGCCCTGACCTTCGATGTGCCCATCGCGGCGATGCGGGGCGACCGGCTGGGGCTGAAGGGCTGCCGCGGCCGCTGGCTGGCCATCTATCTGGCCCATGTAGGCTACGGCTGGACGCTGGAGCGGGTCAGCCTGGCCTTCGGGGTCAACCGCGCGACGGCCAGCACCGGCTGCCGCTGGTCCGAGGACGCCCGCGACGATCCCGCCATCGACGCCGCCCTGGACCGGATGGAGCAGACCCTGCGCCAGATCTGCGACGCCCCCCGGCTGGAACTCGCGATCGGAGCCCCGGCATGAGCCCCGCCGCCGAAAGGGCGCGCCGGATGCTGGCCCGGCCCGGCGCCTGGATCGACCAGCAGGGCGGACGCTATCCGCTGAGGATCGGCGGCGATCGGCGCTCGCGCGTTAGCCTGACCCTCGACGAGGCCGACTTCCGCGCCCTGGTCGCCGATCCCGGCCTGCGCGCCCGGCCCGGAGGCGGCTGGATCGCACGGTCCGCCCGCCAAGACACCGCCCCCACTCCCGGGCGCCCCGGTCTGGTTCTCGGCGAAACCACCGTCATGGAGGCCGACGGCCGGCTGACGACCCGCACCGCCAATCTGGGCGAGAGCCCCATCGCCTGGCTGGCGCGGCGACGCGATCCTTCGGGCCGTCCCTGGCTGACCCCCGCCGAGGTCGCGGCGGGCGAACGGTTGAAGCGCGACGGCGAGCTTGCGGCCTCGGGCCCGTCCCTCACCATGCGCTGGGACGCCCTGCCTCGCTCGGGCGGCGGCTCGGCGGCGCGGGTGGAGCCCGGCGACCGGGCGATCTCTGCCGCCGCCCGCGTCGAGGCGGCGCTGCAGGCCGTCAGCCCCCGCGTCCGCGCCTTCGTGATCCATGTCTGCCTGCGCAGTTCCAGTCTGCAGCTGGCCGAACGCGAACTCGGCCTGCGCCGCCGTCAGGGCAAGACCCTGCTCAAACAGGGGCTGGAGGCGCTGGCCGAACACTACGGCATCGGCTGAAGGCTCAGGCGCCCG
The DNA here is from genome assembly GCF_058807035.1 of Brevundimonas sp. GW821-FHT12E07. Taxonomy (NCBI): domain Bacteria; kingdom Pseudomonadati; phylum Pseudomonadota; class Alphaproteobacteria; order Caulobacterales; family Caulobacteraceae; genus Brevundimonas; species Brevundimonas sp. GW821-FHT12E07. Next base: position 512,959 of record NZ_JBXAQH010000003.1, on the reverse strand, counting down.
CCAGAGCTTCCTGCCTTATCCGTCCGACCATGGAATTCAGTCCATTGGCGCGCTGCCGCGTCAAGGCCTGGGGCAGGCCCAGCCGGTCCAGCGCCGCCTTGGCGTCGAAGCCGAGAATCTCGTCAGGCTGGCGGTTCGAGAACAGGGCCAGCAGCAGAGCGACATTGCCCTTGGAGATGGCGCTGTCGGAATCGGCGTGGAAGATCAGCCGCCCGTCGCGGCGTTCGGTCGCCAGCCAGACCTGGGCCGCGCAGCCGGGCACCTTGTTGGCCTCGATCCGGTCCGCCTCGGCCAAGGGCTCCAGCTCCTTGCCCAGGTCGATGACGTATTCGATCCTCTGCTCCCAGTCGTCGAACAGGTCGAAATCCTCGACCATGGCGGCGAAGGTCTCGGCGATACTGGCGGCGGGTTCGGTCATGGGGCGCCAGATAGAGGCCCGCCCCGGTGAGGACAACCGTCTGCAAACTTCGGGCGCCGCCTGGGGACAAGTCGGAGAGGTAACCCTAACAGGCGTGACCGTCCCCAGTTGAGACTCCTTCTCCCCTTGCGAGGAGTCGCCTCAGAGGTGCGGGCTCTCGCACCGACTCGCCGCCACCGCTAGGTTTCACGGTCGGGCGGCCCGCCCGAAGCCCATCTGGAACCGCATTGAACCTCGCCCCCGCCCTCGCAGCTCCTGGACGCGCCGAAGACGTGCGCGCCGTGGTCGCGTGGCATCTGGGCTGGATCGTGGCGTCCATCCTGCTGATCGCCGCCGCGCCCTGGCTGTCGCCGGCTCTGCAGGGCACGGTTCTGGCCGGGCTGATCGGCATGGTTCTGCCGGGTTTGGCGGGGCTATGGCTGGCCCGCAGCGACAGCCTCGGCGACCGGGCGCTGGTGCTGGGTGTCTGGAGCCTGGCCTCCGTGGCGGCCTCGGCCCTGTCTGGCGGCCTGACAGGGTCCCTTTCCGCTTTCGTCTTCGCTCCCCTGGTCGCCGGCCTGCTGCTGGGCGGTCGGGTGCTGTCCCTGACCGGAGCCTTTGCCGTGGTGCTGTCGGCCCTCGTCGGGCTGATCTCGGTGCTTCTGGGCGGCGCGCCCGGCGACAGTCCGGCCCTGGCCGCCACCGCCGCGGTGATCACCGGCCTGGGCGCCGTCGCCGCCATCCACATCACCACCCGCCCCCGGGCCGACGTCCTGGGACAGGTTCAGGAGAACCTCGGCCGGGTCGAGAGCGTCCTCGCCGGTCAGCCCGGCCTGACCCTGGTGATGGATCCCGACGGCCGGGTCCTGGGCGCCTACGGCACCCCGCCGCCCGCGCTGGACGTCGACGCCCTGTTCACCCAGGGCCTGATCGCCCAGGTCCATGCGCCGGACCGGACCCTGGTCTCCGCCGCGCTGGAACGCGCCCGCGTCGGGATGGAGGCCCAGGTCATCTTCGCCCCCCGTATCGCCCTGGACCGACGGGTCACCGTCGTGCTGCGCCGACTGGACGGCGCCGACGACGCCGTCCGGCTGATCGCCCAGGCCTTCGACGGCACGCCCCAGTTCGCGCGCGAGTCCGGTCTGGAAAGCGCCCGCGCCGAGGCCGAGGCACAGAACGCCGGTAAGACCCGCTTCCTGGCCAATATGAGCCACGAGCTGCGCACCCCGCTGAACGCCGTGCTCGGCTTCTCGGACATCATGCGCCAGCGGCTGTTCGGCCCCCTGCCCGACCGCTACGCCGACTATGCCGACAGCATCCATGAGGCGGGCGGCCATCTGCTGGACCTGATCAACGACGTGCTGGACGTCTCCAAGATCGAGGCCGAGCGCTATGAGCTGTCGATCGAACGGTTCGATGCGCGCGAGGCGGTGTCCGCGGCCCTGGCCCTGGTCCGGCTGTCGGCGACCGACAAGGGTGTCGATCTGAACGGGGTCCTGCCGTCCGAGCCCCTGATGGTCGAGGCCGATCAGAGGGCGCTCAAGCAGATGACGCTGAACCTGCTGTCCAACGCCATCAAGTTCACCCCGGCGCGCGGCTCGGTCACCCTGACGATCGACGCCATCGGGCCGTATATGGAGCTGGTCGTCGCCGACACCGGCGTCGGCGTCGCGCCCGAGGACTTGCGCCGCCTTGGCCGTCCGTTCGAACAGGCGGGCGGGGCCGAGCAGAGGGCGCAGGGGACGGGTCTCGGCCTGTCGCTGGTCCGCGCCCTGTCCGAACTGCACGGCGGCCGGATGAGCATCGAAAGCACGCTGGGCGAAGGCACGGCGGTCACGGTGCGGATGCCGGTCGTCAGCCTCACGAAAGCCGCGCCGCCCGAAGGCGGGGCCGAGATCATCCCCCTGCATCCCGACCTCAACTCGGCCAACGACGCAGGCTGAGAGGCCTTAAAGCGACCCCATCGCGATGAAGGCGCGGCCGGCCGCGAAGTCGCCCGCCTCGAAAGTCGCCCGCGCCAGACTGCCGTCCGGGAACAGGAAGTCGACCGCAAAGGGCTCGCGCGGGTCCAGCTTCGACAGGGCGTCGGCGGTATCGGCAGGGAAGAGCCAGGCCTCCCCTTGCGTCTTCTCGGGCTGCAGCAGACCCGTATCGGCGGGCAGGTTGCCGGCGGCGAAGAAGGCCCGGCGCGCGGCTTCAGGCGGCATCGAGGCCACGCCGGGCGATGTCATATAGGGATGGGGCGCGCGCTCGATGTCGCGCATCACCACCCGCGCCGCATAGGGGCGCGACCGGCCGACGAAGGAGACCACGGCCTTGAGGGTCTGGCGTTCGCCCCCGCCCTCGACATAGCCGAAGGTGACCGGCGAGGCGCCGACGCGGGTCGTCTGCATCAGCCTCCAGGTCGGGCTGGAGAAGCCGGTGCGGTCGGCGGTCCAGGCGGCGCGACCACCGGGGAAGTTCATCTTGGCGATCCGCGACCAGCCGTCGAAGGCGTCGCTGACCCGGGTGCGGACGGTGGCCAGCTCCCGATCGGCGCAAGGCGTGTGGGCGGCGCTGGTCCGGGCCCGCTCGGCGGTCTCGGCCAGGGCGACGTCGGTGGCGCCCGCACGGGCCGCGGCGCCGCGCGCCTGCCAGGCGGAGGCCGTCAGGGCGGTGGTCACGGCCGGGGCGAACAGCCGGCATTTGGCGTCGGCGGCCAGGACGAAGCTGCGTTCGTAATAGGGGACCGTCGCATCCGCCAGGGCGGTGAACGGCGCCGCCAGCATCGCCATGGCGAGCACGGTGGTTCTGGCGTATCGGGTCGCAGGGGCAGTCCTCATGACCCCGACCGTAACCCCAAGGGCGTTCCGGTCCCGTTTCCGAGCAGGGTTAGCGATTTGCTTCTTTCCAGTGATCTCTGGGTCAGCGCCCTGATCCGCCGCGCCGAACTGGCCGGGGCCAATGCGACGGTCGCCCGGCGTGGCGACCAGCGCGCCGGCACCGTCATCGTCAAGGCGTACAACACCCTGGACCGCACGGCCCGGCTCTATACGGAAGCCTTCGGCCCCGACGGCGAACGCCTCTGGATCCAGCCGGTGACCAGCGAGTTCGAAAGCGAGCTGGACGCCTATATCCAGCGCCAGATCGGCTACGACCCCGACATCTGGGTGGTCGAAATCGAGGACCGTGAAGGTCGCCACTTCATCACAGAGGATGTGGCGAAGACCTGATCTTCTTACGTGCGCGCGAGGGCGGCCCGATGGTCAGAATACCTTAACCGCGTTCGTGAACGGGACCGCAAGCGAGCCGCGCTACGGTGCAGTCATCGGCGAGAAACGTCGAGGTCTGGCGAGTAGAGCTTCATGCTGTTTCTTCTGAACGACGTCGTGTTCGATCTGGATGAGGCCACCCCGGTCACGCCCGCCGACGCGCGCCGGTTCGAGAAGCTGGGCTTCGACTATGTGCTGGAGCTCGGCTGCGAGCTCTTCGCCGAGGATCCCATGCTGCACCGGACCGATCCGGGCCGCGCCCGTCGTCTGGCCTGGCTGATCGCCGACCGTTCGCCGGAGATCAACGCCGCCCTGTTCGCCGCCCCGGAAGCCGACTGCGATCCGGACCTGGTCGAGCCCCGCTTCTGCGCCCTGCCCGAGGCCGTGATGAGCCAGCTGGGCCGTCAGGAAAAACGCGGCCGCCTCGACGCCGTCGCCGCCGACCGCGCCGTCTGGAACCGCATGGCGGCGTAAAGCCGCGCACTCGCACGACTTTCAACCTTGGCTTGACCGGCTCCGGACGCTACCCCTTTCACGGGGAAGACGAGGGGGTGGCTTCAGTGTTCAAATTCAATACCGCATGGCTCGCCATGGCGCTGGCGTTCGCCTTGTCCGCCATGGCGCCGGCCTCCGCCCACGCCGAATGGCTGAAGGCCGAGAGCGAGCGCTTCGTTGTCTATAGCGAGGGCCGCGAACGCGACCTGACTGTCTTCGTCCAGAAGCTGGAGACCTACGACAGGCTGCTGCGGCTCAAGATGGGCCTGCCGGTCGACGAGGCGCCGCTGCGAAAGCTGCCCATCTACATCGTCGACGGGGCCGGGCTGCGCACCGTCTATCCGGGTATCAGCGACAACATCGGCGGCTTCTACGCCGCCCGAGAGGAAGACATCTTCGCGGTCGTGCTGAGCGGCGTCATGGGCGACGACGTGCTGCTGCATGAATACGCCCACCACTTCATGTACCAGAATTTCGCCTACAGCTATCCGGCCTGGTTCGTCGAAGGCTTCGCGGAATATTTCGCGACGGTCGACATCAAGGACGACAAGATTTTCGTCGGCAAATTCAACGAGGATCGCGGCTATATGCTGCGCGAGGCCACCTGGGTGTCGATGCGGGACCTTCTCGCAAAACGCTCCGGCGACGTCCGGCGCCAGAACGGCACCTACTATCCCCTGGCCTGGCTGCTGACCCATTGGTTCATGGGCACGGAATCCCGCGGACCGCAGCTGACGGCCTATCTGCGCGACGTCGCCTCCGGGGTGGATTCCGTTCAGGCGATGCAGAACGCCACCGGCATGTCGGTCGACGAGCTGCGCCGGGACCTGCGGCGCTACATGGGCCGCATCCCCTACTACTCCATGGCCAACCCCTTCCCGCCGGCGACGGTGCGCATCACTCGCCTGCCGCCCGAGACAGATGATCTGATCCTCATCACACAGAGACTGACCGGCGTTCCCGAAGGGCGCGGGCCGGCCACCCTGGCGGAGACCCGGCGGCTGGTGGAGCGCTATCCCGACAATGTCACGGCCCTGATCGCGCGTGGACACGCCGGTATTCACCTCGATGACCGCGACGCCGGCGAGGCTGCCCTGCGCCGGGCGTTGGAGATCGATCCGGACAGCGTGCCGGCCCTGCAGTTCCTCGCCCAGTCGCGACTTGAGCGTTCACACGAGGAGGGCGCCGACGCCCGCGCACTTCGCGCCGAAGCCCGCGCGCTGCTCGCCCGGGCCTATCGGATCGACGACGCCAATTATCGCACCTTCATCCTGCTGGCGGAGGCCGGCGAGCGGGGCCCGAACTATCCGACGGAAAACGACATCGTGACCCGTGAACTCGCGCTGCAGACGGCGCCGCAGCTTGCCAAGGCCCGGTTGATGACCGCCGAAATCTATCTCGACGCGAACGGCCGGGAAGACGCGATCCGGATCATCGAGCCCTTGGCCAACAGTGCTCACGAGGGCAAGGACGCCGAGGCGGCCCAGGCTCTGCTCAACCGCGCGCGAGGCCTGACCCAGGCCGAAGCCGATCGCGAGGCGGCCGAGGCCAACCAGGTCGACGCCGATCCGCCCGCGGGATCGAACTGAGATCGCGCCACCCGATGAGGGAAGCCGTCCCGAAGAAATCCGCCTTCAGACCAGAACGTTGAAGACGATATGCACCGCCACGGCGGCGGCGACGATGAAGCCGAAGCCCCCCAACAGGCAGATGAAGGGGTGGTTTGTCTTCTGGTGATCGGACGAGACGGGCCGGGCGAAGGTGTCGTCCGACGGATCGAGCAGGGCCATGGTCGTTTCCTTTTTCCCGCACGGCGCCCGACTGCGTGGCCGGAAACGTCTCGCGCGGGCCGAAGGATGACTCCAAAAACCCCTGCTGGCGAGGGGTCTTTGCGGATTTTATCGACAGTTCATCGATAGTGATCCGGCGCGCGGCTCCACGCGGTGTTTTCCAACCTTCATGACAATGTCCGATTGCACGGCTAACCGTGGTGAACCTCGTCGTTCGAAAGGCCTTCATGTCCGCGCCGTTCCGCCGCCTTCGCCTCGCCCTGATGCTCGTCGTCGCAACACTCGCAGCGACGCCCGTCCATGCCGAATGGCGCAAGGCAGAGACCGACCGCTTCATCGTCTACAGCGAGGGCCCGGAGCGGGAGCTGCGCGACAAGGTGCAGATGCTGCACCGCTTCGACCGACTGGTGCGCGCCCCGTTCAGCCTGTCCGACGCCCCGCCGGCGCGTCGCCTGACCATTCTTCTGGTGTCGGGCCGTGACGGGATGGAGGCCATCTATCCCAACGTGCCTCGCAACATTGGCGGCTGGTACTCATCGACCGAGCAGGACATTTACGCGGCCCTTGACCGGCGCAGTGACGACAAGGTCCTGCTCCACGAATACACGCATCACGTGATGCGCCAGAACTTCCCGATCGCCATGCCCGCCTGGTTCAGCGAGGGGGTCGCGGAGTTCTACATGACCGCCCGGATCGACGATCGCGAGACGCGCGTAGGCTTTCGCGACGATGGGCGGGTCGCGACGCTGAACGCCCTGCCGTGGTTGCCGATGGACCGGCTGCTGACCCGACGCGCCCTGAACAGCGACCTCCGGCAGATGGCGGTCTTCTACGCCCAGTCCTGGCTGCTCACCCACTATCTCGTCAGCGACACCGGCCGCCGGGCCCGGCTGGAAGCCTATCTCAAGGCCGTTTCGGAGGGCGTGCCCCCGATGGAGGCCGTCCAGCCCGCCTTCGGCATGTCTCCGGAAGAGCTGCTGAGCGCGCTGCGTCGTTACCAGAACGGCTCCATGCCCTACGCCACCTATCCGACACCGGCCGCTGACGATGTACCGATGACGATCGAGACCCTGCCGCCCTCTGCCGACGAACTTTTCCCCCTGTCGATCCGGCTCAACTATGCGCAGCGCGGCGACGACGGTCCTCGCATCTTGGCCCGCGTCCGGGCGGCCCAGGCGCGCTGGCCCACGGATCGCCTCGCCAATATGACCCTGGCCAAGGCCGAGGTCGCGTGGGGGACCCCCGAAGCGGCCGAAGCTGCGCTGAACACGATCCTGGCGGGCGACCCAGCCGATACGGAAGCCCTGCGCTGGCTGGCCCGGCTGCGCCAGACTGCGGCGGCCCAGGCCGCCCAGGCCGGCGACGTCGAGACCCAGGCGCAAAGGAACGGCGAGGCCCGCGCCTTTCTCGCCCGCGCCATGAACGCCGATCCCGACGACTACCGCATCTATCTGGCCCTGGCGCGGACCCGCCGGTCTTCGCCCGGCTATCCCAACGCCAACGACCTCGCGACCTGGAGCCTGGCGGCCCAACTGGCGCCCCAGGTCGGCGCCGTTCGCTGGGAAGCCGCCGAGGCCTTCAGTCGCGCGGGCGAGAACGAAACGGCGATCGCCCTTTTGCTGCCTCTCGCCAGCGATCCCCACGGCGGTCCGGCCGCCGCCCAGGCCCGGGCCCGGCTGGAAAGCCTGCGGCCGGACGGCGAGGCGACGGATGAGGTCGCGCCACCCGAGGAAGCCCCCACGGGCGCATCTGCGAGCGCGCCCGCCGTTGCTCCGGATGGCGATGCGGGCTAGTCCCCCGCGACCATGTCGAAACTGACCCTGCCTGAAGAAGCCGCCCGTCGGCGGACCTTCGCCATCATCGCCCACCCGGACGCCGGCAAGACCACCTTGACCGAGCACCTGCTGCTGGCCGGCGGGGCCATTCGCGCGGCGGGCGCGGTGCGGGCGCGTGGCGAGAACCGGCGCACCCAGTCCGACTGGATGAAGATCGAGAAGGAGCGCGGCATCTCGGTCTCGGCCTCGGTCATGACGTTCGAGCACGACGGCAAGATGTTCAACCTGCTCGACACCCCGGGGCACGAGGACTTCTCGGAAGACACCTATCGCACCCTGACCGCCGCTGACTGCGCCATCATGGTGCTGGACGCCGCCAAGGGGATCGAGCCCCAGACGCTGAAGCTGTTCGAGGTCTGTCGTCTGCGGGACATCCCGATCATCACCTTCATCAACAAGCTGGACCGCGAGGCCCTGGACCCGATGGAGCTGCTGGACCAGATCGCGTCCCAGTTGCAGCTCGATCCGGCCCCGATCTGGTGGCCCGCCCAGAGCGGCAACCGGCTGCGCGGCATGATCGAGGTGGGGACGGGCAACTTCCAGCCCTATGCCCGCAAGGTCCCCGGCGCGGTCGAGGACGCGGGCCATCCCGAGGCCTTGCACATCGACGCCGCCTCCCAGCATTTCGAGGCTGGCGAGCTGAACGAACTGCGCGAGGCCGCCGAACTGGTCGAGGGCGGCTATCCCGCCTTCAACCACCAGAGCTTCCTCGAAGGCCATATGACGCCGATCCTGTGGGGTTCGGCCCTGCGCCACTTCGGCATCGACGAGCTTCTGAAGGCGATCGGCGACTGGGCTCCGCCGCCCAAGACCATGAAGGCCCAGAAGGCCGCCCCGCCCGAGACCCGCAACGCCCCCGCCCCCGTCGACCTGACGGTCGAGCCTGGCGCGAACGAGGTCACAGGTTTCGTCTTCAAGGTCCAGGCCAACATGGACCCCAACCACCGCGACCGCATCGCCATGTTCCGCATGGCCTCGGGCAGCTTCAAGCGCGGCATGAAGCTGAAGGTCCAGAACACCGGCAAGCAGCTGTCGGTGAACGCCCCGATCATGTTCTTCGCCTCGGACCGCGAACTGGCCGAGGACGCCTTCGCCGGCGACGTCATCGGCATCCCGAACCACGGCGTGCTGCGCGTCGGCGACAGCCTGTCGGAAAGCGGCATGGTCCGTTTCGCCGGCCTGCCCAACTTCGCGCCGGAGATCCTGCAGCGGGTGCGGGTCAAGGACCCGCTCAAGGCCAAACACCTGAAGAAGGCGCTGGACGGCCTGGCCGAGGAGGGCGTGACCCAGCTGTTCCGTCCCGAGCTGGGCGCGGACTTCATCGTCGGGGCCGTGGGCCAGCTGCAGTTCGAGGTCATGGCCGACCGGCTGGGGGAAGAGTACGGCCTTGAGGTCATCTTCGAGCCCAGCCCCTACGCCGAGGCCCGCTGGATCGACGGCACGGACGCCGACATCGAGGACTTCAGCTCCAAATACCGCAGCCAGATGGCCCGCGACATCGACCAGGCCCCGGTCTTCCTGGCCAAGTCGAGCTGGGAGACCGGCTATGTGATGGAACGCTTCCCCAAGGTGGCCTTCACCAAGACCAGGGAACGCGGCTAGCCGTCGCTCAGGTTGCAGGCCGCTCAACGAACGGTGGACCGCCTGCGGCAAATCGAGTTTAGGATGGGGGCTCTCGGGGGAGTTCAATCTTGTCGCCAGTCGTCCAACGCCTTTTGTCCGCCCCGGTCTTCGCCGTGGCGCTGACCGTCCTTACGCCGGTGTCGGCCCTGGCCGAATGGCGACGCGCCCAGAGCGAGCATTTCGTCGTCTACAGCGACGGCTCGGAACGCGTGCTGCGCGACTATACGGCCAGGCTGGAGCGTTTTGACGCGCTCCTGACTACCCGCTTCGGCGGCGCCCGCGCGGAGGCCCGCCGTTTGCCGGTCTATCTGGTGAGCGACGGCCGGGCGTTGCGCGTGGCTGTGCCGGGCCTGCCCACCGGCATCGCCGGCTACTACTCCAGCAGCGACGCCGACGTGTTCGCGGTACTGATCCGCGGCGAAGGCGACGACATCCTGCTGCACGAATACAGCCACCACGTCATGGCCCGGGCCGGCGACACGAAATACCCGGGCTGGTTCAACGAAGGCTTCGCCGAGTTCTTCGCCACGGCGACGGTGACCGAGGCGGGGTCGGCGTCATTCGGCCTGCCCAGTCCGGGGCGCATGCGCGCGCTGCAGACGGAGCGCTGGCTGCCCATGGATGCGGTGCTGCGCGCCGAAGGCTCCCTGGGCATCACCGGGCAGCAGCAGATGGGGATGTACTACGCCCAGTCCTGGGCCCTGGTTCACTGGCTGCTGGCCGACGCCAACCGCATCCGCGCCCTGTCCGGCTACGTCAGGGCAGTCAACGGCGGTCAGGATCCTGTCGAGGCCTGGCAGGCGGTGTTCGGCATGACGCCCGAGCAGTTGACGGCCCAGCTTCGCGCCCACGTCCAGGGCCGCCTCTCCTACGCCAAGCTCGACATCCCGCCGATCAGCCCGGTCACCACGGTGACGACCCTGTCGCCCGCGGCGGACACGGTCATTCTGCCGGCGATCAACGCCCGCTCGTGGAATCCCGACCAGACCGACGGGCCAGCGCTTCTGGCGACCTTGCGGGCGGCGGCCGCCCGCTTCCCCGATGACCCTCTCGCTCTTGTCGCCCTGGGTCGTGCGGAAATGCGCTGGGGCGACCAGGCCGCCGCCGAGACGGCCCTGACCCACGCGCTCGAGGTTCAGAGCGACAACGTCGAGGGTCTCATCCTGATGGCGAACCTCAGCACGGAGCGGGGCGGCGACGCGACGGACGAGGCCGAACAGTCGCGGCAGTGGAACCTTGCGCGGGACTACATCGCCCGTGCGCTGGAGGCAGACCCCACCGACCAGCGGGCCTATAACGCCCAGGCGCGCATCCAGCGCTCCATCGGACGCTGAGCCCGGCGGCGCGAGCTGTGGAACCGAAGCCGGGGTTGAGGCTTTATCGCCGCATAACGCGGTCTGATGACCCGCGATGCCGATCGGGCCTGCCCGGTCAGGAACGGGGATAACCCTCAGGGTTCCCTGCGAAGGACTTCGGGTAAGACCCGATGGGCCTTCCTTCCGCCATGTGCTCATGCTTCTGTGACGCTTCGAAACGGCGCGAGCGTCGTGGAGGACGTCATGACCGCGACCATCGCCGGCCTGCTGGCCGCCCTGACCGCAACGGCCCTGAACGCAGCCGTCAGCACCGCGGCGCAGACCGCGCCGGCGCCGACGCTCATCTCCTATGACGAGACGGTCCGCTGCGCCGGAGTGACCCAGGCGGCGTCCGAACTCGAGGGGGGAGAGAGTGCCGAGGGCAAGGCCCTGTCCGACTCGGCCCTCTACTGGTCGCTGGCCGCGACCCAGGCGGCCCAGGCCTCGAACCGGAACGCCAACGTCGCTGACGCCGACCAGAACCGCGCCCGCATCCGGGCGGTGCAGCAGCTCAATGCGGGCGACGCCGACGCCAAGGCGGCCCTGCAGCGGTGCCGCGCGCGAACGCCGGACCTGGGATGATACCCGATGGCGGACGACCCGGCTTATCCCGACAAAGCTGAGCTGAACCGCCGAACCGGCCCTGCGTTTGCGTGGAGCCCCTCAGGACCGCCCCCGCGGTCCCGAAGCGGGACGACCGAGAGGCTGACGAGGCGCATGTTCGAGTTCGGAAGAGACCTGAGACGGCTGTTCGCCCAGGCGCGCGAGAGCGAGGACCTGAGCTGGCTGGAGCTGATCGGCGTGGATCTTCTGGCCGTCGAGGCACGTCAGCAATGCACCGACGCGGGCCGGGTGTCCTGCGCCAAACCCCATCCCGCCTGGCTGCGCGGCGCGGCCCTATGGCGCGAGCACGCGCGCCGCACCGGCTCGGCCGACAGCATCCGGAAGGCCTTGGGGGCGACGCTGGACGCCGCCCGGCAGGCGAAGACCCCCGAAGAGATCGCCCGTGCCGCCGTCGAGAAGGCCCTGACCCTGCTGCTCCGCTTCGACCTCTCGGGCGGCCGCGAGGTGCTGGACATGGCCGCCGAGGCCGTGCCGGGCACGCGCGATTGCCGCCCAGCGACCATCGCCCTGATCTCCGCCGCCCATGCCCGGATCCGCATGCGTCAGGCCCGGTTCGAGGAGGACGGCAAGGGGCTGATGGCCGCCGCCGCCCTGCTGGACGCCGCCATCCACGAGATGGACCGCACCCGGGCCGGCAACCTCGACGAGATCCGCATGGACCGCGCCGCCCTGGCGCTGGAGGTCGGGGTCGACCGCCGCGATCCGAACCTGCTGGACCAGGCCGGGCGCGAGCTGCTGCGTCTGGTCGAGAGCGCCTCGCCCGACTATCGCCCCCTGACCCGCGCCCGGGCCCTGACCCTGTGCGGGGCCGGCATGGCGGCCCTGGGCGCCCTGGCCGACAACGAGGCCGCGCGCGAACAGGGCCGGGCCATGTTCGACGCCGCCGCCGACCAGTTCACCCCCGACCACAGCCCGCTGGACTGGGTCGTGATCCAGATCGTGCGCGGCGGCACGCCCGGCGCCGTCTCGCTGGCCGCCCTGCGCCAGGCCGAGGCCCTGACCGCCGGCCAGCATCTGGTCGTCGGCGCCATGGCCCGCGACATGCTGATCGAGGGCGAGATCGCCGCCGCGACCTCGACCGGCGACGTGCCGCGCCTGACCGACGTCGAGACCGCCGCCCGCATCCGTCTGGCCAGCAACCCGTCCGAGCTGGACTGGGCCGTCGACCAGATCGCCATGGCCCGGATCGCCCGCGCCCGCGCCCTGCTGACCGGCTCCGACGCCAGCGCCTCATCCCTCGCCCTGCTGGAAGCCGCCGAGGTCGCCACCGACCACGGCCTGCCCGACCTCGCCGCCCGCGCCCGATCCCTGCTGGCGATCCGCCTGAACGCCTGAGGCTCTCTGGCCGTCTCGTGACGGTGTGCTAGCTCTGGCGGATGCTGAACCGTCTGCCCTGGATGCTGGTCCTGTTCCGCCTCGCGGCCGGGCCCGCCATGATCGGTCTCGCCGTCCTCGTCCGGCCGGGCCTGTGCGCCCTGTTGCTGGCGCTGGGCGTCCTTTCGGACATCTTCGACGGGATCATCGCCCGACGGCTCGGCGTCGCGACCGAGGGCTTGCGCACCTGGGACAGCCGCGCCGACGTCATCTTCTGGATCTCGGCCTTGGCGTCGGTCGCCATCGCCCGCCCGAACCTGATCCCCCTGCTCTGGCCCGCCGCCGCTCTGATCGCGGCGCTGGAGATCGCCAATCATCTGGTCAGCTTCGCCCGCTTCCGCCGCGAGGCCTCGCCGCACCACTACCTGTCCAAGCTGTTCGGACTGGGTCTGTGGGCCCTGGTCGCCCAGGCCCTGTTGACCGGCGCCGTCCTGCCGACCCTGTGGACCGTCCTCGCCTTGGGCGTCGCCTCCCAGATCGAGGCCTTCGCCATCACGATGCGGCTCAAGGAATGGCGCTGCGACGTGCCCTCGGTGTTCAGCCTGAAGGGCTGATGGCGCCCGTCAGAAATCTGGCACGGAGCCCTGCGGAAAAAACAGCGCCAACAGTGCCAGACTGACTCTAGGATCGAGTGAAATCAGTCACTTGCAGGATCAACCGATTGGCGCCCTGCCAGTTATGCGAAATTCCGGCTGTCCTGCTGACAGACCCTGAACCGCTGCCTCGACATATCAAAGACCGTCGCGGCGACATGGGTCGCCTGGGTGGGCGGCGCAGATCGACCCGTCGCAGACGTTCTCTTGCACTCGGTATCGGCAGCGTCACCAGACACCAGCGGTCTCATCCACGAAGAGTCTGGCCTTGTTGGCCTGACACCAGACCTCAAGTTCGGACCGCAACACCGGCCAAAGATCCACTGCCCAAGACGGCGCTTTGGTTCGCCACGCCGCTTCAGTCGGAATGTATGCTGACAAAACCCCCATGGGCAGTTCGAGGATGAACGAACCGCCCGGTCCACTGACAAGCAGCTCTTCTTTCCATCGGGGTTGAAAGTTGAATGTCTGCTCGGTCATGCGCCGAAGATGGATTCATATCGGCGTGACCTCAATGTCCGCTTCCAACCCCTCAGCAGACGTTGAGCGTTTCCGAAGGTGAGCTACGGATACGCCATGACCGAATATCGTGAGCGGCGGCGCCATGCGAGCCCCGACGGGCAGTTTGAAGTGACCGTCGAGGAAGGCGACCACGGCTTGAGCCGTTTCACCTTGTGGCGGCTGTATGACCCTGCGCCCGACATTCCAGAGCTTGGCGGCCCGAGGTGGATCCCCGCCGAGACTTCGGGTTTCTACCAGACCGTGGCTGATGCTGAGGAAGCCGCTTCGGCGACCTTCGCCTGGCTGACAGCCCCGGCCCGTCACAGACGTTAGCCCTCTTCACCGAACACCGAAGGCTCGATGTCCATCATCGCCCCCTTCAGCCGCTGCTTCGCGCAGGAAGAATGCGCATAGACTTGCTGAAACGGGTCTTCGTCGCTTCGGGACCCATCGTGCCAACGCCACAGGCCCTCAAGCGTTATGAGGATGGCCCCATCGTCGGACCTTTCGATCCCTCGGTCGCAGAACCAGCATGAGTATTCGGTCATGCGCTCAGCCTAGCCGTGGCGGCGTCCGCTTCCCACCCCGTCGCGGACGTTCCGGCGACGGGTCGCTCTGCGTGGCCTAGCCGCCCATGGCGACAAACGCGCCGTTTTTGAAGCCCGGCTTGCCGTAGGCCATGCGCTGGCCGTCGGCGCCGAGGACGCGGCCGCCGGCGGCTTCGAGCACGGCCTGACCGGCGGCGGTGTCCCATTCATGGGTCGGGCCGGTGCGCGGATAGGCGTCGAAACGGCCCTCGGCGATCAGGCAGAATTTCAGGGAGGAGTCTGTACCCTGCCACTGGGTGCAGCCATGGCGGGCGGCCAGACGCGCGGCCTCTTCGTCGGTGACGCTGTGGCTCAGGAGGGCGATCCCCTCCTCCGGCCGGTTGCGCACCTTGATGGTGGTCCAGGCCTCGCCGAAGCGGCGGCGCTGGGCGCCGTCGGGGCCGAGCCGCCAGGTCGTGGAGGTCGCGGGCGCCGAGACCACCCCGGCGACGGGAACGCCGTCCTCTATGAGGGCGATGTTGACGGTGAAGCTCTCCTTGCCCGCCACGAAGCCCTTGGTGCCGTCCAGCGGATCGATCAGCCAGAAGCGCTTGGCCGCCGTCTCGGGCGCGCCGTCGGCCGCCACGGCCTCTTCGGCGACCGTCTGGACGCCGGGATAGAGGGCGTTCAGCCGCTCCAGAATGAGCGCCTCGGCCTGTTGATCGGCCAGGGTGACGGGGCTGTCGTCGGACTTGGCAGTCACCGTCACGCCGGAGCGCCAGTAGGGCAGGATCACCCGGGCGGCTTCTTCGGCGATGTCGGCGATGGCGTCGTGCAGGGCGCCCGAAGCGAGGGCCTGCGTCAGAATCTTGGTCATGGGGCGGGTCGATAGCCGATCCGACCGGTTTCGCGAACCGGCAAATCACCCCAGTTTGCCCAACCATCTCTCCGTGCGCCGAAAAAGAAGCTTCATGACCGACGATCTGACCGTTGACGTAAACGCCGAACTCTCGGGCGCCGAACTGGCCGCCTTCATCGCCGCCAAGCTGTGCCACGACTTCGTCAGCCCGGCCGGGGCGATCAATTCGGGTCTGGACCTGCTCAACGATCCCTCGGCCGCCGATATGCGCGACGACGCGCTCGGCCTGATCACCCAGAGCGCCTCCAAGCTTCTGGCCCTCGTCTATTTCTGCCGGGTGGCGTTCGGCGCGGCGACGACCAGCGAGCGGTTCACCGGCGACGAGCTCAAGGGCCTGGTCGCGGGGATGATCGAGGGCGGACGGGCGACCATGGACTGGCGGGTGTCGGAGACGGACTTCGACAAGCCCTCGGCGCGGGCCCTGCTCAACCTCGCCTATCTGACCGCCGGCGCCCTGCCCTCGGGCGGCGAGGCGGTGATCACCAGCCGCCGCGACGGGGATATGCTGATCCTGACCGGCCTGGCCGAGGGCGCCCGGGCCCGGCTGAAGCCCGAGGCCATCACCGGACTGTCGGGCGAGCGGCTGAAGGAGGGCCTCGCCGGTCAGTGGATCCAGCCCTACTGGCTGTGGCTGACCGCCCATGAGGCCGGCGGCAGCCTGAGCGTCATCGCCGAGGAAGGCCGGGTAGCGCTGGTCGCCCGGATGCCCGTTTAATCCCTTTTCCCAACGGCTCGTTAACCGGCGTAAAGCGATAATAACCTTGAAGTGCGGGCGCTTAGGGCCCGGCTGGAGACCCCGGACTTGGACGCCAGAACCTGCCTTATCGTCGACGACAGCCGGATCATCCGGAAGGTCGCGCGGCGCATCGTGGAGGGGCTGGGCTTCGAGGTCGACGAGGCCGCCGACGGCGCCGAGGCCCTGTCCTACTGCGCCTCGGTCATGCCCGACATCGTCCTGCTGGACTGGAACATGCCGGTCATGGACGGCCTGACCTTCCTGCGCCGCCTGCGCGCCCAGCCCGGCGGCGGCACGCCCAAGGTGTTGTTCTGCACCATCGAGACCGCGCCCGAGCGGATCGCCGAGGCCCTGGCGGCCGGCGCCGACGACTATGTGATGAAGCCGTTCGACGGCGAGATTCTGCAATCCAAGCTGGCGGAGGTGGGGGCCGTCTGAGGACGTCTTCTGAATACGCCATGACCCAGGAAGATTTCGAACGCCTCCAGACGCTGCTGGCCTCCCGGGCCGGCTTCCGCCTGACGCGCGACCGGATTCATCTTGCCGAACACCGCCTCGCCCCTGTGGCCCGCCGCGAAGGCTTCGACAGCGTCGACGCCCTGCTGAGCGCCCTGTGGGCCAAGCCGGTCGCCTCCCTGGGCTGGGCCGTCATCGAGACGATGCTGAACCCCGAGACCTGGTTCCGCCGCGACCGGGCGCCGTTCGACACCTTCACCCGCGAACTTCTGCCCGCGATCGGCCGGGTGCGCGAAAACGGGCTGGTGCGCGTCTGGTCGGCCGGCTGCTCCAACGGTCAGGAGGCCTGGTCCCTGGCCATGGGCGGGCTGGAGGCCGGCGCCAATGTCGAGATCATCGCCACCGACCTGTCGCAGCGCGCGATCGAGCGGGCCCGGGCCGGCAGCTACACCACCTTCGAGATCCAGCGCGGCCTGTCCGCCTCGGCCATGCTGCGCTGGTTCGAGCCGGCCGACGAACAGTGGGCCGCCCGCGACGCGTTGCGAGGGGTCGTGCAGTTCGAGCGCGCCAATCTGCTTGACGAACCGATCGCGGGCGCGCCGCGCTTCGACGTCATCTTCTGCCGCAACGTCCTCAACGACATGGACCCGGCCAAGCGCGGCATGGTCATCGAGGGGCTGGAGCGGCGTCTGGTCGACGACGGCTGCCTGTTCCTCGGCGCCGACGAGCGGCTGGACGGGGACACGGTCGCCTTCCGTCCCGTGAACGGCCGCCGCGGCCTGTTCGTGAAGGCGCCGTCCGCGCTCAGCCGCGCGGCCTGATTTCTGTTCGCCTGCGCAAGGCGAACCCGCTTCCCAAACCCTCGTCCGCCCACCTACAGTCTCCTTTCTGATCGGAGGGGATCATCATGCGGCTCGCCCTGCTTCTCGGCTCGCTGGCGCTTGCGCTGTTCATCGGCGTCATCGCCCTGCAGACGCCGTCGCCCAGAGGACCGGAGACGCCCGCAACCGCCTTCTCGACCGCGCGCGCCATGACCGATGTGCGCATCATCGCCGCCAAGCCGCACCCGCTGGGTTCGCCCGAGCATGAGGCGGTTCGCGGCTATCTGTTCGGGCGGATGACGGCGCTGGGTCTGAACCCCACCACCCACTCTGGCCCCTTGGGCGAGGCCGCCATGAAGCGGCTGACGCGATGGGGCCTCGATCCGTCGAAGCCGGCGATCAGCCTGGTCGGCGTCCTGCCCGGTCGTGATCCGACCAAGCCCACCGTGGTCCTGATGGCCCACTATGACAGTGTCGCGAAGTCGCCGGGCGCCGCCGACGACACGGCGGGGGTCGCCGCCATTCTGGAGGCGGTGCGGGCCATCAAGGCGCGGGGTCAGGCCGACCGCGACCTGATCGTCCTGATCACCGACGGTGAGGAGCTGGGTCTGGACGGCGCCCGCAACTTCTTCACCAGCCATCCCTTACGCGCCCACGCCGGGGCCATCGTCAATCTGGAGGCCCGGGGCGGCGGGGGCCGCGCCATGATGTTCGAGACCGGCCCCGGCAACCGCCAGACCATCGACCTGTTCACCCGGGCGGCGGCCAGGGCCGACGGCGGCGCGACCAGCAATTCACTGGCGGTGCTGATCTATGCCCTGATGCCCAACGGCACCGACTTCACCGTGCCGCGCAAACAGGGGCTGCCGGGGATCAACCTCGCCTTCATCGGCCGCCCGGCCCAGTACCACTCCCCGACCTCGACCCCGGATGCGCTGGATCAGGGCAGCGTCCAGCACATCGGCTCCCAGGCGCTGGAGGCGACCGACGCCTTGCTGCGCGCCCCCGCCCTGCCCGCCGCCGGCGAGAGCCGGGTCTATGCCGACGTCCTCGACCATCTGATCGTCGCCCACGCCCCGACGACGGGCTGGATCCTGCTGGCGATCACGGCGGCCCTGTTCCTGTTCGCCTTCTGGGGCGGGCGTCACGCCACGGCCCTTTCCGCCGCAGACGTCGGGCGCGGCCTGCTCGGGGGGCTGTGGCTGCTGACCACCGGCCTCGCCCTGGCCCAGGCCGTGCGGCTGCTGGCCGGTCCGATCTCCACCCGGGTGGCCTCGGCCGACACCTACTATGTCCTGCTGCGGCGGCTGCCGTGGATCGAGGGCGGCGTCGCCCTGACCGTTCTCGCCGTCGCCCTGGCGGCGCTGGCCGGACGCGATGTCGTCGGGCGCCGGGTGCTGGCGGGCGTGGTCGTCGCCGCGACCCTGCTGGCCACCGTCATGGGGGGCTTCAACCCGGTCCTGACCGGCGCGACCGTCATCGCCGTGGGCCTCAGCCTCTGGTCGCAGGCCGCACCGCGCACCGTCTGGGGCGGCTGGCTGGGCCTGATCCTGCTGATCGGCCTGCTCGGCGCCGGACTTCAGGCCGTCGCGCCGGAAGCGGCCTTCCTGCTGGTCTGGCCGGCGCTGGCGGCGGCGTTCGCGGCGGCCCTGTCGGCCCTGATCGGGGCGCGTCTGGTGTCGAAAGCCTCGATGGTCCCTGCGGCGCTGGTCACCGTTATCGGCGGCGGCTGGATCGTCAGCCTGGCCCATCCGGTCTTCCTCGGCATCGGCATGGACCTGCCCGGCGTCCTGGTCCCCCTCGGCTTGCTGATCCTGATGTTCGTCCGCCCGCTTGCCCCGCCACAGGTGGCGCGCGCCCTAGCCGGATGCGCGGCCGCCTGTCTGATTTTCGCCTGCGGGGTGTCGATGACGGCCAGGTTCGCCGAGCCGATGGACGCCCCGACCTCGGTGGGTTGATCCGTCAGATCACGATCAGCAAAAGCACCGCCGCGACGGCCGCGCCGATCAGGATTAGCGGGCGGTTATGGCGATGCAGGAAGGCCGCGAGATCGCCCGAGGCGGTTGCGGCGCGGTAGTCGTGTTCATGCGGCTCGTGATGGCAGGTCATGCCCTCGTTAACGATCCGCGGCGGTCACGGTTGCAATTTCGGTGCTGCAGCATGGCGTCAAAATCGGTCGTATGGCCGGAAAACGTTCTACTGATGTTCTCAAGAACACCTTGGCAACACCCCGAAAGCGTGTTCTACATCTGTTCACAGGGAGCGGGTCCACGGCGGGTCTCTCCCAGGCAATCGATGGGAATCATGGCAAGGGAGAGCGGTAAAATGGCTTCGCAGGCGGCATTGAAATTGGTGGGCAAGGAAGACGGCGACAAGCAGCGCGCCCTGGAGGCGGCGATCGCGCAGATCGATCGCGCCTTCGGCAAGGGCTCGGTGATGAAACTGGGCAAGAACGGCGTCGCCGAGGTCATCCCCTCGGTCTCGACCGGCTCGCTGGGTCTGGACATCGCGCTCGGCATCGGCGGTCTGCCGCGCGGTCGGGTGATCGAGGTCTTCGGCCCTGAATCTTCGGGCAAGACGACCCTGGCCCTGCACACGGTGGCCGAGATCCAGAAGGCGGGCGGCACCGCCGCCTTCGTCGACGCCGAACATGCGCTGGATCCGTCCTACGCCCAGAAGCTGGGCGTCAACCTCGACGAACTGCTGGTCTCCCAGCCCGATAACGGCGAACAGGCGCTGGAAATCGTCGACACCCTGGTCCGGTCCGGCGCCGTCGATATCGTGGTGGTCGACTCGGTCGCGGCGCTGACGCCCCGCGCCGAAATCGAGGGCGAGATGGGCGACAGCCTGCCGGGTCTTCAGGCCCGCCTGATGTCGCAGGCCCTGCGCAAGCTGACGGGTTCGATCAACAAGACCCAGTGCATCGTCCTGTTCATCAACCAGATCCGTCACAAGATCGGCGTCATGTACGGCTCGCCGGAAACGACGACGGGCGGCAATGCGCTCAAATTCTACGCCTCGGTCCGTCTGGACATCCGCCGCACCGGCGCGATCAAGGACCGCGACGAGGTCACGGGCAACACCACCCGGGTCAAGGTGGTCAAGAACAAGGTCGCCCCGCCGTTCCGCGAGGTCATCTTCGACATCATGTACGGCGAGGGCATCTCTAAGCTGGGCGAGGTCATCGACCTGGGCGTCAAGGCCGGGGTGATCGAGAAGTCGGGCAGCTGGTTCTCCTATGACTCGACCCGCATCGGTCAGGGCCGCGAGAACGTCCGCGCCTTCCTCAAGGCCAACCCCGACATGGCCGACGCCATCGAGGACAAGGTCCGCAAGTCGCAGAACAAGATCGCCGACGACCTGCTGGGTACGCCCGAGCCGGACGAAGGCCAGGATCTGGAAGGCTGATCATTCCGCTCATCCCCGCGCAGGCGGGGACCCAGCCCCTCAACGGACGTCATTGTCGGGGGCTGGGGCGGTAAATCTCAAGAGACACTCCCTCCGGCTGGTCCCCGCGACCCGCCGCCGACCCCGCGGGGCTCGGGCCGGAGTGAGCAAGGGCCGCCCCGCGTCAGCGAGGCGGCCCTTTTTCTCTGGGCGCCGATCCCGCGGACCGGCCGGACCAGCCGCCTGACCGATCCGGTCAGATGGCCTTTTCATTCGTCCGTCAGGCCCGCCTGATCACCAGTCCCAGGGCAGATAAGGGCCCATGCTGGTGCAGACGTACATCTGGGTCTTGACCTCGTAGCCCGAGGGGAGCTGCGGGCTGGTGACATAGACCGTTCCCCCGATCCCGCTCACGCAGCTGTCCGACCCGGTGGCGATCAGATCGGTCAGGGCCGCGTCCGAATAGACCTCGTAGCTGTAGGCGATCGGGGCGCAGCCGTTGATGTCCGGGCTGCAGTAGATTCCAGGCCCCGGATAATACTGCTGGAAGGCGACGGCCGCCGCCGCGATCGAAACCGCCGCCACGGGCGCCGGAGCCGCGGGAGCCGGCGCTGCGGCCCCAAGCGAAGCCGCCATCATCAAACCCGCCGAGATGGCGCCGAACATACGCATCCTCATCGAACCCTCCTGTGAACCGCACGGCTTGTGCGTGTGAACGGTCTCCCGACAATCACAGATTGGCAATCTGTGGTTTTATCTATCCCGGGTTTATCCACTGTGGCGTTTGCTAGCTCCCCGCGACCGCGTCGGCACCCGCCCCTTGACCTTGGCGACAATCGGCAGACCATCCTGGTCGCCACGAGGGGGACCGACCTATGTCCAGCAAGCCCATCGCCATCCTGCTCGCGGGTCTCGCGGGCGGGGCGGCGGATATCCTGACCGCCTTCGTCATCTATCGCCCGGCGACGCCGATGGTGATCCTGCAGTCGGTGGCCAGCGGCTGGCTGGGCAAGGCGTCGTTCAAGGGCGGGCTTCCGGCGGCGGGGCTGGGTCTCGTGTCCCACTTCGCTATCGCCATCATCTTTGCAGCCATCTTCGTACTCGCCGCCGGTCAGGCGCCGGTGCTGCTGAAGAAGCCGCTGATCGCCGGGCCGGTGTTCGGCGTCTGCGTCTACGGCATCATGAACGCCATCGTCGTGCCCCTGTCCAACGCGCCTGAACGCCACGCGCCGACCGCCGTCATGCTCGGCCTCGGCCTTGTGGCCCACATCCTGTTCGGCCTGGCCCTCGCCTTCACCGCCTCGCGGATGCTAGGCGCAAAGGCCTGAGTTCAATCGCTTACCGGAGAGCGCCATGGTCGCCCCCATCCAGAAGCTGGCCCAGTTCAACCTGGCCGAAACCGACGACGGCTATCTGCTGGAAATCGGCGGCGACAAGGGCGGGATGATCACCGTCGAGGCCACCGCCGAACAGCTGGACGCCATCATCGAGGCCCTCGACGCCCTCATCTCGGCCGATGATGACGCCATCGTCGAAGACGGTGACGACGAGATCGAGGACTAGCCGCCTCCCCGCGCGCCCGGCAGAGTGCGCCCTCCTCCCGGAGCGCCCCCATGCCTGAAGCCTCTCACTCGGTTGCGTCCCCCGCCACCGCCGACCTGATCGACGCCCATGAGGCGTTGCTGGCCTCCTGCCCGCTGCAGTTCCGCAATCTCGGCGGCCGCGCCCGCTTCCACGGCCCGATCCGGACGCTGAAGGTGTTCGAAGACAACGCCCTGGTGAAGTCGACCCTGTCCTCGCCGGGCGAGGGGGCGGTTCTGGTCATCGACGGCGGCGGCTCGCTGAACCGGGCCCTGGTCGGCGACATCATCGCGGGTCTGGCGGTCGAGAACGGCTGGTCGGGCGTGGTGGTCAACGGCGCGATCCGCGACCGCGTCGCCATCGGCGCCCTGAACCTCGGCCTCAAGGCCCTGGGAACCAATCCGGCCAAGAGCGCCAAGACCGGCGCGGGCGAGGCCGATATCCCGGTGACCTTCGGCGGGGTGACCTTCGCCCCCGGCCAGTGGCTCTACAGCGACGAGGACGGCATCGTCGTCGCGCCCCACGTCCTGCCGCTCAGCTGAGGTCCGGCGCCATCGCGCAACAGGGTGATGCGTCGGCGCCAAAACCCCTATATGACGCCCGTTCCGCCTGTTCGACGCGTGCGACCCGGCTGTATTCCGACGCCTGTGTAATAGACCGCCCCGAGACGCCCCATGACCACGACCCTGAAGCAGATCCGTTCGACCTACCTCGACTTCTTCGCGGCCGATGGTCACGCCAAGGTCCAGTCGGCCCCGCTGGTGCCGCAGAACGACCCGACGCTGATGTTCGTCAACGCCGGCATGGTGCCGTTCAAGGACTATTTCACCGGCGCCGCCACGCCGCCATATCCGCGCGCCACCAGCTCTCAGAAATGCGTCCGCGCGGGCGGCAAGCACAACGACCTGGACAACGTCGGCTATACGGCGCGCCACCTGACCTTCTTCGAAATGCTCGGCAACTTCTCGTTCGGCGACTATTTCAAGGAACACGCGATCGATCGCGCCTGGAATCTGGTGACCAGGGACTTCGGTCTGGATCCCAAGCGCCTGCTGGTCACCGTCTATATTGATGACGATGAGGCCGCCGCGATCTGGAAGAAGGTCACCGGATTCTCCGACGACAAGATCATCCGCATCGCCGGCTCTGACAATTTCTGGGCCATGGGCGACAGCGGTCCGTGCGGCCCCTGCACCGAGATCTTCTGGGACCACGGCGACAAGGTCGCCGGGGGCCCTCCCGGCTCGCCCGACGAGGACGGCGACCGCTATGTGGAGATCTGGAACAACGTCTTCATGCAGTTTGAAAAAGAGAACGACGAGATCGTTCGCAAACTGCCCAAGCCCTCGGTCGACACCGGCATGGGTCTGGAGCGGATGACGACCGTGCTGCAGGGCGTGCATTCGGTGTTCGAGACCGACCTGTTCCGCACCCTGATCGCGGCCTCCGAAGAGGCGACCTCGACGAAGGCGCTGGGCGAGCAGGCCGGCAGCCACCGGGTCATCGCCGACCACCTGCGCTCGTCATCCTTCCTGATCGCCGACGGGGTGACGCCGTCGAACGAGGGCCGCGGCTACGTCCTGCGCCGGATCATGCGCCGCGCCATGCGCCACGCCCACCTGCTGGGCGCTTCGGACCCGCTGATGCACCGTCTGGTGCCGACCCTGGTGTCGGAGATGGGCGAGGCCTATCCCGAGCTCGGCCGCGCCCAGGCCTTCATCGAGGACACGCTGAAGCAGGAAGAGATCCGCTTCCGCACCACCCTGGGCCGCGGCATGGCCCTGTTCGACACCGCCGTTCAGGGCTTCCAGCCCGGCGACATGCTGGATGGCCAGACCGCCTTCACCCTGTCGGACACCTACGGCTTCCCGCTCGACCTGACCCAGGACGAGGCGCGCCGTCGCGGCTATTCGGTCAATGTCGACGGCTTCGAGGAAGCCATGGCCGAGCAGCGCGAGCGCGGCCGCGCCAACTGGAAGGGTTCGGGCCAGTCGGCCAACGCCGGCGAATGGCTGGCCCTGCGCGACCGCCTCGGGCCGACCGTCTTCACCGGCTATGACAGCGTCGACGCCTCGGGCGAGGTCCTGGCCCTGGTGCACAACGGCGAGTCCGTCGACCGCGTCGAGGCCGGCCAGACGGCCGAGATCGTCTTCGATCAGACCTCCTTCTACGGCGAGGGCGGCGGTCAGGCCGGCGATCAGGGCGAGATCGAATGGGCCGAAGGGGCCGGCACGGTGCTGGACACCCAGAAGCACGGCGGCGACCTCTATGCCCACCGCATCGAGATCACGGCGGGCACGCTGGAGATCGGGACCCGGGTCCAGCTGCGCGTCTCGCCCGAGAAGCGCCTGACCACCCGCGCCAACCACTCGGCCGCCCACCTGCTGCACGCGGCCCTGTCGCATGTGCTGGGCGCCCACGTGGCCCAGAAGGGCCAGATGGTCGACGCCGACCGCATGCGCTTCGACTTCAGCCACAACGCCCCGGTGACCGAGGCCGAGCTGGCGGCGATGGAGGACGAGGTCAACGCCGTCATCCGTCAGAACATCCCAGCCGAAACCAAGCTGATGACGCCGCAGGACGCCATCGATGCGGGCGCCGTGGCCCTGTTCGGCGAGAAGTACGGCGACGAGGTCCGCGTCCTGACGCTGGGCCGTTCGCTAACGGATGAGGCCAAGGCCTTCTCGGTCGAACTGTGCGGCGGCACCCACGTGGCTCGCACCGGCGACATCGCCCTGTTCAAGATCATCTCCGAGACCGGCGTCGCCGCGGGCGTGCGCCGTATCGAGGCCCTGACCGGCGAGGCCGCGCGTCAGTATCTGCTGGCCCAGGCCGGCGTGGCCAAGGGGCTGGCCCAGGGCTTCAAGGTCCAGCCTCTGGACGTCCCGGCGCGCGTCGAAAGCCTGCAGACCTCGGTCAAGGCGCTGGAGAAGCAGGTCGCCGACCTGAAGAAGCAGCTGGCCCTGGGCGGCGGTTCGGGCGCATCGGCGGCTCCGGAAGAGATCAACGGGATCAAGCTGATCGCCCGCGTGCTTGACGGCGTCGACGGCAAGGGCCTGCGCGGCGTCGCCGAGGACTTCCGCAAACAGGTCGGCTCGGGCGTCGTGGCCCTGATCGGCGTCACCGACGGCAAGGCGGCGGTCACCGTCGCCGCGACCTCGGACGTGACCGACAAGGTCAACGCCGCTGAACTGGCCCGCGCCGCGGTGCTGGCCATGGGCGGTCAGGGCGCCGGCGGCAAGGCCGACTTCGCCCAGGGCGGCGCGCCGGACGGGTCCAAGGCCGAGGATGGTCTGGCGGCCGTGCGGGCGGCGTTGGGCTAACCGAAGCTACCCTCTCCCTATGGGAGAGGGTGAGCCCTACGACACCGCCTTCACATTGTCGTCCGAGGTCCGGTCGATCCATTTGTTGTACGGGTCGACCCCGGCGAAGGTCGGCTTGACCGCCGTGACGAAGCGGAAGGTCTGGACGCCCGAATGCAGCGGGCGGCGTTCCATCACCACCACCGACCGGCGATCAAAGCCCTTCTTGCCCGGCTCGGCGGTGAACAGACCGATGTCGATGCTTTCGTTCAGCGGGGCCTCGGTCTCGACGCCCTTGCCGCTGGCGTAGAGCTTCTTGGCCTCGACCGTCAGGGTCACGTCCCACTTGCCGTCGGCGCGACGCACCGCGCGGGTCTGGGTCGTCTTCAGGTCATAGAGGGCGACCTTCTCGAACAGGTCGGTGATCAGGGCCTGTTTGTCGGCCGGGGCATTGGCGCGCAGGGCCGCCACGAGGTCCACCGACCGGGCGTAGGGCGCGGAGTGGAAGGCGTAGCGCTGCAGTAGCGAGGCCAGGGCGCGGTTGACCGCCTCCTCCCCGATCTGGTCACGCAGCAGGTACATGACCATCGCCCCCTTGCGGTAGTGGATGTACTGCTGGTTCTCGACCCGCTCGAGCGGCAGCTCCTCCAGCCGCTCCGTGCTGCGGCCGCGCAGATAGGCGTCCAGTTCGTACTTCAGGAAGCGGCGGATCTGGCTGGGGCCGTACAGTTTCTCCATGACCATCAGGGCCGAGTACTGGGCCAGGGTCTCCGACAGCGACGTCGCCCCCTGCATGTCCGCGCCGATGATCTGGTGCGCCCACCATTGGTGCGCGAACTCATGCGCCCCGACATAGGTGACGTAGTCGACCTTTTCCGGATCGGAGACGTCGGCGATGAAGCCCAGGTTCTCGCTCCAGGCGAAGGTGTTCGGATAGGACTGGGCGAAGGAGCCGTAGGGGAACTCGCTGATCCGCGCCTGACGGAACTGATAGGGCGCGAAATGGGCGGTGTAGTAGTCCAGCGAGGCGCTGAGGGCCTGCATCATCCTGGGCACGTTGCGGGCGTGCTGGGCGTCGTAATAGACGACGAGATCGACGCCGTTGTGGTTCTGACGTGCGATCTGGTAGCGGGCCGACTGGATCGACATGAAGTAAAGCACCGGCGCCTCGGTCACGAAGCGGACCGTGCGGCGACCGTTCTTCGTGACGTCCGAGCGCTGATAGCCCGGCGCCAGGGGCGTCTGGTCGGCGTCGGTTGTGACGGTGATGTCGGTATTGACCCAGTCGGCGCCGATATAGTTGCGGCGGGTGGCGGACAGGTCCTCCAGCTTCGCCGGGCGCAGTTCGGGCGGCAGGCCGTATTTGCGGCGCTTGGTCCGGTCGGTCAGCAGGCCGCCGGAGCGGCTCATCCCGACGATCGGCGCGAACTCCATATTGTTCACGAAGGTGCCGTTGTCGGCGATCCGGGTCATGTTGCCGTCGTTCTTGAAGCCACGCTGCTCCATCACGGTGTCGAAGCTGACGGTGCGGCGCTCGCCCGGCTGCATCGGGGTGTCGAAGCGGTAGATGCGGTAGTCGAACTCCTTCCACTCACGCACCATCCGTGCGCCCTGGACGGTCAGGTTCTTCATCTGCAGATCGTCGACCCAACGCAGGTGCATCTCGCCGAGCGGGGCGCCGGTGTTGTTCTGGATCACATAGGAGCCGCGCGTCTCCAGACGCGGCGTATGGGGATGCAGGTCGAGGTCCAGCTTGACGTCGACGATGGTCGGCTGGGGTGTGGTCTCGAAGCGCAGCAGGGTCTTTTCATACTCGGCCGATCGCTTCTCCTCGGCGTCGGAGTTCCGGTAGGTGTTCCAGACGTTGGTGTTGACATAGATGAAGCCGCCCAGACCCACGAAGGCGGCCAGGGCCAGGGCGCCGACGACGCCGGCGGGTCCCTTCAGCCGATGCGGCAGGCGCTGGAAGCGCGGCAGGTAGCGGGTCTCGGTCCCGCGCCGCCACAGGCCGTAGCCCAGCACCAGCAGCAGGGTCGCGCCCATCGCCCAATAGCCGTTGGTCCACAGGGCGAACTTCCAGGCGTCGCCGAGGCCGTTCATGTCCGACTGCGGCATGCCGACGCCGGTCCCGTAGCGGTACAGGACGTGATCGAGCCCCATGCTCGACATGACGATGGTCGAGATCAGATAGGCCACCATGACGGCCCAGCCGACGAACTTGTTGGGCGACAGCGACTGCACCACGATGGCCAGGACCGCGGTCATGGCGAAGCGGATGGTCACGGGCAGGACGTACCAGAGCAGGTATTTGTCGATCTCGAAGTTGAAATAGCCCTTGAAGGCCTGGATGCCGATCCCGGCGACCACGCCGACGAGCAGGATCGAAGCCAGAACCAGGATCAGGGCCAGGGTCTTGGGCAGGAGGAAGGTCCAGTCCGGCGTCGCAGAGGCGTCGATCAGCTCGTGCATCTTGCGGTCACGGTCGCGCCAGACCAGCTCACCCGAATAGTAGATGGCCACGATCATGGCCACGAAGCCGAACGAACCCTGCAGCGCGGTGATCATCACCCGCGTCACCGGCAGGACCGGCGTGCCGTAGATCTCGCCCGAGACCAGGGTCACGACCACGGCGAAGCCGAAGGCGAAGACCATCAGGATGACGAAGGCGATGCTCTTGAACACCATGGCCATTTCGAAGGCCGTGCGCGCGCGCAGCTGGGTCCAGCCGCTGGCCCAGCCGTGGCTGGCGGCGGGCAGGGCGCCGGTGATCGGCTCGCGCGCCGGAGCAGTGGCGACGATCTTGCGCAGGGCGTCGGCCTTGCCCGCCTTCGCGCCGCGTCCGGTCGGCTGATAGAGCCAGTAGGTCGCCGCCAGGACGCCGAAGCCGACCGCCGTCCAGATCAGCTTGTTCCAGAGGAAGATGCCGGTCAGGGGCAGGTTGATCGTGTTCTTCTCGGCCGGGGTCCAGTATTTGGTCGCCAGCCCATAGGCGGAAGAGCCCAGCGGTTCGGCCCAGGCCATGATGTGCTCGAACTCGGGCTTGGAGCCCAGGACGCCCGAAGCGATCAGATAGGCGATCAGCACGCCCACGACCCCGATATAGGTCGCCATCATCGACCTGGTGGCGGTGGCCAGCATGAAGAACAGGGCCGAGGTCAGGAAGACCGCCGGCAGCCCCAGAACCGCATAGGCGTAGAGATAGTCCAGCGGACGGAACGGCCCGATGGTCTCCTGGTCGATCCAGGGCGCCAGGGTGCCGGCCAGCATGCCGATGGACACGCTGGCGAAGCACAGGGCCGTGGCCAGGAAGGCGCCGGTGAACCGGCCGTACAGATAGTCGAAGTTCGACATCCGCGTGGCCTGAACGATGGGGCCGAAGCCTGACTGGACGTCACGCACGATCACATTGGCCACGATCACCGTGGAGCCCAGCATGAAGAAGAGCGCCATTGAAACGTGGATCGCGGCCAGGAAGTACGGCGCGTTCTTGAACACGTTGCCGCCGGCGCTGACGTTGACGTTCGGAATGGCCAGCATGCCGAAGCCGAACAGGGCGAACATGATGGCGATGACCCAGAAGGCCGGCTGGCGCAGCTGGTAGCGGAATTCGAATGCGGCGACCTTGGCGAACATGATGGCGCGCCCTTACGCCGGAACTTTGCGCGAGGCGGTCAGGGTGGCGAAGTAGACGTCCTCCAGCCCTCCCGCGACGGGCTCGAAGCCCTCGCCCGGACGGCGGTCGGACAGGACGTGAATGACGGTCTTGCCGGCGAACAGGCGCGTGGAAATGACGTCGTAGCGGTCGCGCGCCTCCTTGAGCGCCTCCTTGTCGATGGTCTTCCTCCAGACCCGGCCGTCCATCTCCTTGATGAGTTCCAGCGGGGCGCCCTGACGCTGGATCTTGCCGCCCGCCAGCACCGCCATGCGCGGGCACAGGTCGGCGACGTCCTCGACGATATGGGTCGACAGGATGATCACGACGTTGTCGGCGATCTCCGCCAGCAGGTTCAGGAAGCGGTTGCGCTCCTCGGGGTCGAGGCCCGCCGTGGGCTCATCGACGATGATCAGCTTGGGATTGCCGATCAGGGCCTGGGCGATGCCGAAGCGCTGACGCATCCCGCCCGAGAAGCCGGCCAGGGCCTTGTTGCGCACCGGCCAGAGGTTGACCTGCTGCAGCAGGCTTTCGACCGTCGCCTTGCGGTCCTTGCCCGAGGCGATGCCCTTGAGCACCGCCATATGGTCGAGCATGTCGTAGGCCGAGACGCGCGGATAGACGCCGAAATCCTGGGGCAGATAGCCGAGGGTGCGGCGCAGCAGGTCCGGATCCTTGATCACGTCGATGCCGTCGAAATCGATCGAACCCGAGGTCGGCGTCTGCAGCGTCGCGATCGAGCGCATCAGCGTCGACTTGCCAGCCCCGTTTGGACCCAGCAGGCCGAACATTCCGGTCGGGACCTCCAGGCTGACGTTATCGAGCGCCTTCGTCCCGTTGCCGTAGACGTGGACGAGATTCTTGATCGACAGCATGTGACGCCCCTTTTCGCAGTGCGGAAGACAGTCCTGAACCCTGCCCCGACTTTGTCAAGCGACCTTGTCATCGGCAAGCCCTCTCCGCAAGTTACCGACTTGTAAGGATGGCGCGGCGCGGACCACTATCGTCCCATGCCCTCGCCCAAACGCCTGATCCATCTGCACTGGACCCTGTTGCTGGCGCTGGCCTGCGCGGTGGTCGTCGGAGTGTTGACCCCCGCCGACTGGCGCTGGCCGACGCGGATCGCCGCCGGCTGGGACGCGGGCGTCGGCCTGTTCCTGCTGGTGACCATGATCAAGTTGGCGCGCATCCGATCGGTGGACCGGATTCGGGAACGCGCCGCCGAGCTGGACGACGCGGGTTCCGCCGTCCTGCCGGTCAGCTGGCTGGCGGCCATGGCCAGCGTGGTCATCGTCATCGGCGAGACGGCGGGCGCTCCCGCCCACGAGGCCGCGTCCAGCGCCTTTCTGACCATCACGACGGTGGCCCTGTCGTGGTGCTTCATCCACCTGATCTTCGCCGAACACTACGCCCACGGCTTCTACGGGCCGGGCAAGACGGGCAAGGACGGCAAGGTCAAGGATCGGGGCGGGCTGATCTTCCCAGGGGAGACCGAACCCGATTACTGGGACTTCATCCATTTCGCCCTGATCATCGGCGTGGCCAGCCAGACCGCCGACATCCAGATCGCCGACCGGCGCCTGCGCCGCATCTCCTCGATCCACAGCGTCACCGCCTTCGTCTTCAACACGGTGATCGTGGCCCTGGCAGTGAATTTCGCGGTCAGCCTGCTGGGGCACTGACGGCCGCAAAACGCCGTTCCGCCTTGACTTCGCCACATGAAGCGCCCATCTGCGCTGCGTCGCACAATTGCGACCCCCGGTGCGCTCCAGCGCGTGTGGGTCTTCACCTCCCCTCGAAGACCTGACTGTAGCAGCGGCCGGCCCTCAAAATCATTCGCTGCCCGGACACGCGGGGCGGCGCCCGATCCACCCCGACGGCCTCACGCAGAGGCTCCATCGGGACTGGCGGCGCGCGGCCTTATCTGGCGTTGAGCCATGGCTGATGCGCGTCGCCGCACGCGAAAGAAACGGCATTGACCACCAAGACCTTTGAATCCTTCGGCCTGAACAAGGCCATCCTTCAGGCCCTGACGGCCGAGGGCTACACCAACCCGACCCCGATCCAGGCCCAGGCCATCCCTGACGTCATGCTCGGCAAGGATCTGCTGGGCATCGCCCAGACCGGCACCGGCAAGACCGCGGCCTTCGCCCTGCCGATCCTGCATCGTCTGGCCGAGAACCGCGTCGCCCCGGCGCCGCGCACCACCCGCACCCTCATCCTGTCGCCCACCCGCGAACTGGCCAGCCAGATCGCCGACAGCTTCAAGGCCTATGGCCGTCACCTCGGCTTCAAGGTCGCGGTGGTGTTCGGTGGCGTGAAGTACGGCCCGCAGGAACGCGCGCTGCAGGGCGGCCTCGACGTTCTGGTCGCCACCCCCGGCCGTCTGCTGGACCATATGCAGCAGAAGACCATTGACCTGTCGTCGACCGAGATCTTCGTCCTCGACGAGGCCGACCAGATGCTGGACCTCGGCTTCGTCAAGCCGATCCGCCAGATCGTCGCCCGCATCCCGGCCAAGCGCCAGAACCTGTTCTTCTCCGCCACCATGCCGACCGAAATCGGCAAGCTGGCCGGCGAACTGCTCAAGGATCCGGTCAAGGTCCAGGTGACGCCGCAGTCGACGACGGTGCAGCGCATCGCCCAGTCGGTCGTGCACATCGAGCAAGGCCGCAAGCGCGCCCTGCTGACCGAGATGTTCGCCGATCCGGAGTACACGCGTTGCCTGGTCTTCACCAAGACCAAGCACGGCGCCGACAAGGTCGCGGCCTATCTGGAAGCCGGCGGCGTCCAGGCGGGCGCCATCCACGGCAACAAGTCCCAGCCCCAGCGTGAACGCACCCTGGCCGCCTTCAAGGCCGGCAAGCTGCGCGTTCTGGTCGCCACCGACATCGCCGCGCGCGGCATCGACGTCGACGGCGTCTCGCACGTCGTGAACTTCGAACTGCCCTTCGTGCCGGAAGCCTATGTTCACCGCATCGGCCGTACGGCCCGGGCGGGCAAGGACGGCACCGCCGTCAGCTTCGTCGCCGGCGACGAGATGAAGCTGCTGCGCGACATCGAGAAGGTCACGCGCCAGAAGATCCCGGCGACCGACCGCCGCAACGACAAGGCCCTGGGTCTGCTCGACCAGTCGATCATGGCCTCGGGCGTGGCCTCCAAGGCCTCGATGCCCGACGACGGCCGTGGCGACCGCCAGCAGCGCGGCCCGCGCAACCCGCGTCGCGACGGCGTCAAGCCCGAGCACGGCGGTCAGCCGCACCGCGTCCGCAAGGGCGGCGGCCGCGGCGGTGAGGGTCAACGCGACCGCACGCACCACAACGATCGCGGTGGCGACCGTTCGGTCGCTTCGACGCAAGCCTTCGATCCGCTGGCCGCCGACCGCGCCCGCTCGGCCGCGAACGCCCAACGCCCGCAGGCCCCGCGCCCCGAGGGCCAGGACAAGCCGGAAGGCCAGTTCAAGCGCCGCCCGCGCGGCCGTCGCCCGTCCAACGGCGGCAAGGGTTACGCCTCCAAGGGCTAAGCCTCTGGCCTAACTTCGGGCCTGACTGAAAAGAAGCCCGCCCGGTTCGCGCCGGGCGGGCTTTTTCTTTGGGTGTCGCGCAGCAAAAAGGCCGGCCCTGTGAAGGACCGGCCTCTCTTGTCTGCCGTTATGGCTGGATCAGAAGGCCCAGCGCACGCCGACCGAGGCGCCGATGCCGTAGCCTTCGGCCGTACCGCGCAGGTTGGACGTCGTCGCCGCAGCCGTGCCCGCGTAGGAGGTGTGCGAGCTGGCGATGTCGCTGTCCGAGAAGGCGATGTAGGTCAGGCCGGTGTCGACGGTCATCGAGTCCGTGGCCTTGACCGAGACGCCGCCCGAGAACAGCCAGCGGTCGGCGTCCGGGATACGGGCGGTGCGCTCACCGTCGCGGGTCGGGGTCGGGTCATAGCCGATGCCGCCGCGGAAGGTGACGCGGTCGTTGGCGACATAGTCGAAGCCGACGGCGCCGGTGGTCACGTCCTTGTAGTCCTGGACATAGGTGTCGCCGCCGGTCGCGGCGTAGCGCACGCGGATGGCGTCGAACTCGGACCAGCCGATGCGGTTGACCTGGGCGTTCAGGGTCAGCTTGTCGTTGACGGCGTAGCGGACCGAGGCCGAAGCGAACCAGGGAGTGTTGAAGCTGGCCATGCCGGAGCCGGTGTAGTTACCGGCGGCGATCGGACCCAGCAGGCCGGTGATGGCGACGTCGCCGTCCAGCTCATGCTCGATCTCGGAGCGGTAGCTCAGGCCGAAATTCCAGCGGCCGGTGTGGGCCTGGGCGCCGACGTTCCAGCCGTAGTCCCAGCCGTCGCCTTCCAGCGAGGAGTTGCCGTCGGGCAGCAGGGGCGACAGGTTCGGCAGGGCCGAGGTCAGCTTGGCCTTGACGTACTGGGCGTCGACGCCGACGCCGAGGTCGAGCCAGTCGGTGACCTTCATGGCGCCGACGAGGCTGACGTTGGCCGAGCGCAGCTCGGAGGTCAGGGCGTCATAGCGGGCGAAGGAGCCGGGCTGGTACTTGGTGGTGAAGTTGTACGGCGCTTCGACGGCCAGGCCGACGGCCAAGCGATCGCCGATCGGGGTGGAGATGGCGAAGTTCGGAACGATGCCGCTTTCGATCGGATCGCCGTTGTGCGCCTGGCCCTGGACCGGAACGGTCGTGCCGCCGGGATAGGTGATGGTCGAACCGGCGTTGTCGACGTCGGAATCGAGCAGCAGGCCGTGGGCGCCGATATAGACCTCGCGGCCCGAACGGGCGATGGCGGCGGGGTTCCACCACATCGAGGACACGCCGGTGTCGGCGGCTTCACCCGAATAGGCGCGGCCGGCGCCACGGGCCGACTGTTCCTGCAGATAGAAGGAGCCGGCCAGCGAGGGGGTGGCGACCGAGGCCAGCAGAGCCGCGGTCAGGGTCAGGCCGCCGAAGCGGGCGACGTGGGAAGCGTTCATGGAATTACCTTTTGCGGACGCCCCGGTTACGCCCGGTGCGGCCCTGTTTCCTGGGAATTGAAAAGGTCTTGGGGAGGCCTTCGGACCCGCAAATGCGCATCCGGGCAAACCGTTGCAACGATTTTGACGATTTTGTTTCAGATCACCGTTAGATAGCGCTGTTCATAGGCATACTGTGCCCCTGAAGTCGCAAAAATGGGCGATAACCACCGTTTCCGTAAGGGAAACATACACTGTGACGGATGTTCGCCGACCCTTGATCGAAATCGCGTAACCCCTACTGTTCCCGACAACCTCCGGAGGCATCCTTCGGTCGAATCCACGGGGCCGGGTCTTGAGCGACTTCATCGCCGACGACGACACGCCGCAGGAGACAACGCCCCCGTCGGCCAAAAGTCGCAATTCGGGCCATCGCGAACGCCTGCGCGAACGGGCGGCCAGGGGCGGGATCGACGCCCTGCCCGACTATGAGCTGCTGGAGATGCTGCTGTTCCGCAGCATTCCCTATCGGGACACCAAACCCCTGGCCAAGGACCTGCTGGCCCGGTTCGGCAGTCTGGAAGGCATAGGCGCGGCGACCCATGAGGCCATCGACGATCAGGTAGCCAAATCCCTGTCGATCGTGCGCGGGAAGCTGTCACGGGCCACGGCGCTGGATCTTCAGCTGATCTATGACGTGGCCCGGCGGGTGGCGCGCGAGCCGGCGTCGAAGCGGCCGGTGATCTCGTCCTGGAGCGCGCTTCTGGCCTATGTCCGGGTGGCCCTGCAGCACGAGCCGCGCGAGCAGTTCCGTGTGCTTTACCTCGACAAGAAGAACCAGCTGATCCTCGACGAGATCCAGAACCGCGGCACGGTCGATCACGCCCCCGTCTATCCGCGCGAGGTCGTCCGCCGGGCGCTGGAGCTGTCGTCCTCCAGCCTGATCCTGGTCCACAACCACCCGTCAGGCGACCCCACCCCCAGCCGCGCCGATGTCGATATGACCAAACAGATCATCGCCGCTGGACGCGCGCTCAATGTCGAGATTCATGACCATCTGGTGGTCGGCCGCGACGGCGTGGCCAGCTTCAAGCAACTGGGGCTGATCTGACCCTTTCGGCCCGGTCGGCGACGGGTGCGTCTTCATTGAGAGAAGAGCCCGCAGGGGCTTCCCCTTCCAATCCTGCGATGGAAGGAATGGGGCATGACCATCCTGACCACCGACCGCCTGATCCTGACCCCCGTCGCCGTCACCGATTTCGAGGACCTGAAGGCCGTCTGGGCCGATGAAGCCTTCACCCGCGCCATCACCGGCCGGGCGCTCGGCGAGGAGGAGGTCTGGTTCCGGCTGCTGCGCGATCTGGGCCACTGGCAGGCGCTGGGACACGGCAACTGGGCCATGCGCTCGCGCGACACCGGCGACTATGTC
Organism: Brevundimonas sp. GW821-FHT12E07; assembly: GCF_058807035.1. Taxonomy (NCBI): domain Bacteria; kingdom Pseudomonadati; phylum Pseudomonadota; class Alphaproteobacteria; order Caulobacterales; family Caulobacteraceae; genus Brevundimonas; species Brevundimonas sp. GW821-FHT12E07. Next base: position 477,366 of record NZ_JBXAQH010000003.1, on the reverse strand, counting down.
GGCAGCGTCGGGGTGCTCCACTATCTGCGCACGCTCGAGCAGCCCTTCGACGCGCCCGAGTTGGGCTGGGGCGTGGCCACGGCCTTCCAGGGCCAGGGTCTGGCGCGCGAGGGGGTGGAGGCGGCGCTTCACTGGGCCGATACGCAGATGAAGGCGCCGCGCACCGTCTGCATGATCTCGCCCGACAACGCCCCGTCGCTGAAGCTGGCCGAGCGTGTCGGCTACCGCCCCTATGCCGACGCCTTCTACAAGGACCATCTGGTCCATCTGCTGGAGCGGCCCGCCGCTCTGTGATCGCTTCCGCGTATGCGGGACATTAAGGTTTATCGGTCATTTTCCCTGCGAGAAGACCGCGAGACCGCCCGCATGCCCATGTCCGTCGAAACGCTGCACGCCCATCTGGCCGAAGCCTTTCCCGACGCCGAGATCGCCATCGACGATCTGGCCGGCGACGGCGATCACTATCGCGCGCGCATCGTCTCCACCGCCTTCGCGGGCCTGCCGCGCGTGCGCCAGCACCAGCTCGTCTACGCCGCCCTGAAGGGCAAGATGGGCGGGGAGCTGCACGCCCTGGCGCTCGAAACCTCTACGCCCGCAGGAGGCTGAACCCATGCGTTATCGCCCCTTCGGCTCCACCGGCGCCGCGATCTCGAACATCACCCTGAGCCTGGGCATCGACGCCGTCTCGCGCGGCCCCGAGGCCGCCGCCGAGCTGATCTATGCGGCGCTCGAGGCGGGCATCAACAGCTACCGTCTGGAGAGCGCCGACCCGGTGCTGGCCGAGGTCGTGGGCCACGCCCTGTCCTCGGTGGAGCGCAAGCTCCTGATCGTCAGCCTGACCCTGGGTCGCCGCGACGGCCGCCGCCAGGACATGGACCGCGATTTCTCGGCCGAGAGCATGACCCACGCTATCGATCGGGCCCTGCACGTCTCGGGTCTGGGCTGGATCGACGTCGCCCTGCTGGAACGTCCGGGCGAGCACGAACTGCCGCAGTCCTCGCTGAACGCCCTCAAGGCCCTGCGTCAGACCCAGCGGGTCCGCTTCCTCGGCGTCTTCGGCGACGACGAGGTCATGGACGCCTATGTCTCGACCGGCGCGTTCGACGTCATCGCCACCCCCTCCAACGTCAACTCCTCGTGGAAGGTGCGCGCCCGCATCCGCGCCGCCCAGGAGCAGGACATGGCGGTCATGGCCTATGACTATTTCCCCGAGGCCCTGAACTCGAAGAAGAAGGCCACGACCCTGCACGAGGAGAAGAAGGGCTTCTTCGGCTTTGGAGGCGGCTCCAAACGCGCCAAGGACGATCCCCTGGCCGGGGCCGGCACCTTCGCCTTCCTGCACGAGACGCCGAACTGGGACGCCGAGTCGATCTGTCTGGCCCACGTCATGAACGATCCGGCCGTGGCCACCGTCCTGGTGCAGGCCCGCGATGTCACACGGCTCGAGGCCCTCGCGAAGATCCCCGACCGCGACATGCCGCCCGGGCTGTCGGCCCAGATCGAAATGGCCCGCGTCGGCGCGGCGAACAAGGTCGCCTGAGCTGCGTCAAAGCCGCCTGCGGCCTTGACCCAAGGGGTCTTCGTCCCTAGCTGACGGGCTGAACCAGAGGCCACTCCCATGACCGATCAAGCTGTCGCGCAAAGCGCCGATCCCGTCCACGCCTTCATCGCCCAGACGATCGCGGACCACGCCGTCGTCCTGTTCATGAAGGGCACGCCGGACCAGCCCCGCTGCGGCTTCTCGTCCCTGTCGGTTCAGATCCTCGACCAGATCGAAGCCCCCTTCGTCGGTGTCGACGTGCTTCAGGACGAAGCCCTGCGCGACGGCATCAAGGTCTTCACTGACTGGCCGACCATCCCCCAGCTCTATGTGAAGGGCGAGTTCATCGGCGGCTCGGACATCATCCGCGAGATGTTCCAGTCGGGCGAGCTCCAGGCCCTGCTGGCGGAAAAGGGCGTCGCCCTCGGTCAGGACTGATCCGGCTTGGCGCGGCCGACGCTCCAGCCGCGTGAGGATCGGGAGATCTTCACCGTGCCTCTGGCCATCCTGCCCGAGCACATCGACGCCAACGGCCATGTGAACAATGTGGTCTATGTCGGCTGGCTGCAGGAAGTCGGCACCGCCCACTGGAACGCCCGCTTCGACGAGGCCGATCGCGCCAAATGGTCGTGGGTCGCCCTGCGTCACGAGATCGACTATCTGCGCGGCCTGCCGCCCGAGGCCACCGTCGTGGCCCGCACCTGGGTCGGCGATCCGCAGGGGCCGCGCTTCAACCGCTATGTCCGCATCGAGGACGGCGAAGGCCGGCTGTGCGCCCAAGGCGTCTCCGAATGGTGTCTGGTCGAGGCCGCGACCCTGAGGCCCCAGCGCATCCCCGCGACCATGCTGCCGACCTTCGAGGCGCGATAGTCGCTCGATAACAGGCGGTTCTCGCTTGTTGCGCCGCAACCTTGGCGGCATGGTCCCGCCGTGTTCCAGATCCCGTCCTCACCTCGTCAGATCACCCGTGTCGTCATCAAGATCGGCTCTTCGCTTGTCGTCGATGCGAAGACGCGCGCCCCGGCGGCCGCCTGGCTGAAGGCTCTGGCCGAGGACATCGCCGACTGGCGTCGGCACGGGCGCGAGGTGATCGTGGTCTCCTCAGGCGCCGTGGCGCTGGGGCGGGGCCGCTTCGGCCTGGAGAAGAACGCCCGGCTGGACGAGAAACAGGCCGCCGCCGCCGTGGGCCAACCCCTGCTGATGCAGGCCTGGGAGAAAGCGCTGAGCGAACAGGCGTTGGTCCCCGCCCAGGTGCTGCTGACCCGCGAGGACACCGAGCGCCGCCGGCGCTGGCTGAACGGTCGCGCCACCCTGGAGGCCCTGCTCAAACTCGGCGCCGTGCCTGTGGTCAATGAGAACGACACCGTCGCCACCGAGGAGATCCGCTACGGCGACAACGACCGGCTGGCGGCGCGGACGGCCCAGCTGGTGCGGGCGGACCTGCTGATCCTGCTGTCCGACGTCGACGGCCTCTACACCGCCGATCCGCGCCGCAATCCGGACGCCGAGCACCTGCCGGTGGTCGAGGCCCTGACGCCCGAAATCCTCGCCGCGGCCGGGGGCGCCAATGCCGAGGCTGACGTCGGCACGGGCGGGATGGCGACCAAGCTGGAGGCGGCGCGCATCGCCCGCTCGGCCGGTTGCGTCACCCTGATCGTCTCCGGGCTGGAGCCGCATCCGCTGAAGGCGCTGGACGACGGCGCGCGCCATACGATGATCACCGCCCCGGCGACGCCCATCGCGGCCTACAAGTCGTGGATCGCGGGGAGCCTCGAGCCGGCCGGCTCGCTGGTCGTCGATGACGGCGCCGCGACCGCTCTGGCGGGCGGACGCAGCCTGCTGGCCTCGGGGGTGAAGCGGGTCGAGGGCCGGTTCGACCGGGGCGACTGCGTGCGTATCGTCCGGCTGACGGGCGGCTCGCTGGGCGTCGGCCTCGCCGCCTACGCCGCCGACGAGATGGAGAAGATCCGGGGCCGGCATTCGGGCGAAATCGAGGGGCTGGTGGGCTATAAGGGCCCCGGTGTCGCCATCCACCGCGACGATCTGGTGCTGGACCCCGCATGACTGCTCAAGCCGTCACGTCAGACCGTGAAGACGTCGCCGCCTTGATGGCCGACATGGGCCGTCGCGCGCGCGCCGCCGCCGACGCCGTGCGTCTGGCCGGGCCGGAGACCCGCAGCGCCGCCCTCAGCGCCATCGCGACCGCGATCCGGGACGGCTTCGAGGCCATCCTCGCCGCCAACGCCCGCGACATCGCCCGCGCCCGGACCAATGGCCTGACCGAGGCCCTGATCGACCGGCTGGCCCTGACGCCCGTCCGGGTCGCGGCCATCGCCGACGCCGTGGACGAGATCGCCGCCTTCCCCGATCCGCTCGGCGTCGAGACCGAGCGCTGGACCCGGCCCAACGGTCTGGACATCGCCCGCGTCCGCACCCCCCTCGGCGTTCTGGCCATCATCTATGAGAGCCGGCCCAACGTCACCGCCGACGCCGCCGCCCTGTGCATCCGGTCTGGCAATGTCGCCATTCTGCGCTGCGGCTCGGACTGTCTGGGCAGTTCGCTGGCCATCCATGCGGCGGTGGTCGAGGGGCTGGTCGCCGCCGGCCTGCCCGCCGATGCGGTCCAGCTCGTCCCCACGCCCGACCGCGCCGCCGTCGGCGCCCTGCTGACCGGACTGGACGGCAATGTCGACCTGCTGATCCCGCGCGGCGGCAAGAGCCTGGTCGCCCGGGTCCAGTCCGAGGCGCGAGTGCCGGTGCTGGGCCACCTGGAGGGGCTGAACCACACCTATCTGCATGCCGCCGCCGACCTCGCCATGGCGCGCGACATCGTCGTCAACGCCAAGATGCGCCGCGTCTCCGTCTGCGGATCGACCGAGACCCTGCTGGTCGACGCCGAGGCGGCGGGACGCCTGCTGCCCCCGGTCGCCGAGGCCCTGATCGCCACCGGTTGCGAGCTGCGCGGCGACGCCCGGGCGCAGGCCCTCGTTCCCGCGATGACCCCCGCCGTCGAGGCCGACTGGATCACCGAATATCTGGCTCCGATCCTCGCCGTACGCGTCGTCGACGGGCTGGACGCCGCCGTCGATCACATTCGGACCCACGGCTCGGGCCACACCGAGGCGATCATCACCGACGACGCCGGGGCCGCCGCCGCCTTCCTCAACGCCGTCGACAGCGCCATCGTCCTGTGGAACGCCTCGACCCAGTTCGCCGACGGCGGGGAGTTCGGCTTCGGCGGAGAAATCGGCATCTCGACCTCGCGCCTGCATGCGCGCGGCCCTGTCGGGGCGGAGCAACTGACCAGCTACAAATACGTCGTGCGCGGAACCGGCCAGATCAGACCGTGATCCGGCCCTGAAAGGGTTCACACGGCGGGCGTCAGGGTCTAGGCCCGACGCATGTCCTCCCCCACGACATCCGCGCCCGCGACCTCGCGCGCCTTCGCCCTGATCGTCCTGATGCTGGCCGCCGCCGTGCTGGGGCTCGCACCCGTGCTGGTGCGGCTGACCGAGACGGGACCGGCGTCGGCGGGCTTCTGGCGGCTGCTGTTCGCCCTGCCCCTGCTGCTGGCCTTCGTTGGACGGCCCGCGTCACTGGGCGGTGCGGGCATCGGCCGGCCCGGCAAGTGGATGGCCCTGGCCGGGATGTTCTTCGCCCTGGACATGAGCTTCTGGCACTACGGCCTGCACCTGACCTCGGTCGCCAACGCCACGGTGCTGTGCAACCTGACCCCTGTGGTCGTGACCCTGTTTGCCTGGGTCGTGCTGAGACAAAGGCCGAAGAGCCTGTTCCTCGTGGCGCTGGCCCTGTCGATGGTCGGGGCGGCGGCCATGGCCTTGGGCGCCAATCACTCGGGCGGCGCCGACCGCTCATTGCTCGGCGACGCCCTCTCCCTGTCGGTCACCGTCTGGTACGCCGCCTATTTCCTGACCATCCAGGCGGCGCGCAAGACCGCCTCGGCGCAGAAGGTCATGCTGTGGTCCACGGCGGTGGGCGCGCCCCTGATGCTGCTGGCGGCGCTGGTCATGGGCGAGCAGATCATCCCGACAGGCCCCGCCGGCTGGGCCGCCTGTATCGGCCTGGGCCTGGTGCATGTGGCGGGTCAGGGCGGCGTCGCCTGGGCGCTGGGCAAGCTGCCCGCCACCATCACCGCCGTCACCATCCTGGTCCAGCCGGTGGTCGCGGGCCTGGTCAGCTGGTGGGTGTTCGGCGAGACCCTGACGCCAGTTCAGGCGCTCGGCGGGGCTCTGGTGCTGGCCGCCATCGTCCTGGCCCAGTGGTCGACGCGCAAAACACCTTCCAGCCAGGACGGCGCCCAAACGAAAACGGGCGCGGGATCCGGAGATCCCGCGCCCGTCAATCTTTAGCTCCCCCCTCCTTTCGGAGAGGAAGCCGGATCAGACCAGCTTCAGGTTGACCGCCGAGGTCTTGCCGCGCTGGGATTCCAGCTCGTATTCGACCTTCGCGTTTTCATCCAGGCCTTGCAGGCCAGCCTTCTGAACGGCGGTGATGTGAACGAACACATCGGCGCCGCCGCTTTCCGGCTGGATGAAGCCGAAGCCTTTCGTGGGGTTGAACCACTTGACCGTACCGGTCGCCATATCTGCGCTCTCCATAAACGCGCTTTCCAGGCAGGCCCTCACGTAGAGGTACCCGTCAGTCCATCTGGACGGCTCGTTCAGGCGAAGGAGCGAGACATGGGTTTGGACCCCACGCACAAAATCCGGACTGCGCAGACGTTCTCTCGCGTCTGTCCACAGCGGTCAACCGGATTCGATTCGCGCTCAAAGTGAGCTTTGGTCGCACTCAGGGCGTCGCGGGCGTCGCCGCGGCCCGGGTTTGCGGAGACGGCCCCATGGCGCAAAGGCTCCGCGGCGCGCCGTCCAGATGCAAATGGTTCGCGTGCTCCTTGTTGTAATCGGGGGTCAGAACTGTCGAAAACACGCGGCAGGCGCCGTCCCTCAACCGCTTCAGGAAGACCGAGCCCTGAGGCCCCGCCGGCCCCGTTCCGTTCCAGTCGTCCAGCACCGAAACCTTTCGCCCATCGGCCAAGGTTACCCCGCCGACGTCGAGCGCATTGGCGCGCGCATGTTCGCTGGGCCGGTCACTGATCACCGTCGAGCCATAGATGCGGCGGCAGGAGTAGGTCCCGAAGTCGTTGACGGATTTCACTGACGAACCAAAGACTTCGCGCGCCGTCGGCTGCAGGATCTGACGGTCCCAGATGACATAGCGCACCGCCAGCGGGCACTGCATGATCACGTCGTTGGGCGCCAGCGGCGTCACCGCTCCGCCCGTGATCCGCACCGCGCCCTGCACCCGGCAGAAGCCGCCGTCGTCGCGATCGGGGACCCGTTCGACCTCCACCCCGGCCGCCTGAAGGGTCTTGATACAGGCCTCGGTCGCCCCCTCGACCTGTTCGGCGGGGGCGGCGAAGGGCAGTTCGAAATCCGCGACCTTGGCGCTGGTCGCCTGGCCCACCGGATGGTTCAGATCCAGCGGCTTCCACGGCAGGTCCTGAGGCGGAACGAAGGCGTTCATGAGGGCGAAGCCGGCGCAGGCGGCCAGCCCCAGCTCCCACAACAAATTCCAGAAATCGGCGAAGTCGCGCTTCATGCCGCCTCAGCATTGACCTTCGAATGACCTACGGCAACGCTCGGAACGCCGTCCGGTCGCACGTCTGCGTTAACACTTATGCGGTCGCTGTCCGTTCCCGGATCAGTCTCTGGATCAAGGGCACGCTGGTGGAACGGCCCTGAATTCCGCCGTTGGACAGGACGATGAAGCCCAGCCCCTTCGCCGGCGCGGCCACCGCGATGGCGTGCCACAGGGTGTTGGAGCCTTCGTGAGCGATGGTGACTGTGTCCCCGGCCCAGGCCTCAGGCCGTGCGATCCAGCCCATGGCATAGGTGTCGCCCGGAAGCGGGGTGGTCAGGACCCCGATGCGCTCGGGCCTCAGCCAGCCCTCGGGCTCCCCGCCGATCAGGGCGCGGATCCAGGTCGCATAGTCGGCCAGGGTCATTTGAGCCGTCGCGGCGGGGCCGTAGAGGGCGGGATTGTCCGACACTCCGGCGGGATCGACCGGCGTCTTCGTTCCGTCCGGCGCGACATAATGGCCCCAGGCATTGGCGCCGCCCTTCGCATTGGTCGTCGGCGCGCCGAAGCCGGCGGTAGTCAGGCCCAGAGGCTGGAAGATCTCCGAGCCCATCATCTCTTCCCACGGCTTGCCGCTGATCCGCTCGATGGCCGCGCCGACCAGCACATAGTTGATGTTGGCATAGGCGAAGGCGCCCTTCATCCCCGTGGGCGGACGCGACAGGGCGCTGTCCACCAGCGCGGCCCGTTGTTCCATGACGGGGCGGGGATCGGCGCGGGCGACGTTTGGCGAGGCCATGGCCGTATCGGTCAGTCCGGCCTTGTGCCGCATCAGGTCGTCGAGGGTGACGTCGGCGAAGGCGGGATCGAGGGTCGCGCCCGGGAAGGCCTCGGCCAGCGGCATGGCCCACTTCACCCGCCCCTGATCGACCAGCCGGGCGAAGACGGCGGCGGTCATGGCCTTGGTGTTCGAGCCCAGGTGCCAGCGGTCATCCAGGGTCGCCTTGTCCGTTCCGCCCGCCTGACGCACCCCGCGCACGCCCGACCATTCCAGCCCCTCGCGTGTGACGATCCCGGCGGCGATGGCGGGCGGCCCTCCGACGAGGGCGGCGGCCATGTCCAGCGCGGCGTCCGGCCCGGTCGCAGCCGAACCGGCGGGACGAATGGTCAGGTCCTGGGAGAAGGCGGCGGTCGCGCTCAGGCCGGAGACGGCAAGCGCCCCGGTCATCAGGGCGCGGCGGTCGATCGGGGTCATGCAGCGGTCTCCGATGGCGTCGCGACACACTGAACCAGAACCGCAACAGAAGCGCGACCCCGCTTGCGGTCGCAGCCGGCCGAGCCCACTCTCGAAGGATGAGCAAGAAAGACGATTACGAGCGCGATCTCGAAAAGCTGCAGATCGAACTGGTCGACACCCAGGCCTGGGCCATCGAGAAGGGGCTCAAGATCCTGATCGTCTTCGAGGGTCGCGACAGCGCGGGCAAGGACGGGGCGATCAAGCGGATCACCGAGTTCGCCTCGCCGCGACAGACCCGGGTCGTCGCCCTGCCCAAGCCGACCGAGCGCGAGACCGGCCAGTGGTATTTCCAGCGCTATGTCAGCCACCTGCCGGCGGCGGGCGAGATCGTGATCCTCAACCGCTCCTGGTACAATCGCGGCGGCGTCGAGCCGGTGATGGGCTTCTGCACGCCGCAGCAGCACGAACAGTTCCTGAAGGACGCGCCTCGTTTCGAGCGGCTGCTGGCCGATGCGGGGACTCTGATCATCAAACTGTGGCTCGACATCTCGAAAGAAGAGCAGGCCAAACGGCTTGAGGAGCGGATCGAGGATCCGCTGAAGAAGTTCAAGGTCTCCTCTCTCGACGGCGAGGCCCAGGCCCGCTGGGACGCCTATAGCGCCGCCCGCGACCGGATGCTGGAAGAGACCGATTCCGGTCACGCGCCCTGGACCGTCATCGCCACCGACGACAAGAAGACGGCCCGGATCAACATCCTGCGTCATATCCTGCACGCTATCGACCGGCCCGGCGCCAAGGTCCACAAGCCAGACCCCGACGTCGTCTTCGCCGCCGACAAATGTCAGGACCGTCTGGCGAAATAGGCGCGGGCGCCCTTTTGTACGGAACCTGACAGAACGCTGATCGTTTCGCCGCGTTAGGGCCAGCGTATTTGAGTGCGACCGAAAGTCGGTTTCCGACGGACGGCGCGCGCCGCTTTCCCCTATCCGGCGACAATGCTTATCGCAACGCTGCGCAATTCACTCATTCTGGACATGCAACCGGAGGATCGGGAGGCCTTGCTGGCCGTCTCGGTTCCTTTCGATTTCAAGGTGGGGCACGTCTTCCTCGAAGCGGGCGACCAGATCGAGCACGTCCATTTCCTGAACAGCGGCATCATTTCCGCGGTCGCTGCGATGGAGGACGGTCGCACTGTCGAGGTGTTCATGGTCGGCCGGGAGGGCGTGACCCACCCTTCGGCGACGGGCCCCGAGCCGATCCGCAGCTATTCCCGTCATGTCGCCCAGGCCGATGGCCAGTCCCGCCGGATCGAGGTGGCCAAGCTCCGTGAGCTGATGAATGAACGCCGCGGGCTACGCGCTGTGATCGCCGGCTACGCCTCCGGCCTGCAGGCGGAACTGGAACAGTCCGGCGCCTGCAACGCCCTGCACCGCGCAGATCAACGTTTCGCCAAATGGTTGTTGCGCTGCCACGACCGGATCGACGGCGACACCCTGCATCTGACCCAGGAATATCTGGGCAGCATGCTGGGCGCCCAGCGCACCACCGTGAACGAAGCGGCCCAGACCCTGCAAAAGGCCGGGGCCATCACCTACTCCCGCGGCAGGATCACCATCGTCGATCGGGCCGCGCTCGAGCGGCTGGCCTGCGAATGCTACAACGCGCGCACCGGGGAACTGGCCGGGCACTAAGGCCCGAACCTGAGGCTCAGCTCATCCCGGGCAGGCCGGTGAAGGTGTCGCACGACGACGGATCGCCGCTTTCATAACCGCGCCTCAGCCACTGGACCCGCTGGGCCGAGGAGCCGTGGGTGAAGCTGTCGGGCGCGACCTCGCGGCCTGCGCGGCGTTGCAGGGTGTCGTCGCCGATGGCGCTGGCGGTCTTCAGCCCCTCTTCCAGATCGGCGCCGTCGACGGCGACCTGGCCGCTGGAGGCGCCGGCGGCGTTCTTGGCCCAGACCCCGGCGTAGCAGTCAGCCTGAAGCTCCAGAGCCACCGAATAGCGGTTGGCCGCGGCCCCGCCGCCGGCGCGCTGCTCCTGGGCCTGGACCCGGTCCGAGGTCCCGAGCAGGTTCTGGACGTGGTGGCCGTATTCATGGGCCAGGACATAGGCGCGGGCGAACTCGGCGCCCGAGGCGCCCAGCTGGGTCTCCATCTCCTGCCAGAAGCCGAGGTCCAGATAGACCTTGTTGTCGGACGGACAGTAGAAGGGGCCCATCGCCGACTGGCCGAAACCGCAGCCGGTCGGGGTGCCCTGTTCGTACAGGACCACCGTCGGGGAATCGTAGCCGCGAATGCGGGACTTCCAGACGTCGTCGATATTGGTGCCGATCACATCGACGAACTTGCCGGCCTCATCGGTCGGGGTGCCGACCTGCCCCTGCTGCTCGGCCTGACCGCCCGCGCCCAGCGCGCCCGCGACCTGCTGGGTCGTGGAGGGGTCGATGCCGAAGACCAGATAACCGATCAACCCCAGAACCGCGACGCCGATGCCGCCGCCGGTCAGAGCGCCGCCCCCCATGCCGCGCCGATCCTCGACGTTGCCGCCTTCACGTCCGCCTTGCCACCGCATCGCCGATCCCTCCCGGAGCTTCGTTCACGCTAGCGCCGACCCTCGCGTGAGGAAAGCGCCGGGATCGAACGCCCTAATGCGGTTGGCGATCCAGCCAGCTGTCGATCTGGCCGACACCCTGGGCCGTCGCCTGACGCCGGGCGGTCGCCGCCTCGCGCGCGGCCCGTTCCTGTTCGGGCGACCTCAGGGCGGGGGTGGGAGCGTCCAACGTCGGCGAGGGGATGCGCCGGGCCTGCAGCTCCATCAGGGTCAGTCGCGTCTGTAGCGATTGCTGCCGGGCCAGGGTCTCGCTGGCCTCGGCTTGCTGACGCTGGCGTTCGATCAGATAGCGCTGGGTCTCCAGCCCGGACGTCCCCAGCGGCGCCCACGGCCTGACCTGAGCCCCGGCGGACGAGACAGAGAGGGCCAACGCGACAGTGGTCAGGGCGAATGTCTTCATGCCGCGAACATGGGCGCGTTTCCATCCGTCACCAAGCGTGACCGGAACGCCCGGGCCGCGAGGGGGTTACCGTCTGCGACGAACGACCACGCCTTTGCGAGAACGCCGATGACCGCCATGACCCCCTCCGACCCCGGCTACGGCCGCGATCAGGCGCTGGAGAAGACGCGCGGGACCGGCCGCCCCGCCGACGCCGATCTGGAGCCGCACAAGCTGGACGTCGATCCCAATCCGGACCGCCACATCCACTTCTCGCCGGATCTGACGGACGAGGACGGGACCTCCCCCGCCGCCGGCGCAGCCGCCTGATCTTCATCTTTCGGCAAGACCTGGGGCCGGTTTCAGGCACAGATCTGCGCCCGATATTTCAGAGCTGAAACATCTCAATCTTTTCAATAATTTCGCCGCGATCGCGGTCGGATTTTTGCAGGCCTCCCGGGCGCCGGGACGGGGCCTGAGAGGGCTCCGGGACACCGGCGTTTCCTCTCAAGGAGCCGAAGATGCAGATATCCTCATCGTCTGCGGCGAGTTCGAGCATGGCCCTCCAGGCCCTGCGCGACCTGTTCCAGACGAGTTCCACCGGGTCGACCGGGCAAACCTTGCCCGGCTTCGCCTCGGAAAGCGGCGGAAGTTCCCCGCCGTCGGGCCCGCCTCCGGGCCCTCCCCCCGCCTCGATGAACGGCGGAGGTTTCAGCGCTGACACAATGTCGTCCCTGCTGGGCGCCCAGGAGAGCTCCGGCTCTTCCAGCTCCAGCTTCTCGTCCGAGGTCATCGACGCCGCCGACACCAACGGCGACGGCACGGTGAGCCTGGAAGAGCTGGCGGCCTCGCTCAGCGCCGATACCTCAAGCCTGACGGAAGCCTTCAACGCGGTCGATACGGACGGCGACGGCCAGATCACCTCGACCGAGCTGGACGCGGGCTTCAAGGCCAAGGGCCCGCCTCCGGGCGGACCGCCCCCCGGACCGCCTCCCGGTCAATCCGCCTCGGCTTCGGACACGGCTTCCACCCTGCTGTCCGCCGCCGATACGGACGACACCGGATCGCTGAGCCTGAGCGAGATCAATACGATCCTCGGCAAGGACAGCGACGACACCAGCCTGACCAGCGCCTTCTCGTCGCTCGACGCGAACGGCGACGGCTCACTGGCCTCGGACGAACTGACGGCGGGGATCAAGGCCCTGTTCGAGAAGCAACTGGCCGCCTATGCGGCCAACGCCAATACGGCGACCGACAGCGCGACCAGCACGACCTCGGTCTCGCTCGCCGCCTGATGAGTTTCGGCCGCGCCTCGAATGGGCGCGGCCGTTCATCGCCTCACATCAGGGCATGGCCCAGACGCTGGAGCGTTTGATCTCGAAATCCTCGAGCTCGCGCGTCGTCGGCACCCGGTATTCGGCCAGAAACTCCAGCCCCTCCTTCGGGAAATAGGTCCGGTGCGGGTCGCCGATCAGGACGCGCGTCCCGTTGGCCCTTGCTTTCGCCAGCCACGCCAGGACCCGCTCCGTCATCGGCTTTTCGTAGCAGACGTCGCCAGCGCAGATGACGTCGGCCTCGGGCGGCAGTCCATCCAGCAGATCGACGTCGGTGAAGTTCAGGGCGACCCCGTTGGCCTGGGCGTTCAACCTCACCGCCGCGCCGCAGAAGGGGTCGATGTCGGCGCACAGGACCTCGGCCGCGCCCGCCTTCATCGCCGCCACCCCGACCAGCCCCGAGCCGGTCGCGAAATCGACCACCCGCTTGCCCGCGACCTCATCCGGGTTGTCGAGGATCCAGCGCGCCAGCCCCTGCCCGCCCGACCAGGCGAAGGCCCAGAACGGCGGCGGCAGGCCGATCTCGCCCAGCTCCTCCTCCGTCATCCGCCAGATCGGCGTGATCTCGTCGGCCAGCCACAGGGAAATCTCCGGCGTATGCGGCACGGCCTGCAGCCGGGTGTTGGCCAGGATGAAGGCCTCGGGATCGGTGATGCGGGTCAAGCGCGGCGCCACAGGGCAAAGCCGGCCACGCCGATCGGTCCGAGACCGGCCAGGGCGATGAACCGCTGGACCAGACCGCCGTAGGCCGCCCGGTCGACCGGAATGACGCCGGCCATGATCAACACCATGACGACCAGCATCAGCAGGGCGCCGATGAAGACGGTCCGCCAGGGCTTGAGCTTGCGAACCATGAAGGAAGCGAGGCTCAGCAACAGCGGCACGGCCAGCAGGGCCGGTCCTGTCGGATTGATCCGGTGGCGAGGGTCCGGCAGCGGAAACAGGCCCGCCCAGATGCAGCCCGCGGCGGCGATCGCCACGGCGAGAACGATCAGGATGTTGAGGATCAGCGGGCACCGCTCGGCCCGCAAGGCCCCGAACAGACCTACCGCCCCCGCCAGTCCGCAAGCGCCGCAAAGGAAGGCGACCGCATTGAACACGGCGGCGTAAGGGGACTTGTCCGAGCCCAGCAAGCTCGCTGCATCAGTCAGCGGACTATAGCCCGGGAAGGTCGGCCAAAGCGCGATCTGGACCCCGAAATAGAGGACGGGCAACAGCACCGCCCCGAGCAGCAGGACGGACGTCCTCGGTTGGGTCATGGGCGGCTCCTTTGGCGGTATTCGACGCCTAGAGCACAGCTTCGGCGCAGTCCACTTAACCCCCTGTCATCTTGCTCGCCCCTTGCCGCCCGCGGTCGTCGCCTATATGAAACACATACATATCGTATAGTCAGAGACACCCCATGGGCATCGTCAACATCGAGGATGAGCTGCACGAGCAGTTGCGCCGCGCCGCGAAGGCCGCCTGCCGCTCGACCAACGGCCAGGCCGCCTTCTGGATCAAGATCGGCATGCTGTGCGAGCTGAACCCCGGCCTGACCTTTCAGGAGCTGGTCGCGCGCGAGCTGAAGGCGGCGGGCGTCGAACGGGTGGATCAGGCCGCATGACCAAGACCCCGGCCGAGGTCGAGCTGATGGCCGAGGCGGGCGCCCTGCTGGCCTCCGTCTTCGCCTACCTCGATGAGCAGCCGCTGGCGGGGATGAGCACGCTTCAGGTCAACGATCTGGTCGAGACCTTCATCGTCGACAAGCTGCGCGCCCGGCCTGCCTCCAAGGGCCAGTACGGTTTCGCCTTCGCCCTGAACAGTTCGCGCAACGCGGTCGTCTGCCACGGCGTGCCCTCGCCCGACGAGATTCTGAAGGACGGCGACATCGTCAATTTCGACATCACGCTCGAGAAGCACGGCTTCATCGCCGATTCCTCCAAGACCTATCTGATCGGGAATGTCGCGGGGCCCGCGCGCAAACTGGTCAAGGCCACCTATGACGCCATGTGGAAGGGCATCCGGGCGGTGAGGCCGGGCGCGACGCTGGGCGACATCGGCTTCGCCATCGAACAGCACGCCAAACGCCACGGCTATTCGGTCGTACGCGACTTCTGCGGACACGGCATCGGGCGCGAGATGCATGAGGCGCCGCAGGTCCTGCATTTCGGCCGGCCCGGCCACGGCATGACCCTGCGCGAAGGCATGGTCTTCACCATCGAGCCCATGCTCAATCAGGGCCGCCGCACGGTCCGTACCGAAGACGACGGCTGGACCGTGGTCACCACCGACGGAAAACTCTCCGCCCAGTTCGAACACACGGTCGCGGTGACGAAGGACGGGGTGCGGGTGCTGACGCTGCGGGCAGAGGAGCGAACGGCGGCCTGAGGATCGTCGCTCAGGTCGCAGGGGCCGAGCACGGCGCACCGGCCGTTTCGCCATAGGTCACGATCCAGGCCGGGGGTTCCGCCTCCTCGGCCCCGTTGACGCGGACGCCCAGCTCCCGCGCCCAGCGATAGCCCCACATCGGTCCGAACCGGGTCGCGTAGGTCGCCGGCCGGCCATAGGCGGGATCGCTCTGCGCCTCGCTCAAGGAGACAAACCGGTATCCGCGCGCGGCATACAGACCCAGCAGTCGCTCGAGCGTATCGACGTTGATCTGGTTGACGTGAAGCAGGGCCACCTCGGCCGGCGCCCGTCCCAGAACCCGGGCGTTCAGACCGGCGTAGTAGTCGATCTCCACAGCGCTGAAGGCGACATAGGCATCGGCGATGCGGGCGGCGCAGGCCGAATCCGCCTGACCCAGAGCGCGCTGATAGGCGGCCTCGAACACATAGTCGGAGGTGTCGATGGTCGAGGTCGCGAGCGCGTAGCCATGACGCGCCGCCAGGGCCTCGATGCCCTCGCGTTTTTCGGCGGTGTCGCCGGTGTGGTTCATGGGCATGCGCAGATAGCGAAGCGGCTTTCCGGCTTCCGCCATCGCTGGCCGGATAAAGGCCTCTCCCCGAACGACCTCGGCCTCGACCTCATCGAGGGTCAGCCGGTTGGAATCGGCGTGACTCCAGGTGTGGTTGCCCAGCTCGAACCCGTCTCCCGTCCAGAGGCCGAGGACGGCGTCGCGGTCATCCGCGTCGAGCGCCTGCAGCGTCTTCTCGACGACGAAGCCCATCGCCGGCGCCTGGTGCGCGCGCAGGCCGTCGAGCAGTTTCGCGTTCAGGCCCGCGACCTCGGCCGAGCTCATTCCGGAACCGTTCGCCACCTCTCCGGCATAGGGCAGGTCATCAAAGGTCAGGGCGACGGTGCGGTTCGACTGGGCAGCGACCGGGGCGGAAGCCAGCAGCCACAGCCCGCAGACGACACTGGCGGTCCTCAACCCACCGCCTCGCGCGACGCCGCCTGCCTGAGGACTGCCAGATAGCCCGGCGCCACCTCCATTCCCTCGGCTTGCGGACGCTGGCCGATCTCGCGGTGCAGGCGCGGCAGGCTCCAGCAGGGGACGTGCATGAACAGATGATGCTCGGCGTGGAAATTGACCCAGTAGGGGGCGATGAAGGCGCGCTCCCACCAGCTCGCGCGGGTGGTGCGAGCGGCGCGGTAGGGGTCGGTCGCCGAACCCTCCACGCAGGCGTGTTCGGCGATGTTTCGCAGACGCGTCACCAGCGGAAACCAGGTCGCCATCGGCAGCAGCCACAGGGCGAACCAGACCCACCAGACCCCTGCGGCGACGAAGCCGGCCAGCATCGCCAGATTGAACAACAGGAAGGGCAGCACCGACCGGCCCGTGACGATGGAATCGTAATCGTGAGTTCCCGCCTCGGCCTTCGCCTTCCGCGCCATGGCGATGGGCAGCAGCACCCGCTGCTTGAAGAAGGTCTGGCCGGTCAGGTCGCGAAACATCTTGCGGCGAAGGGAGGCGGGCGTGACCGGAAACGGCGCCGACAGCATCAGGTCCGGATCCTCAGGCTGCTGGGCGAAGCGGTGGTGCGACAGATGATAGGGCCGGTAGGCGGTCAGGGACGCCCCGATCGGCACGGCGCACAGCCAATGCCCCAGCCAGTCGTTGAGCTTGAGGTTCTTCGCCAGCGCCCCGTGCGCCGCCTCATGCATCAGGATGGCCAGACCCAGCTGGCGCGTGCCGATGATCATCACGCAGACCGGGATCAGCACCGGCCACACCACCCCCCCCACGACGGCCAGGGCGATGACGCCCCAGGCGTGGGCGACCAGCAGCGGCCCCTTCCAGACCGAGCGCGACTGGAACGGCGCCCACTCCTCGGGCGTGAACAGATCGGACGGCGAGACGCGGGGTGCGGCTGACATGGGTTCAGGATAGCGCCGCGAAGACAGCGGGACTAGCGTGCGGACATTCCGTCATCGGAGACCGGATATGCGCCCACTTCGCCTGATCGTTTCCACCCTCGCTCTCGCCGGACTTCTGCTTGTCGGGCAGGGCGTCACGCCCCTCGCCTCGATCGCCCGCGCCGCCAGCTTCGACTGCGCCCGGGCCCGCGCGCCCGACGAGCGCGCCATCTGTGGCAACCGGGTGCTGGAGGACCGCGACGTCGAACTGTCGGTCCTCTACGGCCTGATCCTGAAGCTGGTCCCCATGGGCTCGCGCGACGCCATCCGGCGCGAACAGGCCCAGTGGCTGGCCGCGCGCGGCCGCTGCGCCGCCGACGTCCCCTGCCTGCGCCGCGCCTACGACCGCCGCATCGCCGCCCTGCGCGCCACGATCGACGAGCGGGTGGTGTCGAACGGGCCGTTCTGAACGTCAGGCGAGCCTGACGAAAAGTCACGTTGACCTTACACTAACGCCGTGTCATGTTCACCTGACATCAAGTCAGGAGAACGCGTCATGCTGCTCACGTGGAAAAACGGCACTCCAGCCGGTCGGCGCTATTTCATCCGGACCATGGCCTTCATGATCCCCTATGTGGTGGTCAACACCCTCGCCATCTTCGGCGCGTTTGATGAAATCCACGGCAAGCCAGCCGCCTGGGTTCTGGCCTTCGTCGTTGCCGCACCCATGGTCGGCCAGATCTGGGCCACGCTGAGCCTGATCCGCGAGTCTGACGAGTTCGTGCGCGCCCTGACTGCGAAGCAGTTCATCATCGCCTCCGGCCTCGCCATGGCGGTGGCCAGCATCTGGGGCTTCGGCGAGAGCTATGCGGGCGCCTATCATCTGCCGGCCTGGCTGATCTATCCGCTGTTCTGGTTCTTCTGGGGCGTCAGCTCGCCCTTCATCCGGACCTCCAAATGAAGAACCGGCTGAAACTGCTCCGCGTCGAGCGCGGCTGGACCCAGGAACAGCTGGGTCAGGCGCTGGGGGTCTCGCGTCAGGCCGTCAACGCTCTGGAGACCGAGAAGCACGACCCTTCCCTCGACCTCGCCTACCGGATCGCCGTCCTGTTCGCCCGGCCGGTCGAGGACATCTTCGAAAACCCGCACGGCTGAGGCCGGCGAACCAACCCAACCAAGGAGACTGACATGTTCTTCCTGCGTCATCGCGGGGGCGTGAGCCTGCGCGCCCTCGTCCTCGCCTCGGCGGCCGCCGCCATCATCGGCAGCGGGATCGCCGTCGGCCATGCGCTCGCCGCCGAGCCCGCCGCTGCGGCTCAGGCCGCCGCCTTCACCTCCGACCGGCTGTCGGTCGAGGTGATCGGCTCCGGCCCCGACGTCATCCTGATCCCCGGCCTCGCCTCCTCGCGCGAGGTGTGGCGGCCGCTGGCGATGCGGCTGGCGGCGACCCACCGCGTCCACCTGGTCCAACTGGCGGGCTTCGCGGGCGAACCCTGGAGCCATGGCGACGGCGCCTTCGTCGCGCCGGAGGTCGAGGAACTGGCCCGCTATATCCGCTCCGCCGGTCTCGACCGCCCCGCCGTCATCGGCCATTCCATGGGCGGCCTGTCGGGCCTGCTGCTGGCCCAGGCCCATCCCGAGCTGGTCGGACGGCTGATGAGCGTCGACTCCCTGCCCTTCTTCAGCGCCATGTACGGACCGCAGGTCACCGCCGGACAGGCTCGCCCCTTCGCCGATCAGGCCGCCACCGGCATCCTGTCCGCCGACGAGGCCACCTTCCGCACCCAGCAGGCCCAGACGGCCGCCGGCCTCGTCCGCGACCCCGCCACACGCGCCCTCGTCGTCGACTGGTCCATGGCCAGCGACCGCCACGCCCTGGCCGCCGCCCTGAAGGACGTCATGACCACCGACGCCCGCGCAGGGCTCGCCGCCATGACCACGCCCGTCACTGCCCTCTATGCCTCCGACGCCGACGGCGGCGCCCCTGCCGCCATGGCCGACGGCCTGTGGACGCACGAATACGCCGCCCTGCCGGGGGTGAAGCTGATCCGGGTGGACGGCAGCCGCCACTTCATCATGGCCGACCAGCCCGCCCGCTTCGACGCGTTAGTCGATGACTTCCTGAAGTAGCCTAGCTCTTCGGCATCAGCGGCGCGCCGGCGAATTCGTCGGCATAGGCGGGGGCCAGCAGGCTGCGGATCGCGGCCTGGGGCACCGGGACCTCATAGGAGCCTTCGGCATAGGGGCCGACCTGATAGGGGCCGACGAGGAAGACCAGACCGCCGGCCTTGCCCGGTTCGGTGCTCGGGGCCAGGACCACCGGGGTGTTGGCGGCGTGCGGGCAGCTCCAGCCCGAGGCGTCCTTCGGGTTCAGGCTGACGGTCTCGGCCTGCGGGTCGCGCTTGCGCTTCTCGGCGTTGACGGCGGCGCACAGCAGGCTGTCGAGAGCCGAAAGCGGCACGCCCGGCTTGAGCAGGCCCGAGGCCGCCACCGGCCGCTTCATCGCCTTGTCCCACAGGACGCCGGTATAGGCCGTATTGCCGTGGGCGCCGCCGGTGAACTCATAGTCCGAGCGAGCCAGGCTGAAGAGCTTGCCGGTCTCGACCGGGGTGTCGAAGGTGATCAGGGATTCATAGGCGGGCATGCCCTGGTCGCCCCCGGCCTCGGTGCGGTCGGCCTGGGCGCCCTCGACGAAGGCCTTCAGGTCCTTGACCGATTCCGCATAGAGCCGGACGTGCAGATCGGGCTGGGTCTTCACCGCCTCGGGCAGTTTCAGTTCGACCGTGGCGTAAGGGGTCTCGGACTTGTAGCCGAACGGGGCGCCCGCCGCGGCAGGGGTCTCGGCGACAGTGGCCGCCGGAGCCGGCGCCGGCGCTGCGGGTTTGTCCTTGTCGCGATTGCAGGCCGAGAAGGTCGCGGCGACCGCGGCCGTAAGCAGCAGGGCCTTCATCATCCGGGCGGAGGTCATGCGAAAGGGCTCCTCAGGCGAAGTGGACGGCGCCAAGCGCGATGGCGCCCAGCAGGATGAAACCGGCTTCCCGGTTCGACTTGAACAGTTTGAGCGCAAGCGTGGCGTTGTCGAGGCGAAGGCTGCGGACCTGCCAGACCAGATGGCCGGCGTAGATCAGGACGGCGGCGTAGAACAGCGGGCCCAGGCCGCCCGCCCAGCCCGCCGCCAGCGCCCCCGCAACGGTCAAGCCATAGAAGATCGCCACGCCGCGTCCGGCCGCCGAACCCAGCCGCCGCGCCGAGGACTTCACCCCGACCATGGCGTCGTCCTCGATGTCCTGAAGCGCGTAGATGGTGTCATAGCCCAGGGTCCAGAACACGCCCCCGGCGTAGAGGCACAGGGCCGGCAGGGCGTCGCGAAAGCCCCAGTCGATCATCAGTTCGTCACCGGCGCCGATCCCGGCCGCCGGCGCCGCCTTGGCGAGGAAGCCCACGGCCGCGACCGTCACGGCGGCGGCAAAGCCCATCAGCGCACCCCAGTTGAAGGTCAGGCCCAGCCAGGCCTGGGGCCACCAGGTGATCCGTTTCATGAAGGGATAGGCCGCCACCAGCGCCAGCGAGCCGACGCCCAGCAGGATGGCGGGCAGGTTCAAGGTCAGGAGGATGAGCAGGCTGATCAGGCTGCAGCCGATCACGAAGGCCCAGGCCTGTTTCACCGAGATCCGGCCCGACGGAATGGGACGCAGCGCCGTGCGAGAGACCTTCGCGTCGATGTCGCGGTCGACGATGTCGTTGAAGGCGCAGCCCGCCGCCCGCATCAGACAGGCGCCGATGCCGAAGCCGATGAACAGCCAGAGCGCATACAGACCGGGCGTCTCGCCGTAGCGGGCGTGGGCCAGGGCGATCCCCTGCCAGCCGGGCAGGAGCAGAAGCCAGATGCCGATGGGACGATCGAAGCGGCCCAGCTTCAGCCAGGGCTTCAGAGCCTCCGGCGCATGGGCGTCGACCCAGTTGCGGCTCGCATCGGGAAGGGGCGCATCAGGCAGGGCGGAGGACATGCCGTCTTCTAGCGCCTTCGGGGGCGGGCCGAGAAGGGCGGACGCGGCGGCGCCCGCCCCTTTTTCCGGCCTTTAGGGCAGGCGGACCGGGTTGGTCACGCTGACCGACGCGCCGGGCTGAAGGCCCAGTTCTTCATAGGTCCAGCGCAGTTCGACGCCTTCGGGCACGAGAGCCTTGCAGACGTCCGGCGTGCGGCGCGTGAGCGTCAGCCGGGTCGGGCCGTCGCCTTCAGACACCTCGACCGCGAAGGACGAGGCCTCGGTGCAGCCGTTGGAATCGGCGCGGACGACCAGGGCGCCCGGATCGAAACGGACGGCACGCAGCACCTCCGCATCGTCGCTCCAGGCGGTGGTGGTGTGCGACCCGACGCGGACCGAAACCTTATCCTCGCCGCCGCTGTCATAAATGACGCAGGCGCCCAGCAGCGGCGTAATCGCCGCCGCCAGAAGCAGGCCTTTCACGGCGCGCATTACTGGCCTTCGGCCGGAGCGGTCTGGACGACGCGGGTGGTCGGCTTGTCGGTGGCGATGATGATGCAGCCCGACAGAAGGGGGGCGGCGATGGCGATGGCGAGGG
This sequence comes from Brevundimonas sp. GW821-FHT12E07, assembly GCF_058807035.1. Taxonomy (NCBI): domain Bacteria; kingdom Pseudomonadati; phylum Pseudomonadota; class Alphaproteobacteria; order Caulobacterales; family Caulobacteraceae; genus Brevundimonas; species Brevundimonas sp. GW821-FHT12E07. Next base: position 455,803 of record NZ_JBXAQH010000003.1, on the reverse strand, counting down.
CGAGACGAAGCATTGGTGTGATCCCCTTGGACTGAAGCTTGTGACGCTTGATCACCCGACAGCGTTCAAAACACACGTGAATAATCGGAAAGGCTTTTCCACCCTGACGCGTCCCCCTTGATCCTATCCGTAACCGGCATAGCTACTGAGCCTCCTCCCCACGGACGCCTTTCATGAGCCAGCTGTTTTCGCCCCTCGCCGTCGGCCCCCTGACGCTGAAGAACCGCATCGTCATCGCCCCGATGTGCCAGTACTCGGCCGTCGACGGCGTGCCCCAGCCCTGGCACGCCCAGCACCTGGGCAAGCTGGCCCTGTCGGGTGCGTCTCTGGTGATCGTGGAGGCCACGGGCGTCGAGGCAGCCGGACGCATCTCCTGGGCCGACACCGGTCTGTGGAACGACGAACAGGAGGCCGCCTTCGCGACCCTGATCCGGGATATCCGCACCTATTCCGACACCCCGATCGGCATCCAGCTGGCCCATGCCGGGCGCAAGGCCTCGACCAATCCGCCGTGGATCGAACGCGGCGGCCCGGCCGGCGCCGACAAGGCCTGGCAGACCTTTTCCGCCTCCGCCGAGCCCTTCCGCGACGACTGGCATACGCCCGAAGCGCTGGACGAAGCGGGGATGCAGCGCGTCATCAACGGCTTCGTCCAGGCCGCTGGGCGGGCCCTGCGCGCCGGCTTCGACCTCGTCGAGCTGCACGCCGCCCACGGCTATCTGCTGACCCAGTTCCTGTCGTCGCTGTCGAACCACCGGACGGACGACTACGGCGGCTCGCTGGAAAACCGCATGCGCTTCCCCCTGCGGGTCGCTGCGGCCCTGCGCGACGCCTGGCCCCGCGACAAGGCCCTCGGCGCCCGCCTGAACGGCTCGGACTGGACCGAGGGCGGCATCACTGTGGATGAGGCGATCGCCTTCAGCCGGGCCCTGCATGACCTGGGCTACGACTATCTGCACCTCACCAGCGGCGGCAATGTCGCGACGGCCAAGATCCCCGGCGACCAGCCCGGCTATCAGCTGCCCTTCGCCGAGGCGGTGAAAGCCGCCCTTCCTGAGGCTAACGTCATCGCCGTGGGCATGATCTATGACGCCGAACAGGCCGAGCAGATCGTCGCTTCAGGTCAGGCCGATGCCGTGGCGATCGCGCGCGCGGTGCTCGACGATCCGAACTGGCCGCACCACGCGGCCTCGGCCCTGGGCCAGCCCGAGGGCCTGCCGGACCAGTATGCGCGGGCGACCGACAGCACCTGGCCGGGCTACGGCCGGGTGCACGCAAAGGCCTAGATTCGGAAGGTCTAGGTCTGGGGCAGCTGGTAGGGGTTGTTGACCGACACCCGCGCCCCGGGCTTGAGCCCCAGCTCTTCGAACGACCATTTGATCTCCACCCCCTCGTCCTCGGGGGTGGTGCAGCGGTCCTCGGAAATGCGGCGCAGGGTGATGACCGAGGCGTCGCCGTGGAAGGAGACGAACGGCTGCAGGTCGTCCTTCTTGGTGCAGCCGTTGGAGCTGACCCAGAAGACGGCGGTGTTGTTGAGCAGGGCGGCGGCGTGGATCGGCTCCAGCACGCCCGGCATGGGCGGCGGCAGATCGGCCTTGGCGGCCTGTCCCAACCCGAGGCGCGACCCCACGGAAGCGCACCCCGACAGGGCGGTCAGGGCGAGGACCGAAACCCCACAAAGAATTAATGCGCGGACGGGCGCCATGCCCCTTACCCTCAACAGCCAGAGCCGCATTATGCGCTCAATTCGCATCTGAAAGCATCCGAAAAGGCGAGCTGCCCCCATGTTGAGCATGACGTCGTCGATCAAGTCCCTGACAGCCGCCGCCACGCTCGGCCTGCTGGCCATGGCGGCCCCGGTTCTGGCCCAGACCAGTCCCCTTCCCTCGCCCGCCGCTGTCGACGCCGAGGTCCAGCGGCTGATGACCGCGACCCATTCCGAAGGGTTGGCGCTGGCGATCATCGACGAGGGTCAGGTGACCCTGGTGAAAGCCTGGGGCGACCGTAACGCCAAGGGCGACCCGCTCCAGACAGACACTGTCATGTACGGCGCCTCCCTGACCAAGGCTGTCTTCGCCTGGACGGTGATGTCGCTGGTCGACGAGGGGAAGATCGACCTCGACACCCCCATCGCGGAATATCTGCCCAAACCCCTGCCCGAGTACTGGAGCGAGGATCTCGCCGACCGCTATGCCGACTATCGCGGCCTGGCCGACGATCCGCGCTGGCGAACCATCACCCCGCGCATCCTGCTCACCCATTCGGCAGGCTTTTCAAACTTCGGCTTCCTGGAGCCGGATGGAAGGCTGAAGATCCATTACGATCCGGGAACGCGCTACGCCTATTCCGGCGACGGCCTGATCCTGCTGCAGTTCGTGCTCGAGCAGGGCCTCGGCCTCGACATCGGCGCCGAGATGCAGCGCCGGGTCTTCGACCGCTTCGACATGCCTATGACCGGGATGATGTGGCGGCCCGACTTCGCCGCCAATCTCGCCGACGGCTGGGAGGCTGACGGCTCGGTCGAGCCCCATGACGAACGCTCCAAACCGCGCGCCGCCGGGTCGATGGATACGACCATCGCCGATCTGGCGAAATTCGTGGCCGCCTATGTCCGTCGTGACGGCCTGAGCCCGGCGTCGGCGGCCGAACTGGTTCGCCCCCAACTGCCGATCCGGACCGCGACCCAGTTTCCGCCGTTTCAGGACGAACTGCCGCCGGCCGAGCAGCATGCCGGTCTGTCCGCCGGCCTCGGCGTGGTCACCTTCACGGGACCTCAGGGCCCGGGCTTCTTCAAGGGCGGGCACAATGACTCGACCGGCAATACCTGGGTTTGCGTCGAACAGAGCCGCCGCTGCGTCCTGATCCTGTCGAATGACGTACGGTCCGAAGCCGCCTTCCCGACCCTGGTCCGCTTCATCCTCGGCGAGACAGGCGTGCCCTACGACTGGGAATACGGACCGCAGCCGGCGCTCTAGGTGAGAAGGGCGGTCACGCCGATCCAGATCAGGAGCGAGAAGCCGGCCATGACGGCATAGGCCGCGAAGGCCCTTCGCGTACCCGGATGTTTGTGGCGTGTTGGGGCGTCCCAATCGAACATCGATCTCTCCTGCCCGAGATCAATGCGCGAGCCTAAAGATCGATCCGGAACCGCAAGGCCTCGCCGCCGCCATAGGCCGGCAGCTTCTGGAACCGCTCGATCAGCCGCCCGCCGTTGACTTCAATCACATGCCGCGAAGAGGCGTTGTCGGGCGTGGTAGTCAGTTCGACCCAGGGCATCCCCATACCCCGCGCCTGATCCAGCATCAGCGACAGGGCCCGCGTGGCATGCCCCTGCCCGCGTTTCCACGGCACGACATTATAGCCGATGTGGCCCAGGCAGTAGGGCGGCAGTTCCGCCGTCCCCGCCTGCCAGCGAAAGCCGATCATTCCGCAGAAGCCGCCATCCCACATCCAGCGCACGACGCCGGGCAAACGCGGGACGGCGCTGCCGTCCGGCAGTTCGACGGGTGCGCCGCGCGCTTCAGGATCGTCGAGCGAGGCGAGGAAGGCCACAGGGTTCGACCGGATCAGCGCCAGCTGCTGGTCCGCCGCTTCCTTGCCCCGCGTGCTGTCGGGCGACCAGCCCGTCTCCAGCGCCTGGACATAGCTGTCCAGATGTGCGGCCGCGGGGGTGACCAGAACTATCTCGGTCATCTTCATTCCTCCGGCCATGCGGGCGACCGGCGGGCCAAAGAAAAAGGGCCCCGGATCGCTCCGGGGCCCTTTCCATTTTCGAACGGATCGAACTTAGGACGCGTAGTATTCGACGACCAGGTTCGGCTCCATCTTCACCGCGAACGGCACGTCGGCCAGTTCGGGTTGACGGACGAAGCGGACCGAGAAGCCGCGGTCGCCCTGTTCGATGTAGTCGGGGATATCGCGTTCCGACGACTGCTGGGCTTCAAGCACCAGAGCCATGTTGCGCGAGGCTTCCTTGACGGCGACGACGTCGTCCGGCTTCACGCGGTAGGAGGCGATGTTCACCTTCTTGCCGTTGACCGTGACGTGGCCGTGGTTGACGAACTGACGGGCGGCCCAGACGGTCGGGACGAACTTGGCGCGATAGACGATCGCGTCCAGACGGGCTTCCAGCAGACCGATCAGGTTTTCCGAGGTGTTGCCCTTGCGGCGAGCAGCCTCGTCATAGGTCTTGCGGAACTGCTTTTCGGTCAGGTTGCCGTAGTAGCCCTTGAGCTTCTGCTTGGCCTTCAGTTGCAGGCCGAAGTCGGAGACCTTGGACTTGCGGCGCTGGCCGTGCTGGCCGGGGCCGTACGAACGCTTGTTGACCGGGCTCTTGGCGCGGCCCCACAGGTTTTCACCCATGGCGCGGTCGATTTTGTACTTGGCGCTGTGGCGCTTGGACATTCTATTCTCTTCAACTTGATGCGGCCCGGCATCCCCGAAAGTGGGAGTGCGATCTCAACGGCGGTCCACGCATCGTCCGTAGTGTTTTCGCGCCTTCGACCGTGAGGCCGAATGCGGGAAAGGCGGGCTTATGACGGCCCGCCTCCGTGGAGTCAATGTCCGTATGGACTTTGGCGAGGTCAGGCGACCCGACGCTGGTCCCCGGAATCGGCCTCGTTCGACAGGATAGCCTCGGGCGTTCCAACGTGTTCGGCCTCGGGCTTGGGCCGGCCCAGCAGATAGCCCTGGACCTCGCCGCAGCCCTGTTCGCGCAGGAAGGTCAGCTGGTCCATGGTCTCCACGCCCTCGGCCAGGACCGGAATGGCCAGGCTTTCGCCCAGGGCCAGGACGGCGCGGATGATGGCCTTGGACTGCGGGCTGCCGTCCAACTCGGACATGAAGGACCGGTCCAGCTTGATCTTGTCGAACGGGAAGGCGCGCAGGGTCGACAGCGACGAATAGCCGGTGCCGAAATCGTCCATGGCCACCGAGACGCCCAGCAGCTTCAGCTGGCGCAGGATGTGGGTGGTGCGGTCCAGGTCGCTGATCATCGCCGTCTCGGTGATCTCCAGCTCCAGACGCGACGGTTTGAGGCCGGTCTCGATCAGGATCTGGTGGACCAGACGCGGCAGGTCGACGTGGGCCAGCTGGATCGGCGACAGATTGACGGCGATCTTGTGCGGCTCGCTCCAGGTCGCGGCCTGGCGGCAGGCGTGGCGCAGCACCCATTCGCCGATCGGCAGGATCAGGCCGGTCTCCTCGGCCAGCGGAATGAACTGGTCGGGCGAGATGAAGGAGCCGTCGGGCTGGCGCCAGCGCAGCAGCACCTCATAACCGGTGACCTTGCCGGTCTCGAGCGAGCCCTGGACCTGATAGTGCAGCTCGAACTGGTCGTGATCCAACGCCTCACGCAGGCCCTGCGTCAGGCGGCGACGCGTGCGGACCGCCTCGTCCATCGCCTCTTCGTAGAAGCAGATCGACTGGGTCAGCGAACCCTTGGCCCGGTACATGGCCAGATCGGCGTCATTGATCAGATTGGAGGGCTCGGTCGCGTCCTGCGGATACAGGGCGATGCCGATGGCGGCCCCGCACGACACCTCGGCGCGATCGATCTCGGTCGAAACGACGATGGCCGCGCGCAGGCGCTCGGCGGCACGGAAGGCGCCGTCACGGTCCACGTCGGGCACGATGACCACGAACTCGTCTCCGCCCTGACGGGCGACGAATTCGCCGTCCAGAAGGACCGAGCGCATCTGGTCGGCGACATGGACCAGCAACCGGTCGCCTGCGGCGTGGCCATAGAGGTCGTTGACTTCCTTGAAGCGGTTCAGGTCGATGGCCAGCAGGGCCAGGCTCTCGCCGGTCTTCAGGGTCGCGACGCCGCGTTCCAGACGCTCCAGGAAGGAGGTGCGGTTGGGCAGGCCGGTCAGGCTGTCATTGCGGGCCAGATGGCTGATGCGGCGCTCCTGCGCCAGCCGGGCGCGCAGGTCGCGCACCGCGAAGATCACCGCATGGCCGCCGACGCCGGTCTCGTTGCGAATGGCGACCTCGACCGGCACATGACCTTCGTCCCGCGAGGCCAGCTGGCACTGGATCAGCGAACCTTCGGTCATGGCCTCGGCGCCCTCGATGAAGCGCTCGACCGGCTGGTCGATCAGGGCGTCCAGATCGAAGCCCGACAGGCCCAGGAAGGCCGAGTTGGCGGCGATCACCAGGCCGTCGCGCGTGACCACCATGCCGTCGACCGAGCCCTCCATCAGGTCATGCAGGCGCGAGCGCGACTGGGCGCTCATCTGGGCGTCGATCATATGGCTGGCGACGCTGATTCCCAGCACCAGGAAGGCCACGCCGGCCACGCCCAGTGCCATGATCGCCGAGGCGTCGTCGGCGGTGGTGGCCATGTCGCGCGGGGCGAAGGGGAAGATCTCCATCGCCCCCATGCCGGTGAAATGCAGGGCGACGATGGCCAGGACCATGACGCCGGCGCCGATCAGATGGGTCTTCACCGTGTCCTCGCGGGCCGCGAGGTGGAAGCTCAGCGCGCCGAGGCCAAGGGCCGCGATCAGGGAGGCGATGACATAGGGGGCCGACCAGACGACCAGGGCATCGACCGCGAAGGCCGCCATGCCGGTATAGTGCATGGTCGCCACCGCCGCGCCGAAGATGGCGCCGCCGACGGCCGGAGCCAGTCGGTGGTTCACAGCGCCGACGCCCATGGCGAGGCCGCAACCGATCATGGCCACCAGAAGGGAGATGCCGGTCAGGACGGGGGCATAGGTCACCGCCACACCCGGCTGATAGGCCAGCATCGCGACGAAATGGGTGCACCAGATGGTGGCCCCGGCGGCCACGGCGCCGAGGAAGAGCCAGGCCGTCTTTTGGCCGTCCAGGCGGCTGCGAATGCGGTTGAACAACCGGATGCTGGTCCATGCGCCGACGACACAGATCGCCGCCGCCAGCAGGACGAGCAGAAGGTTATGATCCTGAACCAGACAGGAAAGAATACGCATCAACGGCCGGGGAGAGCTGTTTCGGGGTACGCCACCCTAGCCGTCGCTGGTTAATAAACCGCCCCCGTATGACCGTTACCGGGCACCGGAATACTGGTGAATACTGATCTCACAACCAAAGATTGTTTTACCCTCTCGCCGTATAACCTTGGTCTCAGGTCTCAGTTCTCCGGAACCCAGATATAGCCTTCAGCGGCCTTCTGAACCCGCCCGATCCCGGGGAATGGGAAATGATGAACGTAAACGCGCTCGCCCGAGGCGGCGAGGGCCGCGAGTTCGGCCTGACGTTGGGCTGCCCCCGCGACCTTGTCGCCGTCATAGCCCATGGCCCATTCCGGATGGGCCAATGAGACGGCGAAATGATGGGCCGTGTCGCCGGCGTAGAGCAGCTTCTGACCATCCGAAGCGATCTCGTACAGCGTATGACCGGGCGTATGGCCGGTCAGGGCGATGGCGGTGATGCCGGGCGCGACGACCGCGCCGGGGGCGAAGGCCTGGACCCTGGGCGCAATGGCCTGAACAAGGACCGCCATCTCCGGATTGGCCTGCAGCGAAGCCCATTCGGCCTGCGACATGCGGATCGTGGCGTTCGGATAGGTCAGGGCGCCGTCTGCCGTGACCAGACCGCCAACGTGATCGGGGTGGCCGTGGGAGATCAGGACGTCGGTGATCGAGGCAGGATCGACGCCCGCCTCGGCCAGGCTCGAGCTCAGCTTGCCGGCCTTGTCGCCAAAGGCCGCGCCCGCGCCGGCGTCGATGAGGACCGTGTGATCGCCATCCTTGACCAGCAGGGGATGGATGCTCAGCGCCAGACCATCCGTCGGCTGGCCGGCGGCCGCCAGAACCGCGGCGACCGCCTCAGGCGTCTGACCCACGCCGAAGACCGAATTGTCGTTCGGCACGAGGTTGTCGCCGTCCAGCAGCGCATAGGCCTGAAGCGCGCCGACCTTGAACGGATAAACCGCATCCGACGCGACGACGGCCGCCGCCTCCGTCTTGGCCTCGGGCCGCCTGGCGTTCTCCGCCGGGGTGCAGGCGACCGCGGCCAGCATCAGGGCGGCGACGGCACTCGTGGTGATCAGCTTCATGGACGCATCCTCCAGTGACGAAAACGCCCGCCGGATCGACCGGCGGGCGCTCTATTCGAAATCGTTCGGCCTCAGCCCACTTTCGCGGCGGCGAAGCGTTCGTTGACCTTGTTCCAGTTCACGATCGGCCAGAAGGCGCCGAGGAAAGCGGGGCGCTTGTTCTGGTAATCGAGATAGTACGCGTGTTCCCAGACGTCATTGACCAGAAGCGGCACGCCCTTGTCCGGGTTGATGTCCATCAGGGAGTTGTCCTGATTGGGGGTGTTGATCACCCTCAGCTTGCCGTCGGCGAAGATCAGCCAGGCCCAGCCGGAGCCGAACTGGGTGACACCGGCCTGTTCGAAGGCGGTCTTGAAGGCGTCCATGCCGCCCAGATCGGCGTCGATGGCGGCGGCCAGCTCGGCCGAGGGTTCGCCGGCCTCAGCGGCGGGGGCCATGCTTTCCCAGTAGAAGATGTGGTTCCAGTAACCGCCGCCGTTGTTGCGCACCGCCTTCGGGTACTTCGACATCTCGGCGAAGATCTCTTCCAGCGACTTGCCCTCGGCCTCGGTCAGGCCGTCCAGCGCCTTGTTCAGGTTGTCGGTATAGGCCTGATGGTGCTTGTCGTGGTGGAACTCCAGCGTCTCCTTGCTGATCACCGGCGACAGGCCGTCGTAGGCGTAAGGCAGCGGGGGCAGGGTGAAGGCCATGGGAGAGCTCCGTGCGGCGGGTTGTGCGGTCAAGGTTGTAAGGCAGCAGATAGTCCGCCCGTTCGCCGAACCCAAGCCGAAGGACGCGTTTTCGTTCCTCTTGCGAGTCGTTAGCTATTTTGCTCGGGAACGGAACCGCCCTTGCAACCATTGATGGCTCGGGACGGGGGGGCTGCCATGAAACCATGGAGGACTGCCGCGTGCGACAGTCGCTGAGCTACTATCCCCCGCGACTGAGCGAGACTCAGCTCGACCAGTTGTGCCGGCAGGTCCGCGAGGCGGCGGACTATATGGCCGACGAACAGATCCTCTGCCTCGCCGATCATCTGCACGACGCCCTGCGCACGCGCCGCCAGCTGCGCGGCAAGGTGCATCACCGCATCGACGACCGCCTGCACCCCGGCGGCAACTAGGGCTTCAGCCGGTCGGCAGATTGGCCTTCAGGCAATCGCGGATCTGACGCTTCAGCGAGCCCGAAGTGTTCAGGAAATCCGCGCCCTCAGCCTCCAGCACGGCCTTGACCGCAGCGTCCAGCCCCTGCGGCAGGGCGGCGATCACCCGCTTCTCGCCCTTCACATGCAGGCAGTAGCCCAGCTCGCGGCACAGGGCGGCGAACATCTCTGCGTAGTCGGGTTGGTCGGCGTCGGTCATCAGGGTTTCAGTCGTTTGGCGTGGAAGGCCACATGGTCGGCGATGAAGCTGGCCATGAAGAAATAGGAATGGTCGTACCCGGGTTGCATCCTGAGCGTCAGGGTTTGGCCCGCGGCCTTCGCGGCCTCCACCAGCAACTCCGGCTTCAGCTGATCCACCAGAAAGCCGTCGGCGTCGCCCTGATCGACCAGGATGTCGTCGAAGGCGCGCCCTCCCCCAGGGTTTTGGCCTGCTCCGCCCGCGATCAGTTTCGCGGCGTCATGGGCGTCCCAGACGGAGCGGTCCTCGCCCAGATAGGCGGTGAAGGCCTTCTCGCCCCAAGCGCAGCGGGTCGGCGAGGCGATCGGCGCGAAGGCGGAGACCGATTTGAACAGTTCGGGACGACGCAGGGCGAGCGTCAGCGCGCCGTGGCCGCCCATGGAATGGCCGCTGATCGAGCGGGTCTTTGTGGTCGGGAATTCGGCGTCGATCAGGGCGATCAACTCCTCGACGACATAGGTCTCCATGCGGAAATGCGGCGTCCAGGGCTTCTCCGTCGCATCGACATAGAAGCCGGCGCCCTGACCCAGATCATAGGCCGCATCATCGGCGACCGCCCTGCCCTTCAGATCCGGCCCGCGCGGCGAGGTGTCGGGCGCGACGATGATCACCCCGTGCTCCGCCGCCGCGCGATAGGCCCCCGCCTTGGTGGTGAAATTGTCCTCGGTGCAGGTCAGGCCGGACAGCCAGATCAGCACCGGGAAGGGCCCGGTCCCGGGCGGGACGAAGACCGACAGGGTCATGGGCGTGCCGGTCGACACGCTGTCGTGCTTCAGATAGCGCAGCGTCCCGCCATGGACGACGTGGGTCCTGGTCGTTTCCATCAGCCGACGCGATGCACGGCGCAGATCTTGTTGCCCGACGGATCGCGCAGATAGGCCAGGTTGAGCGTGCCGAAGGTTCCGTTGCGCTCGCCGGGCGGATCCTCGATGGACGTGCCGCCGGCCGCGACGCCGGCGTCGTGGAAAGCTTTCACCATCGCCGCATCCCTGGCCGCGAAGCCGATGGTGCCGCCGTTGGCGTGACAGGCAGGCTCGCCGTCGATCGGCTTGCCGATGGCGAAGGCGCCCTTGTCCGTGCGCCACCAGTAGCGGCCCTTGGGATCCGGTCCGACCGAGGCCGGAAGGCCCAGCGTCGGCAGAACCGCATCATAGAATTTGCGCGACGCCTCGACGTCGTTGGCGCCCACCGTCAGGTGCGTGAACATGTGTTTCTCCTCCCTCTGTTGTCGTTATCTCAGAACACCACGACCGAGCGGATGCTCTCGCCCGCATGCATCAGGTCAAAGGCTTCGTTGATGCGTTCCAGCGGCAGGGTGTGGGTGATCATCGGATCGATCTCGATCTTTCCGTCCATATACCAGTCGACGATCTTCGGCGTATCAGTGCGGCCGCGCGCGCCGCCGAAGGCCGAACCGCGCCAGACGCGACCGGTGACCAGCTGGAACGGGCGGGTCGCGATCTCCTTGCCGGCCTCGGCGACGCCGATGACGACGCTCTCGCCCCAGCCGCGGTGGCAGGCTTCCAGCGCCTGACGCATGACCACGGTATTGCCGGTGCAGTCGAAGGTGTAGTCGGCGCCGCCGCCGGTCATCTCGACCAGATGGGCGACCACGTCGGACACGTTCTTCGGATTGACGAAGTGGGTCATGCCGAAGCGACGGCCCCACTCTTCCTTGGTGTCGTTGATGTCCACGCCGACGATCATGTCGGCGCCGACCATCTTCAGCCCCTGGATGACGTTCAGCCCGATGCCGCCCAGGCCGAAGACGACGCAGTTGGCGCCCGGCTCGACCTTGGCCGTATTGACCACCGCGCCCACGCCTGTGGTCACGCCGCAGCCGATGTAGCAGGCCTTGTCGAAGGGGGCGTCCTTGCGGATCTTCGCCACCGCGATCTCGGGCAGGACAGTGAAGTTCGAGAAGGTCGAGCAGCCCATATAGTGGGCGATGGACTGACCCTTGTAGCTGAAGCGGCTGGTGCCGTCGGGCATCAGCCCCTTGCCCTGGGTCGCACGGATCGAGGTGCACAGGTTGGTCTTGCGGCTGAGGCAGGACTTACACTGGCGACACTCGGGCGTGTACAGCGGGATCACATGATCGCCGACCTCCAGCGAGGTCACGCCGGGCCCGACCTCGACCACCACGCCCGCGCCTTCGTGACCCAGGATCGAGGGGAAGATGCCCTCCGAGTCCAGACCGTCCAGCGTATAGGCGTCGGTGTGGCAGATGCCGGTGGCCTTGATCTCGATCAGCACCTCACCGGCGCGCGGCCCTTCCAGATCGACCTCGACGATCTCCAGCGGACGTTTGGCCTCGAAGGCGACGGCGGCGCGGGTTTTCATGGGGGAGGTCCTTTTCGTGAGTCAGATGCGGTTCTAGCGGGCGGGGACGCGGATCGGAACCGCCAAGGCTTCCCGAACGCGTAAAACCGACGCATCCATGCGTCATGGAGTCCCTTCACGCTTCTCTCGACCGGAGCCGCGAAACATGAACCTCGTCGTGCTGACCGGCGCCGGCGTCTCGGCGGAGAGCGGGGTGCCGACCTTCCGGGGCGCTGACGGCCTGTGGGAGGGTCACCGGTTCGAGGACGTCGCCACGCCCGAAGCCTTCGCGCGTGATCCCGTGCTTGTGCAGCGGTTCTACAACCTTCGCCGCGCCGCCCTGCCGACCGTCCAGCCCAACGCCGCCCACCGGGCCCTGGCCGAGCTGGCGGCGCGGTGGGAGGGCGACTTCCTGCTGGTGACCCAGAACGTCGACGACCTGCACGACCGCGCCGAAGCGGAATGTCCGCCCGCACCCGGCTTCGAACTGATCCATATGCACGGCGAACTGCTGAAAGGGCGCTGCACCCGCTCCGGCGTCGTCAGCGACTGGACGGGCGACATGGCCCCCGACGAACCCTCGCCTGACCATCCCGAAGGCCGGATGCGGCCGCACATCGTCTGGTTCGGCGAGATACCGCTCTACATGGACCGGATCGAGGCGGCGCTGAGCCGGTGCGACCTGTTCGTCTCCATCGGCACCTCGGGCGCGGTCTATCCGGCGGCGGGCTTTGTCCAGCTGGCCCGGATGGCAGGCGCGCGAACGGTGGAGATCAATCTGGAGCCCAGCCTGGGCGCCAGCGCTTTCGACGAACGGATCTACGGCCCCGCGACCGAACGAGTCCCGGCCTTCTTCGCCGATCTCTAGCCCTTCGCCGCCTTCTCCTTCGCCAGCCGTTCCAGCACCCGGCCCCTGCCCTTCGACAGGGCGGTGATCACGCCGCGGAAGGTCGCGACCTCCTGGGCGGTGAAGGCGGCGCGGCCCAGCATGACGCGCAGGTTCTGGCTCATGGAGCGGAATTTCTCGGGCGGATGGAAGAAGCCGGCGGCGTCCAGCTCCTTCTCCAGATGCTCGTACATGCCCAGCTGCAGCGCGCCTTCCGCCGGCGGCTCGCCCTCGCGGAAGTTCGGCGGCGGGGCGTCCAGCACCAGGGTCCGCCACTCATAGGCGTTGATGGCCACGGCCTGGGCCAGGTTCAGGCTCTGGTGGCGCGGGTCGATGGGAATGGTGACGATGCCCTGGCACAGGGCGATGTCGGTGGTCTCAAGTCCGGCCCGCTCGGCGCCGAACAGCAGACCGATCTCCAGCCCCGAGGCACGGTCGTCATAGAGGACGCGGGTGGCCTCGCGCGGGGTGCGCACCGGCTGGCGGGTCTCGCGCGGGCGGGCCGTGGTGGCGAAGACGGTGTTCAGGTCGGCGATGGCGTCGGCGACGGTGTCGAACACCCGCACACCCTCCAGCACCCAGTCGGCGCCCGAGGCCGTGGCCCAGGCCCGCTCCTGCGGCCAGCCGTCGCGCGGGGCGACCAGACGAAGCTGGTCGAGCCCGAAATTGGCCATGACGCGGGCGACGGCGCCGATGTTCTCGGCCATTTGCGGCCGGTCGAGGATGACGACGGGAGGGACGGGACTGGTCATGATGGCGGCTTCATAGACGCCGTCGTGCCCCTATGGGAGGGGGATCATTCCCCCAACCGCGCTCCAAGGGCCGCCCTCAGTCCGCCGAGGTGGGCTTCATAGTTGCGCCACCGGCCCGAGGACTTGCGATAGAGGGGCTCGCGGATCTGCCAGACGCTCGCGGTGCGCACGGCCCCGCCCGCCTTGTGGAACTCCATCACCTGATCCTGCCAGTCGAGACCGCAGAAGCCCAGGACCCGCTCGATCTCAGGCCGCGGATCGGCGACCAGGGCGTCATAGTCGACGGTCAGAATGTCGGGATACAGCGACGTCCAGTGGGCCATCAGCCGCTCGTGCTGGCCATACCAGTGGGCGGCGTCCTCCAGATCCATCGCATAGGCCATGGACGCGTCCAGGTGCAGGAACCAGTTCGACAGGATCATGTCGAGGGGCTGACGGACCGTGTGGATGATCTTCGCGTCCGGGAACATCGTCTTGATCAGTCCGATGTGCAGGAAGTTGTCGGGTCGCTTGTCGGTGACCAGAGCGGCTCCCGGGCGGGCGGCGTGAAGCTGGTCCAGATACGCCTTGCGCCACTCCAGCGCCTCGGCGGGCGACGCCTCCCCGGCGGCTTGCGGATAGGGGGCGATGCCCGAGACGATGCGCGGCATCAACGCCAGCTCGCCGCCCGACGTCACGCCGTCGTGGGCCGCCAGAATCCGCTCCACCAGGGTCGAGCCCGAGCGGAACATGCCCAATATGAAGACGGGGGCGCCGGTCGGGTCCCACACCGTCGGCACAGGTTTCGGGAACGCCGCGATCGAGCGGTCGACGAAGGCTTCCTGGGCGGCGCGGTCGTAAGCCGCGCCGGTCGCCTTGCGGCTAGCGGCGTTGGCCTCGCCATAGGCGGTGAAGGCGGCGTCATAGCTCTGGACCTCGTCCAGCGCCCGGCCGAGCGCATAGCCGACCTCGGCCTTGTCAGCGTCGGAGGCCTCGGCGCCGCCCATGACCGCCCGCAGCGCCTCGATCAGGGGATCGGCGGCGTCGGTGAAGCGGGTGGCGTTGGCCAGCCGCGCCAGGGCAAGCGGCGCAGCCTGCGGCGGCGACAGGTCGAGCGCCCGGCGATAGGCCGACCGCGCCTGATCCCGCTCGCCCTTGTCCTCGTACAGATTGCCGAGGTTCAGCCAGGCGGCGAGATAGGCCGGCTGTATGGCCAGGGCCGTCTTCAGCTCGGCCTCGGCCGCATCCGCCTGCCCCAGGTCGTCGGAGTAGATGACGGCGCGGTTGAGATGCACCTCTTCCGCCCCGCTGATCCGCCGGTCCAGCGCCTCCTGATAGGAGGCAAGGGCCGCCGCGGGCCGCCCCGCATGGCGCTGCATCAGCGCCAGATTGAACCAGGTGTCTGGCATGTTGGGGCGAAGCGCCAGCAGGGCTTCATAGGCCTCCGCCGCCTCGGCCGGTCGCCCGGCCAGCTTGTGGGACTGGGCTTGCCGCAGCAGGGTCTCCGCCTCGACCGACATGGATCAGTCCTCGCCGTAGAGGGAGGCCCAGGGGTCGACGGTTCCGGCCTGAACGTCAGCGACCTTGACCGCCGGCCAGCCGACGGTGGCGGTCTCCGAGGCCTGCCAGGCCAGGATGGTCAGGTCGCGCAGCTCGGCCGCGCCGGCGGCCACCCGCTCGGTCGCGAAGGCCGCGCCGCGCGCATCCCCCTCGGCGAAGGCGCCGGCCTTCTCAAGGCGATAGAAGGGGACCACCTGGGCCACGCCCGCCTTCAGATAGGCGACGATCGAGGGCTTCATCTGGAAGCCTTCCAGCGCCGGGGCCGGCATGGCCGCCTCGACCGCGTCCAGACGGACGTTGCGGCGGATGTATCCACCCTCGAACATCGAATGGGTCTGGCGCGAGTTGGTGAAACCTTCCGGGTTCGGATAGTCGCCCCAGCCGTTGAAGTGGATCGACATGTGCAGCGGCTGCGAGGCGTCGCCGACGTAGTGGGACAGGATGCCCATGTCGCGGCGCGTCAGGGCTTCGCGGCGCAGACGGTCCTCGCGGTACCAGGCGCGCTTGGCCGGATCGGTCTCGCGCTGCTCGATGGCGTTGAGCACGCGCCAGTAGGCGAAGTCGCGCACCAGCTGCTGCCAGCCGTCCATGATCGCGTAGGGAAGGTATCCGGCATCATCGACCTTGATCCCGGCGGCCAGAAGCTGGGCGTCATACTCCGACTTCAGGTTCGGCAGGGCGTCGATCGACATGCCGTTGGCGTTCATGACGTGGCCCGTGTCGTCCAGGTCGACGAAGTGGGCGGTGTCGCGCTCGCGGTCGTGGGGCTGGCCGCCGCCCTTGGAACGGTCGGGTTCGCGCGAGATCTCGCCCACCTCGGCGGCGGCGTCCATGCCGCGAATGAAGGCCGGAAGGCTGTCCGGCAAGGCGCGCACGGCGGCGACGCCCACCAGCCGGTGCCCGGTCGATCCCCAGGCGTCGACCTGGGCGGCGGGGACCGCCACGGCCAGCATGGCGATGGCGGCGAGGGCGAAGCGTTTCATGGCGGAACTCGCATGAGAAAAAGGGCTGCTCCGGCGGTTAAATCCACGGCGCGACGCCGTCGAGCGGATTCTTGTTTCAGCCTGAGGACACGCCCGCTTGACGGCCCGGATCGCCGCCGCCTAACCCTGTGCTCCAGTCTTTCGGGGGACCTCTGACATGTCGAAACGCCACGCGCTCATCGCCGCCGCCGTCCTGGCGCTCACCTCGGCCTCGGCCCACGCCCAGACGGGCGGCTGGCAGGTGAAGCAGGAATGGGTCGCCGCCCACGAGGCCTTCCTGGCCAGCGACGCCCTGCGCGGCCGTGGCAGCGCCACGTCGGACGAGGGCGTCGCCGCCGCCTATGTCGCCGCCATGTTCCAGAGCTACGGCCTTCAGACCGCGCCGGGCATGACGTCGTATCTGCAGACAGCGGCGGTTGTGAAAACCACGCCCGGCGCCAACACGACCCTGACAGCCGGCGATGTGGTGCTAACCCAGGGTCAGAACCTGACCGTGCTGCGGAGTTCAGGTCTGTCCCATATGGGCGGACTGACTGTCGGTGGCGACGACCCCGCGGCCTTCCCAAGCGACACCTTCCTGCTGATCGCTCCCCCGGAGGGCAATGCCGGCGCCGGCTGGATCGGGGCCGCAGCCGAAGGAAACACCGAGGTCGTGATCGTTCGCGAGACCGAGTATCTCAAAGCCGCCGCTGCGCGCCGCACCGCCCGGCCCAGCTATCGGCTGGCGGAGGATGACCGCCGCCAACCCCAGACGGATATCGTTCTCGTCTCCGCCGCCGAATACGATCGACTGAAGACCCTGACGGGCACGCCTTTCATGCTTCAGCCCGGAGACGTCCAGCGCGTCGAGACGACCACCACCAACGCCATCGGCTTCCTGCCCGGCAGCGATCCCTCGGCCGGCGTGCTGCTGATCTCGGCCCACCTCGATCACCTCGGCGTCCGACCCGACGGGACCATCATGCACGGCGCCAATGACGACGCCTCGGGCACGACGGCGGTGCTGGAGCTGGCCCACGCCCTGGCCTCGGGCGAGGCGCACCGGCGCGGGATCCTGTTCGTCGCCTATGGCTCGGAAGAGATCGGCGGCCTGGGCTCGACCTATTTCGGCGAACACCCGCCCGTGCCCCTGACCGACATCGTCGCCAACCTCGAGATCGAGATGATCGGCGCCCAGGATCCGAAGATGCCCGCCGGCGTCATGATGATGACCGGCTTCGAACGCTCCAACTTCGGACCGACGCTGAAGGAGAAGGGCGCCCTGGTCGCGCCCGACATGTATCCGGAACAGAACTTCTTCCAGCGCTCGGACAACTACTCCCTCGCGCTCAAGGGCATCGTCGCCCACACCGTCTCCGGCTGGGCCGTCACCCCGACCTATCACAGCCCCGACGACGACATCGCCCATCTGGACCTGCCGTTCATGACCCGGGCGATCCAGTCCCTGATCGAGCCCCTGCGCTGGATGGCGTCCAGCGACTTCACGCCCGAATGGGCGCCGGGCGGGCGGCCGGAGCCCCGCTAGCGGGGCCTCGCCGCCCCCGGGATCGGCGTCGGGATCAGCGGCGCCCGAAGGCGAACTGGCAGCCCAGCAGGAAGGCCCAGAAGGCGGCGATCGAAGGCACCTGCAGACCGAAATCAACGGTGCCGTGCACCAGTACGACCACGCTGGCGGCGATCAGGCCGCGCAGCAGGGTCTGGCCCTTGCGCAGGTTGAAGGTCCTGATGACCGCGGCGCCGAGGATCGTGGCGATCAGCAGGAACATCGGCAGGGCGCCGATGATGCCGGCCTCCTCCAGCCACTGCAGATAGACGTTGTGAGCCGCGCGGATGATCCACAGGGCCCCATAGTTCTGCTCGGTGGTGATCTGGCTGTTCACATCGACGAAGGAGCCGAGGCCGTAGCCGAACAGGGGCGAGGCGGTGAAGGCCTGCCAGTGGGCCGCAAAGATGTCGCCACGCGTGATCTTGTCGGCGCTGACCGTGTTGAGGCGATCCCACAACAGGTCGTTGCCGCCGATAGCGAGCACCGCGGCGACGACCACCAGAACTCCGCCGGCGATCAGCAGGGGCAGACGGTCACGCTTGGCGTCGAACAGCTCCCAGACCATCAGGACGGCGGCGCCGGCCAGGGTCGCGACCAGGCCCATCCGCGAGGCGGTCAGCAGCAGGCAGGTCAGGGACATCAGCACGCAGGCGAGCGGGACGGCGACCTCGCCCAGTTTGCTCGCCGGGTCGAGGCCGCGGGTCTGACGCCAGTCGCGCAGCAGGGCGGCCAGGCCGATCACCGTCAGCATGCCGAAGACGGTGGCGCCGCTGTTGGGGCTCAGGAAGCCGCCGGTGAGGCGCGGTCCGACCAGGAGCTGGGCGCCCGAAACGAAGCTCAGCAGGGAAATCACGCCGTAGCCGGCGCCGACCAGAAGGACCACCCGCACCGTTTCGCGGGCCCACGACAGGCGGGCGGACTGCAGGCAGCCGACAAGGAAGATACAGGCCAGGCCCAGAAGCTTGACGATCTCGAACAGGGTCGCCGGGCGGTTGACCGTGATGGAGCCGTTGGGCGCCCCGGCCCATGCCCAGATCGGGTGGGCGCCGCCCGGGGCCCAGGCGGTCAGGCTCCACAGGGCGATGACGACCGTCAGACCGAACAGGACGGCGGGAGGCGTCAACGGCGAGATGTCATGCAGCCCCCGCCGCACGGCCGGGAAGGCCAGAGCCACGCCCAGGCTGATCGCCAGAAGGACGGTGAACCACAGGGCCGCGACCGGATGGTTCGCCCCGAAGGTCAGATGCGCCGCGAAGAGCAGGGCCGGCGCCGCGCCCAGCGCCGCCAGCGTCTTCCAGTTCGCCGCTTCGCCGCCCCCGCCGCCCGACGCCGACGATGTCGACGCGGGTGCGAAGCTGGTGCTGGATCGCCGGCGGCGACGCGGGGTCTGGGTGTCGGTCATTCTTCGCCTATACGGCGCCGCTTAGGTCCCAGAAAGGGTTTGCGACCCCAGAAGGCGTTCCGGACTTAGGACGCGTAGTACTTTTTGTAGTCCGCATAGTAGTAGCCGGCGTCACCGTAGCCGTAGCGCGACTGGGCGATCATGTCGACCTGGGTCAGGGCGATACCGGCGACATGGGCGCCCGACTGTTCGAGCAGCTTGATCGCCGTAGCGATGGCCTTCTCGGGGGTCTTGCGCCAGCGGGTCAGGAAGACGACCGCGTCGGACTGGCCGGCCAGAACGCGGGTGTCGGCGACAGCCAGAACCGGCGCGGTGTCGAGGATGACCAGATCGAACTGGCTACGCAGGTGCGTCAGCAGTTGGGCCATGGCCTGCGACCCGAAGACGTCCTTGGGCGTGAAGCTGTTCTTGGCCAGCGGCAGGATGGTGCAGCCCGAGGGCTCATCGAGGTGCATGGCGGATTCGAGCGAGGTCGTGCGGTTCAGGACCTCCAGCAGACCGACCTCGGGCTCGACACCCAGCAGACGGTTCACGTTGCGGCGGCGAAGGTCGCAGTCGACCAGGATGACCCGGGCGCCCGACTGGGCGGCGACACGCGCCAGGCTGAGCGAGGTCGTGGTCTTGCCTTCGGCGGGCAGGGCGGAGGTCATGGTGATGACCTGGATGTCCTGACCGATCCGCGAGTAGAGGATCGAGGCGCGCAGGGCCCGGACCGCCTCGGCGAAACTGGAGAGCGGCCGCTTGAGGATATAGTCGACCGGCGTCTCGTCGCGATCGACGGCGTCGGCGACCGAGGACAGCATCGGCACCGATCCCAGGTGCGGCAGGTGGAATTTCCGCTCGATATCGTCGCCGGTGGTGACACCCGAGTCGAGCATCTCGGCGATCACCACGGCGGCCATGCCGGCCGCGATGGCCAGGATCAGGCCGATGGCCAGGTTCAGGCCGATGTTCGGCGAGCTGGGGCCGGTCGGGATCGCGGCGCGCGAGACGATGCGGGCGTCGGACTGTTCGATGCCTTCCTGCGAGCTGGTTTCCTTGAAGCGGTCGAGGAAGCTTTGATACAGGGTGCGGACGGACTCGGCGTTACGCTCCAGCTCGTTCAGGCGAACGGCGGCGGCGTTGTTGGCGGCCAGGGTGCCACGGGCGCCGCCCAGGCTGGAGGCCATCGACTGGGTCCGTTCGCGCGACACCTGGGCCTGGGCTTCCAGGTTGGAGATGATGCGCTGGATTTCAGCCTGGATCTGGCTATCGATATCGGCGAGCTCACGCTGGGCGCGGAGCATATCGGGGTGACGCGGACCGTAGCGGCTGGACAGGTCGGCGACGCGGCCCGAAACCTCGGCGCGGCGGGCGCGCAGCTGCTGCACGACCTGCGAACCGAGCGCTTCGCCGACGTCTTCGCCGGTGGAGCCACGGGCCAGTTGCTGGCGAGCCGTGCGCAGGCGGGCCTCAGCCTCGGCCTGCTGGGTGCGGACGCCGGCCAGTTGCTGGTTGTAGGCCGAAATTTCCTGCTCGGTCAGCGAGGCGCCGGAGGTGCTGAGCAGATTATTGCTGGCGCGATACTGGGCGACGGCCGTCTCGGCCTGCTCAACCTCGGTGCGCAGTTCACCCAGGCGACCGTTCAGCCAGGTGTTGGCCTGACGGGTGGCGTCGAACTTGGC
The DNA here is from genome assembly GCF_058807035.1 of Brevundimonas sp. GW821-FHT12E07. NCBI lineage: Bacteria > Pseudomonadati > Pseudomonadota > Alphaproteobacteria > Caulobacterales > Caulobacteraceae > Brevundimonas > Brevundimonas sp. GW821-FHT12E07. The sequence continues at coordinate 435,289 of NZ_JBXAQH010000003.1, read as the reverse complement.
TTCCAGCTGTTCCAGCAGATAGCGGTCGGCGAAGGTGTTGGCGATCGTCGCGGCCTTGGACGGGCTCTCGGACGTGAAGCCGACGCTCATCACATAGGTCAGGCCTGCGCGTTTGATCGACAGACGGTCGAGGACGATGTCGACGACCTTTTCCTTTTCCTTCTGGGCGTCGATCTGGCTCATCCGGGCGCGAGCGGCGTCCGGCGCGGCCGCGCCGAACAGGGTGGCGACCCCGCCGACCACGGACTTCACGATGCCGGGCTTGCCCAGGGCCGGATTGAACTCGGGATCATCCTGCAGCTTGAGCACATCGACGACGCGCTCGGCCAGGTGACGGGACTTGAGGATTTCGACTTCGGTGTCGACCACGCCGGTGTCGGCGCTCAGCCCCGAGAGAACGGCCGTGGTGTCGACCACGTTCTCCTTGCGGGTGTCGATCATCAGATTGGCCGTGGCGGTATACAGCGGGGTCGCCCGCGCCGTGACCACGACGGTCACCACCAGCACCAGGACCGCGATCGCCGCGAACAGCTTCAGCCGACGGCGGAAGGTCGCGATCAGACGGTGGACATCGACGATCTGGGCGACTTCGCCCAGCGCGCCTCGCGCACCCTCGCCCCATCCCGCGGGCCCAAAGGAGTTGTTCTCGGGCGCGGGGCGCGGATCAGTGCTGACGGTCATGGACGCGGTTTTACAGTCTAGTTCTTGATAAGCCGTTAGAACTGGGTGACCAGCGAAACCATCAGCTTGTTAAGGTCGAAGCTCACGCCGTTGTCCGCGCCGTCCGAGTCCTGCTCGTAATGGCTGACGGCCAGGCTGGCGCCGAGGTGACGGTTGATGAGGTAGGTCGCGCTGGCCTGGGCGCCGAAGCGCTTGTCGGTGCGATCGATCCCGTCGTAGTCGTCGTTGCCGTAGCTCACCTGACCGCTGAGGATCACGTTGCGTTGAAGCTCGTGGTCGATCTGCAGGGCGAGGTTGGTCGAGACGTAGCCGCCCGAGCCGATGATCGCCGAGTCCTCGATGGTGCGGGCGCCGGTGAAGGTCACCGTCGTCAGCTGGGTCGGGAACCACTCCAGCGAAGCGCGGGCGCCGAGGCCGCTCAGGTCCTCGTAGACGCTTTCGTCGAAATTCTGCTCGATGTAACCGGCGGCGATTTCACCGCGGGCCACCGCGCCCAGCTCGAAGTTGGCGCCGACGAGGATCTCGTAGCCCGAGGAGTCGCGCGCGGCGGTCGTCAGGGTCGAGGGAAGGTCGTAATCCCGTTCATTGCCGGTCGCCTGGACGAACAGGGCGGTCGCGGGGCTGAGGGCGACGTCGACGCGGCCCGTAAAGCTGGTGTTGGTGCGGTCGCGGTCGTCCTGGTCGACGACGACGCCGGCCGCAGTATAGCCGTCCTCGTAGTCATAGGCGCGGATGTCGCCACGGCCCGAAAGCTTCACGCGACCCGAGGTGCGGGTGGCGGCGATGTAGCCCGAGGTGACGTCGTATTCGATCGGCTTTTCGGACTGCGAGCCCGAGCCGGCCGTGGTGCGCGGCTCGGACTGATGGCCGAAGCTGGCGCCGCCGACGATGTTCATGGCGCGCGACACGTCCAGGCGCGCGGCGCCGCCCAGATCATAGTCGGTGGTGTTTTCGCTGGTGTAGTCGGAATACTGCGAGATGGTCGACCGGGCGTAGGCCGTGATCGAGCTGCGGTTCCAGTCGGTCGACACGGCGATCTCGGGACGCAGGCGCAGGATCCAGTCGTCCACGGCGCCAGTGGCGGTCGCGAAGACGTTGTCGTTGTACTCGCCGATGATGTCGAGCTTCGGATAGACGGTGAAACCGCCCGCCGGGAGGCCCATGGCCTCATACTCGGGGTGGGGCCGGTCGCGGACCGCAACACTGCGGTCGCGGGCGAACATGTCGCCGGACTGGGCCTGCGCGGCGGCCAGGGAACCCGACGCCGACTGGGCGAGTGCGGACCCGGCCTGGGCGGCGGCGCCCATGGCGATCAGAACAGTCAGACTTCTGCTAATAATCGACATGGTTATGTGCCCCCGCGCGCTATGGCGAGCCCTCTAGTTTTTTGTAGATGGTGGTCTTCGTGGCGGGGGCCTGTGTTTCCACAGGCCCCTGCAAGTCTTAGGTGGTCGGACGGTAGTCCGAGCCGCCACCGCCGCCACCAGCAGAGGCGGGCGGGGGAACGGGAGCGCCACCACCGGACGAACCGCCCGAAGCCGGAGCGCCGCCGCCGGAGGTGCCGATCGAGGCGACCTGGCTGCTGACGGTGCCCAGAGCCGCGGAGCTGGCGGCCGACAGGGTGCCGTTGGCGCTCATGGCGGCGCGGGCTTGCGACAGGGCGGCCAGGGCCTGCTGCGGCGTGGCGCCGCTGGAGGCGATCGCCTGTTGCACGGCGGCTTCCACCGCAGCGGTCGTGGCGTCGGCGCTGAGGCCGGCGGCAGCCGAGGCGGTTTGCGCCTGGGTCACGGCAGCCTGGATGCTGACGGCGAGCGCCGAAACATCGGCCTGAACCGTAGCGGCGAGCGTGACGGCCGGAGCCGCGACGACGGCGAGAGCGCCGACCGAGGCGAGCGCCCGGGACGCCACCGCGAAGATCATGGATTTCATCATGTTGGAGTCCCTTTTAATCTATTGGAAAGACAATGCAGAAAAGCAGGCCGCCCGTAAAGCCGATCCTTGTTATATCGAGTTGTCGCACTGCAACATTTGCTTATATGTGTCCCGTTGGACACGACTTACGGCTAATGCGGGAGCGTTTTCGCCTGCAGGGTGAGGCCCCGGGCACGCGTAAACGTCGCAGCCATCCGGCCGGCCGGATTCTTAACCATATCCGGCTCCCATTTGCGGCCATGCGAGGTCGCTGTGAGATGTTCAGCCGTGACCTCGGCGCGGATATCCGGCGTCAGTTGATCCCAGTGTTCATAAAGAAAGCCCAGCCGCCAGGTGGTGACGTCATCGCCATACGGAGAGACCGCGTATGAACGTTCGATCGCCTCGAGCGCCGGAGCGTCCAGCCGTTCGCCGTTGCGGGATCTGAGCCAGGCGATGCGCAGCCAGGGCGCGGCGGTCATGGGCGCGGCGTCCAGCGCGGCGCGGTTCGCGGCGACGGCGTCCGCCAGGGACGCGTCAGTCGAAGCCGCGGCGAGATCGGCGCGCGGCTCGGCGCCGACGCCGAAATCGGCGAGGACGGGCACTACGACCGTCGGCGATCCGGCGCCGATCGCCATGGCGACGCCCGTCGTCACGGTGAGACCCATCAGCGCGGCGCAGACGCCGAGCTTGATCCTGTAGCTGTCTGAAGCTTTCACCGCGGACTCCCTGTCGTCACATTCTTACGCCGATCAAGCGTTACATTGATATCTTCTTGATGGATTTGTCGGAAAGAGCGAGGGGTTTCGCGTGGGGCTTGTAGCGGTTGGACTGGGCCTGCCGTTCCTATAGTGTTGCGCTGCAGCAAGGGGTTCTGAATTATGACTTGGCTTCGGGTATTGTTTTTGGGCGCTGTTCTGCTGCTCGGCGTGGCCGGCTGCGGAGGCGGCGGCGCCATGCCTGGCGCGAGCGGACCGGTGACCGTCGCCGATCTGCAGGAAGCGGGCGTTCGCACCGTTCCGGAATACAAGCTCGGGCCGTCGGACAAGCTGCGGGTCAACGTCTTCGGTGAAGAGGCCCTGACGGGCGAGTTCCTGGTCGGCGGCTCCGGCAAGGTGTCCCTGCCGCTGATCGGCGAGGTTCAGGCCGCCGGCCTGACCATCGCCCAGTTCCAGGAAGAAATCGCCCAGGCCCTGCGCCAGGGCTATATCAATGAGCCGCGCGTCAGCGCCGAAGTGCTCAACTATCGCCCCTTCTATATCCTGGGTGAGGTCAACAAGCCCGGCGAGTATCCCTACACCAACAACCTGACTGTGCTGAACGCGGTGGCGACGGCCGAGGGCTTTACCTATCGGGCCAACACCCGCCAGGTCTTCATCAAGCGCGCCGATGCGGCGGGCGAGCAGTCCTTCCCCCTGACCACGGCCACCCAGGTTGCGCCGGGGGACACCATCCGGATCGGCGAGAGGTTCTTCTGATCACCGACAAAAGACTTCGGAGCCGGGACTTGTCGGCGGGACGCAACGTCCCGATTTTCCGACCATGATCGGTTCCTTCTTCCGTAAGGCCAAACCCGCCGTCCGGCGCGCCGCGAGCGTACCGGACGGCGCGGTCGTCTGGGCCGTCGGCGACGTGCACGGCCGCGCCGACCTGCTGCTTCCGCTGCTGACCGAGATCGTCAACGACCTGCGCGCGACGAAGCCGGCGCGGCCGATGATCGTGATGCTGGGCGACTATGTCGACCGCGGCGCGGACTCGAAGGGCGTCATCGACCTGCTGTGCCGGCTGTCGGACGTCGAGGATATCGAGACCCATTTCCTGCGCGGCAATCACGAGGAACGGTTCGAGGCCTTCCTGACCGAGCCGGAGCTAGGCCCTTCGTGGTGCGAGTACGGCGGTCGCGAGGCCCTGCTGTCCTACGGCGTGACCATTCCGGCCCTGAAGGGCGACGGCGGCGGCTGGATCGAGGCCTCGGCCAATCTGAACGCGGCCCTGCCCGAGAGCCATCGCCGTTTCCTGGCGCGCCAGCTGTCTTCCTACGAAATCGGCGACTATTTCTTCGCCCATGCGGGCGCGCGTCCGGGCATCGCCCTGGACCAGCAGTCGGAACAGGATCTGATGTGGATCCGCGGCGACTTCCTGGGCGGCCGTACGCCGTTCGAAAAGGTGGTCGTACACGGCCATACGCCGGAAGAGGCTGTCCACGCCGATAGCCGCCGCATCGGTATCGACACCGGCGCCTATGCGACCGGGGTGCTGACCGGACTCCGTCTGGAAGGCGACACCCGCCAGCTTCTGCAGACGCGCGCTATCGGCAAGACCATCGAGACGACGCGCCGGGCGATCTAGGGGCCGGTCCGTCTCTCAACGGATATTTGAGGCGAAGCCGCATCCGTGACGTCCCATGAGGAGACCCGTCGCCCCGGTCGGGTCCTTCGTCAAAACGGATGCGCGGAATCCCCATGTGGAAAGCTGCAAGCTTGCCCCGCGAAATGGGCTTGCCGCGCGAGCATGCGCCGGATCGCGGCGCATCGACCGCTCTCGCCGGCAAGATCCAGGGCCTGGAGCTGGCGCGCTTCCTGTTCGCTGTCGCAGTCCTGCTCTATCACTATCTCTGGTACGGCCCGCTGACTGACGCCGTACCTACCGGGAATGGCCCCTCATGGCTGATCTTCGGCCGGTTTTCCGTCGAGGCCTTCTTCGTCGTCTCCGGATACGTCATCGCCCGATCCGCGGACGGACGCGACGCCCTCACCTTCACGATCGCCCGGATCGGACGGCTCTGGCCGGTGCTGGCCGTTTGCGCGCCGCTGACCTTCCTGATCGCCGGGGCCAGTCTGACAAGCCTGCTCAAGGATCTGCTGCTGGCTCCGATCGCCCTCGGCGGGGGACAGGTCGACCCGTCCTACTGGTCGATCGTGATCGAAATCCGCTTCTACATCTTCATCGCCCTGCTGATGCTCGCCTTCGGCAATCTGCCCAATCTGAACTTCCTCTCCGCCATCTGGCTGCTCGCCAGCGGCGCGGCGCTGTTCGTCCCGGCCCTCGGGCCCCCTGTCCTGTCGCCCTATAGCGCCTTCTTCATCTTCGGCCTGCTTCTCTACAGCCATGACCGGGGATCGAAGGACGCGAAATGGCTGATGCCGTCCACGCTTGCGCTCGCCCAGTACCAGATCGTCATCGACATCAACCGCGTCGGCGATTTCGGAAACTCGACGCTTCCCTGGTGGCTGGGACTGGCGATCGCGTCGGCGATCTTCGCCCTCACCTTTCTGATGCGGCGCGGCGTGCCGCGATGGGCGTCCGGGACGGTCCTGGTCCTGGGGGCCACGACCTACCCCCTGTATCTGCTGCATCAGCTGATCGGCTACGACATCATCCGGGCGACCTATGCCGCCCTTGGACCGTTTTCGATCCCGCTCGCCGCCCTGATCGTTTTCGCGATCGCCCTCGCCGTCAGCCGGTGGGTCGAACCCTGGGCAAGGCCGCGCATGATCGCCCTTCTGACCCGCCTCAGCGAACGGCTGCCGACCCGCAAGGACAGGACAGCGCGCTGACCCTTCCCCCGGCGCCGTCGACGCCGTTTACTGCGCGGCTTCGACGTTCAGATAGGCGATGACGTCGCGGCGATCCTCAGGCTTCTGAAGACCCGGGAAATTCATCTTGTTTCCGGGCAGGAAGGTTCTCGGGTTGGTCAGCCAGCCGTCGAGACGGGCGTTGTCCCATTCGAAGCCGGCCTCCTTCAGGGGCCTGGAATAGGTATAGCCGGCTTCCGTTCCCGCCGTGCGCCCGACCACCCGATGCAAGGTCGGCCCCGTGGAGCGGGGGCCGCCTTCCGCCAGGCTGTGACAGGATTTGCATCGCGCGAAGACCTGGGCGCCGTGGGTCAGATCCGCCTGATCATAGGGCGCCGGCAGGGCCGCCAACGCCGTCGCCCGCTGGGCGTCGGTCAGGGCCGGCGCCGTCGGCGCGGCGTCCGGAACGCTCGCGGCGGTCTCGCCGCCCTTTTCGCCGGATCCACAGCTGGCGAGCATTGCCGCCACAAGCGCGGCCAAGATCGGTTTCCGCAAGACAATCCCCTTTTCAGCGTTCCGCGAGCGTAAGCCTCGCAATGCAAAAATGGTAGTTTCAGAACGGACGCCCCCGACAACCTTGAGGACGAACCTTCCCGGTCAAAGACACGCGGCGTTTCAAGAATGAGACGGCGCAAACCCCGCATCCTTGGCCGCGATCACAAGACGTTAAGCTTCGCGGCTCACATGTTGCGTTGCAACACACTGATCTTTATTTTACGTTTCAATCCGGGACGGAAGGCCGCGATGTTCCGGAAATTCTAATCGGATCAGTAATTTTCGCCTGCGCACACCCGCGCGGCGAGGACGGCAAGGCGCACCCCTCTCGTGGGGCGGCGTTGATTTCAAATGTCCGGCGTCAACCAGTTCGGGGGAACGAGTGAGAACGACAGTCTTCGGCGCCAGCGGCTTCATCGGAACCCGTCTGGTCGCCAGCCTGGCGGGCAAGGGCCACGCCGTCACGGCCGTCGACATCGTCGAGCCGCGGCAAGTCCTTCCGCGCGTCGCCTATGTGCACGCCGACGTCAGGGAGCCCCTGCCCGCCAGCCTCGGCGACGCGCCGGACCTGATCGTCAATCTCGCCGCGGTTCACCGCACACCGGGACATCCGCCGCACGAATATTACGACACCAACGTCCGCGGCGCGGTGAACGTCACCCGGTACGCTGAAGAGACCGGCTGCCCGACCATTGTCTTCACCAGCTCGATCTCCGTCTATGGCCCGAACGAGGACATCATCACCGAGGCGTCACCGCTGACGCCCAACTCCGACTACGGACGGTCCAAGCGCATGGCCGAGATGATCCATCGCCAGTGGAACGCGGCGGACGGACGGCGACTGGTCGTGGTGCGTCCCGGCGTGGTCTTCGGCCCCGGCGAGCGCGGCAACTTCACCAACCTGGCCCGGGCGCTCAAGAAGGGCGCCTTCGCCTATCCGGGCCGCAAGACCACCATCAAGAGCGGCGGCTACGTCGACGAACTGGTCAACACCTTCCAGTTCGCCCTCGACAAGGGCGACAAGGAAATCACCTACAACTTCGCCTATCCGGACGAGACGACCACCGAGGATATCGTCAAGACCTTCGGCAAGGTGTCCGGGGTCAAGACGTCCTATCCGGTCATCCCGGTCGGCCCGCTTCTGGTCGTCGCCGGCGGCTTCGAGGTGCTCGGCGCATTCGGACTGAAGACGCCGATCCACCGCGAACGCATCTGGAAGCTGGTCAAGTCGACGCGGATCGCGCCGCAATGGCTGCTCGACAACGGCTATGTGTTCCGCACCGACATGGATTCCGCACTGACCGCCTGGGGCGCGGAGACCGGGATGCAGTTCACATGAGCGCGCCCGGCGAAGGCCAGGCCTCGCCCCTCAGCGGCGACCTCCTGATCCTCAGCAACTACTATCACCCGGAGCCGACCGGCAGCGCGCCGCCGATCACGGACCTGTCCTTCTGGGCGGCCGAAAACGGCTATGCGCCCGCGGTTCTGACGGCCCGGCCGAGCTATCCGGAAATGGCGGTCTATCCCGGCTTCGAGCACGGTCAGCGCGACCGTGAGGTTCACCGCGGCGTGTCCGTTCGCCGCGTCTGGAGCGTGGTGGCCAAGACGCGCGGCAGCCTGGGACGGCTGTTCAGCGAATCCAGCTTCGCGCTTTCCGCCCTGGCGTCCGGCGGCGGGAAATACCGGGGTATCGTCTGCGTCTGCCCCTCGATCTTCACGGTCGCGATCGCGCCGCTGTTCCGCAAGAAGGGCGGGCGGGTCGTGTGCATCGTGCATGACATCCAGTCGGGTCTGGCCCGGTCGCTGAACTTCGGCGCCGGCGGCGCGATGATCCGCGCCCTGCAAAAGCTTGAGGCCTGGTCCCTGAACCGCTGCGACGAGCTGATCGTCCTGACCCGGGCCATGGAGCAGGAGGTCCGGGATCTGGGCGTGACCCGCCCCATCTCGATCATCCCGCCCCAAGTCGATGTGAAGGAAATCCAGCCGACGCCGCCGCCGACCGCCGGTCGCCCCATTCTGCTCTATTCCGGCAACCTTGGACGCAAACAGGGACTGGATCAGGTTCTCGACCTGGCGCAGGCGCTGCAGGAGCGCGGCGTCGACGCGGCGATCCACATTCGCGGCCAGGGCTCCGAGCGCGTCGAAATGGAGGCCGAGGCGGTGGAGCGCGGCCTCGCCAACGTCACCTTCATGGACCTGGCTCCGCGTGAGGAACTGAGCGCGGCCCTGGGTGCGGCGGCGATCCATCTCGTGCCGCAGAATCCCGCGGGCGCCAGCTTCGCCCTGCCCAGCAAGATCTTTTCGATCATGGCCGCCGAACGCCCCTATGTGGCGACCGCCCTGGCCGACACGCCCCTGCATATCGTCACGACCGAGGCCGGATCGGGCCTCTGCGTCGAGCCGGGCGATCCGGCGGCCTTCGCCGACGCCATCCAGGCCCTGCTGTCGGACGCCGACATGCGGCGCCGGATGGGCGCCAGCGGACGCGACTATGTGGTTTCGAATATCGATCGGGAGGTCGTCTGCCGACGCATCCTCCGCACTCTCTCGGGGGCGGAGGCCGCCTGACGGCGAGCCCGTCGGGGGCAAGAGTTTGAGAGCCGCGCCGGTTTGGTGCGAGTAAACGGTTCACGTCCTGCCTGTAGGACGTGGGCAGCAGGTTCAGAGGCCTTTCAGGGGGCCAGGTTTCGGGGACTAGGCATGTCGGAAGTCGGTAAGAACAAGGTCGCGCTCATCACGGGCGTGACGGGTCAGGACGGGGCCTATCTGTCGGAGCTGCTGCTCGAGAAGGGCTATACGGTCCACGGCGTGAAGCGCCGCTCGTCGTCGTTCAACACCGGCCGGATCGAGCACCTGTATCAGGACCCGCACGAGAAGGACCCGCGCTTCATCCTGCACTACGGCGACCTGACGGATTCCACCAACCTGATCCGCATCATCCAGGAAACCCAGCCGGACGAGATCTACAACCTGGCCGCCATGAGCCACGTCCAGGTCTCCTTCGAGATGCCGGAATACACGGCCAACGCCGACGGCATCGGCACCCTGCGCATCCTTGAAGCGATCCGCATCCTGGGTCTGGAGAAGAAGACGAAATTCTACCAGGCCTCGACGTCGGAACTGTACGGCCTGGTGCAGGAAGTGCCGCAATCCGAGACCACGCCCTTCTATCCGCGGAGCCCCTATGCCGTCGCCAAGATGTACGGCTACTGGATCGTCGTGAACTACCGCGAGGCCTATGGCATCCACGCCTCGAACGGCATCCTGTTCAATCACGAGAGCCCGCTGCGCGGCGAGACCTTCGTGACCCGCAAGATCACCCGCGCCGTCGCGGCCATCAAGCACGGCTTCCAGGACACCCTGTATCTCGGCAACATCGACGCCAAGCGCGACTGGGGCCACGCCCGTGAGTACGTCCGCGGCATGTGGCTGATGCTGCAGCAGGACGAGCCGGACGACTATGTCCTGGCCACCGGCGAGACCACGGTCATCCGCGACTTCGTCGCCCACGCCTTCAAACAGATCGACGTGACCCTGCGCTGGGAAGGCGAAGGCGTCGACGAGAAGGGCATCTGCACCGAGACCGGCCGCGTCTATGTCGAGATCGATCCGCGCTACTTCCGCCCGACCGAGGTGGACCTGCTGATCGGCAACCCGGCCAAGGCCAAGGCCAAGCTGGGCTGGACCCACGACACCAAGTGGCAGGCCCTGTGCGAGGAAATGGTCGCCGCCGACCTGGTCGCCGTCGCGAGGGAGCAACGCGGCAATGGCGAGTGAAGTCCTCTTCCCGCTGAACGGCAAACGGGTCTGGGTCGCCGGCCACCGCGGCATGGTCGGCTCGGCCATCGTGCGCCGGCTGGCGTCCGAGGGTTGCGAGGTCGTCACCGCGACCCGCGCCGACGTCGATCTGAAGTCGCCCGACCAGGTTCGCGCCTTCGTCGCGGACCGCAAGCCCGACGCCATCTTCATGGCCGCGGCCAAGGTCGGCGGCATCCTGGCCAACGACACCTATCCGGCCGACTTCCTGTACGACAACCTGATGATCGCGGCCAACGTCACCGAGGCGGCGTATCGCGAGGGCGTCGCCAAGATGCTGTTCCTCGGTTCGAGCTGCATCTATCCGAAGGAAGCGCCTCAGCCGATCCCGGAGGACGCCCTGCTGACCGGCCCGCTGGAGCCGACCAACGAATGGTATGCGGTGGCCAAGATCGCCGGCATCAAACTGGCCCAGTCCTACCGCAAACAGCACGGCTGCGACTTCATCTCGGCCATGCCGACCAACCTCTATGGTCCCGGCGACAACTACGACCTGAACTCCAGCCACGTGTTGCCGGCCCTGATCCGCAAGGCGCAGGAAGCCAAGGCGACGGGCGCCGATCATATCGTCATCTGGGGCACGGGCACGCCGCGCCGCGAGTTCCTGCACGCCGACGACTGCGCCGACGCCTGCGTTTTCCTGATGAAGGGCTATTCGGACTTCGAGCACGTCAACGTCGGCTCGGGCGAGGACATCGCCATCATCGACCTGGCCAGAATGGTCTGCGAGGTCGTGGGCTTCGAGGGCGGGATCGTCACTGACACCACCAAGCCCGACGGTACCATGCGCAAGCTGATGAGCGGCGACAAGCTCCGGTCGCTGGGCTGGAAGCCCGGCATTGCCCTGCGTGACGGCATCGAGGACACCGTCAAGCTGGTTTCCCAATCCGTCGTCGATCGCGCGGGTTAGGTCCGATGCCCAAGCTGTCTTCCAAACCCCGGATCGTGATCGACCTCGACCACACGATCTGCACGCCGCTGGACGGCGACGATCAGGCCGCGAGCGCCGACGCCAAATATATCAACGCCAGGCCGATCGAGAGCGTGATCGCCAAGCTGCGCGAGCTTCACGCCCAAGGGCATGAGGTCGTCATTCACACCAGCCGCAACATGCGGACCTATGACGGGGACGAGGCCCTGATCCGGCTGCATACCCTGCCGCTGATCATCGCCTGGCTGGACGCCCATCAGGTCCCCTATGACGAGATCGTCGTGGCCAAGCCCTGGTGCGGTTTCGAGGGTTTCTACGTCGACGACCGCAGCATCCGGCCTTCCGAGTTCGCGGCGCTCTCACTTGATGAGATCAAGGCCCTGATCGACAGGGAGAGGCAATGAGCGACGTCGCCTTCCTGATCCTGAGCGGGGCCTATATCGGGCCGGACCTGATCGCTGAATTCGGGAAGATCCCGCCGTCGTTCATGCCGAACGGCACCCGCCGGCTGTTCGAGAGCCAGGTCGAGCTGGCGCGCCGCTATACCGACCACATCATTCTGACGCTTCCGGCCTCCTACGAGGTTCCGCTGAGCGATGCGCGCCGCCTCGAGACCCTCGGGGTCGAGGTCTATCCCAGCGACCCCGAGATCGGCCTGTCCAGCGCCATCGCGACCGTCCTGCGCAGCCTGCCCGAGACCACGAGCCGGGTTCTGATCCTGTTCGGCGACACCCTCGTCGATTTCGAGGGGACTTCACCGGTCGACAGCTTCGCCTCGGCGCCGACGCGCTACGTCGCGGCCTGGACCTCCTTTTCCATGGCCGAAGGCAAGGTTCGCTTCGAACCCAAGGCGATCCATTTCCAGACCAATCGCGACGTCGCCGTCGGCTTCTTCGACATCGGCGATCCCGCGACGTTCCGCCCCCTGATGGAGGGCGCGGACTTCTTCGACGCCCTGAACGCCTATGCCGGGGCCTGGGACCTGACGCCGTTCCACCCGTCGGTGTGGCGCGACTTCGGCCACCTGCACAACTACTATCAATCCCGCAAGTCAGAGCTGTCGACGCGGGCTTTCAACTCGATCACCTACAAGGACGGGACGATCGAAAAGACCGGCTCGGACCAGAGGAAGATCTTCGCCGAGGCCGTCTGGTACCGGGATCTGCCGGCGACGCTCAGGAACTTTGTTCCGGAGATGCAGAAGATCCACGAGCGTGGCGACCGGGTCTCCTATGAGCTGGAGTACATCTTCCTGACGCCGGCCTCGGAGCTGTTCACCTTCGGGCGCCTGCCGCAGTTCACCTGGCTGGACATCCTGGACAGCTGCGTCGCCTTCCTGGAGACCTGCCAGAGCACGAAGCCGCGGCCCTATGAGGTCGTCCCGGATTTCGCCAACCGCTTCTTCAAGGAAGTGATTGTCTCCAAGACCGAAGACCGGGTGCGGAAATTCGCCGACGCCGAGGGCATCGACGTCGATGCCCCCTGGACGGTCAACGGGCGCAAGGAAGTTTCGCTCTCGGAACTGGCGCGCGAGCTGTCCTTGGCGATCCGTCCGACGACGACCGGGGACATCTGCCTCTGGCACGGCGACTTCCACTTCGCGAACATCTTCTATGACTTCCGGTCCCGCAGCATCAAACTGGTGGACCCGCGCGGCATGATGCCCGACGGGACGCTGTCGATGTTCGGCGACGCCCGTTACGACATCGCCAAGCTGTGCCATTCGGCGGTCGGGATGTACGACCTCATCGTCGCCGGGCGTTTCTCAATGACGCAGGACGCGCCCTACCGCGTCGATCTCTCGCTCGATATTTCGGAAGACATGCAGGCGACGGCCGAGGACTTCCTGGGCCGTCGGATCGGGGCCTTCGGCGGCGGCGACCGGGACATCCTTTCCCTGACCGCCCTGCTGTTCCTGGCCATGCTGCCGCTCCACAACGACAACCGGACCCGGCAGTACGCCATGCTGGCCAACGCCTACCGGCTCGCCGATCTGGCCAGGGGGCGCCCGTGATCGTCTTTCCCATGGCCGGCATGAGCAGCCGGTTCACCAAGGCCGGCTATACCGTGCCCAAATTCATGCTGCCGGTCGGCGAGGGCTTCGCCTTCGACTATGCGGTGAGCGGCTTCGCCGGCAACGGCGAGCCCTTCGTCTTCATCCATCGCGGCGACGACGAGACAGAGGCCTTCATCCGTGCGCGCTGCGCGGCCATGTCCCTGCCCGAGCCCCTGATCACCCGTCTGGACCAGCCCACCAGCGGGCAGGCCGAAACCGTCGAGAAGGGCCTCCTGGCCCTGGGGATCGCCGAGGGCGGACTGACCATCTTCAACATCGACACCTTCCGGCGCCGGACCCCGCTCGTCTCGCGCGGACCGGAGGTCGTGGGCAGTCTGGAAGTCTTCGTCGGAGACGGCGAGAACTGGTCCTTCGTCCTCCCCGAGGGCGACACCGACCGGGTGATCCAGACCACCGAGAAGCGCCGGATTTCCGACCTGTGCTGCACAGGGCTGTACACCTTCGCCAGGGTGGATCTCTTCATGGAGGCGCTGGCGAAGGAACGCGTGGCGCCCGAGTGCGATCTGGGCGAGCTCTATGTCGCGCCGCTCTACAATCACCTGATCAAACAGGGGCTCGACGTCCGGTATGACGTCACACCCCGCGAGAACATCCTCTTCTGCGGCGTTCCAGCCGAGTATGAGGCGATCCTTGAGGACCCCGGGCTCCTCGATCATTTCGGCCCCGGAACCTGACGTGACCCAGTCCCCCGTCGTCAGAGTTCCCGCAGACCTTTACGCCTTGCGCCGCGAGACCGACCTGTCCCAGGTCACGGTCCATACGGCCTTGCTCAAATACCGCCGACTGGTTCCGGCGGCGTTGCGGTATGCGGTCTTCGCCCTGAAGCCCGGCGGGACGCTGACGGTGATCGACGACGGAGCCGACGACCCGGTGTCGCCGCCGTTCCAGGTCAATTTCGGTCTGATGAAGCAGTGGGCTTTCCGGTTGCTGGACCGCGACTGCCGACTGGTCGAGATGGAGCCGGCCGCCGGTCGGCTGACCTTCGAGCGGACGCGTGAGATCACCGCTCCGGAGTGGGCGGCCGGGGTCGTCTTCTCCGGAAGCGATCAGGAGGCGCCCGCCCTCCATGCCTGTCTGGACGGTCTGTTGAACCAGCCGGAACTGGCCGGCCGGCCCGGCGCCGTCGTGGTCTGCGGACCGGCGGCCGGACGCAAGCACATCGAAGGCTATCCGACCGTCCGCTATCTCGACTTCGAGACGCCGCCGGGGCCGCGCTTCCTGATCGGGGTCAAGAAGAACTTGCTGGCCGCCCATCTGGACGCGGCGAAGATCGCGATCATGCACTGCCGGATCGTGCTGCAGCCCGGCTGTCTCGCGGCGGTTCCGCGCGAGTTCGACATCGGCACGCCCAATGTCATGGCCGCGACCGCGGACGGCGGCCTCGCGCCCTACATCTCCCTCTGCTTCGCGGACATCAACGAACTGGGCCGCGCGCCGATGGCGAGGGCCCTCACGACGCGCAACGTGCCGCCCGAGCGCCATCTGGAAATCCATGAGCGCGGCGCCCCCTATGCCGACGGCGGCGTCTTCTTCGCCTCCCGCGCGGTCTATCAGGACTGCGCCCTGGACGAGGACATCGCCTGGGGCGAGGCCGAGGACGTCGAGTGGTGCGCCCGCGCGGCGAACCTGGGCTATCTGGTCGACCTGTTCCCGGACAGCATCGCCGTTTCCCAGACCAACAAGATCCCGGCCCGGCCCGGCGTTCTGGCCGTCCTTCCCGCCGTCGTGACGGCGTGGGCGGCGCAGCTGAAGTTTGAGGTCCAGAAGCTCAGGCACGTCGCCCTCGAACTGACGGGCAAACGCTGATGCTGTACCTGGGCGTCAAATATGTGAACGTGCTCCTGACCACGGTCTGGAGCTTCTTCCTGACCTTCGTCCTCGTGCGCGTTCTGTCGCTCAGCGACTATGCCGTGGTCGCGGTGATCACCGGTCTGGGCGGCTATGTGCTGTCGGCCAACCTCGGCTTCTCGAGCGTCGTCTACAACCGGGTGCGGGCCAGCTTCCTGTCCGGGAACTACGAGGGCTCGGAGATCGCCCTGACCTCGCTGCTGATCTATGGCGCGGTCGCCCTCGTAGCGACCCTCATCGCCGCCGTCTGGATCCTGGTCGCGAAGGTGGGTTCGCCCGACATCCGCCTGGCCGTTCTGATCCACTTCATCGGCATGACCTGCGGCCTGCCCTGGACGATCGTCAAGGCGAGCGCCACCGGTCTGAACAACCACTTCAAGTTCGAACTCATCGAGGTCGGCCGGCGCGGCGCGGCCCTGGTCCTGGTGGCCTGCATCTATTTCGGCCTGCCGTTCACGGGTTACGCCTGGATCATTCTGGGGACTTGGGTCCTCGCCTTCCTGCTGGCCCTGCCGCTGATTTCGAAAGCCTGGTCGGATCACGGACAGACGTTCGTGACAGGGCTGCGCCATCTGGGAAGCCAGATGAAGCTCGTCGGATCAACCGGCCTGTTCTCGGCGCTGGAAAGCGTGATCTACAACTTCCCCTATCTGTTCGTGCCCCACGTCTGGGCCAATCCGGTCGCGGTCGTGTCGTTCGACACCCTCTACAAGATCGACCGGTTCGGAGCGACGGCCTACCTCGCGGCGGCGGAAGCCGTGCTGCCCCAGCAGACGGCGGCGGTGCACGCCAGGGATCTGAAGCGTCTTATGAAGCCCACCCTGACCGCCCTGATCGTGGGCGCGGCGCCGGCCATCTGCGGCATTCTGGCGGTCACCGTCTTCGGCGACCTGGTGTTCGGCATCCTGCTGGGCAAGGCCGAGCTGATCAGCGAGCCCGTCCGCATCGCCATGGCGATCATGCTGGCCGCCATGCTGTTCCAGACCGTCGCGGGCACCCTTCTTCTGAACCTCGGGCTGGCTTCCGATCTGGTCAAGGTGACCTGGCCGGTGATCATCGGCATGGCCGCGCTCTGCGTGGCGGCGGCCGTCTGGCGCTTCGATTTTTCGGCCTTCTTCCTGGGCTATGCCCTTATTTTTCTGGCGGGATCCGTCGCCTATGCCGTGCGGGCCAGCCTTTCGGTTCTGTCCCTGACGCGCGGGCATGGCGATGAACAGCGTACGGTAGAGCAATGAGCAGTCACTACGATCTCGTCATCGGCGGAACCGGCTTCGCCTCCTCCTTCTTCCTGCTCCGCTATCTCGAACGGAAGCCGGACACGCGGGTCCTCGTCATCGAACGGGGCCCCAACCCCGGCTACGACTGGATGCTGGAGAACCGCAAACAGACGCCGGTCGATTCCAACACCCTGTTCACCACCCGCGGCCTCGGCACCAAGGAATGGCTGTTCACGACCGGAATGGGCGGCGGCAGTTCCTGCTGGTGGGGTCAGACGCCGCGCTTTCTGCCCGAGGACTTCAGCCTGAAGTCGAAGTATGGCGTGGGGTATGACTGGCCGATCGGCTATGACGATCTCGCGCCCTACTATTCGCAAGCCGAAGAGGTGATGGGCATCGCGGGGCCGAGCCTCACCCCCTTCCCGAAGACGGGCCCCTACCCCCAGCCGCCGCACCATCTGTCGAGCTTCGATCGCAGAATGATCGCGGCGGTCGGCGACCATCAATGGATTCCGGCGCCGACGGCGCGGTCTTCGACCGGGACGGACAATCGCGGCAAGTGCTGCGCCAACGGCGTGTGCGGTCTCTGCCCCGTCGACGCCAAGTTCCGGGTCATGAACGAGCTTCAGTCGCTCTACGCCCGTGACAATGTCGATCTGCAGACCTCTTCCGAACTGCGCACGGTGAACTTCGAGGGTTCGACGGCGAAATCGGTCACCTGGGTCGTCTCCGATGAGGTGAAGACCGCGACCTGCGATCTCGTCTTCCTGGGTCTCAACGCGATCTTCAACGCGACCGTGATGATCCGGTCGGGCGACAAACACCCCCTGGTCGGCAAGCGGCTGCATGAGCAGCTGGGCGTCAAGGTGGTGGCGGATCTCACCGAGACCGAGGATTTCGACGGCGGCACCCACATCACCGGCCTGGGCTACATGTTCTACGCCGGCGACCACCGCCGCGACCACGGAGCCTGTCTGATCGAACACCAGAACGCCCCGCCGATCCTGCGGACCGAAAAGGGCAAGTGGCGCAAGCGCGCCCTGCTGAAGATCGTCAGCGAGAACATTCCGGAAGACCGCAACACCGTCGACCTGGTCAACGACAAGGCGCGCCTGACCTTCGTCGATCACACCGAATATGCGAAGAAAGGCATTCAGGCCACGGCCGCAAAGCTTGAGGCGGTTCTGGCCGGCATCGGTCTGGAAAAACTGACCATCGGCGCTTTCGAACCGACCGAAGGCCATATCCAGGGCACTGCGGTGATGGCGAAAAACGCCGTCGAGGGCGTGGTCGATGACGGCCTGGTGCACCACCAGTATCGCAACCTGCTGATCGGCGGCGCCAGCGCCTTCCCGTCCGGCCCGCCCAGCAACCCTTCCCTCACGGTCGCCGCCCTGTCGCTGCGGGCGGCGGATCTCCTCACCGGAGGCGCGCAGGCATGAAGCTCACCAGACGATCCCTGACCTTCGGCGCCCTGGGCCTCGGCGGCGCCGCCGCGCTGGCCGGCGGCGGCGTACTGACGGCCCTGGGCACGGCCTCGGTCGAGAGCGTGGTCCGCAGACGGCTTGACTATCTGAACTTCGCGTCCGGCAGCGTCGAACAGTTCGGCGACGCCTTCCGCGCCGCCCACCCCAGCCGCAGCAACATCGTGTCGCGGGCCCTGGCCGCGCCGCAGAAGGCCGTCCGGGCCGTGTTCCACGAGAAGGAAGCCCTGTCGCTGCTGGAAGACCGGATCTGTTCCGACTTTCTGATGTCGTCCGACTTCTTCCAGAACGGCGCCGACACGACCCGTCCGGTCAGCTTCCTGGCCTATGCCGATCCCTATACCGCCAGCTGCGGCAATCCGATCGTCGTGATCGACCCCACCTGACTTCCGGCGTTTTCGAGGCCCCATGACGCATGTTTCCTGGATCTGCCGCGCCGGCGAAGAAGACGGCGGGACCATCTATGACCGGCTGATCCAGAAGAGCCTCTCCGGGGTGGAGATCACCTCTTGCGCCCTCACCGGCGCGGGCGGGCGGGCGGCGCAGCTGACGGGTATGGTCCGGGGTCTCGTCCCGCACGACCGCGCCCCCTACAAATCCGCGACGAACCGGGACGTCGCCCTGGCCGCAAGCGCGGACGCCGACGTGGTGGTGATCAGCCATGAAGGACTGGACTGGCTGTCACGCGCGATCCGTAAACCCACGGTCCTGTTGCTGCACAATGTGACCAGCGACTACGCGCGCCGCTTCCTCGGCGACCGGCCGGCGGGCAAGGCGCTCCACGCCCTCTATCGCCGCTACGAGCAGGGGGTCTATGCGCCCCGGCCGGGCCTGGCGATCGTCGCCATTTCGGAGATGGACAAGGCGGTCCTCGCCGGAATGACGTCGGCGCCGCTGTTCATGGCCCAGCCAGGCATGCCGCCGGCCCGTCCGCTGTCGCCGACCGCCGGGATTTCATCCCGTCTGGCCGTCTCGGGGACCTATGACTGGGTCCTGAAACGCAGCGGGCTGATGCGGTTCGCCGACGAGTATCAGGCGGCGGGCCTCCGTCTGGCCCCGGCGTTCGATCAGGATCCGCCCGACTTCCTGAAGGCCAAAGTCACGGACTGGCAGGCGGGCGAGATGAACCCGACCGACGGCCTCGCCTTCGGGCTCGTCACTGACCGGTTCGAGGCGGGGTTCAAGCTGAAGGTCGGGGCCTATATCGCCAACAACCTGATCACCCTCTCCTTCTCCGACGTGGGCGCCGACTACGAAGGCCTGCCCCATGCGGAAGAGTTCATCCGCCGCGTCCATTCCGCTTCGGACATAGAGCCGGTTATCCGCTCGGTTCTGGCCCTCGATCCCGCGGGGGTCATCGACCGGTTCCGGACCTTCCAGGCCGCCGCCGCGGCGCGCTTCACCTGGCCGCGCGCCAGCGACGCGGTGGGGGCTGCGATCGGGGCCGCGATCGCGTCCGCACGGTCGTGATCCGTTAGCAACCGGCATGCTATTTGCTATGCTTCCATATCCAGACACAGGCGCCGTGAGGCGAGGAACTGATCCGAATGTCCGTTGCCGCTGATTCCGCCTACGGACGCGCTCCTGCCCGGGGCTGGGCCACCGCCCAGGTCGCCGACCGCCCCTGGCCCGTGCTGTCGGTGCTGTGCCTGATCGGCTTCTACATCTCGCTCGACACCCGACTGGGTCAGGGCGTTGTGCCGAACATCCTGGCGACGCCGTTCGGCCTGTTGCTGCTGGTCGCCCACTGGCGGCGCATCTCGCCGCGCGTCGCGGTGCTGGCGGGCATACTGACGGGCTTCTATGCCCTGAGCGGCCTCTACGCCGGCATCTTCCTCGGCAAGGGCAACGAGCAGCTCCTGCCGCCCTTCCAGTTCGCCTATACGGTCCTGCCCGCCTACGGCCTCTTCCTCGATCTGACGCTGTGGAAGAAGCGCGACTTCCACCGGTTCACCGGATTTTTCACGGCCTTCATCGTCATCGGGTCGATTTTGGAGGTCTATACGCCTTTCAAGGAGTTGCCGCTGGCGTTCTGGCGCCTCCACCAGGCCTCAATGCATTACCAAGGCCAGGACTGGGGTACGGCCTTCCGCGACATCCAGGTGTACGGGCAATATCGTCCCAAGCTGTTCTGCTCCGAGACCTCCTACGTCGGGATCAATTTCGGCACCTATCTGACCATGTGGGCCCTGACCCGTCAGGGCAGGCCGTTCTCCACCGCCGCCATCATTGCGCTCACGACTCTCGTCGCCCTGTTCGTCATCCGCAGTCCGTTCTGCATTCTGCCCGCGATCATCTGGACAACCTTCTACATCCTGAACGCCACCGGCGGTCAGCGCGCCATCAGCGGCCCGGGCCTGTTCCTCGGCAGTCTCGTCGGCGTAGGGGTTATGCTGGTGTGCGGCGCGTTGATGTCGTCCGTCTTCGGCAGCCGTCTCGGCGCGGCCCAGGCCGGCGCGGACTGGAGCGTCGTCACGCGCACCTACGGCGCGATTATCGCCGGCTATCGGGTCGCCGTGGCCTATCCGTTCTTCGGCGCCGGGGTCGGCAATTTCGACGGCTTCCGCGCCATCCAGGCCCAGACCTTCATCGACTTCCACGTTCCCGCCTATGTCATCCGGTCCGACTTCTTCTCGCGTCTGATGAACAACGGATGGGGTTCGACCCTGGCCTTCTTCGGCTTCCTCGGCGCCTTCCTGCACACGATGATCTGGCTGCGGCTCATGCGAGCCCTCTCGCCGCTGATCAATATCGCAGCCGGTCTCGCCCTCCTGACGGTGGTCTACTTCACCTCCGGCGGCATCTATGTGCCCAAGGTGGTCTGGCCGATCTTCATCATCGCGGCCGCGATCGCCATTTCCGCCAAACAGGAACAGGCGCCTACCGTTGCCGGGCAGATGGTTCGCCCCTACTGAAGGCGGGCGAGCGCTAGTACCTAAGGCTCCAGCTCGATGTCCCAGTAGAGGAAACAGGTTCCGCCTGATCCGCGCCGACAAACTCCTGAGCGCGTTGATTA
Source organism: Brevundimonas sp. GW821-FHT12E07 (assembly GCF_058807035.1). NCBI lineage: Bacteria > Pseudomonadati > Pseudomonadota > Alphaproteobacteria > Caulobacterales > Caulobacteraceae > Brevundimonas > Brevundimonas sp. GW821-FHT12E07. The sequence continues at coordinate 414,238 of NZ_JBXAQH010000003.1, read as the reverse complement.
AAATCGACACCCGCCGCCCCGGCCGATGCCCATGGTCACCATATGGCCACCACGGCGACGGAAATCGCAGCGATTTACGTCATCGCAAAGAGGCTACCAGAAACCAGTGGTAAAGTCGCTAAGAACGACTTCAGAGCGCCAGAAACGGTCATTCGGTGAGCGTCGGAAACACGACATTCAGTCAAGCCGTCTTAGCCCGCGAACGTCGTTTGCCAGTCCGACGCCATCGCCTGTTCCCGACCCGTTGCGCACAGCCAGGCAGTCGGCTCCACATTCCGCAGAAATGGAGGTGGCTCGTAGCCTAGCGGAGAGACGGAAGGGTTCTTCCCTCGCACGCAGCGCTTGGATCAAGACCCCCTCCACCCCTTCGAGGCACCTTTCCTCATTCGCCAAGGGGCGAACAGGGAGATGTCGGTCTAGGTCCGATTGCGCATTCTTTAGGCGCTCCATTGCTCAAGACTGCTGAGCTTTTGACAAGCGTCCTAAGAGGGGTGCCCTCCCGGCCCTTCCGCATGGAGAATTGCCGCTCCCATTGGAGACATCGCGGTCAAGGCTTACACGGAATCTGCGGACCGGCGCGAGATGTTCTCCAGTATCCGAACAGCTTCCTGCCGCGCCGCCTGAGCCCGCTCGCGGGCCGACGCCAAGTCTTCTGCGTATCGAAAGGCGACGCGTTGTTCTTAGGCTGCGATCTTGCCGGCCCCGCTGGCGCGCCTGATCATCTGGTCCAATGTTCGTTCCGCGATCTGTACTGCGTCATCCCGGGCCGCAAAGTATCGCCAGAAGCCACGACGATCCCCCCGATCGGGCGAGAGCATCATCGCGACATCCGCGCGATCAAGGCCGTAAGCCTGCGCAACAGTGACATTGATAGACGCGAGCGCCTCGATCTGGTCGGCACGCGCCGACGCATCCCCTCGAGTTTGCCCAAGCGGACTCCGTGGCGATGCGGCGAGAACCCGCCTCCCCAGCTCGCAGAGTACTGAGGTCTGCTCAACCGAAAGTCGGGGCCAGACGAACCGCTCGAGATAGAATTTGTTGAGGTGCAGCCCCCCCAGAAGGCGCCTGGCCATCCAGTCAAAGATCAGGGAATTGAGGACAGCCGTGGCCGCTAGGGCGGCCTCGCCATCCGTGAACTGAAGGATCGGTGCGGTGTTTCCGCAGCGCCAAGTATCTGGGACGAGCGCGGCCAAGACGGTCCGGGTGTTGGTCGCCGACGTCACATCACACAGCGCCACTCGCGCCGGTTTCGCCGCCCCGCCCGAAGTGAGATACTGGGAATGACAGGCGGCGAGCGGACGGTCCCCATTGTCTTCCCAGACTGCGCGACGACCTTCGCCCCCAACGTAGCTCTTCTGGAAGCAGTCGTACTGCCCCACCATGCGGCCTTCGATGACCGGCACGACTTGGTCAGCGCAGGCCTTCGGCGGAGGATCTTCTCTTCTCCAGAGAAGCCCAGCTGCCTTGTCCAAGGTCAAATCCAGTTCCCGGCGATACCGAGGTCGCCCGAACGGCCCACCCTCAAATAAGGGCGTTCCATTCTTGAGCATCGTTTGAAGGAGCCGCCGCTCATCATGAGAGACAAGCTCCGGGATCATCCGATCCCGCCCCCCTAGGGTGTCGAAGTCATTACGCGAAAGCGTGACATGCGTCTTGCAGCTATCTCCGGGTTCTTCGCAAAACGCGCGGGTCTTCAAATCCCGTGTCCCTTGCGGATCCCGCGTCCCGAACAACAGGCCGAACTTGTAGCGGCTGTCGATCGAGAACAGCTTTTGGCGGTTCTCAAACGTGGTCCAGCGTTCGAGACGCAGATGATCAAAGTAGAGTCTGCGAAGCTCGGCCATGCCGAGGTCGGACCCGAACGCCGCAGGAATGAGAAGACCTATTCGACCGCCTGGCCTGATCAGGTGCGGGGCCAGCTCGACGAACGCCTTGAACAGGTTGCGATCGCCTCGTCCCTGGGCCGTGAAAAGCGGCGGCAAGCCCGGCGAGCCATTCGATGGTCGGGTTAGACGGTTGATCGTAGCGAGACGCTCATCATCCCAGGTCTCGCCATTCTGAGGACGAAGCGACTCCCACGGCGGATTCATTAGGACGATGTCGAAAGGCTCATCGGAAGACCAGTCCCGCGTCACGGCGTTGTCGAGGCTAATACGCGATGCGATATCCGCCACGGACAAGCTGGAGCCCGTCGCAATCCAAAGCTGCAGAACGCAGAGCTCCCGCGCCGCCGGATCAAGTTCAACGCCGAACAAACACTGCGCGGCCTTGTTCGGCGCATAGCCTCGAGCCTGAAGCGCGCGATACGCCCCCAACAACAGATTTCCTGCGCCGGCTGAGGGATCGATGATTCGGGGCATCGGCGACGACATCCCCTCGAGGGCCCCTTCGGCGAGGAGTTCCGCCAGCACGCTCGGCGTCGCAAATGCGCCAGCTGCCTTGCGGTCGTGAGCCGAAGCCTGGAAGGCCTCCACCCAGGCGTCAAAGTCCGCAGATGAAAGCGAGCCCTGAGCGGCCGACGCGGCCTCAAGAGCGTCCTCGGGCACGAACGCCGCAAACGACAGAGCCTCCTCTCCCAGCTCGCGCGCGAGATCGAGGACATGGCGCCGCGTGATCAAGGCCGCAGCTGGGGCGGCGACGGAGGCGGCGATCACGAGGTTGGTCGCCCTGCGAGCCGCTGTGGCGTCGAAGGCGGCCTGACAAAGCCGGTAGATGTGGCGCCAGAGTGAATCCATCACGGGATTCTCAGGCGATCTGCCCGGACAAGCAAGTCTCGCTCTCAAGGCAATTCAGCAGGTCCCAAGCACGCTCGACTTCGCCGCCCGCAGCATAGCCAAACAGGTTCAGACCGACGGCGTACAGCCGCGATGGCGATCCGTTCCCCGCCACACGCCAGGCGACGGTGTCGAACCTATTTGGATAAACCAGGATCGAGACCGGCGCCGAAACCGCCCGAGCGGCCGCGAGGGCCTGATAAATCTCGGTGCGAAGCGGTCCGGCCGTTGGATCGAAATCGCGGTATTTGGCCTCGAGCGCCGCAGCGACCTTGCCGTTTTTCGAGAGCAGGCCGTCCGGCTCCAGATCGTGGACCAGTCGTCCCGTTGGGAGCGTCCGATGAAGGATCGGCTTAAGCGCCTTGGCCGGCACCTCATGCGAACCTGTTTCTAGGGCCGCCGCGCGCAACGACCGTTCAAGCAGCCGCTCGAGGAGCGGCCAAGCCTCGATAGCGATAGACACGCCGGCTTGACGGCCGTTCGGCCCCAGCAAAGATCGTCTGGCGAGCACCGCGCAGGTAATCGACCAGGCTGGACCGTAGACCGACCATTGGGGCGGCAATCGACGATGCTCGATCCCCGGATTCAGCTCCGAGAGCGCCGGCAGGCCGGGTCGCAACAAGGCGGCCACTCGCGACAGTCGGGCTCGCGTGGCGGCACGCCGGCTCGACGCAGCTAGGAGATGGCATGCATGCGCCATCGCCGCAGTGAACTCATTGTCCGGCGTCAGAATATCGTAGCTGACCGCAAACCGGGCTGGATCGGCGAATACGGAGGCGAGCCAACGGTTTACGTCGAGCTTGCCTTTGAGATGCGATCCTGACTGCGCGCTCCGTCGCATGGTCAGCAATGGTCCGTCTCGCCGAAGGGCGCGCTCCAGACGAGCCACATAAACCGTCGCGATCGCTTCAATCAAATCAGGCCTGGCGGACGCCTGTCCGCCGCTGCGATCGCCGGCCGCGTCAACGGGATCATCCCCGATCAGAAGGGACAGTACGCTGCGAACCCAGTCGTCGCCGGGACGGGTCTTGGGCTCGACATCCACGATGACGCCGTTTCCGATGTCGATCGCGCCAATGAGGTTGCGGATTCGAAGTCCGGTCTCGTCCTCCTCCAAGACAGGCAGCCCCATCTTAAGCCCCCTCTTCAGACGGAAGAGTGCTGGCCTCAATCGCGCCAAAACCTCCGGCTCCAGGCCGACGTTTTGGCCTTCGACGACCGAATAGCGGCGGCGAACCGTCACCCCTTAGTCGCCAAGGACGGATTTCAGTGTCGCCAATCGCGCCTCGAGGTCGCTCAGCCCCGCGAGGTCCCTGAACTCCAGTCGGGCCCCCGCCACTGACGCGAGGGCGGGCGGCGGTTGACGCCAGAACGCCACCGATCCGGAGGTCGATCCATCGACCTTCAGAATTGCCGCCAAGGCTTCGTCCTGGTCCACGAACGTCAAGCGAAGCGTTGAGAGTATTCGCTGCTCAAAGGCAGTGACCAATGCTTCGCCCAAGGCTTCCCGGGTCTCTCCTATGACCGACCAAAGAAGCGCGTGACCGAGCATGAAGTCAGGGCCGAGCACCAGGTCAATCCGACGGTTCAATGTCATGAGGAGGCGTACAGTGAGTTCAGCCGCCTCCTCTCGCGAACCGGCGGCCGCGACCATGCCCGAGGCGAGGTCAGGAATCGCGACGCCGAGACGTGAACTCAGCACCTCATAGTCCGGATCGACCCGGATGATCGCGAACCGTCGACGAAGGGCGGCGTCGATGGGTGCTACGGATCTATCGGTGCTGTTCATGGCGGCGACGAGGGCAATCCCCCGCGGAAGTTTCAGCTCCGCGTCAATCTTGACCTCCCCATCGGCTCTCTTAAACGCGTCAGTGACGGTCATGGCGCGGTCGGCAAACGGGCGGGTGATGCTGGCCCCATCCCCGAGTCGGGTCGATCGCTTCTCTGCGTCCAGAAGCGCGAGCGTATCTCCGAAGATCGCGGCAGCCGGACCGCGGTTGAATTCGTCAATTATCAGCAGGGCTTCGCGATCACTATTGGCGGCCCAGTGGGCGAGATTGAGCAGAGGCCCCGGCCGCGCCTCCAGGCTGATCCCCTGCCCGGTTCCCGGCGCCAGCCCCGCCACGAAGTTCTCGTAGGTGTAGGAAGGATGGAAAACGAGGCCGAGGGCGCGTCGGCCGGTCGCGGAGTCTTCAGGCGACCGCCAGTTATGGTCCCAGAGCTCTGGATCGAACTCGGTGTTCACCTCATAGTCGGCACGGAGGTCTTCGAGAACCACGGTCTTGCCAGTGCCGGGAGGCCCCACCAAAAGTACATTGGGGTCTTTGGCCAGAGCCGCCTTGATTCGGGCCATGAGCGCCGGAGCGCGCGACGTCCCTGCACCTCGTAATCGCACGCCCCCGCTGCCTTTGTTACCAAGCGCTGCCATCGCTTCGCGGACCGCCTTGGGCAAGACGGCGACGCTGCGCGCCTCGAAGCCCGGCGGCGGATTTCCCAAGTAGACGCGCGCATGAAGGATGCCGTCTTCGCCCTGCAGCTTGACGGCGACCAGCCACGGCTCTTCCTGACGAGCCGTCATCGCCTCAAGCTGAATGTTGGCACTCTGCGCCGTCTGCTGGTTCGGGTCGCCGAGAACGGTCGCGAAGACCTCCAAGTCCCGGTCCCCGAGCTTGAAGGGAAGAACAGTATCCTGCGCCACGCGAATATCTAGCTCGCCTCGACGATCGTTACCGGTCACCTTCTCCTTCCAGTCGGCGACAAGCTCTCCACCCGGCCAACGCCAGCTCACTTCAATCGCTTCGCCTGCGGCGCGATTCAGAACCTCGTCGAGCACAGTCTTTGCGCTCCCAGATGTCTGAAGATAATTCTTGCTGTAGCCGTCAGAGCTAAAGCGCCCGTACACCGCCTTGAACGCGGAAACCTCGTAGCGCCAGAAAACTACGGCTTCGACCGGCTTGTGCGGCAAGATTCACCTCCCAACTGCGACTCCTAAGTAGGCGGCTACAGACATGTCGTCTACGTCAGGTTGGTTCAGGTCAGCGGTAGGCGTCCGGACCGCCGACGATCACCACTTCCGGAGAATCCGCAGGCTCAACGTTTCGACGGTTCTGAGCAGCCACGGAGCGGCGCGTGGTGAACCGAACAATCCGTGCGTGAGCGAAGAGTTCGCGGACCAACGGCGTATCTCTGTTCGATAAGACCCAGTTCACGCCCGCGTTAGACAACCCTTCACAAAGCTCGGCGAGTTCCTTCAGATCCGCGGCCCGGAAACGCTTCTCCGTATAACCGGCGAACTTGCTGGTATCCGAAACCGGCAGATAGGGGGGGTCGAGATAAACGAAGTCGCCTGGCCCGACTTTGGACAGGGCAGCTCGGAAATCTTGTTCAACGATGCCGACTCCGGCAAGCGCGCGCGCGGAGTCGCCAAGCTCATCGGCAGAAAAACCTCTGAAGCTCCGCTGGCCATACGGCACGTTGAAAACACCCCAGCGGTTGACGCGCCAAAGAGCGTTCCAAGACGTCTGGTTTAGGTAGAAGAAGCGCGCGGCCCGATCTACCGCCTCCTTGGGAGATGCCGCCCGAATGCAATAGTAGTCTTCTTCCGTACTTCGACCGTCGAACTGGGAAAGCGACTTCAGCAGATCGTTCGGTCTCGCCCTAACGACGTTCCAAGCATTAACTAGTTCGCAGTTTAGGTCCGACAGAAGGCAGACCCCCGTTGCCCGCTCGCGCACGGCGAAGAAGACCGCGCCAGAGCCGAGGAAGGGTTCGTGGTAGTTGCGAAACCTCTCCGGCACGAACGGCAGGATCGCATCGAGCAATCGGGTCTTGCCCCCAACCCAACGGACAAACGGACGCCCCGCGCGGGCGGTCAGTTTAAGCGGTTTGCAGGAATCAACCGCGAGCGTGGGCGTAACATGGCTCATACGTAAAACTTCCCCGACGCTGGCAACTGAATATGGGCCGCCGAGATCGAGGTCAACGTGAGCCATGACCGAAACCGTGGATCAGTGTTGCGACAATGTCGGACGTAGGCCGCTGAAACAGGCGTGTTCATAGCAGTTAGAGCTCAATAAGCAGTCGCCTTTCTCTGACCTTCGCGCGCATCGAACGCACAGCAAAGTTGTCAAAGACTGTAGGCGCTTCACCTCAAGGTTCACGCGTCTTTGAGCCCAACTCGGAGCTGATCCAAGACCCGCAGTTTACCCATCTGGCCGACCGCCCAGATTGCCAATCCCTGGTCGCCCATGACGCCGCTTTCGGATCGATTTACGAGCACCAGCGCTTCCTTGTCAGAGCAGGGTCTACCCGTTTTGGCGCAGAGATAGGCGTAGGTCGCGGGAAGTCGGGCGTAGACCGCCTCCTAGACCTCTTCGGTAACCGTCGCAGCTCTCAGCGCGGCGCGGCTCACGATCCAACCTTCAGTATCTTGGGCGACCAGCTCTGGAAGCAGTTGGGTCAAGCATTCTGGATGGCCGCGCTTGGCTAAGAGCGCCGCCGCCTTGGGGTGTCCAGACCGCCGCCAGACTTCGGCAACTTCCCAAGTATCGAACAAGGCTTCGTCGCTCGCGATCGCTTTGACCCACCGGGCCAGAGTGCCGGAGGTTCCCCGGTCTCGCCATCGCTCTAAGACTCCGTGGCGGGCGGCAGGGCCGAGGTAGACGTACAGCTGCGCAACCAACGCATCGATCCGCGTCCGCTGGCGTCCATCGCGAGGCTCGATCGCCAAGAGGGAGTGTCCGAGCGCGTCGAGTTCCGACGGGGCCGCCCACTCCCGGCCAAGCCGCAGAATACGGTTCCGGATCGCGCCTCGCACTGCAGTCGTGTCGTCGAGGGTCAGGAGTGCAGCCTCTCCGATCTCAGAAGGAGTGAGGCAGGCCGCGTAGGCGTGCAGAAGCTGACGCGGAGTTTCTTCCCAGCCCTGATGCTCGGCACATTCCGCCATTCGCCTCAGAATCCCGGAGACGCGGCTCGTCATCGATTCTCTTCGCCCCTTACTTCCGAACCTGTTCAGCGATTCCGGCGTTGCGGGAAGCTGATACCGCGGCTCCGCAATGCAGGGAACATCGCGACTAAGGTGCGCCAGCAGCAGACATTGGTACTGCGCCCGTAATCGGTCGTAAGACAGGTTGGTCTGCGAAGATCTTTAGGCTGATCGCTTATTGCTCCTCGCCGCGAAGCGCCGACGGCATTAGGGACAGAATCACCGGCTTATTAGCCACGGCTGCGGATGGGCTTGGCACTGGCCATTCCCGCTGGATATGCGCAAGAATCGCGTCGAGGTGATCGGCGGCTTCCGCTCCGTAGGCATCGATCATCTTGCCGAGATCGACCCTTGGGTGGCTTACCGTCTGAGTTCCACCGTCCCAAAGCTCGTACGTGAGCTCGCTGTAGGTCTTGTCCTGCCGCCCCATGAAGCTGCGCATGGGCCCTTTGGAGCGATGGTTCTTTGGACCCGATTTCTTGTTGCCGGGATGGCCGACCAAAAGGTTTCGGAAGTCGCGGATGTCTTTCCAGGCCGCGCCGCCCGATACTGCGGGAGCGCCGACGGACGCCGCCAACTCGACAAGCGCGTCCTGCTGGATGATCACCGCCTGCACGACGCCCCAGAACTCGATGTAAGCCACCATGGCTGACGGGGAGAACTCGCGACGCCGATGGGTCCATAGCGCTTCGCCGGTATCCTGCAGTAGGAGCATCGCCGTTTCGTACTGGGCGAATCGATCCCGGCCGCCCGCCTGCAGAAAATGGCCCTCCCGGATCCGCGACGCGTGGAAATGGTGATAGATCGCACTTCGGACGCGTAGTAGCCGATCCATCAGTATTCCCCTCCCAACCAGCCGTCGTCTCGTCTGCGTCACACGTCCAAGCCTCAACCTATTCCTCTGTCGCCCCGGCCGGCGTCCCGCATGGCTTGCCCCCGCGCGAAAACGCCTTGGCGGCCGCGTCGCGAAGGCGGATGAGAACCTTCATGCTGGCGAGCATGTCGACTGACCGGGTGGGGGCCGAGAAGCGGACAGGTCAGATGGGCGAACAACGGTTACAAGCTACACCATCAATGCTCTAAGGTTGCACACGCTTTTCGTAATGGTGGCCTCGTGGATTCCAGTTTCGTAGATATCGACATCCTGCTGACCAGGGTCCGCAACCCGCAATCCCGCACCTATTTCCTCGACGCTGTCAGGGCCTACAAGGCCGGCGCCCTGCGCGCCGCCCTGACCGCGGCCTGGGTCGCCATCGCTTACGATCTCATCGCCAAATACCGCGAACTGAGCGCCCAAGGTGACGCCGGGGCGACGACCTTTCTGCAATCGTGGGACCATGCGACGGCCAACAGCGATGTCCGACAACTGCTTCACCTCGAAGGCCGGATCATCGACGACGCCGCCGACATCACCCAGGCGATCAGCCAGATTGGCAAGCGTCAACTCGAGCGTTTGCGCGAGGATCGACATCTGTGCGCGCATCCCGCCTTCTCGGCCGAAGCGCTTCTGTTCGAGCCCACGCCCGAACTGGTGCGGATGCATCTCGTCAATGCGGTCGATCTTGTCCTCTCGCAGGAGCCTCTTCAGGGTCGCGCCATTTTCCTGATCTTCGAAGCCGACGTACAATCGCCGGGGTTCCCGTCTGACCACGACCGGATCCTGCACTATGTCGAGCAGAGATATCTCGACCGGGTGCGGCAGCAGAACATCCGGAACTTTGGAACCGTACTTGCCAAGTCGCTGCTCAAGGGCATCCCGCCACACCTCGATGGCGTCAGCAGCAAGATTACCTCGGCGTTAATGGCGATCCGAGAACGGGCACCGGCGGTCTGGCCCGACGTGACCCCGGCCATCGTGAACCTTATCGATGGCTTGGGGCCCGACGAGCGGTCCAGAGCGATCGCCTTCGTGGCCGCTTTTCCTGCCTTCTGGCCCCTGCTTCAGGAACCGACGCGCACGGTTTTGCAGGAGACGGTCAACAATCTGACGCCCGACAACCTAACGGACACCCGTATCCTGCTAGGGGTGACGTTTGAACCTTTTCGCGCGCACCTGCTCGCCGTGATTGCGCGTCTCGACGAGGCGCAAGCGGGCGCCGCGATCGGTGGATCGCCGATCCCCGACCTGTGGCCGACCGCGCTGCAGAACTATCGCAACTCAGGGAGTTATCGCGGGTCCGAAGCGAACTTCGGTCAGTTCATCACCCCGTTCACCGGGCACCTTTCAGAGGCCCAGCTTGATGAGCTTCTCGACGCCGTGATCGGGAATAGTCAGAACTACGCCGCCGCTGCAACCAGCGTCCTTCTATCGACGCTGCTCCGCAACGCAGGGGCCAACCGCCGCCCATCCGCGGGCGCCCGAAACCGCTTCCACCTGCTTCTACGTCGGCGTCGCCACCTGCAGCAGTTCGATAATGTCTTCGAACTTTTCGGCGAGGACGGCTGGGTGGTACCGCCCGCGCCAGCAGAGGACGACGATGAGCTGTGACCATGGCTATTGGTAGGGCGGTTAGATGACCGAATCCGACGCGCCTGAAGTCGTTCTCAGATCGGCGACGCGGGAGGATCGGACGGCCATGATGACCATCATGAGCCCGTACCGAAATGCTCACTTTCCCGGAAACCTGGACACGAGACGCACCCGGATCGCCGAGATCGCCACGGAGATGGTTGGCTTCATCGGCTGGAAGGAGGACCAGGTTCTGGCGCTCTACGTCGAGCAAGGCTGGCGTGGCAAACGCATCGTCGGGGACGCGCTCCTCAATGCTGTGGAGGCCGAAATCCGTGCCGTCGGCCATCCGAGCGTCCGAATCATGATCGACGCCGGGGAGACCCGTGCGCATCGATTCTATCAAAAGCGCGACTACGTCACGGAGGAGAATCCGGACAACGCAGACACTCTTTGGATGATCAAATTGCTCGTGTGACTTGGCCGGAGGGCTTCAAGCGCTCAGTGGATTTTTCCAGATGTACCCTGAGCAGCTCAATGACAGCTCAGCGCCAGAACCAGTCATTCAGTGACAGGCAGAATCAAGACATCGTAGTGTCAGGAGCACGCTTCCCGCTCGGCTGGCTAAGACAGACCGGGCTGAATGTGGGCAGCGATAGCTACCGCTACATGCGGGCGTGAAGAACCTGTTTCAGAACGAGTGTCGGTTCGAGGCCCACCACCGGCACCAACCCTTGTCAGGTAGCTCGCAATACGGCGGAGAGCAGATTTGGCCGTTTCCGTCGATCGCTCGGGTTTCCGCGAGGGCCCGGCCTTGATAGGCAAGGCGAGCGACAGTTCACCTCTTGGCCGGTAGAAGAGCTGCTCGGAGACGCGGTGCCTCGCGTCCGGCCGACGGTTGAATAAGCGAGGCAGCATTCAGACCGCTTGGTTTCGTCGTGCGTCGACGTCGGCGGACTCGTTCCCATCTGCACCGCATCGCCGATAATGCCACTCTTGTAGACAAGGCGGCGGGCTGAGGTCTCTGCGCCGGGCGTTCCGTCCCCCTCTGGGAATTCGGCACCGTAGTGCTACCCGTTCACCACGGGAGTCCTGACGCGCGACGGCGCCGGCCGATGTCCGGGTATGCGCCAAACGACAATCGCCCGGCCAAGGCTATCCCCCGGACCTTTTACGTTTTCGACCCAGCAGTTATCTTCCAAAGTCAGGGACCAATCCTTCTGTGAGCACAGGTCGAGGACCACGAGGAAACCCAGCTTCGGCCCCGTGAGCAGGTAACTTGCGGCCTGCCCTAGATATCTCGCAATCCCCTTGCGGGAGGCATCGACCCTCTCGCGCTTGATCTCGATCACGCACTGCCAGTCGGACCGAATAACCGCGATGTCCGCCCGCCCGGCACCGATGTCCGGAGGCTCTCGAATAATCTGGTGCTGGGCGAACACGGGGGCGCCCAGACGCAGGGTATGCCAGAGGCTCGTTTGGAGTTCGCGCTCCAGCGGGGCCTCGTCTCCAGCGTCGAAGAGGAAGTCTAGGAACCCCCTAGCACCAGACGGCGTCACGTCCAGACAGTGGGCGAGAAAGCGGATCAGGGCCGCAATCAGGACGCGGACGTCATGGCGGACATCCCCCTTGTAATCAGGATGTCCATCTAGGGCGTTCGTCAAACGGACATAGACCTCGTCAAGTTTTCCGGTCAGCGCCGTCCGATTTCCGAGCGCCTCGAGGCTGGCGAGGGTCGGGAGGGGATCATTTGAGCCGTCGGGTACCTCCCCCGTTTCGCCATCGGGCTTTCCCGGCGCGCGCCCGTTGGCATTCTCCATGGCCTCAAGCAAAAACTGGGCATGCTCTCGTTCCCCGGGCGGTGTAGCCGGATCGTCCGCCCACGCCTGCACGTGCGACTTCAGCCCTTCGCGCGCGACGAGACTGCCGGCGGTCCGATCAATCACGGCGGCCCCGAGGCCGTTCGAGAAGCGACCGACGGTCAGGCTTTCGCGAAGTCTGCCGAGCTGTCGCAGCACCGGCAGCGCATTTAGCCAACTCGCCTCGTCCAGCCTACGGGGCAACCCGTTCAGTGCACTGACAAGGATGTACCACTCAGTTTCGCTGGCGATTGACGGGCGAAGCCAGCTCCTCACTGCCGACCGATCCATCTCCATCAGGCGCGTTCCCGCGATTTCCGAAGTCGATGCGATATGGGCGTCCACTTCGTCGTAGGACCGGCCCGCACAGAAGCTCGCGACGGCCGAGACGGCATGGTGAAGCGCGGCGGCTTCTTCCATGTCGGGATCAGCGGTAGATGCACGAGCAAAGGCTTCAGAAGCCGCCTCCAAACCCGCTACAAGGTCGGTCGGCTCCGCCTGCCCGAGCGCCTCATCGAGTGCAATCAGGGCCAGTTCATAGAGCGCTTGATCGGAGGCCTCCTCGCTGAGAGCGAGGCGCTGCAGAACGACGAGGAGGTCGGGTGACCGCGACCAAAGCCAAGCCAATCCCGCCAAGCGGGCTGCGCGGGCGACGAACATGGGCCTGTCATCAGCCCTGACGTCATCCAGTGCCGCGATCACAAAAGGTCTGGAGGCACCGCCAGCCTGGGCCAACAAGAAGGCACCCGCCAGCGCCTCGGACGCCAGATCCGCATCTAGGTCAGAGCGGCGCTCTACGGTCCGTTCAAGAAGCGCCTTCTGGGCGGAGCGCAAATACCGGGGGTCTAGGGCTGCTCCAGCGACATGCTGGCTGGCGGCGGCGAGGACCAACGGATATCGGTTGCGCCTCAGCGTATCCACCACCACCGAGAACAGCTCGGGAGCCGCAGCGCCGTCGTCCACGATGGCCCGCACGAGCCTGTCCGCATAGAGATTCGTCGCCAGGTGCGGCTGGTCCCTCAGCGCTTCCACCCCTCCGAGGTCGGCGAGAGATGGTGCCCTGACCGCAGCGAGCCGCTCAGCGATGTCCATCATGGTGCGGTCATCGGAGCCACCTCATCAGAACATGGTCCCGGAAGGCCCGGGAACGATGATGTTATCCTTGTGGAATGCAGGGGTCAGCAGCCCGCCGCGAGCTGATGCGACGAAGATTTGCAGGTTTGGTGTTTCCTTCGCAATCCGGTTGATCTCGGAGATCATGGCGACCAAGTCCGGCTCGCTCAATTCCTCGCTGCCGGGAGAGTCGATGAGCAGCAGGCCGGGGTGATGGCCGAAACCAGTGTCGAGCGCCATCCGCATCATGGCGATGACCAGCGCGATCCTCAGGCGCAGACGCTGACCGGGGGTCTGCTTGCTGTAGGAGCTCGTCACACCGGAGATGCCGACCTGAATACCATTCCCGCGAACGAGAACGCTCTCTAGCCCCTTGAATCCGAACCGCTGGGCGACAATCACCATCTCGTCGCCGAGCCTGGTCATTACGTCCGCCCCGGTCATCTTCATCCGGGTCTCAGCGATCTGCTCGGCGGCTTTGAGGATCACCAGCCGTTCGGCCGAATGCTCCGGCGCCTCGGTGCGCGCGAGCGCCTTCAGCTGATCTAGCGCACCCGTCACACGCAGTAGATCGTCCTCGAGCGTCCGGCGCCGGCGGATCGCCGAGGCCTGCGTTTCGGCCTGTCTGACCTTGGTCACAACAGCCGCACGGGAATTCATCACGCCGGTTAGCACCTTGCGGGCCTCGTCGAGGTTCGTCTGCGCCGCTCTTTCCGCGGCTACCAGCTCCTCGACACGCTGCCGGGCGGCGTACAGGGCCTCTTCAAGCGCTTCCGCGTCGTCGTTCAGTGTCGATCGATCACAGACCGCGCATCGTCCCTCGGCCTCCTCGGCATGGCTGCGCTCTTCCTCGAACGCGCTCGCGCAGCGTGGACAACAGACCGGATCGAGACCCGCGAACACTTTGCGCGAGGCAGCCCCCTCCCGGAGCCGCCGTTCGGTAGCCTTGGCCTCGTCACGCTGGGTGCGGAGTGCCGTCGCCGACGTCTCGAGGCCAGCAACTTTTGTCTGTAACTCGCTGGACTGGCGCAGCAGCGTGGCGTTCTCAATGCTGAGGTCGTCCAGTTCCTTGGTGCTTATCGCAACACTGGCCTCCTTCTTCAGCAGGTCCTTCAGGCGCCGGGTCTCGCCTTCGAGGGCCTTGATCTCCACGCCGTAACGCGCTTGCGCTGCGCGCACGACCGAGGCGCCTTCGGCTTGCGCTTGGTCGAGCGTGACGGCGTTCCGCAGGGCCATGTGGGTCGCAGCGTAGGGCATGCCCATAAAAAGCTGAAGCATGCGCCACCAGAGCGCGCCAGTCGTGACATCGCCTAGGATGGCCGGGTGGGAACCCTCAATGAACATCGAAGCGACATAAGCCGTCCACGCATGGGCGTATTGGGTCGCCTCCTCCCCCCTGTGGTTGACGGTGGCGATAGGCTGCAAGGCAAAGCGATCCATCATGAGATCGCTCATCACCTGCTCGAACTGGTCCTCGCCTTTGAAGGTATGAAGCGTCCGCGCCGGACCGGGGGCCAACAGAACCAACTTGCCTTGAGGCTCCCCATCAAGGTCCGTGAAGCTGACACAGTAGCGCTCGCCGCCGATTGTGAACTCCAGTTCCACCTCGTCGATCCATGCCCGCACCTCGGGCTTCAGCGATCTCGGCCGGCCGCGCAGGGCCCAGACAATCACGTCGAGCACGGTGCTTTTACCGATCTGGTTGGCGTCCGGGCTGAGGATGCCGAACAAACCCGGTCCGAGGTCAGACCAAGTGAACTGGTAGGGTCCGTCCTCGTATTTGGTCGCGCGCTTGACGCCGCTGAAGGCTAACCGCCGGATCGCGAGCGTGTCCGCGCGACGGGTCGGACGCTCTTCACCGACCCCGATCTCGGACAACACCAAGTCAACGGCGGCCACGGATGTCTTGGCTTTCTCGGCCACGGCTTCACGTAGCGGTGCCAGCGGCGCGTCAGCTTGGGTGTCCGTCATCTGGCGGTTTCCAGTCTTTCAAGCCTCGCACGAACCTGTTCGGCGATGGACGCGATTGTTTCCCCGTTCGGCGCATTGGCGTATTCGGGATTCTCGTACTGCATGCGGGCAAGATCCTCTCCTGTCCGGCCTTCACAGAAGAGGCCGACGAGTTCTGCGCGATTGGCGTACCAACGGGCCTCCTCCATCTCCCTGACCATTCGGGCCGCCAGATCGGCGCCTTTCGAGAGCAGGAAATATGTGCGCCGGCGATTGGCGGGATGCCTCCTGGTCACCGCGAGGCCATAGCTGATCAATGGTGCCAGCCCCGTGTCGATCGGCTCGTAGGCACCCCACAGATACTTAGCCATCGCATCCCGGCGTAGCTCGGGCTCTTCGCTGTTTAGGATAGCCTTCGCATGCCTCAACCAGCGCGCGTCGTTGCTATCCTCGTATTCATCGAGCAGGGCGTGGGCGAGATGGTCAGGATTGCGCATCCAGAAATCCATCTTCTGAAGCCGCTTCTGCGACCAGATGACCCGAACTGCGTCCGGCTCAGGCGAAGGATCGCCAACCGACTCGCCCGCATTTGCGAATATGAAGAGCAGCCGCAGCGCGTCGCGAAATTGCCGCGTCGGCTCGTCCAGATAAGTGGCATCCAAAACGACAACGTCCCCCACACCATAGTAGACGCTACTGCCGCCTGAGCTTTGCGGCAACCTCCGCGTGAGCCCACGCCTCAGGGTTCTCGGAAGCCGACCTTCTTAACGTCCGCGTTGAGCCCGTTCCGGACCGTCGCGCGTTCGCTGGCATTCAGGCCTACAGCGGATTTCCATCTGCCAGTTGAGCCCATTCGGCCGTTAAGGGAGATTGGGGCCTACCCGGCCTGCCATGAGCGTCAGATGGCGCTCGCAAGCATTTTCAACATTCTCCCGAAGCACTCCGATACGCTCCGTCAGCCACGCCAATTCCTCGGCCGTAATCCGGTAGTGTGGCGAGTACCGCGCCTTGACATAGGCGGCGCGCAACAGCTCGAAGGCACGACGTTGGAACTTGGTTTCGGACGGCCAAACTTCAGCCAGTTCTGGGACCAGAGCTTCAGCCGTACGGCGTAGGGCAACAATCTTATGAGATTTCGGCGAATATAGCGTCATGACCAGCAGCAGGCAGTGGTAGAGGCGCTCGGTCGCCTGATGCAGCAAGAACGCGGCGTCGTTGTGTTTCCCATTCGTGAGATAAAACGCCGCGCCCAGTGAGGCGTTGTCTGCGCTCTCGAGCCAGTGGGCGAAGTAGCCTTCGGATTCTCGTAGAGCCACCGCAACCGGTAGGGGCTGCGGTTCCCTGAACACAACGCCCCCCGTATCGACCAGCACGATCCCGTCGCGCACGATGTCGATGAAGAAGTACCGGCCGCGCTCCAGCTGATGGTTCACGTCGTCCAGACTGTGGACGATGATGCTGACGGGCGTCTTCCATGCGCCCTGACCAACGGAGTGGGACAGAAGCCGCTGCTCGGCCCTCGCCCAGAACTCCGGATCGGCGAGGTCCTCATGATCGACCACGACCAGCAAGTCGAAATCGGAGAAGTAGCGCCCGACCGGATCCTCGACCCAATCGCCGCGCGCATAGCTGCCGAACAGGATGATCTTGAGAATGCGGCCGTGCTTCAAGCGGTCCGCCTTGCGGGTCGAGATTGCCTCGGCGAAGGACGAGGTCAGGATTTCGACTGCCTGGTCGAGCTCCCTGCGCTTCGAAGCCGGAAGTGATTTAAGCGCCTTCTTCATGTGCCGAGTCTCCCTGATACGGGCGTTAACAGCAAGGGTTGTGGACGTGGATTGGCTCTCGCCTGCTCGTCCGACCGCATCGCCCATGGCTCCCCTTCCTCCCTTCTACGATCACGTTTGCTCGATGGCAGCCGTGGCCTCGCAAAGCCCTGAAACGCCCTGAAACAAGGTGAAACGGCCGAGGCCTTCGAAGCCCTCCGGCTGGTCTGGCCGGTCGCATTGACAGCCAAGGACACGGCGGTTGTGGATAAGACCTTGTAACGGAGTTCCAGCAATGACCGGACTTTACCTTGGAGAGACCGAAGAGGTTCTGTTGAACCGCAAGGAGGCGTCGACCGAACTCTTGCGCATGGGCATCCGCCGCTCGCCGGCGACCCTGGCCAAGATCTTCTGCACGCGCTCGGACGGCCCGCCCTGCGTCCACCTTGGACGCACACCCTACTACCCCCGATCCCGACTGCACGAATGGGCGCGCAGCCAACTGACAGCGCTGCGATCTTCGTCCAGCCAGCCCCGCCAGGCCGGCGACTGGAACGCCCCCTCGGTCAGCGGCGACAACATTCATCCCTGACGCTGCACATCCGACTGCGGGTTTCAAAGGCCCAGCCCTGTGTCGCGCCCGAGGCCGGGAAGGGCCCTGACCAATCCCCGGCCGTCGATCGCCAGCGTCGTCTGCGCACCGACCGCCGGCAGAGCCGAGCCCGCGGACAGCCGCGCATAATGTTCAGCGCCCCGGCCATCCCTGACCATGACGAAGGGCGAGGCTCCAAGCTCATCGTGATGACCGGCCTTCATCACCTCGCCGGTCACCTCGCCCTCCCTGAAGACTGAGGCGTCCCTGCCCGTTTCCAGCCGGCGCTGGTTGAGCGTGCGGATCACGTCCCGGGACACCTCCAGCCGCCGCAGTCCGCCTTCCAGGTCCTCGGCCAGGCGAAACCGCCGCCCTTGCCGCTCGGCCAGACCCAAGCCTTCCAGATGCGCCAGCCGCCCCCGCATCAAGGCCGCCCAGGCGCTCTGGCCGCCCACCGCATCCTCGACCGTGCTCTGCCCGTCCATTGACGCCAGGAGTCGCCGATCGAAGCGGGTGAAGCCGTCCCTCTGGGTCTCGCGCCAGATACGGCGCTCGGCATCCGCTCGGGACAGATCCCCCAGACGCTCCTGCGCCGCCTCCTGCGCCCGCGCCCGGAAACCATAGGCGACATAGTCGCGCGGGATGACCAGATCGCGCCCATTGGCCCGCCGCCCCGGCAGGAGGACATGGGCGTGGGGCTGGTCGGTGTCATAGTGACAGACCGCCATCCAGGGCAGAGCGGGCTCGCCGAGATCGGCCGCGACCCGTCCCATCACATCCCGCACATAGTCGCGCAGGTCGAGGATGCGGTCGCCGTGCTCGGGCGAAATGATGAAGCGGAAATGGTGACGATGCTCCGCCCAGTCCTGGACCCGCTCGGTCGCCTCGACCGTATCCGACTGCCGGTCGAAGACGGTGGCCGCCTCCCCCTTCTGGCCGGCGCCGTCCCGGCCGAGGTAGCGAAGATGGGCGGCCAAGGCCTTGCCGCGCGCCGCCCCCTTCCCCGAATGCCGCGAGACCAGAGCCTTCACGATCACCCGCTGACGAACGTCCAGCCGGAAGGCCCGACCCGATCGTGACGCCGCGGTTCGCAGGGCGCCGGCCCGGGCGCCGTAGCTGAAGCGCATCGAGGCCGAGAGCCGCTTCAGCACAGAAGTGCGGACCGATCCATCGCGCTTCAGTCGAGTGGCAAGCTGCACCCGGAGCTCGTCCTCTGCAGGCGAGGATGGATTTGCGATAAGAGCGTCGATAGTGCTGCGAAGGGTCATGAGGGACGGTTCCGGCACCCGACGAGCGCTCGCTGACCAGCCAAACTCAACACAAGTCGTCGGAAGAGATCAGGAGCGCCCACAAGGCGTTGAAGACAATGGGAAAAGGCAGGACGAACGCCCCTCCCTTTTATCTTGCCCTGCCTCTCTCTTCACTGCGCCTCTCGATACCCAGGTTTGCTTCGGATTACCCATGACACCCCATGTCGAAGGCTCGCTTGAGACCCACGACGTCCTGAACACAAACATTTGGCAGCCATCAGGGGAGCAGGATTAGGGAACCTGCATAGCTGACGCGTCTCTCCTATGTCGCCCGCGAGGCGACGTGCTGCTTTGGAGAGTTCATGTCGGCTTCACCGCTTTGCCCAGCCACGCACATTTCGCCCGCGGAGGAACCGCAGAGGAGAGGTCGCGGCCGTCCGAGGAAAGCCGTGGTGGAGCATCCCGCTCCGCTGTGGAACGCCGAGACGCATAACGGTGCGTTTGCCAACGCCTTGCGTGCGGAGATGGCGCGACACGGCGACAGCGCTTGGATGCTGCATCGTTGGGTCGCGTCGAAAGGCTTTAAGGTCGATCGCACGACGATCACCGCGTGGGCCAGAGGGGCGAAAGTTCCGCGGACGCCTATCACCCTTCAGGTGGTCGACATGATTGAGCACCGCTACCAGCTTCCGAAGGGGTGCCTGCGCCTGCGCTTGTCGCAGAGAGGAGCGCTATCGGGCCACCGTATGGAGGGCGTCGGCCCTGCAGAACGTCGTCGGCTGGCCTGGCACCTTCCAGACGACTTCGGAACCCGGAGCCTCAGCGAGCAGGATCAAATCGTAGCGTGGGTTCAGTCATCGATCCTGTCCGGTGGGACCGCCTTCCATCAGTATCACGCGAAAGTCTCCAAGCATCGGTTCTCGATTCGCTTCGAAGGCGCTGTCGGTGGCGTGCCGCTTCGATCCGGGAATAAGCTCTCCGCTCGGTCGGAATTCGCACCGACACCACGTCTCGCCCGAGAGATGGCGGACCTGCTGCGGTTCAAAACGCAAACGCTGACGGACATCGGCTTCCAGCGGTCGGGAGTGTGGAATGCGGAAACGGCGTCACAGAAGATTGAGCATCTCGGACTCATGTTCGGCGCGTTAGCGATGCCGGCTGACAGCGTAACTAAAGGATTTGGCCTCCCGCGAGAGAAGCTGACCTTTGCCCTGCTCGTGTCACCATCCGTATGGGATTGGTACGTCCAATGGCGAGAGGCACGCCGGGGTTTCTACACGGGTTGGGAAGCCGAAATGCTCCTGCTGGCAGCGGCCCTGGCGCGCAGCGGCACAGGGTGGTTGAGGCAGAGCCCAAGGCTCGCTTCCGAACTGGAGCCGGTTGATGGTCTGATTTCCGAAGATGAAGTCCGCAAGATTGTTGCGGACTGGGACGCAGCTTGTGAACGGTTGAACCGCCATGTGCTTGCGCGCGCCCGCGAAATTCAGCGGGTCGCTCGAGTGCACCGCGATCCCTTCGAGCCACTGCTTCCCATTCTCGAAGCGCCCCGCCCGGTCGCGGAATATCTCAAGATCACTGACGAAATTCTGAGACGTATGCCGAACGCCGAACGCTATCCGAAACTGGCGGCCGAGAGCGTTCGAAGCTTTCTGATGCTCCGACTTGGGCTCCATCTTGGCCTGCGGCAGAAGAACCTTCGCCAGCTGCTGTTCAGGTCCAAGGGAGAACCCGCGACAAGCGAGCGCGAACTTGAGCGTATCAAGGCGGGAGAGTTACGGTGGAGCGAGCGCGACAACGGTTGGGAAGTTTTCATCCCTTGCGCCGCATTCAAGAATGCGAACTCGGCCTACTTCTCCAGACGACCGTTCCGCCTCGTGCTTCCCGATCTAGGCGATCTCTATCGCTGGATCGAAGACTACATCGCAAATCGCCCGCTCCTTCTGGCCGGTGCGGCAGATCCTGGCGTCTTTTTCGTCAAGACGGTCAAGAGGACGAGCCGTAACGCAGCCTACAGCCAGCAAGGCTTCTATGAGGCATGGCGACTGACCGTTCAGCGTTACGGCATCTACAACCCTTGGACGGGCCGTGGCGCCATCCCAGGCCTCCTACCTCACGGTCCTCACAGTGTCAGAGATGTGCTGGCCACTCATATCCTCAAGCAGACCGGCAGCTACGAGCAAGCTAGCTATGCCATCCAAGACACGCCTGCCACGGTCGCTGCCCACTACGGAAGATTTCTTCCGCAGGACAAGGCGGCGCTCGCCGCTCAGATTCTCAATCAGGTCTGGGAGAAAAACTAGGGCAAGCGGCAAGCGCCGCCGACCTCCGCAGAAGCGATAGCCCCTATGTGCTTGCGGTAATCGAAGCCGCTATTCGCCGCATCTCATGCGGCGAATAGCGTCAGGTCGATACCCGATCAGCGTACGGTGCTAAAGGGTCTTATCCGGACCGTTATCCTCGAATCGGCACGCCGATTTTAGATGGGGAGACGTCCATTACGTCTTGAGGCTGGAATGGCGATCTCGCCGGCTCAAATTGACATCTGGCGGCAGGAACCGACTGAACACGAGGCGCTGGAATTCAAGGAAGCCAAGGCGAGCTATAGCGCTGATAAGCTGAACGCCTACTGCGTAGCGATCGCCAACGAGGGTGGGGGCCACCTAGTGCTCGGCGTCACCGACAAGCATCCTCGCGAAGTGGTCGGCACACAGGCGTTCCCGAACTTGGCCGACGCCCGGGACAAACTCTTTCTGGCGGTCGGTTTCCGGGTCGATGCCGAAGAGGTGCAACACCAGGGCGGTCGGGTGGTCGTCTTCACAGTCCCAAGCCGTCCCAAAGGCATGGCGTATCATCTGGATGGAAAGTATCTGATGCGCTCGGGTGAGAGCCTTCGCCCAATGTCCCCGGATCGTCTCAGGACGATTTTCGCAGAAGGACAGCCGGACTGGGTCGAGGAGCCTGCTCTCAGAAATCTGGATCCGCAGGCGGTCATCGATCTGCTCGATACCCAGACGTTCTTCGAGCTGTTGAAGCTTCCCTATCCGACGAACCGCGAGGCGGTTTTGGACAGACTGCTTCAGGAAAGGCTGATCGATAGAGATCTGAACGGCTATTCGATCCGCCGGCTGGGGGGCCTTTTGCTCGCAAAGCGCCTCAACCAGTTTCCCGACCTGGCCCGAAAGGCTCCGCGGGTCGTCGTCTACTCTGGCCCATCAAAGCTTGAGACGCGCATCGATCAGATTGGAGAGCGCGGATATGCCGTCGGCTTCCAAGGTTTGGTTGATTTCGTCATGGGGCAGCTTCCCCAGAACGAGGTGATCGAGCACGCGCTTCGCCAGAAGGTGAAGCTGCTGCCTGATTACGCTGTCCGCGAACTTATCGCCAACGCCCTGGTCCACCAAGACCTCTCGATTACCGGCATGTCGCCCATGATCGAAATCTATTCCAACCGCGTCGAAATCTCGAACCCTGGCGAGCCGATCGTGCCGGTAGAGCGCTTCATCGATGGCTATCAATCGCGAAACGAGCGCTTGGCGGATCTCATGCGGCGGATGTCGATTTGTGAGGAGCGCAGTAGCGGCATTGATCGGGTCATCACGCTAGCCGAAGCCTACCAACTCCCTGCCCCTGATTTCCGCTCTGCCCAGAACCGCACAGTGGCGACGATCTACGGGCCCAAGCCATTCGAGGAGATGGATCGCGAGGAGCGAGTGCGTGCGTGTTACCAGCACTGCGCTCTGAAACATGTCCTGTCGGAGCGAATGACCAACCAGACACTTCGAGAGCGGTTCGGCCTCAACGAAACCAAGCAAGCGACCACGTCGCAGGTCATTGCTGCGACGATAGAAGCTGGCTGGGTGAAGCTCGACGCAACGGCGGGAGAATCTCGTCGCTACGCCCGCTATCTGCCATTCTGGGCCTGACGGTCATTTAAGACCTATGCAAACCCCTGCGCCCAATTGCCAAAAACTTGAGGGTTTTCAGCGAAATCCCATTTAATCGCTAAATGTTGTCAGAGGAGGTCTCACAACATCCCAAGCTGGACATGCCATTTAAAAGCCAACTGAAAACTCAGCCTTGGCAGAGGCTGAAACCCTGCCCGCACCGCAATCCTGCATTTAATCGCAAACTCTTATGCCAGGATCAGACGACGTATCAGCCACCAACGTCGGCATCAGCTCCATAGCCACAAGCTCGCTGATCCTGTCAGCTGCCGCCTTGAGAGGATCGTCAGCCAAGTGAGCATATCGGCTGGTCGTGCTGATGTGGCTGTGGCCTAGCAACTTTCCAATCAACGGCAGCCCCTCGCCCCCGGCCAGACCGGCGCTCGCGAAGCTGTGTCGCAGATCGTGGATGCGAAGATCCTCCATCTCCGCTCGCTTGCGAATGTTAACCCATGCCCAATCCAGATTGGCGACAGGGCGCTTAGGGTGGCGGCGATCGGGGAAGACATAAACGCTCCCGTTTGCGCGAAAGCCTGTCATTAACCGGATAGCAGGCGCACCCAGCCGGATCGTCTTCGCGCCCGTCTTAGAATCCTGGAGCCTGAGGAGGCCGCGCTCCAAATCGACCTCCGACCATTTCAGATGCGCGATTTCATTCTTGCGGGCCCCTGTGAGCAGCAAGAGGCGGATAATGTTGATGTGGCGCGGATCGCCGCCATCGTTCTCCAATTCGAGCAGGACATCGCCGAGGCGCGCCATCTCCGCCGGCGACAGGAAGCGGTCACGACGATTGTCCTTGTAACGTTTCAATCCACGGACAGGATTTTCGATCATGAGCTTCCGCTCAATCGCAAAGCTGAAGATGCCGCCCAAAAGGCCGACGGTGCGCGCCGCCGCGTGTTTGCCCCCACGAGTGTGAGGTGTGGCCTCCGCCCGGATATTGCCGTTCCCGACATCGATCATGAGCCGCTGGATGTCGGCCCGTGAGACGTCGCTCAGCTTCATCCGTCCGACGCGAGGCTTGATGTGCCGGTCGATGCGAATGCGATCGATCTTGAGAGTCGATGCCTTTTTCATCGCCGTGCCCTCAGCCATGTAGAGTTCACACAGCTCTCCCATAGTCATCTCGCCCCGCCGCTCCATCTTGTCGGCTTGGGGATCTCCGCCCTGTGCGGCCTCGGCGATGGCCATCCGAGCCCGTTCTCTCGCCTCTTCGGCGGTGATGACCCCATGGGGAGCCAGCGCCATGAGCCGGTCAGCGCCGCCGTGGGTCCGAAACCTGGCGAGGTAGGTCCGCCGACCTTGCGGAGAGACCCTCACGCCGAAGCCCTTGAGATCGCAATCCCACACGACATAACGGCTGTCGCGAGGCTCCAGAGCCTCGACGACTCTCTTCGTGAGCCGCTTGGTCACCGTATGGCCACCAGACATCTTTCCTCCGTCCCGCCACAGCGGGGTTAGAGCTCATTTCGTGGTCACCAAATGGCCACCAGAACGAAGCAAGTCGGAGGATAAGGCGGTCATCCCGGGCAATCGCCCTTCGCACCCTTAACGCCATGAAAACAGGCACTTGGGCAACAAACGGAAACAACGGTAAACCCTAGGGTTCGAGCTCGATGTCCCAGTAGAGATAGTCGAGCCAGCTCTGGTGCAGATAGTGGGGCGGGAAGCGGCGGCCGGCGTCCTGGAGCTGCCAGGCGTTGGGACGCACCGGCTCGCGGCGGATGGGCATCTGGGCCTGACGCGGGGTGCGGCCGCCCTTGCGCAGATTGCAGGGCGAACAGGCGGCGACGATGTTCTCCCAGGTCGTGCGACCGCCCTGTGAGCGGGGAATGACGTGGTCGAACGTCAGCTCGGTCGTCTCCGAGCAGTACTGGCAGGTGAAGCCGTCGCGCAGGAAGACGTTGAAGCGGGTGAAGGCGGGGCTGCGGTCCTGATCGACATAGCTCTTCAGCGCGATCACGCTGGGCAGCTGCATCTCCATCGAGGGGCTGCGCACCACCTTGTCATAGAGTGAGACCACGTCCACGCGGTCCTGATAGACGGCTTTCACCGCCTCTTCCCAGGGCCACAGCGACAGCGGGTAGTAGGACAGGGGACGGAAATCGGCGTTCAGCACCAAGGCCGGAAAACCGGACGGCGGACGGGTCAGGACCTGCATCAGGCCCTCCCGCTGTGCTGAGGGGGGTGTGAGGCGACAGGACTGAAGACGTGATCTCCTTCCTTATCTGTGATCACACCCTAGGCCCGATTCGACGACGCCGCCATGACGTTCCGACGGCGGAATGATCACGATTTCCGTACGGTCGATCCCGATCGAGAGGGGCGGCTCAGCCTGTCTTGCGCGGACGGTCCGGGAAGCCCGGCAGGCTCCAGCCCCATTGCAGGGCGCCGGCGCGCAGGCCGAAGCCGCACAGGGCCGCGACGATGGCGGCGGGCCAGGGAGACAGGTGCGCCATCCCCAGCGCCTCGGCCCTGAGCACCACATAGACGGTCGCGGCCAGCAGGGCGGCGGAGACGGTGATCTCGCGCCGCAGCAGGATCGAGGGCTGGCCCGCCAGAAGGTCGCGCACCACACCGCCGAAACAGGCCGTCAGGGCGCCCATGACAATGCAGATCAGGGGCGCGGCGCCGACCGCCTCGGCCTTGGCGGCGCCCAGAACCCCATAGGCGCCCAGGCCGATCGCATCCAGCCAGAGCAGGGCCCGGAACCGCCAGTCGCGCCGCCCGATCAGCCAGATGGCCATCGAAGCCGCGATACAGACGCCCACATAGCGCCAGTCCTGCACCCAGAAGACCGGCAGGCCGAGCAGCAGATCGCGCATGGTCCCACCGCCGACCCCGGTGATGGCGGCGAAGAAGGCGAAGGTGACCAGGTCGTGCTTCTCGCGCGCGGCCGCGAGCGCGCCGGTGGCGGCGAACACGGCCACGCCCGCGAAATCCAGCACCGACAGAAGCCGTTGCGGATCGGCGAGGACCTTCGCCGTTTCGGCGTCGACCAGCGGCGTCATGTCCCCTCCCCGTCTTGCGCATCCAACGCAATCTCGCCACGCTTCACCGCGCCATACCAGCCCCACAACAGATGGGCGGCCACGCTTCGGTGCGGGGCCCAGCGTTCAGCCCGGATATAGGCCTGTTTCTCGGTCGGGCGAAGCGCCGCCCCGTCGGCCCAGCGCATGGCCTCCTGCAGGGCGATATCGCCGGCGGGAAAGACGTCGGTGCGGCCCTCGCAGAACATCAGGAAGGTCTCGGCGGTCCAGCGGCCGACGCCCTTGATCGCCACCAGAGCCGCCGTCGCCTCTGTGTCAGAC
The DNA here is from genome assembly GCF_058807035.1 of Brevundimonas sp. GW821-FHT12E07. NCBI lineage: Bacteria > Pseudomonadati > Pseudomonadota > Alphaproteobacteria > Caulobacterales > Caulobacteraceae > Brevundimonas > Brevundimonas sp. GW821-FHT12E07. Next base: position 388,249 of record NZ_JBXAQH010000003.1, on the reverse strand, counting down.
AGCCGCCCCAAATGGTCGAAGTCGATGCGCCCTTCCGTCTGGGCGCGCGCGATCTCATGGGCGTAGCGCGCCTTCTGACCCGACAGGCCGAAGGTTCTCAGGGTCTCGATGTCGCGCGCCAGCACCGCCTCGGGCGTGACCACCCCGTCCAGCCCCTCGACGGTTCGCTTCCAGATGGCGGCGGCCGAGGCCAGCGAGACCTGCTGCTCGACGATCATCCGGAACAGGCCCTCGAAGCCGCCCGTCCGTGTCCGCCACTCGAACGTCGGCACGCCGGCATGGGCGCGCGTCAGGGCCGGGTCGGCCTCGATCAGGGCGATACGGGCGGCGAGGATCTGGTCGGGCGTGGCGGCGGCAGGCATTCGCCCTTTTACGACTGTGCGCCGCGGCGGCAATGTCAGCGCGGCGCCCGGTGACGACCACGTCCGGAAGCCGCTATCCTGAGCGGATGCCCGACCGGACCTTCGTCACCCGCTTCGCCCCCTCTCCGACGGGTTATCTGCACAAGGGCCACGCCTTCTCGGTCCTGACCGCCTGGTCGGCCGCGCAAGCAGCAGGCGGCCGTTTTCTGCTGCGCATCGAGGACACCGACTTCACCCGTTGCCGTCCGGAGTATGAGGCCGGCATCTACGAGGATCTGGCCTGGCTGGGGATCGACTGGGAAAAGCCGGTGCGCCGCCAGTCGGAACACCGGACCGAATACGATACCGCCCTTGAGCGGCTGCGGGGCATGGGCGTGCTCTATCGCTGCTTCCGGACCCGCAAGGAGCTGATGGCCCTGGCCGGGGGCGCGCCCCATGCCGACGATCCGAACGACCCCCACGCCTTCAGCTACGGCCCGCAAGCCGCCGACGAGGAGGCTGAGCGGCTGGCGCGAGGCGAGGCCTTCGCCTGGCGGCTGTCGCTGGACGCGGCGCGCGAGCGGCTGGGCGATCTCAACGCCCTGACCTGGGTCGAGGAACGGGTCAGGCCGGGCGTCCATCACGCCCAACCCGAACGGCTGGGCGACATGGTGGTGGGACGGAAGGACATCGGCGCGGGCTACATCATCGCCGCCGTTCTGGACGACGCCCTGCAGGGGGTGACCCATGTCATTCGCGGCGAGGACCTGATCGAGGTCACCTCGGTGCAGCGGGTGCTGCAGGCCCTGCTCGACCTGCCGACGCCGTTCTATCGACACCACCCACTGCTGCTTGGCCCCGACGGCAAGCGATACGCCAAGCGGGACAAGTCGGTGACCCTGGCCGAGCTCCGCGCCTCCGGTGTGACAGCCGAGGCCTTGAAGGCCGAACTCGGCCTCTAGTCGCCGACGGTCAGATCCAGCTCGCGCGAGGCCCACATCCGGCCGCCGCCCAGATCGAGCAGGACGCGGCGCCCGACGAAGGCCTCCATCCCGATCAGAGCGTCGGGGAAGCCCGGCAGGGCGACGTCGCCGAAGATCGCCGTCTCGGCCTTCTCATAGGTCTGGTCGGCGAAGGTTAACTCACGGACCTCCACGAGGGTCGAGGCCATGGCCCCGCCGAGCACCAGGCTGGAGCCCCGCCGCTGCTCGCGCCCGTTCAGCAGTCCCGCCGAGGCCGCCGCCGAACGGCTGAGCGCCAGAAGCGAGGAGGAGCCGGTGTCGATCACCGCCTGAACCTTCGTCCCCTCCACCGTCACCGCCGTGCGCAGCGCCTTGCCCGCGCGATGGACCTCCACGGGCCGGACCTCGGTCGGGGGCGCGGCCTCGCGCGGCAAGAAACGGAGTCGGCGATGCGCGGGATCGAGGTCCAGGATGATTTCGCCCAGCACGTCCTGACCCAGGATCAGGGGCGTCCCCAGACCATCGTCCGAAGCCAGCAGGCCGAGATCGAGGATGGCGGTGCGGAGCTTGTCGATGCGCGCGCCGCCGACGGCGAGATCCAGCGTCAGCCCCTTGCCGATCTGGGCCTGACCGCCGACGCCATAGGCGAGGATCGGCATGTCGAATGTCTTCACCGCACCGAGCGACTTCACCCACTCCCGGTCGATGACCGAATACTGGGCGCCGCTGTCGATCAGGGCGCGGACGCGGCGGCCGTTCAGCCGGACCTCCACCGTCGGGACATTGGCCCGCGCCTCGGCGAAGGGCAGCCATTCGGGTTGGGCCGGCAGGACGATGTTGGGCCTGCGCCACAGGACATTGTCGCGGAACCACCAGGCGGCGCCGACCGTGGCCCCCACGGCGCCCAGCCGGATCAGAAGATCCCTTCGGTTCATTCAGCCGACCTCATGACCCAGACATGGCGGGTTCGTTGGGTCCGCGCCAGCCCGCAAAACGCACCGGGCCCATATGGGAGCAAATATGGGTGTCGCTTTCAGGCGAAATGCGGGTGACGGCGGCGCTTGGGCTGGGTACGACCAATCCATCATGACCGACGCCGCCGCCCGCTATATCTCGACCCGTGGGGACACGACCCCGACCGATTTCGCCGACGCCCTGCTGCGCGGCATGGCCCCCGACGGCGGCCTCTACATGCCCTCGGCCTGGCCGAAGCTTCCCGCCGGGGCCACGGCGCCGGGGCAGTCGTATGTGCAGATCGCGAAGGCGGCGATGGCGCCCTATATCGGCGACGCCCTGCCCGAGGGCGCGCTCGACCGGGCCCTTCGGACGCTGGTCGCGGGCTTCGACGATCCGGCCGTGACGCCTCTGGTTCAGCTCACGGACGATCTGTGGATGCTGGAGCTGTGGCACGGGCCGACGGCGGCGTTCAAGGACCTGGCCATGCAGCTGGCCGCCGCCCTGTCGGCGGAAGCCCTTGCCGCCTCGGGCGAGCGGCTGACCCTGGTCACGGCGACCAGCGGCGACACCGGCGCCGCCGCCGTCAACGCCTTCGCCAACAAGGCGGGGATCGACCTGATCGTCCTGCATCCGCTGGACCGCGTCTCCGCCGTTCAGCGCCGGCAGATGACGACCGTCGAGGCCGACAACGTCCTGAACCTGGCCATCCGCGGCGACTTCGACGACTGCCAGCGGCTGGTGAAGGGGCTGCTGTCCGAGGAATCCCTGCGCGAGCGCGGGCGCTTCTCGTCGGTCAATTCGATCAACTGGGCCCGGCTGGCGGGGCAAATCCCCTATTACATCTCGGCTTCGATGCAGCTGGCCGCGGCGGGCGAGACCCGCAGCCCGACCTTCGTCGTCCCGACCGGCAATTTCGGCGACGCCTTCGCCGGCATCGCGGCGCGGAAGATGGGCCTGCCCGTCGCCGGCTTCGTCGCTGCGGTGAACCAGAATGACGCCCTGGCCCGCGCCATCAACGACGGCCTCTACGCTCGCCGCGCGGCGGTGGAGACGGCCTCCGTCTCCATGGACGTCCAGGCGCCGTCGAACTTCGAGCGGCTGGTGTTCGAGGCTTCGGGTCGCGACCCGGCCGCCACCCGCGCCGTCTTCGAAGCCTTCGCGCGCGACGGCCAGACCACCCTGCCCGCCGACCTCCTGAGCGCCCTCCGCGCCGAGGTCTCGGCCGTCTCGGTCGACGAGGAGACCACGTGCGCCGAGATCGCCCATGCGTATGAGACGTACGGCAAGGTCGTCTGCCCCCACACCGCCGTGGCCCTGTCGGCCGCGCGGAGTCAGCTGAACGGGCCAAATTCCAAAGGCGTGGGCCCGGTCGTCGCCCTGTCGACCGCCCACGCGGCCAAGTTCGGCAAGGACGTCGCCCCCGTGGTCGGCTTCGATCCCGATCCGCCGCGCGTCATCCGCGAGCTCGGCGACCGCCCCGAACGCCTGACCGTCATCGAGGCGACACCGGAAGCTGCGCTGGCCGCCGTGAGAGGTTTCCGCAGCTAAGCTTCTGCACGAACAGGATTCTTTCGACAAACCACACAATGTCGGATACCGATGGCGAATCGCGCGTGGGGCGTATGGGCGGTAGGCGGCAGTGTCAGAGAGTTCAGTAAAGCCGGACAAGGCGCTCAGCGTCGCCTGGGCCATCTCGTCCGAGAAGCAGCCCGACGCCTACGAAAGCTACCGCGCCACCATTTCCGAGCTCTACGACGTTTCCGGGGTCGCCGATAACGGACGCGTCGGTTTCCGCAGTCAGACCACGGCCTGGCGGTTCGGCGCGGCGACCTTTGCGCGCGGACGCTCGGTCCCCCAGACCCTGACGCGGACCGCCAGCGAGATCCGCCGCTCGGGCCTCGATCATATCAGCATCATCGTCAATCTGACGGACACGCGGGGCGACTGCGACGGGCGCGAAACCATCGCCCCGGCCGGATCGGTCCAGTTCCGCGACCTGTCCCGCCCCTCGGCCTCCAAGGCCGACACCATCGACACGATCAATCTGGTCACGCCCCGGACCTCGGTGCCGTCCTGGCTCCTGGGCCGCAAGATCCACGGCCTGGTCCTGCCGCCAAACAGTCCCGGTGGGCGGCTGGTCGCCTCGCACCTGAAGACCCTCGTCGATGTCGCCGGCGACCTGACCGAGGAAGAAGGCGGGGCGGCCATCGAAGCCACCTTCGTCATCGCCGAACGCTTCCTCGGCCAATCCGGGCCGGTGTCGCCGGTGCATCTCGAGAGCATCCACCGCACCATCCGCCAGCGGGCCATGCAGGTGTTCGACGCCCGCGCCGCCGACCCGACTCTGAACGTCAACGAGGTCGCCCTGGCCATCGGCGTGTCGCGCAGCGCCCTGTATCGCGCCTTCGGTGACATGGGCGGGGTCCAGACCTATGTGCTGCACCGTCGGCTGGACCGGGCCTACGCCGACCTGCGCGTCAACGGCGGCGGGCGTCTGGCCAATGTCGAGGATATCGCCCGGCGTTACGGCTTCGGCTCGCGCCCGCGCTTCGACCGCGCCTTCCGCGACCGCTTCGGCTTCCCGCCCACCGAGGTGGCGCCCGTCGGCTTCGTCGGACGCGGCGCGCCGCTGGCGGCCAATGAGGAAGGTTATCTGGACGGCGCGGCCCATGACGTCGTGGTCGACTGGCTGCGTCGCGGCGAGGCCGCCTAAACCGCTTCGGACACCCGCCAGTAGGCCATGCGGCGGAAGAAGGCGGCGGGGTCCTTGGGCGTGACCAGCTTGGTCGGGTCGTGGAAGATCCTGTCGTGCAGTCGCGTCAGGGTGAAGCGCAGCGCCGCCGCCTCTCCCAGCAGCGGCAGGACCTTCTCCTCCGCCCAGGTCAGCAGACGCACCGATTCATAGCCGCGCCGGAAGGCCTCGACCGCGCCGGAAATCTCACGCCCTTCACCGTCGAAGCCCCAGGCCGTCAGGGCGATGGCCAGGTCATAGGCGAAGGGGCCGTCGCAGCCGAAATAGACGTCGATGACGCCCGAGACCTGACCGTTCTCGAAGAGGACATTGTCGGGGAAATAGTCGGCGTGGATCGCGCCGGACGGCAGGTCGTCCGTGAACGGATCGCCGGTCCGCTCCAGCGCCTGACGGCAGTCGGCGACCAGCTGGCGGTCCTCGGCCGTCGTCGCGCCCGAAGCGGACCGCTCCAGCAGAGCCTTCCAGACCGGCGGCCCCACAGGATTGGCGCGGCGGCCGGAGAAGCGACGGGCCGACAGGTGGAAGCGGGCCAGGGCGGCGCCGGCGCGGGCGACCTCCTCCGCGGACGGATCGCGCAGCCAGGCGCCGGACAGCCATTCGACCACCGCCGCCGGCCGGCCGTTCAGTTCGCCGATCCACGCACCCGACTGATCTCGCAGCGGCCGCGCGGCCGGATAGCCCGCCGCGCCCAGATGGTCGGTGAGGCCGAGGCAGAACGGCAGGGAGGCGGCGTCGGTCCGACCCTCGAACAGGGTCAGGACGAAGCGGCCCGTGGTGGTCTCCAGCCGGTAGTTGGTGTTCTCCACCCCCTCGGCGATGGCGTGCAGCGACACGAACCCACCGGCAGCCGGATAGCCGCCGACGAAGGCCCGCGCCTGATCGTCCGAAACCGGAGTGAAGACCGCCATGACCTAATGATACCCGAGCGCGGCGTGACGCGCGCGCACGATATCGGCGACGTCGGCCAGCACGCTTTCCGTCGTCGGCCAGCGCCCGGCGCCGCGGCCCTTGCACGACCACACCCGGCCGTCCTCGCCATAGACCTTGAGCGCATTGCGTTCGCCGCGCAGGGCCAGGAACAGCGGATCCTCAAGCTCGCGGTTGAGCAGGACCGTGGCGTCGAGCCCGGCGGCAGACTTCACACACGCCCCGATCTGGCGCACCGGCGAGCCGTTAGGCTTGAAGGCGTCGGAGAGGATATCGCAGGTGATCGTCCCCTCGCCCGGCGTCTCGCCGAAGGCCTCGAAGGACAGCAGACGGACCTTGGCGGCGGCGTCGCGGCCTTCCAGATCCGAGGACGGATCTTCTTCGGCGAAGCCCGCCACCCGCGCGTCGGCCAAGGCGTCGGCGAAGTCGGCGCCGGCGCTGAGCCGGTCCAGCATGAAGTTGACCGTGCCGTTGAGCACCGCCTCGAAGCGGGCGACCGGACCGGCCTCGCGCGCCGCGCGGAGCGTCTCGATCATCGGGGCGCCGCCGCCGACGGCGGCTGAATAGACCAACAGGGCCTTGTGCTGATCGGCCAGGGCCTGGAGCCCGGCGGGGTCGCGGCTGATGGCCTGTTTGTTGGCGCTGGCGACGTCGATCCCGGCCTGAAGCGCCTCACGGATCAGGTCGTGGCCCGCCTCGCCTTCCGACAGGGCTTCGACCAGCAGATCGGGCTTCTGGGCCAGGAAGGCGGCGCGGTCGGCGGTGAACAGATCGGACGGGGCGGCGACGTCACGGGGCTTCTTCGGATCGCGCACCAGAACGCCCGTGACCTGGTAGCGGGGATCGCCGAGGAGACGGGCGAGAAGGCCGCCGCCGACCACGCCGCAGCCGGCGATGGCGACCCGGATCGGGGCGTCGGGCACCGAGGGTCCGGGCGGCGCCGAATGGTCGCCGACCACCGTGCCGCTGGCGCGCGCCAGCCCCGCGACCTCGATCTCGACCCCGCGCTCCTGGCCCAGATCGATAGCGTCATGCTGGACCAGGGCGCCGCCGTGACGACGCGCCTCGTCCCATGACGCGCGGCGATAGCGCAGGGGCTTGCCCGAGGCCGAGGCCGGGTCGCGGTCGTAGAGGCCGTCCACATCCTTGACCAGCCGCACCCGCTTCAGACCCAGTTCGGCCGCCAGGAAGACCGCCGTCAGGTCCGATCCACCGCGTCCCAGCAGCGCCACCTTGTTGTCCGGACGGACCGCGCCGAAGCCCGGGACCACCACCACCTGATGCTCCGAAAGGGCCCGCAGCAGGGCGCCGCTCTTGAGCTCCCGCGGATGGGCGTGCTCGGCCGGTCCGTCGGCGACGATGCCCAGCTCGCGCACGGACAGCGCCACCGCATCCAGGCCGATCCGGTCGCAGGCAATGGCGGTCAGGGCCGCCGCCTGTTCCTCGCCGAGCGCCACATAGCCGGGCAGCAGATCGTTCTCGTGATCAAGGCCCAGAAGGCGGGCGTCGGCCAGCAGCCGGTCGGTCTGGCCGCCGAAGGCCGAGACCACCGCCACCACCTTCCGCCCCGCGCGGACATGGCCATAGACCTCCGACGCCACCGCGGGCGCATCGGCCTGGGAGCGCAGGATCGAGGAGCCGAACTTGAGCACCACGACGTTCAGCGCGGCCCCCTGTTCGGCGGCGGGTTTGAGCGGATCGGATTTCTGGACGACGGAGAGATGGGACATTTTCGGTCTCGGCAGCAGAGGGTGGTGCGAAAAATCGGGGGTGGAGATCGGGTAAGAAAAAACCCGCCCGGGGGGTCCGGGCGGGTCTGGGTTGGTGCTTGTCGGGTTCGACGTGCGCTAACCTTTTCCCGCCCTGAAGGGGCCGGTGATGGTCATACCGCCGGTGGTGGTGAGCGCAGGCGTGCCCGTCCGCGCCGTCACGACGGCGGCGGTGCTAATCGAAGGACATTATGTCTTTGACAAACCCGTATCCAGATTTGGGAATCGCTGATATGCAAGATGGATGCGCTTACCGCCCCCTGACCCCCTATCAACGATCTTGCTGTACGTCGCGGCCATCATCATGGCGCTGCGCGAGGCGCTCGGCCCCGGCACACCTTTATCAAAAGCGATGCCAGGCATGACCATGTCCGGCATCTGGCCATACGTTCCGTTAGCCCTTGTGTCGGCGGCGGCTGTCGTATGGATTGTTAGGGGTGTTTCTGGACGTAGCGCCCCTCCCGCGTCGCCGCATCAGTTCCCGCCGCAGACCCAGCATCCGCCGCAGGCTCCGCACCCGCCTGCACCTAAATGGTGGGAAAAGCTGGAGAGCGGACAGCTCTACTTCCTTGTCTACATCGCGCTTTTCTTCACCTACCTGACAATCAAGGCGATCTTTGCGCCCGGCCAGTAACGCGACGGCCACGGCTTGCGGGCCTCAGGATTGGACTTCGCTGGACGTATCGCCGGTTGGTGAATCGCTCGCGATGGCGCACAGTACCCGCCCTGGCTGAAAGCGAATGCCCTTTAGAGGCAAAGACCGGCCACCTATTTCCTGTTAAGGATCAATAGCTTGGCTAATGAAATTGCGCCTCGTCCGGCCGCCCCTGTTCAACTTAAACTCGACCTTGGCATTGAGGTAGAGAAGGAGGTGGCTGGAGTTGAGATGGGGGTTCTGGAAAATGGAATTCCCTATCTGACTCAGCGGGGCATCGCGGCTATGGCCGGTGCGGCGCGTTCGACCATTCAAGAACTAACCCAAGAGTGGCAACAAGCTCAAACGACAGGCATATTTCCGCGCGGAAGGATGCAGTACTTTCAAGAATATCTATCATCTAAGGGGTTCGACGAACCGCAGCTGTTCATCGAAATTACGAAGGACGGTACGCCGCACTATGCCTATCCCGACGTAGTCGGCACGGCAATCATTGAATACTTCGCGTTTGAGGCCCAGCGAACGAACGAGATTGCGATCAAAAACTTTCGCAGCCTCGCCCGGTTCGGCCTGCAGCAATTCATCTATGAAGCGCTCGGCTACAAGCCAGAGGACAAGTGGCGCCTGTTTAATGCCCGGGTGTCCTTGCTCAAGGATAGCGTCCCGGCGGGCTATTTCAGCGTCTTTAAAGAGACGAGCGGACTGGTAGTTGACCTCATCAACGCCGGGCTAACCGTGAATGAACACACGATGCCTGACGGAAGTGTCGGGGGTGTTTGGGGTAGGCATTGGACTGCGAACGACTTTGACCGGCGCTTCGGCGCTCGAATCCAGTACCCACATTACTTTCCGAGCGAGTACCCGCAAAGCGGCAGCAATCCGCAAATGGCGTGGGCTTACCCGAATGAGTCATGGGCCGAGTTTCAGCACTGGTTCCGGTCGTTCTATCTGCCGACCAAATACCCCGTTTACATACTCAAGAAGGCGAACCTCCTGCCCGGCGGTAAGGTCGAGGCAGCTAGGTTGGCATCCATGTACGAGCCGAAATCGCTGCCGGGGGCCTAGGTCGAAGCCTTGGGAGCTTTCGGCGGGACTGGAGCCATCGCGACTTTACGCGCCGCTTCCTCAAACCGCGCCTCGTCTTCGTCCGCCTCTAGCTCTCGGGCCATGTCGCGGAATTTGTCAGCCTGGGGCTTATCGTGGTCTGTCTGGGTCATGGCTCATAGCTTCATAGCATATATTGATGAGTGCGGCGACGACGGGCTGGCTAACTACCGGGTGGCCGGCAAGTCTGGCGGCGCGTCGCGGTGGCTGACCTTATCGGCTACGGTTTGCCGTATGTCGCGCGAGCGCGAGGCCATCACTTGGCGTGACGGAATCCGAGCGCGGCTCGATCAAAAGAGCCTCAAGAAGCCGCTTCATTTTGTCGGCCTGCGCCACGAACAACGGGTAATGGCTGTTCAGGAGCTAAGGCTGAAGCCGTTACGATCGATTTGTATCGTGGCCAACAAGCCCATCATTCCGGCTGGGATCTACACCGGGAAAAACCAGCTCTACTTCTACCTCTGCCGATACCTGATTGAGCGAGTGTCTTGGCTGTGCCGGGAAATGAGACCCAAGGTTCCCGAGGGAGACGGACGCGTCAAAATCATTTTCTCGCGCCGAGGCGGTATGTCGTACCCCGACTTTCAGGCCTATCTGGACCGCCTGAAAGCGATGGATGACCCCGCCATTCAAATCAAATGGCCGGTCATCGACATCGAAGGAGTGGAAGCTCACGACCACTCGCGAAATGCGGGATTGCAGATTTCCGATATTGTCGCCTCGGCCGTCACAGCGGGCGTTGAACTCAACAACTATGGGAACTGCGAACTTCGCTATGCCGAACTTCTCAAGCCCAACATCTATTCGAGAAAGGGCAACTTTCTCAGCTACGGCATGAAGTTCTACCCATGGGCAGACCAGATCGAACTCACCGAGGAGCAAGCGGCCATGGTAGCGCTGTTCAAGTGATTTGAGGCGGCCCCCCGGCCCATGATTGCGATTTCTCGCCTGCACCCTAGGGATGCTTTGGGGAGTTCCGGCGCGTGACCGCCTCAGGTGTAAACATAAGCGATTCGTTCCGAATCGACAATGGGCCACAGGCGCCATTTGGTAGAAGAGTCAATCCGGTTAACTAAATCTTGTACCCGCGCCTTCGGTGCCGTCCATTAGGCGTGGGCTTCGGCCCCGCCGTTAGTCCGCCGATAGGTCAGGCGCTTGCCGACGACCCCTCTCAGGGCGCGTTCGGCGCGCTCTACGTCTTCGCAGCCCAGAGCCGAGCGATTCGAGTACCGGAAGTCGAACTCGGCCAGATAGCGATGCAGATGCTTCTTGCCGCAGTGCTGGTAGGTGCCCTTCATGCCGCGCTTGAAGACGGAGAAGTAGTTCTCGACGGTGTTGGTCGTGATGACCGGATCGCCGTAGCGGACGTATTCGTCGCGGGCGTGGTTGACGGTGTCGTGGCTGGCGAAGTGACGGCCAATCGACTGGAAGCGGTGGGCTTCGTCGGTCATGAGGGCGGCCTCGCGCTGGACGTTCGCCAGAACGATGGGGCCGATGGTCGAGGCCTTGATGTCGTCGATGACCATGGAGCGGGCGCGCCCGGTCTCGCGGTCGATCAGGGTCAGCACCTTCATCTTGTGATTGAAGCCGGACTTCACCTTCATGCCGGGCTCGCGACCGATGAAGGTCTCGTCCACCTCAACCGGGGTGCCGCCGCCGCCGAAGGGAGCCAGATCGCCCGAGCGCATGGCCTCGCGGATGCGGTGCGAGAGGAACCACGCGGTCTTGTAGGTGCATTCCAGGGTGCGTTCGAGCTGCTTGGAACTGATGCCCTTCTTGCTGCTGCACATCAGGTAGATGGCTTGCAGCCACTTGTGCAGGGGAAGGTGGCTTTCCTCAAAGATCGTGCCGATGCGGACGGTGAACTGACGCTTGCAGTCGCCGCACTTCTTCAGGCCCATGCGGACCTTCTTTTCTGGGTTCGGCTTGATCGCATAGACCTTGAGCGAGCCACAGGTCGGGCAATGCGGTGAGCCCGCCCAGATGATGCCTTCGACGAACGCGAAGGCGGCGGCTTCATCGTGGAAATAGGGCTTCGACAGAACGGACACGGGGCTTCTCCTTGTCCATCCACACTACATCATGACGTGGGTTTGTCAAAGACATAATGTCCTAATCGAAATGGCGATGAGGCCAGAACGGGACACGGGGTGAACCTTGCAAAAATCGTTGTCTAAGGGTGTCGGGCCGGAACGCAGCCGTCAACCCCGTCTTGGAAGTTTTTTGCGCATAGTCGGGTTACGACGAGTATAACGCGGCACAGCGGGGAAGCTGTTGCGCGGGTATCCGGTGGATTTTTCCGCTTGACCTGAACCCCCGTTTTGCCTCACGGTTAGATCACTCATCAAGACCGACCGAGGGATAGGCCCTTTGACGTCGGGGCAACCATCGGATTCCGTCCGAACGGTGCCAACTCCTGCGAGACCTTTCGGGGTCGCGAGAGATGAGTGGAGCGCCGGTATACGGCGGCGCATCCACGCATCTGTCACCGCATCGGGTCCTTGCTGAGCGGGACTGATGCAGACGACGATGGCCTTCGATACCGAAACCACCGAACCCGAATGTACCCTGGACGACGCCGTCGCGCGTCTGGACGTCAAGCCGCGCAGCTTCGTGCCGGATCTGCGCCGCATTCGTCAGGGCAACGCCGTCGACGTCGTCGTCGAAATCCCCGCCGACTTCCGCCTGCAATCGGGCCAGCGCCTGAACCAGACCACTGTCACCGGCCGGCTGCACGGCCGCGAGGGCGCGCCTCTGGTCGTCGTCGCCGGCGGCATCTCGGCGGGCCGTTTCGTACACCGCACCGAGACCAACGGTCTGGGCTGGTGGTCGGACGCCGTCACCGCCGGCGGCCCTATCGACCTGCGCCGTTGTCAGGTTCTGGCTTTCGACTATGCGCCGGGTGCGCAAGACGCGGGTGACGAGCCCGCCACCATCACCACCCACGACCAGGCCCGACTGCTGGGCCTGCTGCTGGATCACCTCGGCGCCGAGACCGTGGCGGCCGTGGTCGGCTGCTCCTACGGCGGCATGATCGCCCTGGCCTTCGGCGAACTCTTCCCGCGTTGGGCCGAGCAGCTGATCGTCGTCTCCGCCGCCCACCGCGCCCATCCGCAAGCCACCGCCTGGCGCGGCATCCAGCGCCGCATCCTGAAGCTGGCGGTCGAGGCCGGCCGGCCCGAGGACGGCGTCGCCCTGGCCCGCGAACTGGCCATGACCACCTATCGCACCGCCGAGGAGTTCTCCGAGCGCTTCGATACCACCGCCCCCCTGGCCGCCGGTCAGGCCTATCCGGTCTGCGAATATCTGACCGCGCGCGGGGTGGCCTACCGCACCCACACCACACCCTCACGCTGGCTGTCGATGTCCGACTCGCTGGACCGCCATTCGGTCACGCCCGAGGCCATCACCACCCCGGTCACCCTGGTCGGCTTCACCTCCGACCGGCTGGTGCCGATCGACGACATCCGCGAACTCGCGGCCCGCCTGCCCACCCTGTGGCGTCTGGTCGAGGCTCCGTCCCTGTACGGCCACGACGCCTTCCTGAAGGAGGACGCCCTCGTCGGCGACATCCTCCGCTCCGCCCTCAAGGATATCGACCAGTGACCCGCCCCGCTTCCAGCCTGAATGGCCGTACCGCCAAAGACATCCGCACCATCTGCGCCCGCTCGGGCGTCGATCAGGATTCGGCCCACGGCGCGGTCATGCCCCCGCTCTATCTGTCGTCGAACTATTCCTTCGCCGGCTTCGACCAGAAGCGGAAGTACGACTACGCCCGCTCGGGCAACCCGACCCGCGACGTCCTGGCCGAGACCCTGGCCGAGCTGGAAGGCGGCGCCGGCTGTGTGGTCACCGCCACCGGCATGGCCGCGGTCGACCTGCCGCTGAGCCTGCTCTCGCCCGGCGACCTGCTGATCGCCCCGCACGACTGCTACGGCGGCACCCACCGCCTGCTGTGCGCCCATGCGAAGAAGGGCCATTTCGAGGTCCTGTGGGTCGACCAGGGCGATCCGGAAGCCCTCGCCGCCGCCTTCGCGCTGAACCCCAAGCTCGTTCTGGTCGAGACCCCGTCCAACCCCCTGCTGCGCGTCGTCGACGTCGCCGACATCTGCGTGCGCGCCCATGCGGTCGGGGCCAAGGTGGTCGCCGACAACACCTTCCTGTCGCCCGCCCTGCAGCGCCCGATCGAACTCGGCGCCGACATCGTGGTCCACTCGACCACGAAGTACATCAACGGCCACTCTGACGTCGTCGGCGGCGCCGTGATCTCGGCCGATCCGGCCGACCACGCGGAACTGGCCTGGTGGGCCAACTGCCGCGGCGTGACCGGCGGCGCCTTCGACGCCTATCTGACCATGCGCGGCATCCGCACCCTGTTCACCCGCATCGAGCGCCAGCAGGAGACGGCCGGTCACGTCGCCGCCCTGCTGGAAGCCCACCCGGCGGTGAAGACGGTCTATTACCCCGGCCTGAAGTCGCACCCGAACCACGCCCTGGCCGCCCGCCAGCAGCAGGGCCCGGGCGCCATGCTCAGCTTCGAACTGGTCGGCGGCGTCGAGGCCGTGCGCACCCTGGTCGAGACGCTGGAGACCTTCACCCTGGCGGAATCGCTGGGCGGCGTCGAAAGCCTGATCGCCCACCCGGCGACCATGACCCACGCCGCCATGACGCCCGAGGCCCGCGTGGTCGCCGGCATCACCGACGGCCTGCTGCGTCTCTCGGTCGGTCTGGAACATCAGGACGATCTGATCGCCGACCTGGTCCAGGCCCTGGACGCCGTCTCGGTCGAACAGGCCGAAGCCGCCTAGGACCGGGTCAGGCCGTTGTCGCGGTAAAAGGCGTTCAGGGCGGCGGGCGTCGCCAGCCGGATCTTGGGCAGATCGAAGCCCTCAAAGGCGCGGCGGTCACGCTCCCGGTTCGCGCGTGTGGTGACGGCGATGTGGTGGATCATCAGCCACTTCACGCTGTCGCGCCCGCCCTCGAGACCGCCCACCCTGCCCCGCTCGAACCAGCTCCGCCGTGCGTAGCGATACAGGCTGACCGCCGTCGGCAGCTCCAGCCGGATCACGCCCGTGGCCCGCGCCAGTCGAGCGGGCAGCAGGCGTGAATAGTTGCCGTCCATGGCCCAGCGCTCGCCCGCGATGGCCTCGGCGTGCAGGCGGACGAACTCTGCGGGCGGCCGCTGGACCCAGTCTGTGCCCGGCAGGTGGTGCAACTGATCCAGATGCACGGCCTCAAGCCCCCGCGCCCGCGCGATGGCCTCGGCCAGGGTCGACTTGCCACTGTTCGACGGCCCCAGGATGATGAGGCGCGGACCGAGATCGTCGAGGGTCATGCCGCCAAGGTGGCGGCATCCGTCGCCGATGACCAGCCGGAACTGATCGGGAAAAAGGCGGGGCCGCCCCGGCGGGACGGCCCCTTCAGGTCGGGAAAGCCGGGGCCGCCCCTCGCAGGACAGCCCCTTCCGGCGTCGTCAGAAGCGGTACTTGAAGCCCAGCACCACTGACCAGAGGCTGGCGGCCTGATCGACCGTCGGGGTGGCGGCCGTGGTCGCGTTGGCGGTGGTGTAGCTGTAACGATAGGCGGCGCAGACCGGGCTGGCGGGGCCAGCGGCGACGCCCGTGGCCGAGGCGCACTGGGCGTTGACGATGACGGCGCCCGAGCGGCTGTTGGAATACTCCTTCACCACGCCCCAGTTGTTGTTCAGCAGATTGCCCAGGTTGGCGATATCGACGGTGAACAGCAGGCTGTTGCCGCGGACCGGGCTGGGGATCTCCTGGGCGAACTGGAAGTCGAAGCGCTCGACGTCCGGGTTGCGGCCGATGCCGCGTTTCAGGATGCCGCCCATGGGCAGGCCGAACTGGTTGACCACCGCCTTCAGGCGATCGACCGAGGTCTGGCTGTCGAAGAAGACATTGACGCCGTTTGGATCGACGAAATGCAGCGGGTTGGTCGGGTCCGGATTGTTCAGGTTCGGAATATAGGCCAGGGCGTCATCGCGGCTGACGCCGAAGGTCGGGTTCCGGTTGCCGGCCGGGTCGCTCATCAGGAAGCTGATCGGACGGCCCGTGTGACGCTCGCCGAACAGGGTGAAGCGCGACACCCAGCCAGGGAAGAACTCGGCCTTGTAGGCCAGGTTCATCTTGAAGGCCCGTTCGATCAGGTTGTTCGCATCGCCGCGCGCCGGAGCGTTCGGATCCCGGTCGAAGCTCTGGTCGGTATAGTAGGCGCCCGAGGTGCCGTTGCCGCCGGCGGTGGTGCCGAACTCGGAGATGCCGCCGTACTGCGAGCCTTCCTGCAGGGCGTAGGAGACCCAGGCCTTCAGCTCACCGAAGTCGCGACCGACCGAGAAGGCGGCGGTGCGGCTCCAGGCCTTCTGGTCCGGGTTGTAGGCCTGGACGTCGCCGAACAGGCCGAGGTTGGCCAGGTCGGGGTTGGTGGCGACCGGCAGACCCTGGGCCGCGCGGTTGGCCAGGACGTCGGCCGGGGTGGCGCCGGCGATCTGCAGGCCGTCGTAGCGCAGACGGCCGTCCGGGGTCAGCTGCTGCACCCCGTTGACCGTCAGCAGGCGAGAGCGGATGTCACGGAAGGCGACATTGTTCTCGGACCGGCTGATCACGCCGTCAAAGCCGAGGTCGAAGCCCCAGACGGTGGTCTTGTAGGAGAGGTTGGCCTTCCAGTCCGAAGGCATCTCGAACCCGGGAGCCAGCGAGTTGGTGAAGGCGTTGCGACGCGCGGCGCTGTCGGCGGTCAGGATGGCGTTGGCCGTCGCCGAAGGCGTGGTGATGAAGGCGGCGTCGGCCTTGTTCAGGTTCAGCAGGGCGTCGCCCTGGGCCTGGGAGATGACCGTCGAGGAGGCGGTGTCGAAATAGGTGCCGTCAGCCTGACGACGGATGGCGAAGGAGTTGGTCAGGGCGCCGGTCGTTGCGCCGTAGCTGTTGCCGAGGAAGACGTCCGGCACGCCGCCCGAGACCAGGCCGAAACCGCCCGACAGCTCGAAGGTATCGCCGTTGTACTTGGCCGAGACGCGCGGCATCAGGACGTCGATGCCGTCATAGCTCTGCTGGTTGTTATAGCCGTAGCGGGTAACGAAGTTGGCGTTGAGCGTCGGCTTCACGTCAGAGACGTAGTTGTCCCAGCGCAGACCATAGTTCAGCGTCAGCCGGTCGGTGACGTCCCAGGTATCCTGCAGCAGCAGGGAATGGATCGAATAGTCCAGCACCGCCGCGGCGTCGGTCGTATTGCCGCTGAGGGCGTTGCCGTACGAGAGCTGGTTGGCGCGGCCGGCGGCGAAGTCGGCGACCGAGTCGAAGTAGTAGACGCCCCGGGCCTGCTGGACGAACAGGTTGTAGATGTCGACCTTGCGGTACTGGTAGCCGCCCTTGATCGTATGGCCGGCGATGCCAGTGAAGTTGCCGATGAAGGATCCGGCGTACTCCTTGGTCGCCAGGACGTTGGCCTGACGGAACTGGTCGGGACCGAAGTTGATGGACGGCGTGCCGGAGGTGCAGGAGAAGGTCGCACCGCCGACCGGGTTGGTCGGGTCCGTACAGATCGAGATATTGGCGAAGCCCTGGCCTTCCGGCGGCATCTGGCCGCGGGTGTATTCGCGATAGGCGACGCGGCCCTCGGTCGAGAACACGTTGCTCCAGCGCGAGTTCAGCTGGACCGAGTAGTTGTCCTCGACCTCGGGCTGGACGTACCAGTTGGTGTCCAGGCTGATGGAAGTCGTGGAGGGGCTGCGCTTCCAGACCGAGCTTTCGGCGTGGCGATAGGTCGCCGACAGCCGCTGGCCGTCGATGATGTCGTAGTCGAGCTTGAGCGAATATTTCTCGTCGATGATCGGCTCGACCTGGGCGACCGTGCCGGGCGTGAGCTGCGTCGAGGCGGCATAGCCGCTCCAGTTGGCCAGGACGGTGTCGATGTCCGCCTGGCTCGCGCCGGCGCCGGTCGAGACGCCCGGAATGCGGTTGAAGGTGTTGGCGAAACCGGCGCCCAGCGGACCCGTGCCGGTGGTGTCGAAGCTGGTGAACTTCTCGTACGACGCCGCGAAGAACAGATGGTCGGGCAGGATCGGACCCGACAGGAAGAAGCCGTAGTTGTCCTCGTCGATCGTGTTGACGACCTTGCGCTCGCCCTGCAGCGGGACCGCCAGAATGTCGCCGTTGGTGAAGCCGACGACCGGCAGGATGTTCCCGGCCATGTCGGTCGAGCGGTAGTTGTAGAAGGCCGAACCGTGGAACTGGTTCGAGCCCGAACGCAGGATCAGGTTCAGGGCGCCGCCGGTGAAGTCGCCGTCCTCCACGTCGAAGGGCACGGCCTGGATGGCGACCTGCTCCAGCGCCTCGAACGAGACCGGACCGCGGTTGGTCGACAATCCGCCGGTGTTCAGGCCGTAGCTGTCCTGCGAGCGCACGCCGTCGATGGTGATCCGGTTGGCGCGCGGCGAGGAGCCGGCGATATAGAGACCGCCCGAAGGGCCGGTGCTGCGGGCCACGAAATCAAGGCTGGCCAGCGGGTCGCGGCGGCCGATGTCGCGGATGTCACGGCGAACCGAAACGACCGATTCAATGCCTTCGCGGTCGACCGTGGTGCGCGAGCCGACGTTGGCCAGCTGGGTCGTGGTGGCGCGGCGGGCGCCGGTGACCACGACCTCGGACAGTTCGTCGACAGGGGCCAGGGTCAGGCGCACGCGCTGGGCGTCGCCGACGTTCAGCGACAGGTCCTCGATGGTCTGGGAGGCAAAGCGGGGGGCGACGGCCACGATCCGGTAGGGACCGCCGACACGCAGGCCGCGCACGTCAAAGGCGCCTTCGGCGTTGGTGACGATGATCTGCTCGGCGCCGGTCGGCACGTGCGTCACTGTGACGGTCGCACCGGACAGGGCCGCGCCGTTGGCGTCGACCACCACGCCGCGCACGGCGGCTGTCGTCTGCTGCGCGTGGACAGGCGCGGCGGCGAGAGCGAGCACCGCCAGGGCGGAGCCGCCCGCGAGCATTCTGGACAAAGACATTTGAGATCCCCCCGGAAACATCCATGACGACAAGGTGTCGCGGATGGGGCGATCTAGGCGCGCTTCGTCGACGAATTCCGCTCAGTCAGATGACGGTTTGACATCGAGGAAACCTGTTGCGGCGATGAAACACACGCGTTTTCGGGGCGGATTATCCGTACCCGGCGGATGTCAGCCCGGCTTGGGCCGCGCCTGCATGGCGCCGGTCATGGGGATGAAGAAGACGCCGACGTCGCGGCGGCTGTGGACCCGGCCCTCGGCGTCCTTGGTATAGACATAGAGGACCTGCCCCCGGCGGAAGGGCTGGCCGATCGGGATGATCAGCTTGCCGCCCGGCTTGAGCTGGCGGAACAGCTCGGGCGGGGCGTACTGGGCGACGCAGGTCAGCATGATGGTGTCGAAGCCCTCGGTCACCTCGGGCCAGCCGAAATAGCCGTCGCCGACCTTGCCGTGGACGTTGGAATAGCCGAGCGGGGCGAAGATCCTGTCCACCGCCCGGCCGATCGGTTCGATGATCTCGATGGTGTAGGCGTCGCGCACCACGCGGCTGAGCAGCGACGACTGGAAGCCCGATCCGGTGCCGATCTCCAGCGTGACGTCCGTCGGCTTCGGCGCCGCCAGCTGGGTCATATAGGCCTGCCCCAGATAGTCCGAGAGCACCGAGCCGTGTCCGATGGCCCAGGGCTTGGGATCGGCCTCATAGGCCTGATAGGCCGTGGAGGCCTGCTGGGCGTAGGCGTAGTGGAAATATTCGCGCGGCACGGCCTCGAAGGCGGCTAGGACGTTCGGGTCGGCGACGCCGTTGAAGCGGCCCTCGAGGTAGGTCTTGATCCGGGCGATGGCGGCGGGCTTGCGCGTCTGGATCTCGGCCCATTGCGCTTCGGTGACGGCGCTGGGCCGGCCCGAGGCCTCCATGGCGGTCTGGAAGGCGGCGAAGGTCCAGGGGCTGGACGCCCCCTTGACGCCGTTGACGACGGCGGAAGGCGCGGGGCCGGTTCCGGTCGTCGGAGCAGCGGCGGCGGCGGGAGCAGCAGGGGGCGCGGTTTCGGCGGACCCTTGCGTTGGATTCAGCCGCGCCTGCACATCCTTCATCGCCTTGTCGTCGCAGGCGGCGAGCGGGAGGGCGGCGAGCCCGGCGGCGCCGGCGAGAAGGGCGCGGCGATCCATGATGGCGGAGGACGTCATGCGGGGCTTTCCACGGGCGAGGCCGGGTCGAGGCCCGACGGGTTGAGAGAGGGCTGCGGCGCGCTCTTCATCACCGGCCGTACGGCCGGCGCCCCGAAGGGCAGGGCCATGAAGGCGAGGACGTAGAGACCGGCGGCGGCGATCAGCAGGGACGAGAAGCCGATGTCCCGGCTCATCAGATTGGCGAGCGGCGTGGCGACCACGGAGAAGGCGCCGTTCAGCCCCCAGGCCCACGGAAGCGCTCGCCCGTCCCCGACCGAGATCAGCCCCAGCGGGAAGGGCATGCCCAGCGCCAGCGATACCGGGGCGGCGGCCAAAACCACCGTGCCCGCGCGCATCCACAGCGGCTGGTCGAGCGTGCGCATCAAATAGTCCTCGCCGCCGATCAGCATGGCCGCGATCCAGGCCATGACCACGATCAGGCCGATGCCGGACGCCGCCTTGGGCAGGCCGCCGACCTTGCCCGCGATGATGCTGCCGAGGCCGGAGAAGATCAGCATCGAGGTCAGGACCAGGGCGAAGGCCGAGGAATAGTCGTTCAGATAGAAGGCTGCCCGGTCGATCAGCAGGATCTCGATGAACAGGAAGCCGAGGCCCAGCGCCGGGAAATAGAGCACGGGCCACAGCTTGCGCGGCTCCTTCGCCATTCCCTTCCTGCGCACGAACAGGGCGGGCGCCGCCAGCACCAGAAGGGCGATCAGAATGGCCTGACCGAGGACGGCGACATTCACCAAAGCGCCGATCTCCGCCTGGGGCAGGACCTCCAGACGCTTGATCAGGGTCTGGGGGTGTTCGATCCGCAGCGAGGAATAGAAGGCCGGTCTGTCTAGTGTCGCGGGGCGGATGTGGAAGGCCCCGCTGGAGGCCGAGGCGCGGCCCGCGACCACGGCTGCGACCTCATTGGCGATGGCGTCGTCGGGGCCGTTCGAGATCATCTGACCCGTCTCGAAGGAGACGCTGGGCAGGTCGTTGAACAGGGTCGCGCGGGCGGCGGCGACGTCCATCCCGGGCGCCCACGACACATCGAAGGATCGGGCCGCGCAGAAGGCCTTCAGCGCCACGATGTCGGCCGCCGACCACGGCGTCGGACTGATCAGGATCCGCGCATTCCAGGCCGAGCGATAGATCATGACGTGGGCCGACGGATCGGCGACGCCCGCCGCGAGAAGCGCCTCCCGCGCGGTCGAGACGACGCGCAGGGCATATACGGGGAAGTCGCGGATCGAGACCGAGATCGAGACGACGCCGCCGGGCCGCAACGCCGCCAGGTAGGCCTGCATGGCCTCGACCGTGACGCCGGTGACATTGGCGGGCGCGGCGTCGACGAAGTCGGCCGAGACGTCGATGAGGTCATAGCGGTTTGGTCCCGCCCGCCAGGCCGCCGCGATCGGGCCGCCCTCGAGCAGACGCACGGTCGGGTCGCTCGCCATCGCCGGCGACGGGCCGAGGCCGTGGATCAGGGCGTCCTTCAGCACCGGCTCGCCCTCGACCCCGTCGATATTGGCGGCGCCGAGCGCTTTCGCCTCGGCGATGCGGAAGCCGCCCGACAGACCGACCAGCAGGGTCTCCGCATGAGGACGCAGGACATAGGGCGCGGCGCTCAGGGCGCTGGGCGCATAGGCGGCGTCGCGACCGAAGGCTTTGGGAAGCGAGGCGATGCGATTGCCGTCGCGGTAGAGGCCGTAGGTCGCGGGCGGTCCTGCGATCCCCATCATGCCCGCATTGTTGGAGACGTCGGCGTCGACCCGCTCGGTGAAGTCGTCGAGCAGCAGATAATGACCGCGCGGCGCGCGGATCTCCGCGACCACCTTCGCCCCCGGCGTGTTCATCGGGGCGTAGATGGCCTTGAACTCGCTGAAGGCCGGGGCCGTCCCGGTGAACAGGACGTACTCGCCGCCGACCAGAGCCGCGAGCGCCAGCAGGCCTCCAATCCAGCGACTCCGTCCCGGCTGGAACCACGGCCCGAGCGCGAGCGGGATCAGCAGCACCGGCGCCAGCAGGAAGGGATGGACCACGAACATCAGGCCGAGCGCCACGGCCGAACCGAGGCCCGCGCCGATCAGATCGTAGCCATAGACGCGCCCGATCTCCCGGTGATTGAGCACGAAGATCAGGGAGATGTAGAGGCCGGCGAGGAAGAAGAAGGGCAGCAGGGCCGCATAATAGAGGCCGATATTGCGGACCTGATCGGGCCAGGTGGTCGGGTTCTGCAGCTGCAGCGGATTGAACGGATTGGCCGTCATCATCTGGAAACCGAAGGCGGCGGCCAGGATCATGGCGGCGGGCAGGATGGCTCTCAGCGCCACGCCCGACTTCGCCACCGTGTCGCGGAACAGGGCGACGAAGACGCCCGAAAGCGCGAACCCCGCCATGACGATGGAGATGATCCAGTAGCCGTACTCCGACCATTTCGCGACGGCGAAGTATCGGGTCAGGGCGTTCTCGATCCCGACCACGCCGAGCGCGATCAGGAACAGGGGCATCAGGGCCGCACGGCTGTCCGCGGCGCCCTTCAATGGACGGCTCCCGCGACGCGGCGATCGAGGAAGTCGATCAGCAGGGCGTCGAACCGGTCGGCCTCGTCGACGAACAGGGCGTGGCCGGCGGTCTCGAACACCTCCATCCGCGCGTCGGCATGGGTGCGGATCAGGTTCTCACCCTGCGCCCTCAGACGCGGGCGGACGACATAGAGGACCGGCTTGTCGGTCGAATGCAGGGCGGCGCGCCAGTAGCTGCGCGGCGCGTCATAGGCCAGGAGGCGGCGTTCATCGGCCTGGCTCATGCGCAGGGCCTGATCGGTCAGGCGCGCACGATAGTCCGCGCCCGGATCATGGGCGAACATGGAGGCGACGAAGGCGGCGCGGCGGTGACGGCGTTCGTCTTCGGGAAGGTCCGCGCGATCAGCGGGACTCCCGGCGCCGGGTCGCGCGACGGGCGCCGGTTCCTCGCCCACGGAGTTGTCGATCAGGACAAGGCCCGCGATCCGCCCGTCGCCCTGCCCCGCCACCCAGGCCAGGCTGTCGAGCACACCCAGCGACCAGCCGACGAGGACCACCGGGCCCGGCGCCGCATGGTCGATCAGTTCGCCGATGTCGCGACCGCGCCGTTCGTAGCTGTAGCCGAAGGCCGTGACCTCGCTCTCGCCCTGACCGCGCGGATCGAGGGCGAGGACGTGGAAACGACCTTTCAGGGCGTCGATCTGGTGCTCGAAAATCCACCCCGGCATGGTCCACCCCGGCACGAAGACGACGGTGGGTGGTCCGCCTGAAAGTGAGTCAGATCCGGGGCCCGCCTCCAGATAATGAAGGCGAGCCCCGTCGCTGGTGATGAAGCTCCGGCTCTCGACAGCCCCTATCCCCGGGACCGGTTGGGCGCCCCCCGACGCCGTAACCGGACCTGCCGTAAAACCCGAGACGACCAGCCACACCACGCCGGCGGCGGCCGCACGCGTCCAGGCCGCCAGCAGTGGTGCGCCAAAGGGCTCCATCGCCCGCATCTGGCCCTGACAATTCGCCGGTGTCGATAGGGCTCGCTTAACAGGCGTTAACGACGCCACACAGGCGTGTCCGCCGCGCATCATTATCCGCCCGAGGCAAGGCTCAGCCGAAGGGTACGATCTTGTTGTCGCCGTCGTGGCCGATGTCCGCCTTGCCGAGGAAGGGGATGCCGGAGCGGTGGCACCAGTAGCGGACGATCTCCTGCGCCGTCAGGCCGAAGTCGGGATCGTTGGGCGTCACGTCCGAGACACGCCCCAGACGGATGCCCGCGACCTTTCGGATCGAAGGCTGGCTGGTCAGGTGGAACATCATCCGGTCGACGCGATAGAGCGCCTCCGACACCTCCTCGATCATCAGGACGTGGTCGGTCAGGTCAGGCTCCAGCGGCGTGCCGACCAGCTGGTCGATGATGGTCAGATTGAAGGCGACGGCCTTCTTCTTGTCGATGGCCAGCGACGGTTCCAGCCCCTTTTCGTCGCCATTGACCAGCCAGGCCAGGGCGCGCTCGGCGGTGGCGTCGTGGCGCACAGAATCCGAGGCCATCGGCCCGTGGGCCAGATGTTTGAACCCGGCCTTGTACATGCCCGCCAACAGGGTCCCGACGTCGGAATAGCCCATATAGCGTTTGGTCCGGGCGACGTCGTTCAGGCGCGGAATGACGTCCTCAACGATGCGGCAGGAACCATAGCCGCCGCGCGCGAACCAGATGGCGTCGAAGCGCGGGTCGTTGGCGTATTCGACGAAGGCGTCGGCCCGGGCCCGGTCGTCGCCGGCGAAATGGCCGTGCTTCATGAAGCAGGCGGGATGGAAGGTGACGGCGACGTCGCCCTCGGGATGGTGCTCGGCCATCCAGGCCTCGACCTGCTCGGCCCGCTCCTTCGCGAAGCGGGAGCTGACGCAGACGACGCCGACTTTGAAGGTATTGGCCATCATGGGGTGGGCGTTATCCGGGCTTTGGCGCGACGTTGGTAGTGTCCGATGATCAGTTGCCACGCAATCATCAGCAGAAGCGCCGTAGGCGTCGCGAAACCATGGAGCGTCCCGATAAGCGGCGAGTTCGGGATCGGCAGCCATCCCCGTTCGGCGACGATGCAAAAAAGGATAACGGCGCACACAACCGACAACGATATCCCATAGGCCCTGTTCATCCATCCTGGTGGGGCGGACGCGGCCGCGAACGCCGCCTCGGCCGGCGTCAGACGGCTTCCGAACAGGGTATTCAGCACCCGGAGGCCGAAAACTTTGAGGGACGGCACGGTCATCCTCCCAACGCGCCGACGATCTCGGCCACCGACCGCACCCGGGCGATGCGGGGGAAGACCAGCTTCATCGGAAAGTCCTGCATTGCGGCCGAGAAGGTGGTCGAGGCGTCCTCGGCGACGATCATCGAATAGCCGTGCGACCAGCCCTCACGCACGGTCGACTCGACCCCGAAATTGGTGGCGACCCCGCCGACGATGACCGTGTCTGTCCCGCGTCGGCGCAGCAGGGTGTCCAGCTCCGTCCCGTGCAGCGCGCCCCACTGCCGCTTGGTGATCGTGATGTCGGCCAGCGCCAGAAGCTCGGGGACGATCTCCGCATAGTTCGCCGGGACCGGATCGGTGGAGACCGGGTTGTCGATCCGCCCCTGCGGTCCGTTGATCCGTCCCGGGCCGAAACTGACGTTGACGGCGACCACCGTCCCGCCCGCCGCATTGACCGCCCGTGCCAGGGTCAGGCCGTTTTCGACCACCGTCGCGCTGTCATAGGGGGCGAGCGTACTGGCGAGGATCCCGGCCTGAAGGTCGATGAGGACGAGGGCGGTCTTGCCCGGATCGATTTCAAGCGTCACGAAGCCTCCGAAGACCCATTCCTGCCGCGAACCCTCTGGCGGTTTGCGACGAAGCCCTGTTGTAAAGCCTGATGACCTCCAACGTCTCCTACTTCTTCTGCGGAATCGGCGGCTCCGGCATGCTGCCGCTGGCCATGATCGTTCAGGCGCAGGAATGCCGACGGATCGAGGGCTCCGACCGGGCGCTGGACCAAGGCCGCACGCCGGAGAAGTTCGACTGGCTGCGCGCCCACGGCGTGACCCTGCATCCGCAGGACGGATCGGGCGTGACCCGGCCCGAGCAGATCGTCATCGCGACCGGCGCGGTGGAGGACACCGTGCCCGACATCGGCGCCGCCAAACGCGTCGGCGCCACGATCAAGACCCGGCCCCAACTGCTCAGCGAACTGTTCAACGCCGCCGACACCTCGGTCGGGATCGCGGGCACCAGCGGCAAGTCAACCATCACCGGCATGGTCGCCTGGATTCTGCATACGCAGGAGGATGAGCCGACGGTCGTGAACGGCGCGGTGATGAAGAATTTCGCCGACGGGGATCACCCCTACGCCAGCGCCCTGCCCGGTTCGCCCTTCCTCTTCGTCGCCGAGGTGGATGAATCGGACGGCTCCATCGCCCGCTACAATCCGACCGTCGCCGTCGTTTCCAACATCTCGCTGGATCACAAGTCGATGGAGGAGCTGCGCGACCTGTTCGGGGGCTTCACCGGCCGGGCGAAGACGGCCGTGCTCAACCTCGACAACGTCGAGACCGCGGCCCTGGCCCAGACCATGGTCGACGACGGGCGCGCCGATGCCGTGATCACCTTCGCCTTGGGCAATGAGGACGCCGACCTCTCGGCCCACGACCTCAAGCCCCTGCCGACCGGCATGACCTTCGACCTCGTGGAACGCTCCAGCGGCGCGCGCATCAAGGCCGTCCTCAACGTCCCCGGCGCCCACAATGTCGCCAATGCGCTGGCGGCTCTCGGCGCCGTGCGCGCGCTCGGCGTGCCGCTGGCGGAGGCGGTCAAGGCGCTGGAGACCTTCGCCGGCATCCGTCGCCGGATGGAGGTCGTCGGCACGCGGAACGGCGTCACCGTGATCGACGACTTCGCCCACAACCCCGACAAGATCGCCGCGACCCTGAAGACCCTGCACGCCTTCGACGGCCGACTGCTGATCCTGTTCCAGCCGCACGGCTTCGGGCCCTTGAAGCTGATGAAGCATGAGTTCATCGAGGGCTTCGCCGGACTGATGCGCGAAGACGATGTGCTGATCATGCCCGAGCCCGTCTATTACGGCGGCACCACCGACCGCAGCGTAGGGTCCGAGGACATCGCCGCCGGGGTCCGGGCGCTGGGCCGCACCGCCGAGGCTTTGCACGACCGCCCCGCCTGCGGCGACCGCATCGTCGAACTGGCCCGTCCCGGCGACCGGATCATCGTCATGGGCGCCCGGGATGACACCCTGTCGGAGTTCGCGGCGGAGCTTCTGGCCCGGCTTTAATTCCGAACCCGGAACACCTGTCACGACATGATCTAAAAACCTTCATTTCCGGCAAAGCTGGCGTTAAATCCTCGGCCCTACACGCCCCTTCGGACAAGGGGAGTTTTGTATGGCCCGAATCGGGGATTTCATCAGCAAGGTGGCGGCCGTGTCGCCGGACACGCCGGGCGCGCAGATCTTCGACCGGTTCCAGTCCGAGCCCAATACGCTGGTCATCGCCGTGGTCGATGTCGATGATCGCCCCGTCGGCCTGATCGAGCGCAACGCCTTCACCCTGAGGATGGCCGCCGAGTTCGGCCGCGCCCTCTACGCCCGCCGTCCGGCTTCCAGCCTGATGAACGAACGGCCCCGCATCCTCGACGCCCAGGCCGACGCCGCCATCCTGTTCCAGAGCCTCGACGCCTCGGATCTGGGCGGGCTGCTGAACGGCTTCATCGTCACCTCGGGCGGCCGATACGTCGGGGTCGGCGCCGGCGTCCATGTGCTGCAGGCGGGCGCCGTCATCCACCGCAAGCGCGCCGAGGAAATGAGCACCCTCGTCCGTGATCTGGGCCGCGCCGAGCAGGAAGCACGCGCCTCCAGCCGCGCCAAGTCCGAGTTCCTCGCGGTGATGAGCCATGAGATCCGCACGCCCCTGAACGGGGTGCTCGGCGTCGCCGCCCTGATGGAGCGGGAGCTGACCCAGGCAAAGATGCGCCCCTATGTCCGCACCATCCTCGATTCCGGCCAGAGCCTGTTGCGCCTGTTGACCGATGCGCTGGACATGTCGCGCGCCGACGCCGGGCTGATGAGCTTCGAGACCGCGCCCGTGCATCTGGATCGGCTGGGTGAGGACCTCCTCGCCCTGTGGAGCCCGCGCGCCGAGGAGAAAGGTCTCTCCCTGTCCGTGGTCTGCGACACCGCCGCCGGCGACTGGATCGTCGGCGACGAGATGCGGCTGAAGCAGCTGTTCAACAACCTGATCGGCAACGCCCTGAAGTTCACCCAGGCCGGCGAGGTCGAGGTGCGCATCGAGAGCGCGGCGCGCGGCGGCGACCTGATCATCACCGGCATGGTCGATGACAGTGGCCCGGGCGTGTCCGAGGCGGCCGCCGCGACCATCTTCGACCCCTTCAACACCGGTCAGGCGGGGCGCGAAGGCGCCGGCGCCGGACTGGGTCTGGCCATCTGCCGCCAGATCGTCGAGCGGCTGGGCGGCGCCATCGCCGTCGAGCGCTCGCCGCAGGGCGGGGCCCGGTTCCGCTTCACCGTCGCCTTGCCCGAGGCCGGTCCGGACGTGCGAGACGCGCGCGAGAAGATCGCCGAGCCGACGCCGCATGAGACGATCCACGTCCTGATCGTCGACGACAACGCGACCAACCGCTTCGTGGCGTCGAAGATGCTGGAGCTGTTCGGCTGCACCACCGCCACGGCCGAGAACGGGCGCGAGGCAGTCGATCGGGTTCAGGCCGAGCGCTTCGATCTGGTCCTGATGGACATCAAGATGCCGGTCATGGACGGGGTCGAGGCGACCCGGGCGATCCGCGACCTGACGGGCACCGAGGCCTGTATCCCGATCCTGGCCCTGACCGCCAATGCCGATCCCAAGGACGAGCGCCTCTATCTGGCGGCCGGGATGAATGGCGTGGCCCAGAAGCCGATCCAGGCCGACGCTCTTCTGAACGCCATACGGCTGGCGCTTTCGGGCGAGGGCAATCAGGCTGAAATACAGGTTGAAGCCGCCTGAGCCATTGGCTGCGCAACCGCGACCGAAGTCGGGTATTGTAACGCTCGATGTTCCAGACCCCGCCTCCGCCTCCCGAACCCGTTCAGCTTCCGGAGGTGGTGGTCACCGCCGCCCGCCTGCCGCCCGCCGCGGGCGAGGCCGCCTTCTCGGTGATCCGGCTGGATCAGACAACACTGGACCGATCGACGCGTCTGGACGAGGCCCTGGCGACGGTCCCGGCCGTCTCCCTGTTCCGCCGCACCTCCAGCCTCGGGGCCAATCCGACGACCCAGGGCATCAGCCTTCGCGCCATCGCCCCGTCGGGCGCCGGGCGGACCCTGGTGACCTTGGACGGCGTGCCGCTGAACGATCCCTTCGGCGGCTGGGTGATCTGGTCGCAGGTCGCGCCGGAGAGCCTTGAGAGCCTCGATATCGTGCGTGGCGCAGGGGCGGGTCCCTATGGCGCCGGCGCCTTGACCGGGGTCATCGCGCTCAGGGAACGCGACGGCGAGGGCGGGATGCTGGACGCTTCGGTCGGAGAGGACGGTGGCCGTCGACTGGCGGCGGCGACCACCCTGAAGAGCGGAAGAGTCGCGATCACCGGTTCGGTCCTGCTGGATCATTCCGACGGCTATGTCCCCGTGCGCGGCGCGGCGGCGGGCGCGGCCGATACTCCACTGGACCTGGATACCAAGAGCGCGGCCCTACGCGCCGACGTCGGCCTCGACGACCTGACCGCCCTTTCCTTACGCGCCTCCGCCTATGACGAGGATCGCGGATCCGGCCTTCTGAACACCCGTTCCTCCGCCAGCGGTCAGGGATATTCGGCGACTCTCAGTCGTACGCCATCGAAAGGCGCCCTCGGCTGGCGGGCCCAGGTCTGGCGGCGCGAGAGCGATTTCTCGAACTCCTCCGCCTCGGTCGCGGCGGACCGGTCGACCACCACTCCCGCCAATGACCAGTACGCGACGCCCGCCACGGGCTGGGGCGCCAATCTGGCCCTGCGACAGAGCGCGATCGGTCTGTTTGGCGGGTGGCTGGAGTGGGAGCTTGGCGCCGACGCCCGCTATGCCGAGGGCGAGACTCAGGAGCGGTTCAGTTGGTCCGCCCCGCTCAACCGTTTCACCCGCGACCGCTATGCTGGCGGCGAGACCTCGGTCGTCGGCGGCTATGCCGAGGGCTCCTGGACGGGCGGGGCCTGGCTGGTCGCGGGGGGCCTGCGCCTCGATCAATGGAAGAACGCCGACGGCCATCGGCTGGAGCTGGACCGGGCCACCGGCGCCGCCCTGCTGGACGAGACCTATGCCGACCGCTCGGGAGAGGTCACCTCGGCGCGGCTGGCCGTCCGCCGTGACCTCGGCTCCGGCTGGGCCGCCCGCGCCGCCGCCTATTCCGGCTTCCGGCCCGCGACGATCAATGAGCTGCACCGCCCGTTCCGCGTCGGCAACGACATCACCGAATCCAATCCCGACCTCGAACCCGAGCGGCTGCAGGGCTTCGAGACCGGCCTGTCGTGGGATCACGAGACCACGACCTTCGGCGCCACCCTGTTCTGGAACCGGATCGAGGACGCCATCGTCAATGTGACCATCGGGACCGGCCCCGGCGTCATCGCCGCCCTGCCCCGTGGCGGCTTCGTGCCCGCTGGCGGCGTCCTGCGCCAGCGCCAGAACGCGGGGACCATCGAGGCGACCGGGATCGAGCTGAACGCAGAACGGCGCCTCGACCGGATCACCCTGACCGCCGCCGTTAGCTGGACCGATGCGGAGATGGACGGTGGGACTTCGGCGCCCCAGCTGACCGGCCTCCGGCCCGCCCAGGCGCCGGAGTGGAGCGCGACCGCCGGGATCGACTGGCGCGCGACCGACCGTCTGACCCTGTCCAGCCGCGCCCGCTACGAGAGCGCCCGCTTCGACGACGATCTGAACAGCCGCACGCTCGATGCCGCCCTGACGCTCGACGCCCGGGCCGACTACGCCCTGCGCGACGGCGTCACCCTCTACGCCGTCGCCGACAATCTGTTCGATGAGACTGTCGAAGTCTCCCAGACCGCCGACGGCGTCGCCGGCTATGGCCCGCCGCGCACGATCCGCGCGGGCATCAGCCTGAACTGGTAAGGAAAAGCGCCGCGGGAGATCGGTTTCGCATCCGCATCTATTGCAAATCGTTCGCAAGATATGGCACAGCCACGGCGTGACCGAAGCCGCCGCAAACCCGCGTTCCAAAACGCCTGACAAGACCGCCGACACCGCCCGCGCCAAGCCGCCGGCGATCAACAAGGCGCGCGCCTTCTGGCTGAAGCAGCTGCACACCTGGCACTGGATCTCGGCGGGTCTGGCCCTGGCCGGGATGATCCTGTTCGCCGTGACCGGTATCACCCTGAACCATGCGGCCCAGATCAAGGCCACCCCCGTCGTCGCCGATCAGACCGGAACCCTGCCCTCTCCGCTGCTGGCCCGTCTGGCCGAGATGCCGGAGGAGACCGCCGCCCCCGTCCCGCCCGCCGTCGCGCGCTGGGCCGCCCAGACCTTCAAGGCCAATATCGGCGGCAAGCCGACCGAGACCACCGCCGACGAGGTCTATGTGGCCTTGGCCATGCCCGGCGGCGACGGATGGCTGACCATCGACCGTGCAACGGGGGAGGCCCAGTATGAAGTCACCTCCCAGGGCTGGGTCGCCTACATCAACGATCTGCACAAGGGCCGGAACACCGGACCGATCTGGTACTGGTTCATCGACGTCTTCGCCGCCGCCTGCATCATCTTCGCGGTGACCGGCCTGACCCTTCTCTGGCTGCATTCGCGCAGCCGTCCCATGACCTGGCCTCTTGTAGGTCTGGGTCTGCTGATCCCCGTCATCATCGCCCTGATCTTCGTCCACTGATCCTCCCCGATCCCTTTTCACTGACCGAGTAGAACCGATGCGCCTCCTGCCCGCCGCCGCCCTCGCCGTCACCGCGGCCTCCGCCGTCGCCGCCCCGGCCATGGCCGCCGACCTGACCGTGACGATCGAGATCCCCCGCCTGCCGGTCGCCGCCTACCACCGCCCCTATGTCGCCGTCTGGATCGAGAACCCCGCCGACCAGAGCACCGTGCGCACCTTGGCCGTCTGGTACGAGCAGGTGAAGCCGGACAATGAAGGCCAGAACTGGCTGAAGGACCTGCGCACCTGGTGGCGCAAGGGCGGCCGCGCCATGCGCATGCCGGCCGACGGCGTCTCCGGCGCCACCCGCGCGCCCGGCCGTCAGACCATCACCATCCCCGCCGCCCGCCTCGCCGGTGTCGCCGCCGGCCAGTACAACCTCGTGGTCGAAGCCGCCCGCGAACAGGGCGGCCGTGAGGTCGTCCGCGTGCCCTTCCGCTGGGGCGCCGCGAACACCGGCCGCGTCGCCGGAACCTCCGAACTGGGCGCCGTCTCCGTCGCCGTCAGCCGCTGAAAGGAATCCCGGACATGAACCGCTTTAAAGCCGGCGCCGCCGTCGTCGCCCTGATCGCCGCCCTCGCCGCGCCGCTGTCGGCCCAGGCTCACCGCGCCTGGATCCTGCCCTCGACCACCAGCCTGTCGGGCACCGACGGCTGGGTCGGCTTTGACGCCGGTATCTCGAACGGTGTGTTCGACGCCGACCACGCCGCCATGCGTCTGGACAATCTGCGCGCCACCGCGCCGGACGGCTCCAACGTGCCGCTGGAGCACACGATGCAGGGCCAGTGGCGCTCGACCTTCGACGTCCACCTGACCCAGGCCGGCACCTATCGTGTCGGCAGCGTGTCCCAGACCGCCAACGCCACCTGGAACCTCAATGGCGCGCCCGGCCGCTGGCGCGGTCCGGCGACTGAACTGGCCGCCAACATTCCGGCGGGCGCGACCGACGTCGTCTCGGCGATCAACTCCAACCGTCTGGAGACTTTCGTCACCCTGGGCGAGCCGACCACCACCGTCTTCCAGCCGACCGGTCAGGGCATCGAGATGGTCCCGACCACCCACCCGTCGGAACTGGCCGTGGGCGAGGCCGCGACCTTCCAGCTGCTCAAGGACGGTGCCCCGCTGGCCGGCGCCGACGTGACGATCGCGCGCGGCGGGCTGAAGTATCGCGACGCCCCGGAAGAGATCGCGGTCAAGACCGGCCCCGACGGCAAGTTCTCGGTCACCTGGCCCGAGGCCGGCATGTACTGGATCAACACCGTCAACCGCCCCGGCGGCGCGCCCCAGCGTGAAGGCGGCGAAGGCCCCCGCCCCGAAGGCCCGCGTGCTGAAGGCCCTCGTCCCGAAGGCGCCCCGGCCGGTGGTCCCGGCGGCGGTCGCGGCATGGCCGGCCCGCCGACGCCCTCGGCCGCCTATACCGCCGTCGTGGAAGTCTTCCCCTGACCTTCAAGGGGTCAAAAGCCGCGCCGCCGCCGGTCCTCATCGGCGGCGGTTCGCCGTCTGAGGAGGACGGTGCGGACAACCGCGTCCTGATCCCGCCGATGAGCGCCCCGCCGTCGCGCCCGCCCAGCGACACCGTCTGGACGCTCGGCGGCGACACCATGGGCACGACCTGGTCGGCCCGAATCGTGGCTCCTCCCGGCGTGGACAAGGAGGCGCTGGACGCCGCCATCCGGCAGGAGCTGGACGCCGTCATCGCCGTCTTCAGCCCGTGGGAGCCGACCAGCGAGATCAGCCGCTTCAACGGCGCCCCTGCCGGAACCTGGGCCCTCTCCCAGCCTTTCTGGAGCCTGCTCGACGCAGCGCTGGACATCGCCGACGACACCAATGGCGCGGTCGATCCGACACTCGGGGCCCTCGTCGATCTTTGGGGTTTCGGCCCGCCGGGGCCGCGGCCGACCGACGCTCCCCTGCCCTCCGATGAAGAGATCGACGCGGCCCAGGCGCTGGGCGGCTGGCAGTCGCTGCGCCTCAACCGCGACGCTCGCGCGGCCGTTCAGGCCGGCGGGATGAAGCTCGATTTCTCCGGCATCGCCAAGGGTCACGCCGTGGACCGGGTCTCCGAACGCCTGACCGCCATGGGCGCCACCTCCCACCTGATCGAGATCGGCGGCGAGCTGCGCGGCGCGGGGGTCAAGCCCGACGGCCAGCCCTGGTGGGTCGAGATCGAACAGCCGCCGGGCAGCCCGGCGCCTCGCACCCTGATCGCCCTGGTCGACATCGCCCTGGCGACCTCGGGCGACTACCGCAAAGCCTTCACCCACGAAGACCGCCGCTATTCCCATACCGTCGACGGCCGCACCGGTCGCCCGATCGACAACGGTCTGGCCTCGGTGACCGTGGTCCATCCTTCCGCGATGAAGGCCGACGCCTTCGCCACGGCCCTGACCGTCATGGGTCCCTATGACGGTCCCGAGTTCGCCGAGGCCTATGGCTTGGCCGCCCATTTCGTCGAACGGACTCCGCGTGGACCGATCGAGCGGATGACCCCGCTCTATGCCGCCATGCTTGAAGACGAGCCGAAGGAAGCCTGACGTGACGACCGATCCCGTCCACTGGATCGCGGCCGGCGTCGCCGTCGTTCTCTGGCTGATCGTCTGCGTGGCGGTCGCCATCGCCAACGCCAGGGCGCGCCGCGCCGACCGCGCCCGCACCGAGGCCTTCGGCGGCGGCGGTTCCGACGCCACCCTGATCGCCTACGCCAGCCAGACGGGCTTCGCCGAGGAGCTGGCCCTGATGACCGCCCGCGCCCTGACTGAAGCGGGTCAGGCCGCGCGCGTCGTCTCCTTCGCCGACCTCGAACTCGACATGTTGACGGCGGCAAAGCGCGCCTTGTTCGTCGTCGCCACCACCGGCGAAGGCGACGCCCCCGACAGCGCGGGCCGCGTCCTGCGCCGCATCCTCGACCGCGACGCCGCCTTGCCCGACCTGACCTACGGAATGCTGGCGCTCGGGGACCGGAGCTACAAGGACTACTGCGGCTTCGCCCATGTCGTGGACGGCTGGTTGAAGCGGTCGGGCGCCGCGCCCCTGTTCGATCTGGTCGAGGTCGATGACGCCGATCCCGAGGCCATCCGTCACTGGCAGCACCAGCTGAACGCCGTCACCGGCTCCAACGCCGAACCCGACTGGACCCCGCCGTCCTACGATCGCTGGAAGCTGGTCGAGCGGCGCCTGCTCAACCCCGGCAGCCCCGGCGGCGAGGCCTTCCACCTGGCCTTCGAACCGATCGACCACACGCCCGACTGGTTGGCCGGCGACATCGTCGAGATCGGCGTCCCCGCCCCGGACGGCGATCGTCCGGCGGCGCGCGAATATTCCATCGCCTCCCTGCCCGCCGACGGCCGGCTGGAGCTGCTGGTGCGGCTGATGCGTCATCCCGACGGGACGCCGGGTCTGGCCTCGGGCTGGCTGACGGGGCAGGCGAACCTCGGCGACGAAGTGGCCATGCGGGTGCGGGTGAACCGCAGCTTCCACGGCCCGGCCGCCGGAACCCCGATGATCCTGATCGGCAACGGCACGGGTCTGGCCGGCCTGCGCGGGCACCTCAAGGCCCGGACTTCTGGCGAGGCCTGGCTGATGTTCGGCGAGCGCACCGCCGCCCACGACGCCTTCCACGATGCCGAGCTCAAGGCCTGGCTGGCCTCGGGCGTCCTGACCCGTCTGGACCGCACCTTCTCGCGCGACGCCGGCGACGGCCGCTATGTCCAGGCCGTCATCGCCGAAGGGGCCGACGAACTCCGCCGCTGGGTCGACCGGGGCGCGGCCCTTTACGTCTGCGGCTCTCTGGAAGGCATGGCCTCCGGCGTCCATACGGCGCTGGAGGAGGCGTTAGGGGCCGATCAGGTGATCGCGCTGTCCGAGGCCGGACGGTACCGACGGGACGTGTATTAGGCCCAGGCCTAGACCTCGGCCCAGCGCCTCAGCAGGTTGTGGTAGACGCCGGTCAGTTCGATGACCGCCTGATCCTGCGGTCCCTTGTCGATATTCACGCGCTGGGTGGCGACGTCGAGCTGGAACAGGGTCTCGCGAGCGGCGTCGTCGCGAACCAGGCTCTGCAGCCACATGAAGCTGGACACCCGGGCGCCGCGCGTCACCGGGGTGACCCGGTGCAGGCTCTTGGACGGATAGAGGACCAGATCCCCGGCCGGCAGCTTGACCGACTGGGAGCCATAGTTCTCCTCGATCATCAGCTCGCCCCCGTCATAGTCCTCGGGCTCGGACAGGAAGAGGGTCGCCGACAGGTCGCTGCGGATGCGCACGCCCGAACGGCCCTGCTGGCGGATGGCGTTGTCGACATGGACGCCGAAGGCCTGGCCGCCCTCATAGCGGTTGAACAGGGGCGGATAGAGGGTGTGCGGCAGGGCGGCCGAGACGAACATCGGATTGGCTTCCAGCGCCTGTCGGACGATCAACCCGACCTCGATGGCGACTTCCGACGTCTCGGGCAGCTGCATGTTGCGCTTGGCCAAGGCCGACTGGTGGCCCGAGGTGGCGTTGCCGTCGCTCCACGGGCCCGCGTCGAGCCGCTGGCGCAGCACGGCGACCTCGTCCTTGGTGAAGACCTCGGGGATATGGAGCAGCATGAGGACTATCTCTTAAAGGCCGAAGGGCCCCGCTGCATAGCTGCAACGGGGCCCCAAGGATTTGATCCGGATCGTCCCTTAGAAGCGGACGTTCAGGGCCAAGGTGGCCGAACGGCCCGGCGCCGGGTCGGCGTGGTGCACGCCGTTGGTGCGCAGGATGTACTCCTCGTCCGTCGCGTTCTGCACGTTCAGCTGCAGGGTGGCGCGGTCGGTCAGGTCGTAGGAGGCGAAGGCGTCAACGCGGGTGTATTCCGGCGCATAGACGCCGTTGGTTCCGCCACCGGCGCCGCCCTGGTTGCCGCCGAAGCTCTTCGAGACGTAGTAGACGCCGCCGCCGACAGCCAGCTTGGGGATCACCCGGTACGTCGTGAACAGGCTGAACGAATGCTCGGGCGTATTGGCTAGGGGATCGCCCTCGTTCAGGTTCCCCGTGGCGGCCCGAACCAGTTCGGAATGCTGGTAGGTATAGCCGCCGAAGGCCTGCCACTGCGGGGTGATGTTGCCCGAGATGCCGAGCTCGATGCCCTGGACCTCGACCTCGCCGACCTGTTCGTACTTGGGCGGCACCTGGCTGCTGTCCGTCAGGACCTGGGCGTTCTTGCGCGAGGTATGGAAGGCCGAGGCGCTGAGTTGCAGCTGTTCGCGGAACAGGCTGGCCTTGGCGCCGACCTCGTAGCTGGTCGACTCTTCCGGATCCAGCAGGTCGTTGGCCGCGCTGCCCGTGCCATTGCCGCTGCCGCCATTCTGGTCGCCGCCCGAGATCGTTGGGGGCGTCGAGGAGGTCGAATACGAGGCATAGACGCTGGTGTGCCGGGTCGGTTTGTAGGTGACGCCGACCTGGTAGTTGACGAAGCTCCAGTCGCCGGCGACCTCGGTGTAGATCGGGGCGGCGAGCGTGCCCGAGGCGTTGCGGCCCGAGGCGCGGTAGTCGTCGTAGCGCAGGCCGAGGTTCAGCAGCCACTGATCGCCGATCGCGATCGAGTCGAAGGCGTAGACGCCGGTCGTCTCGTTGGTGGTTTCGCTGACCAGACCCTTCACGATGGTCCCGGTCCAGGGATCGCTCGGGTTCGGATCATACAGCGGGGTGCAGTCGAAGCCGGTCAGCGGCGCCGGGCAGGTCGAGCCGCCGGTCGTGGTGACGGTGTAGGACGCGTTCTTGTTCGTCTCGCTGGACAGCTCCAGGCCGAAGTCGACGCTGTGCTTGATCGAGCCGGTGTTGAAGGTCCCGAACACCTCGGTGACGTTGGCCAGGGTCGTCGCCGGGTTCCAGCGCGACTTGGTCCCGCGCTTCATCCAGTAGACACCGTTGATCAGAGCCACGCCGTTGTTGGTGATGTTGCCGCCGTCGCCGGGGTTGGTCACGACATAGTCGTTCAGCGTCTCGGAGTAGCGGGTGACGTTGCGAAGCGTGAAGTTCGGCGTCAGCTGGCGCCGGAAATCGAGCGTGCCGGTGTTGACCGTATTGTTCAGATAGTCGCGCGAGTGGATACCGTAGAAGCTGTCGTACGGCACATCCATGATGCCGCTGGCCGTCGTGCGGATACCGGTCTTGGTATAGAGCGGGATGCCGTAGTCGGGCATCTGGTTGGCGTCGAGGTGATAGACGCTCAGGGTCGCGCTGGTCGGGGTGTCCAGACCGATGGCGACCGAGGCGGCCAGGCCGAACTTGTCGTAGTCGACCGAGTTGCGGTTGGCGACGTCCGCGGAAGCGCTGAGCACATTCAGTCGAACCGCAGCCGATTCACCGATCTGGCGGTTGAAGTCGAGCGTCCCGCGCCAGTAGCTGTCGGTGCCGCCGCCCAAGGAGACGTTGGTGAAGTCGACCAGCTTGGGCGACTTGGAGCCCAGATTGATCGAGCCGCCACCCGAGCCGCGACCGGCGTAGGCGGAGTCCGGTCCCTTCACGACATCGACCTGTTCGAGGTTGAAGACCTCGCGTTGCTGGCCGCCCGAGTCGCGGATGCCGTCGACGAAGATGTTGTTGCCCGACGACTGGCCGCGGATGAACGGACGGTCGGCCAGCGGCTGGCCGCCCTCACCGGCGCCCATGGTGATGCCGGGCGAGGTGCGCAGCAGGTCCTGCAGCGAGGTGGCGCCGATCTGTTCGATGACCTGTTGCGGGATGACCGTCACGCTGCGCGGCGTATCGACCAGCGGAGCGACGAACTTGGTCGATTCCGGCTGGCGGCGAATGCGCTGGCCGTTGACGTCGACGTCGCCGACCGAGGTCGACTGCTGATCGGCGGGACCGGTGACCGGAGCGGTCGACATCGGGCCCTCCTCCGCGGCGAAGGCGGGCGCGGCGCAGAGCATGCCGGCGGCGCTGGAGGCGAACAGAAGGGCGCGAAGCGTCGAGGCGCGGTTATCGGTCATCGGGGGAGGAGATCCGGCTGGAGTGAACGTGATTTTGCGATGCGGTCGCATTGCGATGAGCTCGCAATATCAAGTTCCGGCCAAGGTTCAACCTCAATTGCGAATAAATCGCATTTATGCGGGAACAAATGTGTCGGAGGTGAAACAGGTCACCCCCGACACTTTCGTAGAAGGAGAAGAAAGCCCCTAGGGCTGGCCTCTCGCGGACAGACTGTCCGCTGCGCGGATCATCTGCACGAACTCGGCGCGATCGCCGTAGGGATCGTCGCCGCGCGCGCCCTGGGCCTGTTCGAGGATCGAGGCCCAGTCGTAGTTGGCCGCCATCCACGGATCGCCGCGCAGGCGCTGGCCGAAGGCGGCGACGGCCAAGGCCCAGCGGGTCGCCTCGGGCGGCTGGGCCGAAACCCTGCCCCCGCCGGCGTTGGACACCACATGCTGGATCAGCCGCGAGGTCGGCTGGCCCGGCAGCTTGTAGCGGACCTGGACGAACCCGACCTCCCCGTCCGGATCGCCGGCGCCCCACTGAAGGGCCGGCGCAGGACGGTTCCCGTCATAGCGGCGCTCGGGGATCTGCGAGGGACCGCCGACAGGGGTGATCTCATACAGGGCCGTGACCGAGGCGCCCGACCCGACCTCGCCCGCATCGATGCGGTCGTTGTTGAAGTCCTCCTCGTTCAGAAGCCGGGTCTCATAGCCGATCAGCCGGTACTCCGAGACGCGTCCGGGATTGAACTCGACCTGGATCTTCACGTCGTCGGCGATGGGGAAGGCGCCCTTGTCGAACTGCGGCCCGAACAGGCGACGCGCCTCGTTCAGGTCGTCGACATAGGCGGCGGTCCCGTTGCCGGCCTGGGCGATGGCCTGCATCCGGGCGTCCTGGTAGTTGCCGCGCCCGAAGCCGTAGACCGACAGATAGATGCCGGTCGCCCGCTTGTCGGCGACATAGTCTTCCAGCCGCTTGTTGTCGGTGACCCCGACGTTGAAGTCGCCGTCGGTGAACATCAGGATGCGGTTGACCTTGTCGGCGCCGAAAGCCGCCTGGGCCTGGTCATAGGCATTGGCCAGCCCTTGCGCCCCGGCCGTGCCGCCACCGCTGGACAGGGAGGCGACGGCGCAGCGCAGCTTCAGCTTCTCGGCGCCCGAGGTCGGCCCCACCGCCGTGCCGACGGCCGAGGCGTAATAGGTCACCGCCACCCGATCCTCGGGCCGAAGCCGGTCGATGATCAGGTTCATCGCCTGCTGGGCCAGGCCCAGCTTGTCGGGCGAACTCATCGAGCCCGAGACATCGACCATGAAGGTCAGGTTCAACGGCCGACGCTCACCGGCCGGTAGCTCATAGCCCTGCAGGCCGATATGGACGATCTGACGCCCCGGCGACCAGGGCGAGGCCGCGACCGCGGTGGTCACGGCGAAGGGCTCGGCGCGATTGGTCGGACGGGCGTAGCCGTAGTCGAAATAGTTGATCATCTCCTCGACCCGCACAGCGTCGCGCGGCGGCTGCCGACCGTCGGCGATGAAGCGCCGGACGTTGGAATAGGCGGCGGTGTCGACGTCGATGGAGAAGGTCGAGACCGGCTCGTCGGCGACCCGATGAACAGGATTGGGCGTGGCGTCCGGATAGTGTTCGGTGTCCGCCGGGACGACGGGAACCGCCTGCGGTCCGCCGTAGCCCATGCGGGCGCCCGACACGACGAGGCCCTGCAGCCTGTTGGCGTCCATGGTCGCCTGGGCGCTGCGTCCATCGATGGCGACGACATTGCCCGAGGCGTCGGTGGTGATCACCGGCGGCGGCGCAGGCGGAGGCGGCGCAGGCGGAGGCGGCGGTCCGGGAACGATCACCGGCGGGCCCTGATACTCGACCCGATCCTCCTTCTTCGTCGGTTCGATCGGCAGGGTGATCGGGGGCGGCGCCGCATGAGCGATAACGGGGCGCGACGGAGGCGGATACTGCGGGCCCCGGATGAGGTGGAAGCCGAGCGGAGCGCAGGCGGCAGGCGTCGCCTCTCCATCCTCGACGGCGACACGCGCGGGCGCGGGTGCGGACATCGCCCCTCCCCCCACCGGCGCGGCGAGCGACAGGCCGACAACGGCGGCCACCCCCTGT
This sequence comes from Brevundimonas sp. GW821-FHT12E07, assembly GCF_058807035.1. NCBI lineage: Bacteria > Pseudomonadati > Pseudomonadota > Alphaproteobacteria > Caulobacterales > Caulobacteraceae > Brevundimonas > Brevundimonas sp. GW821-FHT12E07. The sequence continues at coordinate 348,082 of NZ_JBXAQH010000003.1, read as the reverse complement.
TTGAGCACAGTCGAGATCATGGCGTCCTCCTCCGGTTATATCGTTGGTTGCATGAGACCGACTGGCGTTCGGCGAAACTGTGACCGGGACGCGGACCAAAAAAGGCGCGGATCGACTGTGTCCTGATGGCAATCCTGCGCCCCAGCCCCCACTATGGAGCTTCACGAGGCAGGGCAGACGATATGGCGGATCCGACGGGCGGCGGAATGGGACTGGGTCATGCGGTGGCCCTGCTGGCCGCCGCCGTGGTCGCCGTGCCCCTGTTCAAGCGGTTCGGCCTGGGCGCGGTGCTGGGCTACCTCGCCGCCGGCCTCGTCATCGGCCCGTTCGGCTTCCGGCTGATCGAGGACGCCGAGGCGGTGCTGCACGTCGCCGAACTGGGTGTCGTGATGTTCCTGTTCATTATCGGGCTGGAGATGCGGCCGGCCCGGCTGTGGAGCCTGAGGAAGGAAATCTTCGGTCTGGGCTCCCTTCAGGTTCTGACCTGCGCCGCCCTTCTGACCGGCGCCGCCCTTCTGGCCGGTCTGGCCGTTCCCGCCGCCATTATCGCCGGCGCCGGCTTCGCCCTGTCCTCCACCGCCATCGTCATGCAGCTGCTGGAAGAGCGGAACGAGCAGTCGGACGCGCCCGGGCAACGGGTAGTCTCCATCCTGCTGTTCGAGGACCTGTCCATCGTCCCCCTGCTGGCTCTGGTCGCGGTCTTCGGCGGCATGTTCGGCACCGCAATCGAGAACTCCCAGCCGATCTGGCTGACCATCGGCTTCGCCATCGCCGCCGTCGCCGCCGTCTATGTGATCGGGCGCTGGCTGCTCAATCCGGCTTTCCGCCTTCTGGCCCGCTACGGCGGCCGCGAGGTGATGACGGCGGGCGCGCTTCTGGTCGTCCTGGGCGCCGCCTGGGCCATGGACCTGGGCGGGCTGTCGATGGCCATGGGCGCCTTCCTCGCCGGGGTCCTGCTGTCGGAATCGACCTTCCGCCATCAGCTGGAAGCCGACGTCGAACCCTTCCGCGGCATCCTTCTGGGCCTGTTCTTCCTGAGCGTCGGCATGTCGCTGGACCTCGGGGTCGTGGTCCGCGACTGGCCGGTCATCCTCGGCGGGGTCGCGGCCTTCATGTTCGCCAAGATGGCGGGGGTCTATGTGATCGCCCGCATCCGCTCAGGCCATGGAGAGGCCCTCAAGCGCGCGGCCCTGATGGGCGAGGGCGGGGAGTTCGCCTTCGTCCTTTATGGCGCGGCGCTGGCCGCCGGTCTGTTCGACGCCCGCACCGCCGCCATCCTGTCCGCCGTCGTCATCCTGTCCATGGCCCTGACCCCGGTGCGCATGCTGCTCGCCGACCGGTTCAAGCCGAAGGACGTCGTGTCGCTGGACGGCATCGACAAGGCCGAGGGTCTGCGCGAGCGGGTCCTGATCATCGGCTTCGGCCGCTTCGCACAGGTCGTGGCCCAGCCGCTTCTGGCCCGCGACGTGGACGTCTCCATCGTCGATGTCGACGTCGAGATGATCCAGGCCGCCGGGAATTTCGGCTTCAAGGTCTATTACGGCGACGGCGCCCGGCTGGACGTGCTGAGGGCCTCGGGCGCCGGATCGGCCGAGACCATCCTGGTCTGCGTCGACAAGCCCGAGACGGCCGACCGCATCGTCGAACTGGTCAAGGCCGAGTTCCCCCTGACCAAGCTGTTCGTGCGCGCCTATGATCGCGGCCATTCGATCCGCCTGATCAAGGCGGGGGTCGAGTTCCACATCCGCGAGACCTTCGAATCCGCCCTGGCCTTCGGCGAACATGTGCTCAAGGATCTCGGCTTCTCGGAGGACGAGGCTCGCGAGACCATCGAGGACGTCCGCCGCCGCGACGAGGAACGGCTGACGCTGCAGGTCGCGGGCGGGCTCACCGCCGGCCGGTCCCTGTGGCGCAACAATACGACGACCCCGCAGCCGGCGCCCTACGTCAAGCCGCGGCGCGAGGGTCAGGCGCTCAACGAACAGGCCGCCGAGGTCCTGGACGACGAGCACGAAGAGGGCCGCGAACGGGTTTAATCCGGGCGATCCCTCATGATGCGTCATCGACACAGTGGATTCGGGTTCTTCGAGAACGGATGAAATTCCGGGAACGACGGGCGCGTTCCCGGATTTTTCCTTCAGCTGAGGGAACCAAATCATGCCGACCGCCAAGTCCAAGCCGCCCGCCACGCCCAATCTGCGCCTCGTCGAAGCCGAAAGCGCCATCTACGAGATGATGCGAACGCCCGAGACCACCGCCGAACGGGTCAAGCGCCTCCAGACCGAGGCCCGCGCCCTGGCCGTGGAACAGGTCGAGGCGTTCGAGAAGATCCTGATCCAGGCGGCCGAAATGGCCAAGGAGATCGCGGATGGCGGCGACGCCTATCCGGTCGGCGCGCGCGAGATCGCCTCGCGCCTGCACAGCGATCTTCCGGTCAAGGCCGAGACGATCCGCACCATCGTCGCCCGCACCCTCTAGGGGCGGGTCACCCTGCCCTGGCAGGCCGTTCGCGCAGGCGATTGGCCAGTCGGAACAGCAGGACAGCGAAGACGATCAGAACGATCGGCACGATGATCGGCGCCAGGAAGGCGACCAGCACCATACAGAAGCTCAGCACGTCCTCGATGAAGGACAGCACGGGGTTGCCCAGCCCGCCCGTCGTCGCCGTCGAGGTCAGCCGGGTTCCACCCTGCACCGCATTGAAGGCGAAGGCCGTCGGCGCCCCGACGATGATCCCGGCCACCGCCGCCGTCGTCGGATCCAGTCCCGCAAAGACGCTGGCCGCGGCTATGGCGCCGGCGACCGGGCGGACGAAGGCGCCCATGACGGTCAGGGCGTGGTCGACGACCGGAATCTTGTCGCCCGCGAACTCCGCCGCCGCCGCGACACCCAGGGCGACGATGGCCGGGACCGACCCCACCCAGGTGAGATGCTCGTTCAGGGTGATCCCGAACAGACCGAACCGCGCTGCAAGGGCCAGCATCAGCAGCGGCAGAAAGGTACGCAGGCCGGTCGCCGAGGCGAGACCCAGCCCCAGCAGGACCGGCAGCACCCAGGTCTGCAGGACGCCCGCCGCCGGGCCGAAGGTGGCGGGATCAAGATGCGGCATGGTCAGGCCAGGACGTCGTCATAATCCGGATGGCGTTTGAACCAGATCACCGCATAGCTGCAGCGGGGCGCCAGGCGGATGCCCTCGGCGCGGGCGTGATCCGCCAAACTTTGCATGAACTGTCCCGCCGCGCCGGAGCCGCGCAGCTCGGGCTCGGCCTCGACGTGCAGGATGGCGCGCCGGTCGCTTTGGATCGAATAGTCCGCCCAGACGACGCGCAGGGCGCCGTCGGGATCGGTGAAGCCCTGCTCGAAGCGGTGCTCGGCGGGCACGTCGCGAAAATCGGTCATGGAGGCGCTTCCCGGCGTTGTGCTTTGTTCGGCAACCGACAGGACGCGCGGGTGTTCCGGCGCCGCGCCCGATCTTTTGCGATTGATGCGCGCCTGCAACGGCGCTGGCAACAGCGCTGGAAAGACCCGTCAGGGCGCCGGGTTCAGAGGATCGGGCTCAGGGCGCCTTGTCGGACAGCAGATTAATCAGGCCGAGGACGGCCTTCACCGTGAACCAGACGTGCAGGACGAACAGCAGCAGCAGCGCCAGGAGCAGGAAAGGAATTCCGATCAGGATCGTCGACAGCAGAGCACTGATCGCCACCACGATCCACAGACCGAGGGTCCACCAGAAGACCGACCAGAACAGGACGATCTGGGCCTCGATATGCTGGCGCGCGAGACCTGTGGCGGTCCCACGCCCGGCATAGGCGACGATCAGGCCGACGATGACCAGCAGGTTCGCGCTGGGGATCGACAGGATATAGAGGGCCCAGGCGATGATCGCCGCAGGCTTGCCCTCCGACTCATGGCCGCTGTCCAGACGGGGTTGGGCGTCGGTCATGCTGTAGCGCTCCTTCGGTTCAGATCATCCAGGTGCGTGGGTTCGCGACCGGCTTGCCCGCCGCCAGGGTCATGATCCCCCAGGCGCCGCGCACGATCACCCACATCGCCATGGCAACGAGTACGAACACCCCAAGGTTCACGGCGATCAGCACGACGCCGACGGCGGCGGCGATGGCGGCGATCCACAGGGTGCGGGTCTGGAACTCGAAATGGCTGCGCGCCAGGGGCTGTTCCGGCCGGGGGCGCATCCAGACCATCAGCAGGCCGATCACCGCCGCCACCCCGAAGGTCGGCACCGCGAACAGGATCAGGGCGTAGATCGTATAGAGGCCTGTGGCGCCCTCGAGCGGCTCGCCTCCGGCGCCCCCGCTCCCGTTTGCGCGTCCGAACGTCGGCGCGGGCGCGGAACCACGCGCCGGCGACGGGCGGCTGAACACCGGGCTCAGCGCAGCCGGGGCGACCGTCTCGGCCGCCAGCGGCGTATCGACCGACCAGGACGAGGTGGGCTCCAGAATGGTGTCGTGAACCCGGGGCTCGGCCTTCGGCGTCGTGAAGTCCGGGGCCAGGATCAGGGATTCCGGATCCGGAATCGGGCTGACCTCCGGCTCCGGCGAGGCCGCTTCCGGTTCGATCACGGGCTCCGGCTCCGGTTCTGGCGTCGGGCGCTCGGCGCCCGCCAGAGAGGCGGGGCTCGTGAAGCCGATCAGGTCGTCGTGGGCGTGCGGGTCCTCTTCCGGCTCGGGTGCGGGGCGGACCGGCGCGGCCCAGGTGGGACGCTGGGTCGAGACCGGTGCGGGCGCGGGCGCGTCGCGGAACAGGTCGGCGTCTTCGGGCCCTTGCGGCGCGCCGTCCTGGGGCGAATGCGGATCGCCGGGTTCGGCCATCGAAAATCTCCGTTCGGGCGTCGGCGCCAATGGGTCCGGCGGAGCCGGTCCTCATCGGCGGGACAATGGCGCTCGCCGAGCTTCAGCGCAACCGCTTCAAGGGGTTGGCCCCCTCAGCGGACCCAGGTCAGTTCGCAGCCGGGGGCGACAGCGCCCTGCAGGGCGCCGGGCTTCTCGACACGCACCGTGGCCCGTCGCACCCGCGCATCCTGCAGACAGGCCAGGGCCAGGCGCTCGGCGAAACTCTCGACCAGGCCGATGTGACCCTCGGCAGCGATGTCGCGCGCCGACTGGGCGATGGTCTCGTAGTTGATGGTGTCCGACAGCCGTTCGACCGCATGCGGCCCCATGTCCAGGGTCACGTCGATGATCAGGGTCTGCAGACGCCCCTGTTCGTGGTCATAGACGCCGATCCCCGCCTCGATGGTCAGGCCGCGCACGAAGACGGTCAGGCCTTCACGCCGGAGGGTGTCGGTGGAGGGGAAGGCGGCGACGCCGGACAGCTCTGCACTCATTGGGGATACTCGGACTCGAGGATGTCGGGGGTCTGCCAGGCCAGGTGCTGGCCGCCGTCGACGGCGATCATCTGGCCGGTGACCATATCGGCCTCGACAAGCCAGACGACGGCGGCGGCGACGGCTTCCGGGCTGCCCGGCTTCTGCAACAGGGTGCCCGCGGCCTCGGCGGCGAAGTCGGCTTCGGACTGATGGATCGAAGGCAGGGTCGGGCCGGGGCCGACGCCGTTGACGCGGACGCGCGGGGCCAGGGCCTGGGCCAGGGTGCGCGTCGCCCACCAGAGGCCGTTCCTCGACAGGGCGTAGGAGAAGAAGCGGGGATCGGGCTTGAGCACCCGCTGGTCCAGCAGATTGACGATGACCGCGCCGTCCGGCGCCTGTTCAGCGAAGGCTTCGGCCAAGACCACGGGCGCGCGCAAATTGGTGTCGAGGTGTTTGTCCCAGGTCTCGCGCGACAGACCGCCCACCGCATCGTTCTCGAACACCGAGGCGTTGTTGACCAGGACGGACAGGGGGCCGAGCGCGGCTGTGGCGGCGGGGATCAGGCCCCGGACCTGATCCTCGTCGGTCAGGTCGGCCTCAAGGATGACGGCGCGACGGCCGAGGGCGCGCACCGATTCGGCGACCGCCTCGGCCTCTTCGGGATCGCTGCGATAGTGGACGGCGAGGTCGTGGCCTGCCTTGGCCAGCGCCAGACAGATGGCCCGGCCGATGCGCTTGCCGCCACCCGTGACGAGGGCGGCGCGGGCCTTAGTCAACCCGACCGAACTCGATGAAGTTGATGACGCCCAGCAGGACGACGAAGCCGAGAATAATGCCGAGAGCCAGCATGGAAATGCTCCTGTTCAGATCGGGTGATACCGGGCCAGGGGCATGGGTTCAAGCCGTCGTGGCCCGCTGGGATTGAGGCGACGGCCGTGCCATGGTCGCCCGATGTCCAGAAAGCCGTGGCGCGCCGTCGTCGAGCCCTTCACCCGACCCCTGTTCTTCGCGATCTCGCGCCTGACGCGCGGCATGACCCTGGGGGTGCGCGGGGTCGCCGTCGACGGCGAGGGACGGGTCCTGCTGGTCAAGCACACCTATGTCATGGGCTGGTGGCTGCCCGGCGGCGGAGTCGACCGGGGCGAGACCACGCAACAGGCCATCGTGCGTGAGATGCGCGAGGAGGCCGGGCTGATCGCCACCGCCCCGCCGCGCCTCGTATCGATCCATTCCAATGAGCGCTATTTCCGCGGCGATCATGTCCTGGTCTTCGCCATCGACGCCTTCACCATGGAAGGCCGCACCAGCCACGGCGAGATCGCCGAGATCGGCTGGTTCGCCCCCGACGCCCTGCCCGAAGACGCCCACCGTTCGACCCGGGCGCGGCTGGCGGAGATTTTCGGCGGCGCGCCGACACCGGAAAGCTGGTGACGGACTCCGGCGGGATCCGGCGTTGAAGGTCTGAAGCCCTTGGAGACGCCGATGCCGATGCTCGACCGCCGCCGCCTGATGGTCCTTTCCATGTCCGGAGCCGTCCTGGCCGTGGCCACGCCCGGCCTCGCTCGACAGGCCGCCCCGACGGCGAACGCCTACGGGTCCGATCCGCTTCAGAGCTACGACCTCTACCCCGGGCCGGACACGGGACCCATCCTGCTGTTCGTCCACGGCGGCGGCTGGAAGCGGGGCGAGAATTCCATGGTCAGCGCCCTGCCCGACTATGCCCGGCGTCACGGCCTGACCCTGGCCTCGACCGGCTACCGGCTCGTCCCGGACGTCGGCGCCCGCGAGGAGGCGCAGGATGTGGCCGCGGCCATCGCCGACCTGCACCGCCGTCTGCCCGGCCGGCCGATCTTCCTGCTGGGCCATTCGGCAGGCGCCCATCTGGCGGCGCTGGTGGGTGTCGATCCCGTCTATCTCGGTGCGCAAGGCCTGAAGCCAGCCGATCTGGGTGGCGTGATCCTGCTGGACGGCGCCGGATATGACGCCACCGGCCCGCGCGGACGCGGCATCGTCGGGCGGGCCCTGGACCAGATGTACGACAACGCCTTCGGCCCTGAAGGCGGGGCCGCTCGCGCCGAGCTGTCGCCGACCTTACGCGTGCGGGCCGGTCAGGCGTACCCGCCCTTCCTGATCTTCCATGTCGCCAGCCGCGCCGACTCGGCTGCCCAGAGCCAGGCCCTCGCCGCCGCCCTGACCCGGGCCGGAGGCCGGGCCGAGGTCGTGGCGGCTCCCGGCGAGACCCATATGACCATCAACCGCAGCTTCGGCGTCGAGAACGATCCCGAGGGCGAACGTGGCGCCCGCTTCATCGCCGATCATTCCTGACGCGCCCCCTGCCGGTTCGCGAAACGGCGTGTTAGCTCAGCAGGATGAGCTTCAACTCCGCCATGATCCTGCTGGCCATCGTGATCGCCGGTGGCGCGACCGCCCTGCAGGCGCCGACCAACGCCCGGCTGGCGGTGGCCCTGGCCTCGCCGGTCAATGCGGCCTTCATGTCCTTCGCCATCGGGACGGTGGCGCTGGGCATTCTGGCGGCCGTGCTGCACACCAAGCCCGATCTGGCCGCGGCGAAGGCCTTGCCCGCCTGGGCGTGGATGGGCGGCCTGTACGGCTGCGTCTTCGTGATCACCGCCGCCTGGGGCGTGCCCCGTCTGGGCGCCGCCCTGACCATCACCCTGATGGTCGCCGGACAGCTGCTGCTCAGCCTCGTGCTCGACCATTTCGGCGCCCTGGGCGTGCCTCGCCATCCGATCGGCATCGGTCGTCTGGCGGGGGTGGCCCTGGTCTTCATCGGCGTCGTCATGGTGCGCCGGTTCTGAACCGAACCGGCCGCCGGGGTTTCAATACGACAGAAAATCAGGGAGCCCCGAAATGCCCAAGCTCAGCAAGATCGCCCCGTCCTTCTGGTTCGTGAAGGAGGCCGAGGAGGCCGCGAACCTCTATGTCTCCGCCTTCCCCGATTCCCGCATCGACCGGGTCTGGACGCTGGAAGTCGACACGCCCAGCGGGCCGCCCGGATCGGTCAAGGTGGTCGAGTTCACCCTCGCCGGCCAGTCGTTCACGGCCATGGACGCCGGCAAGCTTGACGACTTCAACCACGCCATCTCCTTCACCGTGAACTGTGAGGATCAGGCCGAGATCGACCACTACTGGGACGCGCTGCAGGCAGGCGGCGGCAAGCCCGAGCAGTGCGGCTGGCTGAGGGACCGGTTCGGCGTCTGCTGGCAGATCGTGCCGGTGGTCCTGAATGAACTGCAGTCCTCCAGCGACCGCGCCGCGGCGGGGCGGACGGCCGTGGCCATGCTGAAGATGGTCAAGCTCGATCAGGCCGCGCTTCAGGCCGCCTACGACGGCGCCTGATCAGACGTCGAACTTGACGCCCTGGGCCAAGGGCAGGTCGGCGGAGAAGTTCACCGTCTGGGTCTGGCGGCGCATATAGGCCTTCCAGGCGTCCGAGCCGCTCTCGCGTCCGCCGCCGGTCTCCTTCTCGCCGCCGAAGGCCCCGCCGATCTCGGCGCCCGACGGTCCGATATTGACGTTGGCGATGCCGCAGTCCGACCCCCAGGCCGAGAGGAAGGCCTCGGCCTCGCGCACGCTGTCGGTGAAGACGCAGGAGCTCAGGCCCTGCGGCACGGCGTTCTGAAGCTCCATCGCCTGATCGAAGTCGCTCCACGTCAGGACATAGAGGATGGGGGCGAAGGTCTCGTGCTCGACCACGGCCGTCTGGGCCGGCATGCGCACGATGGCGGGGGTGACATAGGTCGCCCCGGTTTCGATCCGCGTCCCGCCGACGAGGATTTCCCCGCCCTGCGCCACCGCGTCCGACAGGGCGGTCTCGAAGCCCTTCACCGCCGCCTCGTCGATCAGCGGACCGACGAGGACGCCGTCCTTGCGCGGGTCGCCGACCGGCAGGGTGGCGTAGGCCTTGACCAGACGCGCGGTCAGGGCCTCGGCGACGCTCTCATGCACAATCAGACGACGCAGACTGGTGCAGCGCTGGCCCGCCGTACCGACGGCCGAGAAGGCGATGGCGCGCACGGCCATTTCCAGATCGGCGCTGGGGGTGACGATCATGGCGTTGTTGCCGCCGAGCTCCAGCAGCGACCGACCGAGACGGCCCGCGACGGTCTGGGCCACGGCCTTGCCCATCCGCGTCGAACCCGTCGCCGAGACCAAGGGCACGCGTGGGTCGGCCGACAGGGCTTCGCCGATCTCGCGGCCGCCAATCAGGAGTTGGCTGAGGCCCTCAGGAGCGTCGCCGAAGCGGGCCACCGCGCGTTCGAACACCGCCTGCACGCCCAGCGCCGTCAGCGGCGTCTTCTCCGAGGGCTTCCAGATCACCGGATCGCCGCAGACGAGGGCGAGCGCCGCGTTCCAGGCCCAGACGGCGATGGGGAAGTTGAAGGCCGTGACCACGGCGACCGGCCCCAGCGGCTGCCAGGTTTCGCGCATGTGGTGGCCGGGACGTTCGCTGGGCAGGGTCAGGCCGTAGAGCTGGCGCGACAGACCGACGGCGAAGTCGCAGATGTCGATCATCTCCTGGGCCTCGCCCAGCCCCTCCGAAACGATCTTGCCGGCCTCAAGCGTGACCAGCATGGCCAGATCGGTCTTGGCGGCGCGCAGCTCCTCGCCCAGCAGCCGAACCAGTTCGCCCCGGCGCGGGGCGGGCACGCGACGCCAGGCCCTGAAGGCCTCGACCGAGCGGGCCACGGCCGCCTCGACCTGATCCGGCGTCGCCTGAACCAGGGCGCCGGCGCTGGAGCCGTCGATCGGCGAGCGGGTCGGCAGATCGCCATTCCACACGGCGTCTGAGACGCCGAGGCGGCTCAGGATGGCTTTGGCGTCTGCGGCGGCGGTCATGGGGCGTCTCCTTCGGGCCGATGCCCTTACCGCTCGCGGGCGAAAGGCGAAAGCGGAACCGCCCTTCATCCCCGGGGTTCTGTCGCGGTCAACAGGAGGAAGCCTCGATGAAGATCCGCGATGTGATGACCAAGGACGTTCAGGTCGCCCGCCCCGGCGACACGATCCAGGACGTGGCGGCCCGCATGACCTCGGGCGATTTCGGCTTCATCCCCGTCGCCGACGGCGAGCGGCTGGTCGGGACGGTCACCGATCGCGACATCGCCGTCCGCGCCGTGGGCAAGGGCCTGGGCCCCGCGACCCCCGTCTCGGAGGTCATGACCACCGAGGTGGTGACCGCCCTGGACTCCGCCGACCTCAAGACCGCGCTCGACGCCATGGGCGGCGACAAGGTCCGTCGCCTTCCGGTGGTCGACAAGCACGAGCGGCTGGTCGGGGTGGTGTCGCTGGGCGACCTGTCGACCCGGGTGAAGGAGAAATACGCGGGAGAGACGCTGGAGACGATCTCCCAGCCCGGCTGATCCTTCACCTCCTCTTCACCCTTTTCGGAAACCGCACGTCAAGCGGTGAGGCGTCATCCTGTCCGCCGGACATCGGAGAACCGGCATGGCGCGCGCACAATTCCAGAAGGGCCAGAAGGTCTGGGTCGAATGCGTGGGCGCGTGGGCCCACATCGAGAAGGTCCAGCCCGTCTGGGCCAAGGGCTTCGACGAACCCGTCCGGGTCACCTATGAAATCGGCCTGGGCCGCGAGTTCCTCGCCCACGAGCTGTTGCTGCCCGTCGAGGACGAATCGGTCGACGACATCGGCGACTGGCGTCTGCTGCGCGCCCGCAACAAGTGGCAGCTGGCTGAGGACACGCCTCACCATCCCTTCCCGGGCACCTACCCGGTCGTGGTCACCGACCCCGCCGACTGGGGCGGCTGGCGCGTGCCGGGCGCCGAATACGACCGCGATCCCGACCGCATCGAATTCCAGGCCCGGCTGATCGCCGCGGCGCCCCGCCTCATGAGCCTGGCCCAATCGCTGATCGACGCCGTCGCGGAAAACCCCGATGACGCCCCGCCGGAGAGCATGGCCCTTGCCCGGCAGGCTCGCGATATTCTCAAGAGCGTGACTGACGTACTCGCCACCCCGCCAGAAACTGTTGCGCCAAAGATTCGCGCACAGGCGGCGTGAGGCTACGTATTAACCATAGCTCGACAGGATTCCGCGACGCAGCCTAGATTCCAGACTTCGTCGAATCGCTCGTGCTCAAGCAGGCCAACGGCCGTTAGCACCAGCATTTAAGTCCGGGAGAGCGCCTTGCGGGGCAATGAGCGCCGCATACAGGGACCGGGCCGCCGATCATCCGATCAGGGCGGCGGAGGTGCGGCCAGCCGCACCCAGATCCTGCTTCTGGGCCTCACCCTCGTCGTCGCCGCCTATGTTCTGCTGATCGCGCGCCAGACCGCCCGGCCGGAGCGCGAAGCCGACACCCTGCGCATCGCCGGCCAGCAGCAGGACGCCGAACTGTTCGCGGCGCGGATGGACGGCCGGATCACCGCCGCCCGCGCCGGCCTGACCATCGGCGCGGCCGCCCTCGCCGCCCATGCCGACCGTCCGCTGGACGCCGCCGAGGCCGCCCGCGCCGCTGCGCCCGAAACGGCCTTCGCCATCGTCTCGGCGACCGGCGCCGTTCAGGCGGCCAGCGGGGCCCAGGCCGAGAGCTTCGCTGAACCGCTGGCGTCGGGCGCCCATTCGCCCGCCCTTCGGCTCGGGGCGGACCGTCGCGCGGTCCTGACCGGCAAACCCGCCGGGACGATGCGGATCGTCGCCCGCATCCCCCTGCCCGCGCCTCAGGCGGGCGCCGGCGCCGGTGAAGCCCTCTATCTGTCGACTCCCGATGATGACGCGGCCTCCGCGACGCCGGGCGCCGCCATCCCCGCCCTCAACCATGCGGCCCTGAAGGCGGCGACCAGCCCGATCACCGCGACGCCTGCTGGCGGCAAGCCGATGAGCCTCGTCGCCGCCCCCGTCGGGTCGACCGGCCTGCTGGCCGTCGCGGCCCAGCCCCTGTCTTCCGGCGGCGGCCTGCTCGGCGACGTCTGGGTCCTGCTGGCTCCGCTCGGCCTCGGCGCCCTGGTCGGCGCGCTGATGATGGTTCAGGGCTGGCGGCAGAAGCGCGCCACGCGGGATTGGGCCGAGACCGAGCACCGCTTCCGCGTCGCCGTCGAGGCCGCCCGCTGCGGCGTCTGGGAATGGGACCTGGAGGCCGAGGAAGTCACCCTGTCCGACTATATGGCCACCCTGCTGGGCCTGCCCGAAGGCGGCGTAGTCCCGGCCGCGACCGTGCTGGGCCGGGTCCACCCCAAATACCGCGAACTGGTCGAACACGCCCTGCGTCAGGCCGCGACTTTCGGCGCCTTCGAGACCACCTTCCCCGTCACCGGCGCGAACAGCACGATCCGCTGGATCGACGCCCGGGGTCAGGCGCGCGGCGAGCGCGACGAGGACGGCTTCATCAACATCCTCGGCGTCGCGCTGGACATCACCGAAGCCCGCCGCGCCAAGGCCCAGGCCCAGTCGGCTGAAAGCCGCCTGCGCGACGGTATCGAGAGCGTCTCGGACGCCTTCTCCCTGTTCGACCGTCATGGTCGGCTGATCCTGTGCAACCAGGCCTTCTCCGACGCCTTCGGCCTGGCCCCCGAGGCCGTGCGCCGCGGGGCCATGAAGGACGAACTGAACCGCATCGCCGCCCTGGCCATCAAGGCCGATCACCCGTCCTCGGACCTCGGCGCCGGGATGCGCGAGGTCGAGATGCACGACGGTCGCTGGCTGCGGCTGGCCGAGCGCTACACCTCCGACGGCGGCACCGTGGTCACCGCCACCGACCTGACCCAGATCAAGAAGCAGGAGGCCGAGACCCAGCGCGCGGCCGACAGTCTGCGCCTGATGGTCGATCAACTGGAGTCGAGCCAGGAGAAGCTCAGCCTGCTGGCCCGCAAATACGAAATCGCCATGACCCGGGCCGAAGCCGCCAACCAGGCCAAGTCCGAGTTCCTGGCCAATATGTCCCACGAGCTGCGCACCCCGCTGAACGCCATCAACGGCTTCTCGGAAATCATGGCCGGGGAGATGTTCGGCCCCGTCGGCGACGCGCGGTACAAGGGTTACGCCTCCGACATCCTGCGCTCGGGCCAGCACCTGCTCAGCCTGATCAACGACATCCTGGACATGGCCAAGATCGAGGCCGGCAAGATGACGCTGCACTATGAGAAGGTGTCGCTGAAGGAGGTCTGCGAGGACGCCATCCGACTGATGCGCGGCAAGGCCGAGGACTCCGGCCTGGTTCTGGTGCTCGAAGCCCAGGACCTGCCCGACATCGACGCCGATCAGCGGGGCCTCAAGCAGGTCATGCTGAACCTGATCTCAAACGCCGTGAAGTTCACGCCCGAGGGCGGCTCGATCACCGTCTCGGTGGCCCACCACGGCGCGGGCCGTCAGCGGGTCGCAGTCGCCGACACAGGCATCGGCATCGCCGCAGAGGATTTGAGCCGTCTCGCCCGTCCGTTCGAACAGGTCGAGGGCCAGCACTCCAAGACCACGCAAGGGACCGGCCTGGGCCTGGCCCTGACCAAGTCGCTGATCGAGATGCACCACGGCGTCATGGCCATGGACAGCGAGCCGGGCGCCGGCACCGTGGTCAGCTTCGACCTGCCGGAAGTTCGCCCGGCCGACGCCGAGGCGGATGGCGCCCAGTCCTCATCCCAGACCCAGGCTCGCGCGGCCTGAAGCGGCGCACACCGGGTTTGAGGTCTAGTGCGGGTCCGGGTGAGGACCGCCGGGACGTCCGCCTTCACCGCCGGGTCCGCCGCGACGCTGTTCAACAGGCGCGGCGCCCTTGCCCCGTCGGCTCAGGATGACAGCCAGGGCCTGACGGTCGTCGGGATCCAGGGTAGCGAGAACGGCTGTGGCGTCATGCTCCAGCCGGGTCCGACCGCGCATCTCGGCGGCGCGAGACTGATCCAGCAGGGCGTTGGCGGCCGCTGCGTCAGGGTTCGGACCACGCATCAGCTCAACCGCCTGACGGCGCGCCGCGCGTGAGGCCTCGAAGTCGGGCCGGGCCGCCATGGCCGAAGCGCGGAAGGTCTGCCGCACGCGCTGGCGCGTTTCGGGCTCCATGCCTGCGAGGATGTCCTTGAAGGTGCTCTGGCGGCCGGGAACCTGGGCCGCCTCGATCTTGTCCTCGGCCTTGGTCTTGGTGACCCACAGGGTGACCCCGCCCGCGATAGCGAACAGGTTCAGGGCGACGGAGGCGGCCAGGGCGATCTTCAGGGCGCGCGGCGAATTCAGCAGGCTCAACCCAGAACCTCCGTATCGTCCACGCCGGACAGGCTGGATTGGTAGAGGACCGCGTCGGCCTGGGCGTCGGCGGTCAGGTGCGGGGTCAGGCTGGCGCCGGCGATCACGCCCGCGCAGGCCGCGGCGGCCCAGCCCGCGCCGAACCAGATGACCAGACGGTCCCAGACCAGGCGCGCCTTGCGCGGCGACGGGCCGGCGGCCATGGCCGAGGCGATGACCCGGTCGCGCAGGGCGTTGGACACCATCGGTCGCGCCGAGGCGTCGAGCGCGGCGTCGGTCTGACGCGCCTCGAACAGCATCCGCTCCGCCCACGGCCCGTCAGAGGCCATGAGGGCCTCCGCCGCCTTCCGCTCGGCCTCGGGCCAGCGCCGCTTGTCGGCGCCATAGGCTTCGGCCAGTTGTTTCAGCCTTTCGGCGTTCATCGTCGTCATCCTTCAGCCCCCCGTCCAGCGGCATGCCTCTCGGCATTGGGCGCCATATCCGCCAACGCCTGCCTCAAGGCCCGACGGCCCCGCGACAGCAAACTCTCCAGCGCTTCCACGCTGATGGTCATCAGGTCGGCCGCCTCGATATTGGACAGCTCCTGGTAGTGACACAAGACGATGGCCTCGCGCTGACGCTCGGGCAGTCGCCTCAGGGCCGCATCGACCCGGACGCCCAGTTCGGCGGCCAGAAGGCCCCGGTCGGGCGCCGGCCCGTCGTCGGGCCGGTCGGGCGGCGTCTCGGTCGGCACCTCGCGCCGCCGTCGCAGCCGGTCGTAGCAGAGGTTCAGACCCACCCGGTGCAGCCAGGTGTCGAACTTGGCCTTGCCGGGACGCCAGCGCGGCGCCTGTTTCCAGGCCCTGAGCATGGCCTCCTGGGCCACGTCCTCGGCCTCGACCGGGTCGCCCAGCATCCGCTGCGCCAGGGCCAGCATGCGCGGCAGCTTGCGCGCGACCATGGCTTGGATCGCCGCCGGGTCGCCCTGACCCACGCGGCGAACCAGTTCCTCGTCGGGGTCGACGATCGATGCCAAGCCGGCCTGCTCCCTTGCTCACAGAGCGGGCCGACCGAACCATCACGGCCTTCCCCGACACGGTCTTACTCCGAAGCCGGGGCCGAGGGCGACGCCGAAGTGGCGGCAGGCGCACGGTTTTGTCGGTTAACCCGGCGCTCCTGGAACCGCTCACGCATCACGGCGCGCCCCGCCTGACGCTCAGCCGGGCTCAGGACGCCGTCGTGGTCGGCATCCAGACGGACAAAGCCTTCGGTCAGCCTGGTCTGGACGTCGGCGATGACGATAGGGCCGTGTTGGGCGACGCGTTGAGCGGGCCCGTGGCCTTCACCGCCGCGACGATGTGCCATGCGCGGTCCACGATGCTCGCCCCGCGCTCCACGCGCGCCGTGTTCGGGGCTGGCGGCATCGAACTCGGCGCGGCTGATCTGGCCGTTCTTGTCGGCGTCGAGGCGGTCGAAGCGCTGCGTCGCATGCTCGGCGCGACGGGCCTGACCGGCGGCGCGCCGTTCTTCGGCGGTGACCGTGCCGTCGTGGTTGGTGTCGAGCGCGGTCAGGCGGCTGACGCGGGCCTGAACGAACTCGGCCTGGGTGACCGGCTGGGCTCGACGAGCCTCAATACGCGCGTGACGCGCCGCGGGCGCGGCCTGTGCGGCCGGAGCAGCGGCGGCAGGCGCGGCCGTCTGCGGAGCCGGGGCGGCGGCGCCCACCAGAACGGCCAGGGAAGCGGCGGCCAGTCCGCCGGCGATGATGGTCTTCTTCATACGTCGTCTCCATCGGGCCTGAGCCCGCATGACCCCCGTCGAGAAGTTCAACGCGAGGAAGACGACTCTCCGTCGCGGACGGGCGGCAAGGCCTGATCGAAGGCCGCGCGCGCCTCGGCCCGGACCTCTTTCAACCGGGTCATCAGGGTCTCGAAATCGGGCGCCCCGGCCCCCTCGGCCAGACGCTGGCGGAAGGCCAGGGGCTCCTCTTCCGGATCGGGTCGCTCGTCGAAGGCGCAGGCGAACAGCTGGCCGATCCGCTGCTGCAGCCGCCAGGCCTCGGCCATGGGGGTGTCCTCGCCCAGCTGGACCACGGTCGAGACCGACAGGGGGCCGCCCTGGGGCGCCGCCGTCAGCTGGCGAAACTGGCCCACGAACTCGGCGTCGACCAGGCCTCCGCGCGACAGCTTCAAATCCCAGAAGCCCTGGGCTCGCCGCTCGCGGTCCATCAGATCACGCATGCTGCGAATGTCGCGGGCGATGTCGACGCCGGGGCGCGGCCGACGCAGCGCCGCCTCGATGGCCTGAGAAACCCGCTTGCCGAAACCGGCGTCGCTGGCCCAGGCCACCCGGGCCCGGGTCAGGGCCATGAACTCCCAGGTGTCCGCCTCGGCGGCGTAATAGTCTTCGAAAGCCGAGAGCCTGACCGACACCGGCCCCTTGGCGCCCGACGGCCGCAACCGCATGTCGACCTCATAGAGGCCGCCCTCGGCCGTATGGGCGGACAGGGCCGCGATCAGCTTCTGGGTGAAGCGGACGTTGAAGACGTCGGCGGTCCAGCCCTTGCCCTCGGACACCGCCTCGGGCGGCGCCTCATAGACGGTCATCAGATCGAGGTCCGAGCCCGCGGTCATCTCGCGTGACCCGGCCTTGCCCAGGGCGATCACCGCGACCGCTCCGGGCATCGCCCCGCCCAGCCGCACCGTCTCGGCCAAGGCGGCCTCGGCCAGGGTCCCCATGACGGCGTCGGCGAGGTTGGTGAAAGCCCGGCCCGCCGCGCCCGGCCCGACCCGCCCGGTCAGGGTCTGGATGCCGATGCGGAAGGCCTGTTCGCGGTGCAGGCGGCGCACGACGTTCATCGCCCCCTCGAAGTCGCCCGCCTCGCGCGCCTCGGCCTCCATCTGGGCGAACAGGCCGGTATTGGGGCCGACAGGGATCTGGAAACGGGCGTCGAGCATGGAATCCAGCGCCGCCGGATAGCGGCCCAGGGTGCGCGCCAGCCTCGGCGCGAAGGCCATGACCCCGACGATCAGGCCGAACAGCTCGGGCTGGTTCAGGAACAGAGCCTGGACCTGCACGCCCGAGTTCATGGCCGAGAAAAAAACGGCGAACCGCTTGAAGGCCGCGTCCGGCGAACCGGTCCGGGCCACGGCGGTCAGCAGGCGCGGCGCCAGCCGGGTAAACAGCTCGCGTCCCCGCGCCGAGCGCGTCGCCGGGATGCGGCCGTGGTGCCAACTGCGGATCGTATCGGCGACGGTGGCGGGCTCGGAAAAGCCCATGCGCTTGAGCGTCTCCAGCGTCTCCGGATCATTGTCCACGCCAGTGAAGACCAGACTGCCCCAGGGCGAGGACAGGTCTTCCTCGCCTTCGAACAGCTGGCCATAGGTGCGGTTGACGCCAAGCAGCAGGGCCTCCACGCCCCGGTCGAATTCGGCCAGACTGGCCTCGCCCGACAGGGCGGCGACGGCGATGCGGCGCTCGGCGTCGACCGGCAGGGTGTGGGTCTGTTCGTCGTCCAGCATCTGGACGCGATGCTCCAGCGCCCGCAGCTCGGCATAGGCGGCGGTCAGATCGGCGGCGACCTCGGTCGGGATGTGCCCCGCCGCCGCCAGAGCCGCGAGGGCCTCGTCGGTGCGCCGCGCGCGCAGGGACTTGTCGCGCCCGCCGAGGATCAGTTGCTGGGTCTGGGCATAGAATTCGATCTCGCGGATGCCGCCCCGACCGAGCTTCAGATTGGCGCCCATGGCCACCAGACCGTCGCCGGTCTTGTGCGCGTGAATCTGGCGTTTGATCGACTGGATATCGAGCACGGCCTGATAGTCGAGGCTGCGCCGCCAGACGAAGGGAACCAGCGCCTCGAGAAACTCCGCCCCCGCCTCCGGGTCGCCGCAGATGGCCCGCGCCTTGATGAAGGCGGCCCGCTCCCAGTTCTGGCCGACGGATTCGTAATAGGACAGGGCCATGGGCGTGGCGACGACCGGCGGCGTCGAGGACGGGTCGGGCCTGAGGCGGAGATCGACCCGGAAGACATAGCCGTCCGCCGTCCGCTCCTGCAGCAGGGTCGCCGTCGCCTGGGCCAGACGGTCGACGAAGGGCTGGGCCTCAACGCCGGGGGCGAGGGCGGGCGCCAGCCGGTCGGGATCGAAGAAGAGGGAGATGTCGATGTCGCTGGAATAGTTCAGCTCAAAGGCGCCGTGCTTGCCCATGGCCAGGCCGAACAGGCCGGGGACCGGACCGGCGAGATCGCCGACCGCCGAGATCAGCTTGCCCCTGGCGCGCTGCTCGCTCGCGACCGAGGCCAGCGCCGTCTGGGTCACGGCGTCCGCAAACCGCGACAGGGCGGCCGTAACAGCGGTCAGGTCCCAGACCCCTCCCAGATCGGCCAGCGCTGTCAGCAGGTGCAGATCGGCCTTCAGCCCCCGCAGCGGCGCCCGAACCTCATCCGGCGGGCCGCTCAGGGCGAGGGTCTCGGCGAGGATGACTTCCAGCCGGGCCTCGGGCGCGGTCTCCAGCGTCGCGCGCAGCCGCTCGGGTGAACGTCGCGCCAATCCGGCCAGATAGGGAGAGGCGGCGAAGACCGGAGCCAGGGCCGGCCAGGCGCGGTCGAGACAGGCGCTCCAGCCACCCTCCTCCGCCGCGGGTTTCAGGCGCTCCAGCCAGCGCGTGGCGGCCGCCGCATCCACGACCGGGCCGCAAGGACCGATGCGGTCGCCGAGGACGGGCTCAGTCACGGCGCCGGCTGCAGCACGAGGGCGACGCGCAGGCCGGGCCCGAAGCCGCCGTAGGCGCCCGGACCTTCGTCCAGCTGGACCCGTCCGGCATGGGCCTCCAGCACGGCGGAGACCAGAGACAGGCCCAGACCCGAGCCCGCCTCGCTGCGGCTGTTGTCGAGGCGGACGAAGCGCTGAACCACCCGTTCGCGGTCCTCGGCGGGAACACCCGGGCCGGTGTCGGTGACCGAATATTCGATCTCGCCCGACGAGCGCCGACGCGCGCGCAGCATCACCGCCCCGCCGGTCGGGGTGTATTTGATGGCGTTGTCGATGACGTTGGCCAGGGCTTGGGCGAGGAAGGGCTGGTTGCCCTCAACCATCAGGCCGCGCTCGATCTCGGCGGAGAACTCCAGCCCCTTGTCCTCGGCGGCGGGTTCATAGAGCTCGGCCATGTCGGCGGCCAGATCGGCGGCGTCGAACACCTGCGGATCCGGCGCGCCGCCCGCCTGCAGCCGGGCGATGGCCAGGACGGTGTTGAAGGTCTTGAGCAGATGATCGGCCTCGGTCAGGGCGATTTCCAGCGCCTCGACTCCCGAAACCTTGCCCGCCTCAGCGTCGATCAGGGCCACCTCCAGCTTGGCCCGCATCCGGGTCAGGGGCGAACGCAGGTCGTGGGCGATGGCGTCGCCCGCGTGACGGATCGAGGCCATCGAGGCCTCCAGCCGGTCCAGCATCCCGTTCAGCCCGCGCCCGAGCTCATCGAGCTCGTCGCCTGACGCCCGGACCTGGGCCCGCGCCTTCAGATCGCCGTCGCGCACCGCCGCCACGACCGTATTCAACCGGCCCATCGAGCGCTCGACATTGCGGCTGATGATCAGTCCGCCGGTAGCGCCCAGCAACAGCACCCCGCCCATGGCCATCCACAGGGCCTGGGTCAGACGCGACAGGGATTCCTCGATGTCGCCGATGTCCTCGCCGACGAACAGCCGCTCCCTGCCGGAAAGCAGAACCTCCTGCCCGATGCCCTGACGCGTCTGGACGCGACCGTCCGCGTCGGTCGAGGTCAGGGGGAAGGGCTCCCATTCGCCGGCGGCGGCCGGCTGTTTTGGATCAACAGGCGATTTCGAAAGATTGCTGCTGATCTGCTCGCCCCTGGCGTCGACCAGAACATAGAGGTAGGGGCCGCCGCGCACGATCCGCTCGACCAGGGCCTGGTTGAGGGCGTCCACCCCGCGCGTGCGATAGATCGCCTGCAAGGCGGACAGCTCGATCAGGACGTCCTTCTGCGACCGCGCACGCGCCTCCGAGGCCGAGGCGAAATAGACATAGGCCAGGATGGCGCTGGCCGCCGCCGCGAACAGCGCCAGGAACAGCAGCGTCAGCCGGAAGGGCGTGCGGCGAAAGAGGGACGGCAGTTTCATCGAGGCGTCTTACGCCTCCAGCCGGTATCCCGCCCCGCGCACCGTCTGCAGCATGGCCTTGTCGAAGCCCTTGTCGATCTTGGACCGCAGGCGGCTGATGTGGACGTCGATGACATTGGTCTGGGGGTCGAAATGATATTCCCAGACCTTCTCCAGCAGCATGGTGCGGGTCACCGACTGGTTGGCGTGACGCATCAGGAACTCCAGCAGCTGGAACTCGCGCGGCTGCAGGTCGATCTCGGTGGCGCCGCGATGCACGGTGCGGGCGATCAGGTTCATCTCCAGGTCGCCGACCTTGAGCACGGTCTGGACGCCGCCGGTCTCGCGGCGGCGGGCCAGGGCCTCGACCCGGGCGATCAGCTCGCCGAAGGCATAGGGCTTGACCAGATAGTCGTCGCCGCCAGCCTTCAGACCCGTGATCCGGTCCTCGACCTCGCCCAGCGCCGACAGGAACAGGACCGGGGTCTGGTCGCCGTCCTTGCGCAGGGTCTCGACCATGCCGATGCCGTCGAGGCGCGGCATCATCCGGTCCACGACATAGACGTCATAGCCGCCGCGCTGGGCCTCGAGCAGGCCATAGGCGCCGTCGATGGCGTGCGACACCTCGTGCCCGGCCTCGGTCAGGCCGCGAACCATCGCGGTCGCCGCCTCGGCGTCATCCTCGACCACCAGAACACGCATGAAGCCCTCCTGAATTCAGAATCGTCACGGACGTTAGCGCATCCGTGACGATCCTGTCAGTTAAGCCTTATTCACCCTTGGACAGTTCCAGGGGCACAAGCCGCGACGTGCCGTTCACCACCACGGACAGAAGCACGTGGGAGCGGCCGGCGGCGCGCGCGGCGTCGACCGCGGACTTGAAGTCCTGCGGCGTATTCACCGTGCGGCCGAAGGCCTTGGTGATCACGGTGCCGGCGGGCATGCCGATCTCGCCGGCCTTGGAGCGCGGCGCGACCTCGGTGACGACCAGACCCTCGGTCACATCGTCCGCCAGCGAATAGCGGCGCTTCAGCGCGGGGGTCAGGGCCGAGAGGTTGATGCCCTCGACCGTCAGGCCGGACGGAGCGGTCGGCCCCGGCGTCGGCGCGCGCGGATTGCCCTCGTCATCCTCGGGATAGAGTTCGGCTTCCGACGGGCGTTTGGCCGACTTGACCGTCACTGTCTGACGACGGCCATCACGGAACAGCTCGATGCGCAGATCGCTGCCGACCGAAACGGCGCCGACCGCACGGGTCAGGGCGTTGCTGGTCTCGACCGCCTGGCCGTTGACCGAGACGATCACGTCGGCGGCGCGGACGCCTCCGCGCTCGGCCGGACCGCCGGCGGTGACCGATTCGACCATGGCGCCCTTGGCGTCGGCGGGCAGACCCACCGCAGCCTTGAGATCATCGGTCAGATTGCGAATCTGGACGCCGATATAGCCGCGCTCGATGGCGCCGCTGCGGATCAGCTGGTCGGTGACGCTCTTGGCGGTGGCCGCCGGAATGGCGAAGCCGATGCCGACCGAGCCTCCGGTGGGCGAAAAGATCGCCGAGTTCACGCCGATGACGCGGCCGTAGATGTCGAAGGTCGGGCCGCCCGAGTTGCCCCGGTTGATGGCGGCGTCGATCTGCAGATAGTCGACGTAGGCGCTCGAACGGTCCTGCAGGTCGCGGCCGCGGGCCGAGACGATGCCCGCCGTCGCCGTGCCGCCCAGACCGAAGGGATTGCCGACCGCCACGACCCAGTCGCCGACGCGCGGATCGGCCTGTTCTTCGAAGCTGACGAAGTTGAAGTCCGAGCCATCGACCTTGATCACGGCCAGGTCGGTGCTTTCGTCGCGCCCGACCAGGGTGGCGTCCAGGGTCCGGCCGTCGGTCATCTTGACCTTGATGGACTTGGCGTTGGCCACGACGTGGTTGTTGGTGACGATATAGCCATCACGCGAGATGAAGAAGCCTGAGCCGGCGCCTTGGGCCAGTTGCGGCTCGGCGTCGGGCTCGGCCTGCTGCTGCTGGCCGGGTCCGGGAATGACCAGACCGGGCAGGCCCGGAATCTGGAAGCCCTGAACGCCCTGCGGACGCTCGACCGGGGTTTCGACCTCGATCTGGACCACGGCGGGCGCGACCTGCTGGACGATGTCGGCGAAGCTGAGCGGCGCGCCCTGCGGCGGGGCGAAGGCGAGGCCCGCGGCCCCGGCCGAGGCCACCAGCTGCCCTGGACGGGTCTCGGCATGGGCGCCGGGCCATGAAATGACGCCGCCGGCGGTGGCGCCCGCCGCAACGATCAGGCCGGCCGCAGCCCCCAGAATGAACTCTTTCCGCTTCAGCATCGTCGTCTTGCGATCCTCTTTCGGCCTCGTCTGGAGACCGTTTCGCGTTGAGATATAGGCCCGTTCCAGCCGAAGCCACAACGCCGCCGAACGGATCGTTGATCGCGCCCGGCGTCAGTCGTGGGACGAAGTTGCGTCAGGATCGGGGCGAACTCCTTCCGTGTGGAGAAGTTCCTCCAGACGCCGCTCCTCATCGGGCGAAAGCGGGGCCGTCACGGGCTTTTTGCGCAAGGACAGGACGACAAAGGCCGCGCCCGCAACGAGCACGAGCACCAGGGGTCCGAACCACAGGAGCCAGGTCGCGGCCTTCACCGGCGGCTTGAACAGGATGTAGTCGCCCCAGCGGCGGACAAGGTCTTCGCGGATCGAGTCATCGGTGGCGCCCGAGGCGATCTCCTCGCGGACGAGGCGGCGCATGTCGGCGGCGATGCCGGCGGGACTGTCGGCGATGGATTCGTGCTGGCAGACGACGCAGCGGATGTCCTGGAACAGGGCCTGGGCCCGGGCTTCCTGCGTCGGCGAGGCCAGCGGCTGGTCGGGCGCAGCGGCGGGTTCGGCCATTGCAGGCGCGGCGAGAAGTACGAAAACGAAGGCGATCGCGGCCCTTCTCACGTGGCGCCCTCCATCGCCTTTTTGCGTCCCGCGACTCCGATGCGGAGACGTCGATCCAGCAGCGACAGGACTCCGCCGAGGGCCATGACCAACGGTCCGAGGAAGATCAGCCGCGCCCAGGGGTTCCAGTAGACCCGCACCGTCCAGGCCCGGGCGGCCTGAGGCGTGGAGCGGCGCTCGCCCAGCACCACATAGACGTCGTCCAGCCCGCGGAAGTCGAGGCCGACCTCGGTCGTGGTCTGGCCGCCGGCGGGGAAGAAGCGACGCTCGGCGATAACGGTCCGTTCCCGGCCGCCATCGGTGGGCGTCACCGTCAGATGGCCCTGCTCGGCCAGATAGTTGGGCCCCTCGACGATGCGGACGTCGTCCAGCCTCACCGAATAGCGGCCCGCCGTCACCTCGCCGCCGATGCCGAGCGGGGCGGCGGCCTCGACCTTGAAGCCGGTCTCGACCACGGCGCCGAGCACGAACAGGCCGAGCCCGGCATGGGCCAGGGTCATGCCCCAGGCGCCCAGTGGCAGGGCCTTCGCCCGACGCCGCACCTCCGCGAGAGGGACGCGGAAAAGCCGCACCCGCTCGGTGACCTCGGCCAGGGCGCCGAGGATCAGCCAGGCGCCGATGGCGATGCCGCCCGCCGCCATGGCCTTGCGCGGCTCGAAAACCATCCAGCCCAGAAGAGCGCAGACGAGAGACAGACCGGCCGCGACCGCCAGCCTCTGGCCCGCGCCCTTGAGGTCGCCGCGCTTCCAAGCCAGCAGCGGCCCGGCGGGCAGGATCAGGAAGGCGACCACCATCAGCGGCGTGAAGGTCAGGGCGAAATAGGGCGGGCCGACCGAGATGGTCGCGCCCGTCGCCGCCTGGAGGATCAGGGGGTAGAGGGTGCCGAGAAGCACCGTCGCCGCCGCTGCAGTCAGGAAGAGGTTGTTGAGCACCAGCGCGCCTTCTCGGCTGATGGGTGCGAACAGGCCGCCGCCGGTCAGCTTCGGCGCGCGCCAGGCGAACAGGGCGAAGGCCGCACCTGCCGTGACGCCGAGAATGCCCAGCAGCATCAGGCCACGCTCGGGATCGACCGCGAAGGCGTGGACCGAGGTCAGGACGCCGGAGCGGACAAGGAAGGCGCCCAGCATGGAGAAGGTGAAGGCCAGAAGGGCGAGGAAGACCGTCCAGCCCGCCAGAGCTCCGCGCCGCTCGGTCACCACGGCGCTATGGAGCAGGGCCGCGCCCGCCAGCCAGGGCATGAAGCTGGCGTTCTCGACCGGGTCCCAGAACCACCAGCCGCCCCAGCCGAGCTCGTAATAGGCCCAGAAGGAGCCGAGGGTGATGCCGATGGTCAGGAGCACCCAGGACGCCAGGGCCCAGGGCCGGACCCAGCGGCCCCAGGCGGGGTCGACGCGGCCCTCGATCAGGGCCGCGACCGCCAGCGAAAAGGTCACCGAGAAGCCGACATAGCCCGCGTAGAGCAGCGGCGGGTGGAAGGCGAGCGCCGGGTCCTGAAGCAGGGGGTTCAGGGAGGCGCCCTGGAACGGCGCCGGGTCCAGACGGGCGAAGGGATTGGAGGTGAAGACGGCGAAGGCGAGGAAGAGGCTTCCCAGCGCCCCCTGCACGCCGACCGCCGAAGTCTTGAGCCCGAACGGCAGGCCGCTGGCCCGCGCAAGCGCCGCGCCGAAGCCGGTCATCACCAGACACCACAGGATCAGCGAGCCTTCATGGCTGCCCCAGGCGCCCGCGACCTTGTAGAGCATCGGCTTGTCGGTGTGGCTGTTGTTCGCGACGTTGGCGACCGAGAAGTCCGAGGTCACGAAGGCGAAGATCAGGGCTGCAAAGGCCAGCGCCACCAGACAGGCCGAGGCAATGGCCGCGCCTTGCGCCGCGCCGGCCAGAACGGGCGAACGGCGGATGCGCCCGGCCGCCGCCATAACGGTTTGCAGCACCGCCAGAACAAGGGCCAGGAGCAGGGCGTAGGCGCCGAATTCGCTGATCACAGGGCGGCGTTTCCAGTGGAAGCAGAGGACGGCGCGGGCCGCCACTCGCCCTTGGCCTTCAGCTTGTCGGCCACTTCGCGCGGCATGTATTTTTCGTCGTGCTTGGCCAGGACCTGATGGGCGACGAAGGTGCGGTCGGACTGGAAGCTCCCTTGCGCCACGATCCCCTGCCCTTCGCGGAACAGGTCGGGCAGGTCGCCGTGATAGATGACCCGGGTCGAGGCCATATTGTCGGTGACGGCGAAGCTGACGTCGGCGCCGTGGCGTTGCACGCTGCCCGCCTCGACCAGACCGCCCAGACGGATGTCGCGCCCGGCCGGGGCCTTTTCCACGGTCACTTCCGACGGGGTGAAGAAGAAGGTCACGCTGTCGTTCATGGCCCAGAGTGACAGGCCGACGGCGAGGGCCAGGATCGGCGCCACGGCCGCCACGACCCACAGGCGACGCCGCGCCTTCGGTGATCGGGGAAGCCAGCTCATGTCCGGAAGGGTCCGCGCGCGCAGGAAAACTCGCGGCCGTATAGCGGGGCGCGGCAGGGGCCGAAAGAGGTCATCGGGCCGCGCCCGCGCTGCCGGCGGCCAGCCGCTTCTCAAGATCGGCGCGGCGCGGATCGGCGGGGTCCAGCGCCTTGATCAGCGGCGTCCACAACACCAGGGCGCCGGCGCGATCGCCGCGCGTCAGGGCGGCGTCGCCGAGGAAGTAGAGGGCGCCCAGCTGGCCGGGATCGCGCTTCAGCGCCTCACGGAAGGCCGCCTCGGCGTCGGCGCCGACAGCTCCGTCCTGCGACCGGACCAGGCTCTCGCCCAGCCGCGACCAAGTGCGGGGATCATCGGGGTTCATCGCGAGCGCCCGGCGGAAGGCCGAGGCCGCCCCGACCGGATCGTCGGCGGCGAAACGGGCCGCGCCCAGCATGGTCAGGATCTGGCGGTCGTCAGGGCGCAGCCTCGCCTCCCGCGTCAGGACCGCCGCTACCTGTTCGGCTTCCAGCGGCTCGGCCGAGGCGCCCCAGGCGTCGACGCGGCGATCATAGGTCTGGTCGCCGTAACCGGGCTTGCCGATGCCCCAGTAGAGGCCGAGCGCGACCACCGCCGCGAGCACGACCCCGCCCAGAACCCAGCGCCGGTCACTCGGCCGGGCGCGCAGTTCGACGGGACCGGTCCGCCCGGCCAGCAGGCGACGGCCGGCCTCGGCCCGAGCAGCCGTCCAGGCCTCTTCGGTCAGCAGGCCGCGGGATTTCAGCCGGTCAAGCTCGGCCAGTTCGCGCGCGGCCGCGTCCGGTTCGACATCGACCACGGCGTCGACGCCGCGCCGCGCGCCGGTGAGCACCAGCAGAGCCGCCATCGCGGTCGCCAGTGCGGTCATGATCCAGAAGGCCGTCATGGAACCGCTCTAGCGGATCGCACGACCGGCGGCGAGAGCCCCCGGAACGCGTCTCAGGCCAGGACCTTGGCCGGGGTCGGCCCGCCCGCCACGGCGGTGCGGCGACGCACGGCCCGCGCTTCGGTGAGTGCGGCGATCTGTTCCAGGAAGCCGGCGACCATGGCCGCGCGGTCGATGGCCGCCGTCTCGTCCGGGGCGTCGCCGGAGTTGACGTCCTCGATGATCAGATCGGCATAGCTGCTCAACTGGACCGTCAGGTTCTGGACCAGGGTCGAGCGTTGCGCCTCGCACCCGAAAGGTCCGGCCAGATTGCGGAACAGACCGACCATCCTGAGGGCGTCCTGCGCCGCCTGGATCGTGGTTGGCTCGAGCTCGATGTCCAGATTGGGCGCGCTGCGGGTCATACGGCCGGAGGTCTGGACCTTGTGCATGGGCACGGCCTTGTCGACCAGCTTGCCGACCCCGCTGAGCAGTTCGCCCAGCCGCTTGCCGACCCGGACGCGGACCTCACGTAACCGCTTGCCCCAGTCGCCCTCGCGATCGACGTGGACGGTGGCCTCAAGCTCTTTCAGGACGTCGGCGCACCACTGGAGATCAGCGCAAAGGCTCTCGACCGGGTCGCCGGGCCTGAAGGCGATGATGCGGGCGCAGCGCGTCTCCATCCCCACGACCAGCCGGTCGACGAAGACGGCCAGTTCGCTCTCGGACAGGAAGGCCCCGCGCGCCGCGGCGGTGGAGGTGTGGACCATCAGCCTGAGAATCAGCGAGGCGTCGGCGAGGTGGGCGAACAAGATGTCCATCAGGCGCTCGGCGCCGTCCGGCAGCATTTCCGAGGCGTCGCGGACCAGAAGCCTCAGTTCGGCGACCTGGTCTCCATCCGGGCGGCCAACCCAGGCCTGCAGCGACGGCAGGGCGCGATAGACCAGTCCGCCGAAGTCGCAGCAATGGGCCAGATCCTCCAGCCCCCTTTCCCGGGTCGCCGGGTCACCGAGCGACGCGGGCCAGACATCATTGGGCCGGTCGCGTACAGCGGCGGCGGCCGTGGCGCACAGCCGGGCGCAGACGGCGGCGGTCCGGGCGGCCTCGCGGTCGTCGTCCTCGTCCAGCAACGGCAGGATATTGGGTTCGCGGCTTGAGGCGATCTTCCAAAGGCGCGGCAGGACTCCGGGCGGGAAGCTGGTGGCCTCAACCCCGTCGGCGCGCGGGCGGAACAGGGGCGTCAGGGCAGCAAAACCCCGGGCGCGGCGCACGCGGTCGATGGTTTCGGCGGCCAGCATCTCTTCAAGCGCGCGCGCCTTGCCGCCCGGCATGCCCGAGACGGCGAGCGTCAGCTGGCGCAGCGTCCGGTCGGGAACGCCTTCGACCACCTGGCCCAGAGCCATGCGATGCGCGACCGAAAGTTCGGTCATCCAGCCTCTACCCCACGTAAACGCCTGTACGCGTCCAGAATAGGGTTAGCGGGTTAACGGATTACGTAGGAACCTTAACGGGTTAGGCCTCAGCCGCCGGCAACTCAAGGATGGCTTTCAACCCGCCCAGATCGCTGCCGCCCAGTGTCAGACGGCCGCCGTAGGCGCGCGTCAGGTCGTCGACAATCGACAGGCCCAGGCCCGATCCGGGCGCGCCTTCGTCCATCCGCTGGCCACGCTTCATGGCCGTCTCGCGCTGGTCCTCGGGCAGGCCGGGGCCGTCATCCTCGACCACCACGATCATCTGGCCCAGACCACTGGGACCGGCCGAAACCCGGACGCGGCGCTTGCACCATTTGCAGGCGTTCTCGATCAGATTGCCGAGGATTTCCTGCAGATCCTGACGCTCGCCGAGGAAGCCCAGTTCGTCCGGGGCGCGCCAGTCGATCTCCACGTCCTTGGACTGGAAGACCCGCTCCAGCATGACGGCCAGTTCGTCGATGACCTCGCCGACCGGTGTCCGTTCGCCCAGACCGTGGGCGGCGCGGGCGGCGGCGCGGGCGCGGCGCAGGTGGTGGTCGACCTGACCCTTCATCACCTCGGTCTGGCGGCGCACGAGATCACCCAGTTTTTCGCGATCGCTCTGGGGGTCCGAGGCCTCGGCCAACATGACCGACAGCGGCGTCTTCAGGGCGTGGGCCAGGTTTCCGACGTGGGTCCGCTGACGCTCCACCACCTCCTGATTGTGGTCCAGAAGCTGGTTCACCTGCTCCGCAAGCGGCGCGATTTCAACGGGATAGGAGCGCTCAATGCGCGCCGCCTTGCCCTTGCGGACATTGGCGATCTCGGTCCTGAGCCCGAACAGGGGGCGCAGGCCGATCTGGACCTGCAGGAAGACAGCGATCACCAGACCCAGCCCCAGAATCAGCAGAGCCGTCCAGGTGAAGGTGGCGAACTGGCGGGTGTCGAGGTCGATGTCGGACCGGTCGATGCCGGCCATGAAGACCAGGGGCGCGGCGCGGTCAGGGATGGACTTGAGACTGGCGGCAACGCGCAGCGGCTGGCTGTGCGACGGCCGCAGCACCCCGTTCAGGTCGTTGTAGGTGATCAGGATGCCGAACTCGGACTTCAGCCGCGACGGCAATTCGGGGTCGATGAACAGGGTCTCGCCCGCCAGTGACGGCGACCGTTCGACGACGCGCAGGCCGCCTTGCTCGTCGAACTCGGCGATCATCCAGTATTTGCCGGACAGGCCCCTTAGCGTCGGGGCGTCCTTGATCTCGTCGACGTGAACGCCGCCGCCGGGCGTGGCGGTGGTGGCCAGCACCACTTCGTCGATGGTGTCGCCCAGCATATAGCCGAGCCGGCGCAGGGCGCTTTCCTGATACTGGCTGGTCAGAACCCCGCCGGTCAGGATCAGGGCCAGGGCGATCCAGCCGCAGGCCAGCAGGATCAGACGCCGCGTCAGACTGCGGCCGGGGCGGCCGAACCAGCGGCCCCAGTCCTCGAAGATCGACGGCTTCGAGCGCTCTACGGAAGGTTCGACAGGGGCGTCGCTCACGCCGCTTCGGATTCGCCGGCCAGGGGCGTCAGGCGATAGCCGAGGCCGCGCACGGTCTCGATCCGGTCAGACCCGACCTTCTTGCGCACCCGACCGATGAACACTTCGATGGTGTTGGAATCGCGGTCGAAATCCTGGTCGTAGAGGTGCTCGACCAGCTCGGTGCGGCTGATGACCCGGCCCTGATGCATCATCATGTAGTGCAGCAGCCGGTACTCCAGCGAGGTCAGGCGCAGAGGCTCGCCGTTGACCGTGGCCCGGGCCGCGCGCGGGTCCAGACGCAGGCCGCCGCATGACAGGGTCGCCGAGGCGATGCCGGCCGAGCGGCGCAGCAGGGCCCGCAACCGCGCCAGCAGCTCCTCGGTGTGGAAGGGCTTGGTCAGATAGTCGTCAGCGCCGGCGTCGAAGCCCGAGACCTTGTCGGACCAGGCGCCGCGCGCCGTCAGGATCAGGACCGGGGTCGTCTTGCCGTCGCGGCGCCAGCGCTCGAGCACGGAGACGCCGTCGATCTTGGGCAGACCGAGGTCGAGCACGACCACATCATAGGGTTCGGTGTCGCCGAGGAAGTGGGCCTCTTCGCCATCGGCGGCGTGATCGACCGCATAGCCAGCGTCGCCCAGCGCCTGCTTCAGCTGACGCGACAGATCGACATCGTCCTCGACCAGAAGAATGCGCATTCAGTAGCTCCCGAAACCTGGGTTCAATTTCCGCTGGCCGAGACGGAGATCTGGAAGATCCGCCCATTGTCATCGAAGACGAAGACATAGGAGCCGCCCTGCAGCCCGCGAGAGCCGACGAAGCGGGCGCCGCGCGCGCGGGACTGGGCGATGGACTGGGCCTGGGCCTCGCTGATCTGACGGCCTTCCCGGCCCTGATCACGCGACTGCTCCTGACGCTGCCCGCGGTCGTAGTCGCCACGGCGGCCGTGATCCTGCGCAGACGCGGCGCTGAAGGGCGCGGCGGCGACAAGAAGAGCCAGGGTGATGGCGAGAGCGCG
The DNA here is from genome assembly GCF_058807035.1 of Brevundimonas sp. GW821-FHT12E07. Taxonomy (NCBI): domain Bacteria; kingdom Pseudomonadati; phylum Pseudomonadota; class Alphaproteobacteria; order Caulobacterales; family Caulobacteraceae; genus Brevundimonas; species Brevundimonas sp. GW821-FHT12E07. Next base: position 317,188 of record NZ_JBXAQH010000003.1, on the reverse strand, counting down.
GGTCATGATGGAGGTGTTTATGCGTCAGTGGCCCTGAACGAGGCCTGAACGGCACTGTAAGGCGGTTTGCCGGGATGTCGAAGGGGTTCGCATATCCCACCAAAGTCCGTCTTGCGCATTTGTCATGCACATGAACCGAACCTGACCAGGGCTGTTCAGGTCGGGCTCAGCCGGGGGGTGGTTATCTGCAGTCATCGCTGGCCACCCCGGCCCCCGACGAACAGATTTCCAAGGAGTGATCAGATGTTCAAGAAGATGATTGTCCCCGCCCTGGTTCTGGCCGCGACGTCGGCCGCCGCCATCCCCGCCGCCGCCCAGTCCTATCACGGCCCGTACAACAGCCGCCCGCCCGTCGTCTCCACCGGCTACGGCAACTGGCAGTCGATCAACCAGCGCCAGGTCCAGCTGGATCGCCGCATTGACCAGGGCGTCCGCAACGGTTCGCTGAGCCGTCGTGAAGCCAGCCGCCTGCGCGGCGAGTTCAACAGCCTGGCCCGTCTGGAAGCCAGCTACCGCCGCGGCGGTCTGTCGAGCTGGGAACGCGCCGACCTGGATCGTCGCTTCGACCGCCTCGAAGCCCAGATCCGCTACGAGCGCCACGACCGGGATAACCGTCGCGGCTAATCCGGACCTTTCGGTCTGAATCAGAGGGCGCGATCCGCAAGGGTCGCGCCCTTTCGCTATGCGGTCAGGGACGCAGCCGCAGCCGGCTTTCCATCACGGTGACCGCCTGCCCCCGGATCAGCACACGATCGCCCGCGACCTCGGTCTCGAAGAGGGCGCCGCGACCGGGATAAATTTGGCGGAAGCGGACCACCGGACGTCCCAGCCGGTCGGCATAGAGGGGCGCGAGGATGCAATGGGCCGAACCGGTCGCGGGATCCTCATCGATACCGCAGCCGGGCCCGAAGAATCGATCGACCACATCGACGTCATCCTGATCAGACAGGGCTGCGATGATCACCTGACCACCCTCCCCAGCCTCACCCTGTAAGCCGCCCAGAGCCTTGAAGTCGGGCGTGCAGGCCCGCACGGCCGCCGCGTCGGGCAGCAGGACGACCAGATAACGGCCCGCCCAGACCTCAACGGGCTCGACGCCCATGGCCTCAGCCAGACCCTCAACCGGGCCGGTTCGGCGTGGCGGATCCGACGGTAGATCCATCTCGAAGCCCTCAGCCGCCTTGCGGACGGTCAGACACCCCGACCGGGTGTCAAAGCTGACGGCGGTCAGGGCCGGGTCGATTTCCGTCATCAGGGCCGCGCCGGAGGCGAGGGTTGCATGACCGCAGAGATCGACCTCCATTGTCGGGGTGAACCAGCGCAGGTCGAAGCGGGACGGGTCGGCCGTCCGGCGCAGGAAGGCCGTCTCCGACTGGTTGTTCTCCATGGCCAGGGCCTGCATCCAGCCGTCGACGGGCCAGACCTCGAACGGCTCGACCACACAGGCCGGATTGCCCATGAAGGCTCGGTCGGCGAAGGCGTCTATGGTCCACTGGCGCATGGTGGTTGCCTAGACCACGCGCGATGGACTGGAAACCCGAAGCCTATTCCGCCGGGGCCGCGGCCGGGGCGGCGATCACCGGAGCGACACGGGGAATGGGCGTTCTCTGGCCATAGGTCAGCATCCGCAGAAGCCATTCCAGCGGCCCCATCTCATAGAATTTCAGCCAGACGACGCTGAAGATCCCCTGCCCGATCCAGATCAGGGCGGCGATCCCCATCAACTGGGCGAAGCCGAACTTCCCGAGCAGGCCGAAGGCGTAGAACAGGATGGCCGTGATGACCGACTGGCCGACATAGTTGGTCAGGGCCATGCGACCGATGGCCTTGACGGCCCCCGCCAGCTTGCCCAGAGCGCCGACCTGATAGAGGGTCATGACCAGACCCAGCAGGCCGATGGTCATCGGCAGCCGCCCGACTTCGTAGAGGAAGGCGCCCCAGAGCATCTGCCAGGGGTTCAGCTCATAGGCCGTCGTCCAGGCGCAGAAGGCCTGTACGCCCCGGATCGCCAGACCGAGGCCATAGCCGCCGACCATCAGTCCGACATAGGTCTTCAACGGCTTCTGGCCGGTCAGATAGCCCTTCTGGAACAGGGCCATGCCGATCAGCATGAAGCCGAGGCTTTCCAGCAGGCCGATGACGCCGTTGCGCGTGAGATTGAACTGGGCCCAGATTTTGGTGCTCCAGACGAGGACGCCGGGGAAGCTGGTGCGCTGCTGGCGTTCCTTCTCCAGCTTGGCGGCGGGTGGGCGCATGGCCTCGGCGCCCCGCGCCTGCATCTTGAGCGCGGCCTTCTGCTCGTCGGTGAGGGTCTTGCCCTCGGCCTTGGCGGCCGCCGCGGCGGGGGCGTCGCGCAGGGCGGCGGCGCGGTCGATCACCGGGATGGCGAAGCTCAGTGTCAGGACCACCAGCGATGCTGCCGCAGCCGTCAGTAAAAGCCGGGGCGGCGACTTCCGGAACAGGATCAGCGCCAGTCCCGTCACGCCGTACGCGAACAGGATTTCGCCGGGCCAGACGAAGATCGCAAAGTTCGCCACCCCCAGAAGGATCAGGGCGAAGCAGCGGGTCAGATAGGCCCAGGTCGCCTTCTCCCCGCCCGGCTCGTCGACGCGGCGCAGCATGATCAGCATCCCGGCCCCGAACAGCAGGGTGAACATCCCGCGCATGGTTCCGGAGAAGAAGACGTCCTGGATGGTGAAGGCGATCCAGTCGGGATTGGGGGCGGCGGGCAGCGGCGGTCGGCCCGACTCGCCCAGCATGCCCATGTAGGGAATGTTCATCAGCAGGATGCCGCAGACCGCGACACCCCGTAGCACATCCATGGAGCCGAACCGCTCCTTCACCGCCACCGGCGCAGCCGTCATCGTCATCGCGATCTCCCCTCGCATGCGACAGGGAACGACGATACGCGAAAAATCAGAACACGGCAAAGCCCCGTGCGGCGGGGGTCAGGCCTCGACCACCGTCACTTCCGGCCAGCGCGACGTCACCTTGGTCGCGATCTTCGCCCAGTCCTTGGCCAGGGGCCGGTTGGGATTGGGACGCACGATCAGGTCGAAGGCGTCTTCCAGACCGAAAGGCGCCACGACGGTGATGCTGTCGTCGGCTTCCAACCGCACGCCAACGGCGAAGGCCGGGGCGACGAAACGCGGCAGGGCCTCGGCGGTCGAGGCGATGGGGTCGTAGTCCTCGCCGAATTTGGACCTGAACCAGATCGGCACCCGGCATTGGTTGCGCGCCTCGACCCGGCTGCGCAGCGGCTCCTCGAAGGCGGCGGCGACGCGCTTGATGATTACGTCCTCTGCGTCCCAGCTGGTGTCCGGGTCGAAATAGCCGAGGTCGAAGTCGTTGACGCCGTAGCCCGGCTCGCGGCCCGTCACATCGTTCCAGACGCTCTGATAGACTGAGCCGGAGAAGATCAGCCAGTCGGGCAGGTCGAGGCCCCGCACCGTGGTCATGACGTGCATCAGGTCGGGATAGCCGCGGACGATCTCGACCAGTCGTTGCTTCAGATCGCTCATCGTCCCCTCACCGGCCAACCGTGATCCAGAGGGCCGTGGCCATGGCCCAGCCCCGGCGCGCGCCGGATCGCCTCGGCGACATAGGCCCAGGCCTCGGCGACCGCGACCTCCAGCGGCAGGCCCTTGGCCAGACCCGCCGCGCAGGCGCTGGCCAGGGTGCAGCCGGTGCCGTGGGTCGAGGTGGTGTCGATGCGCGGCCCCTCCAGCAAGGTTTCGCCAGACGCGGTCATGAGGATGTCGATGACGGTCGGCCCGTCGACATGGCCGCCCTTCATCAACACCGCCTTCGCCCCCATGGCCAACAGGGCCTCGCCAGCGCGGCGCTGGCCGTCCAGATCGTAGACCACGAGCCCGGTCAGGGCCTCGGCCTCTGGCGCGTTGGGAGTCAGCAAGGTCGCGCGCGGGACCATCAGGGCCTTCACCGCCTCGACCGCGTCATTGGCCAGCAGGGAGGCCCCGCCCTTGGCCACCATGACCGGATCGACGACCACGGCGGCGTCCGAGGTATCGAGGATGGCGGCGACGCGTTCGACCGTCTCGGCCGTGCCCAGCATGCCGGTCTTGATCGCGTCGGCGCCGATGTCGTCCAGCACGGCCCGCGCCTGCTGCTCGATCAGGTCGAGCGGCAGGGGGAACACCCCCGTCACCCCCAGCGTATTCTGGACCGTGATGGCCGTGATGGCGGTCGCCGCATAGGCGCCCAGCATGGTCACGGCCTTGATATCGGCCTGGATCCCGGCCCCGCCGCCCGAGTCCGAGCCGGCGATGATCAGGACGCGCCCCGGGCCTTCTTTGGCGGGCTTGCTTATGGATTCGGCGGTCATGCCGTCCTGATGCGTCACACCCTCACAGAGGGCAAGAAAATCATATATTGCGTTTCGGCTATATAGCTGATTAGTTATTCAAATGCACGACGCCCTCCTCGCCCTGTCCGAACCCAACCGCATGGCCATCATGGGTCTGTTGCGCGATGGCGAACGCCCCGCCGGGGACTTCGTCGCCGCCCTGCCGATCAGCCAGCCGGCCGTGTCGAAACATCTGGGCGTGCTGCGCGCCGCCGGGCTGGTGACGGTGCGCAAGGACGCCAACCGTCGCCTCTATCGCCTGAACCCCGCCCCCCTGGCCGAGCTGGACGCCTGGCTGGCCCCCTATCGCCGCTTCTGGAGCGACAAGCTCGACGCCCTGGAAGCGCATCTGGACAAGGAGTTTCCACAATGACCGACGCCCTCGTTGAAACGCTTCCCGGCCGCGACGCCGGGACCATCCGCGAAGACGGAGACGGCTGGATCATCGGCTTCGAACGCCGTCTGCGGCATTCGCCCGAGCGCGTCTGGAAAGCCCTGACCACGCCCGAAGGTCTCGCCTGCTGGCTCGCCGAAGCCGAGATCGAGACGGTTCCGGGCGGCAAGATGGAGCTGCATTTCCGCCAACCCGACAACGACTTCATGCCTGACGTGCCGGAGAAGCGCCGCCAGTCGAACGAGGTCCTGACCGTGCGGCCCTACACCCTGTTCGAGCACACCTTCGGCAGCAATCCGGACTCGATCGTCTCGTGGCGGCTGGAGCCCGACGGCGACGGCACCCACCTGATCCTGTCGCACCGGGTGCCCTCGACCTGGGAGAGCGGACGCAAGAACGTCCTCGCCGGCTGGCAGCACCATATGGAAGGACTGGAGGACGCCATCCACGGCGTGCGCCATCCGTGGAGCTGGGACCGCTGGTTCGCCCTGCGTGACGCCTATGCCGAGCGGATCGACAACCCCAAGGCAGGCGACGAGAAGCCGTACTCGAACGACTGGCGGACGGCGTGAGCGCGCCCGTCGCAACTGCCGGGATGCTGATCCGCCGACCGGTCGCGGAGGTCTTTCAGGCCTTCGCCGACCCGGCGGTGACCACCCGCTTCTGGTTCACCGACAGCACCGGCGTGCTGGCGCCCGGCGCCGTCGTCGACTGGACCTGGGCCATGTACGGAGCCTCGACCGAGGTCGTCGTGAAAGCCGTCGAGCCGGACCGCCGCATCCTGATCGACTGGGACAACCGCGCGACCCCGACCGAAGTCGAATGGCTGTTCGAACCGCGGGGGGACCACACCTGGGTCACCGTCGAGAACCGGGGTTTCACGGACGACGCCGACGGCGTGGCCAAGGCTCTGGATTCCACCGGCGGCTTTGCCCTGGTCCTCGGCGGCGCAAAAATCTGGCTGGAGCATGGGATCGAGCCGCGCTTCGTCGTCGACCGCCATCCCGACCATCATGTGGAAGGCTGGAGCGAATGAGCGATCCGGTAGAGGTGCGCGTCGAGAAACGCTTCCGCCATCCGCCCGAACGGGTGTTCGACGCCTTCCTCGATCCGGCGACGGTCGGCCTGTGGCTGTTCCATACCCCCGACGGCGTGATGGAGAAGACAGACTACAACCCCGTCGTCGGCGGCGCCTTCGCCATCTTCGAACGGCGCGGCGAGGATCTGGCGCGGCACTTCGGCCGGTTCGTGGAGATCGAACGCCCCGCCCGGATCGTCTTCGACTTCTGGGTCGACGAAGCGCCGGAGGAGCCGACGCGCGTGACCGTAACCTTTGCCTCAGAGAGCGACGGCTGCACCGTCATCCTCAGCCATGATCTCGCCCCCGCCTGGGCCGCCTATGCCGAGCGCAGCGCCGCCGGCTGGTCCATGATCCTCGACAACCTCTCGGCCGTCGCCGACGCCAACCGGAGCTGAGCCATGATCACCGCCGCCGCCCCCTTCCTGATGTTCCAGGGCGATTGCGAGGAGGCCCTGACCTTCTACGCCGAAGCCATTCCCGGGGCCGCCGTCGCCGCCCTGCACAAGGGTCCGGACGGCAAGGTGGCCATGGCGCGGCTGACGATCGCCGGGCTGGAGATCATGGCCAATGACTCCCCGCCCGTGCACGATTTCACCTTCACCCCCTCGACCTCGACCTTCCTGACGGTGGAGGCCGAAGCCGAGGTCGACGCCTTGGCCGAGGCGCTGGGCGCAGGCGGCAAGACGATGATGCCCGCCGGAAACTATGGCTTCTCGAAACGGTTCGCCTGGGTGCAGGACCGGTTCGGCGTGTCGTGGCAGATCAACCTGCCGAGCTGACTGCCGACCACAGCTTGAGCGCCTGAACCGTCTCGCGCACATCGTGGACACGGACCATCCTCGCGCCGCGCCGCGCCCCTTCCAGCATCAGGGCCAGCGATCCGCCCAGTCGGTCGGCGGGATCGGTCGCGGTCTCGTCGACGCCGAGGATCGTGCGCTTGCGGCTGGCGGCGTAGAGGACGGGGTAGCCCAGGTCGACCAGAGCCTCGAGCCGCGCCGTGAGGGCGAGGTTATGGGCCGTGGTCTTGCCGAAGCCGATGCCGGGATCCAGCCAGATCTTCTCGCGCGCCACCCCGGCCTTCACCGCCGCCTTCGCCCGGGCCTCCAGATAATCGACGACCTCGCCGACGACGTCGTCATAGAGGGGCGCCGCCTGCATGGTGCGCGGCTCGCCCTGCATATGCATCAGGACCACGTCGCAGCGCAGGGCCGCCGCCGTCGCCAGACTGTCGGGCGAAAAGCTCAGGGCCGAGACGTCGTTCCAGATTGTCGCCCCGGCGCCGACGGCCGCCCGGGCCACCTCGGGCTTCAGGGTGTCGATGCTGATCGGCCCGGCCCAGTGGGCGCGCACGCCCGCGATGACCGGCAGGGTGCGGGCGATCTCCTCGGCGACATTGACGGGCTCGGCGCCCGGCCGGGTGCTCTCTCCCCCGATATCGAGGACGTCGGCGCCCTGTTCGACCAGCGACAGGGCGTGGGCCACCGCCGCCTCCACCGTCGCCAGTCGCCCGCCGTCCGAGAAGCTGTCGGGCGTGACGTTGACGATGCCCATAACCAAAGGGGTGCTGGATGCGATACTGGAGAGCATGATCGGAAACATTATCGATGAACGGGCGCGGCCGTATCGCTGGAAATACGTGGAGGCGCGGGTTGAGGCCACCCATCACGATAATAGCTGCAATGACGCCGACCTCGCGGACCCGAACGAGTTCCGGGACAATACCCTTTACGAGGAGCGGCTTGGCATCTCGGTCTCGGAGGCCGTGATCTGGGCCTCGAGCTTTCCCGATCGCGTGACCCTCTACCTGCGAGATTTTACCGAGCCGGGCAGCGAGGCGCCGACCGCCTGGGTTTTGCCTTGCGGATAGATCGTTTCGCCCCTCGCCAGCATCTCGACGAACCGGGCGATGGCCTTCTGCCGTCCCCCCTCGGTCTTCAGGGCCTGCAGCCGGAAGATCAGGGCGAAGCGGTTCTGGGCGCTGAGGGTCGCAAGCGTCGCCTTCGCTTCCGGGACGGGTTCGACCGCCGCCACAAGATCGTCAGGCAGGGTCGAGCCCTTGATGCGATAGGCGGCGTCCCAGCGGCCATCGGCCTTCGCCGCCTCGACGTGGCTGTGCCCGTGACTGGTCATCCGCCCGGCCTCGGTCAGGCGCGCGACGTTGTCGACATTGACCTGGCTCCAGACACTCTTCTTTCCACGCGGGGTGTAGCGCTGCAGGAAGCTGGCCTCGTCGAAGCTCTTCTTCACTCCGTCGATCCAGCCCCAGCAAAGGCAGACGTCGATGGCTTCCTTGACCGTGATGGAGGCCACGCCGGACCTCACCTTGTAGATGCGGATCCAGACCTCGGTCTCGCGATCGTGGTTCTGCGCCAGCCAGGCCTCGAAGGCGCCCTCGTCCGCGAAGGCGTGGACATGCTTCGGATCGACGACGACCGGCGCCATCAGCCGCGTCCACCGATCAGTCCGCCCAGCGCCTCCAGATAGGCGGCAAAAGCCTTGCGGCCCTCGTCGGTGATGGAGACCCGGGTCAGGGGCTTGTTGTTCACGAAGCTCTTGGCGACGGCGACGTAGCCCGCCTCCTCCAGCTTCTTGATGTGGACGGAGAGATTGCCCTGGGTCGCCTCAAGCACCGTCTTCAGCTCGGTGAAGTCGGCGACCTCGGCGTCGGCCAGATAGACCATGATCCCCAGCCGCATGCGGCCGTGGATGACCTCGTCGATTCGTCCGAGATCGTGCAAGCCCATGGTTCAGGCGGCTTTGCGCGCATTGAGGGCGCCGCGCAGCATGACCCAGCCGGGCAAGGCGAACAGCAGGAACAGGGCCACCGTACAGATGCCGAGGTAGATCGCAGCCTGACGCACCGTCAGGCCCAGCGCCACTGCCGTCAGCCAGCCGCCGATAGAGACCGCCAACATCCACGGCGTCCGCTTCAGGGTAAAGGCGACGAACCAGGCCGCCGACTGCAGGGCAAAGATCACCGCCGCATAGTAGAGCCACACGGCGAAGTCATGATCGCGTGCGGACCCGACGCCGAAGACGATGATGATCGCCAGATTGGCCATGCCGGTGGCGCTGAAGGCCGCGTTCAGGGTGCGGGTGACCATAGGACCCGGCTTGGGGACCTTGCGATCTTCAAGGATCGCCCAGGTCAGGATGATGAAGAAGGCCACCGGCACCGCGACGACCACCGCCAGATTGGCGAGATCAGGCCAGCGGATCCAGCCGGCGATCTGACCGATGTGGAACAGGCACTGGGCGCCGTAGAGCAAGCCCCCGGCCAGATAGGCGACGCCCAGCGTCAGATGACCGCCCGGGCCTCCGCCTGTCACGACGGAGCGCAGGAAGGCGAGGTCGGCTTCGGGCGTGGACTTGTCTGACATGAGGGCGATTCCTGATGCGGCCGGCGCCTCCATCGGATGGACGCGCCGGCCGGGGTTGGCAAGCTATTCGGCGGGCGCGAGTTCGGCGTCTGGCTTTCGCCGCCAGGGGATGCGTCGCCCGTTCAGCCACCGCCCCATGAAGCTGTGACGGATCAGGAGCTCATAGCTGGCGAGGCTGACCGCCAGGACGCCCGCGACCACGACCGTCAGCTTGACCGGCCAGACCATGGCCCAGTCCTGGATCAGCACCTGCCCGACCATCACCAGCGGCAGATGGACGATGTAGATCCAGTAGGAGGCGTCGGCGAGGTAGCGGCGCAAGGCGCTGTGGCCAGAGAAGAGCTTCAGCGCCAGCCCCACCGCAGCGAAGGCCGAGGCGAGGGTCGCCACGCCGAGCGCCGCGGCCGCCATGGCCTTGGTCGCCGGATCGGTCACCGGAACGATGGAGGGCGCGGGACCGCCCGCCAGCATCAGCAGCGTGGCGCCCGCCCCGACCGCGAGACCGAGGTTGACCGGCGCCCAGCCTTCCAGCCTCGCCAGAAGGTCGCGGCGGCGATCCAGCAGGAAGCCGAAACCGAAGACCGTGCCGAAGCCGACGCAGGCGCTCAGGTTGGGAACCAGTCCATGATCGGGCGTCGGAATGCCGAAGAAGGGAACCCAGTTCGGCTCGAACCAGACGGCGACCGCCAGAGGCGCGGCGAGGACGACGGCGCCCCAGGGCGTGGCGAGCGTCGTCGTCAGCCCATCGACCGTCCGGCCCCAGCCGCCGCTGCGATCAAGCATCGCGAAGGGCGCGCGCAGGATCAGGGTGGCGACATAGAAGAGCATCAGCACCCACAGGAACCACAGATGGGTCAGGGGGATGGTCAGCCAGGTGTAGGTCGGCGGCGGCGGCGGCGGGCCCATCGGGGCGCCGGCGGCCTGCCGGATCGCATTCCAGATCAGCACGGCGATGATCGCCGCCATGACCGGGGTCCAGAAGACGCCCAGCGGTCCGCCGATGCGGATGAAGCGGTCCTTGAGGAAGCCGCCGACGCCGCGCCGGCCCAGCATCATATGGGCGAACAGGCCGGCCAGCAGGAAGAAGGTCGCCATGCGGAAGATGTGGATGGCGAAGAACAGCACCCCCGCCCCGACCGACTGCTGGTCGTCACTGACGATCCAGATCGGCGCCGGAATGAAGGACATGGAGGCGTGGAGGACCACGCCCAGAAGCAGGGCGCCGCCCCGCAGTGCGTCGAGGCCGTGCAGGCGCTCGGAACGATCGATTTCGGATGCCGACATGGCGACCCCTCCCGTTTCGGATGAGGCCATATCTCATAGACTTGTTTATAATGCAAACATGTTCATCGGAAAGAACCCGCCGAGGCCGAAGCCGCCGGCGGGTTCCAGAAGGCCTAGTGGACGGTCGGGACGTCGACCGTGACACCGCCGTCGGCGACGGGGGTCACGGGGACCGAGACCGAAGGCCCGGAGTTGGGGAAGTTGTTCTCGTCGCGGTTCGGCGCGGCGCCCTTCTCCAGCAGGTCCTTGATCTCCTGACCCGACAGGGTCTCGTACTCGAGCAGGGCCTGGGCCAGCTTCTCCAGATCGTCAGCCTTGTCGGTCAGGATCTGGCGGGCCTCATCCCAGCCTTCAGTGACCAGACGCTTGACCTCCGAATCGATGATCCGGGCGGTCTCTTCACTGATGTTCTGGCTGCGCGCGACCGAGTGGCCGAGGAAGACCTCCTGCTCGTTCTCGCCATAGGCCACGGTGCCCAGGATGTCGGAGAAGCCCCACTGGGTCACCATGCGGCGGGCCAGCTTGGTCGCCTGGGTGATGTCGGACGAAGCGCCGGAGGTGATGTTCTCCTTGCCGAAGATGATTTCCTCGGCGACGCGGCCGCCGGCCATGATGGCGATGCGATCGACCATCTGCTGGTACTTCATCGAATAGCGGTCGCCTTCCGGCAGCTGCATGACCATGCCCAAGGCCTGGCCGCGCGGGACGATGGTCGCCTTGTGCACCGGATCGGCCATCTTGACGTTCATGGCCACGATGGCGTGGCCGCCTTCGTGATAGGCGGTCAGGCGCTTCTCTTCCTCGTTCATGGCCATGGACTTGCGCTCGGCGCCCATCATGACCTTGTCCTTGGCGTCCTCGAAGTCGCGATGGGTGACCATGCGACGGTCCTTGCGGGCGGCCATCAGGGCGGCTTCGTTGACCAGATTGGCCAGGTCGGCGCCGGAGAAGCCCGGAGTGCCGCGCGCCAGGGTCTTGACGTTGACGTCGGCGGCCAGGGGCACGTCCTTCATGTGCACGCGCAGGATCTTCTCGCGACCGTTTACATCGGGGTTGGGCACCACGACCTGACGGTCGAAGCGGCCGGGACGCAGCAGGGCCGGGTCGAGAACGTCGGGACGGTTGGTCGCGGCGATCAGGATGATGCCTTCATTGGCCTCGAAGCCGTCCATCTCGACCAGCAACTGGTTCAGGGTCTGCTCGCGTTCGTCATTGCCGCCACCCAGACCGGCGCCGCGGTGACGACCGACCGCGTCGATCTCGTCGATGAAGATGATGCAGGGGGCGTTCTTCTTGGCCTGTTCGAACATGTCACGCACGCGGCTGGCGCCGACGCCGACGAACATCTCGACGAAGTCCGAGCCGGAGATGGAGAAGAAGGGCACGCCTGCCTCGCCCGCGACGGCGCGGGCCAGCAGGGTCTTGCCGGTCCCGGGAGGGCCGACCAGCAGGGCGCCCTTGGGGATCTTGCCGCCCAGACGCTGGAACTTGCCCGGATCCTTGAGGAAGTCGACAACCTCCTGCAGTTCTTCCTTGGCCTCGTCCACGCCGGCAACGTCGTCGAAAGTCTTGCGGCCCTTGTGCTCGGTCAGGAGCTTGGCCTTGGATTTGCCGAAGCCCATGGCGCCGCGCGCCCCGCCCTGCATCTGACGCATGAAGAAGACCCAGACGCCTACCAGCAGCAGGATGGGCAGGATGCCGATCAACAGGGCCTGCCACCACGACTGGCGAGTGGTCTTGACGTCGACCTGGGCGCCCGACTCGCGGATGGCCTCGATCAGCGCCTCATTCTGCAGCGGGGTGGTGACGACGAAGCGGCTGTTGTTCTGGAACACGCCCTGGATCTGGTCGCCCTTGACCACGACCGCCTTGACGTTCTTGGCCCCGACTTCATTGACCAGCTTCGAATAGGTGATGATCTCCTGCCGGTTCGCAGCGGCGGCGGCCGGGCCGCCCTTGGTCACGGCCAGAGGACCGCCGCTCTGGCTCAGGGCGGCATAGCCCGCCACGAGCGCGAGCAGGATCAAGCCCCAGATCGCCAGATTACGCAGGTTCATTGTTGTTCTCGGTCCTTCGGCAAGGCGGTCAGCCTAAGCCGCGATGGTGGTCTTTGTGTGAAAATAGGTCAGCGGGCGGCGTTTCGCCATGGATGGTTCGAAAGAGGTCGGCCTCCTGCGTCGTTTCGCCCGACATCGCTCCCAGGAACAACGCCAGACGTCGGGGCGCCAGCGCCCGAACCTCAGCCCTGCGCCATGCCAGAACCGGGCCAGCGTCCTCGTCCCGGATCAGCACGGGCAGGGCTCCGCGGGCCCACGATGGAACGCGCGACAGGACTCTGCGATCCGCATCGGACAGCCTGTTCAGCCTTCCTACGGCCGCCGTGACTGTCCAGCCGGCCTCCGCGATCACGATCTCGTATCGCCCGTCCCAGACGGCGGGCTCTCCGGGCGTCAGGGCGACGTCGTCTGGCGCGTGACGACGAAACTCCCCTGGCTCCCGGCCGATCAGGACCGTTTCGCCGCGCGCCTCGATCCGGGCGCCGGCGAGACCCGCGTCAAAATTCTCGTCCGACCGGAGACGCTGGATCAGCCGTTCCAGCCGGTCACGGCGCGGCGGCGCCGAGCCTCCCGAGGCGCACAGAAGGGTCGCGGCCAGAACTGTCGAGCCGTGTCCCCTCCCGCATTCAAAGCCCTCTCCCAGAGGGAGAGGGACCGGCCTGGCGCCGAGGTCGACGGGAGCCAGAGGGGTTTCGTCATCGAAAGCCCCCTCCCCGGCCGCCAGCGCCTGCCTCGCCCGGCTGCGCCCGAACCGTGCATCGGCATTGGCCGGATCCTCGATCCAGCCCAGACCCCTGCCCCGCAGCAGGTCGCGCAGGGCCTCGCGGCGCTCTTCGAGCAGGGGGCGGAACAGGATCAGGCCAAGTCCGTCGGGCCAGACCGGTGACGGCGACCATTCGCGCAGACGCCCCAGGGTAGAGCCTCCCGCCTCGACCGGGCGAGCCCGCATCCAGTCGCTCTCGAGGATATCGTCGGCGGTATGAGCCAGCAGGACGACCTTCGCGCCCGCCGCCCGCGCCGCCTCGGCGATCAGCCCATGGCGCGCCGTCCGCGCCGCCGCCGTCAATCCGGTCGCCGGCTTGTCCCCCTCCCAGCGTCGTTCGATCCAGCCGACGCCGCGACGGGCGCAGGCCTCGGCGCACAAGCGGCTCCAGTCGCGGCTGTCAGGGTTCAGGCCGTGATCGACCGTGACGGCCAGCAGACGGCGGCCGTGGCGCGCCGCCCAGTCGGCGGCGATCTCCAGCAGGGCGAGGGAATCCCCGCCGCCGGACAGGCCCAGAACGACGGGTGGCTCGGCTCCATGCATCAGCCGGGCGTCGAGCCGGGTCTCGACCCGCGCCGCCAGACCTGGGTCCGGCGCGGTCATGGCGGTCAGGTGCAGCGGGCCTGGGTGCGGATCTGACCGGCGATGGTTTTCAGCTGGGCCGAGGCCGCCGCGGCATAGCGCCGGTTGAACTCGCCGAGCGCCGCACAGGCCTGCGGATTGCGGTTGGTCGCCGCCAGGGCGCGGGCCAGTTTCAGCGTCGTCTCCCCGGCCCAGGGCGTGGTCGGCCAGCCGTTCAGGGCGCCGGCATAGGCCTGGACGGCGCCGTTCATGTCATCGTCGGCGCGGCGCAGGTCGCCCAGACGATAGCCGGCCTCGGCAGACTGGGGCGTGGACGGCCAGTTGGTGATCAGAACCTCATAAGCCTGGGCCTGCGCGGCCGCATCGGTCAGGGCGCGGGCGGCGGCCAGATCGCCGGCGGCGTTCCCGGTCGGCGACCGCCCCGCCTGCTCGGCCTCGGCGGCGGCGGCCGCGGCGGCCCTGGCCTGATCCTCGATGGCCTTGATGCGGGCGTCGCTGGCGTTCAGCCGGGTTTGCAGGGCGGCGTTGTCGCGCGTCGCTTCATCCAGCTTGAAGGCCGTCTGTTCGCCGTCGCGGGTCAGCCGCTGCAGGCTGGCCTCCAGGTCCTGCAGACGCCGGTCCATGTCGCTGACCTGCCCCTGCAGGGCCACGACCTCCGGATCGGGCTCGACCAGCACGGGCTGGCCGACCGCGTTCCTCTGCGTCACGGCGCGTTCGAGGCGGCGCACATTGCGGTCCAGGGTGTCGAGACGGCGGTTGTCCCATTCGACGGGCGCCAGAGGCTGGACCTGGGACACGGCGACGCCGCCGCCCACGATGCACAGGCCCGTGGCGGCCAGCAGGAGATTGCGATGGAAGGGCTTCATCATGGCTTTAGTGGTTTCACCGTTTCGAGGCCTTCGCAAGGCCGGGCCCAGGCTTCCGGAACGAGGGCGTCCCGGAACGAAAAGGGGCGCCCGCGTCGCGAGCGCCCCCGATGTCGTCACGTCTGCGGGCGATTACATCCCGCCGGAGACGATCGCGGTGTGGCCGTTGCGGTTGCGGGCCCACGATTCCTCGCTCGAGCCCTGGGCGATCGGGCGCTCCTTGCCGTAGCTGATGGTGTCGATCCGGCCGGCGGGCACGCCGCGCTGGACCAGGTAGTTGCGCACCGATTCCGCACGGCGGGCGCCGAGGGCCAGGTTGTACTCACGGGTGCCGCGTTCATCGGCGTTGCCTTCGATCCGGACAGTGATCTGCGGATAGCGCAGCAGCCACTGGGCCTGGGCGTCCAGGCGCGGATAAGCCTCGGTCGAGACCTGATAGGAATCCAGGTCGAAATAGACGCGGTCGCCGACATTGACGACGAAGTCCTGTTCTGAACCCGGGCGAGCGGCGCCGGTGTTCGAGCCACCGATGTTGCCCGTGCCCGTACCCGGATAGATCGGGTTCGACGGGGCGGTCGGCTGGTTCGGGACAGCAGGCTCGACGGCGCGCTTGGGGGTACAGGCGGCCATCGAGGCCATCACGAGGCCGACGGCGGTCAGCTTGATCAGGTTGGTCATGGTCGTCATCGCGGGTCGTCTCCTTGGTTTTGCCCTCGGACGCCGGATCGGCGCTTCAAGCTTTGCCTTTAGCGGGGCAGGTGGCGAAATGGTGGCGCTTCTGGCTCGGGTAACGCACTGTTGAGGGGTTCGGCTCCGCTCGTGAACTGATTTCCCCTGACGAGGCAGCCGAAATCACGAAGGACAGCTGTCCGGTCCCTGGCTGCGGCCGAGGTTCACAGGGGCGGCGTCCAGCAGCGGCGACCAGGCGGGGTCCGAGCCCCGGCCCTGATATCCAGACTGGGCGATGACCCGACCCGACAGGTCGACCATCCAGAGGTTGGTGTTTCCGCCGCGCGTCTGGCGCGAGAACATGATGTAGCGGCCGTTCGGGGCCCAGGACGGGCCTTCCTCGAAATAGCTGGACGACAGGCTGCGCTCCCCCG
The DNA here is from genome assembly GCF_058807035.1 of Brevundimonas sp. GW821-FHT12E07. Lineage (NCBI taxonomy): Bacteria > Pseudomonadati > Pseudomonadota > Alphaproteobacteria > Caulobacterales > Caulobacteraceae > Brevundimonas > Brevundimonas sp. GW821-FHT12E07. Next base: position 301,312 of record NZ_JBXAQH010000003.1, on the reverse strand, counting down.
AACCATCCGTGCCCATGACGCCGATCGAGAACCGGCCGCCCGAGGATTTGGTGAAGGCGATCAGGTCGCCGCGCGGGCTCCAGGACGGGGCGGTATAGCTGCCGCCGCCACGCGAGATCGGCCGCTGGCCCGAGCCGTCGGCATTCATGACATACAGGCGCGGCGTGCCCGAACGGTCCGAGTTGAACACGATCTGGCGCGCGTCCGGGCTGAACGACGGCGAGGTGTCGATGCCCGGATCCGAAGTCAGACGGCTCAGCTGACGGCTGCGCAGATCCATCACATAGACGTCGGTGTTGCCGCCGCGGATGATCGAGAAGGCCACCTTGGACCCGTCCGGCGAATAGCGCGGCGCGAGGGCCTGACCATCGAACTCGCCCAGGCTTTCGCGGCGGCCGGTCGACAGGTTGTAGAGGTAGATGCGGCTGTAGTCCTTGCCCAGCGCCATATAGGTGATCTCGTCCGGGTTGGACGAGAAGCGCGGCGTCAGGATGATCTCCTCGCCCCCGGTCAGGAAGACGGGATTGTAGCCGTCCTGATCGACGATCGCGAGGCGAGACAGGCGATTCAGCTCGGTGCCGCTCTCGGCGACATAGATGATGCGGGTGTCGAAGAAGCCGCTCTCGCCGGTCATGCGCTGATAGACGACGTCGGCGATCTTGTGCGCGACCCGACGCCATTGCTCGGGCGTGGCGGTGAAGTTGTAGCTGACCAGCTGGCACTGCCGGTACGGGTCGTACAGACGGAAGCCGTAGTCGTTGCGGTTGTCGGGGCGCGGCGTCACCGACCCGTAGAGCACCGCCTGGGCGCCGATCTGGGTCCACTGCGGGAAGTTGGGCGCGTTGTTCAGCGTCAACCCGGTCTCGATGAAGCTGCGCGGGCTGATCGCCTCGAAATAGCCGGACCGCGTCAGGTCGCCGGTCAGGACGCCGGAGACTTCGGATCCGTTCGGGCCGCTGAAAGGCGCGATGGCGATCTGGAAGGGCTTCAGAACGCCCTCGTCGACGACGACGTCCTGGGTCGCCGGTGCAGCGGTGGGGCCTTGGCCGGGAACCTGAGCCTGCGCCAGCATCGGGGCCGACATCGCCACCGCAGCGACCGTGACCAGAAGAGTTTTCAGACGCATGGACGGCTCCCTCATTTACCTTGCGGCGCGCCTGATCTAGCGCGTCCGTCGCCCCCAAGACCAGCTTGCCGGTGATTGGGGCGACCGTTTGGCGAAGCTTGAACCGCCCAATGCATCAGCGGTTGCCGCAGGGCCGCGCGGTATCGAACCGGAACGGCACTTCCTGGGCCGCGAAGCCCGCCGGAACGTCGAACGGAGACGTCGCGCGCAGGGCCTGCATCAGGCTGTCGGCGGCGGCGCGCCAGGCCGGATCGTTGCTCGACCCTTCGATGACGGGCGTGCCCTGTATGCGGCCGGTGGCGTCCAGCCGGACCCGCACCCGGATAGTCAGGGCGTTGCCGTTCGGCAGGTCGCAAACCACCCGCACGTTCCAGTTCGGCGTCACCTGACGTCCGAGCGCGGCCAGCTGCGGACCCGAGGCCTGGGCTGCCTGCCCCGTCCCCTGCTGGCCCGTCGAGGGACGGCCGGGATTGTTATTCGGACGGCGCGGCCCCTGCAGGGCGCCGAGGTCCAGCGAGGGCTCATTGCGACGCGGTGTCGCGGCTGGCGGCTGGGTCTTGGGGCGCGGCGGCGTGGGACGGGTGACCGGCGGGGTCGGACGGGTCGGTGTTGGACGTGGGGTCGGGGCCGGCGGCGTGACCTTGGGCGGAATGCGCGGCGTCGGCGGCGCGGGGGTCGGAGGCGGGGTCGGGGCGGGCGTCGGAGCCGGGGGCGCCTCGACCGCCTCGGTCGGTGCGCTGGCGCCGTCCTCGGTGATCAGTTCCTCGGAGGGATTGTCGGGGGCCGCGGCGTCGATGACCTCGGACGACAGGATCGACACCGGCACGGAAGACGGCATCGGCGCGGGCAGGTCCTTCTTCGGCCAGCTCACGAAGGCGAGCGCCAGCACGCCGACGTGCAGCGCGATCGATCCCAGAATTGCGGGGCTCGGCCTTCTCACGTCAGCCTTCGGAATCCGGCGCCGTATCGGTGATCAGGTTCAGCTTGGTGAAACCCGAGGCCGAGAGCCTCGCCATCACCCGCGCCACGGCCTGATACGGCGCACGGCCGTCGGCGCGCACGAAGATCGGCTTTTCGTCCTTCTTGGCGTCGCCCACGGCGTCGGCGACCCGCGCCGTCAGCTGGTCGTATTCGGTCGGGGTCTTGTCCAGGAAGATCGCCCCGTTCTGATCGATCGACAGGGTGATCGGCGTATTGTCCGTCGGCACGGCGCTGGCCTCGGTCTTGGGCAGCTCGACCGGCACCCCCACCGTCAGCAGGGGCGCCGAGATCATGAAGATGATCAGCAGCACCAGCATGACGTCGACCAGCGGTGTGACATTGATCTCGCTCAGCGGCCGCTTCTTGGCGCGGCGACGTCCGCGTACGTGGCCCTGTCCGGCCCCTCCGCCCATGGCCATCTCAGTCGGCCCGGCGCAGCGAGAATTCGGACGGCGGCGGAGGCGGGGGCGGCGGAGCGCTCGGCACGCCCAGACGACGGGCCACGGCGGCCTGCAGGTCGTCGGCGAAGCTTTCCAGACGGCCCGAGAACTTGCCCGCGTCGATCGAGAACTTGTTGTAGGCGATATAGGCCGGGATGGCCGCCGCCAGGCCGATCGCCGTGGCGAACAGGGCTTCGGAAATGGCCGGGGCCACGGTCGTCAGATTGGTGTTGCCCGCCGAGGCGATGCGGCCGAAGGCGTTCATGATGCCCCAGACGGTGCCGAACAGGCCGATGAAGGGCGAGGCCGTGGCGACGACAGACAGCACGCCCAGGCCGTTTTCGACCCGCTGTCCCTCGCGGGCGATGATCGAATCCAGCGACCGATCAATGCGGCTGATCAGCAGATTGCCCTGCTGCTCCGTCAACACTCCGCGCGCCCGGGTCTCTCGCCAATCGGCCAGCGCCGTGACCAGCATGCGCGGCAGGGCGTGGTTCGGCTGCGGCCCGGCTTCCGCCGCGACGTCCTCAAGCGACCGACCCGAGCTCAGCGCCTTCTCGAAGGTGTCGGCCTGGCTGTTCAGGGCGGTGAAGCGGAAAGCCTTGTCGATGATGATGGCCCAGGACCAGACCGAGGCCCCGGCCAGACCGATCATCACGATCTTCACGACCCAATCGGCCGTCATGAAAAGGGTGACGGGGTTCAGCATTCCGGCTTCGGCGGCGGCGGGAACTGTCATCGGCGAGCGGGTCCTTGAGGCAATCGGCGTCCGGCCTATCGTGCGGGCCGGCGTGACCATAGTGTGGCGCTTGTCCGGCTCTAGCGGCCAGACGTGACAAGGTCACTAACGCTCCCCTCACCGGTGCGTGAGCATGGCCTCCATATATTCGGTCGAATGGGGGGCCGTCAGCCCTTCAGCCAGGGCGTCACGCTCTGGATCAGGGCCTTGGTCGGTCGACGGGGCCGGCCGTCCAGATGGATGCAGACTGCCGTCACCTCGGCCCGGCACAGCACCTCCCCGTCCCGTTCGACACTCTGGGAGATGATCAGCCGGGACCCTTTCACCGCGTCATAGGTGGTGCGCACGACCAGGGCGTCGTCGATCCGCGCGGGCTTGAGGTATTTGATGTTCATTTCGGCGACGACGAAGGCCATCGGCTCGGCGTCGTCCAGCAGCTCGGCATGGCCCTTGGCGGTCAGCCGCATGAAGTCCGACCGACCCCGCTCGAAATAGCGGACATAGTTGGCGTGATAGACCAGACCGGTGAAGTCGGTGTCCTCGTAATAGACCCGGACCGGCAGCAGGTGGTCGCGGCCCTCGAAACGGCCTGCGGTGGGCACGTCGGGATTCATCGGAGGATCGTGCTGGGCGCCGCCGCCGGGAATTCCGGACAGTCCTGGGCCACCATCTGCTGGAATTCGCCCTTCAGAGGGTCATTGCTGAGCAGCAGCCGGTTGGGGCGCGAGACGAAGCCGGTCGCGGGCGCCGCACGATCGGCGGCCAGATAGCCGCACACGACCCGCCCGTTTCCGGGGGCGATCAAACGGATTTCGGCCTTACCCCCAAGCTGTTCGCGCGCCTGACGCAGAACCCGTTCGGCGGCCGGCTCCTGGGAGAAACCGGGCCGTGCGCCCTGGGAGATCGCCCACAGGCTCAGCGCGCCCAGGCCGAGAACGGCGACGCCAAGCACTCCGATCACTCTCTGAACCGACAGCCGTCGCGCCATTCACGCCTCCACCCGTGCAGCATGCCGGGGTTCGGGGCGGAGGGAAAGTGTCGGCTATCGCACCCGCGAAACGATCGTCCATCGTGGCGCGGTGGCCGGCGCAGCGCGCGAAAGGACCAAACCCAGCGAGGCCAGCCAGCCGACGACCAGTGACGCTCCGTACCCCACGACCGGCGCCGGGTAGTTGCCGAACAGATTGCCCGCGACCAGCCCGATCCACAGACCCGCCAGACCGGCCGCAATCGCCCGCTCTCTTCCTTCCAAGGCCCTGACCACGAACGGCAGGGGCAGGAGGATCAACATTAGCCCCGCCGCGACACCGCCGACGGGATTGACCGCGAAGGCCTCGGGCACGACGCGCTCCACATGGGCGACGGCCGGCAGGGGATCGACGCGCGTCCAGCTCCAGACCGCCGCCGCCAGCGCCATCAGAAGGGCGGTGACATCCGGCGCCGCCACCCTGCCCCGCACAACCGCCAGGGCGATCAACCCCAGCAGCAGAGCCGTCGCCGAGGCCGCGTCGGGCTGGATCGCCAGCACCAGGGCGAAGGCGCCGGTCAGGGCGCCCGCCCACCAATTGGTCCGCGCGACCGCCAGCGCCCAGACCACGAACGGCAGGACGATCGACGCCGGCTGCAACACGATCGGTCCCGCTGCGATCCAGCGATGTACGCCCGGCCCAGCGTCTCCGAGCGTTGCGAACAGCAGGGCCAGACAGACGCCGACCAGAACCGCCGCGCCCTTCGGTCCCGGCCGCCAGGGATTGAAACCCAGCCCGACGGCGATCAGGGCGCCGACAACCAGAGCACCCGCCTGAACAATCAGGGCCGAGGTCGGACCGCCCGCCAGCCGGATGGCGATCAGGCCCACGACGGCGGTCACGATCGCTTGTGCAACTGCCGCGGCGAGAGTGTTCAACCGGATCAAAGTCTCATCCTCAGCATCGGTCTGGACCAGCCTGCACGCCCTGTGGGCGGCTTTTCACCGATCCTGATCGCGCCCTGCCGCTCGTAGAAGCCGACCGACGGCGGATGGGATACGATCAGAACCGCGTCGGCGCCCAGCGCTTGAGCCTCGGCCGCCATCGCCTGAAACAGCCGCGCGCCCCAGCCCTCGCCTTGCCGGGCGTCCGCCACAAACATCAGAGCCAGTTCCGGCGGTGATCCGGGCGTCAGACTGAAGAAGCCGATCAAGCCCTGCTCATCCTCCGCCAGCCGATAGACGTCACGGGCCAGCAGGGCCTCGTCGATCTCATAGCCTTCGAGGATCGCCGCATACTCGCCCGCATAGGCCGCGCTCGCCTTCATCAGGCCGTTCAGCCCGGGCAGGTCCGCCGGTCCGGGCGTGCGAAGGATCATCAGTCGAACAGGTCGCCCACGCCGGAGACCGGCGGCTTGGGCGGTTCGGTCAGGCCGAGGTGGCTATAGGCGCGGGCGCAGGCCATGCGGCCGCGCGGCGTGCGCTGGATAAAGCCCTGCTGCAGCAGATAGGGCTCGATCACGTCCTCGACGGCGTCGCGCGCCTCGGCGATGGCCGCGGCCAGGGTGTCCATCCCGACCGGCCCGCCGCCATAGTTCTCGATCAGGGCCTTGAGGAAGCGACGGTCGTTGGAATCCAGACCCGCCTCGTCGATCTCCAGCCGCGCCAGAGCCCGGGCGGCGACCAGCTTCGTCACCGTCTTCGCCCCCTCCGCCTCGGCGAAGTCGCGCACCCGGCGCAGCAGGCGGCCCGCCACGCGCGGCGTGCCCCGCGAGCGCGATCCGATCTCCCGCGCCCCCTCGTCGTCGATGGCCACGCCCATCTTGCGCGCCGCCCCGGTGATGACCCGCACCAGTTCGTCGGGGGTGTAGAACTCCAGCCGCAGCGGAATGCCGAACCGGTCGCGCAGCGGCGTGGCCAGCAGCCCGGCCCGCGTCGTCGCCCCGACCAGGGTGAAGGGCGCCAGATCGATACGCACCGAGCGCGCCGACGGTCCCTCGCCGATGATCAGGTCCAGGACATGGTCCTCCATCGCCGGATAGAGAATTTCCTCCACCTGCGGGGCCAGCCGGTGGATCTCGTCGATGAACAGGACGTCCCGCGGTTCGAGGTTGGTCAGGATGGCGGCCAGATCCCCGGCCTTGGCCAGGATCGGCCCCGAGGTGGCGCGGAAGCCCACGCCCAGCTCCTTCGACACGATCTGGGCCAGGGTCGTCTTGCCCAGACCCGGAGGCCCGAACAGCAGGACGTGATCCAGCGCCTCGCCGCGCGCGCGGGCCGCGCCGATGAAGACCTTCAGATTGCCCTTGGCCTGCGATTGGCCGACGAACTCGGCCAGCGACTGCGGCCGCAGCGCCCTGTCATAGGCTTCACCGGGGGCCGGCTGGGGAGAGATGATGCGGTCGTCGGTCATCGGCCGAGTTCCTGCAGCCCGGCGCGGATCACAGCCGACAGGTCGGCGTCCTCGCCCAGACGGATCAGAGCCTGATCGACGGCGCGCCGCGCATTGATCTCGGCGATGCCCAGACCCAGCAGGGCCGAGACGGCCTCCCCGGCGATGCTGGGCGCGGGCGGCGCGACCTCGGCATGGACGCCCGGCGCGGACGGCGTGAAGGAGACGTCGCCCAGAGGCTTGCCCTTCAGTTCGGTGACGATGCGCAGGGCGAGCTTGGGCCCCACGCCATTGGCCCGGCCGATCGCCGCCTTGTCCTCGCGCGCCACGGCGCCGGCCAACTCGCCGGGCGGCAGGACGTCCAACACGGACAGGGCGGCCTTGGGGCCGACACCCTGGATGGACAGCATGGTGGTGAAGGCGCGCCGCTCGTCGCGGGTCAGGAAGCCGTAGAGGCGCGGCCCCGCATCCTCGCTCCACTGGGAATGCACATGCAGGGTCGCCTCGTCGCCGGGCGCCGGCAGCCGCCCGAGCGTTCGCGCCCCGCAGGCCACCACATAGCCCACCCCCGCGCAGTCGATCAGGCAGTGCCCCTCCTCGACCTCGGCCAGCACGCCTCTCAGACGACCGATCATGCCGCGCCTCGCAGGCTTTCCAGCAGGGTGCGCTTCCTGAGCTGCGCATGGGTGATGGCGACGGCCAGCGCGTCGGCCGCATCGGCCTTGACCTCGCCGGAGGCCGGCATCAGCCGCTTCACCATGAAGGCGATCTGGCCCTTGTCGGCATGGCCCGCTCCGACCACTGCCTTCTTGATCAGATTGGGCGAATATTCCGCCACCGGCAGGCCGCAGCGCGCCGGAGCCAGCATGACCGCCGCCCGCGCATGGCCCAGCTTCAGGGTCGAGGCCGGATTGACGTTGACGAAGACCTCCTCGATCGCCGCCTCCTCGCAGCCATGGGCGACACAGATTTCGCCGACCGCCTCAAGCAGATGCAGCAGCCGTTCGGCGAAGGGCGCCCGCTCGTCCGGGGCCACTACGCCATGGGCGATCCAGCGCAGCCGCGAGCCCTCGGACACGATCACCCCCCACCCCGTCCGGCGCAGGCCGGGGTCGAGTCCGAGGATGCGGACGGGGCCATTTTGAATCATCGTGTTCGGCATTCGTTCCGTTCATGCCTCAAACGGGGTTACCGAACAATGACTGGATGCTGGCGCTGACCTCGGGACGCGCTACTGTCCCCCGAAACAGGAGGCGGGGATCATGACTGCAGGCATAGGCGGAGCGGTGGCGGGGGCGTCAGTGCGGGCCGAGAAGCGGATCGTGCAGACGCTTCGCAACGCGAATGCGACCTCGCCCGAAACGGCCGTGGCCCTCGCTGAGGGCCGGCTGATCCAGCGCGGCGCCCTGCGTCGCCTGATCCGGCGCAACGCGGTGATCGAGGCCGCTCCGAACACCTTCTGGCTCGACGACGCCGCCTATGCCGAGATGAAGAAGCTGCGCACCAGCCGGATCATCCTGTCGCTGTTCGGCGCCGCCGCCCTGATCATCATCATCTCCGCCGTGACCATCGCCAGGGCGGACACGCCGCAAGCGACGGAACTTCGCCCCGATCAGGTCGAGTTCCGCGGCCTCTACAAGGAGCTGGTCGAGACCAACACCACCCTGTCCGAAGGCAGCTGCACCCTGGCCGCCCAGCGGATGGCCGCGCGCATGGTCGCCGCCGGCTATTCCGGGGCCGATGCCCGCGTCGTCATTCCCGAGGACCAGCCGAAGTTCGGCTCCCTGATCGCCACCCTGCCCGGCACGGACGCTTCCGCTCCCGCCATGCTGCTGTTGGCCCATATCGATGTGGTGGAGGCGCGGCGCGCCGACTGGGAGCGCGATCCCTTTGTCCTCGTCGAGGAGAACGGCTATTTCTATGCGCGCGGCGCTTCGGACGACAAGGCCGAGGCCTCGGTCTGGGTCGACAGCCTGATCCGCCTGAAACAACAGGGCTTCCAGCCCCGCCGCACCATCAAGATGGCCCTGACCTGCGGCGAGGAGACCAACGACAACTGGAACGGCGTCCAGTGGCTGCTGGAGCACCACCCGGAAATGCTCCAGGCCGGCTTCGCCCTGAATGAGGGCGCGGGCGGACAGCTCGACGCCAACGCCAACCGCATCGCCCTGAACGTCCAGGCCGGAGAGAAGGTCTATCAGGACTATACGCTGGAGCTGACCAACCCCGGCGGCCACTCGGCCCGGCCGAGGAAGGACAACGCCATCGGGGCCATGGGCGCCGCGCTGGACCGGCTGGTGCAGCATGACTTCCCGCTGGAGCTGTCGCCGGTCACCCGCGCCTATTTCTCGGCCATCGCCGAAACGACGCCCGCCAGCGCCGCCGACCTGCGCGCCCTGACCGCCCATGACGCGCCCGACGCGGCGGCGGCCGCGCGTCTGGGGGCCGCCAATCCGGTGTGGAACGCCATGATGCGCACGACCTGCATCCCCACCCTGATCAACGGCGGCCACGCCCCCAACGCCCAGCCGCAGAAGGTCACGGTCAACGTCAACTGCCGCATCCTGCCCGGCCATTCGATCGCGGAGACGCAAGCCGAGATCGCCTCCGCCCTCGCCAACCCTGCCATCACCATCAAGACCATCGGCGAGCCCAGTCCGACCTCGCCGGCCCCGCCCCTGACCCCCGCCATCCTCGATCCGATCAAGGCGGCGGCGGCGAAGATGTGGCCCGGCGTGCCGGTCGTCCCGACCCTGTCGACGGGCGCCACCGACGGTCGCTTCACCAATGCGGCGGGCATCCCGACCTATGGCGTCACCGGCATGTTCACCGACCCGGACGGCAACGGCGTCCACGGCCTGAACGAGCGGCTGCGCGTCCGTTCGCTCTATGAGGGGCGGGACTTCCTGTTCGAGCTGATCAAGCTCTACGCGGTTCAGGAGTAGGAGAAGCCGGCGTCAGCCGTGTTTCTCGACATAGGCCTCAGGGTCCTTGTTGACCGGCTTGATCCCCATCAGGTGGTCGGCCTCGAAGGCGGCGAACTGGACCGCCAGCTCGTGGCGTTTGGTGATCGGGGCGTTGCGGCGGAAGTCGGTCAAACCCTGCCGCTCCTCCTCGCCCATGTGTTTTGAGTTGACGATATTGGCCTTGCCGACCGCCTCGATCCATTCGGCCGTACCGATTTTCAGCGCGTTGGCCGCCTTGACCGCGTCGCGGAGCTTGTTGTGGTCCTCGATGGCGTCTTCGGTCTCGCCCTCGACCGTGCCGTCCTCGGCGTCGTTGGCGCCTTCGCCGCGCTTCAGAAGCTCGGGATAGAAGAACCGCTCCTCGGCCTCGGCATGGACATCAAGGAAGGCCGACAGCCGTCCCCAGACCTTGGTCAGGGCGTCGACGTCCTTCGGATCGATCTGTTCCAGGATGGCGAACAGCCGCCGTTGCTCGGCGTGATCGTCGAGGATCAGCTGGGTGATGTCCATGGGCGGGGTCCTTCCGTCAGAGCCCGGCTTTAACCCGGGCCAAGCTCTACGGTTCCCGCCGGGGCCGCCTCAGCCCACGAGGGCCTGAACCGAGCCGTGGCTTTCCGTCGCCGCCGGACGGCCGCCGCGTTCGCGACGGGCCGCGTCCAAGGCCGCCGCCGACATGGCCGCCTCGGCGCGGGCGCCTTCGACGTCGGCGCGCAGGGCGGTGATCTGCTGCAGCCAGCCCTCGGCCTTGGTGTGGTGATCTTCCTGCACCGCCGCCAGCTTGGCCTGGATCTTCAGCATCCGGTCCTCGGCGCGGGCGATGGCCTTGTCGTGGGTCGAGGCGGCCTTGGTCAGGGTCTCGGCGCGGTCCACGGCGGCGAGGCGGGCCACTTCCATCCCGGCCAGACGCTGGCGGGTGTCCTCGACTTCGCTTTCCAGACCGCGGATACGCTCCAGGGCGCGGTCCAGGCTGATCTGCAGCTGTTCGGCCTTGCGCTCGGCGCCGTGCGATCCGGCCTGCAGTTCGCTCAGGCGCGAGGCCTGTTCGGTGTTCAGAACCTCCAGCCCGTTGGCGCGGGCGGTCGCCGTATCCAGTCGCGACGACAGGGAGGCGATCTCGGCGCGGGCGGTCTCGGTCTGGTTTTCCAGCACCCGCATGTTGCGGGCCGTCTCGCTCTGCTCCGAGGCCGCGCGAGCGCGTTCGGTGGCCAGCAGGCCTTCGCTGGCGGCGGACGAGCGGGCCAGGGAGGCGACCTCGGCCGAAACCTCTTCCATACGGCGACGCAGGACGGTGTTTTCTTCCAGCACCAAGGCGTGGTCGCGCTGGGTCTGGGCCCGGCCGTTCTCGGATTCGGTGCGCTGGGTCTCGGCCTGCTTCAGCTGGGCGCGCAGGGAGTCCTGATCCTGTTCCAGCTCCCGGATGCGCTGGGTCGCGGTGCGCTCGGCGATCTCGAGCGCGTCGACCCTGGAGGTCGCCAGCGACAGGTCGCTGCGCAGGCGGTCGGTCTCGATGCGGGCTTCCTGCAGGCTCGCGGACTGTTCACCGTTGCGCGCGGTCAGGTCGTCGACCTTGGCCTCGGCCTCGCTGAGGGCGGCGGCCAGTTTGCGGGCCTCGGCGCTGGCGACTTCCAGACGTTCGGCGGCCTCGCCGTGGGCGACACGCAGGTTGATCAGCTCGACATGGTTGTCGCGGCGCGAGCGGAACTCGGCTTCCAGCGGATCGCGCAGCTGAACCAGCAGGCTCTCGAACGTCCCGAACTTCTGGGCCATGTCCGACAGCTGGTCGAGGCTGTCCTGGATGGTCTCGAACCGTTCGCCGATGACCCCGGCGGCGTCCTGACCCACGGCGGCTTCGGTCTGATTGGCCGCAGCGGCGCGTTCGCCCTTGCCGTTACGCGACAGCACCCGGTCGATCCTGGACAGCATCGTCTGCACTCCGATTGGTGGACAACCTGCGGGAGGCGGCCTCCTGACAAGGCCTTCAAACGAATCGGACTCCCGGCGCCCCCTTCAACCAAACGTTAACTTCCGCCTACCGGCGAGTCGATACGGGGAACTCCGCGGGTCTGGGGACAATCGGCCCCGCAGACGGGACAATCCGCGCCCTATCCCAGGCGGAAGTTCACCGCGAACCGGACCATGCCGTTGGTCGCAACGCCATCGACGGTGCGGGGCGTGAGACGCGCCCGAACCGCCCCGTTCACCGCCGCCTGGCCGAAACCCGCGCCGGCCGGGGTCTCGCTGAGAATCCAGCAGGAGGGAATGGTCCCGTCGGCTTCGACCGGGCACTGCAGCTCGACCCGCCCCGCCTTGACGCCCTGCCTGTAGGCGAGCCGTGGAAATTCAGCCGCCGGCCGCACCACCCACGAGGGATTGGCGATGACGGTGGGCGCGTCGGTCTCCCGACGTTTTGGGCGATCCTTCCCGGCCTTGTCCGACCAGGTTCGGGGCGGGCGCCCCGGAAGCGGTGTCGCCAGGACTTCGTCCTTGCCGGAGAAGACGTCGGCGATCTCGGCCCACTGGCCGGCGAATTCGGGCTGCCGCGACCCGATGGCCACAACGGCGACGATCGCCAGAACCGGAAGGGCGATGACAAACAGGATGGCACCGATCCACGCCAGGACGGCCACCCCGTCGAAGCCACGGCGCGGCGCAGCGGCTGAAGTCTCCGCCGCCGTCGCCTCCCCGATATCGCCCCCCGGCGTCGTCACCCGGCGTATTTCGCCAGGTCTTCGTCCGAGATGTCCTCGTTGGAATAGACGGAGGAAACGTCGTCCTCGGCGTCCAGGGCGTCGAGCAGTTTCAGCAGGGTCGCCACTTGCTCGCCGGAGACCGGCACCTCAGACTGGGGCTTCCAGACGATTGCAGTCGACTTGGGATCGCCCAGCACCTTGGACATGGCCTCGGCGACGTCGTTCAGGTCCTCGAAGCTGGTCCAGATCGTGTGACCCGGCGCGTCCTCATAGATGTCGGGCTTGACCAGATCGCTCTCGACGTCCTGGGCGCCGGCCTCGATGGCGGCCTCCATGACCGCGTCCTCGGTACCGGCCTCGGCCTTGTAGATGATCTGGCCGACCTTATCCCACATGAAGGCGACCGAGTTCATCTCGCTCAGGGCGCCGCCGTTCTTCTTGAAGGCCGCGCCGATGTTCGACGCCGCGCGGTTGCGGTTGTCGGTCAGGGCCTCGACGATGATGCCGACGCCGCCGGGGCCGCGGCCCTCGTAGCGGACCTCTTCCATCGTATCGACGTCGCCGCCGGCGGCCTTGTTGATGGCGCGGGCGATCACGTCCTTGGGCAGGCTCTCGGCCTTGGCGTTGTTGATGGCCAGACGCAGACGCGGGTTCAGGGCCGGATCGGGCATGCCGTTCTTGGCGGCCACGGTGATGTCGCGCGACAGTTTGGAGAACAGCTTGGAGCGCACCGCATCGGCGCGACCCTTGCGGTGCATGATGTTCTTGAACTTGGAATGGCCGGCCATGGAAGTCTCTTGGTAGTGGGCGCTATCGCTTGCAACGCGGTCGCTCGCTGCTTGAGCGCCGCGCTGTAGAGCCGCCGCCTCTAGCCGATGCGCGACCGACTGTCACGACAGGCGCCCGTTGCACGCGAATGACGGAACCGCCAAGTCTGATTTGGATTAAGGCATCACCATCGCGCTGACGCCCCGGCGCTCAAGCAGCGAGCGACCGCGTCGCGAGCGTTAGCGCCCCAAGAAAGAGTTTTCCCATGACCGGACCCGATTACGCCGCCGAAGCCGCCGGTTACGAAGACGACGATCTGGACGAGGCCGACATCGTCGAATGGTATGAGGCGCGCCCCGTCACCGTTTCGACCGCCGTGGCCACCGGCTCCATCGTCGCCGCATTTGCACTGGGCGTTGTCACCGCCGTCGGCGCCGTGCTCCTCGCCCGCTACCTCGACGAGGACTGAACCCGCTTCAGTCCCTCCAGTCGGGCCTTATCGAGGCTGAGACTCAGGCCTGCATTGCGCCCGGCCAGGGTCGCGACCCGATACTCCGCTGCGGTGCCCAGGATCATAGAGGCCTCGGACACGGTCAGCCCGTAGTCCTGCTGCAGCCACTGGACCATGCCCCCGGTCGCGGCGCGCACGGCCTCGTCCAGCGACGGCGCCTGCCCCAGCACCGTGATCCGGTCCGCCGTCTCGACGCGCGGTGACGACAGCGGCCGGGCCGGCAGAATCTCGACGCTGAACTCGACGTCCAGCGAGGTCTCCAGCGCCCACTGGGTCGTTTCCCCGTCGCCCTGCAGGGCATGGCCGTCGCCCAGGAACAGCATGGCGCCGGGCTGGAACACGGGCAGATAGACGGTCGCGCCCTCGCCGATCGCATTCAGGTCCATATTGCCGCCGTGCCGCCCCGTATCGCCCGCCGACTGGGCCGGAAAGCCGAAGTCCGGCGCCACGCCCAGTCCGCCCAGCATGGGCCGCACCGGCACGACATAGTCCTTCAGACCCTCGGGCGGATTTTCCAGCCGCGCCGTTCCCGTCTGACGGTCCAGCCGCCATCGCACCCGCGCGCCCAGGTCCGGAACCCGCGCCAATCCTTGCGACATCGCACGCCCGGAGAAGCCGTCCAGGCTGTCGGCCCAGTCCCGGTTCAGCGACAGCTTGCGGATATGGATCGCCAGCACATCCCCCGCCTTCGCCCCCACGACGAAGAAGGGTCCGGTCTGGGGATTGCCGTACAGAGCGACCGTGCGGCCCCGCTCATCCACCCCGCCGGAATCGACAGTCCGGGTCGTCACCACATCGCCCGGCTGGATGACCATGACCGGCGCCAGATCGGCGGTGAAGGTGTTGGAGAAGGTCCGGGGGTCGTAGGTCCGCGGTCCCGGTGGTCCTTCCGGCATCGCCAGCCGACGCCCGCTGACCGCATGGCGTACCCGCGCGCCCGTGTTCGAAGTGTCCTCATAGTCGGCCCAGCCGGTCAGGACGCCGTCATGCGCCGTCCCCTCGAACCGGCGCACATCCCCGTCGCTGTCGGTGGCGGTGAAGGTCAGCCTCTCGCCGTCCTTGCGTCCGCTGACCGTCCAGCCGTCCAGTTGCCCGGTCAGGACGCGGCCCGAGGTCCCCAGCGTCAGGGCTGAATGCTCCGCATTACCCCACCGATCGACCGACAACAGCCAGGTCTCCGGCGCGGCCGAAGCGGGAGACGCAACCATGGCCGCAGCCGTCACACCCATCAGCCAATACCGCATCCCGCACCTCTCTCCGCCCCCGGAACGGGGTCAGATCAACGCTACAGGTGTAGCGTCGTCCGGCAAGTGAACCTTCAGCAATGCAGGCGGAGGAGCGTCTCAGCCGGCCTTCAGGTTCTCGACCACGGCCCGGAGCTTGTCTGGCAGTGGCTTGGGCCGGCGGGTCTGGGCGTCGACGTAGACGTGGACGAAATGGCCGATGGCGGCGGGGACGCTGACGCCGCGGCGGAAGACGGCGAAGCCGTATTTCACGCTCGAATTGCCGACGTGGTCGACCTTGATCCCGACCTCGATCACATCCGGAAACGCCAGGGACGAGGTGTATCGGCAGCCGCTGTCGACCACCAGGCCGATCGATTCCGTCAGGGCGTCGGCGATGATCAGATGAGCGTTCACCGCCGAGTCCACGAACTCGTAGAATTTGGCGTTGTTGATATGGCCGTACTGGTCGTTGTCGGCCCAGCGGGTCGAGACCATGTGGAAGGCCTTGTAGGTCGCCCGATCGGCCAGAGGCCCTTCTTCCCGGATCGCCATAGGTTTCCTCGTCCTCTTTTTTAGTGCGCTAGCGCTCGGCTCGCGGAGCCTCGCTGATTGAGCGCAGGGGGTTTCTTGCCTCTGGCGGGACAAACCGGGGGACGTCCCGACAGCGGAGCTGTTCGCGGAACGACGCTCGGGCTTGGCCGACGCTGCGTCAAGCGCCTATCGAGAGGTCATCGATCACGAGGCCGCCAGATGACGATCACCAGCCGAGCCGCCGTTCTCCGCGCCATGGGCGCCGCCCACCCCTATGCCGACAGTCGTCCGTTGGCGGTCGAAACCGTCACCCTCGATCCGCCCGGCCCAGGCGAGGTGCTGGTGGCGATCAAGGCGGCGGGCCTGTGCCACTCCGATCTCAGCGTCATCAACGGCGACCGGCCCCGCCCCCTGCCCATGGCCCTGGGTCACGAGGCCGCCGGCGTGGTCGAGGCGCTGGGCGACGGGATCACCGACCTGGCCGTCGGCGATCATGTGGTGATGGTCTTCATGCCGTCCTGCGGCCACTGCAACCCGTGCGCCGAGGGTCGCCCCGCCCTGTGCGAACCCGGCGCCGTCGCCAACGGCAAGGGCGAGCTGCTCTCGGGCGGCAAGCGCATCCATCACATTTCTCATGATGGGGGGGCGGAGGCCCTGAACCACCACCTCGGCTGTTCCGCCTTCGCAGACCGCGCCGTCGTCTCGCGCCGGTCGCTGGTGAAGGTCGATCCCGAGTTGCCGCTCGACGAGGCCGCCCTGTTCGGCTGCGCCGTCCTGACCGGCGTCGGCGCCGTTGTGAACACGGCGGGCGTTCGCGCGGGCCAGAGCGCCGTCGTCGTCGGCCTCGGCGGCGTCGGCCTCGCCAGCGTCCTCGGCGCCCTGGCCTCGGGAGCCTCGCCCGTCATCGCGGTGGACCTGTCCGAAGACAAGCTAACGCTGGCCCGCACCCTCGGACCCGTCCAGACGGTCAACGCCGCCGATCCGGACGCGGTCGAACAGGTCCGCAAGCTGACGAACGGCGGCGCCGACTTCGTCTTCGAGATGGCCGGCTCCGTTCGGGCGCTCGACGCCGCCTGGCGCATGACCCGACGCGGCGGCACTACGGTCACCGCCGGCCTGCCCCCACCCGACGCCGCCCTGCCGGTCAATGTCGTGTCACTCGTGGGCGAGGAGCGGACGCTCAAGGGCTCCTACATCGGCACCTGCGTGCCCAGCCGCGACATCCCCCGCTACGTCGCCCTCTATCGTCAGGGCCGGCTGCCCGTGGACAGGCTAATGAGCGGCAAGATTCCGCTGGATCAGATCAACGAGGGCTTCGATCGCCTGCACGCCGGTCAGGTGGTGCGCCAGATCGTGACCTTCGAGGCCTGATCCCACGCCCAGTCCCGGCGTGACACCCCGGAACGGATCGGGCACAAGCGCGCGATGCCCGCCGAATCCGCCACCCTCCCGACGTCTGCCCCGGCAGGCATGGATGACGCGCGCGAGCTGCTGCACCGCGTCTGGGGCCACCCCGACTTCCGCGGGCTTCAGGCCGATGTCGTCGCCGAGGCCCTGGTGGGGCGCGACGTCCTCGCCGTCCTGCCGACCGGCGGCGGCAAGTCGGTCTGCTACCAGATCCCGGCCATCCTGCGCCCGGGCCTCGGCCTCGTCGTCTCGCCCCTGATCGCCCTGATGACCGATCAGGTTGAGGCGCTGAAGCAGCAGGGCGTCGCCGCCGCCCGCCTCGATTCCGGCGTCTCCATGGACGACCGCTCGGCCATCTGGCGCGCCGCCCGCGCGGGTGAGCTGGACCTGCTCTATGTCTCGCCCGAAGGTCTGGCCCAGCCGCATCTGATCGACCGGCTGCACGAGCTTCCACTCAGCCTGATCGCCATCGACGAGGCCCACTGCGTTTCCCAATGGGGTCACGACTTCCGCCCCGACTACCGGACCCTGGGCAAGTTGGCCGAGCTGTTTCCGGGCGTGCCGCGCATCGCCGTCACCGCCACCGCCGACGCCCGCACCCGCGAGGACATCGTCCGCTCCCTACGCCTCGACGCGGCCGAGGTCTTCGTCGACAGCTTCGCCCGCCCGAACCTGCAGCTCTCGGCCGTGCGCAAGGAAAACGCTTCGCGCGCCCGCACCGACGCCGCCGTCATCGATCTGGTGCGTCAGCGGCGCGGCAAGTCGGGCGTCGTCTACTGCGGCTCGCGCGACGGCTGCGACCGTGTCGCCCAGGCCCTGAGAGACGCCGGGACCAACGCTATCGCCTATCACGCCGGCATGGGCACGGACGATCGCGACCGCCGCCTCGCCCGCTTCCTCGCCGAGGAAGGCGCCGTCATGGTCGCCACCATCGCCTTCGGCATGGGGGTGGACAAGGCCGACGTCCGCTTCGTCATCCACGCCGATCCGCCCGGCTCGCTGGAGGCTTACTGGCAAGAGATCGGCCGGGCCGGACGCGACGGCGAACCGGCCGAGGGCATCACCCTCTACGGCCCCTCCGACATCGCCTGGAACCTGCGCCGCCTCGACAGCCGCCCCATGCCCGAAGAGGTCAAGGCGGTGCAGGTGGGCAAGGCGCGTCGCCTGTTCGCCATGCTGGACGGCGCGATCTGCCGCCCCCAGGCCGTGCGACGTTATTTCGGAGAGACCGACGCCGGCGTCTGCGGCGTCTGCGACGTCTGCATCGATCCGCCCGCCCTCTATGACGCCACCGTCCAGGCCCAGAAGGCGCTCGCCGCCGTCCAGCGCCTCGGCGGACGCTTCGGCCGCAACCGCGTCATCGATCACCTGCTGGGCAAGACCAAGGACGTCCAGCCCTGGGAGAGCGACCTCTCCACCTGGAGCATCGGTCAGGACGTCTCCCAGAACGGCTGGCGCGACATCGTCGACCACCTGCTGTTCGAGGGCCTGCTGCTGGAAGACCCCAATGACGGCAAGCCGCTGGTCGGTCTCGGCGATCCCGAGGCCGTCCGCGCCGTCTACCGCGGCGAGCGGGCCATCGAGGTGCGCCGCGTTCCCGCCGCCTCGCTCACCGGCCGGGCCGAGCCCCGCCGCGCCCGCAATGACCGCAACGCCGCCGTCGAGGCCCTGGACGCCGACGTCCGCGCCCGCTTCGAGACCCTGCGGGCCTGGCGCCGCGACCGCGCCGCCGAACAGCACGTCCCGCCCTATGTCATCTTCCAGGACAAGACCCTGCTGGAGATCGCCCTCGTCGAGCCGGGCTCGCTGGAGGCCCTCGGCGCCGTCTCCGGCGTCGGCCAGTCCAAGCTGGACCGCTACGGCAAGGGGTTGCTTGAGGCGCTGGCCGCCCAAGGCTGAGGTCAGGGCTGACGGCTAGTCCAGGAACCGGTCCAGCGCCGCGTAAAACGCCGTCGGCCGGTCCAGCATGACCATATGCTCGGCCCCCTCGATCCGTTCGAAGGTCGCAGGGCTGCGCAGGCTGGCGTAGCTGGCGCGGAACAGGCCATCGACGTGGGCGCGCGGTGAGGCGTCGTCGGGGCTCCAGCCATAGACGACCGTCACCGGAGCCGTGATGTCCGGCAGGCGGTGACGCAGGTCGGTGGTCATGACCTCATACAGGCTCTGGGCCAGCATGGCCCGGTCGCCGCCCTGCCAGCCCATGGAGCTGAACAGACTGTCCGACGCCCCGCCCAGCTGGTCGCCGATCGCGGTCCCCTGCTGGCGCAGGGCCTCGTCGCCCAGGAACATCAGGGCCTGGTAGGCGATCCGCGCCAGGGGCTCGACATCCCCGACCGTGGCGCCCGCGCTGATTAGCGACGGGAAGAAGGGGGCGGCGTCCACCACCATCACCCGGCCGATCTGGCCGGGGGCGTCGGCCGCCATCCTCAGGGCGATCAGCCCGCCCATCGAGTGGCCCACGACGGCCGGACGGTTCATGTGCTGGAAGGCGATGTAGCGACGGATCTCACTGGCGACGGGCCCGATGACCGTTCCCTGGGCGTTGGCCCCCGCCGGGATCTGGCCGAAGCCGCGCAACGAGATCAGGTGAACACGATAGCGGTCGTCCAACCGGTCCGCCGTGCGCCGCCACACCTCGCCGGTCGAGGCCAGGCCGGGAATCAGGATCACATCCGGCCCCTGTCCCCGGCTCTCGACCACGATCCGGTCGGACTGGAACACCGGCTGGGAAACCGCCTGGGACGCGGGCGGATAGGGGGTCCGGGCCAGCGCCGGTCCGCTCAGAAAGACAAGGAAAAGTAGCAGCCATCGGGTCATGGGCTGACGTAACGCGCGAACATGGCCGAAGTCGCTCATCTCCGTATTTCGGCGCTCTCCGGGGCGCTTGCAAACGGTCCCGGACAGGGATGATATTCCGCCACGTCAGGGAGAGATGGGGAAAACACCATATGAAGACGCTTTTGCAAATCACGGCGCTCACGATCGGCCTGACCGCCGGCGGAGCCGCCATGGCCCAGGATGCGGCCCCGGCCGCTACGCCCGCTCCGGCCGAGACCATGGCGTCGACGGAGGACTGGAACCCGTTCTCCCGCAGCGCGGTCAAGATTTACATGGCCAACGTCAACGGCTTCGTCACGACCGGCGACGTCGTCAGCGTCAGCGTGGCCAAGGTCCCGCTGAACGGCGCTCCCGGCGACTACAGCTACGCCGCCGACCAGATCGAGGTCCGTTGCTCGGCCAAACAGTCGCGGCTCGTCTATTCGGTCGAATACGGCCCCAACGGCGTCCAGACCGATCGCTTCGACGATGCCGAGGAATGGGCCCCCTATGCGCCGGAAACCCGCGACGCCTATCTGGCCCAGCTGGTCTGCGACGGTGACCGCGCGACGCCAACCTATCCGTCGATCAAGGCCTTCATCGACGCCGGACGGCATTAGGCGAAGAGCCGGAAACGATCCGCAAGCCCGGCCTGCGGATCGTCTTTCGGTGTTGATCAGACGTCGACGGCTGCATCCAGAGCGTTGGCCTGGATGAACTCGCGGCGCGGTTCCACCACATCGCCCATCAGCTTGGCGAACAGGTCGTCGGCGTCTTCCTGGTGCTCGACCGAGACCTTCAGGAGGGTGCGGGCGTTGGCGTCCAGCGTGGTCTCCCACAGCTGTTCAGGGTTCATCTCGCCCAGACCCTTATAGCGCTGGATCGCCAGACCCTTCTTGCCCGCGTCGAGCACCGCGTTCAGCAGGTCGATCGGCCCGCGAATGGTCGTGGACTTGTCCTTGCGGCGATAGACGGCGGGCTTGTCGAACACGCCTTCGAACGACAGGGCCCTTTCGGCCAGACGGCGGGCGTCCAGCGAGCGCAGCAGGGCCTCTTCCAGCACGATCGTTTCCGAGACGGCGCGGCGGACACGGTTGAACACCACCGCCCCCTGCACGCCCGGCTCGCCCGACCAGTCGCCGTCGCCTTCTTCGGCGTAGAGGTTCAGGCGGGCGGCCGCCGCGGCCGGATCCCCATGATCCTCGGCGAACAGGCCGGCCAGGGCCGACTGCTCGACCGCGAAGGCCGGGGCGCGTTGCGACAGGCGGTCGACCAGGGCCTTGAAGGCCTTGGCCTCGCGGACCAGGGCCTGCAGGTCCTGACCGGTGCGGCGCTCTCCGCTGGCCAGGTCCAGCTCGGCTTCCGAAGACCCTTCCTCGATGAGGTAGGAGTCCATCTCGGCCTGGTCCTTGAGGTAACGCGAGTTCTTGCCCTTGGAGACCTTATAGAGCGGCGGCTGGGCGATATAGACGTGGCCGCGTTCGATCAGCTCCGGCATCTGACGATAGAAGAAGGTCAGCAACAGGGTCCGGATGTGGGCGCCGTCGACGTCGGCGTCGGCCATCAGAATGATCTTGTGATAGCGCAGCTTGTCGGCGTTGAAGTCGTCGCGGCCGATGCCGGTGCCGAGCGCCAGAATAAGCGTGCCGATCAGGTCCGAGGACAGCATCCGGTCGAAGCGGGCGCGCTCGACGTTCAGGATCTTGCCGCGCAGGGGCAGGACGGCCTGGTTCTCGCGGTTGCGGGCCTGTTTGGCCGAGCCGCCGGCGGAATCGCCCTCGACGATGAACAGTTCGGACTTGGCGGGATCGCGTTCTTGGCAGTCGGCCAGCTTGCCGGGCAGGCTGGAGATATCCAGCGCCGACTTGCGCCGGGTCAGGTCGCGGGCCTTGCGCGCCGCCTCACGGGCGGAGGCCGCCTCGATGATCTTGGAGACGATGGCCTTGGCCTCGACGGGGTGTTCCTCGAACCACTGCGACAGGCCCTCGGTGCACAGGCCCTCGACGGCCGGACGCACCTCGGACGAAACCAGCTTGTCCTTGGTTTGCGACGAGAATTTCGGATCCGGCACCTTGACCGACAGGACGCAGGTCAGGCCTTCGCGGGCATCCTCGCCCGACGGCGCGACCTTCTCCTTCTTGAGCGCGCCCGAGCTTTCCATATAGGCGCCCATGACCCGCGTCAGGCTGGTGCGGAAGGCCGACAGGTGGGTGCCGCCGTCGCGCTGGGGGATGTTGTTGGTGAAGCACAACATCGTCTCGTGGTAGGAGTCATTCCACCACAGGGCCATGTCGATCTCGATATTGTCCTTCTTGCCCTTGATGACGATCACGTCCTTCATCAGGGGGGTCTTGGACTTGTCGAGGTGGCGCACGAAGGCTTCGACCCCGCCCTCGTAGTGCAGCAGGATGTCGATCGGCTCGGCGCCGCGATGGTCCTGCAGCTTGATGACCACGCCCGAGTTCAGGAAGGCCAGCTCGCGCAGGCGGTGCTCCAGCGTCTTCAGGTCGAAGTCGATATGGCTGAACGTCGTCACCGACGGATAGAAGGTGACCTGGGTGCCCGACAGCACCTTGCCGTTGTCGCGCAGGGGGGCGTCGCCGGTGACCTTCAGGCTCTCGACGGTGTCGCCGCGCTCGAACTTCATCTCGTGGCGTTTGCCGTTGCGGAAGATGACCAGCTTCAGCCAGTCCGACAGGGCGTTCACCACCGAGACGCCGACGCCGTGCAGACCGCCGGAGACCTTGTAGGAGTTCTGGTCGAACTTACCGCCGGCGTGCAGCTGGGTCATGATGACCTCGGCCGCCGAGACGCCTTCCTCGGCGTGGATGTCGACCGGGATGCCGCGGCCGTTGTCGGTCACGGTGACCGAGCCGTCGGCGTTCAGGATCACCTCGACCAGGTCGGCGTGACCGGCCAGGGCCTCGTCGATGGCGTTGTCGACGACTTCATAGACCATGTGGTGCAGGCCGGAGCCGTCGTCGGTGTCGCCGATATACATGCCGGGGCGTTTGCGGACAGCATCCAGCCCCTTGAGAACCTTGATGGATTCCGCACCGTAGGCGGCTTCTTCGGCCGTATCTTCGTGACGGGCGTTTTCGTTCTGGTCGGTCATTCAATCGTCCGGAGACGCGGGCGTCCAAGGGGATGGCGAACGGCCATCCGGCCCGCAGGGAAGAGCTTTCAGAGACCCGCCGATTCAGGCGGACTCGATCTGTCGTTTATATAGGAAAAGCCCCACGAAAAGCGAGGGAAAGCGGAGGGTTCAGCCCTCGGTCGAAAGGCTGCCGCCCTCGACCCGGACGAAGCGCGCGCGGCCCTGCAAATCCTCGAACAGGGCGGCCTCCGTGCCGGTCATGAAGGCCTGCAAATTCAGGGCGACGATCTCGTCGAACAGGGCCGCGCGGCGGTTGGCGTCGAGGTGGGCCGGGGCCTCGTCGAGGAGCAGGACGGGAGACGCCCCGCCCTCGGATTTCAACCGCACGATCTGGGCCAGGATCAGGTTCAGGACCAGCGCCTTCTGCTCCCCCGAAGAGCCCTCGGCGGCGGGCCGGTTCTTCTCGCGGTGCAGGGCGGTCAGGTCCGAGCGGTGCGGGCCGTACAGCGACCGTCCGGCGGCGGCGTCGCGGCCGCGCGAGCGGACCATCCCCTCGCGGATCACGGCGGCGATGGCGGCTTCGTCGGCGCCCGACACAGCCAGCCCCTCGGCCTCGCCGGAGAGGCCCAGATCGGCCTGGGGGAAGGGACGGTCGCCGCGGGCGTCGATGCCGGCCTGCAGGGTCTCCAGAGCGCTCGCACGGGCCATGGCGGCCCTGGCCCCGTTCTCGGCCAGCCGCAGCTCCAGCGCATCGAGCCACAGGGGATCGGCCTCCCGCCCCTCGGCGCCGTCGGTCAGCAGCCGCAGCCGCTCCCGCAGGGCCTTCTCATAGGCCGAGACCGTCGCCGCATGGGCGGGGTTCGCCGCGAAGACCAGCCGGTCGAAGAATTTCAGCCGCTCGGCGCGGGCGTCGGAGAACAGCCGGTCTTGCTCGGGCGTCGCCCAGACAGGCCGAAGATAATCGAGCAGCCGCCCAGGCGGCGCCGTCTCCCCGTCGATGCGCACGATGCGCCGCGCCGCGCCCGCCGACTGGACCCCGGTGCCCAGCCGGATCTCGTCGCCGTCGCCGGCGTCCAGCGTCAGGGCCACGGCCCAGGCCCGGCCGCCGGCCTCGCCGGGCTCGCGCCGCCCCATCTCCACCGCTGTCGCCCCGCGCAGGCCGCGCCCGGGCGTGAACAGGCTGAGCGCTTCCAGCAGATTGGTCTTGCCCGCCCCGTTCGGCCCATGCAGTACCACCGGCCCCGCCCCCACAGGCAGGGTCGCGCTCGCATAGGAGCGGAAGTCGGTGAGGGTGAGGGCGGTGATCACAGAGCGTCCCATCGCCGGGTCAGGTCGCGTGTCATGATCCGCCGTAGCGTTTGCGCCATTGCTCCAGCGTGACGCAGACAGCCTCGGCGCCTCCCTCCCAGTAGTATCCGATTTCGGCGTCCAATGTCGTCTTCCGAACGTCCTCCAGATTGGGATTTTGCCAGACCGGGTTACCGCTGAGAGCGTCATCCTGGTGGTCCCACCCGACCACGGAATACATGCTGTCCTTCGGGCGTTCGACCCGGAACCGCTTCACGTCGGACCAACGCACAAACCGCCCTCGCTCCGGCATCCGGAACCGGAAGCCCTTGTCACTCAGGGTCAGGGTATCGCGATGGAAGTGGCGGTAGACGGAATGGCCCACAAGCGAGAGAGCCAGCAGCGCGACGAAGCTCGTTGTCACCGCACTGAACGGATCAGCCGCCATCATGGTCAGGCTTCTCCGAAAACCGATGATGTTGGCGACCCAACCCCAAACACCGAAAATGACGGCGACGCCGATCACGGATGTCGCCATGCTCGCAAGGGTCCGCCATCGCGCCGTGCGAATGACCAGAAGCGCGACGCCTTCGTCGTCAGACACGCAGCGGCATCAGCACATACTGAACGCCCGGATCACCCGGATCGAGGACCAGCGTGGGCGAGGCCGGGTCGGCGAACATGAAGGTGGCGTTCTCACCGGTGATCTGGCCGGCGACGTCCAGCAGGTAGCGGGCGTTGAAGCCGATCTCGAAGGGCTCTTCGGAATAGCCGATCTCGACCTCCTCGACGCCCTGCCCGGCCTCCATGTTGCGCACCGTCAGGGTGACGCGGTCCAGCTCGAAGGCCAGCTTCACCGACCGGCTCTTCTCGGCCGAGATGGTGGCCACGCGGTCGACGGCCTTGGAGAACATGGCGTTGTCGATGTCGGCCTGCTTGTCGTTCCCCTTGGGAATGACGCGCATATAGTCGGGGAAGGCGCCGTCGATGACCTTGGAGGTCAGGGAGGCCTGGCCGAACTCGAAACGGATCTTCTGGGGCGAGACCTGGACCTCGACGGGCCCTGCGCCGTCGTCCAGCAGGCGACGGACCTGATCCACGGTCTTCCTCGGCACGATCACGCCCGGACCGCCCGCGGCGCCCTCGGGGGCCGGGGTCTCGGCCAGGGCCAGACGGTGGCCGTCGGTGGCCACGGCGCGCAGCAGCGGGATGCCGTTGTCCGCGACCGTGTGCAGATACAGGCCGTTCAGATAGTAGCGCGTCTCTTCGGTGGAGACGGCGAACCGGGTCTTGTCTATCAGACGGGCTAGGTCTTCCTTCATCAGGCTGAACCGGGCGCCCGAGGCGTCGGTCGACATGACGGGGAAGTCGCCCGCCGGCAGGACCGGCAGGTTGAAGCGCGAGCGGCCGGCCGAGACCGTCAGACGCGGATCGTCGCCGTTGTAGGTCAGGGAGACCTCGGCGCCGTCCGGCAGCTTGCGCACGATCTCGAACAGGGTGTGGGCCGGGGCGGTGATCTGGCCCTCGACCTGAACCACGGCGTCGGCGCGGTCGATCATCTCCATGTCCAGATCGGTCGCGGCGAACGACAGGCTGTCGCGCCCGGCGCTGAGCAGGACATTGGACAGGATCGGAATGGTGTTGCGGCGCTCGACCACGCTCTGCACATGCCCGAGGGCCTTCAGGAGCGCGGATCGTTCGATGGTCAGCTGCATATCGTCTTATCGCCCGGTCGCGACGCGGAATCGCGGCGTCGCCTTACAGATTGGCCCGTGACACTAGCGGATTGGCTGCGGGGAGCAAGGAAGGGTCGAGGGACGAGCGTCGAGGGTCGAGGAAACAGGCCGAGGGGCATGTGGATAAGTCCGGGCCCCACACCCGTCGCAAGGCCTTACTCGACCCTCACCCCTCGAATCTCGACCCTATCCGCGCAGTTTCCGCGTCAGGGCTTCCACGTCCCGGGCGATCTGGTCGTCGGCGGGCAGAAGCTCCTCGATCTTGCGCACGCCGTGCAGGACGGTGGTGTGGTCACGCCCGCCGAAGCGACGACCGATATCGGGATAGGAGCGGGTCGTGTGCTGCTTGCACAGATACATGGCGATCTGGCGCGGACGGGCGATGGCGCGGGTCCGGCGCTCCGACAGCAGATCGGCCTGCTTCATGTTGAAATGTTCGGCGACGGTCTTCTGGATCTCGTCGACCGTGATGCGGCGCTCGGGTCCGCCACGCAGGGCGGCGCCCAGCAGGCCGGCGGCCTCATCGACGCCCAGCGAGGCCAGACGCGATCCGGCGGCGGCGGCCAGGGTGTTGACGGCGCCTTCCAGCTCGCGGACCGAACCCGGGGTGCGGTCAACCAGCTGTTCCAGCACCTCGCGCGGCGCCTCGCCCTGGACCACGCCCATTTTGGCAAAGGCGGCCAGGCGGTTCTGGGCGACGGCGATCTTGAGGGCGCGGTCGGCGGGCTCGACCGGGCAGGTCAGACCGGCGGACAGGTGGCTGCGCAGGCGCGGCTCGACTTCCGACAGGGCGGTGGGCGGGCGGTCCGCCGACAGCACGATCCGCTTGCCGTCCTCGATCAGGGCGGTGAGGGTCGAGAGCAGTTCTTCCTGGGTCGAGGCCTTGCCGCCGACGAACTGGACGTCGTCCAGCAGCAGCATGTCGGCCGAGCGCAGGCTTTCCTTGAAGGCCGCCGTCGAGCGGTCCTGCATGGCGCGCACGAAGGTCGACAGGAAGCGTTCGGCGGTCAGATAGACCACCTTGGCCTCGGGCTTGAGGCGCTGGGCCTCCCAGGCGATGGCGTTGAGCAGGTGGGTCTTGCCGTAGCCGTAGGGGCCGCAGAAGAAGACCGGGTTGAAATGGCCGTCGGCCCAGCTGGCCACCTGTTTGGCGATGGCGAGGGCGAAGGCGTTGCCCTGCCCTTCCACGAAGCTGTCGAAGGTCAGGCGTTCCTGCAGGCCGGCGGCGCGCACGGCGCGGGCGCCGTCGGCGACGGGGGCCACGGTGGCGGCCGGGATCGCAGCCGACGCGACAACGGTGTCAACGGCGCCCTGAACCACAGCGGTCGCCGGGGCCGGCGAGCCGACCTCGGCCCGGCAACGGACTTCCAGACGGCGCGACAGGCCGTCCAGGCCCAGCCACAGCTCGTTCATGCGACGCAGGGCGTTCTTGCGCACCCAGTCGCGGGCGTAGGCGGTGGGCGTGACGAGGATCAGCTGGCCGGCGCCGTCCGAACGGACCGCCGAGGGCGCGATATAGGAGCTGAAGGGGCCTTCGCCGATTTCCGCGCGCAGACGGCCCGCCGCCTCCGTCCAGATCCGATCCGGGTCCGTCATGCTCGTCACTGCCAAGCCCCCCATCGTTAAGCCACCCGCCATAAAAAAGTCATCACCACCCGACGTCCTTCTGACGGTCGGCTACGCACCGGGGCGCAAAACTCAGGGACGCAGTCTCCTGTCCCGCGAAGCGTGCGCTTCAACGGGCCGGGTGCGGCCTCTCGGTTTGACGTCTCCCGCCGACTGGAACCTCGTTCCCGCCGTCTTCATCCGTGTGGGGATGGAAGTGCGTTAGAACCCAAAACTTACGCTCGGCGGCGGGAGGGTCAACGCTGATTCGAACGTCGATTCGTACTTAAATTGTTTGACTCCGCTAAATCCAAACCCGGCTTGGGGAAATGCGGATTTCACCCCACAGGCGAGCATGGATTCTCCTGTGAACAGTTAGCGACAGACGTGCAAACGGCGAGGCAACCGAAGCTGCCTCGCCGTTGAATTTACTGGATTTTACAATGACGGTTCGGAAAAATCCGATCCGTATGCATCCAGACCGCAAGCTTCGCCGTAGGGTGTGGGCCTAAAGTTAGGTCACCCGTTTGACGAGTGTCGGACCGCTATCAGGCGGCCGACATCTTCTTCAGCTGGGCGGCCAGACGGCTGACCTTGCGCGAGCCCGTGTTCTTGTGAACCACGCCCTTGGTGACGGCGCGCATCAGCTCGGATTGAGCGGTGATGAAGGCGTCCTTGGCGGCGCCGGCGTCGCCCGCCGTGACCGCTTCCTGGAACTTGCGCAGGAAGGTGCGGACGCGCGTGCGGCGCGCCTTGTTGACTTCGGTGCGGGCGGCGATCTTACGGATCGCCTTACGGGCGCCGGCGTTGTTGGCCATCGGTAAACCTATGAGACGGAAAACGCCGCGGAGCACAGTGTCCACGGCGCGGAAATCTGAAGAGGCGCGGCTATAGCTGAACCCGCGGCGGGGGTCAACGCGAGTCCGTCGCTGTCTTTTCGATCCCTGTCGACCGCCCTCGCCGGGCAACGGTCCGTGGAGCGGGGCCGGGCCTGCGGACTTCACCCGAGGCGCGGCCCAGCCGGCGGTGGAGCCCTTTCGGGGTCTGGCGCGTTTCCTTGCCCCGGGGGCTGTTCGGAAGGAATCTTGAGATATGAAACGCACCGCTCCTGTTCTGGCCGCCGTCGCGGCCCTGCTGGCCGGGCCTGTTCTGGCTCAACAGAGCAGCACGCCCGCGCCCGCGCCGACGGACAATGTCTCGGCCCTGCTGGGCGCGCCCGCCCCCACCCCGGCGTCGCAGACCCGCACCCAGGCCGCCGCCTCCACGGACGCGGCTCTGGAGCTCAAGGGCGAGACCAATGCCCCGGCCCCGGATTCCGAGCAGAACCCGGTCGAGGTCTCGATCACCCAGCGGCTGAACGCCCAGGTGGCCCAGCGCAACGAGCTGGCCGACCAGACCGACCACGCCAACGCCGCCGCCTATTCCGAGGCAGTGCACGAGTACAAGGAACAGAAGGCCGACGTTGAGGCTGAGACCGAGCGCCAGGCCATCGACGCCCAGATCAACGCCCAGTCCCGCGCCGAATACGACGCCGATCAGGAGGCCCGCTACCAGAAGGCCATGGCCGACTGGCGCGCCACCGTAGCGGCCTGCAATCGCGGCGACCGGCCGCGCTGCGAGGCGGGGTCGATGCCGGCTCGTCCGGGGACCTCGGCTCCCGGGACCTGAGGTTGCCCTCTAGGAACCCTTGAACTCCGGCTTCCGCTTCTCGACGAAGGCGGCCATTCCTTCTTTCTGATCGTCGAAGGCGAACAGGGAGTGGAACAGGCGGCGCTCGAACTGCACGCCCTGCGTCAGGGTCGTCTCCAGGGCGGCGTTGACCATCTCCTTGTTGGCCATGACGGCCAGCGGGCTCTGGGCCGCGATGCGGGCCGCGATCTTGCGGACCTCGTCCATCAGTTCGGCATGGGGGAAGACGCGCGACGCCAGACCCGCACGCTCAGCTTCGGCGGCGTCCATCATCCGGGCGGTCAGAACCATGTCCATGGCCTTGGACTTGCCGACCAGACGCGTCAGCCGCTGCGAGCCGCCGATGCCGGGCGCGACGCCGAGGTTGATCTCCGGCTGGCCGAACTTCGCCTTGTCCGAGGCGATGATGAAGTCGCACAGCATGGCCAGCTCACAGCCGCCGCCCAGGGCGAAGCCGTTGACCGCCGCGATGATCGGCTTCCGGAACCGGGTGATGCGGTCGTGGCCCAGGGCGAAGTAGTTGTTCGCATACATCTGGGCATAGGTCTGGTCCGCCATCTCCTTGATGTCGGCGCCGGCGGCGAAGGCCTTCTCGCCCGAGCCGGTCAGGATCAGGCAACGCACGCTGTCGTCGCGCTCGACCGCGTCGAGGAAGTCGGCCAGATCCTTGAACAGGGCCGAGTTCAGGGCGTTCAGCGCCTCGGGCCGGTTCAGGGTCACCACCGCATAGCCGTCGGCGTGGCGTTCGATCAGGATGTTGTCGTAGGCGTCGGACATCGGAGGCTCCTTGTATGCGCTCTGCATACAAAGGCGGATGGGGGCGCGAAACCCGCGATCGTGCAAGCGAGGCCCGCGAATGTGCGGCCCCTTACCCCTCCCACTCGAACACTTCGGTGATCGGCACGCCGAACACCTGGGCGATGCGGAAGGCGGCTTCGAGGCTGGGGGAGTATTTGCCCTGTTCGATGGCCACGATGGTCTGGCGGGTCATGCCGATCCGCTCGGCCAGCGCCGCCTGGGTCATCTCGCCCGCATGAAAGCGCAGCTCGCGGATGCGGTTCCTGATGGGTGGGGGAGCCGCCATCAGAGGGCGCGCCGGTGTAGGACCAGCACGGTCGCCGACTTCAGCATCTCGGCCAGGACGATGGCCAGCAGCAGGCCGCCGGCCATGACCACCGTCGGGTTCAACGCCCCGTCCGGAACCAGCCGATAGCGCCCCACCGGCAGACCCACGCCGATGACGAGGGCGCAGGTCAGGGCCACAGCCGCGACCACCGCGATCAAGGCGCCATAACCCAGAGCCGCCGCCCGCCCCTCGATCAGCCGCTCGCGCTCATCGACCAGCCCGGTCTCCCACGACAGGGCGCGCCAGCGGGCCAGCAGCGACAGGCCGAACTGAACCGTAAGGCTCACGATCACCGCCTCGACGAACAGGGCCACCGGCCAGCGTCCCAGATCGTCCCCGGCCATCGCATGCCACCCGACCAGCCCGGCATAACCGCTCCAGATCCCCGCGCTGACGATCAGGCTGATCCAGGCCTTCTTCTCCGAGACGGTCATCAGCGCAGCCCCCGCAGCAGCATCAGCGTCACCCCGGCCCGCACCAGTTCGGTCAGGACGAGGCAGGCCAGAAGGACGTTGGCGAGCGCCACCATCAGATTGCCGTTGACCGAGAAGACCGCGCGGCCGCCCACCATATTGTCGTCCACCACCCCGGCCAGCCAGGCGGCGGCCGAGACGCAGAAGATCAGGCCGATCAGGGCCATCAGGGCGATGTGGCTGGCCTTGAGGGCGGCGTGGATCTCCCGCTCGTCCTTCATCCTGCGCTCGGCCTTCGGCGTGATCGCCGTGGCGATGAAGGTCAGAACCGCCTCGATCAGCACCACCAGGATCAGACAGCCGAGGAAAGCTATGCTGAGCGTCGCGGTGAAATGATCGTCGGTCCGCCAGCCGGCCGTCAGATGCCGGGCCACGAACCAGAAATACCAGCCCCACACCGCCACGCTGGAGACGATGCTGACCCACAGATGCTTTTCACGAAACGACATGAGGCCTCCTCGACCGCGCGCTGCGGCGGCGGGGAGTGATGTCTCATGGAGCAGACATTGAGTCTAGTATTTTGGACATTATGTCTTTGACAAACCCGTATCCAGATTTGGGAATCGCTGATATGCAAGATGGATGCGCTTACCGCCCCCT